>NZ_JAPFFT010000009.1 GCF_026241105.1 Arthrobacter rhizophilus | reverse complement strand
TGTCTATCAGTGGTGTTTCCAAGGTTGTTGCAACTCCCGGTTTTCAGGGGGTGTTGCAACAACCGCTAGAACTCGCCTGAACTGGGAAATAGTGGTTTTCGAGACCGCCATTTCGCCGGGTTAAGGAGCGCCCTTCGCGTGTTTAAGACGACCTCCGTTTCCCGCCCCTTCCTGTTGCCAGGACGGGGCCCGTCGCTGGTCTCCCGTGCAGGGCTGACCACGGCGACGTCCTTCGGAGTATCCCTCGATTCCGGGGCTTCCGTGAAGACCGGGTGGCCCCAGTTCGCCCCTGCCCGTGCCACGCATCGGCCAGGCAGGATCCCCCGCTCCTTGGCGGACTCTTGGTGGTTCGTGGGGAAAGGGATTCCCCGGGATGAGTGTCATGCCGCCGTCCTGACGGCACTTCTCAAGAGAATGACCGATTTGTAGTTGACTGGATTGCGGTAACCGTTAAGGGCGGTGCGTTTGCTGTTCTTGATCGCGGCGTTGTTGGCTTCGACCTTGCAGCAAGACCCTGAGCTGTTCCCAGTCAACGAACGAGAACCTCCTGCACGCCGGTCTTCGCAGTACCAGCGGTATTTGGACCTGAGGACCTCCACGGGGCCGGCGACAAGGGTGTCCCGGATCCGCTGGAAGCGTTGTTCCTTCCCTCCCGCCGTGACGCAACCACCCCGCACGTCGGGTCAGCCCGGTGGCTGGTCGGTTTCGACGAACTCAATGCCCCACCCTGGCCATCCTGCGCCACTAGCGCCGGCGTGTTTGGTGCGGCGTCCTCGAGCCGGTTCCTGCCTGTTCCTGCGACCAGATTCTCGTTTCCAGGGCGCCCAGTGCCAGATCGGCATAGAGGCTGGCGGAGCGCATCCGAACCGCACGCTCGCTGCTGGCTTGACTGTTAACTACATCCGCTGTGCGAGTTCCAGACCGGCCTGCACTGCTGCGCGCGACGGCGGGCGGCGACATTTTGTTCCTTGGGAACCTAATTCGCGGATTAATTTCTCAGGAGGCCTCGGAATGGGCGGTGTAAAGCTCGCAGCGCCACTCGGAATGTACTTGGGCCACTTGGTCTGGAGCCAAGTGTTCTAGGGGGGACTGCTGGGGTTCGTGGTGGGCGGGGTTACGACGGTGCTGCTGTTGCTACTGAGACGCGGAATCAAGCCTTCCAAGGCGGTTCAGGACCGGCCCATCTTCGCCGCAGCAACTGGAGTGGTACTGCTCGTTTCCCGAGGTGCGGACTATCTTCGCAGGCTTCTCTTCAGACCCACAGGCCACCGCTGCCTCGGAGCTTGAGTAGTACTTAGCCAGAAAAACCAAGTACCCGCGCCCCTCTTACGAGTAGTTGACGCGGCAGTTCAGAGAAAAGACGAGTACCACTACGCATTGTTTGTTAACCCGCCCAGGGGCAATTCTTGTCCTATCGAAATCCGAACGCCACACGAGAAATAGGGCAACCGGAATTCGTCGACAAAGTCACTTATCTGGGAAAGGTTTTCCAATGTCATCTCTCATGCTCTCCGTAGTCTCATTCATCGCTGGGGTCAAGGAACGGCTCAATTCCGAGAAAGGGGCGACGATGGTGGAATACGGCATCATGGTCGCCCTTATCGCCGTCGTAGTCCTGGCCGCCATTGGTCCGCTGGGACTAGCAATCAAGGCTATGTTCGCAGGCGTCACAACAAGCCTTTAGCCCTCACATCATCGTTTGGCTCCGGTCGTGGTGCGAACCGCTGCCGGAGCCAAACCGCTTAATACGAAGAACCCACGTTGAACCTGGGCGATTCTCCTTATTCGGGACCCAATTCTGGGAGATGTTCTTGAAAGCGAAACAGAAAGAACGCGGCGCAGTAGCCGTCGAACTCGCGATTGTCCTCCCGCTGCTGCTTCTGATTCTGATTGGAATCATTGAGTTCGGCCGGGTGCTGAACGTTCAGGTCTCCTTGACACAGGCGGCCCGGGAAGGCGCAAGATATGCAGCCATCCACTACAAGGACTCCAACCCCGACGTCACCGGCGCGGCGCAGAATGCTGCACCATCACTAAGCGGGCTGGGAATGACGGTCACTAATAACGCCTCAAGTTGCTCGTCCGTGCCGACTCCGAACGTCACAGTTACCACCAGGATCTCTCTTCCGTCATTGACGGGTTTCCTGAATGGCGGAGCCTTCGGGATTCCTGGAATCTTTCCATTGTCAATGACTGGAGTCGGGGTGATGAAATGCGGCGGCTGAAGAGTACTCACTTCCTTGGACATCGGAAAGTTGAATCTCCCGACGGCAGTGAGAAGGGGGCGACGACCCTGATCGTCGCCTTCCTCCTCGTGGTCCTGCTCGGCTTCGCCGCCCTCGCCGTCGACGTCGGTGCCTTGTATGCGGAGAAGGCCCAGCTGCAGAACGGGGCCGATTCCTCGGCTCTCGCTATAGCCAACGATTGTGCGGCCGGCAATTGCGGGAATACCAATACGACTGCGTCACAGCTTGCCAACGGTAACGCCAACGACGGCTCAAGCGGAGTCTCTTCCATCACTTTCCCGCAGGCGACCACGGTGCGTGTCGAAACAAACTCCCGCGACGCCGGCACAGGTGCCAACAGCTTTTCCTTGTTCTTCGCGCGAGTGCTGGGGATCAATTCGGCCGACGTTCGAGCCGTTGCCCAAGCGTCCTGGGGGGCGCCTTCGAGCGGCACGAGCCTTCCCTGGACGATGAGCGAGTGCGTCTTCAAGAAATACCTCTCGCCGAGCCAGCTGGCGCAGCTGCAGTCGACTGGCAATTTCACGGGCGACCCGGTGCCGACCCATATCCTGATGCGTTACGACACGAACGCCCCCACGTACCCGGGATGTGCAGCGCAGAACGGCTACGAGCCGGGCGGATTTGGCTGGCTCGTTACCAATACGGGTTGCTCTACAAACATCAACATTTCAGCGCAAGTCACCGGCCAGCCCGGAAATCATTTCCCGAACGACCCCGCTTGCAACGCCGTTCTTTCGACGCTGATGGCCAAACCTGTCCTGGTTCCCCTCTTCAACTCAGCCACCGGCAACGGTAGCCATGCAACCTACACCCTTGTCGGATTCGGCGCATTCCAGGTAACCGGCTACAAATTCAGCGGCTCGGGTGCCGTTGTTGATCCTGCTGCGCCGAGCTGTACGGGTAACTGCCGCGGACTTCAGGGCTATTTCGTACGTCTTGTTTCCCTCCAAGAGGGAATGTCGATTGGCGGAGGACTGCCCAACTACGGGGCTTCCGTGATCGCGCTTACGGGGTAGTTCTAGGGCCCTGTTTAGCCAACTCATCTGATCTGGGATTTGAAAGGAGCTAGTCAAGTGAAATCACGCCTACTGGGAGGCATTGCAGCGCTGTTGCTGGCAGTTGTCGGAGCCGTACTACTTGTTGTTTATGTTCAGGGCGCCGACGCCAGGGCAGCGAAAGGGATGGAACCCACAAATATACTTGTTGTCAAGGACGCAATTCCCGCTGGAACAAAAGCCGAAGATCTCGGCAGCAAAGTCGAGCTGAAGTCCATACCACAGTCAGCCATCACCACGGGCGCCCTCCATGAGTTGAGCGGTCAGAACGGAAAGGTCACATCCGTCAGCCTGGCACCTGGGGAGCAGCTCATCGCATCCAGGCTAGTGGCACCAGGAGAACTGGTTCCGGGAACAGTACCGGTTCCCGACGGTATGACAGAAGTTACTTTCCTGCTCACACCCGAACGGATCCTGGGCGGGCGGCTTGCAGCTGGTGACAAAGTCACTGTGTACAGCTCATTCAAGACCGACGAGGCCATGCCCGCCGGCACGAACATACCGGCAGGATCGAAGCAGTCAACTGGAATTCTTTTCCACGATGTCCTTGTGACTGCCGTGCAACAGGCCCCACCGGCAACACAGAAAGCCGGTTCCACTTCCACGGACCCTGCAGTGGCAATGCCCAATGGATCTGCGTTCGTCACTGTGGCTAGGAGCGACGCAGACGCCTCAAAGATGGTCTTCGGTTCAGAATTCGGAACTCTCTGGCTCGCCAAGCAAACGGATACCACTAAGAAGAGCAATCCTCCGGTCACCACCTTTGGAGGGCTGTACTGATGAGCCGTTTTGTAGCCATCACAGCAGTTCGGGATTTTGAAGGCCGCGTGCGGCAGGCCATTGCCGGGGCCCTTCACGGCGAACTGCAGACTCTGTCTCCGGACGTCCTGTCCGGCGGACCGGACGACGTCTTTGGACAGCTCAATGGCGCACCGCCGGAAGTCCTGATTCTCGGCCCAGGAGTTACACCGGAAAGCGCCTTGAAACTCGCAACCGTCTTTGATCTCCAATACCCGGAGATCAGCCTATTGCTTATTGCCGAACCAAGTCCGGCTCTCATTCTGAAGGCTATGCATTCCGGGATCCGCGACGTGGTCGCTCCGGAAATAGACGTCAACGAACTCCGCGTGTTGCTTGAGCGAGCATGCCTAGCTTCAGCCAGCCGCCGCCGTGGGATGGCCCCTGCTGCAGATCCCGGCCAATCGCGGGGACGCGTGGTCGCCGTCATGTCGCCCAAAGGTGGCGTGGGGAAGACCACTGTTGCAACAAATCTGGCTATTGGGTTGGGGAAGCTGGCGCCCATGGGCGTCGTCATCGTTGACCTTGACCTGCAATTCGGGGACGTTGCTTCTGGGTTGTTGCTTGAACCTGAGCATTCGATCACTGAAGCAGTCCGCGGGGCGGCTTCCCAGGATTCCATGGTCCTCAAAGCCTTCCTCACCGTGCACCCCGCGGGCATTTACGCGCTTTGTGCCCCACGGACGCCAGCAGAATCGGACTACATCACGCCGGATCACGTTTCCCAGCTCCTCAATCAGTTGGCCGGCGAATTCAAGTATGTTGTCGTGGACACGGCCCCCGGACTCGGCGAACATTGCCTGGCCACGTTGGAACTGGCTACAGACGGCGTATGGGTATGCGGCATGGACGTCCCGAGCATACGCGGCCTCCGCAAGTGCTTCGGCGTCCTGAAGGAACTTCAGCTGCTCCCCGCAGGCAGACATACTGTGTTGAACTTCGCCGATCGCAGAAGCGGAATCTCGGTGCAGGATGTCGAAGCAACCATCGGGGTACCGATTGACACGGTCATTCCCCGTTCACGGACGCTGCCTTTCACTACCAATCGAGGAATCCCTGTGCTGCAGGGCGCTACACGCGATTCCGCCGCAAAGGGCTTGAAGAAGCTCGTAGACCGCTTCGATCCAAAGTGGGTATCAACCACCCACAACCAACAGCACCGACGGGTGGTTGTGTCATGAAACTTTCAGCCCGACTCTCCAGCTCACATCCTTCTCCCGAAGTGGTGGGTGCCAACCCGGATTTTTCCAAGGGCATCGAGTCGCCACCCGCCGGGGCCCCTGCGCTGGTTGCTGCGGTCCCATCATTGACGCCAGTTGCTCGGACGGCATCGCCACTGTCATTTACCGGGGGCCAGGAATCGCCCGCCGTCGATGCTTTGGCCGGACTAAAACAGCGTGCAGCTCAGGCTCTGTTTGAGCGTATGGGAACGCGGTTTGGCGATACATCTTCATCCGAAGATGAGCTTCGCGCCACGGCCATTGATGAACTGTCGGCCGTCATCGACCAGGAGCAGGTACCGCTCTCGCCTGAGGAACGTAGACGCCTCATTCGAGAGATCGCTGACGAGGTGATGGGTTACGGCCCCCTTCAGCGCCTGCTTGAAGATCCCTCAGTCACCGAGATCATGGTCAATCGATTCGACCAGATCTACATCGAACGCCATGGCCACATCACCTTGACGGGAGCACAGTTCAGTTCAGACGACCATCTTAGGAAAGTCATTGAGCGAATCGTCTCCCGTGTGGGTCGTCGCATCGACGAATCGTCCCCGCTCGTGGACGCGAGGCTGGAGGACGGCTCCCGTGTCAACGCGATCATTCCTCCGCTCGCGGTGAACGGTCCATCCCTCACCATCAGGAAATTCAGCCATGTACCCCTCACGGTACAGAACCTCATTGAGTGGGGTTCGCTCACTCCTGAAATCGCGGAACTGCTGAGCGCATGCGTTCGCGCGCGCTTGAACATCATCGTCTCGGGAGGAACCGGCACCGGTAAGACCACCTTGCTCAACGTGCTGTCGTCATTCATCCCTGAGGAAGACCGCATCGTGACCATCGAAGATGCCGTAGAACTTCAGCTACAGCAGCAACACGTGGTCCGTTTGGAAAGCCGCCCTCCGAACATCGAAGGTAAGGGTGCCATCGGCATACGGGAACTCGTTCGCAATTCCCTCCGCATGCGGCCAGATCGAATCATTGTGGGCGAGGTTCGTGGCGGTGAGTCCCTGGACATGCTGCAGGCCATGAACACTGGTCACGACGGGTCGCTTTCAACCGTGCACGCGAACTCACCGCGCGACGCCATTGCGCGCCTGGAGACGCTCGTACTCATGGCAGGAATGGATCTTCCGCTCCGTGCCATCCGTGAGCAAGTGTCCTCCGCGGTGGACCTTCTCGTCCAAGTCACGCGTTTGCGCGACGGCAGCCGCCGAGTCACCCACGTCACCGAAGTGCAGGGCATGGAGGGAGAGATCGTGACCTTGCAGGATGCCTTCTTGTTCGACTACTCCGCGGGGATCGACCAACACGGACGTTTCCTTGGCAAACCGATTCCGACTGGAATACGTCCACGGTTCCTTGATCGCTTTGCCGAACTAGGTATCGCCGTGTCGCCGGCAGTGTTCGGTGTCGAAGCCCTGCCGCTCGGGAGGCGATAGACATGACCGCCCTAACGGTTCCAGTGCTGGGCTTGACGCTCTGTCTCGCGTCTCTGCTCGTGTTGCTATTTGTTGCATTCAAGCCACACCATGGTTCGCTTCCGCTCAATCGCCGGCGCTTGGGCCGCCAGGTTGAGCAATCCGCTATCAGCAAAGTTTCCCAGTCCGCAGCCGACGCAGTAGCTGGGGTTCTTGGCGAATCGGGTGGCCCGTACAACCGTGCGGTACTTTACAACGCAGGCGTGAAAATGACTCCTGCAGATTTCACCGTGCTCGTCTCCGCAGGTGCCCTCGTCGCAGGCGTTCTTGGAATCCTGATCGTCAATTGGTTCATCGGCGTTGTTGCTGCTGTGGCGACTCCGTTCCTGGCAAGAATTGTGTTGGGAATGCTTACCGACAAACGGCGCGGGAAATTCGATGGTCAAATGACCGATTCCATCCAAATGCTTATCGGTGGGCTGCGCGCCGGACACAGTGTAATGCGCTCCATAGAAGCCGCCGCGCTGGAGGCTGATGCTCCGAGCTCAGAAGAATTCGGCCGGATCGTGAACGAAACTCGCATCGGCATGGATGCGCGGCAGGCCTTAGATGAGTGCGCTGACCGTATGCAGAGCGAGGATTTCCGTTGGATCGGTCAGGCGATCCAGATCAACCGTGAAGTCGGCGGCGATTTGGCCGAGGTTCTTGAGCAGGTCGCGTCAACCATTCGCGAGCGAAGTGAAATCAAGGGACATGTTCGTTCCCTAAGCGCCGAGGGAAAGATGTCTGCCTACATCCTGATGGCCCTTCCCGTAGGCGTCGGACTGTTCATGAGAGTAGTGAATCCCGGCTACCTCGACGTGTTGTTCCAGAATCCGATTGGAATGGTCATGCTTGCAGTGAGTTGTCTGCTCTTCATCGTCGGCGGTTTCTGGATGAGCCGCGTCATCAAGATTAAGTTCTAAGGAGAACTGCCATGACTCCCATAGCCTGGCTAATCATTGCGGCTATTGTGCTGCCTTTGGCCTACTTCACGTGGGTCCTTGTCACTTTGGACAGAAAAGGCGCCTTGGCTGTCCAAACCAATCTCGGAACCGGCCTGGTCAGGGCCGGTAGTTCGGACGTTCAACGCACGTCCTTGCTATTGGGGGTATCGAAGCGAGTGACCCCCCGAAGCTATGAAGCGAAACTTGACCGTTGGCTTGCGATGGCGGGACGCCCCGAATCCATGCCGCTTGAGAAATTGATCATCTCGAAACCCATCGCATCACTGGCTGGAGCCTTGGTCGGTCTTCTTCTATTCAGCAATTCACCGTCGTCGACGAACCTCGGCCTTGCGATCTTCTTGACGCTTTTTCTCTACTTCGCACCGGACCTGCTGATCTACAACAAGGGGATCAAGCGTCAACAAGCGATCGAGTTGGAACTCCCGAATACCCTGGATCAGATGCTGATCGCGGTTGAGGCGGGACTTGGGTTCGAATCGGCCATGGCAAGGGCCGGAACCAACGGTAATGGGCCCCTGGCCCAGGAACTCACTCGAACACTACAGGACATCCAAGTCGGACGCCCGCGCCAGGAATCCTACGAAGCACTTGCTACCAGAACCACAGTCCCAGACGTTCGAAGTTTTGTTAGGGCGGTCATTCAAGCAGACAAATACGGAATTGGCATCGCGAATATCCTCCGCACGCAGGCGAAGCAAGCCAGAGTCAAGCGTCGGCAGCGAGCCGAGGAAAAGGCTATGAAGCTTCCTGTAAAGGTGCTCTTCCCGCTCATCTTCTGCATCTTCCCGGTGTTGTTCATCGTCCTGCTGGGCCCCGCAGCCATCAACATCATAGCGGCGTTTACCTAGGACGGCTCTCGGAGTGCCTTATGGGTCTTCGAAAATGAACTCGGCGCATCTGGGGCGCCTTCAAACCGACCACCCGCGATACCCAGACCCGCGGGTGGTCTTCGCAGGCCCCCTCCACGGTACCCAGAGCCGGGAGGGGGCCGTCCAACGTCAGGGCGGCATCTGGGAGACCAAGCCCGGACAACAGGCCCCCAAACTTACTCCCGCCGGGCCCGGGTCAGCTCGGCCCGCGCAAACAGTTCGTCGTCGGACGGGTAGGCAACTTCCTCAAGAACCAAGGGATGCGGCGCTGCCAGCACCGACTTGGCGTCCCTGACTCCCGCGAGCAGGCGCTCGTGCAGCCACTCCGGACTTTCCAGGCCCTCCCCCACACTCAATGCCGATCCCACCAAGGCCCGCACCATGTTGTGGCAAAAGGCATCGGCCTGCACATTGGCCACCAGCACGCCGTCGCTGCCGCGCACGAACTCAAGCCGCTGCAATTCTCGGATAGTGGTAGCTCCCTCTCGGGGCTTGCAGTATGCGCGGAAGTCCTGGAGCCCCAACAGCGCCGCGGCGCCCACATTCATGGCACCCTCGTCCAACGAGGACTTGTGCCACAAGGTCAACCTGCGCAGGACAGGGTCCCAGCGTTCCGGGCCATCGGCAATCCGGTAGCTGTAACGGCGCCACAATGCCGAGAACCGGGCGTCGAAGCCCTCAGGCGCGAGTCCGACGTCGTGCACTTCAATGGCGCCGGTTTCATCCCGCAGGACGCGGCTCAAGGCTCCCCGAAGCCTCCGGAGCAGCGCAGCGGCGGGGTCAATCTCGCGACCCCTCGGGAGTCCGTTCCACTCGGCCTCAGACAGATCGATGTGCACCACTTGTCCCCGTGCATGCACACCGGCGTCGGTGCGGCCAGCCACGGTGACCCGCACGGGACGCCGCACGATCAACGCCAGCCCCTCTTCGAGTGAACCCTGCACTGTCCGCAGACCCGGCTGCAGGGCCCAACCATTGAAAGGGCCGCCGTCGTACGAAAGATCCATCCGGACACGCAAAAACCCGCCGCCCCCCAAAACGGGGGCTGCGGGTTTTCGATCGTTCATAGACTTAAGTCTACTGTGAAGAATTCAGCGAATTACTTCTTTTCCTCAGCGACCGGAGCCTCTTCGGTTTCAGCAGCTTCAGCTTCAGGAGCCTCAGTCTCGACGGCTTCAGTCTCGGCGGTTTCGGTCTCAACGACCTCTTCCTCGGCAACTGGAGCAGCTTCTTCGGCAGCCGGAGCAGCCTTCTCAGCGTCGCGCTTGGCAGCGGCGGCTGCCTCGGCAACCACAGCCTGCTTCGGGGAAACCGGCTCAAGGACCAGTTCGATGACAGCCATGGGAGCGTTGTCGCCCTTGCGGTTGCCGATCTTGGTGATGCGGGTGTAGCCACCATCGCGGTTGGCAACGGCGCCGGCGATGTCGGTGAACAGCTCGTGGACGATGCCCTTGTCGCTGATCAGGCCGAGCACGCGACGGCGGGAGGACAGGTCGCCGCGCTTGGCGAAGGTCACGAGGCGCTCTGCGTACGGCTTCAGGCGCTTGGCCTTGGTGACCGTCGTGGTGATGCGCTTGTGCTCGAACAGCGCTGCTGCCAGGTTCGCGAGCATCAGGCGCTCGTGAGCCGGACCGCCTCCGAGGCGCGGACCCTTAGTGGGGGTAGGCATAGTAATTTCTCCTGTAATGAAGGCCGGCCGGGTCCGAACGTGGACTCGGTGGCCAAGATCTGCTTGTTAGAGCTCGTCGTCGCTGAACGCGGCGTCGTCCTCTTCGATGGCTGCGGCGCGGGCTGCCAGGTCGAAACCGGGAGGGGAGTCCTTGAGGGACAGACCCAGTTCAACCAGCTTTGCCTTGACCTCATCGATGGACTTCGCACCGAAGTTGCGGATGTCCATCAGGTCAGCCTCGGAGCGGGCAACGAGTTCACCCACGGTGTGGATGCCCTCACGCTTGAGGCAGTTGTAGGAACGGACGGTGAGGTCCAGATCCTCGATCGGCAGTGCCATGTCAGCTGCCAAGGCAGCATCCGTTGGCGACGGGCCAATCTCGATACCTTCAGCTGCGGTGTTCAGCTCGCGGGCCAGACCGAACAGCTCCACCAGGGTGGTGCCTGCCGAGGCAACGGCATCGCGCGGGGCGATAGCCTGCTTGGTCTCGACGTCGACAATCAGCTTGTCGAAGTCAGTGCGCTGCTCAACACGGGTAGCTTCCACGCGGAAGGTTACCTTCAAGACCGGCGAGTAGATCGAGTCGACCGGAATACGGCCGATCTCGGAGTCTCCGGACTTGTTCTGAGCTGCCGAAACGTAGCCGCGGCCGCGTTCGATGGTCAGTTCGAGTTCGAACTTGCCCTTCGAGTTCAGCGTGGCAATGTGCAGATCCGGGTTGTGGAATTCGACGCCGGCCGGCGGAGCAATGTCCGCGGCGGTGACGATTCCGGGGCCCTGCTTGCGCAGGTATGCAACAACCGGCTCATCGTGCTCGGAGGACACGGAGAGGCTCTTGATGTTCAGGATGATCTCAGTGACATCTTCCTTGACACCCGGAACCGTGGTGAACTCGTGCAGCACGCCATCGATCCGGATGCTGGTTACAGCGGCACCGGGGATGGAAGAGAGCAGGGTACGGCGGAGGGAGTTTCCGAGGGTGTAGCCGAAGCCAGGTTCCAGCGGTTCAATGATGAAACGCGAGCGGTTCTCGGAGACTACTTCTTCAGACAGAGTGGGGCGCTGTGCAATGAGCACTTAGGTTTCCTTTCGGCGAGCATCCGCTATATGACGCAACACAGGTGGTGGAAATCGGCTTGGTTCCGGCTTTGCCGGCCGGGCGCTGCGGAACAGTCAAACTGTTCCGCAGCGGACCCGGCCGGCAAAGGCCAAGAAGCCAATTAGACGCGGCGGCGCTTCGGCGGGCGGCAACCGTTGTGGGCGCTGGGGGTGACGTCCTGGATGGAGCCAACCTCGAGGCCAGCGGCCTGCAGCGAACGGATTGCGGTCTCGCGTCCGGATCCCGGTCCCTTGACGAAAACGTCGACTTTGCGCAGACCGTGCTCCTGGGCGCGCTTTGCAGCAGCCTCGGCAGCCATCTGGGCGGCGAACGGGGTGGACTTACGGGAGCCCTTGAATCCAACCTCACCGGCGGAAGCCCAGGAGATTACAGCACCGTTCGGGTCCGTGATGGACACGATGGTGTTGTTAAAGGTGCTCTTGATGTGCGCCTGGCCAAGCGCGATATTCTTCTTGTCCTTCTTACGCGGCTTGCGAACCGCGCCACGAGTCTTCGGGGGCATTATTTCTCCTACAGAAAGTTATCGGGGGAAAGTCAGCAGCTATTTCTAGCGGCCGGCTTTCTTCTTGCCGGCGACGGTACGCTTCGGGCCCTTGCGGGTACGAGCGTTGGTCTTCGTACGCTGACCGCGTACGGGCAGGCCCTTGCGGTGACGCAGGCCTTCATAGCTGCCGATCTCAACCTTGCGGCGGATATCTGCTGCTACTTCGCGGCGAAGGTCACCCTCAACCTTGTAGTTGCCTTCAATGTAGTCACGCAGCTGGACCAGCTCGGCGTCAGTCAGGTCCTTGACGCGAACGTCAGCGCTGATGCCGGTGGCAGCCAGGGTTTCGTGTGCACGGGTCTTGCCCACGCCGTAGATGTAAGTAAGCGCAATTTCCAACCGCTTTTCGCGGGGAATGTCTACGCCAGCGAGACGAGCCATAGTGGCAGTACTCCTTGAATAAACCGGAGGTCGTAGGCAGTACACCCGCACTTTCAGTGCGGCCCCAGCCTCCGACCGGGGGTTAGCTGTCCGGGCTCTATACGTCCCAATTCAGCTTGTGCTGCCTTTATTTACTTGCGTGGGTTAGCAACCCAGGTTGCCCTCGCGGGCGCTAGTTCCCTTGCGGGGAATTAGCCCTGGCGCTGCTTGTGGCGCGGGTTCTCGCAGATCACCATGACCCGGCCATTACGGCGGATCACTTTGCACTTGTCGCAGATCTGCTTAACGCTCGGCTTGACCTTCATGGCGTTCCTTTGCGTGTTGCAGTTGGTCAGCTGTTGCGGCTACGCCCGGGTTTCCCAAGGCTGCCGCCCAGCAATTACTTGTAGCGGTAGACGATGCGACCACGTGTGAGGTCGTAAGGGCTCAGCTCCACCACTACGCGGTCCTCAGGAAGAATCCTGATGTAGTGCTGTCGCATCTTCCCCGAGATGTGTGCAAGAACGATGTGCTTGTTGGTGAGCTCAACGCGAAACATCGCATTGGGCAGCGCCTCAGTCACAACGCCCTCGATCTCAATGACCCCGTCCTTCTTGGCCATATCCTCCGCTAACTGTTGTTTGCCGCAATCCTCCGGTTAGGCACCGGAAAATCTGCGGACGTTTTTTGTTTGTTTGGCCGTCCGGCTTCTGCCACTCCACAAAGCAGGACTCGCGACCTGTTAAATGGGCGTGGCTGCGCAGACAACCAACAAACAACTCTACGCCAATACGGCGCGAAAGTTAAATCCGCCCATGCTAGCGCAGACACCGGCACGGTGTCACTCTTCCCCGGGTCGCGAAATCCCATTAAACACGCTAAACCGCGCCGTAGGACGGGAAGGTCCCTGCCGCCGTCGTCGTTGTTTCAGCGGACGCGACGCCGTCAAGAACAGCCAGGCGCACGGCGTCTGCCGCGGCGCTTTGCAAGGTAATGAGCGAAACCTGCCTCGCTTGCTCCGAACTGCGGTCAAGCCCGACGGCGCCCGTCGCCAGCGCGAACACAGTGTCGCCGTCGGCGAGGGTATGGGAAGGACTCAGGGCCCGGGCGAGTCCGGCATGTGCCGCACTCGCCGTGCGCTTGCATTCGGCGGGGTCGAGGAGCGCGTTCGTAGCGACGACAACAAGCGTGGTGTTCAACGCCGGGGGCGTCCCCGCTTTCGCGTTCCCGGGCGCCGACCACCGGGGCGACGTGCCAAAAGGCATCCCCAGCGCGTTCACCACTGCGAGCGCACCCACCACCACTCCGTTGTCAAGGGTGATGGAGGACGTGCCCACTCCCCCTTTGAACGCGCCGCGGCCAATCACTGCTCCCGTGCCGGCGCCGGCGTTTCCGCGTACGACGTCGGCGTGCCCGCTTGAGGCTGCAGCCGCGGCCGCTGCTGCGTAACCCATGGCTTCGTCCGGTCGGGCGGCAAAGTCGCCGCCGCGACCCAAGTCGAAGATCGCCGCGGCGGGAACGATCGGCACCACTCCCCCGGGCACGGCGAAACCGCGCCCCTGCTCTTCGCACCATCGCTGGGCACCGTGGGCCGTGATCAACCCGAAGGCGCTCCCACCCGTGAGCACTACAGCATCGACTATGGACACCAGGGTGGTGGGGTCAAGCGCATCCGTCTCGTGCGTGCCCGGACCGCCGCCGCGCACATCCACCGATCCAACAGTCCCCGGCGGCGGAAGGACCACGGTCACCCCGCTCAGCCAGCCATCGCCGATCCGCTGGACATGTCCCACCCGGATTCCTGGCACATCAGTGATCTTGGAAGTCATGTGCCTATTCTGCTCCTTCTGCACAAACGGTAGTCGTGCCTCGAATGTAAACAGGGCCCCACCTTCTACGGAACATCGAGTAAACGACCGCGGAAGGCTTGTCCAACAATCCCGGAGTTGGCTCTCTTTTTGACTTGACAGGTCCTCCCGTGTGGTGAGGTAAAACTAGCCGCCCCTTCACCCAACCCACGGAGTCTGGCGTGCCCCAATATCTGCAAACCGTTAGAGACTTCCAATGACAAGACAACTGACTGGCAGCCCCGCGGCCCCCGCGCAGACTGTCCAGGCCCCTCCGCGCCGGGGACGTTGGTCCGGCCGAACCCGTCGCGACTTCTTTGTTTTCCTGGCGCTGGCGTTGCCGAACTTGGCGCTGATCGCGGTGTTCACGTATCTGCCCTTGATCAACAACATGTATTACTCAACCCTTGACTGGACCTTGGGCTCAGCGTCGGCCACCGTTGTGGGGTTCGACAACTACATCAACTTCTTCACTAGCTCCGACGCCCCCCAAGTACTCGGCACCACCCTCGTCTTCACCGTGGTCACTGTCGGCGGTTCCATGGTGCTGGGCCTGTTGGTGGCCCTGGCCTTGAACGCGAAGGTACGCGGCACCACCTTTGCGCGCTCTGCCGTCTTTGCCCCCTACGTCCTCAGCGGCGTAGGTGTTGGCCTCGTGTGGCTGTTCATCTTCGACCCCGGTTACGGCGTGCTGTCCTGGTTGCTCCGGGGCATTGGCCAGCAAAGCCCCCAGTGGATCAACGATCCGCAGCTCTCGCTCGTGATGGTCATCATCGTCTACGTCTGGAAGAACCTGGGCTACTGCGCCGTCGTGTACCTCGCAGGGCTCCAGTCGCTCCCGAAGGATGTCATGGAGGCAGCTTCCCTGGATGGCGCCAACGGCTTCCGCCGCTTCATGAGCATTTCCGTTCCGCTGCTCTCGCCCACCACGTTCTTCCTGCTGATCACCACGATGATCAGCTCGCTGCAGGCCTTCGACCTGATCCGCATCATGACACCGCTTGGCAACGGCACCAGCACGCTGATCTACGAGGCCTATCTTCAGGCCTTCGGAGCCTACAACCGCGCCGGGTACTCCGCCGCCATCTCAGTGGTGCTCTTCGTCATCCTGCTCATCATCACCGTGCTCCAGCTGCGGTTCGTCGAACGGAAGGTGCACTACTCATGAGCACGCTCTCTCCCGTCAGTCCCAACCCCGCAACCGGCGTCGGGACCCTGAAAGCTCCCGACGGCGGTCCGGAGCTCCCCGTGCGCCGCGACCGGCCATTCTCCCGCGCAAACCTTGTCCAGACGCTGGCTGGAGGCTACATCCCGCTGATCGTGGCCACCCTGGTGGTGGTCCTGCCGCTGTTGTGGATGTTGCTGAGTTCCTTCAAGCAGCCCGGCGAGATCGTCACCACGGATCTCAAAATCCTGCCGCAGGGCCTGAACCTGGAGAATTACCACACTGCCATGACCACGGTGCCGTTCGCACGGTTCTTCCTGAACAGCCTGATCGTCACCGCTGTGGGCTCCACGGTGAAGGTGATCCTGGCTATTCTGACGGCTTACGCCCTGGTGTTTGTCCGGTTCCCGTTCAAGAACGTCATCTTCGTCGTGATCCTCGTGGCCCTGATGGTTCCCCCGCAGGTGTCGATCCTCCCTAACTACATCTTGATTGCCGGAATGGGCGGCAAGAACACCTTGTGGGGAATCATCCTTCCGGGTCTCGGCACGGCTTTCGGAACCTTCCTCCTTCGCCAGCATTTCAAGACGCTCCCGGGGTCCATCCTCGAAGCCGCAGAAATCGACGGTGCGGGCCATTGGCGCAGGCTGTGGCAAGTCGTCGTCCCCGTGTCGCTCCCCTCCATCGCCACCGTGGCCCTCGTCACCGTGGTGAGCGAATGGAACGACTACATCTGGCCGCTGATCATCACGGACCGACCGGAAACCATGACCCTCCCGGTCGGGCTGACCCTGCTTCAGAACTCAGAAGGAAACGGCGCCGGCTGGGGGATCTTGATGGCCGGGGCAGTCCTGGTGATCATCCCCATCCTCCTGGTCTTCGCCGCGTTGCAACGCTATATCGTTGCCGGGCTCACCCAGGGCAGCGTCACCGGTTAGCAACACCCCACCGTCACCCGCGGCCTACCCCGGCCGTACTTCGGCCTGGCCGAAGCTTCCAAACCAAACCTCACCACCTTTGCATCCTTGAGAGGACAAACCATGGCAATGAATCTTGACCGTAGAAACTTCCTGGGGCTCGCCGGACTTGGAGTCGGCGCCGCAGCTCTGGCGGCTTGCGGCGGTCCGTCAACCGGCGGCAGCGTTGCAAGCAGCGCACCCTCAGACATCGACTTCACCGGCGTCAAGGCTGCGGGCTCGTTCGACTTTTGGACCAGCCACCCCGGACAGTCGCAGACCGTCGAGCAATCCATCATCGACAAATTCCAGGCGAAGTTCCCGGACATCAAGGTGAACCTCGTGACGGCAGGCGCCAACTACGAGGAAATCGCCCAGAAGTTCCAGACTTCGCAGGCTGCTAAGTCAGCCCTCCCCGGCCTCGTGGTGCTCTCCGACGTCTGGTGGTTCCGCTACTACACCAACGGCAACATCATTCCGTTGGACGGACTCATCAAGCAGTTGGACTTCAAAATTGATGACTTCCAGAAGTCCCTCGTAGCGGACTACCAGTACGCCAACAAGCAGTGGGCGCTCCCCTACGGCCGCTCCACCCCGCTCTTCTACTACAACAAGGACCACTTCAAAGCCGCCGGCCTTCCGGACCGGGCGCCGAAGACCTGGCAGGAATTTGCCGAGTGGGCCCCCAAGCTACAGGCCAGCTCGGGCGCGAAGTACGCCTACATCTACCCGGCCCTCGCCGGATACGCCGGCTGGACACTGCAGAACAACCTGTGGGGCTGGGGCGGCAGCTGGTCCAATGGGTGGACCTTCAACTGCGATTCCACTGAGTCCGTCACGGCCCTCCAGTGGGCCCAGGACTCGATCTACAAGGACAAGTGGGCTGGCGTTTCCTCCAAGAACGCTGCGGACGACTTTGCCGCAGGCATTACGTCCACCACGATCTCCTCCACTGGTGACCTGCTGGGCGTGCTGAAGTCCGCTAAGTTCAACGTCGGCGTCGGCTTCATGCCGGGCGGCCCCAAGGCTGAGACCAACGTCTGCCCCACGGGCGGCGCCGGCCTCGGCATTCCCAGCGGCGTCAGCAAGGAGGTCCAGCTCGCCGCTGCCACCTTCCTGAAATTCATGACCGAACCGGAAAACACCGCAGCCTTCTCCGCCGCAACGGGCTACATGCCCACCCGTGTCTCCGCGGACATGACCGCAGTCCTCGCCAAGACGCCCCAGATCAAGACGGCCATGGATCAGCTCGCCGTCACCAAGGTGCAGGACAACGCCCGCGTGTTCCTGCCCGGTGCCGATCAGGAAATGGCCAAGGCCGCCGCGAAGATCCTCACCCAGCAGGGCGACGTGAAAGCGACCATGACGGACCTCAAGGCAACCCTAGACGGAATTTATACCAAGGACGTGAAGCCCAAGCTCAAGAGCTAAGGCCCTACGCGCCGAGTGCTGCCCCCCGCCCAACTAGCTCGCAGTTAGTGTCGTTTTGACGGTTCAGAACGACATCTAATGCGAGCTAGTTGGGCAGCCGCGTCTGATCAGGGAATCGGAACGGGCACGACGCCGAGCGGCACCAACTGCTCTGCGCCGCCGTCGGGGGCGGAAAGCACCCAGATGCCCTTTTCGTGCACGGCGACCGAGTGCTCCCATTGGCAGGAACGCTTGCCGTCGGTGGTCACCACGGTCCATTCGTCGTCGAGGGTGACGGTTTCGATGCCGCCACGGACGAGCATGGGCTCAATGGCGAGGCACAATCCCGGCCGGATCTTGGGGCCCCGATGCGTGGTGCGAAAGTTCAAGACGTCAGGGGCCATGTGCATCTCGGAACCGATACCGTGTCCTACGTAGTCTTCCAAGATGCCCAGCGGTTTCCCCGGCACGGAAGAGACGTAGTCGTCCACGGCGTTTCCGATGTCGCCGACGAACTTGCCCTTGGCCAACGCAGCGATTCCACGCCACATGGCGGCCTGGGTGACGTCCGAAAGCCGCTGGTCTTCGGGGTCGGCAGTGCCAACTATCACGGTCCGTGCGGAGTCGGAGTGCCAACCATCAACAATCGCACCGCCATCAATCGAAATGATGTCCCCGTCCTGCAGGACACGGTCGCCGGGGATGCCGTGGACGACTTCCTCGTTGACGGAGGTGCAGATGGTGGCAGGGAAGCCGTGGTACCCGAGGAAGTTCGACTTGGCTCCAGCGTCGATCAGAACCGCCGCAAAGGCGGCGTCGATCTCCCGCGTGGTGACACCGGGTTTCGCAGCCCCAACGGCCGCGTCGAGGGCGCTGCTGAGGACCAATCCGGCCTCGTGCATCTTGCGCATTTGCTCGTTGGACTTGTATTCGATGCGGGGCTGGCCGAACGCCATGGTCTCCTCTTGTAGTGTGGTGCGGGATCCGATCGGTCCCAAGTCTTCCCTATTTTCCGGCATCAGCGACCCAGGCCGAAACCGGCCCTGAGATCGATCCAGGAAGCACCGCTGCTTTGGACCCCGCGCAGGGGGGGGAACAGAAAAGGGTGTGTCCCGCGCTCACGGCGCCAGGACACACCCTTTCAGCAAGTATTGCGGGACTAGACCGCCTTGGCCGCCTCGATGGCCAGCAACACGCGGTCAGTGACCTCGTCGATGCCGCCAATGCCATCAACCTTGGTCAGGATGCCACGTTCGGCGTACTTGGCCACCACGGCTTCCGTCTGCTCGTGGTAGAGGTCCAGGCGGTGGCGGATGACACCTTCGTTGTCATCCGAGCGCCCGGTCTCCTTGGCGCGTCCCAGCAAGCGCGAAACAAGTTCCTCGTCGTCGGCCGTCAGCTGAAGCACGACGTCGAGCTTCTCTTCGGTGTCGGCAAGGATCTGGTCCAGGTATTCCACCTGGGCAGTGGTGCGTGGGTAACCGTCAAGCAGGAAGCCGTTTTCGACGTCGCCTTCGCTCAAGCGGTCACGGACCATCTTGTTGGTCACGCTGTCCGGAACGAAATCGCCGGCGTCCATGTACTTCTTGGCTTCGATACCTAGGGGGGTTTCGCCCCTGACGTTTACACGGAAGATATCGCCCGTGGAAATGGCGACTACGCCCAGGCGCTCGGAAATCCGCTCAGCCTGCGTTCCCTTGCCCGAACCCGGAGGTCCAATGATCAGCATTCTCGTCATCGCAAAAGCCCTTCGTAGTGACGTTGTTGTAGCTGCGCATCAATCTGCTTGACGGTTTCGAGGCCCACACCCACCATGATCAGAATTGATGTGCCACCGAACGGGAAGTTCTGGTTGGCGTTGATCAGGACGAGTGCAACCAGCGGAATCAACGCCACGAAGCCCAGGTAAAGGGCGCCAGGGAGGGTGATTCTGGAAAGCACGTACTGCAGGTAGTCCGCGGTCGGTTTACCCGCCCGGATGCCCGGAATGAACCCGCCATACTTCTTCATGTTGTCCGAGACCTCTTCAGGGTTGAAGGTGATCGCGACATAGAAGTACGTGAAGAAAACAATCATGACGAAATACAGCGCCATGTAGATGGGGTGGTCGCCACGGGTGAGGTTGTTGTTGACCCACTCAACCCACGGGGCCAGTGACTCTCCTGCCTTGGGCCGATTGAACTGTGCAATCAGTCCGGGCAAGTAGAGCATGGAGGAAGCGAAGATGACGGGCACGACGCCGGCCATGTTCACTTTGATGGGGATGTAGGTGCTGGTGCCGCCGACGGTGCGCCGGCCGATCATACGCTTGGCGTACTGGACCGGAATGCGCCGCTGGGACTGCTCCACGAACACTACGAGAGCGACGGTCACCAGGCCGATGGCCAACACCGTGAAGAAGGTACCCGGGCCCTTGGAACGCCAGATGGCACCCAGGGAGGTCGGGAAGCCGGCAGCGATGGACGTGAAGATGAGCAGCGACATACCGTTGCCCACGCCCTTCTCGGTGACCAGTTCGCCCATCCACATGATGAGGCCCGTACCGGCCGTCAGCGTGATGACCACGAGAATCGTGGCGATGATGCTGGTGTCCGGGATGATGGGCAGCTGGCAGTTGGGCAGCAGCTGCCCGGAGCGCGCCAGGGACACCAGGGTGGTGGCGTTCAACAGACCCAGCGCGATGGTTAGATAGCGCGTGTACTGCGTCAGCTTCGACTGGCCCGAGGCACCTTCTTCGTATAGTTGCTGGAACCGCGGAATGACCACGCGGAGCAGCTGCACGATGATGCTGGCCGTGATGTACGGCATGATCCCCAGGGCAAAGATCGAAACCTGCAGCAGTGCACCACCGCTGAAAAGGTTGACGAGCTGGTAGAGGCCGCCCTGGTCCTGATTGCTTGACAAACATTGTTGAACATTTTGGTAGCTCACACCAGGCGAGGGGATAAAAGCGCCCAAGCGGAAGATTGTGATGATTCCCAGCGTGAACAACAACTTGCGTCGCAGATCAGGCGTCCGAAATGCCCGGCCGAATGCGCTTAGCAAGCGTCCTCCTGAGTTAAAAGTCCAAGGGTGTCGAAGGGGTCATTGAAACCCAACACCCGAGTCTAACGGCTTCACACGCCATGCGAACAATCGAGGGGGTCGCTCCACACGAAAAACTCCCGGTGTGGGGGGCCTAAGCCCCCCACACCGGGAGTCGATTCACAGCGGGATGTGCCCCAGAGCCCTTAGAGGGCTGTGGTGGTTCCGCCTGCTGCTGCAATCTTTTCAGCTGCGCTGGAAGAGAAAGCGTGGGCAGTGACGTCAACCTTGACGGTGATGTCGCCGGTGCCCAGCACCTTGACGGGCTGGTTCTTGCGAACGGCACCCTTCTCAACCAGGGACTCGACGGTGACAACGCCACCTTCCGGGAACAGCTCGTTGAGCTTGTCCAGGTTTACAACCTGGAACTCAACCCGGAACGGGTTCTTGAAGCCGCGAAGCTTCGGCAGGCGCATGTGCAGCGGCAACTGGCCGCCGGCAAAGCCAGCCTTGACCTGGTAGCGCGCCTTCGTACCCTTGGTACCGCGACCGGCGGTCTTACCCTTGGAGCCTTCACCACGACCAACACGGGTCTTGGCAGTCTTGGCACCCGGGGCGGGACGCAGGTGGTGGACCTTCAGAGTGTTCTGCTTGTCGGCAGCCTCTGCGGCGGTCTTGTTCTCAGCCATTACTTCGCCTCCTCTACATTCACGAGGTGCGGAACCGTGTTGAGCATTCCCACAGTCACGGCATCAGCGGTACGGACAACAGTGTGTCCGATGCGCTTGAGGCCGAGGGACCGCAGGGTTTCACGCTGGTTCTGCTTGGCGCCGATGACGCCCTTGATCTGGGTGATCTCCAACTGAGCGTCGGAGGGAGTCAGGTTCTTAGCCATGACTAAACACCTGCCTTCTGGTTCTGGAGTGCGCGCACCAGAGCAGGAGGAGCAACCTCGTCCAGCGGCAGGCCACGGCGGGCTGCCACGGAAGCGGGCTCTTCCAGTCGCTTCAGGGCGTCAACAGTCGCGTGAACGATGTTGATGGCGTTCGAGGAACCGAGCGACTTGGAGAGAACGTCGTGGATACCGACGCATTCCAGTACCGCGCGGACCGGACCACCGGCGATAACACCGGTACCGGGGGAAGCCGGACGCAGCATGACAACGCCTGCTGCGGCCTCACCCTGCACGCGGTGCGGGATGCTGCTGCCAACGCGGGGAACGCGGAAGAAGGACTTCTTAGCCTCTTCAACGCCCTTTGCAATAGCTGCCGGAACTTCCTTGGCCTTGCCGTAGCCAACGCCAACCATGCCGTTACCGTCACCGACGACCACCAGGGCGGTGAAGCTGAAGCGACGACCACCCTTGACGACCTTGGCAACACGGTTGATGGTTACAACGCGCTCTACGAACTGGCTCTTCTCGGCCTCGCGACCGCCGTCGCGGCCACCACGGCCACCACGGTCGCCGCGGCCCTGGCCACGGTCACCACGCTCGCCACGACGGCCGCCGCGGCGGTCGTCGGTAGCAGCAGCGGTCTCAGTTGCCTCAGCAGCTGCAGCTTCAGTCACCTGAATGTCCTTTTCGTTATTCTCAACGGTCACAGTGCCAGCCCACCTTCGCGTGCACCGTCAGCGACGGCGGCGATGCGGCCGTGGTACTTGTTACCACCGCGGTCGAAGACAACAGCTTCAATGCCTGCAGCCTTGGCACGCTCTGCAACGAGCTCGCCGACGCGCTTGGCCTTGGCAGTCTTGTCGCCATCGAGTGCACGAAGGTCAGCTTCCAGCGTGGAAGCGGAAGCCACGGTTACACCCTTGCTGTCATCGACAACCTGGACGAAGATGTGGCGTGCGGAGCGGTTGACGACCAGACGAGGACGAACAGCCGTGCCGGTGATGCGCTTGCGGATACGAAGCTGGCGACGGCTGCGTGCAGCAGACTTGCTCTTGTTCGTACGCTTCTTGTTAATTGCGATGGCCATGGTTTACTTACCAGCCTTTCCGACCTTGCGGCGGATAACTTCGCCGGCGTAACGGACACCCTTGCCCTTGTAGGGGTCGGGCTTGCGCAGCTTGCGAATGTTGGCAGCAACCTCGCCGACCTGCTGCTTGGAGATACCAGCGACGGAGAGCTTGGTCGGCCCCTCCACCGTGAAGGTGATGCCTTCCGGAGCGGAGACATTGACCGGGTGGCTGAATCCGAGAGCGAACTCAAGGTCAGAACCCTTGGCCTGAACACGGTAACCAGTGCCTACGATTTCAAGCTTCTTCTCGTAGCCCTTGGTGACGCCCTCGATCATGTTTGCGATCAGGGTGCGGGTCAGGCCGTGCAGGGAACGCGAAGTGCGCTCGTCGTTCGGGCGGGTGACAGTCAAGGTGCTCTCGTCCAAGGTGACCTCGATCGGGCTGGCTACAGTGTGGCTCAGCTCGCCTTTGGTGCCCTTGACGTTGATGACAGAGCCATCAACCTTGACTTCAACGCCGGCAGGAACGGTGATGGGGAGACGTCCAATACGTGACATTATTCTCTTCCTTTCCCGTTACCAGACGTACGCGAGGACTTCGCCGCCCACGCCCTTCTTGCCGGCCTGCTTGTCAGTCAGGAGGCCGGAAGAGGTGGACAGGATTGCGATACCCAGGCCACCCAGCACGTGAGGCAGGTTGGTGGACTTCGCGTAAACGCGGAGACCAGGCTTGGAAATGCGGCGGACACCAGCAATCGAACGCTCGCGGTTCGGACCGAACTTGAGGTCGATGGTCAGCTTCTTGCCGACTTCGGCTTCCTCTTCCTTCCAGGCAGCGATGTAGCCTTCTGCCTTCAGGATGTCGGCAACGCGTGCCTTGAGCTTGCTGTACGGCATGCTCACGGTGTCGTGGTATGCCGAGTTGGCGTTGCGCAGACGCGTAAGCATGTCTGCGACAGGATCTGTCATAGTCATTTGGGCTCTTGCCCTTCCTCGTAATGGTTTCCGCGTTGGCTGATCAAGCAGCCGCGGCCGGACCTACTACGTAGTTGTTAGTCTTCGGATTTGAACGGGAAGCCAAGCGCCTTGAGCAGCGCGCGGCCTTCGTCATCGGTCTTTGCCGTGGTGACAACCGTGATGTCCATGCCGCGTACGCGGTCGATGGAGTCCTGGTTGATCTCGTGGAACATAACCTGCTCGGTCAGACCGAAGGTGTAGTTGCCGTTGCCGTCGAACTGCTTGCCGCTGAGGCCGCGGAAGTCGCGGATACGGGGCAGCGCGAGGGTCACGAGGCGGTCCACGAATTCCCACATGCGGTCTCCACGCAGAGTTGCGTGTGCACCGATGGGCATGCCTTCGCGCAGCTTGAACTGGGCGATGGACTTGCGGGCCTTGGTTACCTGTGGCTTCTGGCCGGTGATCAGGGTGAGGTCGCGGACAGCGCCGTCGATCAGTTTGGAGTCCTTGGCGGCATCTCCAACACCCATGTTCACAACAACCTTCACCAGGCGGGGAACCTGGTTCACGTTCTGGTACTTGAATTCCTCAACCAGGGTCTGCTTGATGGAATCGGCGTACTTCGTCTTCAGACGCGGAACGATCTTCACCGGAGTCTCGAGAGTCTCAGTCATTAGATGTCCTTCCCGGATGCCTTGGACACGCGGATACGAACGGTCTTGGAGTTGCCGTCCTTCTCAACGGTCTCGAGGCGGAAACCAACGCGGGTCGGCTTCTTGGTCGAGGGGTCAACAAGAGCAACGTTGGAGACGTGAATCGAGGCCTCAACGACCTCGATCCCACCAGTCTTGGTGCCGCGCTGCGACTGACCGACCTTGGTGTGCTTGGTGACGCGGTTGATGCCTTCTACCAGAACGCGGTTCGCTTCCGGGTAAACGCGCAAAACCTTGCCCTGCTTGCCGCGGTCGCCGCCGCGCTCCTGCTTGGCACCGGTGATGACCTGAACGAGGTCACCCTTCTTGATTTTAGCCATGGACTAAAGCACCTCCGGGGCCAGGGAGACGATCTTCATGAACTTCTTGTCACGGAGCTCACGACCAACCGGGCCGAAGATACGGGTACCGCGGGGGTCGCCGTCGTTCTTCAGAATCACAGCTGCGTTCTCGTCAAACTTGATGTAGGAACCATCCGCACGGCGGCGTTCCTTCTTGGTACGAACGATGACAGCCTTAACGACGTCACCCTTCTTTACGTTGCCGCCAGGGATAGCGTCCTTGACGGTTGCGACGATGACGTCGCCAATGCCTGCGTAGCGACGGCCGGATCCGCCGAGAACGCGAATGGTAAGGATTTCCTTAGCACCCGTGTTGTCGGCGACCTTCAGTCGCGACTCCTGCTGAATCAATTTTTACTCCTTGCGTCGCGCCGGTTCTCAGACCGAAATGGAGCATACGGAATGAGCCTTGCGGAACGGATGATCGGGGTGTCTCTTGACCTGCCTGGATTTTGCCAGAGCAAGCCTAAACTCCCGTGCCGCCAGCATCAGCTTCCCTTGCGGAAATAGCTGCGCGGGGCAGTATGCCGCGGCACGATTGTTTACGAGGTAGTTGTCGACGCACAACTGGCGCCATACAAACTCAATATCCTAGCACGCTTTATGCTAAGGACCGAAACGCGGAAAGGCCCGCATTCCTTCCGGAACACGGGCCTTTCCTGCCAATCCATATCGCTGCCGGGCATAAGCCCGACGCGGGATTACTTAGCCTTTTCGAGGATCTCGACCAGGCGCCACCGCTTGGTAGCGGACAGCGGGCGGGTCTCCGCGATCAGAACGAGGTCGCCGATGCCGGCAGTGTTCTGCTCGTCGTGAGCCTTGATCTTCGAGGTGCGGCGAATGACCTTGCCGTACAGAGCGTGCTTCACGCGGTCTTCAACCTGAATAACGATGGTCTTTTCCATCTTGTCAGAGACCACGTATCCGCGACGCGTCTTACGGTAACCGCGCTGTTCAGCGCTGGCTGCTGCTTCCGTCACAGTTTCCTTCTGTTCGCTCACTTGGCGTCCTCTCCAGCCTCAGCTTCGGCCCTTTCAGCCTTGGCTTCTGCCTTCTTGGACTTCTTTTCTTCCTTGGCTTCCACAACCGGCGCGGCAACCTCGGCACGAATGCCCAGCTCGCGCTCACGGAGAACGGTGTAGATGCGTGCGATGTCCTTCTTTACCGCGCGCAGACGACCGTGGTTCTCCAGCTGACCGGTGGCGGACTGGAAACGCAGGTTGAACAGCTCTTCCTTGGCCTTGCGGAGTTCTTCAACGAGTCGCTCGTTGTCGAAACCGTCCAGTTGTGCGGATGCAAGTTCCTTGGATCCTACTGCCATTTCTATTCACCACCTTCGCGACGCAGAATGCGTGCCTTCAACGGGAGCTTGTGGATTGCCAGGCGCAGTGCCTCGCGAGCAACCGATTCTTCGACACCGGCGATCTCAAAGAGAACCCGGCCCGGCTTGACGTTTGCGACCCACCATTCCGGAGAACCCTTACCGGAACCCATGCGGGTTTCGGCCGGCTTCTTCGTCAGCGGACGGTCCGGATAGATGTTGATCCAGACCTTGCCGCCACGCTTGATGTGGCGGGTCATCGCGATACGGGCAGACTCGATCTGACGGTTCGTGACGTAGGCCGGGCTCAGGGCCTGGATGCCGTACTCACCGAAAGTGACCTTGGTGCCGCCCGTTGCAGCGCCGGAACGACCCGGGTGGTGCTGCTTACGGTGCTTGACTCGACGTGGGATAAGCATTTAAGCCTGTCCTCCTTCTGCCGCGGGAGCAGCAGCTTCAGCTGCCGGAGCCTCCGCAGCAACAGGTGCTGCGTCCGCTGCCGGACGGTCGGTACGACGACGGCGGTCACCACGGTCTGCGCCACCCGGGCGGCCCGGGCGGTCGCTGGGACCGCGGCCGCGGGACGGAGCAGCAGCTGCCTGCTGAGCCAGTTCCTTGGCGGTGACGTCGCCCTTGTAGATCCAGACCTTCACGCCGATGCGGCCGAAGGTGGTCTTGGCCTCGTAGAAGCCGTAGTCGATGTTCGCACGCAGGGTGTGCAGGGGCACACGGCCTTCGCGGTAGAACTCCGAGCGGGACATTTCTGCACCACCCAGTCGACCGGAGCAAGCGATACGGATACCCTTGGCACCCGCGCGCTGTGCGGACTGCATGGCCTTCTTCATCGCACGGCGGAAAGCCACGCGGGAAGTCAGCTGCTCGGCAACGCCCTGGGCAACAAGCTGGGCTTCCATCTCGGGGTTCTTGACCTCGAGGATGTTCAGCTGGACCTGCTTGCCGGTGAGCTTTTCGAGCTCGCCGCGAATGCGGTCCGCTTCTGCACCGCGGCGGCCGATGACGATGCCCGGGCGAGCCGTGTGGATGTCCACGCGGACACGGTCACGGGTGCGCTCGATTTCGACCTTGGCGATACCAGCGCGCTCCATGCCCGTGGACATGAGCTGGCGGATGCGGATGTCTTCGCGGACGAAGTCCTTGTACCGCTGGCCAGCCTTGGTGCTGTCAGCAAACCAGTGCGATACGTGATCGGTGGTGATGCCGAGTCGGAACCCGTGCGGGTTTACTTTCTGTCCCACTTAGCGAGCCTCCTCTTTCTCCGGGGTAGCGACTACCACGGTGATGTGGCTCGTGCGCTTCTTGATCTGAAATGCGCGACCCTGAGCACGCGGCTGGAACCGCTTCATGGTCGGGCCTTCATCAACAAACGCTTCGCTGATGTAGAGGTCTCCTTCGTCAAAGGCAACGCCGTCGCGGTCCGCGAGGACCCGTGCGTTTGCCATTGCCGACTGAACTACCTTGAATACCGGCTCCGAAGCTGCCTGTTCGGCGAACTTCAGAATTGCCAGAGCCTCATTCGCTTGCTTACCACGAACAAGGTTGACGACGCGCCGGGCCTTCATAGGCGTTACGCGGATGTGACGCGCAATAGCCTTGGCTTCCATTGCTTTCCTTCTCTCGTCTAAGCCGTAGAGCCAGCGCCTTAGCGGCGCTTGCCCTTACGGTCGTCCTTGACATGGCCGCGGAATGTCCGCGTGGGAGCGAATTCGCCGAGCTTGTGCCCGACCATCGACTCAGTGACAAACACCGGAATGTGCTTGCGTCCATCGTGAACGGCAATCGTGTGACCCAGCATGTCCGGGACGATCATCGAACGGCGGGACCAGGTCTTGATGACGTTCTTGGTGCCCTTTTCGTTTTCCCTGGCGACCTTTACAAAGAGGTGCTGGTCTACGAAAGGACCTTTTTTCAGGCTGCGTGGCATGTGTCCAGGCTCCTATCGCTTGTTCTTGCCAGTACGGCGGCGACGAACAATAAGCTTGTCGCTCTCTTTGTTGGGGCGGCGGGTGCGGCCTTCACGCTTACCGTTCGGGTTGACCGGGTGACGTCCACCGGAAGTCTTGCCTTCACCACCACCGTGCGGGTGATCGACCGGGTTCATGGCGACACCACGGACGGTCGGGCGAACGCCCTTCCAGCGCATACGGCCGGCCTTACCCCAGTTGATGTTCGACTGCTCGGCGTTGCCGACCTCGCCGACGGTTGCGCGGCAGCGCACGTCAACGTTGCGGATTTCACCGGAGGGCAGACGCAGCTGGGCGAAACGGCCTTCCTTGGCGACGAGCTGAACCGAAGCACCTGCGGAACGGGCCATCTTGGCGCCGCCACCCGGACGCAGTTCAACTGCGTGGATGGTGGTACCAACCGGGATGTTGCGCAGCGGCAGGTTGTTGCCCGGCTTGATGTCAGCGTCAGGGCCTGCCTCGACGAAGTCACCCTGGGACAGCTTGTTCGGGGCGATGATGTAACGCTTGGTGCCATCAACGTAGTGCAGGAGGGCGATGCGAGCCGTGCGGTTCGGATCGTACTCGATTTCGGCAACGCGGGCGTTGACGCCGTCCTTGTCGTGGCGACGGAAGTCGATCAGACGGTACTGGCGCTTGTGTCCACCACCCTTGTGACGGGTAGTGATCTTACCGGTGTTGTTGCGGCCGCCAGTCTTGTGCAGCGGACGCAGCAACGACTTTTCCGGAGTCGATCGCGTGATTTCGGAGAAGTCGGCTACGCTCGAGCCGCGACGGCCCGGGGTAGTCGGCTTGTATTTACGGATTCCCATAATTCATTTCCTCGTTAAAGTGGTCTCCGCTACGCGAGCGGACCGCCGAAGATGTCGATAGTGCCTTCTTTGAGGGTGACAATTGCACGCTTGGTGCTCTTGCGCTGACCCCATCCGAATTTGGTGCGCTTGCGCTTACCGGCACGGTTGATGGTGTTGATCGATTCGACCTTGACGGAGAAAATCTTCTCCACGGCCAGCTTGATCTCGGTCTTGTTCGAGCGGGGGTCCACCAGGAAGGTGTACTTGCCCTCGTCGATCAGGCCGTAGCTCTTTTCCGAAACGACGGGTGCAATGACGACGTCGCGCGGGTCTTTGATGGTGGCTGCACTCACTTGGCATCCTCCTCGTTCTTTGCCTTGTCAGCGATGAAAGCCTCGAAAGCAGCCTTGGTGAAGACCACGTCGTCGGCAACCAGCACGTCGTAGGTGTTCAGCTGGTCTGCGTACAGAACGTGAACATCTGTGAGGTTGCGCACCGACAGTGCCGCAACATCGTTGGCGCGCTCGATAACAACGAGCAGGTTCTTGCGCTCGGAGACTGACTTCAGCGCGGCCAGTGCTTCCTTGGAGGAGGGCTTGGTGCCCGCGACCAGATCGGCAATGACGTGGATGCGACCGTTACGGGCGCGGTCAGACAGGGCGCCACGCAGTGCGGCAGCCTTCATCTTCTTGGGGGTGCGCTGGCTGTAGTCACGCGGCGTCGGGCCGTGGACAATGCCACCACCGGTCATGTGAGGAGCACGGATGGAACCCTGACGGGCGCGGCCGGTGCCCTTCTGCTTGAACGGCTTGCGGCCAGCACCGGAAACTTCGGCGCGGGTCTTGGTCTTGTGGGTACCCTGGCGAGCAGCAGCGAGCTGTGCGACGACGACCTGGTGCAGCAGCGGCACGTTGGTCTGGACGTCGAAGATCTCTGCAGGCAGGTCTACCTTGACAGTGCTAGTCATTGAACTAGGCTCCCTTCACGGCGGTGCGTACGAGGACGACCTGGCCGCGGGCACCGGGGACGGCACCCTTGATAAGGAGCAGCGACTTCTCAACGTCAACAGCGTGAACCGTGAGGTTCAGCGTAGTGTGACGTTCTGCGCCCATGCGGCCGGCCATTTTCAGACCCTTGAAGACGCGGCTCGGGGTGGATGCGCCACCGATGGAACCGGGCTTGCGGTGGTTCTTGTGCGCACCGTGGGAGGCTCCAACACCGTGGAAGCCGTGACGCTTCATAACACCGGCGAAGCCTTTACCCTTGCTGGTGCCGACGACGTCGATCTTCTGACCGGCTTCGAAGAGCTCAACAGAAAGCTCCTGGCCCAGTTCGTAAGACGCGGCGTCTGCAGTGCGCAGTTCGACGACGTGGCGGCGAGGAGTTACGCCAGCCTTTTCAAAGTGACCAGCCAGCGGCTTGGTGACCTTGCGGGGATCGATCTGGCCGTAGCCGATCTGAACGGCGACATAGCCATCGGTCTCTGCGTTGCGCAGCTGGGTGATGACGTTGGAGTCTGCCTGGACGACAGTTACCGGGATGAGCTTGTTGTTCTCGTCCCAGACCTGGGTCATGCCGAGCTTCGTGCCCAGCAGGCCCTTTACGTTACGGGTTGCGGTCATAGTTTTCTCAGCACCTCCCTACAGCTTGATTTCGATGTTCACGTCGGCCGGCAGGTCGAGACGCATAAGCGAGTCGACAGCCTTGGGCGTGGGGTCGATGATGTCGATCAGACGCTTGTGAGTACGCATTTCAAAGTGCTCACGGCTGTCCTTGTACTTGTGCGGAGAGCGGATCACGCAGTAGATGTTCTTCTCCGTGGGCAGCGGCACGGGGCCCACTACCGTTGCGCCTGCGCGCGTGACCGTCTCAACGATCTTCCGCGCTGAAACATCAATGACCTCGTGGTCATATGACTTCAGCCGGATGCGGATTTTTTGTCCCGCCATGTCGCCTGACTCTCTTTCAGTCTGTGCTTCCCTCGAATAAGGGCTGCCCTGTTCACTTAAGTGTTGTATGTGGCTGCCGAAGCATTTGAAGTAGTACTACCACCCGCCGCACAAGCTGAATCCGGAGGGATCCGGGTTCCTCAACTTGCCGGTGTAACCGACCCCCGCGGTCGGGCGTGTCGCGATTTTCCACGCACACTCGTCCGCATTCCTTTGGAGATCTGGGTTATGTTTGGGCTTCAGCTTGGACCCTGACACCCGGCATTATCCGGATCGGGACACGAAGAAGCGCTTGAACAACTCACCTAGTATGCCGGAATTCCCCGGCATAAGCCAATCGAACCTCCCTGACCATTGCCATCGGCTTCTGCGCTCGGGATGATGGGGTCATGACTGTCCAAGATGCTGCCACGGTGGGGGATCTTGCAGGCCGCATCCGGCCGGACTTCACCTTGGGCGTCGCTGCGGCGGCCTTCCAGATCGAGGGCTCGCTCACGGCCGATGGACGCGGACCGTCAAGCTGGGACGCTTTTGCCGAGAAACCAGGCGCGATCGTCGACGGCCACTCCCCCGCAGTCGCCTGCGACCACTACAACCGGACGGACGAGGACATTGCCCTCATGCAGGACCTGGGCGTGGATTCCTACCGGTTCTCCCTCTCCTGGCCGCGGATCCAACCCGGCGGCAAGGGACCCATCAACCAACAGGGCCTGGACTTCTACGACCGCCTGATCGACAAACTCCTGAAGGCCGGGGTCTCGCCCATGGTGACCCTGTTCCATTGGGATACTCCCCTGCCGTTGGAGCACGACGGCGGCTGGCTGAACCGGGCGACGGCGGAACGGTTCGCCGAATACTCCGCCGCGGCCGCACACCGCTTCGGTGACCGCGTGGCGCAATGGGTCACCCTGAACGAACCCGTTTCGGTCGCGTTGCAAGGTTATGCGCTGGGTGTCCACGCTCCCGGCAGGCGGCTGCTTTTCGATGCGTTGCCGGCTGCCCACCACCAGTTGTTGGGGCACGGCCTGGCCGTCCAGGCGCTGCGCGCTGCAGGCGTGGCGGGAACTGTTGGCGTAGCCAATGTCCACTCTCCGGTCCGGCCGGCAAGCAAGCGGCTTGCAGACGGTCTCATGGCCAAGGCCTTCGACCTCATCTTCAACCGGGTGTACGCCGATCCCATCCTCCTGGGGCGGTACCCGAAGCCGCCGCTACAGGTGAGGCCCTGGTTCCGGGCCTTGGGCAAGGTCCGGGACGAGGATCTCAAGACCATCCACCAGCCTTTGGATTTCTACGGCCTGAACTACTACTACCCCGTCAAGGTGGCTTCGGGCCGCGGCAACGGAAGCGGACACTGGAACACCCCGGAGATGATGGCCAAGCTGCCGTTCCATCTGGCGGCCTTCCCCGAATACGAAACCACGGGATTTGGCTGGCCTGTGGCTCCCGAACACCTCGGAATCCTACTGCGGGAACTGAAAGACCGCTACGGAGCAGCGCTGCCTCCCCTGTTCATCACGGAGAGCGGCGCGAGCTTCCCGGAACCGGACCACACCCGGGGTCCAGTGCACGACGCCGACCGCATCAGCTACCTTGCTTCGCACCTTGGCCAGGCCCTGAGGGCCACGGCCCCCGGCGGGATCGCCCACGACGTCGAACTTCTTGGCTACTACGTGTGGACGTTGCTGGACAACTTCGAATGGGCCGCCGGATACTCACAGCGCTTCGGACTGGTGCATGTGGACTTCGACACCCTCGAAAGAACCCCCAAGGACTCGTTCTATTGGTACCAGTCTTTGAGCAGGGCGCGCAGGGGCTGATTCGAGCCCCTTTGTGGACTGACCGTGCTAAATCAATCTTTCCTGTTCGCCCGATTGATGCGCTTGGCGCGCTCGATCTCGCGGCGGAAGTATTTCCTTCCCCACATCACGCCAGCTACCACCACAACCACCACAACCAGAAAAATGATCCATTCCATTCTGCATTCCTCCTTTGAGGCAACGCTATCAGGGCGCGGTCCTGTTGAGGCGCCAGACGGCAAGGACGATCAATGCCAGGGCGATCACGGCGAGCATCGCGAAGGCATAGGAACGAAGGGCCCACATAACACTGAGGGCAACGCCCGCGGCACCCCACCACACAAACATGCGCTCGACGAGGACCAGTGCGGCAAGCAGTAGCACCGCATATCCGACGAGGACCCATAGTTGCTGTGGCACAGTGCCCGGAAAGGCGCTGCCTGGCACTATCGAGAGGAGGCCCCCGAGAGACAACAAGCCTGAGGCTAGGCCCAACCTGATACGCCCCTCCAGCTTGTTCCCCGCGTAATAGCGCAGCCCTGCCAAAACGGCACCGAGGACCGCGAACCACTGCACCACCCAAAAAAGCTCGGGCCTGGCTCCGTGGACGAAAAGGACCGCCCGCTGTGCGGCGGCAAGTACCAGCACCGCACCCAGCTCGGCGACACCGAATCTGATTGCCCGAGGTACCTCGAGGAAGGCCACGGCCAGGGCAGCCCCGAGCAGGCAAGTTCCTGCCAGTGCGGTGTCATCGTGCAATAGGCCTGCAGCTGCGGCGAGGGCAAATCCCCCTCCTGCCGCTACCGCGAGCGACAACTTGCGCACGGGCTGCGACCCCACGCCCGGGATCCGGGACCAACGGGCGGAGTAGAGCACAGCGGCCGATCCTGCGCAGCCCAGGAGCCACGGCAGGAAATCCTCCCATTGAGCCCCGGTCTGGCCAAGGATCGGAGCCTTATCCAAGACCGAAGCGGCGAAGACAGTAGCACCGACGAGGCTCGCGGCGGAGGCAAGCGGATAGAAGCCCGGCATTCGCTCGACGTGTGAGGCCACGAAGCACACTACGGCCAATACCAGTCCCGCCATGCCCGTGGCGGTGTCCGACACGTCGGCTGACAGCGCCCCTCCGGCAGCGGCGAAAGCCAGCGCCGCCGCCAGCCAGAACCAACGTTCAGGGACGCCGCTTCCTGGTTGGACGAGTAGCCTCACGGCAGTCACCACGAGTGACATTGTGAGCAGCACCAGGGGCACCGCCGCCTCGACGAGCAAGGGTTCAGAGAGCCATGTCCCGGAAGGGAAGGACACCTCGGGTCCGGCTGCCACCAGCGCCGCAATCGACGCCGGAATGGTGAAATACACGGCGCCCAGGGCGGTGAAGATCCGATTCGCGACGACGGCGGAAACCAACAACACTGCCAGCTCAAGCAGCAGGACCCAGCGGCCGCCGTCGTGCGCTTCCGGCTGAACCACAGAGGAAAGGTACGTCGCCGGCAGCACGGCCTGCGCGCTCAACGTCACCCACACTGCTGCCTGTTGGAAGGGAATCTGCTGCAATCGGTTCCGCATGAGCCAACGGATGATGTGCTGCAGCACCAGGACGCCCGCGAAAGTCAGCGACACCACCGTGGCTGAGGTTGATACGTCATGGGCAAAAACCGCAGCAACGGCGGCCGTGAGAATCCTGGCGGCGATGAAGTAGGTGCCCTTCGCCGTGCGCCCGGGAGCCGTGGCCACCATGACGGCGCTGAATACGGCGAAGATGGCAAGCAACGCCTCGACCTCGTGAACGTGCGCACCGCGAAGCAACAGCAAGAGCGCCAACGTCGCCGGCGCCAAGACCGCGGACGCGCCCTCCGCACGAAGCACGAACCCGGCTGCCACAGCCGACGCCGCCATGACGATTGAGATCGCCACCGCCTGCCAACTTCCAGCCAAGGCGCTGTCGAAGTAGGTGCCCGAGAGGCTCACGACGGCGACGGCGCCGGCCATGAAGGGCAGCACCACGGCGGCGTCAAGTATCGCGAGACCCCGATCAGGGCCGCGCAACGCCTCCGCAAGCGGCGGAATCAGTTGGAGGGCCAAGGCCAGGAAGACCACGGTGGCAAGCTGAAGCCTCTCCCCCGCCACTACCAGGCTGCCTCCGTCCAGGAGTAACTGTAGATAACCTGTGCCGGCGAGCAGGGTGACGAGCGCACGGGCGGCCCACCAATAGCCGCGGCGGTGCAGGGTGCGCGGAAGGCGGAGCGCCTGAACGGTGAAGTACAGCACGCCAACGAGCAACACCGTGTTTCCCAACGTCAGGGAGACTGCCCCGAAGGACAACGCCCCCGCCCATGCAAGAGCTGCCGGGGCAAGCAACTCAGCCACCCTTCCGGGCCGCAGGCCGACGCCTGCAGCGTCCGGGAACAGCGCCCAGCCGAGCAGCGCCACAGCAAGGACATGAATTGCGACGGCCGATACTGTCAGGGGTTGGCCGGGAGCTTGCTCGAGCAAAAGAAGCAATGGGATCGCTGCCATGCCGGAACCAGCGAAGGCGGCGAGGCAGATGGTCGGCGCGAACGTCCTGACTCCCGAGCGGATCAGTGCGGCTTCCAACATCAACTGGAACGACGCTGCGGCAAGGAACGCCAGAACGACGGCGGCAGGGCGGTCAGGATTCTCCGGCACTACCCCCGCTGTTACTGCCGGGACGCTGAGAGTGAGCGCAATGCGTCCCGCCAAGATAAACACCCTACGCCTGGGCTCCATTGGCCTCCCTGCCCGCAGTAACCAGAACGCGCCGGCGATAGCCAACAACGCCGCCGTCGGCCAACCGCCCAGCTCATCGGCAAACGGTGCGGCAACCACAAGAGCGGCAACAGGGAGCCACTCGGCCTGGCCTCCCAGCTTCCACGCCAGAACCACACCGGAAAGGAGGGTCGCGAACAACGGGATCCCCACGGGCGTCTCGGAATGCCGGACCAGGATGGCGAAGGCCGCCATGAAGGCAGCCGCCAATTGAAGGCCAAAGCACACCACGGCATCAATCCAGCAGCGCCGGATCGCCTGGGATGTGCCCGGCCCCGGGAACCAACGAACGAGCCTGCCGCTGTCGAATGCCGACCACAGCGACTGCAGCGCAAGAAGAACGACGGCGGCCAGCAGTACTTCCGGGAGCCCAAGCCCGGCGTCGGACAGGAGCACGAGGAATGCCACTGAAAAGGAGAGCCTCGCCGCATAGAACTGTGGGAGCCGGAACACGCCCTGCGGAAGGGACGCCATCACGGCGAAATACAGTCCACACACCGTCATGATGATGGCGTATTCACCCTTCCCCAAATGCTGGGGAACGAAGCTGGCCGCAAGTGCAACGAACGGCACGACATAAGGGTGGAGGGACATCAAAGGCCGGACATAGACCGGCGGAAGCCAATGCGGTTGGCGCATGGCCGTCTGGGCCAGGAACACGGCGAGCCCGATCAGGCAAGCGAAATACCAGACAAGGGCGCCGCCCAGCATAGACACGCCGGACCACGCCGCGGAGACCACAAAGCTCAAGGACAGGAAGGCGAGAACCCGATTGTCTAGTCGCACCGCTGCGACAACATAGGCCACGGTCCCAACGATGGACGTAACCAGCCAGGCCGCCGGGCCGTTGTGCAACGCAAAGTTGTACATCGCCAGACCCGTCACAGGGATCAACGCAAGGCCCGTTCCCGCGAAGGCGATCGCGGCGGGCCGCAGCCTGGGTGCCCTCGCGTGGAGGATGAAACCCGCCGCATAGAAGGTAACCGTGATGGTCCAGACACCGGCAAAACGGAGGACTGACGGGAGGCTCGTGCCAATGAACAGTGCCGAAGCGGCGACCAGCAGGAGGCTCGCCACGTACAGCGTGATGTTGATGTTCTGCCGATCCCGCTTCTGTTTCCGGGCCGTTTGCTCCTCTCGCAGCGCCTCTGGCGAGATCCCGGCCTCTGCCAGGATCCGGGCTGGTTGCGACTGGATGGGCAATGGCCAGGGCTTAACTGGAACGGTTCGGACCGGAGCCGTCTGGACGGGAGCAGGCGCGAACGTTTGACTGCGCTCCGGGCCAGGCGGGCGGGAATCCCGTTCCCTCGCGGGAGCGCCTGCGCGGTGAGCCTCGGCGTCGCGCCATCCTGCCAGGTGGCCGGCCAGATAGCCTGAGCGATACTGCAGGACGGAATCGTCAGCAACCCGCTGGGCAGCCCTTTCGGCAAGTGATCGCCCTTTCGATTTCCCTGAGGAGTGGGCCACCAACGCGGTGACGAAGACCACAAGCAGTACGAGGATGGTGCCAAAGAAGCCAGACATTCCTGCTCTCCTGTCCGCTATTTATCCATTCGATAGATAAAAGATAGCAAAGAAGAACCCCGCCACGATAGTGACGGGGTTTTTCTTTGCTTTGCTACCGGTCGCCAGGCGTCCGGTCCTCCACTGATCTACAAGTAGAAACTACTTGATGATCTTGGTGACACGTCCCGAACCAACGGTGCGGCCACCTTCACGGATTGCGAAGCCGAGGCCCTCTTCCATAGCGATCGGCTGGATGAGCGCAACGGTCATCTCAGTGTTGTCGCCAGGCATAACCATTTCCGTGCCTTCCGGCAGGGTGATAACGCCGGTTACGTCCGTGGTACGGAAGTAGAACTGCGGGCGGTAGTTCGAGTAGAACGGGTTGTGACGTCCGCCTTCGTCCTTGGACAGGATGTAGACGTTGGCCTCGAAGTCGGTGTGCGGGGTGATGGAACCCGGCTTGACGACAACCTGGCCGCGCTCGACGTCGTCGCGCTTCAGACCGCGGAGCAGGAGGCCACAGTTCTCGCCGGCCCATGCCTCGTCGAGCTGCTTGTGGAACATCTCGATACCGGTAACGGTGGTCTTCTGGACCGGACGGATACCAACGATTTCAACTTCAGAGTTGATCGCGAGGGTACCTCGCTCGGCGCGACCCGTAACAACGGTGCCACGGCCGGTGATCGTGAAGACGTCTTCGATCGGCATCAGGAACGGCTTGTCGCGGTCACGGACGGGGTCCGGAACCGAGTTGTCGACAGCTTCCATGAGGTCCTCGACGGACTTGACCCAAATCGGGTCGCCTTCGAGTGCCTTGAGACCGGAAACACGCACAACCGGAGCCTCGTCGCCATCGAAGCCCTGAGCGCTGAGCAGCTCGCGAACTTCCATTTCAACGAGGTCGAGAAGCTCTTCGTCGTCGACCATGTCCGACTTGTTCAGCGCGACCAGCAGGTAGGGAACACCAACCTGGCGGGCGAGCAGAACGTGCTCGCGGGTCTGAGCCATCGGGCCGTCAGTGGCGGCAACCACGAGGATCGCACCGTCCATCTGGGCAGCACCGGTGATCATGTTCTTGATGTAGTCAGCGTGACCCGGAGCGTCTACGTGTGCGTAGTGGCGCTTCTCGGTCTGGTACTCAACGTGGGAGATGTTGATGGTAATACCACGCTGGCGCTCTTCCGGAGCAGAGTCAATCGACGCGAAGTCGCGCTGCTCGTTGAGAGTGGGGTACTTGTCGTACAGCACCTTGGAAATGGCGGCAGTCAGCGTCGTCTTACCGTGGTCAACGTGACCAATGGTGCCGATGTTGACGTGCGGCTTAGTCCGCTCGAACTTTGCCTTTGCCACAGGTTCCTCCTAGAACGATTTCAAGTGAGTTGCTTCTCGGCCGCGCTTTTCGCGGCAGAAACTCCAGCAAGTCTACTTGGGGGCTTTGGTTTGGTGAAATTGCAGATTCAGGAACCAATGCTGGTGCCTGGAGTCTGATCGTGCAGGGGCCGGATCTGAGCCTGGGCCACGGCCCGGCCACCTGCACTGAATGCTTTCCCGGAACGGGCCAGCATCCTGGTTTTTCCGTCGGTGATTACTCGCCGCGGTTCTTCTGGATGATCTCGTCGGCAACTGCCTTCGGGACCTCTGCGTAGCTGTTGAACGTCATGGAGTACACAGCGCGGCCCTGGGTCTTCGAACGCAGGTCACCGATGTAGCCGAACATGCCGGACAGCGGAACGTGCGCACGGATCACCTTGACGCCAGCGGCATCTTCCATGGACTGCATCTGGCCACGACGGGAGTTCAGGTCACCAATAACTTCACCCATGTATTCCTCAGGGGTGCGGACCTCAACATCCATCAGCGGTTCGAGCAGAACAGGGTTCGCCTTTCGCGCAGCTTCCTTGAAAGCCATACGGCCCGCGATCTTGAACGCCATTTCCGAGGAGTCAACATCGTGGTACGCGCCGTCAATCAGCGTGGCCTTGATGCCGACAACCGGGTAGCCGGCCAGAACGCCGTCGTTGAGTGCATCCTGGATACCCGCGTCAACGGACGGGATGTACTCGCGGGGCACGCGGCCACCGGTGACCTTGTTCTCGAACGAGTAGAGCTCGCCGTCGGCGGTGTCCATCGGCTCGATAGCGATCTGGATCTTTGCGAACTGACCCGAACCACCGGTCTGCTTCTTGTGCGTGTAGTCGTGACGCTCTACAGCGCGCTTGATGGTTTCGCGATAAGCAACCTGCGGCTTGCCGACGTTTGCCTCGACCTTGAACTCGCGGCGCATGCGGTCCACCAGGATGTCCAGGTGGAGTTCGCCCATGCCGGCGATGATGGTCTGACCGGTGTCCTCGTTGAGGGAGACCTGGAAGGTCGGGTCCTCAGCGGAGAGCTTCTGGATGGCCGTGGAGAGCTTCTCCTGGTCACCCTTGGTGTTCGGCTCGATGGCAACCGAGATCACGGGCTCCGGGAAGCTCATGGACTCGAGGACGATCTGGTTGTTCGCGTCGCACAGGGTGTCGCCCGTGGTGGTGTCCTTCAGACCGATAGCTGCATAGATGTGGCCGGCGGTAGCGCCCTCAACAGGCATTTCCTTGTTGGCGTGCATCTGGAACAGCTTGCCGATACGCTCCTTCTTGCCCTTGGTGGAGTTGACCACCTGGGAGCCTGCTTCCACATGACCGGAGTACACGCGGATGAAGGTGAGCTGACCGAAGAACGGGTGCGCGGCGATCTTGAACGCGAGGGCCGAGAACGGCTCCTCGGCAGAAGGCTTGCGGGTGAGTTCCTTCTCCTCGTCGCGCGGGTCGTGACCGATCATGGGCGGGACGTCGAGCGGGTTCGGCAGGAAGTCAACAACAGCATCCAGCATCGGCTGTACGCCACGGTTCTTGAAGGCAGAACCACAGAGAACCGGGTAGAGCTCAGAGTTGATGGTCATCTTGCGGATGCCGGCCTTGAGCTCCTCGACAGTGAGTTCTTCACCGTCGAGGTACTTTTCCATGAGTTCTTCGGAAGCCTCGGCAACAGTCTCAACGAGCTGTGCGCGGTATTCCTCGGCCTTGGCCTGGAGATCGGCGGGGATCTCCTGGACCTCGTACTTGGCACCCATGGTGACGTCACCCTTGGCATCGCCCGGCCACACCAGCGCGCGCATCTCAAGGAGATCCACGACGCCGACGAAGTCGTTCTCTGCACCGATCGGCAGCTGGAGAACCAGCGGCTTGGCGCCGAGGCGGCTGATGATGGTGTCTACGGTGAAGTAGAAGTCGGCACCGAGCTTGTCCATCTTGTTGACGAAGCAGATACGCGGCACGTTGTACTTGTCGGCCTGGCGCCAAACAGTCTCGGACTGCGGCTCAACGCCTTCCTTGCCATCGAAGACAGCAACGGCGCCGTCGAGGACGCGCAAGGAGCGCTCGACCTCAACCGTGAAGTCCACGTGGCCCGGGGTGTCGATGATGTTGATCTGGTTCTTGTCCCAGAAGCAAGTCACGGCGGCAGACGTGATGGTGATGCCGCGTTCCTTTTCCTGTTCCATCCAGTCGGTCGTCGAAGCGCCGTCGTGCGTCTCGCCGATCTTGTGGTTCACACCTGTGTAGAACAGAATGCGCTCGGTGGTGGTGGTCTTGCCGGCATCGATGTGGGCCATGATGCCGATGTTGCGGACCTTGCTAAGGTCGGTAAGCACGTCCTGTGCCACGGTGTCTCCCTTTCGGATGGACTACACGTTCGCCGCCAGCTCAGGGAGCCGGCGGCGTACGGGAAGTTTTACCAGCGGTAGTGTGCGAAGGCCTTGTTCGACTCGGCCATCTTGTGGGTGTCTTCGCGACGCTTCACAGCGGCACCGAGACCGTTGGACGCATCCAGGATTTCGTTCTGGAGGCGCTCGGTCATCGTCTTCTCGCGGCGGGCCTTGGAGTAGCCAACCAGCCAACGGAGAGCGAGGGCAGTGGAGCGGCCCGGCTTGACCTCAACGGGAACCTGGTAGGTTGCGCCACCGACACGGCGGGAGCGAACCTCGAGGGAAGGCTTGACGTTGTCCATGGCCTTCTTGAGGGCGGCAACGGGGTCGCCACCGGACTTGGCGCGTGCACCTTCGAGGGCGCCGTAAACGATGCGCTCTGCGGTGGACTTTTTGCCGTCAATCAGAACCTTGTTGATCAGCTGGGTGACCAACGGGGAACCGTAAACGGGATCGGAAACTAGCGGCCGCTTCGGGGCCGGACCCTTGCGAGGCATATTACTTCTTCTCCATCTTTGCGCCGTAGCGGCTGCGGGCCTGCTTGCGGTTCTTGACACCCTGGGTATCGAGGGCACCACGGACGATCTTGTAACGGACACCCGGGAGGTCCTTCACACGACCACCACGGACGAGCACGATGGAGTGCTCCTGGAGGTTGTGGCCAACACCGGGGATGTAGGCGGTAACTTCAACGCCACCGTTGAGGCGCACACGTGCAACCTTACGCAGAGCCGAGTTCGGCTTCTTCGGAGTGGTGGTGTAGACGCGGGTGCAAACACCGCGGCGCATGGGGCTGCCGTTAAGGGCGGGAGCCTTGGTCTTCTTGACCTTAGGCGTGCGGCCCTTGCGGACCAGCTGGTTAATCGTAGGCACTCTCGTGTTCTCCGTTGGTTGATCTCTGCCCCGCGCCCAGGCATTAGCCTGTGTTTGCGTGAGAGCTTTGGCGTTGTCCATGCGACCCTGGCCGGAAGACCGGTGGGCGTGCAAAAGTGCGGCATTCGTTGCGCACGTAGCCCGCAACTCGGAAACAGGCACCACCGAAGCATCATGAGAACAAAACCGAAATGATGCTGCGGCGGCCTTCATCCACTGCCACACAGAACAATTACGAAAATTCTAGCATGGCTTGATCTGAGGCCTTAATCGGGTGTAAAGGCGGAGGACGACGGCGGGTGCGCGCCGCCGTCGTCGGGCACCTAACGGGAAGGACCCCGCACTCGCTGAGTACGGGGTCCTTCCTTTGCGTTGCAGACTTCTTAGCGGAAGTCGTTGCCGAGATCGTAGTCATCCAGCGGGATGGCGTGGAACTCGGGAGCTCCGTCGCCGCCCAACGCGTCATACGAGAAGTCCGTGAAGGCGCTGGGGCCTGTGAACAGGCTTGCCTTTGCTTCTTCAGTCGGCTCCACGGTGACCTCGGTGTAACGGGGCAAGCCCGTACCGGCCGGGATGAGCTTACCGATGATGACGTTCTCCTTGAGGCCAAGCAGCGGGTCGCTCTTGCCTTCCATGGCCGCCTGCGTCAGAACGCGGGTGGTCTCCTGGAAGGAAGCGGCCGACAGCCAGGACTCGGTTGCCAGAGATGCCTTGGTGATACCCATGAGTTCCGGACGACCGGAAGCCGGGGTACGGCCCTCGGACACCACGCGACGGTTCTCGTCCTCGAAGCGGCTGCGCTCAGCGAGCTCGCCCGGAAGCAGATCGGAGTCGCCGGATTCGATGACGGTCACGCGGCGCAGCATCTGACGGACGATGACTTCCACGTGCTTGTCGTGGATGCCAATGCCCTGGCTGCGGTAAACGCCCTGGACCTCGTCCACCAGGAACTTCTGGGCCGCACGCGGACCCATGATGCGCAGAACCTGCTTCGGGTCCACAGGACCGTTGATCAGCTTCTGGCCGACGCTGACGTGCTCGCCATCCTCGATGAGGAGGCGGGAACGGCGCAGCACCGGGTAGGCGATCTCCTCGGAACCATCGTCCGGGGTGATGACGAGGCGCATCTGGCGCTCGGACTCTTCGATGGCGATGCGGCCGGCTGCTTCAGCAATCGGTGCGACACCCTTCGGAGTACGGGCTTCGAAGAGCTCCTGGATCCGGGGCAGACCCTGGGTGATGTCGTCGCCACCGCTGGCGGAAACAGCACCACCGGTGTGGAACGTACGCATGGTCAGCTGGGTACCGGGTTCACCGATGGACTGTGCGGCGATGATGCCGACGGCCTCTCCGATGTCCACGGTCTTGCCCGTGGCCAGCGAACGGCCGTAGCAGAGCGCACAGGTACCGACCTTGGACTCACACGTGAGCACGGACCGGACCTTGACCTCGGTGATGCCGGCTGCGAGCAGCTCGGCAATGACGACGTCGCCGCAGTCGGTGCCGGCAGCCGCCAGCACCGCGCCCTTGGAGTCGACGACGTCGACGGCGAGGGTACGTGCGTAGGCGCTGTTCTCAACGTTCTCGTCAAGGACCAGCTCACCGTTCGAGTCCGGCACGGCGATTGCGGTCATGAGACCACGCTCGGTGCCACAGTCCTCTTCACGGACGATGACGTCCTGCGAAACGTCCACCAGACGACGGGTCAAGTAACCCGAGTTGGCGGTACGCAGGGCGGTGTCGGCCAGACCCTTACGGGCACCGTGCGTGGCGATGAAGTACTCCAGCACCGACAGGCCCTCGCGGTACGAGGACTTGATCGGACGCGGGATGATCTCACCCTTCGGGTTGGCCACAAGACCACGGATACCCGCGATCTGGCGGACCTGCATCCAGTTACCACGTGCACCGGAGGACACCATGCGGTTGATGGTGTTCATCGGGGACAGGCTGTCACGCATCGCCTGGGCGATTTCGTTGGTGGCCTTGTTCCAGATCTCGATCAGTTCCTGGCGACGCTCGTCGTCGTCGATCAGGCCCTTGTCGTACTGGGCCTGGATCTTGGCAGCCATGGTCTCGTAACCGGCCAGGATGGCCGGCTTGGAGGTGGGCACCTCGATGTCGGAGATTGCCACGGTGACGCCCGAGCGGGTTGCCCAGTAGAAACCGGCGTCCTTCAGGTTGTCCAGCGTTGCAGCCGTGACAACCTTCGGGTAGCGCTCTGCGAGGTCGTTGACGATCCGGGAAAGCTCGCCCTTGTCAGCAACAGCCTCGACCCACGGGTAGTCCTCCGGCAGGGTCTCGTTGAAGAGAACCTGGCCGAGGGAGGTCTGGACCAGTGCGGTCTGACCCGGCTCCCAGCCTTCCGGAGCTTCCCAGCCGGCGTAAGGAACAAAGCCCTCAAGACGGATCTTGACCTGGGAGTTCAGGTGCAGCTCGCGGGCGTCGTAGGCCATGATGGCTTCCGCAACCGAGGAGAAGATACGGCCTTCGCCTGCGGAACCAACACGCTTGGTGGTCAGGTGGTACAGACCGATGATCATGTCCTGCGAAGGCAGGGTCACCGGACGGCCATCAGACGGCTTCAGGATGTTGTTCGAGGAGAGCATCAGGATGCGGGCTTCAGCCTGGGCTTCGGGGCTCAGCGGCAGGTGGACTGCCATCTGGTCGCCGTCGAAGTCGGCGTTGAAGGCACCACAAACCAGCGGGTGAAGCTGGATGGCCTTGCCTTCAACAAGCTGCGGCTCGAATGCCTGGATGCCGAGGCGGTGCAGGGTAGGTGCACGGTTGAGCAGCACCGGGTGTTCGGTGATGATCTCTTCCAGCACGTCCCAGACCTGCGGGCGGTAACGCTCCACCATGCGCTTTGCCGACTTGATGTTCTGCGCGTGGTTGAGGTCAACCAGTCGCTTCATCACGAACGGCTTGAAGAGCTCCAGGGCCATCTGCTTGGGCAGACCACACTGGTGCAGCTTCAGCTGCGGGCCGACGACGATGACCGAACGGCCTGAGTAGTCGACGCGCTTGCCGAGCAGGTTCTGGCGGAAGCGACCCTGCTTGCCCTTGAGCATGTCGCTCAAGGACTTCAGCGGACGGTTGCCCGGACCCGTGACGGGACGGCCACGGCGGCCGTTGTCAAAGAGGCTGTCAACAGCTTCCTGAAGCATGCGCTTCTCGTTGTTGACGATGATCTCCGGAGCACCGAGGTCAAGCAATCGCTTGAGTCGGTTGTTGCGGTTGATCACGCGGCGGTAGAGGTCGTTGAGGTCGGAGGTCGCGAAGCGGCCACCGTCCAGCTGGACCATCGGGCGCAGTTCCGGCGGGATCACCGGGACAGCGTCCAGGACCATGCCGAGCGGGCTGTTGTTGGTGGTCAGGAACGCATTGACAACCTTCAGGCGCTTGAGTGCACGGGTCTTGCGCTGGCCCTTGCCGTTCTGGATGGTGTCGCGCAGGGACTCGGACTCTGCCTGCATGTCGAAGTTCTCAAGACGCTTCTTGATGGCTTCGGCGCCCATGGAGCCTTCGAAGTACATGCCGTAGCGGTCGCGCAGTTCGCGGTACAGTCCTTCGTCACCTTCGAGGTCTGCGACCTTGAGGTTCTTGAAGCGGTCCCAGACCTGCTCGAGGCGCTCGATCTCAGCGTCCGCACGCTTGCGGACGTTGGCCATCTGACGGTCCGCGGAGTCGCGGGCCTTCTTCTTGTCTGCAGCCTTGGCGCCTTCACCCTCGAGGCGGGCAAGCTCGTCCTCAAGGTCGCGGGCAATCGTGGCGATGTCGCTGTCGCGGTTGTCGACGAGCTGCTTCTTCTCAAGGTCGTGCTCAACCTGGAGGTTCGGCAGTTCCGCGTGACGGCTCTCGGTGTCCACGCTGGTGATCATGTAGGCAGCGAAGTAGATGACCTTTTCAAGGTCCTTCGGTGCCAGGTCAAGGAGGTAGCCCAAACGGGAGGGAACGCCCTTGAAGTACCAGATGTGCGTGACGGGAGCAGCCAGTTCGATGTGGCCCATGCGTTCGCGGCGCACCTTGGCGCGTGTGACTTCAACGCCACAACGCTCACAGATGATGCCCTTGAAGCGCACGCGCTTGTACTTGCCGCAGTAGCATTCCCAGTCCCGGGACGGGCCGAAGATCTTCTCGCAGAAGAGGCCGTCCTTCTCGGGCTTGAGCGTGCGGTAGTTGATGGTTTCCGGCTTCTTGACCTCACCGTACGACCAACCGCGGATGTCTTCCGCGGTGGCTAGGCCGATCTGCATGAGGCCGAAGGAGGATTCGCTGGACATATGGTCCCTGTTCTCTCTTGTTCTCTAAATTCTGAAGTCTTGATTTACGGAAAGAGGCAGCTGCCTTGGCTGACGGTTTGCACCGCTAGCCAAAAGCGGCTGTTAGACCTCTTCTACGGAGCTGGGCTCTGCGCGAGACAGATCAATGCCCAGTTCTTCCGCAGCCGTAAAGACTGCGTCATCAGAGTCACGCATTTCGATCGTCGTACCATCCGTGGAAAGAACTTCCACGTTCAGGCACAGCGACTGCATTTCCTTGATCAAGACCTTGAAGGATTCCGGAACGCCAGGCTCGGGGATGTTCTCGCCCTTGACGATGGCTTCGTAAACCTTCACGCGACCGTGGATGTCATCCGACTTGATCGTCAGCAGTTCCTGGAGGGTGTAGGCAGCGCCGTATGCTTCGAGCGCCCACACTTCCATTTCACCGAAGCGCTGGCCACCGAACTGTGCCTTACCACCCAACGGCTGCTGCGTGATCATGGAGTACGGGCCGGTGGAGCGCGCGTGGATCTTGTCGTCCACCAAGTGGTGGAGCTTCAGGATGTACATGTAGCCCACGGAGACCGGGTCCGGGAACGGCTCGCCGGAGCGGCCGTCGAACAAACGGGTCTTGCCGGAGGAGTCGATCAGGCGGTCGCCGTCGCGGGTCACGTTGGTGGAATCCAGCAGACCTGTGATTTCCTCTTCGCGTGCACCGTCGAACACCGGGGTGGCGACAGTGGTCTGGCCGGTTTCACGAGGCAGGTTCGGAAGGTTCTTGACCCACTCCGGCTCTCCTTCGATCTTCCAACCGGTCTTGGCAACCCAACCGAGGTGCGTTTCGAGCACCTGGCCGACGTTCATACGGCCCGGAACACCCAGGGGGTTCAGGACGATGTCCACCGGCGTCCCGTCAGCAAGGAACGGCATGTCTTCGATCGGGAGGATCTTGGAGATGACGCCCTTGTTACCGTGGCGGCCAGCGAGCTTGTCGCCGTCGGTGATCTTACGCTTGGCAGCAACGTAGACGCGGACGAGCTGGTTGACGCCCGGGGGCAGCTCGTCGTCGTTGTCGCGGTCGAAGACGCGCACACCGATAACCGTGCCGGACTCGCCGTGGGGAACCTTCAGGGAGGTGTCACGCACTTCGCGGGACTTCTCGCCGAAGATCGCGCGGAGCAGGCGCTCTTCCGGGGTCAGTTCGGTTTCACCCTTCGGGGTGACCTTACCGACCAGGATGTCGCCGGCTTCAACCTCGGCACCGATGTGGATGATGCCACGCTCGTCAAGTCCTGCCAGGACTTCCTCGGACACGTTGGGGATGTCACGGGTGATTTCCTCGGCACCAAGCTTGGTGTCGCGGGCATCGATCTCGTGCTCCTCGATGTGGATGGAGGAAAGGACGTCCTCAGCGACAATGCGCTGCGACAGGATGATGGCGTCCTCGAAGTTGTGGCCTTCCCAAGACATGAATGCCACGAGAAGGTTCTTACCGAGGGCGAGTTCACCCTGGTCCGTTGCTGGGCCGTCAGCGATGATGCCGCCGACCTCGAGGCGCTGGCCTTCGTTGACCAGGACACGGTGGTTGTAGCAGTTGCCCTGGTTGGAACGGGCGAACTTGTTGATGCGGTAGCTGGTTTCCGTGCCGTCGTCGTTAAGCATGGTGACGAGGTCAGCGGAAACTTCGTTGACGACACCGGCCTTCTTCGCGATGACAACGTCACCGGCGTCGACGGCAGCAGCGCGCTCCATACCGGTACCCACGAACGGGGCCTCGGAACGGACCAGCGGCACAGCCTGGCGCTGCATGTTGGCACCCATGAGTGCGCGGTTTGCATCGTCATGCTCGAGGAACGGAATCAGAGCAGTAGCTACGGACACCATCTGGCGCGGGGAGACGTCCATGAACTGAACTTCGCCAGCCGGAACCAGGACGGGCTCGCCTCCACCACCACGGGCACGGACAAGCACGGTTTCTTCCGCGAACTTCTTGTCGGCATCCAGCGGTGCGTTGGCCTGTGCAATCAGGACCTCGGCTTCGTCGTCGGCAGTGAGGTACTGGACCTCATCGGAAACGACGCCCTCGGAAACCAGGCGGTAAGGAGTCTCGATGAAACCGAACGGGTTGATGCGGCCGTAGGAAGCCAGCGAACCGATCAGACCAATGTTCGGACCTTCAGGAGTTTCGATGGGGCACATACGTCCGTAGTGGGACGGGTGAACGTCTCGAACTTCCATGCCGGCGCGGTCACGGGAAAGACCACCCGGGCCAAGAGCCGACAGGCGGCGCTTGTGGGTCAGACCCGACAACGGGTTGTTCTGGTCCATGAACTGGGACAGCTGGGACGTTCCGAAGAACTCCTTGATTGCTGCCACAACAGGGCGGATGTTGATCAGGGTCTGCGGCGTGATGGCTTCGACGTCCTGCGTGGTCATGCGTTCGCGGACGACGCGCTCCATGCGGGACAGGCCGGTGCGGACCTGGTTTTCGATCAGTTCGCCAACGGCGCGGATGCGGCGGTTACCGAAGTGGTCGATGTCATCGATCTCGACGCGGAGCTCGTGGTCTTCGCCATCGCGCTTGCCCATGAGGGTCTTCTCGCCGGCGTGAAGCGCGACGAGGAACTTGATCATGGCGACGATGTCTTCAACGTGCAGGACCGAAGCTTCCTTGTCGCCAAGGGAGCGGTCGATGCCGAGCTTGCGGTTGATCTTGTAACGGCCAACCTTGGCCAGATCGTAGCGCTTGGCGTTGAAGTACAGGTTGTCCAGCAGGGACTGGGCAGCCTCGACGGTGGGCGGCTCGCCCGGACGCAGCTTGCGGTAGATGTCCAGAAGAGCGTCTTCGCGGGTTTCGGTGGCGTCCTTCTCCAGCGTTGCACGCATGGAGTCGTACTGGCCGAACTCTTCCAGGATCTGGCCTTCGGTCCAACCAAGGGCCTTCAGCAGAACGGTGACCGACTGCTTGCGCTTGCGGTCGAGGCGTACGCCGACCTGGTCGCGCTTGTCGATTTCGAGCTCGAACCATGCACCGCGGGACGGGATGATCTTTGCAGTGAAGATGTCCTTGTCACTGGTCTTGTCAGCGGTGCGCTCAAAGTAGGCGCCCGGCGAACGAACCAGCTGGGAGACGACGACACGCTCGGTGCCGTTGACAACAAACGTTCCCTTCTCCGTCATGAGAGGGAAATCGCCCATGAACACGGTCTGCTGCTTGATTTCACCCGTGTTGTTGTTCATGAACTCGGCCTTGACATACAGCGGTGCCGAGTAAGTGGCGTCACGGTCTTTGCATTCGGCCATGGTGTACTTCGGATCAGCGAACTCCGGCTCGGAGAAGCTCAGGGACATAGTGCCCTGGAAGTCCTCGATGGGGGAGATCTCTTCGAAGATGTCGGCAAGTCCAGAGGTGGTGGCGACGCTCAGGTCGCCTTCCTCGACAGCCTTCGCTACCCGCGCCTGCCAGCGTTCGTTTCCGACCAGCCAGTCAAAGCTGTCTGTCTGCAGTGCGAGAAGATTCGGAACGTCCAGCGGTTCGTGAATCTTTGCGAATGAGAGCCGGCGAGTTGCACCATCGGTGCTTGCCGTATTAGCGGTTTCGTTATTAGAGGTGCTCGAGGCGACCAAGAGGGATCCTTCCACAGACCTTCAGGCGTTTTCAGATCTCCCCCGCTTGCACCCTGCAGATTGAATCCGCAGTGTACCTTTCCGGTTCCGCTATATGACCCGGGACCCCGGCCGACCAAGAGCATGCACGTTCGAAACGGCACATCAAAAGGCGCAGCTGAGGGGTAAAGCCCACCGCTATATGAAGGCTGAAGGTTAACAGGGAAGACGCAAATATCCACGATACGGCAAATCAACCCACCTGTCTACCCCACATTTCGCCTGAATGCAAGCACAGTTGCTGCAGGCACCTATGCGGCCGCCGCCGACGGAATGTTGTACGGGGCTCCATCGTTGAATGGAGAGGTGATGGGCGCCACGGTAGCCTAGGCTCACCACCCTTGATCGGAAGAGAGAAAATGAGCACCCCTTCAGACAAAAGGGACAACAACGACGTCGTCATCCTTTCTGCCACCCGTACCCCACAGGGCAGGTTGAACGGTCAACTGGCTGGACTCACCGCCGTCGAGCTCGGTGCGCACGCCATTTCAGGCGCCATCGCAGCGAGCGGACTCACCGCGGACAAAGTGGACGCGGTGATCATGGGACAGGTCCTGCAAGCGGGAGCCGGCCAAAATCCTGCCCGGCAGAGTGCCATAGCCGCCGGCATCGGATGGAATATCCCGGCCGTCACCATCAACAAGGTCTGTCTTTCCGGACTGACGGCCGTGATCGATGCCGCGCGAATGATCCGCAGCGGCGATGCCACCGTTGTGGTTGCCGGCGGTCAGGAATCGATGAGCCGCGCTCCCCATTTGCTGCCAGGCTCACGGCAAGGGTGGAGCTACGGGGCAATCCAGGCTCTCGACGTTGCGGCACATGACGGTCTCACGGACGCCTTTGATGGCCAGTCGATGGGCCTGTCCACCGAGATCAAGAACCTCTCGTTGGGCATCGACCGCCGCTCCCAGGATGAAGTGGCCGCTGCTTCGCACCAGCGTGCCGCCGCGGCCGCAGAGCAGGGAGTGTTCGACGGCGAGATCACACCCATCAGCATCAAACAGCGCAAGGGCGAACCCCTGGTGTTGACAAGAGACGAAGGCGTCCGCCCCCAGACCACTCTCGAGACATTGGCCCCCTTGAAGGGCGCCTTCGCCACCGACGGAACCATCACGGCGGGCAACTCGTCTCCCCTGTCCGACGGCGCCTCCGCACTGGTGCTCACGAGCCGCCGCTTTGCCGAGGAGAACGGCCTCGAGTATCTTGCAGTCCTCGGCAAGCCCGGGCAAGTGGCCGGACCTGACAACAGCCTGCATTCACAGCCATCCAACGCCATCCGGCAGGCTTTGGACCGCGCCGGATGGACAACTGCCGACCTGGACTTCATCGAGATCAACGAAGCGTTCGGCTCGGTTGCGGTGCAGTCGTTGAAGGACTTGGACTATCCCTTGGAAAAGTGCAATATCCATGGCGGGGCAATCGCTATTGGACATCCGATCGGGGCCTCCGGGGCCCGGCTTGCGCTGCATGCGGCCCACGAGCTGAAGCGCCGCGGCAAGGGCAAGGCGGCAGTCGCCTTGTGTGGCGGTGGCGGTCAAGGCGAAGCACTGCTCCTTTACCGCGACTAGGATTCGGCAGCGGGAGCGGCCACTTGAGAAATGGGGCATGAATGCGGGGCACTGAGCGATTCCTGGCCGACGCGGCCGCCCGCGGACTGGAGGTCCAGCTCGTGGAACGGGCGGCGGCCGGAAGTCTTGAGGAAGCGGCCCGCATCATGGGGATCACGCCGTCGGACATTGTGAAGTCTCTTGTAGTCAAACACCGGGACGGCACTTTCCTGTTCGCGCTGGTTCCTGGTGACCGGCAGATCTCCTGGCCAAAACTGCGCGCACTCCTCGGCGTCAACAAGCTGTCCATGCCCTCCGCCGATATAGCCTTCGAGGCCACCGGCTATGAGCGCGGCACCATCACTCCGTTGGGAAGCTCAAAGCCTTGGCCGGTCTATGCTGACGCCAGCATCGCGGGACGACGGGTATCCATGGGTGCAGGCGAACACGGATTCAGCGCTTTCGTGAAAGCCGACGAACTGGCTGCCGCGTTACAGGCCGTGGTGGCCGACATCAGCGACCCCATCTGACTGGCACTAGACGTCGTTGTAAGCCGTCATAACGACAACAACTGCGAGCCAGTTGGGGGTTAAATGCAGGAAGCCCCGCCCGGACGAATCCGGACGGGGCTTCCTGGGTAAAGCGAATTACCCGAAGAGGCGAGTTACTTGACAGTAACCCTGGCGCCTGCAGCTTCGAGCTGATCCTTGGCCTTCTCTGCAGCTTCCTTGGTGGCGCCTTCGAGGACAGCCTTCGGTGCACCGTCAACCAGGTCCTTGGCTTCCTTGAGGCCGAGGGAGGTGATGGCGCGGACTTCCTTGATCACTGCGATCTTCTTTTCGCCGGCAGCTTCGAGGATGACATCAAATTCGGTCTGCTCTTCAGCTTCTTCGCCAGCGCCGCCCGCAGCCGGGCCTGCAACTGCAACAGCAGCAGCAGTAACTTCGAAGGTCTCTTCGAAGAGCTTGACGAACTCGGAGAGCTCGATGATGGTCAGTTCCTTGAAAGCTTCAATGAGCTCTTCGTTGCTGAGCTTCGCCATGTTGGCGTCCTTCCTTTAGGTGGTGCTGCCACGGACATCGTCCGTTACCGCACCGCAGTTTGATTGGGGGAGAACTTAGTTCTCTTCAGTTGCTGCTTCAGCGGCTTCAGCCGGAGCGGCAGCCTCTTCTGCAGCAGCCTCGGCGGGAGCCTCTTCGGCAGCCGGTGCTTCTTCAGCGGCCGGTGCTACAGCGCCGCCCTCTTCTTCAAGCTTGAGGCGCAGAGCGTCAATGATGCGTACAGCAGCGGCAGCAGGTGCCTTGAGGATGCCTGCAACCTTGGCGAGCTGCAGCTCACGGGACTCGAGGGCTGCCAGAGCGGCAACCTCTGCTGCGTTCAGTGCCTTGCCTTCAAAGTAACCGGTCTTGATGACCAGCTGCTTGTTGACCTTGGCAAAGTCCGTCAGGCTCTTGGCGGCAGCAACCGCGTCACCCTTGATGAATGCAATCGCAGTGGGGCCGGCGAGCTGACCGTCGAATGCTTCGACACCAGCTTCCTTGGCTGCAATGGCGGTCAGGGTGTTCTTGACGACCGAGAACTTGGTGTCCAGGCCGAGAGAAACACGCAGCTCCTTGAGCTGTGCGACAGAGAGCCCGCGGTATTCGGTCAGGACAGCGGCGTTCGATTCCTTGAAATCGTTCGTGATCTCAGCTACTGCAGAGATCTTGCTTGGCGTTGCCATAACCCTCCTTCCGGGGAATAAAGCCGGTCTTCCGGGTCCCCGCTCAAAAGAGCTGCAACTAAAAAACGCCCCGCGCAGATGCACGGGGCTTGGCTCGACGCGATCACATGACCGTGGAGACTTGCTTCGTTCACCTGCGCCGGCCGCCCTTTGTCAGGGTCCTTCGTCAGGGAACCCACTTGATTCTTCCGCGCGTAGCTGCAGTGTTGAGCTGCGCACAGAGGAGTGGATTCCCATCAACCGACGGTCTTTGGTAGTTCAAGCTTACGGGACGGGCAAGTGCATCACCAAATCACGCCGGCTCACTCGGAGGAGGTAACCTTCGGTCCCATGTCCGGCAGCTCCTTTTGCCAAAGCCCCGTGACTCCTGCCGTGGTAAATCCCAATTGCTTGTTCACTGTCAGCAGGTACCGATTTTCCGGGGCATTCCAGGTGTAGATCACCCGAGCGTCCGGGAACTGCTCGCTGAGGCGCTGCATGTTGGCGACCTTGATGAGGAGTCCGAGCTTGTTTCCCCGGTGCTCCTGCAGGACGATCGTGTCGTCTTGGAAGACGACATCCTGACGTTGCGCCAGGACGCCAATAGTAGTGAGTCCAACGATGCGCCGGCTGGCGACGTGCTCGACGGCGGTGACCACCGTTCGGCGCCCCTGCGCGATCGCGGCGTCTTCCGCCTGACGCAGGACACCGGCGTCGAACACTAACTGCTGCTGCTCAGCCTCAGCGGTGTCGCCGCCCTCCGACACAACTTCGCCGGCAGCGTTCTCCAGCGCGGCCACGGCCTCGAGCCATTGCTCCGGGCAACGGTCCGTCCAGTGGTGGACGCGGTACCGGCCTGCATTCGCATCCGCTGCTTCGGCCTCGAGCTCGGCGACGAGCTTCGAGTCCAGCGGGAGGGCGCAGGAACTGAATTGTTCGATGTGCTGGAGTGTGTAGCCGGTACGCCGGGCGAAGTCGACCTCCCGGCTGGCCAGTGGGACGAACCCGAGGCCGCTGCCAGGCACCAATTGTTCATCGACACCCCCGCGCAAGGACGCGGCGGGGTGGTTGGTGTCCACCATGATCATCGTCCTGCCCTCGCTCTTGGCGAAATGTTCGGCGGCCTCAAGAAGCTGCCGCCCTACCCCCCTGCGTTGGAACTCCGGGAGGATATCGAGGGTGAATTCCGCCAGGTCCATGTTGTCGGCAAGCGGGAGCGCGATGTCGACCGTGCCGACGATGCGGCCGTCGACACGGGCCACAAGAATGACTTGGCGTTCGTAAGGATCTGCCAGTTCGAGCAGTTTCTCCAAGGGCGTGTAGGCGAGGTCGTCGCTCCCCCAGATCTGCATCCGGACTTTGCGGCTGACTTCCACGGCGGCGAGGAAATCCTTCGCGTCATCGGCGTCAAGGGAATCCGGAATCCAGAGTTGGCCGATCTCCACCGTGCTCGTCATTTGGTCCTCTTTTGCCATTCGCCGTCGTATCCCACCGGTCGGAAGCCGAGCTGTACGTTGATGGCCAGCATATGTTCGTTTTCCTCGGCGTTAAAAGTCATGACGCGTTGGACAGCCGGATATTCTGATTGCAGCCGCCTCAGGTTCACCAATTTCACGAGCATCCCCAGTCCGTGGCCTCGGTGCGGGCTTGCCACCAAGGTGTCGTCCTGATCAGCCATCCACGGCTTCGCAGGATCGAGGTAAATCACGGTGTAAGCGGCGAGTTCCCCCGTTGGGCGATGTTGCGCAGCTGCCACAAGCGCGGTCTGGCCCTCGGCGAGGGTAGTGTCCTCAAGTTGCCTGACGCGTGCCGCGTCCCAAGCCTCTGCCTCAATCTCAAGGCCTCCCGCGGGAGTATCCGTGCTCATGCGGCCCATGAGAACCGCCATCTGCTCCACGTATTCGCCGGGGCAACGGTTCGTCCAACCGAGGACCCTGTATGCGGCATCCGCTTTGGAATGCGCCGTGAACTCAAGGTTCACCCACTCCGCGTTATGGTCCATTTCCAGTCTGTTGAACCTGCTTGTCTGTTCCAGGCTGTATCCGTTCTTGAGGCAGAAGGCGATGCCCGGACCATCTCCGGGAACTCCCGTGGCCGGGGCAAGGGGCCCGGCCCCTCCGAAGCCGACGGGGTGTTCGGTGTGCGCCTGCAGGACATGCCTTCCCTCTGCCTTCGCGACCTCCTCCACGGTGCGGAGCAATGCGGTTCCGATTCCAAGCCGGCGGTATCTCTGCAGGACATCTACATGCAGCCACGCGGTGCCGACGTTGTCTCTGACCGGAACGTGGCAGGAAGCGTAGCCAACGATGCCTCCGTCAACCCGCGCAAGAAAGTTCCTGGATACCTCGTAGGGGGTGTCGCGCCATCCAGCAAGCCAGACCGGCGCCGACGATGCCCTTTCCAAGTTTCCCCAAGTTTCCATCACCATTGCGTCCATCGCGGACGAGAGTTCCCGGAACTCCTCGCCATCCCGCCTTTCCAAGGACTCCGGCAGATGGAACTCATGGATGCTGAAGTCCGGGGGCTGGCCTGTCATGTCCTCAGCCTAATCAGCGGCCGCCAGCCGCGATAGGTGCCTGACGCCGGGAGGCGCCGGCCGCCGTCGTACGCTTCACCATGCCGCGAAGGCAGCTCCCCAAGCGGACAAACGAAAGGACCGCCCGGCGATTGCCGGACGGTCCTTTCAGAGTCGATGCTCCCTGTGGCTTACGCCTCGGTGAGAACCTTGGTGACGTTCGGGTCAACGGAGATGCCCGGGCCGAACGTGGTGGCGACTGTAGCCTTCTGGATGTAGCGGCCCTTGGAAGCGGACGGCTTCAGGCGAAGCACCTCTTCCAGAGCGGCTGCGTAGTTCTCGGCCAGCTTCAGCTCGTCGAAGGAAACCTTGCCGATGATGAAGTGCAGGTTCGAGTGCTTGTCGACGCGGAAGTCGATCTTGCCACCCTTGATGTCGTTGACAGCCTTGGTGACGTCTGCGGTCACGGTACCGGTCTTCGGGTTCGGCATGAGGTTACGCGGGCCGAGGACCTTACCGAGGCGGCCAACCTTGCCCATGAGGTCAGGGGTTGCCACTGCGGCGTCGAAGTCGGTCCAGCCTGCTGCGATCTTTTCGATCAGGTCATCGGAACCAACGAAGTCGGCGCCTGCAGCGATTGCTGCTTCGGCCTTGTCGCCCGTTGCGAAAACCAGGACGCGGGCAGTCTTACCCGTGCCGTGCGGCAGGTTGACGGTGCCGCGGACCATCTGGTCGGCCTTACGCGGGTCAACGCCCAAACGGAAAGCAACCTCAACGGTGGCGTCGAACTTGGACGGGTTGGTGTCCTTGGCGAGCTTGATGGCTTCGAACGGGGCGTAGAACTTGTCTGCCTCGATCTTGGCTACGGCTGCCTCATATGCTTTGCTGCGCTTTGCCATGCTGCTTATTCTCCTTGTGCAGTTGTGGTCTGCGGACCGCGCTGGGCCCTGCCACAGTTGGAAATCCGGCGTGGATCTCCAACATTTTCAATATTTCAATGGTGCCGGTTTCCGGCGGTTGAAGGCTGGTATCGGCCTTCGACGGTATCTATTTGTCGAAAATCCGCGGGACTCACTTCCGGCGAGTGCTTCGTTCCTCAGCCCTCACCGTCCGTTCATTCCTCGACTATTCGACGGTGATGCCCATGGAGCGTGCGGTGCCGGCGATGATCTTGGCAGCACCCTCAAGGCTGGTGGCGTTGAGGTCTTCCATCTTGGTGGTGGCGATCTCGTTAACCTGTGCCTGGGTCAGCTTGGCAACCTTGACGGTGTGCGGCGTGGCCGAACCCTTGGCAACCCCTGCAGCTTTCTTGATGAGCTCTGCAGCCGGCGGGGTCTTGGTGATGAAGGTGAAGGAGCGGTCTTCGTAGACCGTGATTTCAACCGGGATAACGTTTCCGCGCTGGGCTTCCGTCGCAGCGTTGTACGCCTTGCAGAATTCCATGATGTTGACACCGTGCTGGCCAAGCGCAGGACCGATTGGCGGGGCCGGGTTGGCGGCACCTGCCTGGATCTGCAGCTTGATGAGGCCGGTGACCTTCTTCTTGGGAGCCAATGTAGGTCCTTCTCTCAATAACTTCCTAGGACACAGGAGCGTGCCTCAGGTTTGTGGCCGCCATGGCAAGGCGACCGACCGCTCCGTGGCTGCTAAGCCGGCAACCACGGGGCGAAATTCTGGGATCAACTAGATCTTGGAGACCTGGTTGAATGCGAGCGTAACCGGGGTTTCGCGTTCGAAGATCGACACCAGAACCACAAGCGTCTGGGAATCCATCTTGATCTCGGAGATCGTTGCGGGAAGGGTCTCGAACGGACCTTCCTTGACGATGACCGACTCTCCGACCTCGAAGTCGATGTCCACCGGGGTCTGGTGCTGCTTGTTGACCGGCTTGCCCTTCTCGGCCTGCTGCTCTTCGAAGACCGGAGCCAGCATGGAGAAGACCTCGTCGAGGCGAAGAGGGACGGGGTTGTGGGCGTTACCCACGAAGCCGGTGACCCCCGGGGTGTGGCGAACGGCGCCCCAGGATGCGTCAGTCAGGTCCATGCGGACGAGGACGTAACCCGGAATGCGCACGCGGTTGATGATCTTACGCTGGGCGTTCTTGATCTCGACCACTTCCTCCATGGGCACCTGGATTTCGAAGATGTAATCTTCCATGTCCAGGGTCTGGATGCGGGTCTCAAGGTTGGCCTTGACGCGGTTTTCGTAGCCGGCGTAGGAGTGGATGACGTACCAGTCACCTTCCTGGCGGCGAAGCTTGGCCTTGAACTCGTCAGCGGGGTCGGCGGGCGCTACAGCTGCAGCGGCGGCCAGGGCGTCGGCGTCGTCGGAAGACTCGTCGGCGTCGGCGTCGGACTCATCCTGGTCGGCGTCGTCGGAAGACTCGTCGGCGTCGGACTCATCCTGGTCGGCGTCGTCGACGTCGGCAGTTTCGGGCGCAGCAGAATCGACCTCGGACCCTTCCGTGGCGTCAGCCGCGGCGTGGTCCGTACTTTCAGCCGGCCCATCCAGCTCAGTCTCAGTTACCTCGAGCTCCTGCTCAGACACTTGGTCTCCTGCTTCCTCATTGCCTAACATGCCTATTTAAATGGCTCAATTCCGCAAACCCTGTGAAATCCCCTGATTTTCCGGGAATTCCACGTGGTTTACGGACTGATCCGCCTAGTGGTTCGTGGTGCCAGTAGCGCCGAAAACCCATTTGATTCCCGTACCGAAAGCCAGGTCCAGGATGGTGACGACAAGCATCATGATGGCCACGAACACCAGCACCACGAGCGTGTAGTTGACCAGTTCCTTACGGGTGGGGGCAACGACCTTCTTGAGCTCACCAATTACCTGGCGGACAAAAAGTGCAATTCGAGCGAAGAGGCCGGAATCGGACTTCTTGGCAGGGCGGCCCTTCGAGCTGCTCGCAGCTGTTTCGGTCACCTGATCCTCACTCATTCTATGCAAACGTCGTTGACCCGACTCTGATCAGAGCCATGGTTGCTGCGCTTGTTCCAAGGAGAACCCCGGAACAGCCTGCGCAGGGCAGACAGGACTCGAACCTGCAACCTGCGGTTTTGGAGACCGCTGCGCTACCAATTGCGCCACTACCCTATGGAACGAATCCATATTTGGCCGCAGTCCATCGAAGCCTAGGACCCCCTGGGAGCAGGAGATTCCGGACCCAGTCTGGGGCGCGAACCATTGTGATGTTTTTCAACACCGGTGAACCAGTCTACGCAACAACGTCGCGATAGTCGAACCGGGTCATTTCCGGAGTGTTCAGGCCGTCCCGCTCGTGTGATCAGCCTTAACTGTCACTTTCCCGCTGTTAGCCTGATAGCTCCGCAGAACAGCATAAAGTAGATTCCGTCGAATCCCACCATCCAGCTCATGAGCTGCCAGCGAAGAACGGTGTTTTAATGTCTGCCGGAATACCTGCCGCCCGCATTTCACAGCGAATTTCCGCCATCGCCGAATCCGCCACCCTTGCCGTTGACGCCAAGGCCAAGGCGCTCAAGGCAGCGGGTCGTCCCGTGATTGGCTTCGGCGCCGGGGAGCCTGACTTCCCGACACCCGACTACATCGTGAAGGCCGCCGTCGAAGCCGCCGCCCAACCGAAGTACCACCGCTACTCCCCCGCAGCTGGTCTGCCGGAACTGAAGCAGGCCATTGCGGAAAAGACGTTCCGTGATTCCGGCTACAAAGTCGACGCTTCCCAGGTGATGGTCACCAATGGCGGCAAGCAGGCTGTCTACAACACCTTCGCCACACTTGTTGACCCGGGCGACGAGGTCATCATCCCCACGCCTTTCTGGACTACCTACCCGGAGGCAATCCGCTTGGCCGGAGGCGTGCCTGTTGAGGTCTTCGCCGGCCCGGAGCAGGGTTACCTCGTCACCGTGGAGCAGCTTGAGGCCGCGGTCACGGACAAGACGAAGATCCTGCTTTTCGTCTCCCCGTCCAACCCCACCGGTGCCGTCTACAGCGCCGAACAGGTGGCAGAGATCGGAAAATGGGCGGCGGCCAAGGGCCTCTGGGTCGTCACCGACGAAATCTATGAGCACCTGACCTACGACGGCGTGCCCTTCACCTCGATTGCCACCGCCGCCCCCGAGCTCGGCGACAAGGTGGTAATCCTCAACGGTGTGGCCAAGACTTATGCGATGACCGGATGGCGCGTCGGATGGATGATCGGCCCGGCCGATGTCATCAAGGCCGCCACAAACCTCCAGTCGCACTCGACGTCGAACGTTTCAAACATCATGCAGATCGCGGCCCTGGCCGCAGTCTCCGGTCCGCTGACCGCCGTCGACGAGATGAAGATTGCCTTCGACCGCCGCCGGAAGGCGATTGTCGCTGGACTGAACGCGATCGAGGGTGTGGAATGCCCGACGCCGGCTGGCGCCTTCTACGTGTACGCCGACGTCCGCGGGCTGCTGGGTAAGGAATTCCCGACGTCGAATGGTCCTGTCCGTCCATCAACATCTGCGGAGCTTGCGTCGCTGATCCTCGACGAAGTTGAAGTCGCAGTCGTTCCGGGCGAGGCTTTCGGCCCCTCAGGTTACGTGCGCTTGTCCTACGCCCTGGGTGACGAGGACCTCGCCGAGGGCGTTCGACGCCTGCAGGAGTTCCTCGGCCAGGCCAAGTAGCCTTTCGCCTGCACAAACGCTCGCTCACCTTGAGATAAAGGTGAGCGAGCGTTCGGGTTTAAGTCACCACAGGTGAGCGAGCGTCCGGGTTTAAGGCACCACAGGTGAGCGAGCGTTTGGGTTTGAGCGAGCGTCAGAGGAGGCGGCGCTGGGCGGCCCATTTCGTCAGTTCGTGGCGGCTGGAGAGCTGGAGCTTGCGCAGCACCGCGGAGACATGGGTTTCCACGGTCTTGATCGAAATGAACAGTTCCTTGGCAACCTCCTTGTAGCTGTAGCCTCGCGCGATGAGGCGCATGACTTCCAGTTCCCTGGCGGAGAGGCGGTCCAGTTCGTCGTCGGCGATCTCCGCAGGTGAAGTCCCGAACGCATCCAACACAAAACCTGCCAGCCGCGGCGAGAAGACCGCGTCGCCGTCGGCCACGCGGATCACGGCGTCGGAGATCTCCAGGCCGGAAATGGTCTTGGTAACGTAGCCGCGTGCCCCGGCCCGGATGACGGCAACCACGTCCTCGGCGGCGTCGGACACGCTCAGGGCCAGGAAACTGGTACTCCCCCGCAACGGGGCGGACGCGCTAATGACCTCCCGCCCGCCGCCGCCAAGGCCACCGGGCAAGTGAACGTCAAGCAGGACCACTTCCGGATGAGCCTCGGCAATGACGGCGATGGCTTGCTCCACGGTTCCCGCTTCGCCCACCACCTCGATCCTGGAATCGAGATCGGCCTTGAGGCCGGAACGGAAAATGGCATGATCGTCCACGATCACTACCCGGACCGTCCGCTGTGACTGTTCTGGCCGAAATTGTTCTGCAGGGCCGTTCATGTTCTGGTCTCTCCGTTTCGGTTCTCTGCTTTGTCGGCGTACTCGACGGGCAGCTTCAGGCGGACCTCGGTGCCCTCTGAGCTGCTGCTGATGACTGCGGTACCTCCGTGACGTTTCATCCGGCCGATGATTGATTCTTTGACGCCAAGCCGATCTTCCGGGACGGCATCCGGGTCAAAGCCCGGACCTCGATCCCTGACGAAAACCTCGCTGCCCGTGTCCGAGCTCTCGAGATAGACGGACACGGCTCCGCCGCCATGCCGGGCCGCATTGTGCATGGCCTCCCGGGCCGCCAGAACGAGGGCTTCGTGCCTGTCCGTCATGGCCGCGTCCCCTACGCTGACAACGTCCACCGCGTGCCCATGCGCGTCCTCCACCTCGGCTGCGGCTGCAGCAATCCGCTCTGCCAGGAGTCCCGAGTCCTTGGCCGAGTCCCTGTACAGCCACGTGCGAAGTTCACGCTCCTGGGCACGTGCCAGGCGGATCACGTCTTGCTCGGAACCGGCACGACGCTGGATCAAGGCAAGCGTCTGCAGCACCGAGTCGTGCAGATGGGCTGCGATCTCGGCCCGCTCGGTCTCCCGCACGCGTCCTGCACGCTCGGTTTCAAGGTCCTTCCAGAATTTCAGGCCCCACGGCAGCAGCACCAGGGCAACGCCACCCAACACCGCGATCGAAGCCAGCAGCGCGAGCCAGGTCTGCTCCCACGAGCCTGAACCGGACACCATCACCAACACTCCAGCAACCACCAGCGCGAGTCCTGCAGCGAGGCGGACCCACCCGCCGGCTTGGTCCGCCTTCGTCTTGTCCACCAGTCCGGCCCTGCGCGTCTCATCCAGTTGCATCCACGCGATCGCCGCGCCACCAAGAATGGCTGCAGCCGGGATCAGGGTGCCGAGGGGGACCTCGACGCCGAACTGCCGGGCGATGAGGATCGCAGCCACGAGAAGGAGACCTGCCCCCAGCAGGATCTCTTTCCCGTACTGGATGCGCCGAACCCTGAACCAGGAAGCGAATACGGGAGCAGGGCTGGACTGCGGCAGCGGCTGCGCGCCGACGTCGGGCGCCCTTACGTTGACACCGTTGGGGACTCCTTGAGCCCACGCAGGCGGAGTCCAACTGGGCGCCGGCGCTGCCCCCGCGGCTGGCGCGGGGCCCGCGAACGGAGGCAGGCTCACCGCGGGAGCAATGGGCGACGCCGGGCGGCGGCTATTGCGGCGGGCGCTCTCATCGGCCGTAGGCACCATAACCCAAAGCCAAGCGTAGAAAGCCAGGCCGGCACCGCCGGCAAACGAAGCGAGGACCATCCCGAGCCGGACGTACTTCACGGGCCAGCCCAAGTGGTCGGCCAGGCCGATGCACACCCCCGCAATGATGCGGTCGCTGCTGCGGACCAGCGGCGGGCGTTGGGTGGCGATTGTCATGAATCCATCCAAACACGGATCAAGGCCTTCGACGCTGGAAGCAGGGCATCTCAGGGGGCCACTCAGGGAACGTTCAGGGTATCCCCTAATAGAACGGAAGGTCGCCGGACGGCAAGATCGAAGTATGAATCCGAACAGCATGAATCCAGAGGAATCCGCACACCCAGCGGATCCCGGGCAACCCGAGGAATCCAAGCAAGCCGGGGAAACCGGCTCGCCGGAAGAACCCGTCCGGCCAAGCGCCGGCAGCGCCGGTGGTAGTGGATTCGGCGCACCGTACTACGCAGTGCCCGCACCCCCACAGAACTTTTTCACCTGGATCCGAAGCCGAGGCATCAGCCGCGGCCAGGACCGATGGATGGGCGGCGTGGCCAGCGGCATCGCCCACCGCTTCGGCATCGATCCCTTGATCGTCCGCGGCATCTTCATCGTCCTGACCGTCTTCGCCGGCATCGGCATCCTGCTCTACGGCATCGCCTGGGCCCTCCTACCCGAACCCGATGGCCGCATCCACGCCCAGGAAGCGGGGGCAGGCCGGTGGTCTGCAGGCATGACCGGTGCCCTGATCACCACCATCATCGGATTGCCAGGCCTCGGCCGCGGATTCTGGGGATGGGGTTGGAACGGCCTTCCGGGGCTCTTCTGGACGCTGTTCTGGGTAGGCGGCGTCATCTACCTGATCTACTTCCTGGTCCAGCGCAATAAATTCCGCAACGGAGCACGAGCCATGGGAACCCAACACAATGCACCTGCTCCGGGCACCCCAGGCAGGGTCGGCACCCCGGGCGGCAGCTACGGCGCAGCGCAGGGCACCTCATATGAAAGCGGCATGCACGGGTACGGCGCTGTATCGGCGTCGGGCACGGTGCCGCCGTCGGGCACGGTGCCGCCGTCGGGCGCTGGTTATTCCGCGCCCCCCAACACCGGACAGTACGGGGCTGGCACCTACGGGACCGGCGGACCCGCTACTCCTTCTGGCCCCTTCAATCCTGCGGGGCCGTACCCGCCGGGTGGCGGATCCAACCGGCCCCAGCGGCCGAAGCGGCAGGGACCGGGCGCGGCTATCGTAGCCGTCTCCGCGGGGGCGGCCCTGCTGGCCGGAGGAACGCTCAAGCTGCTCGACGCCGGCTACGTCATCCACCTCGGCGACGCCGCCAACGCGGTGGTTTGGGCCACGGGCGCCGGAGTCCTCGGCCTCGGAATCCTGGTTGCCGGGCTTCGCGGCCGCACGTCGGGACTGCTCGGAGTCCTTGCCATCGCGGCGCTGGTGATCGGGGGCATCTTCAACGTCGCACCCAATGCCGACCACTTCCGTCTCCAGAATGGTCAATGGAATCCCGTGAGCATCGACGATGCCCGCAAAGGCTTCGACATTACGGGAGCCAATGGGACCGTTGACTTGACCAAGCTAAACCTGAGCGCACCGCTGGGCTCCGACGTCGTGGTTCCGATGGACGTGACCGCCAGCAACATCAAACTCCTCATCCCGGCGAACGTGCCGGTGGAAGTCCAAGCGGACATGACCTTCGCAAACCTCAAGCAGGACGGCAGCGCCGTCACCCAAAGCAACGGCGGTACCCGGGACAGCTTCAACACTGACAAGCCCGGCGCCAAGCTGGTCGTCAAGCTCAACGGCACCTTCAGTAACGTCACCGTCCAGGAAGGAAACTGACATGAGCGCGCACGAACCTACGCGGGCATTTGAAACCGGCCAGTCAGCATCTGAGCCCGTAGCGCAAACTGCCGGCGCCAAGGTTGGCACCGTGGTCTGGGGATTGATCGTCTTGGCACTCGCAGCCTTGATCATCATTTCGAAGCTCGGCCTCGTGGCCCTGAACGGCAACTTTGTGCTAATCGGGCTCATGATCGGGGCCGGCGCGGCACTCGTGATCGGCGGCCTTTTGTCGGCCCGCTCGCGAAAGGGCAACGGGTCCGGCTCCGGCTCCCGCTCCCGGGCCACCGATACCGACCATCAGTAGCAACCAGCACGTGACAAAGCGGCCACAACAGGGAAGGCTCTAGCCATGAACAAGTTCTTCAGCATCGTACGGGGCATCGGCCTGAAGCGCGGTCCACAGCGTTGGCTCGGAGGGGTTTGCGGCGGCATCGCCGCCAAACTGAATGTGGACGTGGCCTACGTACGCGTTGGCTACCTTCTCTTCTGCCTTCTACCCGGGCCCGCCGTGGTGATCTACGTAGTGGCGTGGCTGCTGCTTCCCAACCAGAGCGGCGTCATTGCGCTGGAAACTTTCCTCAACCAACGTTCGCAAGGCAAGAAATAGACCAGCCCGGCCCAGAGGATTCACTGGGCTAGCCGGGTTCACGCCAGCGCTCCGCCACTCTGGCGGGGCGCTGGTCGTTTACCCGGTCCTTAAGCTCGGCTCTTGGGCGAGATTTCCACACTGTTTCAAAAGTCTCATCCCCGCGCTGGTCATGGTTTGTGTCCCACCCCACATTGCCGCCTACAATCGTTGTGAGCTCAGCGTGGCGCTCTACACGTATACCTCCTAGCCAGGATTTGAGCCCTCATGAAAATTGGAATCCTTACCAGCGGTGGCGACTGCCCCGGACTCAACGCGGTTATCCGTGGCGCCGTCCTCAAGGGAATTGCCATTCACGGCCAGGAATTCGTCGGTTTCCGGGACGGTTGGCGAGGCGTTGTGGAGGGCGACGTCATCGACATTCCCCGCACCATGGTCCGCGGTATCGCCAAGCAGGGTGGAACAATCCTCGGTACGTCCCGCACCAACCCGTTCGAGAACGGCGGCGGCCCGGATGTCATCAAGGCCCACATGGACCGCCTCGGCATCGACGCCATCATTGCCATCGGCGGCGAAGGCACCCTGGCCGCCGCGAAGCGCCTCACCGATGCCGGGTTGAAAATCGTTGGCGTTCCCAAGACTGTGGACAACGACCTCGACGCCACCGACTACACCTTCGGGTTCGATACCGCTGTCCAGATCGCCACGGAGGCCATCGACCGGTTGCGCACCACCGGAGAATCGCACCACCGCTGCATGATCGCTGAGGTCATGGGCCGCCACGTGGGCTGGATCGCCCTGCACGCGGGCATGGCTGCAGGCGCTCACGCTATTTTGATCCCCGAGCAGAAGGTCAGCATCGAGCAGATCACGGAGTGGGTCCAGGAGGCCCACGATCGTGGCCGCGCACCCTTGATTGTTGTTGCCGAAGGCTTTGTTCCCGACCATATGGATTCCCCGCACTCCGAGCGCGGACTGGATACTTTCGGCCGGCCCCGCCTGGGCGGCATCGCGGACCAGCTAGCTCCGGAAATCGAAGCCCGGACCGGGATCGAAACCCGCGCCACGATCCTGGGCCACATCCAGCGCGGCGGCGTCCCGTCCGCGTTTGACCGCGTTCTGGCCACCCGTTTGGGGATGGCAGCCATTGATTCCGTGGTGGAAGGGCGCTGGGGAACCATGGTGGCCCTGAAAGGCACGGACATCGAGCACGTGGGTTTCGAAGCTGCCCTGGGCAAGCTCAAGACCGTTCCGCAGAACCGCTACGACGAGGCCGCGGTCCTGTTCGGCTAGACCGGATCCGGAAAGGGCAAGCAGGCGGTGCCTGCTTGCCCTTTCCTTTCGTGGAACTGCCTAGACTCGATGTCATGGAACTTGATGCGGGATCGGCCGAAATTGTGCTGCTGGCCTGGGCCCGGCATTTAGGGTTCAACGACGAAGCCTTCAGTTTCGTCCCTGGCTCGCCTGCGGCCCGCACCGGGGAGCGGTTGGTCATGGAAGACGAGAACGCTGAATCCATCACCTTCGTGCGGCTCTTTGGCCGCTCCGCCCTGGTGGCTCCGGCATGGGCGGCGGCTGCCGCCGTCGAGCTCTCGGACGAACAGCTGAGCGAGCATTCCGCGTTGTTGGGACTCAGCCGCGAGCAAGGGGGCCATGGCCTCGGAACATCCGCGTTGCTCTTCGCCGACGACCTTCCCCTCTTCCAACCTGGCGGCGAAGTCACTGTGTCCCACGGCCATCCCGAGGCGATCGAGTTGGAGGGCAGATGCCCTCCGGACGACGTCAATGAAGTCCACCTTTCAAGGATGGAGCACCATTTCACGGTGATGGATGGCAACGATCCGGGCCGCAAGCCCGTGGCTTGCGGAGCCTACGCCGAATGGCAGGGGATCCTCGCAGATATGGGAGTCCTGGTGCCGCCGGAATTGCGGCGTCAAGGGCTGGGGACTTTGGCCGCCTCGATCGCGGCCCACGAGGCCCTCGCCTCCGGCCTGACGCTGCAGTGGCGAACGGCGCTGGACAACCGGGGGTCGCTGGCCTTGGCGCGAAGGCTGGGATTCGTCGACGGCGGTATCCAGACTTCCGTGCTGCTTCGCTAACGCTCTCGATCGGCCGCGATTTGGCAGAAGATGCCCCCAAAATCGCATTTAAGGGCACCTTCTGCCAGTTCGCGCGGGCTAACGGCTGCCCTGGCTGCCGTCCTGCGAAACGGTCTCAGGCTTGACATCGGCAACACCCGCCGGGGAACCCCAACCCTGGACGGCTTTAGGTTTGCCGAACAACAACGCTGCTACTGCGCCCAGCAGAATCGCGAAGGCGGGCAGCAAGACCGACTGGCTCATCGCCGTCGAGAAGCCGTCATGCAGGAATTCAGGCAACTTGCCGGTGAATCCACCCTCGCCGGCCGGGGCTGCGCCTGGAGGAGCCGCCGGCAGCTCGGCTGCGAGCCGGGACTGGATCAGGGCGGCAATCGCGGCCGATCCCAGTACCGCACCGATCTGGCGCGTCGTGTTGAAGACACCGGAACCGGCACCCGCCGAGCGGGGCGGGAGGTTGCGGGTGGTGGCGTTGGAGACCGGGCCCCAAATGAAACCGTTGGCCACACCCTGGAGGGCGCTGGGCAGCAGGAACATCCAGATGGGGGTGTCCGGCTTCAAGAGCGTCGAGGTCCAGAAGAGTGCCCCGGACAGGCAGACGAGGCCGAATGCGGCGAACCACCGCGGGTTGATCCGGTCGATCAGCTTGCCAACGAAAGGTGCCAGCGCACCGGAGATCACGGCCATGGGGATCATGAGCAACGCTGACTGCGTGGGAGTCAGTCCGCGGACCACTTGGTAGTAGAAGATCGTGGGGAGCGGGAACGCAGTGATGGTGAAGCCCACCGCCATGATGGTGGTGTTGCCCAGCGAGAAGTTGCGGTCCTTGAACAGTCCCAGGGGCAGCAAGGGCTCGCCGCCGCGTCGCTCAAGCAGCCACTGCCACAGGACAAACGCGGCCAGGACAACAAGGCCCGTGATGATCAGGCCCCACACCGTAATGGCTCCGGTAACAGTGCCCCACTTGTAGCTCTGGCCCTCTTGTATGCCGAAGACCAGCAGGAACATGCCGGCGGCGGACAGCAGCACACCCACGACGTCGAACTTGTGGCTGTGCGTGGTCAGCTTCGGGACCAGGCGGGTCACGAGGACAAACGCGACGATGCCGATGGGAACGTTGACGAAGAAGATCCACTGCCAGCCGAGGCCGTCAACCAGCACGCCGCCGAGGATCGGGCCCACGAGGATTGCCATGCCGGCTGTGGCTCCCCAGAGGCCCATGGCTGCGCCCCGGCGGTCCGGCGGGAAGATCCGGGTGATGACGGCCATGGTTTGAGGAGTCATCATGGCTGCGCCGATGCCCTGAACCACCCTGGCCATGATCAGCGTGCCGATGTCGCCTGAAAGCCCGCACCACAGCGAAGCAAGGGTGAAGACGACAAGGCCGATCAGGTACAGGTTCTTGGGCCCGAAGCGGTCACCGAGCCTGCCGGTGATCAGCAACGGCACCGCGTATGCGAGGAGGTAGGCGCTCGTCACCCAGATGACGGCGTTGATATCGGTGTGGAGGCCCTCCATGATCCGCGGGTTTGCCACGGAAACGATGGTGGTGTCGATCAGGATCATGAAGAACCCGACCACGAGGGACCACAGTGCCGGCCACGGTTTAGTTACGTTTTCCATGGGATTCCTTTGACTGTGCTGAATTTCTTGCAAGATGGTGCGTTGGAGGGGCAGCTACCATGGCAACTGCCCGCTGCGGAGATCATCCTGGAAGCCGCGGATCCAGTCGATTTCCGTACGCAGCATTGACTGTTGGTACTTGATATCGATCCAGAACTTCGGCTCGACGCCCTTGGCGGCGACTGCTTCTTCACCACGAAGCAGGAAGTCGAGTTGGTCTTGCAGGTTCGCTACCCGGTGGTCCAGGAGTTCGAGCACGACGCCGGAGGGCAGGTTGTGTGCCTCGGCTATCGCATGCGGGAAGCTCGGGTATTCGTTCACGGGTTCCGCCAGCATGCCCTGGAGGCGCTCGGTCAACGCCTCCCGGCCAGCTCCGGTGATCCGGTAGGTTGTGCGCTCGGGCCGGTTGCCGGCGCGGTCAATACCAGTCGCCTCCACGAAGCCACTATCTTCCAGGCGCCCCACTGCGTGGTAGAGCGTCCCCGGCCGCACCTTGACCAGGCGATCCTCGTGGCGCGCCATCAGGAGTTGGTACATCTCGTAAGGGTGCATGGGAGCCTCGACAAGGAGTGCAAGTGCAGCGACCCCAAGTGGAGTCAGTGCGGCTCGTGCCATTTTTCATCCTCCGTGCGAACTATTCCACAACAACTATTCCACATGGAATAATAGATCGCAAAGCGGCCGCCACGAGACAGCCAACAAGCGCAAGCAAGACCCTGCTGCCCTGTGCCGGCCTGCTGACCGGCCATCCCTGGCCTATCCGAGCAGTGCGAGAATCTCCGTGCGGGCAAACATCCTTGCGGCGTCGCGCGCTGTGGGGACTCCGGCGTCGGGATCTGCTCCGGCGTCAATGAGCACCCGGGCTACTTCCGTGTAACCCTTGAAAACTGCGCCTGCCAGCGGGGTCTGGCCGCGGTCGTTCGCGGCGTTCGCGTCGGCACCATGGTAGAGCAGAAGCTGAACGGTCTCAGGGTGGCCGTGGTACGCCGCCAGCATCAGGAGTGAATCACCCGCGGCGTTGCTCATTCCAGCCGGCGCACCGGCATTGAGGTAGCTGCGCAAGAGCTCGGAGTTGCCCTCCCGGGCGGCATCGAGCAACGTATGCGCCAAGGCAATGGCCTCGTCATCGGCACCCGTTGCTTGGGCTTCAGCGCCCGTTGTTTCGCTCATCGGTGGGGTCCCTTCAGGAATCCGGTTTGGCGTCCCACCACCTGTCCGGCGTCGGGCGCAACGATTACTTCCTGGGCGGCCGGGTAGGGTTCCTCACCATCCAGGACTGTCAGTACTTCATGCGGATCCACAGACCGCTTGATGAGCGCGAGCCCGACTGCTCCCATTTCGAAGTGCTGGGCCACGGAAGTCAGCGTACCCACCTTGCGTTCCCCGGCAAATACGACGCTGCCTGCCGCCGGGAGGGTGTGCTGCGAGCCGTCCAGTTGCAGGAAGACAAGCCGCCGGGGCGGGTGTCCCAGGTTGTGGACGCGGGCGATGGTTTCCTGCCCCTTGTAGCAGCCCTTGTTCAAATGGACCGATGTCCGCAGGAGATCGAGCTCGTGCGGGATGGTCTTCTCGTCCGTCTCCGCGCCGAGGCGTGGACGCCAGGCGGCAATGCGGAGCGCCTCCGCGGCCAACGAGCCAGCGAGGGCCATGCCTTCAACGGCCGCTTCTAGCTCGCCCGCGGGAATGAGGTACTCGAACCAGGGACGCTCAAGGCCGGGATGGGAGCTTTCCTCCACCACGCTGTAGGAATAGCCGCCGACGCCGATATGCGGCCACGGGTCTTCCCAAACGAGCCGTCCGGACCAGGCGTCGACGGCCTTGGTGGAACCGACGACGGCCCAATCGGCCGATACGTCAGCCACTTCGACCCGCAACATGAATCGCATTTTGTTGAGCCACTCGGCCAGCGGGGCAGCCTCGGCGGCTTCGACCAACAGCCAGGTGGTTTCGCCGTCGTCCACCACGCGGGCATCAAACTCGATGCGGCCCTGGATGGTGAGGAGCAGCAGCTCACTTGAGACGCCAGGCTGAAGGCTAGTCAGTTGCTGCGAGGACAGCGTGTTGAGCCAGCTGAGACGGTCCGGTCCGGTGACCGTGACAACCCCGCGATAGGAAAGATCGACGACGGCGGTGCCGGCGGCCAGCGCGCGCTGCTCCCGCAGAGGCTCGCCGTAATGGGCCGCGACGCCGGAGTCCTCGCCGCCGCCTTCTACAGCTCCGGGGCGCGACAATAGGGGGCTCTTGTAAGTCATATGTAGTAGAAGTCCTTGGGGCTCAGCGGTATTCCGGGTTTTCAAAATCGAAGCGTGTGCCGGCTTTCCACTCCTCCGGGAGGTTGCCGTAGGCGGGAATCCCACCCGCGTCCTTGAGCATCCGCGCGTAGTGGAGCAGGTTCCAGGTCATGAACGTGGTGTTCCGGTTGGTGAAGTCGCTCTCAGGGCCGCCGGATCCTTCGTCGAGGTAGCTTGGGCCAGGACCGACGGCGCCGATCCAGCCGGCATCAGCCTGTGGCGGAATGGTGAAACCGACATGCTGAAGGCTGTACAGGACGTTCATGGCGCAATGTTTGATGCCGTCCTCGTTGCCGGTAATCAGGCAGCCGCCGACTTTCGGATAGTAGGCCCACTGGCCTTTGCTGTTGAGCTGGCCCGAATGGGCGTAGAGACGTTCGATGAGCTTCTTGGTCTGGGAGGAGTTGTCGCCGAGCCAGATGGGGCCGGCCACCACCACGATGTCGGCTTCCAGCACCGCCGGATAAAGTTCCGGCCATTCGTCCGTGGCCCAGCCGTGTTCGCGCATGTCGGGATACACTCCGGCGGCAATGTCGTGGTCCACCGTGCGGATCACCCGCGTGCTGACGCCCTGCTTCTCCATGATGCCCCGGCTGATGGATATCAGGCCGTCGGTATTGCTCACCTGTGGGGATGGCTTGAGCGTCCCGTTGAAGAACACAGCCTTGAGATCGTCATAGCTGGCAGGTTTTGCTGCTTCGTTCACGTGCTGCTCCTTTGTTGGATCGAGCTGCGAAACGGGACGTTCGGTGAGACCTTTTTTCGGTGGACCTTGAAGCTCAATGAGACTTGAAGCTAGCGAACCGGCTCTCCTAGGAGAGCTTGTTCAGAAAAGCCGAAGCATGGGCCTCGAGCGACTTCCCCGGAATAGACACATCCCAGCGCCACAGCAGGTTGCCGTCTACCAGACCGAAAATGCGTGTGGCCGCAGTGTATTCCTTGGAGTGGCCGCCACGCATCACCATGTCTGTGCTCATCTGGATCTGCGGCCCCTTGATCTGGCCGTAGTAGAGCTCGCTGATGCCGCCGGGGTGGGCGATCGAGACCGAGATATCGAACCCGCCGTCAGCGTTCCGGTGGGCCTCGACGTCGTCGGCAGTCTTCAACGCCGGGACAATATCCGCGGGGATCAGGCCCGGACCGCCGTCGGCGTCAATCATTTTCCGCTCCAGCGCCCAGAAGCCGGTCTCCACCGTCAGGGGCCGCAGCTTGGTGCCGTCCTCGTCGCTGAGCCAGCTTTCGGCGCGGTACTCCAGGTAAGGCAGGCCGTGGTGCGTGAAGGAGACGTGCTGGATGAAATGATCCGAGTCTTCGTCGCCGCTTCCAAGCCGTCCCAGGCCTTCCCACTCACCAATGAGCCAGGAAAGGGGTACCAGTTCGGGTGTCAGGTCTGAAGGGATTTCGATGGGCACAGCAACTACCTCAGTGGACCAGAAGGTACAAGTTGATCAAAAGCGGTCGGAGCTCTACTTCTGGCCCTTGAAGAGACGGTAAACGACAAAACCGGCAAACCACGCCATCGAGAGGCTTGCCAAGCCGAGGAGGACAAGGAAGAAGATTTCAAATGCAAGTACGGACATGATGCCATCCTAACTGTTAGTAGATGAGTAGTTTGTCGATGAAGTAGCACAAGGCACCAACCGCCCAGACGGGCGCGACGCCCATTCCCAGGACGGCCGGGAAGTTCAGGCGGCCGAGCCGCAGCGTGACCATCCGGCGGAAACTGACCAAGATCGAGCCGATGACGACGCCAACGACGATCGCGGGCACAATCGAAATATTCGAGAACACCAGGCCGGCCAACGGAGCCACCAATCCGGCCGCGACGATGCCCAAAGGCGCCACGACCCGGTCCGGCCAGCGCAGGAGTCCGGCGAGAAGGGCAACGGCGGCACTGAGGCCGGCAACCAGCACCATTTCCTTGATCCCGTTGAACCGTGAACCCGCGATCCAGCCTGCTCCGAGGCAGCTCAACAACACGCCTGCGCAACTGCCGAGGGTGGATTCAAGCCGCTGGGCTTGACCCGTTCCACGGATCAGTTGCACGACGAACACGGCGATCACACCGGCCGCAATGAAGGCGGGAGTCGCGTCGAGGAAGCCGGGCGCCGTAATGAAACCGGCGGCCAAGGCTGAAGCGGCACCGCTCAGCCCGATCACCGCGGCCAGGGTCTTTTTGGCGGGAACCGCTAGAAAATGGGGCCATCCGATGCCGACGGCGGCCGCCGCCGCGATTCCGACGCTCACCAATCCTTCCGGGGGACCGTATGTGCTGGCCACGATAACCGCGAGGGCCACGAGGCCGACCACCCCGATACTCCAAGACTTCACTGTGCCCCTGACCTCACTGTGTCCTCGACCTCGCTGTGCCCTCGACCTCATGGGGTCCCCGCGGGCCCCCATTTCGTTCCAGGTTGCGACCAACCTCTTGCCAATCCTGCCTTATGCGGCCGAAATATGTCGCAAACAGGGGTTGAAGGTGTCACGAATCCCTGACGTTGGAGGGGCCTTTAGGTATACTCGGTTGTCAACAGCGCTTCTTGTTGCAACGCTTCCGTTACAACGGAACCTCGCCCCTTGAGCAGCTACCGGCCGGTGGAAACCCGGTTCAGACGCCCGATGATGCGCGGACCGCCCATTGGAGGAACTATGTCGCACATCCTGCTCCTGACGAACAGCACCGGGTCGTCGGTAGACATCCTGCCTGCCTTGGAACTCTTGAACCACCGGGTCCACATCCTTCCGGCAGAACCGACGGCACTGCTCGAAACCGATCCCACCGACGTCGTTTTCCTTGATGCCCGCAAGGACCTTGTCGGGGCCCGCTCCTTGACCCAATTGCTCAAGGCCACGGGCCTGAGCGCCCCCCTCATCCTGATCCTCACTGAAGGCGGCATGGCTGCCGTCTCCTCTGCATGGTCCGTGGATGACATCGTCCTCGATTCTGCGGGGCCGGCCGAAGTCGAGGCCCGGATCCGCCTGGCCATGGCGCGCGCAGTCCCCGGCGAAGAGGAAACCAACACCGAAATCCGTGCGGCCGGCGTCGTGATTGACGAAGCGAGCTACACAGCACGGGTGAACGGACAGCCGCTCAACCTGACCTTCAAGGAATTCGAGCTCTTAAAGTATCTGGCGCAGCACCCGGGCAGGGTCTTCACGCGCCAGCAGCTCCTCACGGAAGTATGGGGCTACGACTACTACGGAGGCACCCGCACCGTGGACGTCCACGTGAGGCGCCTGCGTGCAAAGCTGGGCGTGGACCACGAAAACCTGATCAGCACGGTACGCAACGTTGGTTATCGGCTGACACTGGTCCGTTTGCAAGAAGATGAACTCACTGAAGCCTGAGTTTCCCCAGCAAAAGAAAGGCCCGGACTCACTGAGTCCGGGCCTTTCGTTTGCCGACTGTTCCCGGCTTGCGCCGGTTGTCAGCTTGAGTGGAGGACATACGGGTCGAACGTATCGCGGCCACCCCACTGGTGGATCCCCCTCGCTTCCAGCTTCTCAAAGCCGGACGAGTTATAGACCTTACACGGCCGAGGGAGTGCCCGCAAAATCCATCCCGCCAAACCGGCCACGGACGTATAGCCTTGCAACATGAGCCCTGCGCACCCGGAGAACTGGCCCGTCCTCGTCGTCAAAGGCGCCTCGGATCGCGAGTTGTTGAGAGACATCAAGTCTCTCGCCGCAGCCGCGGAGGAGTCGGACGGCAATCCCCCTTTGTCCGAACAAACCTTGGTCATGCTGCGTGGAGCCGACGCCGGTGACCACTCGTTGCTCACGCTGGCCCTGTATGCCCCGGACGAGCAGTCCGATCCCGCAAGCGGCCAGGATCTGGCGGGAATCGCCGTCGTCGTTGAAGCGGACGACGGGACCGGGGTCCTGGAAATGGCCGTTCACCCCAGTTACCGCAACCAGGGAGTCGCCGGCAGGCTGTTGGACGCGCTCCGCGATGGCCGCGGGCTTTCATGGCTGAACGCCTGGTCCCACGGAAACCATGAGGCCGCGGCGGACCTCGCCGCCCGCTACGGCTACGGTCCGGTGCGTGAACTGTGGAAGATGCGGCTTATGTCCTCCACGGCGGAACTGCCCGACGCCGGCCTGCCCGAGGGAGTCTCGCTGCGCGCCTTTGTGCCGGGGCAGGATGAGTCCGCCTGGCTGGCTGCCAACAGGGCAGCTTTTGCGCATCATCCCGAGCAGGGCTCCCTGACCAGGGCCGACCTCGACGCCCGCATGGCTGAGGACTGGTTTGACCCCGAGGGCTTCCTGCTGGCCGTGAACACAGCCGGGGAATTGCTCGGCTTTCACTGGACCAAGGTGCACCCACGGCAAGGACCCCATCCGGCGATCGGAGAGGTCTATGTAGTAGGTGTGACGCCCGCGGCCCAAGGCTTGGGGCTTGGCAAGGCGCTCACTGTCGCCGGGATCAGGCACCTCCAGAGCCACGAACTTCACTCCGTGATGTTGTACGTGGATGCCGACAACACCGCCGCGGTTGCCCTTTACCAGAAGCTGGGCTTCGTGCGCTGGGACGTCGATGTCATGTATGCGCCGTTGGCCCGGAAGTAGCCAGAAACCAAGGCGCATCTGAAAGGTTAGGACATCTAGGATTCCGGCACGTGGAATCCTTGTAGGGTTGAAGCAGACCCCCGCGCTGAACGAAGGAGAGCCTGATGAATCCGGACCCGGTCGGAATGACCAGAACCGATGTCAAGGGCGCAACCTTGCCTCCGCGCTTCGGTTCTTCCGAAGTCCCGGCGGCGCGGGCCACTCAGGACCGCATCGACATTCCGGAATTTGCCCCTTCCCTGGAACCGGAAGGCGACATTACCCCCGACCGCTTCCTGGACCGCGAACTCAGCTGGCTTGCCTTCAACTCGCGCGTTCTTGAACTCGCCGAGGACCCGGATCTTTTCCTGCTGGAGCGTGTCAACTTCCTCTCGATCTTTGCCTCAAACCTGGATGAATTCTTCATGGTGCGCGTTGCGGGCCTGAAGCGCCGCATCGCCACCGGGCTCGCGGTGCCCTCCCCCGCCGGGTTGAGCCCCATCGAAGTCCTCGAGCAGATCGGCGAGGCCGCCCACAAGCTGCAAGAACGGCATGCCAGGGTGTTTGCCGAGCAGATCCGCCCCGCTTTGGCCTACGAGCACATCCACCTGATGCGCTGGGACGAGCTTGACGACGAAGCGCAGCAGCGCTTGAGCATCATGTTCGGCGAGAAGGTCTTCCCGATCCTCACCCCCCTCGCCGTCGATCCCGCCCACCCGTTCCCCTACATTTCCGGCCTTTCCCTGAACTTGGCAGTGATTGTCCGCAACCCCGTCAGCGACAAGGAACTGTTCGCCCGGGTCAAGGTTCCGGACCAGCTGCCCCGCCTTGTCTCGATCGATGGCCCTCGGGCCGGCGCCGTCCCGGGCCGGGTGGCACGCTTCATCGCCCTCGAAGAGGTTATTGCGGTTCACCTGGACAAGCTGTTCCCCGGCATGGAAGTCATGGAGCACCACAGCTTCCGCGTCACCCGCAACGAGGACGTTGAGGTTGAAGAAGACGACGCCGAGAACCTCCTGCAGGCTCTTGAGAAGGAATTGCTGCGCCGCCGCTTCGGCCCGCCCGTCCGGCTCGAGGTCACCACGGATATCAACCCGAACATCCGCGCGCTCCTGGTGCGGGAACTCGGCGTCGAGGAATCCGAGGTCTACTCCGTTCCCGCGCCCCTGGACCTCCGTGGACTTTCGGTCATCGGTGGAATCGACCGCGCCGACCTTCACTACCCGAAGCACGTGCCCCACACCTCGCGGTACTTGAACGAATCCGAGACGTCCAAGGCCGCCAACGTCTTCGCGGCCATGCGCCGCCGCGACATCCTGCTGCACCACCCGTACGACTCGTTCTCGACGTCGGTCCAGGCCTTCCTGGAGCAGGCAGCCGCCGACCCCAAGGTCCAGGCCATCAAGCAGACCCTGTACCGCACCTCCGGAGACTCGCCTATCGTTGACGCCCTGATCGACGCCGCCGAGGCCGGCAAGCAGGTCCTGGCACTCGTAGAGATCAAGGCCCGATTCGACGAGCAGGCCAACATCTCCTGGGCCCGCAAGTTGGAGCAGGCCGGCGTGCACGTTGTGTACGGCATCGTGGGACTCAAGACGCACTGCAAGCTGTCCCTCGTCGTCCGCCAGGAAGTGGATGGACTGCGCCGCTACTGCCACATCGGAACGGGCAACTACCACCCGCGCACGGCCCGCTACTACGAGGACCTGGGCCTGCTGACCTCGAACGAGCAGGTGGGCGAGGACCTGTCCAAGCTCTTCAACCAGCTCTCCGGATACGCTCCTAAGTCCACGTTCAAGCGGCTTCTCGTGGCGCCGCGCTCGGTACGGTCGGGGCTGATCGACAGGATCGAGACCGAGATCCGCAACGCCCGCGCAGGAATCGCTGCCAAGGTCCAGATCAAGGTCAACTCGATGGTGGACGAAGCCACCATCGACGCCCTCTACCGCGCATCGCAGGCCGGGGTAAAGGTCGATGTCATTGTCCGTGGCATATGCTCGCTGCGCCCCGGAGTGCCTGGACTGAGCGAAAACATCACGGTTCGTTCCGTCCTGGGCCGCTTCCTGGAGCACTCACGCGTGTTTGCCTTCGCGAATGCCAACGACCCCGTGGTCTACATCGGCTCCGCCGACATGATGCACCGTAACCTCGACCGTCGGGTCGAAGCCTTGGTGCAGCTCTCCAACCGCGAAGACACAGCCGAGGTCATGGACCTTCTGCGCCGATACATGGACCCGGGCACGGCAAGTTGGCATCTCGACAACGAAGGTCACTGGACCAGGTTCCACCAGGCCGAAGACGGCACACCGCTATTGGACATTCAGTCCTGGTTGCTTGCCTCACGGTCCCGCCAACGTGCAGTTGCCCGGCGGTAGGCAGAGAAAAAGTTGAAGAGCGACACACCCATTGCGGATCAAACCGATTATCCCGGGGAGCCGATCGCCGTCACGGCGGCCGGCGCGATTCCTTGGCGCGTCACCAAGGGATCCCTTGAGGTCCTGCTGATCCATCGGCCCAAGTATGACGATTGGTCCTGGCCCAAAGGGAAGCTCGACGCCGGGGAAACCATCCCGGAATGCGCCGTCCGCGAGATCCGGGAAGAAATCGGCCTCGATGCCGCCCTCGGAATCCCTTTGCCGCCAACGCACTACCACGTGGCAGCGGGACTGAAAGTGGTGCACTACTGGGCCACACAAGTCAACGGCTCCGTCGTCAAGCCGGATGGCGAGGAAGTGGACGCCTACATGTGGGCCGCGCCGGACAAGGCTGCCCGGTTTTTGAGCAACCCCACCGATGTGAGCCCGCTGCAGGCGCTGGCAAAGGCCCACTTGAACGCCGAGTTGGAGACGTGGCCGCTGATTCTGGTGCGGCATGCCAAGGCCAAGCCACGGTCTTCCTGGACCAAAGCCGAAGGCAGCAGGCCCCTGGCGGCCACAGGCCTGCGGCAGGCGCTGGCGGTAGAGCGGCTTCTGGGCGTGTGGAAGCCCCTCCGGATCGTGAGCAGTCCGTGGGCAAGGTGCGTATCCACCATCGCGCCGTACGCCAAGGCGGCCGGAGCCAAGGTGAAACTTGTGGAGGCCCTGACGGAGCACAATCACCAGCGGAGCCCGAAGAAGACGTCAGCCGTCGTCGAGGGCTTGTTCGACAAGCAGCGCGCGGTTGCCTTGTGTACCCACAGGCCGGCGCTGCCCACCATTTTGAAGAAGCTCGGCGAGCGCATGGGCCCGGAACTTCACGAGTTCCTGCCTGTCCAGGATCCGTATTTGGTCCCCGGTGAGATGATCGTGTGCTACGTGGCCCGTGGAAACGGCCAGCGCGTTGTGGCCGTGGAGCAGATCAAGCCCTTCGACGACTGACTCCAGTAAGCTGGGTGCGTGAGCATCCCAACCCCATATGAAGACCTCCTGCGCGACGTCATGGCCAACGGCACGCACAAGTCGGACCGCACGGGCACCGGCACGCGGAGCGTTTTCGGCCGCCAGTTGCGCTTCGATCTGAGCGAGGGTTTCCCGCTCATGACCACCAAGCGTGTGCACTTCAAATCGCTCGCGCTGGAGCTTCTGTGGTTCCTCCGCGGCGAATCCAATGTCAAGTGGCTCCAGGAACAAGGCGTCACCATTTGGGATGAATGGGCAGACGCCGACGGCGAACTCGGCCCGGTCTACGGCGTGCAGTGGCGCAGCTGGCCGACCCCCGATGGCGCGCACATCGACCAGATCGCCGAGCTCATGAAGGGCCTGGCAGCCAACCCTGATTCCCGCCGCCACATCGTCTCGGCCTGGAATGTTTCCGAAATCAAGGACATGGCCTTGCCGCCGTGCCACGCGTTCTTCCAGTTCTATGTTGCCGACGGCAAGTTGTCCTGCCAGCTGTACCAGCGCTCGGCTGACATGTTCCTTGGGGTCCCCTTCAACATCGCTTCCTATGCATTGCTGACCTGCATGGTGGCCCAGCAGTTGGGCCTTGAGCCCGGCGACTTCGTCTGGACCGGCGGGGATGTCCACGTCTATGACAACCACGTGGAGCAAGTCACGGAGCAACTCTCCCGGGAGCCCTACGAGTATCCGAAACTGCGTTTCAACCGCAAGCCGGACTCAATCTTCGACTACACCTTCGAGGACTTCGAGGTAGTCGGGTACCGCCACCACCCCTCCATCAAAGCGCCTGTGGCCGTATGAGCACCCAGGAAACGCCCCCCGCGGAGACGCCTTCCTCCGAGGAGGCCGGGGAAGCGATGACGGACATCGGCCTCGTGTGGGCGCAAACAGCCAGCGGCGTGATCGGCAAGGGCGGGACCATGCCCTGGCACGTCCCCGAAGATCTGAAGCACTTCAGCACGCTGACAACAGGACATCCGGTCATCATGGGCCGCAAAACCTGGGAGTCGTTCCCCACGAAGTACCGCCCCTTGCCCGGCCGGACCAATATCGTGGTGACCCGGCAACAGGGCTGGTCGGACTCGCCCGACGCAAGTGGCGCCGTCGTCGTCTCCTCTCTTGACGCCGCCTTGCTCGAGTCCCAGTTCGCACCAGGTGGCCAGAATGTCTGGATCATTGGTGGCGGCGAAATTTACCGGCAGTCCATGGACATCGCGAATGTCGCCGTCGTCACGGTCATCGATTCCGACATCGACGGCGACACTTTCGCGCCGGAGTTCGACGGGGCCTGGAATCTTGAGTCGACGCAGCCTGCAGAAGGCTGGCTCACCTCCAAGAACGGTACCAACTACCGGATCGCCACATGGCGCCGGACGGAAGACTGAGAATGCTGAAAAAACCTGAGACCTTGTTCGTGCTTGGCTACATGTTGTTGCCACTGTTCGCGCTGCTGTCCGCGATCCTCGGCCTCACCATGATCCTGGGTGGCAACAAGATCCTGGGGATTGTCGTCCTGGTGGTGGTAACCCAGGTCTTCGCCTTTGGCGCCTTCTACGCCCTGCGCGCCCGGAAGGCGGCCCTCCTGGAAGAACCCGACAACTCGCCCAAGTAACTCGCACTAGTTGTCGTTTCGAGGCGTCAAAACGACACCTGCTGCCAGTCAGTCGGGTCGTGACGTAACCGACAGGAGCCGGGAGCCGCGAAAGTCTAGACTAGTCCAATGACTACAGCAGCTAATCCGTCCGTTGGACTGGTCGGTTGGCGTGGCATGGTCGGCTCCGTCCTGATGCACCGCATGCAGGAAGAGGGCGACTTCGCCAACATCAACCCGGTATTTTTCTCCACCTCGAACGCTGGGGGTGCCGCGCCGTCATTTGCTGATGGCGCAGGCAAACTCGAGAACGCGTTCGATATTGAGACGCTTGCCAAGCTGCCGATTATTGTCACCGCCCAGGGCGGCGACTACACCAAGCAAGTCCACAGCGAGCTGCGCAGCCGCGGCTGGGACGGGCTTTGGATCGACGCCGCGTCCACGCTGCGAATGAACGACGACTCCATCATTGTCCTGGACCCCATCAACCGCGACGTCATCGACGCAGGCCTGTCCGGCGGCGTGAAGGACTACATCGGCGGCAACTGCACCGTCTCCTGCATGCTCATGGGCCTCGGCGGCCTATTCAAGAACAACCTGGTCGAATGGGGTACCTCCATGACCTACCAGGCAGCCTCAGGCGGCGGTGCCCGCCACATGCGCGAACTGCTCAACCAGTTCGGCACCCTCAACAACGAAGTCAGTAGCGAACTGGATGATCCCGCCTCGGCGATTCTCGAAATCGACCGCAAGGTGCTGGCTACCCAGCGCTCCGGCGTCGACGCTACCCAGTTCGGCGTGCCGTTGGCCGGCTCCCTGATCCCGTGGATCGACGCCGACCTCGGCAACGGACAGTCCAAGGAAGAGTGGAAGGCCGGGGTGGAAACCAACAAGATCCTCGGCACTGGCAACGGCACCGGCAGGGACTATGTGGTCATGGATGGCCTCTGTGTCCGTATCGGCGCCATGCGCTCCCACTCCCAGGCACTGACGCTCAAGTTGCGCGAGGACCTGTCCGTCGCTGAAATCGAAAGGCTCCTGGACGCTGACAACGAATGGGCCAAAGTGGTGCCTAACACCAAGGAAGCCTCCATGTCGGACCTCACCCCGGTCGCTGCCTCAGGCACCCTGGAGATCCCTGTAGGCCGTATCCGCAAGCTCGAGATGGGCCCCGAGTACATCAGCGCCTTCACCGTGGGCGATCAGCTCCTCTGGGGTGCAGCCGAGCCGCTGCGCCGCATGCTGAAGATCGCTACCGGCACCCTCTAGGACTCCTACTTTCATCAACTGACTCGCAGTTGATGTCGTTTTGTGCGCTCATAACGACATCAACTGCTGGGCCCACGCCGCCAGGGTTCCCTGGCCGAGCTTGCGAGGCGAGGGTGGCGGTGGGGACAGTTGAGTGCGCTCAACTCTCCATGAACCTCAGGTACTTCGCCGCCTGGAGCTCAAAGGAACGCCTGGCCGCCGGAGCCAGGCCTTCAGTGGCGAACGGTTCGGGCACGACGACGGCGGTCCGGCCGGTGCCGCTGCGGGACCAGGTGCCCACCACTTCGCCGCCGGATACGATCATCCGCTTGAAAACACCATTGCCGCCCGGGACGACCTTCTGGGAATGCTCCGGGGGCAGGACAAGGCTGCGGTCCGTATACCCCAGCAGGAATTCATCGAATCCGGGCAAGGCGAGGAGCTTGCGCGAGCCCGGAACGCCGTCGTCGAGCAGTGCTGCCGTCTCGGGCGACAGCCAATAGGACGTTCCCCGGAAGACCAACTCAACAAGTTGACCGCGAATAGCTTCATGGGCTGCCCGGACGTCGGCTTTGGGGATCTGCGTCCACCACGCGAAATCGAGGAGCGTGGCAGGTCCGTGACTGCGTAAGTACCTCAGCAGGAACTCGGCAATCCCCTCTTCACGACCCAACGCCCTGGATTCCGGAATCCACTCATCGAAGGCCACGAACAGTTGCTGCCCGAGCGCTTTACCTGCGGTGCCCGCCGGAGGTCCCTGGACCAGCCATGCGTTCTGGCACAGAATCCAGAGCAAATGGATGCCGCGTTGGGCGGTGGTCACTTGGCCTGCGGATTCGAAGATCTTGAAAAGTTCCTCGCGTGTGGCGCCTGGACTGCCAGCCACGCGGTCAAGGACAAGATCCCGGCACGTGGCAACGTCGGCCTCTTCGATGCCGAGTTCCCGGTGCCGTGCGGCAACTGAACGCATGGACCGATCCGTAGTGATGGCAAGGATCCAGCGCAAGTCCCGCGGTGGAACCAGGTGCAGCGTGCCCCGCATGGGCCAGGACCGGACCACTGTGCCGTTCTCCAGCGCTTCCAACACATTCGAGAGGCCGGAACCGGGGACTCGCTGCCCCACCGCCCAGAACCCCGAGGCGAGGTCTTGAGCCTGCATGGCGCCCATCCGGGACACGCATTCCTCCACGCTGCTGAATCCACCGAGCAAACCCTGGCTGGCCAGGCGCAGCCTACCCATGATTTTGGGGGTGACGCGGATCTTCGCCGAAGCTATCATGGCCCCATCATAGGACGCACGGCGGACAGCTTCGGTCCGCAATAACGGCACGAGGAACTTCCATCCCGCTCACAGGAGCCTTCCAGCAGCCTCTCCTACTCTGAAGGAATGCTGTTCGGTGATTTGGGTCCGCTGCTGCGGCCGCTCAGCCGGCGGTTAGCGGCCGCAGGCTGGTGCGCTGCCGCCGTCGGGCTTGTCTGCGGACTGGCCATAGCCGTCGGTGCTGGAGTGCGATTGTCGCCATCCATGCAGACCGTCCAAGAGGTGGGCCTCGCCGCCACCGGCGCCGCAGCCCTCTTCCTCGGCCTTGCCGCCGCGTGCCAGCCGTCGTCGGGCGAGCCGGCTGACGATCCCGAATCGGGGTTCCAGGCAGGCGCCGCAGATCAGGTGCGCAGCTTCCTGTTTGCCGCCGTGGTCATGCTGCTCGGCGTTATAGGCTTCGCTGCCGCGGGCTGGATTTCGCCCGGCGGCCCGTCGCCGCAGAGCATAGCGTTCAGCCAGATCTTCCTTTTGGGGGCGGCAAGCTGCGGACTGACGTTCCTGTTGCTCAACAAGGTGCTTCCGACCGGAAAGCGCTGAGAGCTTCCTCGCAGGCCCTAAAGGGTCAAACCGATCAGTAGCGGCTCCGGATGCAGTTCAATGCCAAAGCGCTCGACGACGCCGCGGCGCACCTCGCGCGCGATCGCGATCAGGTCCTCTGCGCTCGCCCCTCCCCTGTTGGTGATGGCCAGGGTGTGTTTGGTGGAGAGCGAGGCACGTCCGCCGGACACGCTCGCGGGGTCGAGCCCGAAGCCTTTGCCGAAGCCGGCGTGGTCGATCAGCCAAGCTGCCGACAGCTTCACGAGGCCATCGTTTCCAGCCGGGTACTGCGGCGCCCCGTCAGGCAAAGATGTAGCCGCCGCGGCCGAAACAATCGGGTTGGTGAAAAAGGAACCGGTGGAATACGTGTCCCTGTCCGAAGCGTCGAGGACCATGCCCTTGGAGGCACGCAGACGCAGGACTTCACGCCGGACATCGTTGGAGTATGCGCGCTTCCCTGCCTCAACCCCGAGGGACCGGGCCAGCTCTGCGTACCGGATGGGGGCGCTCATGCGTCCGAGCGGCAGCTGGAATTCAACCGTCAACACCACGTAACGGGGTGAGCCCTCGGCAGTGGTCTGTTTGAGGATGGAGTCCCGGTAGCCGAACTTGAGCTCTGAGTTGGTGAAGGTTTGCACGGCGTTGCGTTCGCGGTCCCAGGTACGGACGGCCGCGATGGTCTGGGAGACATCTGCACCGTAGGCGCCCACGTTCTGCACGGGAGTGGCACCCGTGGCGCCGGGGATGCCTGAGAGGGCTTCCAGCCCGGACCACGCGTGCAACACGGAGTGCTCCACGAGGGCGTCCCAATTGTGCCCCGCCTGGACCACCACAGAGACTCCTCCGCAACTATCCTCCGAGTTGACGGTGAATCCCTGCGACGCGATCTTGAGCACGGTGCCTGGGTATCCGGCGTCGGAGATCAGCAGGTTGGACCCGCCACCGATGATGAGCAGGTTGTCGCCGGCCGCATCTGCCGAACGGACGGCGTCGATGATTTCCTCTTCGGTTCGGGCTTCCACAAAGGTGCCGGCAGGGCCACCAACGGCGGCCGTGGTCAGTTCGGAGAGCATCGTCTGGGTCACCAAACAAGCCTAGCGGGGATTGCCCGCCCTGGCCGACTCAGGGGCGCGCTTCCGCGAGACGGGCGCCAGTAAGAAGCTCGCGACGAGCAGGACAAGGACGGCGAGCAAGGAATGCAGGATGCCGAAGTGCTCCGCCAGCAACCCCAACAGCGGCGGACCGCAAAGGAAAGCCCCATAGCCAATCGTGGACACAACGGAAACCCGGGCCGCGGCGTGCGCTGGATCGTCCGCGGCGGCCGACATGCCCACCGGGAAGCCCAAGGAGGCACCGAGCCCCCAGATGGCCAGTGCCACGAAGGCCAGCCACGGCACCGGCGAGAAGACAAACAACGCCAGGCCGACCACGGCCGTGGCCGAACACCAACGCATCACCGGAACGCGTCCGAAGCGGTCCAAGACCACCGTCCCGGCAAAGCGTCCCACTGTCATGAACGTCACGAAGATTCCATAACCCACGGCTCCGGCCGCATCGGATTGACCATGGCCATCGGCCAACGCCAAGGCCACCCAATCCCCCGCTGCGCCTTCTGCCAGGGCGAGCCCCAGGACGAGCAAGCCGAGCAAGAGGGTCCGGCGTTCGCGCCATGCCCGGGCCACCATGCGTTTGCTGTCCAGCGGTTCGGCCGGTTTCTGCTTGCCGGGCTGGATGATGGGCAAGGGGCCGGTTGAAGGATCTTCAAACGTGTCCGGCTTTTCGGGCTTGAAGGCCTTTGCGGTACCTCGTCCTGTGGAATGGCGCGCGGCGTCCGCTCGGAACCAGGCGGCCGCGGTCACTACGGAGACGGCGACCACCAGGCCGGCCGCAGCCAAATGCCAAAAGACCGGTAGTCCGGCGGCAGCTGCCCAGGCTCCGAGCCCTGCGCCCGCAACGGTGCCCAGGCTGAAGGATCCATGGAGACGCGGCATGATGTGCCGTTCAAGCGCGCGTTCCAGCGACGCTCCCTCTACATTGGATGCCGTGTTCCAGCTGGCTGTGCCGAGGCCTATCACCATGAGCCCGGCCGCCACCACCACCGGGTTTGCCAGCACGGACGTGCCAAAACCGGCGACCGCCAGGCCGACGCCCACCATGGCGCCGCCGATCCGGGTGGTCAACCGTGATCCGAGCCGGATCACGATCACTCCGGATGCGGACACGGAAACGAACGATGCCACCGTCATGCACATCAACAGGAGGCCGACAGTGCCAGGTGTCAGGTTCAGTCCATCGCGGATCGCCGGCAACCTGGACACCCAGGAAGAGAATGCCAGGCCGCTTGCGCCGTACGCGACCACAACAGCATTGCGCCACCGCGACAATTCCGCCGCGGTGGCGCGTGGTGCTGACTGTTGCAGCCTGCTCAAGCGAGCTTCACGACGGCCTGGGATTTCATCAGGACTTTCTGGCCGCCAAAGGTGACGGTCAGGTCGATGCGGGCGGTGCGGGAATCGGCGTCGAGCGCTCCCACCACGCCGGAAACCTCAATCACCGCGCCGGGCTCGCTCGTGCCAGTGGTGTCGGCGACCAGCACCGGTTTGGTGAAGCGCGTCTGGTAGTCGACGACGGCGGCAGGGTCGCCGGCCCAGTCGCTCACCAATTGCACTGCGGAGCCCATGGTGAACATGCCGTGGGCGATGACTCCGGGAAGTTCGACGCCGGTGGCGAAGGATTCGTTCCAGTGGATCGGGTTGAAGTCGCCGGACGCGCCCGCGTATTTGACCAGGTCCTGGCGGGTGACCTCGATGCTGCGGGTACCGATTTCCTGCCCGACGGTGAGTTCTTCGAGTTTCAAGCTCATGGCTACTGTCCCTCTCCGCGGACCAGGATGGACGAGGTGGTGGTGGCGACCCTTTCGCGCTGGTTGTCCTCGCTGACAGCGAAGATTTCCGAACGCGTGGTGATCATGGCCCCGCCGCCCATGGCGCGGACGCCGTCGACGTGCAGCTCGGCCCGCAACTGGTCTCCGGCAACAATCGCGCGGTGGTGCGTGAAGCGCTGGTCTGCGTGGACCACGCGGCTGAAGTCAATCCCGGAATCGGGGTCCTCGATCAGCTGGGCATCGGCCCGCTGGGCAACGATGATGGCGAAGGTCGGCGGGGCGACGAGGTCGCTGTGCCCGAGGGCTTTGGCGGCTTCGACGTCGAAGTGGGCGGGGTGGGTGGCTTTCACGGCCCGGGCGAACTCCCGGATCTTTTCGCGGCCGACGTCGTACACCTCTGCGGCAGGGTAGCTGCGGCCCAGCAAGTTCGGATTAACCGGATGTGATGTCATGGTCCAACCCTATCGGCCCGGGACGTGTCTCCACCTAACAGACTGATCGTCGAAACCGGCGCACTACGCCGCGGTAGGCGGTCCGAACCACGTGGCCAGCGCGTCGGCGAGGCCCAGCTGGGTACCGTCTCCGACCCAGGCCACATATCCGTCGGGCCGAACCAACACGGCGGTCGGAGCAGTGACCGCGCCGAGTGCCGGAAGCTCCCACACACCACGGTATGTGGCACCGATCAGCTGAACCCGATCTGCCCATGGAGTGATGTCGACGCCATCTGGCTCACCGAGGTTGAGGAGCACCGGACGGGCCTCGTGAAGCAGGGTGAAGACCCGCAGCGGGCCATCGGAGGTCACCAGTTCGAGATCTGGCATGCGGCGCCCGAGCAGCGGGTGTCCTTCGCCGAGGTCGTAGTGAATGTCCAAGCCCGACATCATCGCGGCGAATCGTCTGCGCGGCTCATCCATGCCCAGCAACTCGGAGATGGTTTCTCCCACGGCCTTCGTGCGTTCGTCGGGGCGGCGAAGCGCAACACTCGCCATTGTGTTGCGCAGCACGCGCGCAGCCACCGGGTGACGCTCGGCATGGTAGGTATCGAGGAGGCTTTCCGGGGATATCCGCTTGATCACCTGGGCCAGCTTCCATCCCAGATTCACCGCGTCCTGCACACCGGTGTTGAGGCCCTGTCCGCCGTCCGGGGCATGCACGTGTGCCGCGTCGCCGGCGAGAAGGACTCGTCTGTCGCGGTAGCTCGCGGCCTGCCGGGTCATATCGGTGAATCTGGAGATCCAGATAGGACTGTGGATCCCGTAATCCGTCCCGCATACGGCGATGAGTGCATCGCTCAGATCCTGGAGGGTCGGTTCTGTGGCGGGTCCGACGTTCTGTTCGGTCACCATGACGCCTACGGGCCCACCATCCAGGTAGACCACCTTGCCGTCGTGAATCTTGTACTCCAACTTGCCGAAGGAGTGGATTCCGAAAGGATTGGGGTGGACACCCAGTGGCGGCTGCTCGGCCATCTCGACCTGGGCGATCAGGGCGCTGGTGGTCGGATCCCATCCCGGGAACTCGATGCCGGCTACTTTACGGACCAGACTGCGTCCGCCGTCGCACCCGACGAGGTATTCGGCCCGCAACGGCCGGCCGTCGGACAGCTCGACGTCGACGCCGGTGCCATCCTGTGCGAAACCGGTCACCTCACGTCCGCGATAGATGGGCACCGCCAACTCGCCGACCCAGCCGGCAAGTATGCGCTCGATATGGTTCTGCCACAGCCCGAGCCCGTAGTTGTGACGTGTGGGAAAGTCGCTGATGTCCAGGCGGACCCCGGCGAATCCCGCGACCTGCGCCGCCTGCCCCTCCGACAGGAACCGATCAGCAATTCCACGCTGATCGAGGACCTCGATGGTGCGTGAGTGCAAACCGCCTGCACGTGAGCCGGCGAGATCCTGGTTTGCACGCCGCTCGACAATAGCGACGTCGACGCCCGCCAATGCCAACTCTCCGGCCAACATCAACCCTGCGGGACCTGCTCCGACGATCACTACGGCATGCTCGGTCATCGCTACACTCCGGTCAGGATCGTGGCTGGGTTACTTCTTCTTCAAACCTTTGCGGATCTGCTGCCCGCGGACCACCATGCCCACTACATGCAGAACCAGGCCGAGCCCGATCACGGCCAGCGAGGCTACCGCAAGGCCTTGGTTATGTGAGGTGTTGCCGACAATCGTCAGGATGATTCCGACGGCGATAAGCCCCATCGCACTGAAAACCAGCGTCTTGTAGGTGGTGGAGGCCGTGGCCCAGAATTCGTTCAGCACCACCCAAGTTTAGGTCACTCGCTCCCGATACCCTTACACGGACGGCAGGAGAAAATCCGGTAAAAGTGAGCGAGCGCCTGGTCAGAACCCGACAAAAGTGAGCGAGCGTCGGTGGACGGGAGCGCCGTCGGCGACAGAACGCCGTCGAGGTGTCCACCGTAGCGTTCGACGGCGTCCGGTGGCCTTCCGACGCTCGCTCACATATCAACGGTTGTGGTCGGACGCTCGCTCAGATCATCTGCAGGAGGATCCCGTCGGTTGGGCTTGTTTGTGAGCGAGCGTCCTGAAAAAGCCGGACATAAGTGAGCGAGCGTCTCGACATGAGCACGCTCGCTTCCCGACTTACAGGGAGGGCTGGACCCCGAAGGCCACGGCGAGTTTCATGATCTTTTCAGCGCGGCCGAGTCGAGGGAGGTCGGAACCGTCGCGGATGACCCTGCCGTTTGCTTCGAAGTCGTTCATGAAGTCTGTTGCCCAGGCGACGTCCGACGGCGTGGGGCTGATGACCTCGTTGATGACGGTGGTCTGGTCGATGGCCAGGCAGAGCTTGCCGGTCATGCCCATGGTCACCGTGATCCCGGTCTGCTCGCGCAGGATCGGGTGGTTGGTGCCGACGGTCGGGCCGTCGATGGGGCCCGGGAGGTTGCCCACACGGCTGGCGACAACCAGCTTGGCCCGGGGGTAGGCCATCGCCTCAGGGGTGGCGGCCATGCCAGTGTCCCGGCGGAAGTCGCCCGAACCGAAGGCCAGGCGGAAGGCACCCTGGGCCCGGGCGATGTGGTTGGCTTCCTCGATGCCGAGGGCCGACTCCACGAGGGCGACAACCGGCGTCTTGCCGTCCATGCGGTGGAAGGATTCCGTGACCTGGTCCGCGGACTCGGTCTTGGCCAGCATGACTCCCAACAGGCCGGGGGTGCCACGCAGACCGGCGAGGTCATCGGCCCAGAACGGGCTCGTGGCGTCGTTGATCCGGACCCAGGCCTGGCCACCGGCGGTCAGCCAATTGATGACGTTGCCGCGGGCAATGTCCTTCTGGGACGGGTCCACGGCGTCTTCGATGTCAAGGATGATGGCGTCCGCGCGCGATGAGGCCGACTGGTCGAAAAGTTCCGTCTTCATGGCGTTCACGAGGAGCCAGGAGCGGGCAATGTCGGCGGGAATTCTGCGGGTGGACCGAATGGACTCGGCGGCGGTGCTAGACGTCATGTATCTACCGTATCCGGCCAGCCGCCAGGAACGCTAAGAATCGGGCGCAGGTGTGAGCATCAATACGAACAAAACGATTGTGACAGGCAGAACCAACCCAACTAGCTCGCAGTTGTTGTCGTTATGAAGCCTCAAAACGACAACAACTGCGAGTTAGTTGGGCTTAACGCGCTTAGGGAACACTCTTTCCCCGCGCAGCCACCCACAGGCCGTACCACTCGGCCCGAGTCATGGCTGCAGCGACGGCGACGGCGTCCGCGCAGGCCGCAATCCGCGTCGGGTTGGAACTGCCCAACACCGGGGAAATGCGGGCAGGGTGCTTCATGAGCCAGCCCAGCAGCACGGCCTCAGGAGTAACACCCTTCTCTTCCGCAAGCTTGGCGACCAACGCGGCAGTCTCGGTGTCGGCGGCAGTCGGGGCATCCGGCGTCGAACCCGTGTACCGGCCCTGGGCGAGGGAGCCGTAGGCCTGCAGCTCAATCCCGTGGCTGACGCAGTGCTCCAAGGTGCCGTGCGGGAAACCGTAGCCGAGGGCGTCGTCATGGTTGACCAGGACGGTGCTCTCGAGCCAGGCGCGCCGGTGAAGACTCATCTCCAACTGGTTGGCGATGATGGGGGTCTCCAGCCTGTCCTGGAGGAAGGCGATCTGGGCTCCGGACATGTTGGACACCCCAAGCTGCCGGACCTTGCCTTCCGCCATGAGCTGCCCGACGGCGGACGCCACCTCTGCGGGTTCCATCAGGGGGTCCGGGCGGTGGAGGAGCAGCACGTCGACGTAATCGGTCCTCAGCCGTTGAAGGCTTCCGTTGACCCGTTCCAGGATGGCGCCCTTGCTCAGATCGTAGTGTCCTTGGACTCCTGGCTGGCTGAGCCGAATTCCGCACTTGGTCTGCAGCTGGATCTTTTCACGCAGCCCTGAGGTCCGGGCCAGCACGTCGCCGAACACGGCCTCGGACTTGCCGCTGCGGTAGATGTCGGCGTGGTCGAACAGCGTGATCCCGATCCGCATCGCTGCGTCGATCGCTTCCGCGGCCTGATCAACGTAGGCGCTACCGTACTCGTTGCCTTCCCAGGGCCCGCCAAGGCCCATGCAGCCGTAGATGAGCCGGCTGTTTGCAGTTTCATTCGTTGCAGTCATTTTCCAACTCTTTCACATGCAACTAGCTCGCAGTTGTTGTCGTTTTGAGCCTTCAAAACGACGTTAACTGCGAGCTAGTTGGGTCAGCGGTCAGGGGTCAGACGATCCAAGCGGTCGTGTTTGCCGGGAGCTTGCCGCCGTCGAGCGGTGCGCTGCTCACGACGACGGTGCCCTCCGGAAGTGCCACGGGCTCCGTGCCGAAGTTCGTCACCGATTGCCAGCCGTTGGGCCGCACGAAGTGCAGCACCGACTCGTTGCTGGAAGGAATCCATTCTAGGTCCTCTGCCGCCTGCAGCTCCGACCGCAGCTCCAAGGCCTTGCGGTACAGCTCCAGCGTGGAGCCCGGAACCTTGTCCTGCGCCTCCACGGCGTAGCCGGCGAACCATTCAGGCTGCGGCAAGTGGGCATGTCCGTCGCCGAAGCCGAAGGAAGAACCTTCACTGGTCCACGGGAGCGGCACACGGCAGCCATCACGGCCAACATCCACGCCCGGGTTACGGAAGAACGCCGGGTCCTGGCGCTCGGAATCCACGATGTCGCCGACTTCCTGCAGGCCAAGCTCTTCGCCCTGATACAAGTATGCGGAGCCCGGCAGGGCGAACATCAGCAGCGACGCGGCGCGGGCACGGCGCAAGCCGAGCTCGGCGTCGACGTCGACGGCCAGACCGCCGTCGAGCAGCCATCCCTTGCCGTCCTGGCCCTCGCCGTCGCGGCCGCCGCCCTGGGGCAAGCCGTAGCGGGTAGCGTGGCGGACCACGTCATGGTTTGAGAAGACCCACGTGGAGGAGGCGCCGGACGCTGCAGCCTCGGCAAGGTTCTTGGTGATGATGCTGCGGAATTGGGCGGCGTCGAAATCGGCCTTGAGGAGGTCGAAGTTGAAGGCCTGGCCCAGTCCGTCAGGGCTGGCGTAGCGGGCGCGGCGGTCGGCGTGCACCCAGGCTTCGGCCACGGCGGTGCGCGGCGGGTTGTACTCATTGAAGAGCTTGCGCCACTCGGAATAGATCTCGTGCACCTCGTCGCGGTCCCAGAAAGGGTGGGCGCCCAAGGCGTTGTCGCCTTCCTTGGGCAACTCGGTCTTCGAGGGCAGCACCTCCGGCAGGTCCTTCGTGAGGGCATGGGCGACGTCGATGCGGAAGCCGTCCACGCCACGGTCGGACCAGAAGCGCAGGGTCTTCAGGAAGTCCTCGCGGACCTCTGGGTTGTCCCAGTTGAAGTCCGGCTGCTCCTTGGTGAAGATGTGCATGTACCACTGTCCGGGTGTACCGTCCGGTTCGGTGATGCGCTCCCAGGCCGGGCCACCGAAGATCGAGTCCCAGTCCGCCGGGGGCAGTTCGCCGTTCTCGCCGAGGCCGTCGCGGAAGATGTAGCGTTCACGGGCAGCCGAGCCCTTGGGGGAAGCCAGCGCCTCCTTGAACCATTCGTGCCGGTCCGAGGAGTGGTTTGGGACGATGTCCGCGATCAATTTGATGCCCGCAGCGTGCAGCGCGGCCGCCATCTCATCAAAGTCGGCCAGCGTGCCCAGCTTCGGGTCAACGTTGCGGTAGTCGTCCACGTCGTAGCCGCCGTCAGCCAGGGCCGAGGGGTAGAACGGGCTCAACCAGACGGCGTCGATCCCCAGTGCCTTCAAGTACGGCACCTTGGCGGTAATGCCTTTGATATCACCCAGGCCGTCGCCGTTCGCATCGGAAAAACTGCGCGGGTAGATCTGGTACACGGCCGCTTGGCGCCACCAGTTGGGATCGGCCATGCGCTCGGAGTCGGAGAGAGTTGCCAAGGCGGCGGTGGAGGGCAAAGGGATTCCTGTTCTGTGTCGACGCGATTGTTGAAGTGTTTATTTAGAATCTAAATTTAGTGCTTCAAGTATTATGTGACAGATGTCTACAGGAGGTCAACAGGGATGCCCGAAATCGCGACGGCCACTCCGCAGATGCTGCGCCGGGTCAATGCGGCCAGCGTGCTCGCAGTCATCCGTTCCTCCAACGCAGTGACCGTCTCGGAGCTGATGGAAGCCACAGGGCTGACCCGTGCCACCACCATTTCCGTGTGCGTTGACCTCATGGCCCGGGGCTGGATCAGGGAACTGGAAAACCAGCGCGACTTCGGCACTTACCAGAAGGGCCGCCCCGCACGTCGCTTCGAGCTCGACGAAAGCGCCGGCTGCGTCTTGGGGATCGACGTCGGCGTCCTCAAGACCACAGTGGTGGTGGCCGATCTGCGCGGAAACACCACGGGTCGGGCCAGCAAGCCCTTCCGGGCCCAAGAGATCGAGGCGCAAGAACGGATACGCGTCATTAGCGAGACGGCACTGCTGGCTCTCGAGGCTGCCGGCGTGCCGCCGGAGAAAGTCCTCGCGGTGACAGTCGGGCTTGCCGCCCCGGTGGACCGGGACGGAAATATCCTCGTCAGCCAGCCGTTCTGGAGCCTATTCGACGTCGGACTGAAGAAAGCGCTGCACGATCTGCACGGCTGGGCGGTACTACTGGAGAACGACGCAAACCTTGCGGCACTGGGCGAATGTTGGCGGGGAGCCGGAAGCGGCGTCCAAGACCTCGCCGTGCTCTTGGCCGGCGAGCGTTTTGGTGCAGGCCTGGTCGAATCAGGCAGGCTGCTCCATGGCAGCCGTGGAGGCGCAGGCGAAATGGCCTACTTGGATATGGTGGAGGGAGTGGGCTCGGCCGACGGTCTCGCCGCGCTGGCCAGATTGTGGGCAACGGAAGCCTTGGCGGGAGAGTCGAAAACCACGCTGCGGACGGCGGGTACCCGTGAGATCACTGCGCAACACGTCTTCGCCGCCGCCGCCCTGGGCGACAAAGTGGCGCTGGGCATCCTGGACCGGCTCTCGGACCGGCTGGCCAGGGTGGTCTCCACGATGGCCATCATGCTCAACCCCGAACTCGTGGTGATCGGCGGCGCCGTGGCAGATTCGGCGTCGGTCCTTCTTGAGCCGACCGCCCGGAAGCTGGCCGCGTACACGGCCACTCCCCCGCGGCTCGCTGCTTCTCCATTGGGCGATGCGATTGTGGGAATCGGCGCGGTGCGCCACGCCTTGGATCACGTGGAAAAGAACTCCTTGGACCTGGATTTGCGGCGCGTGTAGCCATTTTGGGCGGGTTATGCCGCCCGTTCTTGTGCAGCCGTCAGTCCGGCATCGCCATGGTGCGGAGGTCCAGCTGGCGCAGCACTCGGTCCGCCACCTCGGGATCCATGCCAGGCTCGCTCCGCGCGGCGACCACTTCCTGGCGTGCGGCATCCAGCGCGATGGTCTGAACCGCTATGGCCAGTTCCCTGCCGCGTTGGCGCTTTTCGGCGTCGGACTCATTCTTCAGTGTCCCGTCCAGGAGCTCGGCGTGCAGGCGGGTCATCTTTTCCTTGACCAGGGCCACCTTGTCCGCCGGCAGCTCCTTCATCAGATCGTGCTCCTTGAGCGCAGCGATGGCCGCAGTCTGGGCTCGCTTGGCCAAAAGGCGCGCGGCATCCTTTTCGTGCGAACCGTCCTCCGAAGCCTTGAGCACGCGCATGAGCCACGGAAGCGTGAGTCCAGGCAGGACCAAGGTGGCCAACAGCACCGCGCACGCGATAACCAGGATCTCGTGCCGGGCAGGGAAGTCGCTGCCGTCGGCAATGGTGAGCGGCAGCGCCAGCGCGAGGGCAAGAGTAGCGAGGCCGCGCATGCCGCACCAGGTGAGGATCAAAACTTCCTTGGGTGACGTCGGCTGCAGCAGGTTCTTCCGCTTGCGGGCCGAGATCGCCAAAAGCCCAAGCCAAGCGAAACGGACAACAAATACCAGCACGCACACCACCACCGCCGTGCCGATCATGCCGAAAATGGCCGCGCCTTCGTCCCGGATCACATGCCGGATCTCCAGCCCCACCAGCCCGAACGCCAGGCCCGTGGCCAGGAGTTCCACCACATCCCAGAAGGCAGTGCGCGTGACACGCTCGGCGGCGTCCTGGGACCGCGCGTGCCGCTGTGTCTCGAGCGCGGTGACGACGACGGCGATCACACCCGAGGCGTGCAACTCTTCGGCCAGGATGTAGGCGGCAAAGGGAATCACCAGTGTGACTGCGCTGCGCGCCACCATCGAGGTGACGAGCTTTGTGATCAGCCTCGTCAACCAGCCCATGGCGATGCCGACAATGACGGCCAGCGCGGCTCCGATGATGAATTGGAGGACGACGCCGGCCCCCATCTTCGTGCCGGAAACGGTCGCCGCCACTGCGGCCTGGAAGATCACGATAGCGGCGGCGTCGTTGAACAAGCCCTCGCTCTGCAGCACGGTAATGAGCCTGCGCGGCATGTGGACGCGGCCGGCGACGGATTCAACGGCCACCGGATCCGGCGGAGCCACCATGGCCCCCAGTGCGATCGCCGCGGGAATGCCGATACCCGGAATCATGAGCCACGCCGCTCCGGCAACCACCGCCGTCGACACCACCACGAGCGCCACGGCCATGAGCAGCAGCGTCCGCCAGCGGACCCGGAATACGGCCCAGGAACTCTTCTGGGCGGTCGCGAACAGCAAAGGCGGAAGGAAGATCGGCAGGATCAATTCGGGTGAAAGCTCAAAGTCGGGGAAGCCCGGAATGAAGGCCATCGCCGCCGCCAGCAGCAGCATCAGCACGGGATACGGGAGCCGCAAGCGGTCCCCCAACCCCACGGCCAAGACCGTTGCAAGCAGCAATCCGACAATGAGAGCCAACTGGTCCATGTTCCCGTTTTCCCCAGACGTCGTAATGGCAGCGTCCCCGGCACGCCCCGGACTAGCCGTACAAACATATCCCGGCTGGGCGCAGCCAGGATGCCGTCAGGATGCCGTCAGGGCGTCCACCACAGGAACGGAGCCATCCCTGAACTCAATGGTGCGGCGAACCGTCTCGGGCAGTTCCAGGACCGCGGCAGCCACCAAGGCAACGTTGGCCCGGGAGGTCGCCGTCCCGGTACCCGGGTCCGTGGGATCCACCTCAATGAGCGCCGACCCTGGATTGTTGGTCAGCCCTCCGGGGCCCAGAATCGTCCAGTCGAGATCGGTCGCACGCAGGTATTCGTCCGCTGCCGCCTTGGCTTCTGCGTAGGCGTAGAAGCTATTGTCCTCGGGAACGCCGTGGCTGGGTCCGGCACCGAAGTAGGACACCATGACATACCGCGCCACGCCAGTCTGCGTGGCGGCATCCATCGAGCGGATGGCCCCGTCCCTGTCTACGGCATAGGTGCGTTGCGGATTGCCTCCGCCAGCCCCGGCGGACCACACCACAGCGTCGTGGCCGTCTAGCGCCGAGGCGAACTCCGCCGTCGTCGAATTTTCGACGTCGAGGACCACCGGGGCAGCGCCGGTCGCCGCGACGTCCGGCGCGTGTTCCGGATTGCGGATGAACGATGTGACCGCGTGACCTTCGTTGCTCAGGATGCGGGACAGTTGCAAGGCCACCTTGCCATGGCCGCCAATAATTGCGATTCGACTCATGGTCCTATTCTGTCGCAACGGTCAAGCCCTCCCCCGCGATGGTGGATAAACTCCGCGAAAGATTATCGGATCCATAATTTGCGCGCCAGCACGCGATTCTTCCCACCAAATTCCCGGGGAATAAATACGACTACTAAATGCTAAGCAAACTTAGTTTCTAGATGCGCCCGAGCCCCTCAAGGAGAGGGATGCGGCCCCCGCACGCGGCCGCCACCACCACCTAATCAGGCTTGCGAGTGTTGTGCGGGGATCGGGGAAATAAAGCGAGTGGCACCCACTCGTGTGAAGCGAAATCCCTATTTCTACACTCAAATAACCTGCAGCAGGAAAAAGGAAATATCTCTTTCATAAATCTTATTGATGGATTTATCAGAACGGGTTCATACATCCCTTTGATGGATTTATCCAAGCAGATGGATTGAGGGATTCCTCCGTGCTGCGCATTTAAGCAAGAGGGTCTCAACAAGCGCCGCCCCCTGCGCCTGCGTATCACTTCCCGGTTCAACCAACCGGCCGGCCCAGAAACGATGAATTACGGGGATTTTGAGATGTTTCAACAGGAGTACAGGCATAGCGGGGTCAGCGGAGGCAGCGTCTTCGCCCTGATATCCGCCGGAGTGAGAACCATCACCAGATACAAGGCATCAATCGCTACCTGGGCAATCGTGGCTGCGGTCGTGCTGGCGGCCGTCATGACCCAAAGCTACTCACGGGTACTGACACCGGCAGGCACAAGCGCCACGGCTGCCCCGAGCATCGGCTCGGGAGCCGTGATTGCCGCCCCTTCACCGGCCGCAGCCAATCCGACGCCGGCAGCGAGCCCCACTCCGGTCACCACGCCAGCTCCGGCACAGTCACAGGCGCCGGCCACTGTCGCAGCGCCGCCCGCCCCAGCCCCAGCCCCAGCCCCCGCTCCCGCTCCTGCTCCTGCTCCTGCTCCTGCTCCTGCTCCTGCTCCTGACACGAACACTTACCCGGTCGCCAGCGGCGACACCGTAGGCTCGATAGCCGCCAGGTTCGGGGTCGACGTCAACGCGATGCTTGCGGCCAACGGACTCAGCGCCTATTCCATCATCGTGCCCGGCGAGGTATTGAAGCTGACAGGACCGCCGGTTGCCGTCGCGGCCCCCGCCGCCCCTGCTCCCGCACCTGTAGCCGCGCAAGCTCCGGCGCCCGCACCGGCGGTGCGGACAATCTACGTTGCAGGTTCAGGCGGGCAGGCCGCCGTGGACAGTTGCATTGGCCCCATCCACTTCACACCGACGGACGCTTACTCACTGTTCATTACCGAGCATGATTTCTGCGGAGGGTGGGCACGCTTCTCGGGCATCGGCGTTGGCGAGACGGTGAGCATCCCCGGTTACGGCACGTACACAGTGACTGCGCGCGGCCAGGTGCCCCAAGGCGGGACAACCAACAACGTGGCCGCCGTATTCGGCGGTTTCCCGCGGGCAATCCTGCAGACCTGCATCCCGGGCACCACTCAGATGCTGGTGATCGCGCTCAACTAGGGACAGGCCCTGGATGGGCCTGTGAGCGTGGCCATCCTGACCCTTTTTTTGAATTCGAAGCTGCCTGGTCGGCGGCGTGTCGCCGGCGTGTGGGCCACTCACCTTCCAAAGAAGGTCAGGACGGGCGGCTTCTTCGGACTCCAACGGCTTATTGCTTCGGTCCTCGGACCGAGGACCGGTCTAGAACATCAGACGGTATGGCGTCAGCTTACCCACGGTCCCAAACTCTTTGACAGCACCAAGATCAAGGGCAAAGGAACTGGACGCAGAGGGGCAATATGTCTCCCAAGGAGATTGCCGATGCCGTAGGCGTGTCCGTGGCAACTCATTACCGATATCTTGCGGGTGACAGCTAGGAGGGCGAAAGCCCAGTCAAAATCCGAGGCCCTTTTTGTATCCTGCGGCCCAGAGAGCATCTACGCGGATTCCGATGAGTCGAGACGCAGATACTCAGGCAGGCCGCCCTCGGCGACTTCATCCCATCCATCCAAAAGCAAACCGCAGACGTGACACTGAAAACCCTCCACCTCCATCTCATCCTGCCCGGCAAAGGTGAGCTCGTCTCCCTCGCCGCCTAGGGCGTGTCTCCTAAATCCTGGAGTGGTGGTCCGGGATGCTTGATGGGTGTCTCGTACTTCTGTTTTGACTGATGGGCAGTGGGCCCGCATTCAGCCGTTGTTGCCGTCGTCTCTGGGGCGGCGTGGTCGTCCGTTCCGTGACGATCGCAGGGTCGTGGAGGGCATCATTTACCGGTATCGGTGTGGGATCGCCTGGCGCGATGTTCCCGCGGAGTTCGGTCCGTGGCAGACGATTTGGAAGCGGCACCGCCGTTATAGCGGCGATGGTACGTGGGACAGGATCCTTGCCGGGCTGCTGACGGTGGCGGATGCCCGGGGTGAAGTGGATTGGTCGGTCTCGGTTGACTCGACGGTGAACCGTGCCCACCAGCACGGCACGAACCTTCCCCGCGCCACAGGGGGCCCCGTCGAATTACATGAATCTGTTTGCTGAACCGGATGATCATGCGATTGGCCGTTCCCGCGGCGGATTGAGCACGAAAATCCATGCCCTGGTTGACGGCAAGGGCCGGCCTTTGGTGCTGCTGGTCGCGCCGGGGCAGGGCGGAGATGCGCCCATGTTCCCGCATTTGATCGACCATCTGAAGATCAATCGGGCAGGTCCGGGAAGGCCGCGGACCCGCCCGGACCGTGTGCGCGGAGACAAAGCCTATTCATCCCGGGCGATCCGGAGTCTTCTGCGAGGACGCTGGATCGCCGCGGTCATCCCGGAACCAGCCGATCAAATCGGCCATCGGAAACGACGCGGTTCGGTCGGAGGCCGGCCGCCGCTCTTTGACAAAGAGGACTACAAGGGCCGCAACGTCGTCGAACGGAACTTCAATACCTTCAAGCAATGGCGAGGCCTGGCCACCCGCTACGACAAACTCGCACTCACGTATCGCGGTGGAGCCGTTCTCCGGGCAGTCAGCATCTGGCTAGCCGCTTTAGGAGACACGCCCTAGACGACGAACGGGAACATCCGTGGCGGGTTGCCGTGTCGAGGCCGACCGATGACCTGCCCGTTCCGGAAGGTTCGGTGTCGACCGTGACTTGCCCGCGGCCGCTGCCACTCTGCCCATCGCCAACGGCCGCACACAGGACCCTGGGTCTCCATGCAGCGGTGGAGGTGGGCAGAGTGGCAGCGCTGGTTTCCAGCGCTGCGGCGGATGGCGCCAGGCATTCTTGACGCATGGATAATCACGTTGTCCCACCTTGAAGCGCTGGCCTCGAATGCGGCACGGTCGGTGCACTTGTCGAACGGCGCTGGTACGTCATGGAGGACGCGCGCAAGGTGGGGGAGACGTGGGAAGCGATCGGCCAACATGGGCGTCGCCTTTCGAAGAGGATTCCTGGCGCCTCAAGAGACGCGAGTAAACGAATGTGTGTTCTTCGCGGCCGGAGGTCAGGTACCAGCCACGTTTGTGGGCGCGGTCCATCCGGTGGATCGGATCCACTCGGCCAGGTCCAGGGTGGCTGGCTCGATCGCCCGCACCACCGCGAGATCCGACGGGTATTCCGCCCACTTCGCGAACTGGCGGAACATGGCCCTGTCGAGGTCGCTGGGAAGCACGCTCAACGGGAGGGCCTCGTAACGTGCCGGGAGCCCCGCGCGCACGCCGAACGCCGCGGCGATCTGAGGGCCCGTCAGCTCGTCGCCGACGAGCTCGACGGCTCCGCCGGGCGCCTCCGCGGTGACGAGCAAGAGCGCGGCGGCGACCCGGCCGACGTCGCTGACCGAGATCATCTTCACGGCGGCGTCCTCCGGCAGCGGCAGCCTCAGCACGATCTCTCCGTGCTCCAGTCTCGGTGCCATCACCTCCATGAAGATGGTCGGGCGAACCATCGCGGCCCTGAGGCCGGACTTCCTCAGGTGCTCCTCGATCGAGTGCTTCGAGTCATGGTGCGGCACACCCGACTCCCGGTCCGCGCCGAAGACCGAGCTGAACACAACGTGCGGGACGTGTGCCGCGACCGCCGCGTCGACGAGCGCGGTGCCGATACGGATCTCCATCTCGACCTCTTCGAGGTTGTTCGCCTCCGGGGTCATGAAGTAGAACGCCTCAACCGTCGTCAGCGCGGCGGCCAAAGACGCCGGGTCGTCGGTCCGGATGGCCGCCAGCTCGACGCCGCGGACGGCCAGCGCCTGAGCCTTGTCGGACTGCGGGTTGCGGACCAGGGCCCGCACCAGAGCCTTGTGGTCCAGCAGCGCGTCGACCACCGCCCCGCCCAGTTGCCCCGTCGCGCCGAAGACTGCGATCGTACCGGTCGTCTGTGTGCTCATCGCTGCACCTTTCGTTAGTTCATGGCATGAAATTTGTCAACGTGCGGAGCTAGTGGACCCTCACGGTGCGATCGGTTGATTCGACGTGGGGCGTGTTGACGTTGTGCCTCAGAGTGACAGCACGGGCTTGGTCGTGAATCCTCTTCCTACCAAGACCGCAGCATGCAGGTTCGCGAAAGAGCCATTGCGAACCCGCATGCTGCGGTCAAGTTATTTCGACCCAGCGGCTTCCTACTGATCCCACACTTTGGTGTAGTCCGCTTGGTAGTCGATCGTCGTGGCCCATCCTTTGCCGGGCTGCGCACCAGACGCATCCTGCACGAGCTGAAATCCCCAGCCCTCGGCAACCTGTGGCTGTCCGGCGAAGAATCGGTTGAGAGTGTCCATAGTCATCCAGCCACCATACGTAGCGTCCCAAGGAACTGCAGCTGCCGCCTGGCCGTTGCGTAGCATGTCCATGCCAACACTGGTCCCTTGCCCTGCCATTACCGTGAGCCGGTCGGCCGCACCACTTTCGGACAGCGCCTTCGCAGCACCGAACGAATATGGCGTGTCATATCCTGGTGCTAGAGCATTTGCGTGAGGATTTTGAAGGATAGCGGATGTGAGCGCCGGACCTACAGCTGCGAAGTTGTTTTCCGTGAAATTCACATCGGTGACCTTGCATGCCGAGCAGGTGCTCATCGCGTCATGAAAACCTGTGTTGATGTTATCCATCACAGGAATGTTGTCGGTCTCGTTGAGCCAGAGCACATTCGTAGGGGATGCCGTTTTGCCGATCAGATAGGCAGCCTGGTACCGCCCAAACCGTTGGTTGAAATCCGCGGCCGTTTTATCGACGGCATTAGGGATGATCTTGTAGGCAAACATTCCACTATCGCCGCTCCCATCCTCGTCGCAGTCGAAAGACGAAAAGCCAACGACCGGTATGTTTGCATCTTTCGCCTCTTGTAGTGCAGGTCGAACCGATGAGCAGTCGATAGCTTCGAGAATAATTCCATCAGGTTTTGCGGCGATGGCTTGCCGAATCGCTGTGTTGTAGGCACCGCCGACGTTAAAGGCTCCGTCTTCAACGGTGACATTCCAGCCCAAAGCCTTTCCGGCTGCCACTGCGCCTGCTGCTGGATCGGAGCAGCCGCCTGCGGACTGCCCACACGACACGAAGTAGACGTTTTTGCCCTTCTGGGCCGCGGGTCCTGTCGTTGGGGGTGCGGTTGTCGTGCCAGTCATCATTTCGGAAAGGGTGGGCATAGTGACGGAAGACGCGGAGGACGCTTGCGGCGCGGCGGGAGAGCTGCACCCCGTTAGGGCGATCGCAGCGCATAGTGACGCTCCGATCGCTAAGTTTCGAACGACTTTGTTCATTATTTCTCCAAGCTGGGATTTTGGTGGGTTGAGTTAGCTCTTTGTGTCTGCCGGTCGCACCACCCTTCGTGATCGAGCTCGAGCGGCAAACGTTGACAAGATGACAGCCAAGACCAGCGAGGCGCCGTTGAAAACAGGCTGAACCCAGGTTGAAGCCCCGATTAGGGTGAGCCCGCTAACTGCAATGGCTAGGAAAAATACGCCGATGATGGTGCCCCACACGTTAAAACGCCCAGGCCTGATCGCGGTCGCTCCAAGAAACAGGGCCGCGAAAGCAGGAAACAAATAGGAGGAACCTGTCGTGGCGTCCCCCCCGCCGTTCCTAGATGCCAGAAGGCAACCCGCTAGGGCAGCCAGCGCACCGCTAAGAATGAAACTGAGCCAAACAATTCGGTCGACGTTGATTCCGACGAGCCTGGCGGCGTTTGAGTTCGACCCGATCGCTTCGAGGTACCGTCCGAACGGGGTGTGCTGAAGGAATAGCCAAACAAGAATGCCGACGATGATGAGGAGAATGAATGGACTGGGAATTCCGAAGATTTTGATCGACGAGATGTCGCTGAACGAGGAGCCAGTCGGGAGTGTTTGTCCTTGCGTGTACCAGACAAGCACTCCGCCCAGCAGGATATATAAGCCGAGGGTGATGATGAACGAGTCGAGTCGCACCTTCGCGATCAGGAAACCCGTTAGCGCGCCGATTGCGGCGCCGACGCAGATGGCGATTGCCACGGCCAAAACGGGATTTCCAACGTGAGCTCCGGTAAAGGAGGCGACTATGACGCTTGCGACCCCTGTTACTGCGGCCGCGGAAAGGTCAAAGAAGCCTGCGACGAGAGTCACGAGCATTGCGAGCGACAATATGCCGGTTACAGACTGATTTGCGAGAATCGAATTGATGTTAGGAGCGCTGAGGAACACCCTTGACGAGGCCGGGTCGGTCGAAAAGATGATGATCATAATAATGATCAGCAGCACAAGTGCGTATCGCTCCAGAACGCGGAGCGCCCAACCATTTGCACGGAGCCGTCCTGTTTGGGTCGAAGGTGCCTTGTGCGTTCTTGTTGCTGTCATTTGCGTGTTCCGCTCTGCTCGTCGAAGGTGGCCAGCTGGGTGATCCGCTCTACTGTGAGGTCCTGCTCCGCCAGTTCCGCTCTGACGTGCCCACCCCGAATCACCAAAACGCGATCTGCTAAGAGTGCAAGCTCATCGAAGTCGGAGGAGACGACGATTGCAGCGGCCCCTCCGTTAACGGCCTCACGAATCTGTTCGTGAATTTCGTTCCGGGAGTTGATATCAACGCCCTGGGTGGGCTCATCAAGCAGTAGAAGCTTTGGTTCGCGCGACAGCCACCGAGCCATAATTACTTTTTGTTGATTCCCTCCCGACAATGTCGAAAGCGTGGATGCTGTAGAGACAGCCTTGATTGCAAAGCGGGCCACTAGCGCACTGGCCTCCTTTTCTATGAGGCCGGCGCGAAGAATTCGGCCTGGAGGAGCAAACTCTGGCAATCTCGTAATGAGGAGATTGTCTCGGATAGGCAAATCTGCGAAGGCCGCCTCGACCGCTCTGTTTTCCGGAACCATAGCGATCCCGCGATTCGCGGCGCGTTCGGGAGAATTGGCATGAATCTTCTGCCCGTCAAAACTTATTTGTCCGCCAGCTGGCTTGGTCACGCCGAAAATTGTTCTCAGTAATGAGCTTCGTCCCGAACCCGTCAGGCCGGCGATTCCCACGATTTCGCCCTTCGCAACGGTAAGGTCCAGGTGTTTGAGCGGTCCAGTCTCTAACCCGCGTATCTCAAGTAGATTTCCGCGGTTCATTTGCGTCTGAGCGCGCGGCTTACGCGCTATCGGCGCCTTCCCGATCATCGCCGAGATCAACTTCTCTTCGGTCCAGGAGGGAGTCGTTTCCGTCCCGACGAGGCTTCCATCTCTGATAACCGACGCGTCGTCGGTGTGATCGAGAATCTCATCGAGGCGGTGGCTGACGTAAATGATTGTCAGGCCCATATCGGCGAAGCCACGGAGCGTTCCAAGCAACTCATTGGCCTCGTGTGTTGGGAGTGCCGCCGTGGGTTCATCCAGAACCAAAACCTTTGACGAAGCGTTGTCCTGACTCTGAAGTGCCCGAGCGATTGCGATTCGAGTTTGTACGGCCAAGCGAAGCGACTGCATCGGAGTACCGGGGTCCACATCGATCTGAAACGAATCCAAAACGGTTGCCGCGCGCTTCCGCAAGCTACGCCACCCCACAAGTCCGAGTGCCGTAGTGGGGTAACCGGAGCCGAGTGCAATATTCTCAGCGACGGAAAGTATGGGGAAGACTCCGAGATCTTGGTGAACTACCCTCACTCCCGCGTTCCTCGACGACGCCGCATCGAACCCGCTCAGATCAAACTCGTCGGTTCCTATCGTGAGCGCACCAGTGTCGGCCCGGAGGACGCCGGCCAAAATCTTGATCAGGGTTGATTTTCCTGAACCGTTTCCGCCGACTACCGCATGAATTCGACCTGCTGCAAAATTCAAATCGATATGGTCAAGTGCACGCGTGCCGGGGTAGGTTTTAGTGAGCCCGCGAATGCTCAGGCTCGACTGCAGCCGATCTACTGGAAGGCGCGAGACCGCACCACCCTCTGTTTTCTGCATCGTGTCCTCCTCGACTCGAATTCGTTCGTTGTCTAAAAGCTGTTGGGGTCAACGCCAACGGTGCCCAGTCAGTCGGAAAACGCGGCCGTCACGGTGCCGATCTCTGTAAATTCGGCTCGGACCACCGCCCCAGCGGTCACCGGCAGAGAGGCGTGCAAGGCGCCCGCGAGCACGAGATCGCCGGCTTTGAGAGAGCCGCCCAGCTCGCCGAGTTTGTTCGCGAGCCATACGACGCCGCGGATCGGGTTGCCTAGCACCGCAGCGCCAACCCCGGTGGAAACGACGACACCGTCGACTGACAGGCTTAGTTCAATTCCCGCAAGATCGAGTGCGTCCACTGGAGTCACTCTCGAGCCGCGGACAACCCTTGCACACGAGGCGTTGTCCGCGACGGTGTCGGGCAGTTTGATCTTCCAGTCGGAGATACGACTGTCGATTACCTCTATGACCGGAATAGCTCCTTCTACCGCGGCCAACGCGTCGTCGTCGGTCACTCCAGGACCGCGGAGATCATGCTTCATGATGAAAGCGACCTCGGCCTCGACCCGAGGTTGAATCATCGCCGAGATCGGCATAGGCTCGCCGTCGGCGACCATCATGTCGGCGAATAGAACGCCGTAATCCGGCTCGTCTACGCCCAACTGTTGCTGCATGACGACGGCCGTTAGTCCGACTTTCTGACCGACGACCACCCCGCCCGCGCGGACTTTTCGAATGACATTGAGCTGCTGCACCCGGTAGGCGTCTTTCACGGAAAACCCCGGCAGCTGCTCAGTCAATGGGCGGACCGGCTGCCGTTGATCTTCCGCCGTGCGGAGGATAGCGGCGAGTCGTTCGAGCTCGGCGTCGTCCCGAACGCTCATGGTCTTCAAGTCGCCGAAAAACTTCAGCGCCCACTCACGGAGCGACCGGTGTCGGTCATCGACGAAGAAGGCATCTCTGCCTTCCTCGTCGAGGAAGGTGAGGATGGCGGTATGAGTGAAGGGTGCTGACGAGTCCGGAAAAGTCGTGTTCTCCTCCAACGCCACCTGCTGGACCGCGGGAATCTCGACGAAGTTCGTGATTCCGTTGAGAACTTGGTCTTTGTCTGATTGTTCTGTCCCGCTCTTGAACCAGAAAAGCATCACATGCTTGATCACAAAACACTCCTTTGGAAAGTTGGTTGGCAAAGATTGGCGCCGCTCATGCCTCACCCCCGGGGATGATGGGAACAAGCAGGTATGACGGGTGCTCCGCACTCGAATGCACGGTGATTCGCAGGTTCTCGAGCGTGCCCGCGGCACGATCCTCGGGGTCACGATGAGTGAAGGGCCCGACGCCGGTCGACTCGATCGCCATCATCCCTTCTTCTGCGTCTCGTCGACCGTGATCGAAGTCGCGGCCGAGCACCGTTAGACCGAGGCTGTAACCGGTAGGCACGACGATTGACGTGGGCCATACCTCGATGGCCAATTCCACAGGTTCACCCGGCGTCAGCGGCAATGCCCGTGCGTGCGAATGATAAGGACGGTCCGGGCGAGAGAGTTGGATATCGAGTTCGCGGTGGGATGCGCGTAGCCATCCCTGGGTCAGCGGCACCCGAGTGTCGACGGAACCCTCGAAGAACGCTTCGATTCCGTCGGGATCGAAAAGACGCACGACGACGAAGAGATCAGCGTCCGTACCCGATGACGATACCCACAGGTGACAAGCAAGAGGCCCTGTGATCTCGGTTGTCTCTCGGAATGGCTTTGTGCGCAGATCGAGACCCTGGCCGAGCGCATCGAACGTCGCGGTCGTGTCAGCAGTTGGTAGTGTGACCCCGATCATCGAATCGGCGGGGTTGAGATAAAAGGGCGTCCACTCCGTCCGAGCCAGAGGCCACTCTTGCTCCTTGCGAGCCACGAAGATCTCACCGGGATGCCGAATCTGGAGGAGAACGGGCGGTTCATTGCCCCAGTCGCCCTCGCCTTTCAAGAAGAAGTCGAAAAAGCGTCGCTGTAGCTCGACGCCTTCGTCGCTATAGAACCGGGTCCAGTGGTTGCCTCCGTGAATCTCCAACCACTTGTGCTTTGAAGCTGCGTTCGTGAAACCCTCGACGTTCCCACGTAAGTGCATCCCTTGACCCCCCCAGTTACCCGCGGACAGTAGCGGCACCTTGATGTCGTCAAAGCGCCCGGAGCGAGCGCGATAATAGTCACCGTCGAACTCTTGCTCCCGCATCCCTATCGAAAGATCTTGACGGTTGCGCACTAGGGCTTCGTCGCTCAGCTCTTCCGCGCCTGCGGCGGGCTCACCTGTGAACGGGTTGCGCCACCCCCTCGGCCCAGTCCCATGCTGGATCTTGAGCGGCTGGCCCTGGTACCAGCTGCTCGCGAAATCGCTGAGGATCCCTCCGTGTCGTGACACGTCTCGGTACCAGTCCGAGGCGCCTTCCCATGGACAGATGGCCGAGAGATGAGGGGGGTTGCGAGATGCGGCGGTCCACTGGACGATCGCCATGTAGGAGACCCCGGTCAGCCCTATCTTGCCGGTCGACCACGACTGCGCCGCGGCCCACTCCACGGCGTCGTAGATGTCATCGGCTTCGGGCGATGACATATTGTCCATGACGCCGGGTGACCGTCCGGTTCCCCTCGCATCGACGCGAACCAGGGTGTATCCAAGTGGTATCCATCGTTCCGGATCGGGCAGCTCCCACGACATCAGCTGCCCCGACGAACCCACGAGAACCTCGGGTCGCTGCTTGAGCAGAATCCTCCACGCAGCCGGATATGCGACCTGTATCGGCAAATTCTTGCCATACCCGCCATAGCTGAGGAGGACGGGTGACGGGGCGTCACCAACCGGCCGGAACACGTCCGCTCGCAGCACCACACCGTCGCGCATTGGAATCGGTACATCCCATTCGGCCACCAAATCGGCTACCAGATCGAGTTCGTGCAAGGCACTCGATTCGGGGCGCTGAGGCTGTTCCATCAACTTTTCCTCCATTGGACTGACGTTGAGCTAAACGCGAGACAAATTGCTATAATGAAAACTGTGACGCAGACTTCCACTGAATGCAAGAAGTTTCGCGTTTGCAGTCAAATCGTTATCAGCCACTACGGCGTGGTGTCACTCGTCCCGGAGCGTGCGCGCGGGTGGGTGCCATGCGACCAGAGAAGGAATGCTTGAGATGCAAGAACTGGATGAGCAACGTCGCCCCAGGGATGCTCGACTGGATAGTCGACTTTCGGTGAACCAGATGACGTTCAAGGGCTCGACCTTTGAGGACGACGTTGAAGCCTGCCGTGATGTCGGTGTGCGCGGTCTGGGAGTGGAGGCGCAGAAGCTCGAATACGGCCGGGATGAGGAGTTTGCGGAACTCCTCACGGCCGCAGATATACAGGCCACACTCTGCGTGCCAGAGACCCCCAGCATCCTGCCGAGCGAATTCTTCGGAGGATCCCAAGATCCGCAGGTTCGTCTCGACGAGATGATCGCCTCTATCACCCGTTTCGAGCGTTTCCGGCCATCTCAGTTCATCACTCTGACCGGAGTCGACGGATCGCTGGAGGACTCCGAGCAGCGGCGTATCGTTGTCGAGGGATATCGTCGGGTGTGTGCGGCCGCTGCGGAGGTAGGAGCACTTGTCGGCATCGAGCCGATCCGCGCCAGCTTCGCGCCCGACGCATCAATCATCTCGTCGGTTGATGAGGCGGCAGACCTCATCGACGAGATCGGGGTACCCAACGTCGGGATCGTATTCGACGTCTGGCACCACTTCGAATCTCCGACTTTGCTCGCAGATATCGAATCGTATTCCTCTCTCTTCACAATCGTTCAGCTCGGAGACGCCCCACGTGGCGTCGACACCGGGATGAACAGGAGCATTCCGGGTGACGGTGTGATTCGCTTCGACGTGATTCTGAACGCTCTCGACAGCGCTGGCTACTCCGGCTGGTTTGACATCGAGTTGCTCTCGGACCCCAAAATCGCCGGGTCGATCCCCGACCATCTTTCGCCGCGGGAGATCTTGAGCCGCGCGAAGTCGGGGATCGAAAGAGCCTGGCCCTCGAGATCGCGTTCGCACTGACTCATGGGAGCGTCGCCACCGGCAGATGACTGGCCGGCCACCCTTTCAGGCCACAGGCCGGAGGACAGATGAGCGACTTAGCGGCCGTTGATGCGCAACGCGCTCTCGACAAGGTCCACCAGGGCGACGTCGAGACGGCGGTACCCCAACACGGCTCGCGCGTAGATCGGGCCCATAATGCGGTCGAGCAGGACTTCTACCTCGGGCACGACCTCTCCCCGACTGCGCGCGCGATCGATCGCATTCTGCAGCTGCACGGAACGGTGCTCGCGGTAAAGCTGAGCTAGTTCGCGTCGCCTGACGGTGTCGACATCGCCACCCTGTCCCCTGACATCAGCACGGATTAGCGCTTCGAAAAGCGCCAATCCACCGGGTCGGGCGAGATCAGCGGACGCGGCCGACACCCACCCGAGAAGATCACCACGGATCGAGCCAGTATCCGGAATGGGCAAATCGCGAATGATCCTCGCTGTCGCGGCATCGAGAATCACGGTGTCGACGTCGCGCCACCGGCGATAGAGAGTCGCCTCATGTACGCCCGATGTCGCCGCGATCTCCTTCATCGTCAATCCATCGCGACCGCGTTCTGCGATGAGTGTCAAAACGGCTTCGTGTACGGCGGACGCGGTCCGTGCCGTACGACCACCCGGACGGGCAGATCGGGGCAGCGAGGATGCAGTCTTCACTCTTACATACTATCTAACGCGACTGTCTTCGCGAAACGAACGGTCGCCGCCCATCAGTGCTGTTGCGCTTGGAGGGTGAGGGCGATGTCGGTCAGCATGTCTTCTTGGCCGCCGACGAGTTTTCGGCGGCCTGCTTCGATCAGGATGTCGCGGGCATCGACGCCGTAGTTCGACGCAGCTATTTCGGCGTGACGGAGGAAGCTGCCGTAGACGCCGGCGTAGCCGATGGTCAATGTTTCGCGATCGACTCGTACAGGGCGGTCTTGCAGTGGTCGAACCAGATCGTCGGCCGCGTCTTCGAGGGCGAAGAGATCAGCGCCGGTGGTCCAGCCTCGAAGATTTGCCACTGCAACGAAGGCTTCGATGGGGGTGTTGCCGGCGGCCGCGCCGTGCCCCGCGAGTGAGGCATCTACGCGATAGGCGCCTTCTTCTACCGCAGCGACGGAATTCGCCACCGCTAGAGAGAGGTTTTCGTGAGCGTGAATTCCGATCTGTGTGTCTGAATCCAATACGTCTTGGTATGCCCTGATGCGTTCACGCACATCCTCCGTTGTGAGCCGGCCGGCGGAGTCTGTGGTGTACACGCAGTGCGCACCGTATGACTCCATCAGCTTGGCTTGTTCGGCGAGTTCGGCAGGGGCGAGCATGTGCGACATCATCAGAAACCCGGATACGTCCATCCCGAGATCCCGTGCAACGCTGATGTGTTGTTTCGCGACGTCGGCCTCGGTGCAGTGCGTGGCGACCCGAACCGATCGCACGCCAAGGTCGAATGCGCGGCGGAGGTCAACGATGGTTCCTAGGCCTGGCAGGAGAAGTGTGGTTACAACGGCGTTTTTTACGTTCTGCACGACCGTTTCGATCCATTCCCAGTCGGTGTTCGACCCTGGCCCGTAGTTCAGGCTTGAGCCGGCAAGCCCATCTCCGTGACTGATTTCGATGGCGGCAACTCCGGCGGCATCGAGGGCCTTCGCGATGCGGCCGACGCGTTCGGGTGTAATTCGGTGTCGGAGCGCGTGCATTCCGTCGCGCAGGGTAACGTCTTGCAGGTAAATATCGGTTGTGGTGTTCATGCTGCGACGACCTGACTTTGTTTCGCGATCTTTTCGGCGACGCGCATTGCCGCTGACGTCATGATGTCGAGGTTGCCGGCGAACGCGGGCAAGTAGTGTGCGGCCCCTTCGACTTCGAGAAATACAGTTACTTTCGTGTCCACTGCGGCAGACCCGTTGGGCAGTAAAGTCTCTACGTCATTTCGTTCAATGGGCGTGAATTGTACCTCCTGAACGCGCCGATATCCCGGAACATAGGTGGCGACCTCGCTAATCATTTCGTGGATTGATGCTCGCACAGCGTCGTGGTCGGCGTTTCCAATCAGCGCGTAGACCGTGTCGCGCATGATCAGTGGTGGGTCGGCGGGATTCAGGATGATGATCGCTTTTCCTCTTTGGGCTTTGCCTACTTGTTCTATGGCATGTGTAGTGGTTTCGGTGAATTCGTCGATGTTCGCTCGTGTTCCTGGCCCAGCCGAGCGGGACGATACGGAGGCCACGATCTCTGCGTAGACCACCGGAGTGACTCGAGAGATGGCAGCGACGATGGGGATGGTTGCCTGGCCGCCGCACGTCACCATGTTGATGTTCGGTGCATCGAGATGATCGTTGAGGTTCACGGCCGGAATGACGAACGGGCCGATCGCGGCCGGCGTGAGATCTATCAGCCGACGGTGATAGGGCTCAACAAGTTTGGCGTTCGCGAGGTGTGCTCCGGCGCTTGTCGCATCGAGAATGATGCTGACGCCCGCGAATTCGGGCATCTCGATAAGGCCTTTCACCCCTTCCGAAGTGATTGGGATGCCGAGGCGCGCTGCGCGGGCGAGCCCGTCGGATTCCGGATCGATGCCAACCATTGCGGCGACCCGAAGCGACTCTGAGCCGCGGATGATCTTGAACATCAGATCGGTACCGATGTTGCCGGAGCCAACTATTGCAACTCCTGTTTTGTCTACCATTGTTTCGCTCTCCAGTCTGAGAAGTGTCCAGTCACCATGCCGAGTGGCGCGATGGCGTCGATAAGAGTCGCACTTGGTTGAACGGCGATCGTGGGCGCCAAGGCGCCGGCGCGAAGCAAGATCTTTTCCGGCTTCATCGCGAGCCGCCTCGCAGCGAGATCAGTTCGTCAGCGGCAGTCACCGTAGCCCGAATGGATCCGAGTTCAGCGACCGTCAGCTCCACTACGTCACTCTCGACCAGATAGGGATACTTAGCCGTCCCGTGAACCCGGGACAGCTCGATGATGCAGCCGGTGCCTACTGTTCCCGAGCCGATGATGTCACCGGGCACCAGCGTCGTGCCCCGGGATGCGTATGCGATCATGTCGGCGAACGACCAGTAAATGGTCGACCAGTCGCCACTGCTGTACTGCTTGCCGTTCACGGTCGCAGTCATCGCAAGGTTGAAACCCCGCTCCGATTTGAATGGCGCAAGCTCATCCTTGGAAACGAGGTAGGGGCCAATACTGGTTGCGGTGTCTTTTCCCTTTGCTAGGCCGATCTGGAAGGTCAATTCGTCCTCCTGCAGATCGCGGGCGCTCCAGTCTGACAGGATCGTGTATCCGGCGATATGGTCTTCGGCGTCGTCCGGATGAATGTTGCTTCCTGCCTTGCCGATCACGACAGCGACCTCGAGTTCGTAGTCGTAGGAGGTGCTCCCGGGCGCGACCCGAACATCCTGGGTAGGCCCCTGAACTGCGGCCGGGTTGCTGAAGTAGAAGACCGGCTGTCGGTAGTAGAGAGGATTCGTCGGCACTCCCAGCGCGGCCATTGACGTCACGTAATGGTTCTCGAACGCCATGAAGTCACGCACGGACGGCGGTCGAGGAATCGGCGCGAGCAGGGTGATCTCCTCGACTGGGAAGATGCCGGAAGGGTCTCGCAGCGCTCGCTCCGCCGCGGTCGCTTGCCCCTCATCTCCGTTGGCGATCACGTCGATCAACGTCATGGTCGGCGGTAATGCGTGGATGATTCCGTCCACGACCAGTCCGACCAATGGCTGTGGCTCAGTTGCGGTTGTAAATGTTGCCCAACGCATTGTCTGTTACCTCTCTGTCCAGTGCACAAGCGGCAGTCCCGCCACGGGAGACTGAAAATGGGGAATTGTTGTCGCCCGCAGGCTCCCGACGTAGACCGTTTTCAGGTTCGGGCCGCCGAAGGTAATCGATGCGCACCATGGCGCTACGGGGCCGCCCAGAGAGAGCATCAGCTCCATATCGACGGTGCCCCCCTGGAAGCGCTCATCGAAACGTTCGATCTCCTCTGGGGTGGAATCTTCGAAGATGACGCGCACGTCTCGGTCAGGCGTGACCGCAAAAATGCCGTCTGTGAAGATGTACGTACCCCAGAGGTTTCCGAATGTGTCGAAGGCGATTCCGTCGATGAATCGGCCGTGGTCGTTTGGACCGTATACCTCGCGATCGGAGAGACTTCCGTCCAGTTCAATGCGAAACCTGAGAATATTTCGACCGCAGGTCTGCACGACGTAGATGTACTCCTCCGCCGCGTCGAGCTTGCACTCGTTGGTGAATCGGAGGCCGTCGGCGACCACACGGAGGTGGCCGTCCGCATATAAAAGGAGTTGTCCGTCCGCGGTGTCGGGGTTCATTGTGGTGCCCCAGTCGTGCACCTGTGTCGACACCGTTACCCAGACCCGGTCTTTGCTGTCGCGGCAGACGAAGTTGACCTTACCGATCGGCTTGCCGTCAAGAGTCTCAAAAACGGGGGTCGTCACCCCGTCGCGAGTCATCAGCTCGAGCCGATCGGTACCAAAATTGGCGACGATGAAATTGCCGTCACGGTCGAATGCGAGGCCGTTGGGTAAGGTTCCGTCGATCCAGCGGGAGGTATCATTCTCGTCTGCGACAGTGCCAGCTGAATTCACCTGAGTGATCAGCTGTTGCTCGCCACCGGGCACGATCTTCATTACGCCACCCCGGGCATCCGCGGCCCAAATGGTGCCATCGGGCTCGGCGAGAATGCACTCAGGACGTTGCAAATCAGTGCCGACGTATGCGAAGTCGTCTCGAGCGAGCATGAAACCGTCGAGCGGATTCTGAGCTTCAACCAAAGTAATAGCCTCCGTTGACGTCGAGGTGGGTTCCGGTGATGTAGCCGGCCTGATCAGAGGCGAGCATGGCGATCACGGCAGCGAGCTCGCCACGCTGTCCTAGGCGGCGCATTGCGGCTTGTCGTGCGATTTTGGCGGTTGAGGCGGAACTGTGATTGCCTGCCAGCATCGGGGTCTCGATCATGCCGGGGTTGACGTAGTTGACGGTGACGCCGGAGGGGCCAGCGGTTAATGCCATCGACCGAGCCATGCCGCCGAGGGCGGCCTTCGACGCGGCATAGTCAGCACCAGCCCCAAAGCCGCCCATCTGACCGGAGACCGAACCGATCAGAATGACGCGGCCCCAGCCCCTCGCGGACATGTAAGGAATGGCAGCCTGGGCGGCGAGGAACGATCCGCGCAGGTTGACCTTGAGGGTGCGATCCCAGTCGACCGCGGAGATCTCACTCGCGCTCACGCCGGCATCAGCGGCGAAAACGCCGCCACGGGCATTGCCGAAAATTCCCCCCGCGCAGACGAGAATGTCAATCTGACCGAAGCGCTCGATCGTATGAGCGACGGCAGCCCTAGGCCCGTCCTCAGTCGCGAGATCGGCAACGACCGCGCCAAAACGATCGGAGTCCTGCGACACAAGTCGGTTGATGCCCTCGGCCGTGATGTCGGTGCCGACGACTCTGCAACCCTCGGCGGCGAGTGCGAGGGCGACCGCTTCGCCGATGCCGCTAGAAGCTCCGGTGACAAGGGCCACGCGATCGGTTAGTCCTAGGTCCACGGCTTCTCCTCCTCGAGAACCGCGCATCTAACGCGGGTTGATTCGCGTTAACGATATATGTGCCCGTCGAGATACGCAAGAGCCGCGCTAGTTCTAAGTGGTCACAGAAGAAACGAAGATCTTCCGCTCTATCACGCAGTGTGACCTCGGCGCATCACGCGCGGCTTGGCTGAGAGCCATGCCGACGAAGAGGGAGCGTCAAATCGAGACGCGACGACGCCTGCTGGATGCCGCCAGGTCGATATTCGCCGAGAATGGCTACCCCCGGGCTGCAGTTGCCGACCTCGTCAAGCGCGCGGGCGATCGCAAGGAGCGTTCTACCTGCACTTCGCCGACAAGGAGTCAGCGCTCTGCGCGCTGCTCGAAGAGGTGATCGCCGACTCGTCGGTCCACTCGGAGGCGGTGTGGCGTTGGAACGTCGGCCAAGCGGAGGCGCCATTTTCCGCTGCGAAAACCCCGCCATTTTCCGCTGCGAAAACCCCGCCATTTACCGATGCAGTTCACACCTTGGTCCGGGAAGGATCTCAAGCGGTGTCTTGCGAACGATCGTTTGTGATGCGTTCTCGAGATGAATGTCCCGACCTCATTCAGCGGGGCCAGATGCCTTCTTTAGCCGGCACGATCCCGATTGCCCAGCTTTCGCCGGTAACTGTCACTGGACCTCTTGGGTCCGGTTCGGCGCCAACTACTCTCCACCCGCGCGGCGCGTAGTCCTCTTTGAGGCGCGCGATGCGCTCGACCGTGGTTAGCCGGCCGAGAACGCCTCGGGGCTGAATAGTCGCATCGACGCACAGACCGTCTCGACAGTTTTGGCTGCAGATATGTCCTGTGAGTTCGTCAGGAACCAGGCCAAATTTCCCTCTGGCACACGAGATGCACACGTACCGGACATCAGATCTTGGGTACGTAATGTCCCCTGATTCCGGAGGGGTGGGCCCAACGTAGCCTCTTTGGCCGTTCTCCGGAACGGCCTCGCACTGCTCGCAGACTGCGCCTGGCGGCCAACCAGTCTCGAAGCTACGACGGCCGTCAATCCAGATCAACGGATGTTGCCAGGAACGTATTGTCCTGAGGTCCCACGAAGCGCCCGGGTGAGTCATGAGGTCCATCGTAAACGCTCAGGAAAAATCCCGGCGGAAACGGCTTAGCGTTGGATATTTCACTTTTTCACAAGCCACCCCTAATTGTTTCTAGGTTCGCCTTCGAAATTCGGACGACTTTAGACTTGGTGGTGATCTTTTGTTGTTGGAAGGTCGACTAGACCATCAGGTGCGACGCAAACTCGGGTCGCGGTGTATGTTCACATGGTGAACTTCAACAACCGGGTAATTCCCGTCTCCGCTGCCCTGCCTAACGGCAAAGGGACCATGGGTGGAACGGCGTTCTTCGTCCAAGTCGCCGGGCAGGTGTACCTAACGACCGCTGCGCATGTCGCGACAGGAACCGAAAGCCAGTCCGACACGTGGCCCACTTGGGCGGACGCTTTGAACCTCCATGATGAGGAGAGGAACCTGCTGGCAACCGTGCCTCTTTTTGCTACAGGTGCCGACGGACTCCGAACGCCGATCTTCAAGTACGGACGGACTACGACCGAACCCGGGATTCTTCTCGACTTGATCCTGATTCCGCTTACTAGCGAGCATCTAAAGGTAACTGATGCTGAGGTCTTCCAGTTACCAGCATTGGTTACTACGTGCGGGGGAGAAGAAGTATCCATTGCAGGCTGCCGCGAATGGCCAAAGATCAACACTCAGAATTACACGCTTCGTGGAGCCTCGTCTGGGGATAATCTGATGCTGTACATCGACCCGCCTTCCCAGAGAGGCGAGTCAGGAGGGCCTCTCTTGACGAAATCCGGCGGGCTTCTCGGCGTCAATTATGGCGCTGACAACCCTCAAGTCCCAGGGACCGGACTCGTCATCAGTGCTTCCTACATATTGCATCTGGCCTCAGCGGTCGATGGCTACATACAGGGATTCCAATATGGAAATCAGGCCGCCCAGGGACTGGGCGTGAACTAGTATTTTGCTCCCGGAGTCGGAATCCAATTAACCGACTTGTAGGGAAGATCGTCTTAGATTGTTGTGCGAGCACCCGACGAATTGAGTATGGTGTCAGCGGATTTTGGGTCGCTTTGAGAGCGTAGGCTGACAGCCAGAACTAGTAGGGCTGCCGCGGCCGCAGGCAGTTCCTTGAGCCGAAAATGATGCATCTGATGCAATACGCAGGCTATTACTTTACATAACGTCCAATAGGCCGTCGAGTCCGGCGCTGCCGACCTCGAGACCCTGCTGGCCATCGACGTCGACGGCAAGCCCCTCTCCGAGGTTGTCGTCGAAGTGGGTGCCGCTCTCGGCGACAAGGTTGTTGTCCGCTGCATCGCCCGCGTTGAAGGCGGCACGGTTGACGCTTACCTGCACAGGACCGCCAAGGACCTCCCGGCCCAGATCGGCGTCCTGTTCGCCGTTGAGGGCGAGGGCGACACCGCTGCTACTGCAGCTCACGACGTTGCCGTCCACGTTGCAGCCATGGCTCCGAACTACCTGAGCCGCGAAGACGTCCCGGCCGACGTGCCCTTCAACCTCGGAGACGTGGGTGCCCAGGCCGATTTATAGCGTCAGGAGGGTCGATCCGAGAAGTTTTTGTGTTTGCCCCCAGAGCCAGGTCCCGAGTGCCGGATCCCGACTCGTGTGGACGGGGTTTGAGAGGATAGGTTCTCCCGTGGCTACGCGTCGGGGTCCGATATATGCGCCTGCTGGCAGCGAACTGGCAGCCATAGCGGTTACGGCGGGCTGCGCGGCGGATTCCTTGCCTTGGACCATGGATCTGAAGAGCGGCCCCAGGGCCTGCGCGGCGGTTCGGGTGATGACTGAGCGTTCGTTGATGCCAGGCCGGTCGGGGCTGAGGGCGTCGATCGCCCCGCCCGGGTGTGTGACGACAGATTCGATAGTCGAGCCAGACGCCGCCAGCCGTAGCCCCAGTTCGAAGCCGAGTATTTCAGCCGCGTGGCGAGACATCGCGTAGGCGACTCGAGGGTGATAGGACTGTTGAGCGAGCCAATTGTCACGATCAAACGGGATGCGACGGGTGAGCATGCTTCCAACGCTAACGACGCGAGCATTTGATGCCGCAGTCAGGGCGGGAAGCGAGAGACGCAGAAGTTCCATATGCGAGAGAACGTTCACCGCGACGGTGGACTCGACTCCAAACGGGCCTGTCTGGTAGGTGCGGGGTGCGGCGATCAGCCCAGCGTTCATGACTAGCCCGTCCAGCCGCTCGAGCGAACCGAGATGGTCGCCAGTGTTGCGGACGGAGTCGATGTCCGAGAGGTCGAGAAGGACAAATCGGTGAGCTTGTGGTTGTGGGAGCTGCGCTACGGCAATCCGTCCACGTTCGATGGAACGCCCCGCGATGATAACGCTAGCGCCGAGATGGGCAAGGCCCTCGGCAATGAAGTAGCCAATGCCGGATGTCGCACCAGTTACGGCGATTGTTGCTCCGTCGAGGCGTTGGATCTCCATCGCGCGTCACCTTTACTTCAAGTCTGGAAGCACAAATGTAGCAGGTTATTTCTAGTCTTGAAGCATCAGGGATACGATTGCCGTATGGCAGTTGATCCTAAGGCTTTGGCGGATGCGGTGCTAGCTGTCTACGACGTGACTTTACGCACGACCCAGGCCGCCTCGCCGACGCTCGAGAAACATGGCCTGACGTTCAATACCGCCTACGTCCTGTGGGCCATCGACCCGGCGGATCCGCCACCGCCGATGGGCGTCGTCGCCGAACGTACCCGATGCACACCACCCAACCTCACATTTCTCTGCGACCAGCTCGAGTCTGGTGGGCTTATCCTCCGGACCACGTCCGTCACCGACCGTCGCCAACGAATCGTGCAACTCACGCCAGCTGGACGCCTCGCTAGAGAAGCCGTCGTCGAAAGTGTCGTCAAATTCTCACCGCTCAGTGCCCTCGGCTCCGATGCACTAGCTGATCTCCACCGCATCCTGTGCCCAGTCTCCATGTTGTGAGTCATGTTCGCCTAGAAGTTGTCGGACGGTTCTCAGTCGCGTTGAATCGGAGCAATTCATAGAAGCTGGCCCGCCCGTCGCGGACTATGCATACAACATCGCTGAGATTGGATTCAGGAGAAAGTAGCCTCTGTCGACGAGTTCGACATCGGGGGAGCTGAAGGCGGCGCCAAGTCATGAGCCGCCACGACCCAAATGGCCAAAGGCAGTTGACGTGATGCCGACCTGAGAATCGACACCATCAATCATCCGGTGAGCGAATAGGTGCGTTGATCGTTTTGTCAATCCTCCGTTCACAGCGGTCTGGAGCAGGCTATCCCTGTCACCCATCCGAGAGATACGTGAGGCGGCAGCGTTCTGCGGGGGTCACGCCGAGGACGAAAACGTTCGTGCCCGACGCAGTGGCACCAGGTGCGGAGACCCGGCGCACCCGCTTCCGGTTCAGCGCTACGCCGTCCCACTCGGGCTGGGCCAGCAGATGCCAGCGCACCTTCCGCCAGCCCCAAGAAGGGTGCTTCCCGGCGACGGCGCGCAATGCTGCGCGGAACTGCATTTCTTCAAAGCCCATGTCTGGTTTTTTCTTGCGGAACGCGGACCGGTTCTGACCCAGCATCGCGCAGGCGAAACGCTTGGACGCCCCGAACTTCTCCACCGCATGCGCACGGCACGACGGCGGGTTCGGGGCTCAGAATTTTCCCTTAGCCACCTCGTTCAGGATGTCGATGGCCAGTTCCTTCTCCGCCAACGGCCGCTTGAGCCGGACGTTCTCCTTCTCCAGCTCCTTGGTCCGCTTGGACGCCTCAGCGTTCTTCTCGGACCCGTGCTGGTTCAGCCAGCGATACCAGGTCGTCTCGGTGACCTGGAGCTCCTTGATGACCTCGACCATCGGGCGCCCGTCATTGAGCATCTTCTGGCCCTGCCGGACCTTTGGCGATGACCTGTTCCGGGGTGTGTCTGCGTGCCATGATTCGTGAATTTCCTCCTGTGTCCATTCTCGGACACGAAACTCACACAAACACTGGACTTCCACCTGGGGACCTAACCAAGCCAATTTCACGGCCATCTTGTGGTCGTCGGAGGGCTTCACGGACCGGGAGAGCCGGGCCTCCTTCGTCTTGGAGGACTCCTCGATGTGGCTGACCGATGCGATGGCGACCTGGCGGGTGGCCACGGCCACAAGTCCTTGCGTGCCGTCGGGGAGGACGGCCGACTCGATTGAGTCGATCTCGGACCCGTCGCCGTGCATCTCGCCGATCTTCTTCGTCACCTGGGCCATATGCCGCGCTGGGTCGAAGTTCGCGGGCAGTTTCACCCGGATGCGCTCGGTGCTGGAAGCCACGCGTAGAGCCTTTCGGTAAGCAGAAGTATCTGCCCCGGAAAATGCGTAGACGGCGCAGTGACCGTGAGGCCGTCGACGCAATTGAGCCTCCAAGGATTACTGCTGTGAAATCTGTGTGAAGAGCATTGACCTTCGCCCGCTTTTACCGCGAAGCTGACCTAAGCCGCGACTGGGCGGCGGGGTCGAAAGGGGGAGTATGCATCGTCTGCGAATGCTCGCTACCGCTGGTGTGATTGCGACGGGACTTGTTGTCGGGGCAGGGGTGAGCGGGGCCGATGCGGCCGGCGCGACAACTATCACGGGCCGGGTTACCTGCATCAACAGCACGGTGGAGGGCGTCTGGATCCAGGCACAGTCGAGCGCGTCCGGTTGGGCAAGCTGGAGTATGCCGATCGTCTTGGGCGGTCTCAGCCAGGCGGACTTCCGGTTTACCTTGAACCGGGGTGGTCAATACCAGGTCCATGTGGGGTGTGGTGGTTCCAGTCGCAACTGGAAGGTCGATGCCAAGTCCGGGTGGGTATCCGGCTCCGGGCATCGGTTCACGTGCAACGACATCGGGAACTTCTTGGCGCTGATCGGAAATTGGGCGCTCAAGAGGGAATTCGGTTTCAAAGTCGATCTGACCCAGGGCGTTTCTTACGGAGCGTGCAAGGGCTAGGTGCGCTGAAAGGGAGCGGGCGGGAGAGATCCTGCCCGCTCTTTTCGTTGGGTGGGATCATGGTCACCTTGCGGTCACCCGGCGCCTGCGTAGGTGGGTCCTGGTGCCAGTGGCCAGAGGTCGACAAATGCCCTGAGCACAGATAAAAGGAGTGCGGCCGCCGCGATCCAGACTCCTGCAATTTGCCAGCCGGGCGCCTTCGTACGACGCTCGTTATTGCGTGTCCACTGACAGTTATTCTGGCAGCGCCAACGTGGGAGAATGCCGATCGATTTGGCACGCATAGTCGTGAATCTGTGCCACTTGACCTGGCAGTTTCGCGTTTCAGGAGCATGCCCGCCCCGAAACGGTCGCGTTCACCGGCAATGACCTCAGTCCACCTACACCACGCTGACACGTTAGATGAGACAACAGGCACAATCCCGCAGGCTGACCGATTAGATGAGAAAACTGACAACTATGTTGAGACCGGACAAGGGCCCGAATGATTCATCTGATGAGATACGCAGAGAACTACTTTACATAATATCCGTTATCGGCGAAATTCTGGTCTTGTCATGACCTCGCCAAACGTCCGAAACCCCACGAAGTGGGGTTCAGCGCAGAATGGGTTTTGACAAGGGTTTTAAGCATCTGCGCTTCCGCGGATTCTCGAGAGGCGAGCTGAGCGCGATCGGCTCTGCTAAGAACTGATCAATTGCCGCAACAGGCGGTCTTGGAACTTAGAAAGTCGCCGCAACGGTCAGCGATAATTTGTTACTAGCAGACAGACGACTCTTTGGCGTTGGCCAATTTGGGTGATTTCGGATTCGTTATGACAAACAACTCCGTGCGCGGAATCAGTGCGATGCGGAGGCAATCCAGCCGGGCCCGAGGAGCGCTTGGTGCACGATTCCGGCCATGAGTTCGGCATGAGCCGCGACGTACCGTAGCGGGATGCCATCATCGCCGCGGAAGTGCGGATCATCCACTCCACCGCTGCGCAGGCCGGCGTCGAGACCCACGGTCGACCAGTGGAGCACATCCTCACCGCTCATGGCTAGTTCTGAGCGATGCTCGACGATCGCGAGGGCGGCGGCGAGGATGTAACAGCCAAGGTTGGATACCGACGCCGGCAAAAGGTGGTCGACTGCGGTGTAGGCGAAGAACCCTCCGTCGACCTGGACGCCGTGCGGGGTGAGCGGGTCCGCGTGTTTGGCGATGTTGCCGAATCCGATCTCGTTGCCGTTGTCGCCGATCTCGTTGCCGTTGTCGCCGATCCCGATGGTGAGGGCGCCGGCGGCGTTGGCAGCCTCGACGTAGTCGTCCGCGTAGGTATCTCTGGGAGGACCGCCCCCAGAAGCGTCCTGTGGATGCGGAGTCCGGCGCGACGCATGAGAGCCAACAGGCCGTCCCCGTCGATCGGCGACTCAGGGACGGCGCGCACCAGCAGCACCCTGCACCATGCGCTCACCGGCAGAAGCGACCGGTGACGCAGATCGCGCACCGCATCCGCCACGTCGCCGGGATCTCCGAGCAGCAAATGCCGCACCACCTGCTCGACTGGCGCCTGCCGTGACCGTGCATCATCGGCCTCGCGGTACAGCAGCCGTGCGATATCACCGACATAGCTCTCGATGATTGTCAGCGGCCATTAGGAATTGCCCACATGTGGCCAGAGGCCTGCCCGCTGGTGGCCACGTCGGTTGTCCGCCGGTGGTCACCAATTGACGGTCGTGGTGGCCGCCTGTGGGCAGGACGCTCTTGAGCCAGGCGCCATGATCTGCGGCACGGCCGGAGGAGCGCCGTGCGTGGTTTCCGACAGGTCTTCAAGTGTTCGGCAGGGCCGTAGCGTATCGACCGAGATGTCTACACGCCCGTGTAACCGCGTTAACGAACGGGATGGGCCCCAGGGCGTTTCTCCCAGGTATCTCTTGGGCCCGACCGGATGGAAGGGCGGGAACAGCGTCCGCAGACCGTCATGCGGTTTGGCGTCGGGAATCGAGTTGATCCGTGTAGCCAAAGGGGACTGTCTTGCTGAGGCCGACGACGAAGTGCCCGTCTCCGAGCCGGGTCACTAGGATGCCGTGCGTCCGTTGCCGCCTGGCGCTCTCGATCATCCGGTCGACCGCCGCAGTGATGCTGCGGTCCATGGAGGCCCTGTCGTGGACCTTGATTTCGATGGGTTCCACATCCTGCATGTTCATGACGGGCTCGCTTCGCCGGGTCGGACGGGTAGGGCGGTATAGCCCTGCGCTTTTTCATACAGGGTTCGAGGTTCGGCGCCGTAGGCTTCCAGCCAGAGAGCGTCCGCAGTAACGGCTACGTCCTTGACATACCCGGTCCGGATAGTTCGGCCTTCTTTCTGAACCTGGACCTGCCTGCCTGCCAAATCCTTCCAATCTGTATGTTCTCCCATGGAGATGCCTTTCGTATCGCAATTCATTGTTTTGCTTGTGCCTGCGGCATATTGCCCGGGAATTCCCAACCATCGGTCGACTCGGACCAGCCTCTGCGGTCCGGGCCAGGAAGCATCGCACTGTCACTGCATGTCGCGCGCTCCATGGGTGCGATCCGGCCACGCCAATTGGGGGACACAACTTAGGTCTTCGCGCTCTCCCCGGCTCGAGTATTCGCTCGAGGTCGTCGGACGATGGTAGCGGCGCCGGGTGATTTCGCGGGGTTTCCCGCCCTCACCGAGTGTGTTTCGGCTGGCCGTCTGTGGGCATCTTTGATGTCCGTAACCTGGCAAACCTCGTGGCCGCCACCGGCACCGAACTGGCCGCCTGTGGGCAGTTTTTCATGGCCGCTAACAGATGATCGACATCTCCACCGACTCGATAGGCGCCGTGTCGACAAGGAACAACAATCCCACCAGCTCGCCCCGGTACCTCAACGGAACACACAGTCGCGACGAGAACCCTAGATCTTCTCTCCCCTCGATATGGGTGGGAGCAGCGAGCTGGCCGATCCCAGCGTCTCGGAAATGCTGCACAACCTCAGCTGTGTGCTGGCGGTGCACGAGGCTGCGCAGGCGAAGCTCATCAGTATCGTTGAAGTGACGACTGGCCAGGAGCGGGGTCAGATCCGGATCATCAATCGCAACCGAACGCGCAAGACGATCGGCCAACTCGTCTACGACCACCTGCAACCTGCGCGCCACGCACTCACCCTACGACTTCCCGAATTCCGGGACCCTCATCCGCGAACTTGGGTCGTCAGTCAGTGCCACTTGAACGTCTCGTGCAGCCAACACGCTCAGCCATCGGATGCAAATCTTCGCGGCGATTACCAGGAGACCGTCGGCCAGCCAGCGAAGCACCGGTTCGAGGTCCTCGACTCGGCGTACCGTCATCGCGTCGGCGCAGAAGCCTCTCTCGTCAGGGCGTCGAACACGCACGATCTGACTCCGTCGTTGTCCGCTGCCTGGACACGCGAACTGCCGCCTCTCTCGGGCGGCATTTCCGACAGACCGCCGGGCGAATCCTCGTCGCATGAGCGAAGTCAGGTCGCGATGAGGTCGCAGCCGTTCCACGTCCGAGCTGCCTGACGCATACTCTCGTAGTATGCGACGCTCTCGGTCGTAAGCTCGATGTGCTCTTCGAGAGCGCCGTTCCATGCGGCCGACTCACTCATCGCGATGCGAGCTCCGCGCGCGGTCGTGCTGCGAAAAATCGGAGCGCGGCCATCTCGCTCCAGCGTCGCGACTGTAGCGTCGAAGTTCGTTGTTCCGAAGGCGAAGTGATGGAGGCTGGTTCCGTTCGCGGCCAGGGCGTCCGAGAACACTGTTTTGGATCCGGGCTGCGGTTCGATGAGCTCGATCATTAGGTCGCCGGCGTAGCTAAGAGCAAACTTTGCCCCCAGAAGCACTGGTACTCCGCGGTATTCGGTGAGCGGCGGTTCGGGATACGGGTGGGGTGAGAGAAACCACGGCCCGGCACCGAGCATGGCGGATAAGTCGCGCATCGTGCGTTCTCGATCTTCAACGACGAAACCGATTTGCATCAGGCCAGACTTCTCTCCCGACCCTTCGCGGGTTTCTAAGGAGTCGAAACATGCCCGGTCGAGACTGTTCATTCGAAATACCTCCGCGGGTTATCCACGAGAATTGTTCTGAGTTGCGATTCGGTCACACCGCGCCGGCGAAGTTCAGGGAGTACGTCTTCGCTGATATGCCGGTAGTTCCAGTTCGGCATGACGCTTCGCTTGGCTGCCGCGTCGAAGAAATCGATGAAGCAAGACGCATCATGCGAGATCACGATGCTGGACGCGTACCCGCGCTCGAGGAGAGAGACGAGGGTGCTGACCCTATCTTCGAAAGACGCCATCGCATCTACGCCGAATCGATCCAGCCCCAGCAGGGTCCCTGCGTCGGCGAGCCGCGACAGGTAGTCCAGGTCGGTGGAATCACCTGAATGGCCGATGATGACCTTCGTCAAGTCGACTCCTTCCTGGCGGAGAACATCAACCGCGATGAGCCCCGTGCGCTCCGCGGCGTTGGTGTGCACGGTGATGGGCGCACCCGTCTCGACGGCGGCACGGGCGACTGCGCGCATTGCTCGCTCGACGCCGGGGGTCAAACCAGGCTGATCGATGGCGCACTTCAGGAAAGCGGCGCGGATGCCGGTTTCGGCGATGCCCTCGGTGAGGTCGGTAACAAACATTCGCACGAGCGGCTCGGGCTCGTCGAACAGCAGGCCCGGGCCCCTGTAGTGGAATTGCATGGGGACGTCGTTGAAAGTGTAGAGGCCTGTGGCGACGACGATATTGAGGCGGGTACTCCGAGCAATCTTGGCAATTCGCGGAATGTAGCGCCCGAGGCCGAGGACAGTCGGGTCAAGAATTGTGTCGATACCGAGATCAGCGAGATGTGACAGATCGTTGATCGCTCTCTCGATCATCTCCTCCTCATTCCAGCCGGACTGATAGTTGACGCGGTACTCCTCCCCCAAGGTGAAGATGTGTTCATGCACGAGGGTGCGACCAAGTTCTGAGCTGTCAATGTTGCCGGCCGCGGTGGGGATCGTGGTCACGGGATGTCCTTTGCGATGTAGATGAGGTTGGCGGATTCACTCATGCCAGACTCCGGCGGCGGGCGAGTACTCCGACCCCGACGCCCACGATGAGCAATGCTCCCTGGAAGAGGTACTGGAGAGACGTGTCGGACCCGGCGATCGCCATGGCATTGAAGGCCACTCCGACGGTGAGTACGCCGATCAGCGTGCCCACGATGTGGAACTTGCCGTCGCGGAGCACAGCCGAGCCGAAGAACGCCGCCGCGAAGGCGCTCAGCAGAAAACCGTCACCGGCGTTCGTTGAACCGCCGCCGGTTCGCGACGCGAGGAAGAAGCCCGCGACGGCGCAACACAGCGAAGCGATGATGAACACGAGCAAGCGAACGCGTTTGACCGGGATGCCGGACAATCTCGCTGCCTCAGCATTGCCACCCACGGCCTGCGCAGAAAGACCGACGGAGGTGCGGTTCAACATGACCCACAGCACAACCGCGACGCCCAACATCAGAAAGACGGGGAGTGGGAGCCCCAGGAGGCGTCCAAGCGAAAGGTTCACAAAGGCCGTGGGGTCGCTGAGGCTGATGGGCACACCTTTGGTGTAGGCGAAGTTAAGTCCCACCACGACGGTCCCGACTCCAAGAGTGGCAACTAGGGAAGGAATTCCGAAGTAGGCCACGAGCAGCCCGTTCACCGCTCCGATGGCCGCCATCGCCAAGATTGTGGCAGCGAGCGCCAGCGGTATCGGCCACCCCTGGTTCTGCATCAGGCCTACGCAGATCACGCCGGCCAGACTTGTTTGATAGCCGACGCTCAGATCGAACTCGCCTGTCGAGAGCACGATCGTGAGTCCCATTGCCACCACCGCGGGCAACGCGATCTGGTCCAGAATGTTGACGGCGTTGCCGAAGGTAGCGAAGGCTGGCAGCGTAGTCGCGAACACGACGATCATCGCGATTAGCAGCGCGATTGCGCCGTATCGGGCGATGAGACTCCAAGGGTCAAAATCACGGCGCTTGTGAGACTTCTCGCTGAGTGTCTTGTTATGGACGGTGGTCATTGCTCCTCCTCATGGTGGTAGCAGAGCGCGGTCAATGTGTTGGTGCCCGCCTTATTGGCGGGAAGGATTGTCGTGATGCGCCCTTCACGCATTACCGCGACCCGGTCGCAGATCTCCAGCTCCTCGAAATCGCTCGAGATCAGCAGCACTGCCGTCCCGCGGGACGTCTGCGATTTCACGAGCTCATAGATTTCGGCTCGGGCGCCCACGTCCACTCCGACCGTCGGTTCGTCCAGGATGAGCACTCGTGGATTAGTCCGTAGAAAGCGGGCGAGCACCACCTTCTGCTGGTTCCCACCGCTGAGGTGCGCAACGTCTTGTTTGGTGGAGGCGCTCTTGATGGACAGTGAGTCGACGTATTCCCTGGCGGCGCTTCGCGCGCGTGAGGGGCTGAGAAGCGGCGCCCATCGCCGCATCCGGTTCTGGCGCATGGTCGCGAGATTGATGTTGAAGTCGATGCTCTCGTCGAGTACGAGGGCTTCGGATCGACGTTCTTCGGGTACGAGCGCTACACCACGGGCGATGGCGTCGCGCGGACTGTGCGGCGAGTAAGTGCGCCCATCGAGAAGCATCGAGCCCGAAGTGAGCGGGTCGGCCCCCGCGAGGGCTCGTGCGAGCTCTGTGCGTCCAGATCCGACCAGTCCAGCAATTCCAAGAATTTCCCCTCGTCGAAGATCGAAGGTGGCGTTCACGACTCGCTTCCCCGCCTTGAGGTTCTGGGCGGAAAGTACTGGCGGGTGGGCTTCCGCCGGGTGATGATCGGAGCTAATCCCGATGGCTTCCGATTGGTAGTGGCGAAGGTCTCGGACGCGTCGCCCGACGATCGACTCCGTGAGTTCAGTCCGATCGAGGTCGCCGCGATGGTGCCGTCCGACGACTTCGCCATTGCGAAAGACCGTGATTTCATCTGAAAGCTCGAGTACCTCGTCGAGGCGATGTGAGATGTAGAGGACCCCTACCCCGGACGAGGTCAGGGTGTGGATGACGCCGTAGAGGCGCTCGGCCTCCTCGACGGTGAATGAGGCAGTGGGCTCGTCCATCGCGATGGCCTGCGGCTCGTGCATGAGCGACCGGCCGAGGGAAGTCATCCATCGGTCGCTCACTGACAGTGTGGAGACGTCAGCGTCGAGAGACAGCGAGGAGTCGAATCGGGCCAGTACCGATCGCGCGCGTCGGCGAACCGCCGACCAGGAGACGAGCCCCGCGCGCGTCGGCAAAGAGTATCCAAGTGCCATGTTTTGGAGCACGGTGAATCTCGGCACCAGGTTCAGTTCCTGGTGGATGAAGTTGAGTCCGAGCTGCCGAGCACGGTCGGGGGTAGCGATGATTACTCGCTCACCCCGAACCTTAACCTCACCCGCGTCGGGCTTCTCAAGCCCGGCGAGAATTTTCACGAATGTCGACTTGCCCGCACCATTGGCGCCGACGAGTGCATGAACCGTTCCCGGTCGAAGGGTGAGGGAGGCATCGCGAAGGGCGGGTACCCCTCCGAAGGACTTGCACAGGCTCGTTGCTTGAACCGCGGCTGGAGCGTCCACCGCTGAGCGAGAGGCGGCGCTCACTGGTTTAGAGCTTCGGGGTGCTTGGATAGGAACGCGTCCACGTTCTGTTTTGTAACGACCGTGAAAGGAGCCACTTCGTCGATTGTCTTCTGCCCATCCACGCCGTTCGCCAGAAGTTGCGGCACGGTTTCAGCGGCGATGCGTCCGGCACCGTGAGCGTCGATCCAGACGGTGCTTGCCTGATCGCCCTTCTGTATGGCTCGCAGGTTCGCGGGCGGGCCGTCGAGGCCATGCACGGCCACGTCAGTTCGCCCCGCCGCCTTCACCGCGGCGATGGCACCCTGCGCAGGGTCGTCGAAGCAGGCCCAGATGACGTTGGGTCCATCCGACGCGGGATGGGCCGCCAACCATGCTTGAGCGAACTGCTGACCACTCTGCACCTGTCCCGGGACAGTGACCTGCTGGAACGTCACGTGAATGCCCGTTCCTGCAGTGGCTTTTTTCATCGCCTGGTCGCGCGCTCCGCACGGGCCCCCTAGGTCATACCCGAGAGCGAGGAGATTTCCCCCCTTCGGAAGGTCAGCCATTACCTCCTTCATGCTCGCCTGGCCCTCCGCGTATCCGAAGTCCCAGGTTCCTTGCACGCCGGCGCCAAGGCCGCCGCCGACGTTGGCGACCGGGATACCCGCGGCCTTGGCCGCTAGCACCCCCGCTGCCATGGCGTTGGCAGGAAACACGGTGTAGTAGATCGCGTCGACCTTCTTCTCCACGAGATTCTGAATGGCCGCGATCGCTTTATCGGGTGCGCCTTGAGCGTCGATGAGAGTCGTCTTCCACCCGTTCTTATCAGCAACCTCTTGGAAGCCGGTGATGAACTCATTGCTCGCGATGCTGGCCTGAGAGAACGAGACAAGACCGACGGAGTAGCTCTTATGCGTGGAAGAGCTACTGGCAGTGGATCCGGCCGAGCATGCGTTCAGGGCGAACGATCCGGCGACCAGGGCGACGAAGGCAGCTGTGATTCTCGGTCGGAAGAACTTCATTGTTATCTCCTACGGGGTCTGAGCGCGTCAACTCTGACGCGCCTCGAACTTTATCAGATAGTGAAACCAGTATCAATATTTGCAAATCACGAGTTGGCCGCGTAGATTCGGTTCACACTTTGATAGCCACTTCGCGAACAGAATGGGAGCCCGTCGTGAGCAGCACCGTCGCTGACGCCATCGCATCCGCCCTGAAAAGGCACGGAATCACCACTATTTTTGGTCAGAGCAACCCGACTGCCCTGTTGCTCGCGGCCGAGCGAATCGGAATCCGCCAGATCTTCTACCGCACGGAGAACGCTGGTGGTGTTATGGCGGATGGGTTCTCGCGCATCTCGGGCCGCGTCGGCGTGGTCGCTGCCCAGAACGGGCCGGCGGCGACGCTCTTCGTCGCACCGATGGCAGAGGCCATGAAGGCGTCGATCCCGATGGTGGTGTTCGTCCAGGAGGTCCCGGCTGCAAATCGAGACCGTAACGCCTTCCAGGAACTCGACCACGTGAGCCTCTTCTCGGGAGTCTCCAAATGGACACGCCGGATTGACGACCCAGCTCGAGCGGTCGACTACGTCGACATGGCGATCACTGCAGCAAATAGCGGCCGCCCCGGTCCTGTCGTTCTGCTCGTCCCGAAAGATGTTCTGGATCTGCCCGCGGAAGAATCACGCTTCGGCCGGACAGACGACCTCGGTACATTCCCCCTTGACCGTCCGCGACCCTCTCGCGAGGTAATCGAGGAGGCGGCGCAGCTCCTCGCCTCCGCACGCTCACCCATCGTGATCGCTGGCGGTGGGGTGCACATCTCCGGCGCGACACTGGAGCTGGCCGAGCTGCAACGCATCGGCCACCTCCCGGTCGCCACCACCAACATGGGCAAAGGCGCCGTCGATGAGACAAATCCGCTCTCGGTGGGGGTGGCTGCCAACATCACAGGCCGCAACGGGCCAGCGCACCACCTCCTCCCTCTCATTCAGGATGCTGATGTCGTCCTCTTGATCGGGACCCGCACCAACGAAAACGGCACGGATGCGTGGACGCTCACAGATCCCGAGGCGCGGTACATCCACATCGACATCGACCCCCTTGAGATCGGACGAAACTACGAGGCCCTGCGCCTCGTGGGGGATGTGCGGTCTACCCTCCGGGAGTTGACCGAGAGACTCTCCGAGCTTGACCTCGACGACCGAGCCGACGCTGCATCCAGCCTGGCCGCCTCGATAGAGGCGGGACGCCGATTGCACGCCCAGCAGATCGACGCGGCAGCCACCTCAACGGCATCGCCGATCGCACCAGAGCGTGTCCTCAAAGAACTGGATCGTCTCGTACGCCCCGACGATATCGTCGTCGCCGACGCCAGTTACGCCTCCATCTGGGTCACGGGCTACCTCACGGCTCGAACCGCCGGCCAGCGTTTCCTCGTCCCCCGAGGCCTCGCCGGCTTGGGGTGGGGCCTGCCGCTCGCGCTCGGTGCGAAGCTCGCCTCGCCGAACTCGAGGGTTATCGCGGTGGTCGGCGACGGAGGTTTCGCGCATGTCTGGTCTGAGCTGGAGACGGCCGTCCGCGAAGGGCTCCCCGTAGTCGTGATCATCCTCAATAACTCGATCTTGGGCTTTCAGCGTCACGCGGAAAACTACGCCTTCGGAACGACGACGACGGCCATAGAGTTCGCCCCCGTGGATCACGCCGCAATCGCACAAGCGAGCGGGGCAGTCGGCGTCAGAATAACCGACCCCTCCGAGTTGAGCGACGCGCTGAAAACCGCACTGGCCTCCAATTCTCCGACCGTGCTGGACGTAATCGTAGACCCCGACGCCTACGCCCCCGTGCGAGCGTGGGATACTCGGGAGGGCCAGCTGAATCTGCCGCTCGCATCTCGCGAGGGCCTCGACGCGTGATAATTTCACTTAGTGAAATCGTCTGCAAAGGTGTCCGGCCAGCAAACCCTGCAAACCGTGGACAGGGCACTGTCCTTCATGGAGTTCGTCGCCTCCGCGGATCAAGCTCCGACCATTCAAACCGTGGCGAACGAATTAGACCTAAACATCACGACGAGCTATCACCTACTGCGCACGTTGGTCGCACGCGGGTACATCGAACGGCAGCCCGATCTCACGTTGACGCTCGGCAGCAGGGTGGGCGACCTGTTTCGCGCATATCAGCAGCGCTTCAATGCGCGAGAGGGCCTGATGACGCTCGCATCCACCCTCGCAGAACAGACCTCGGAGACCGCCTGGTTGTCACTCCGCAAGGGAAACCGGGTGATCCTCGAGGCATTGATAGAGAGTTCGCAACGGCTTCGCGTAAGCGGCCTGTTCGTCGGGCTATCAGGCAACGAACACCTCAGATCATCCGGCAAGGCGGTCCTCGCCCACCTCGATCCGTCGGAGCGAACCGAGATGCTCGCCCCGATCTTCGCGTCTATGACCGAAGCCGACGCGTCGCACACAGCGACCGAGTTAGAGCAGGAGCTCGAAAAAATCCGTGTCAGTGGCTGGTCTCTCGACGACCAGGGCCTAGGGGTCGAGACATCCAGCGTGGGGGCGCCGATCTTTTCGGCGGACGGTCGAGTGTACGGCGCAATTGGTATCTCGACACCAACAACGCGTATGCGCAGGAACAAAAAGGGATATATCGACGCTGTGAGGAGGACGGCCAATGATGCAACAGCACTCCTGGGAGGCATCCCCTCCCCATAACGACCAGGGCGTGGCTGCGGCACACCTCAAGCTCGTACCGACCAACCTGCTAATCGACGGCATCTGGAGAGCGGCCTCGACGGGTGCCACCTTCGCCGTCCACGACCCCTCAACGGAGAAGATCCTCACCCGTGTTGCCGACGCTGACGCCTCGGATGCACTCGCAGCCATGGACGCCGCGGACAGGGCGCAACGCGATTGGGCTGCCACTCCGTCGCGCGAACGCAGCGAGATCCTGCGGAGAGCGTTCGAGCTTGTAAACGAACGTCGAGAGCACCTGGCCGCCCTCATCACTCTCGAGATGGGCAAGCCGCTCACCGAATCTCGAGGTGAAGTGGCGTACGGCGCGGAATTCTTGCGCTGGTACGCCTCGGAAGCCGACCGCGTGACCGGACGGTTCTCAGCATCGCCAGACGGTGGCTCACGCCTCCTCGTACGGCGTAAGCCGGTCGGCCCGTGCCTCCTCATCACTCCGTGGAACTTTCCGCTCGCGATGGCGACTCGGAAGATCGCCCCTGCAATCGCAGCAGGGTGCACGATGGTTCTAAAGCCCGCCGAGCTCACCCCCCTCACCGCCCTGGCGTTCGCTTCGATCCTGATGGAAGCGGGGCTGCCGCCGGGGGTGTTGAACCTCATCACGAGCACAGACCCGGGTGCCGTCACTGATCCACTACTCACCGACCCGCGGTTGCGGAAAGTTTCCTTCACCGGTTCGACACGTGTCGGCCGGCATCTCCTCAGCCGCGCCTCCGAGCAGGTGTTGCGCACCTCGATGGAGCTCGGTGGAAACGCGCCGTTCATCGTTTTCGAAGACGCCGATATCGATACCGCTGTGGCCGGCGCAATGACGGCCAAACTCCGCAACATGGGGGAGGCCTGCACGGCTGCCAATCGCTTCCTCGTCCATGAGAGCGTCGCAGAGCGCTTTTCCGAGAGTCTCGCCGCTCGCATGGCCGCGGCGATCATCGGCCCGGGGTTGGATCCTGACACGACCATCGGTCCAATGATCGACGAACGCAGTCGCGCCAAGGTGGCTTCTCTCGTCGATGATGCGATGGCGAAAGGGGCACGCGCCCTTACAGGCGGTGTCGTCCCGAATGGGCCCGGGCACTTCTACCCGCCTACGGTGCTCGTCGACATACACCGATCCGCGCGAATCCTCCGGGAGGAAATCTTCGGACCCGTCGCCCCCATTCAGACCTTCCGAACCGATAGCGAGGCCGTGACCCTGGCGAATGACACGGAGTATGGGTTGGCAGCATACGTCTTCACCCGCGACCTCGAGCGCGCCCTCCGAGTGGGGGAGGCTCTCGAGACCGGAATGCTCGGCGTCAATCTGGGCGCGATCTCCAACCCCGCGGCACCCTTCGGCGGAGTCAAGCAGTCGGGGCTTGGGCGTGAAGGCGGGAGCGAGGGAATAGACGAGTACCTCACCGTCCAGTACACGGGCATAGCATAGCGCGAGGAGCCCGCTAGCGATCTACGAGACCCTGTCTCGCGCAGAACTGCGCGAGATACCACCGCAGCCACCTGATGCTGCACGAACAACAAGGATGTTCTTCGATGTCACTCCATACTCCTGCCCCCGTGGTATGTCTCCACTCTCTCTTCCTCGACCCTCGGATGTTCGATGGCCTCGCGGATGCCGCCCAAGGCCGCCTCGATATCATTGCGCCCGAGCTGCTTGGTCAGGTCTCGCGGGTCAATGAAGCGACTGGCACAATCAGCATGGATGACGTGACAGACGACGTACTCCAGTCTCTCGATCAACTCGGGCTCACGCGATACTCCCTTGTCGGTCAATCCATGGGGGGCGACGTCGCCATCCGCATCGCTGCGCGCAGACCGCAAGCGGTCGAGAAGCTCGTGCTCCTCGGCTCGTCAGCGCGAGAGCAGTCCCAAAAAGATCTCGGCAATTTTTTCGACTTGCCAGACCGCATCGAACGCGACGGTTTCACGCCCGAGATCGTAGACGGCGTAATGACAATCATGTTCGGGGAGAGCACGCTGGCGCAAACCGAACGAGAAGACATCCACACCTTGTGGAGAGGCCGCATTGCCGCGCTCTCGCCGGCGCTCGCACACGCGGTACGAGGCGTGTTCGAGCGCGAGGGTTGCCTCGAACTGCTCCCGTCCATCGCAGCACCGGCTCTGATCGTCTCGGGGACGGAGGACATCGGCCGCCCTCCGTCCTGGTCTGACGAGATGTTCGATGGCATCCCTCACGCTGTCCTCCTGCGACACAAGCACGGCCACAGTCCCATCCTCGAGCTGCCCGATCTCGTCATCCCCGCAATTCTGCAGTTCTTGGACCCCCAGTGATCCTCCCGGACCAAATGCCCGTCCATCAGGCGTTGTGATCGGGGTTCGGGCGCACAGGAGGCTGCACCAAGGCCCTCTGTGCTTCTCACACTCGCGGCAGCCTCTACAGCAGCGATTGACTCTCACATGAGCGTGCGAGACAAGGTCGCCGTGACCGACCACGCCGTCTAGACAACGGCGTGCGGAAGCTCGTCTACGACGTCACGAGCTGAGCGGACATCGGTGACGCCGTTCGACGTGCGGGCGGGCCCAGCAGGGGCGGCGGAAAGCGGCACGAACGCGCCACGGCCGTGATCGCGAGCACGGGGGCGGCCAGAGCCGGAGATGTCATCTCTTACCTTCTCTGGGATCACCGACACGGGCCGGGGCGGCTCTAAGTGCCTCGGCCCGTGTCGCGGGGTTGGCTACTGCTGGTCGTCGCGGGTGTTGCGACTGATGGTGACCGTCGCTCGAGCGAGGTCCGCGCCGATGCTGTCGGCGTCGATGACGCGCCCATACTGCTTGTTAGAGTCGCCCCCAACTTGACGTGTGCTCTCGCCCGGTAACGATCACCGCGCCGCCCTTGTGCAGGAATGCAGCCGCGTTCTCGCCCAGCTCGAACCGGGCCTCGATGAAGTGGGTTGTCAGGGTGTCGTCGGCCTGCCACTTGCCCGGTGGGTACCACCCATGTTTTCGATGACGCGAAGCTTGGTGATCTGGATGCTTTCGGCCCACACGACCTCGGGGTCGGCGGCCAGGTTTCCGGTGATGGTGCGGACGGACATGTCTTTCTACTTTCGGTTGTTGACATACTCTTCCTCGAGATCGGGCCGTCAATGTGTCCTGCGTGGAGTGGCCGTTAGGACACAGCCACCACACCAACTGGTTCAGATACGGGCGCACGTCCTCCGGCGTCAGTTCGCCGTTCAAGGTTGGGTGCCACTGCGACGCCAATTCCGGGAAGCGCGCCGCGAGTGATGTTTCTGCCCGGCGGCGTGATTTCGGGCATTCCTGACAGACCATCCCCTTGGCCCGGTCCCTCACCTTGTCCTGCGTGGCATGCCCTTCGGCGCATAGCCACCAGACGGTCTGGCCTGAGTGTGGCAAAACGTCCTCCGGCGTCAGCTCACCGTTGAGTGTGGGATGCCATTGATCGGCCAGGTCGGGGCGGATGACGGCAAGAGAGGTCGCCGGGGTGACGTAGCGCCCGGAGCATTGTCCGCACCCGTTGCCGCGGCCTGTTCTTTGCCCGATAACTGCTTCGTAGGCGTGGCCGGCGGGGCAGAGCCACCATGCCGGCTTTCCTGAGTGCGCCATCACCTGGGCTGGCGTTAGATCTCCGTTCAACTGCGGGTGCCATTCGCCTGCCACCGCAGGGAATTTCTCGTCCAGCGACAGCTCCCCGTACTCTCGGAGCCGTAGCGCAGCAATAATTCCTTTTGCTTCGGCTTCTGCGACGGCGACTCCGTTGAGGATGTATCCCCGTGCGGACTCTGCCGCGGCGTCCTCGATAAGACCACATGTCAGCATCTTTTCGAGTGCGGCCGTCGCGACTTCGTGGCCTGTCGGTGCGCGTCGCACCAGCGCGTCCTGAGGGGAGAGGGCCTCAAGCGGGTGCTCGCGAACCCGGATGACCCTGTATCCAAGCTCCTGTAGCTGGTCGGTCTTCTCCCGGTCCCTGTCTTCCTTGCCTTCGTGCCAGTAAGAGCCGTCGAATTCGACGGCGATGGTGCCAACAATGACATCCACCCGAACCTTCACTCCGCCGGCCGTCTCGATCCTGTAGTCGTGCTTGACCGGGGCCAGGTGTTCGCCGAGGACGGCCTTGAGTTCTGCGTACAAGCCGATCTCGAGCTCGGACAAGCCCACCAGCTTGCACTTCTCGCAGGCGGCACCGCTGGACCGCTTGAACACCATCGCCCGCCACTCGTGGCCGCTGCTGCAGAGCCACCACACGTTGCTTCTGGCCCCCGACGTCACTTGGCTGGGCGTGATGTCACCGTTCCTCGTCGGGTGCCATTCCTTGCTCAGCTCAGGAAAACGCGTAGCGAGATCGTTGCCGTAGCCCACCCTCTGATTCGCGCAGTAAGGGCACCCGGAGCTGAGCCTGGTGCGGTTCGCCACCACGGCCTCCCAAGGATGGCTGCAATCGCCGAGCCACCAGGCCTTTGAATTGGAGTATGGGGCGACAGACGACGGTGTCCGGTCACCATTCAAGTATGGGTGCCAGGTCGCCGCGATCTCGGGGAACTGGCTCGCCAAATCATTGCCATAGCCAACTTTACGATTTCCGCAATAGGGGCACCCGCAACCGGTCGCGCGGCTGGAGCGCGCGGCTGGAGATGGTCGCCTCCCAGGGATGGCCGCATTCGCCGAGCCACCAGACTTTCTGCGACGAGCCCGCTGATACCCAGTCAGGCGTGAGGTCCCCGTTTAGCGTCGGATGCCACTCGTTGGCCAGTGCGGGAAAGGATCGACGAAGACTGATCCCGGGAGCCGAGCATCGTTTCTTCTCAACCAATTCCACACGGCCGGTCTTCATGAAGCGTTGGTAATGCTTGCCGCACATGCCACGAGTTAGACGTTCTGCCGGGCCGCAGTCCTCAACACTGCAGTTCTTTTCCACTGATTCTCCATCGTCCGAAGGCCCGTTTCGGCCCCTTTTACGTCGTAATCGACGAGCTGACTGATGGTGAGCGTAGCGCAACTTTTTGATTAAGAAAAGTGCAAAAATATATCTAAGTTGGACAATAACGTGTATAATTCACCGTTTCGGCACGGAACTCACGAGGTGGAGTGAATTTCGAGCAACCAATAACAATGGAGCATGTAGGAAGCGAAGTTTCGGCCGCTGGCCCGCGTGTACTCCCTGACTGCTCGGGGATCGCTGATGCGCCGTCCGTAGGTGAGTTCGACGTCGACATCACCCAGAGGGTCGACATCCTGCCGGAGGTAGCTGCCGATGATTCGGATCCGGTCAATGTACAGAGCCCTACGGCCGTCGGCGTTGTATTCACGGGCACGATCCACCAGTCCTCCGACCAGCCGCTCGGCAGTCTTCCTGCTGATGGGCTTGCCAAAGCTTGCCATGGCTAGCGCATTGCCGAGGGCGAATGACGGCGGTGAACCGGTCAGCATGACAGATCAGGCCTTGGTGAAGGCCGCCGTCGAAGCCCTGCTGGGGATCAGTCTGTAGCAGGCAGGCCATGCTCTAAGGGACCAATGGCTCAAGGCCAGGAGCTCTGCTCGTCTCATGAGGCAACCTTTTAACCTCTGGCCCTGCACCCACTGGTAGTTTCCGGAGAGCATCCGTTTTACCAAGGACATTCTTCTGCAAGCATTGAGAAGGACAATTCCATCTCGGCGTTGTCCGGCGCGCGCCGACCCTGCCCATGGAGCCCGCTCTCCTGCCAGTTGGGCCCGTCGTGCGGTTCGTCGTAGTTTTCGTGGGAAGAAACCTGCGGGCGGTTCCTCGCAGGGTAGAGGGGCGAGTTTGGAGCGGTGGCCGTCGTCCGGGGTGCAGCTCTTGAACGGCCCATCTGTTGAGAGCAGGACGGACATGTGGTGGTCTTCGTGGTCGCGCCACCACGCACCACACACTCAACCTGGTATCCGGCTTGTCGGAACGGGCCCAGGGCTACAATGGCGATCTAGGCAAACCCCTGTTCATCAACACGCTCAGGGTCATTGGAAGCTACCTCAGCCCGGACATCGATCCGCTCGGCGACGTCGATATTGCGCTCACGTATGGCAGATGGATCACAGGCCGGACGGCGCTGGCGGACTACACAAGGGCCAGCGGGCGATCATTCGGGACATGCATAGTCACCAGGCGGTCTGCGGTTGTTCTGCTGATCGGTTTGCCGAAGCTTGCCATCGCCAAGGCATTGCCCTGGATGGTCGAGTCCCACCAGACGTCGCCGTCGGTGTCGATCCGGAGCTTTTCCATGTACCCGGAGGTTTCCAGTTGCGCGAGGACGACTTCTTGTTCGAATCCGGTCCCTTCGAGCAGGTCGGCTACAGCCTCGGCGACCATCTCGCGGCTTCTGAATTTGCGGACAATCGAGCGGGCCAACTCGGCCGGCAGTCCGGCGATGGTGTCGGTCTTTGCAACCCTCATGCCACGAGCCTATGCATCTGAACCGGAATCTCTCAAAGCTCGCCGCTCACGCCGAGGCCCCGAACGGTCTTCTCCGCGTTCCCGGACGACATTGCAGGCAGGTCAAGCGCCATGGCGCTGGCGTTATCGAGAAGTCAGCGCGTATCTTCACCGTCGAGTGCGGACTCCGCCCACTCGAGTGCTGCCACAATATGTCCTTCGTCGGGGAGAACCTGCTGCTCCGCTGAAGGAAGCTTGTCGTAGGTGTAAGCAGCCACAGCCATCGGTGAGGTGGAACGGCCGAGGCTGTATCTGACGCTGCGGTCATTCTTGGTGCCGCAGATCAGGATGCCGATCGTTTCATTGTGATGCTCACGGCGAAGGAGGTCATCGACAAGCGCCACGTAGAAATTGAGCTTTCCGGCAAACTCGGGCTGGAACTTGCCGGTCTTAAGTTCGATGACGACGTAGCGGGATTGTTCGATGTGGAAGAACAGCAGATCGACGTAGAAGTCGTCCCCGTCGACGTCGAAGTGCACTTGACGGCCGACGAATGCGAAGCCCGGGCCCAGTTCGCGGAGCGTTTCCGTGATTCTGCTGGTAAGGGCGTTTTCGAGGTCGCGTTCGGCGACTTCACCTGAGAGTCCGAGGAATTCGAAGTTGTAGGGGTCTTTGGCTATCTGCTGGGCGAGCTCTGAGTCTGGTGCGGCGAGGTGTTGCACGAAGTTCGAGGGCGCAGCCCCTGTACGTTCCAGCGTGTTGTTCATGATCATGTTCATGAGCACGTTACGGGACCAGCCGTACTGGACCGCAGAGGCGGCATACCAATCCCTTGCCGGCGGGTCGAGCCGTTTGTCGAGAATGGTGCGGATATGGCCCCACGGCAAATGTCCCACAGGCTGTGGGACATTTAGGTCGAATGCCGGCCAGGCCTCGGCGAAGCTGCGCATGTACTGCAGGTTTGACCGCGACAGGCCCTTCATGTCCGGGAACTCAGCCCCCAGGTCTTCGGCCAGCCTTCCGATGACCCCGCTCCCCCATCCTTCAGTTGCTTGGCGTTCCAGGATGGTCTTCCCGATGGACCAGTACAGTGCGATGAGCTCCGTGTTGACGGTCCGGATTGCCTGGGTGCGGGCAGCCCGGACCCGGTTCTTGAGCTCGCCGAGGAGGTCGGTGTAGCCGGCAGGAAGGGCGAGGTCGCGGGCGTCAGTCATGGGTTCGATCCTATCGATCGCAACCGACATGACGGCACCTCGCCTGTCGACTTAGCGGCTGGGACCGCCCTTACCTCTTTCGGAACCCACGGCTGTCCCTGTGCGGGACTTCCTGGCTTTGGAGGCGCCGTTGCCCATGGTTACGGCTGTGCTGGGGTGGGTGCCTTCGCTGCGGGCTGCGGCGAGGCGTCCGCGTATCTGGGTTTCATTCGCGCCGGTGGTGGCGAGCGATTCGGCGAATTTCTCGTGGTGTTCGGCCGAGCCGTAGCCGGCGGCAGAGGTGCTCTCCGCTTTCAGGCCTTGGTCCTTCAGCCGGGTGCTGTCGTTGCCGGTGACGCGGTTCTCGATCTCGCGGCCGACGCCTTCAATGCGGGTGAAGAGTTCCTTCTCGGCGCGTTCGTACCGCTGTTCCACGGTCATCCATGGGGAGCCTTGGAATCCTCCTTCGGCCAGGAGTCTGGCTTCGTGCATGTCCTTGGCGGCCTTGACGAACGCGGGATCCTCGAAGTGGGAGTTGCTGGCGCCGTTGACGTTGGCGGTGGTTTCCTTCCGCAGCTGGTCAAGGTCGGGTCCGTTCATGCCGTCCTTGCCGATCAGGAACAGTCGTTCCTGCACGGCAGCGTTCGCTGCTTCCAGTGCCTTTGAGGTCTTCGCGTTGTGGGCGGTCTGCAGTGCCCTGGCCAGTTCGGGGTTTGCCAGGTACTCGACAGGGACTTGGTGGCGTTCCATTTCCGGGGCCAGTGTGGCGGCCTGTGCGCGGAGCTCTTCGGCGCGGGCCGCTGCGAGCAGGCCTATGGCCTTCTCGTGTTCCACGGCTGCTTTGCGCGTCTCTTCCTGGCTGCGGGCCAGCTCGTCCTGCCGGGCCTTTTCCGTTGTGATGGCCTGTATCCCTGATCCCAGGTAGGCGGCGTCCGCGCCGACGTCGTGGGTGTCGATTCCGTATCGGGTGAGGACTTCCCGACGGATCGTCTCCGAGGCTGCCAGTGCGGCCGGGTCGTGGCCCTTCCACCCTTCGGCGACGGCGTGTGCCGTGGCGATATCGCTCGGCTGCGCCTTGTCCCACCACTGGTCCTTCTCCACGGTTGCCAGCGCCGCGTGCGCGGCGCTGCGTTCGGCGGCGAGGCGTGCCCGGGCTTCGTGGGCTGTCTGGCTGTCCTGGTGTTCCTGTTGTCGCCGGCTCTCCTGGCGTCGGCGTGCCAGTGTCTCGGCAATGCGTGAGGCGATCATCAGCGACTGCCGCAGACCGCCGTCCAGGACGTCATCCATTCCATCTGATTCACTCATGCCTGTTCCCCTTGCAGTTGGTGTTAGTGGTGGTTATCGGTCCAGTCCCGGCCCGGAGTCGCGCCGGACGGGCTGGGAAGTCTTCGCCGGTGTCGCCGGCGTGGGCGTCGTGGGTACTGCTGATCCCGGACGAAGGGGGACCATGCCGCGCCGGGCGATATCGATCGCCCTGGGCGGCACTCCGGCCTCGGCGGCCGGCTGCTGCCCGACGCCCACCAAAACCGGCTTCGGCATGGTGGCGGTGAACGGCGCCAGCCGTTCCTCGACCACGGACCGGATGCGCTGGGCCTCACGGGCCCGCCCGGACTGGGCGTGCATTTCATACACGGCGAAAGCGGTGTTGATCAGCTGCACCATCAGTGCCGTTTGCGCTGCCGTCTTGTTCTTACTCGACGCGGCCATGAACAACATGGCGGTTCCCGCAATCGACGGCAGGGCGCCCGGCTTGCCGTGCTGGCGTGGTGCACGCAGCTGCGCGGTGCGGGACAGCTCGGCGGCGGTGGCCGCCAGCGGCCCGGGCGTCGGTTCAAGCCGGTACGACCATGCCGCGAACGCACCGGAGACTTCCCGTGCGGCCTTCGCCCACGTCGCGTGGTCATCCCGTGGAATGCTGCGTAGCTGGTCAGCCAGGGCGGCTGCGCTGCGGGTGTATTCCACCCACGCTTCCGCCGGCGGCGTAGCGTTCTCAGGGCCGGTCCGCGAGACCGCGCGTTTGTTCCGGGCCGCCGCGTTCCATTCCGCCGCGGCTTCCGTTGCCAGGTGCGGGGCGTCGGGCCATTCTTCACGGAGCGCACCGAGTTTCAGGTCAGAGGCCAGGGTCCCGCCCCCGAACCAAATAGGCCGCTCCCCCGGGGCCGGGCGTTCGGCCACGGAGTACCCGACAATGACGTCGAGGGTGTTCTTCGCGTAACGCGGGCGCACCAGCAGGCCGGTGTCCCGGGCCCGGCGGACGAACTCCGCTTCGGTCGCGGAGGCGCTGGCGCTAGCGCGAACCTTCCGTGCCAGGGACGCCCGGTGCATTTCGCGGTCATCCCGGACGGCCGTGGCCTTCTCGGCACGGTCATAGCCGCGGGTAGCGTGCAACGTGGAGAGCTGCTCCAGACCGTACTTGACCTCCAGCTCACGGCAGGTTTCCTGTGCACGCTTGTAGTCACCATGGGTGGACGCTTTGGTGCCGTCCTCGCGGACGAGAGAAACTGCAAGGTGGATGTGGTGGTTGCCGTTCTCGGACGTGCCGTGGTTCACCGCGGCCCATCGGCACCGTGCCTTGCCGCTGGTTTCGGTGAAGCCCATGGAGTCCATGAAGTCGTTGGCGATATCGCCCCACTGTTGGTCCGTCAAAGCGCCCTCTTCGGCGCGCAGGCTCAGCGAGCAGTGCCACACGCTGGCGTCCTTGTACCCGACGTGCACGCGTTCCTTCTTCGCCGCGTTCCACTGTAGGTCTTTGATCTGCACCGTGACACCGAACATCTTGCGCGGCCGGTCCAGATGCTTCGCGATCGCCAGGGCATCGTCACGGTCCAGCACACCGTCGTCGTACCACGCCATGATGGCCGCATCGCCTGCTACAAGGTGCGGGTCGGTGTGGGCGTTCTTGGTCTTGTTCGCGTCGGTCGATGCCAGGTAAACCATGAGCCCGCCCATACGCGAACCGCGGGTGATGTTCGGAATCATCGGCTACATCAATCCGTCAATGGCGTCATCTATCCGCATTGCCACCGAACGCAGGTGGTTCAGAGCTTCGCGGGCTTCGGCGGGGTACTCGCCCGTGGCGTTCGCCTTACGCGCGAGCTGGTTGATGTTGTTCGAAGAACGCGCCAACAAATTGTGCAATGACATCAGTTCCGCAGCAATCGCGCGGCGCTCCGTCGGTGACTCCGAGTGATCCGACAGCGCTGTTGAAATCAACAGGTTCGGGACGGTGACCTTCTCGCGTTCCGCCCTCGCAACGAGTGCGGCCTCCTCTTCCACGGTGACCCACACCTCGCGGCGCTTCTTCGTCCCCGCCGGCGAATTCTCACGGCGGCGTTTGGACAGGCGCGGACGGGACTCGTTCTGCTCAGTCACGCACTCCCCCGTCCCTTTGAAAGCCCAGCGCAGCGACCCCGAACCGGGGACCACACCAACGAGTGTGCCAAGCAAACCGCCGCAGGCGTGTGAGCGACACGCCATTTACACCCGTGTAAATGTATAGCTTGCTCCGGACGGTTGCCTTCGAGGGTTTTCGGACCCCGGGTGCGACCCACCGGAAAACCCCTCCCGGCCTGCGGGCAGCGGAACGGTTAGAGTCGGTGCATGGACATCAACGACATCGCCGCCAAAGCCGCCGCAAAAATCGACGCCGCCCGCGACGTCAAAGTCAACGCAGTGAAAACCGCCGCCGCGAGCGGCGTCGAACTCGCCGAAGCAGCCCAACTGCTTGCCGCCGCGGAACAAAAGTACGCCAAGGACTACCAGGCAGCCCTCCGCGCCGACTGGACCGACTCAGACCTGCGCAGCTTCGGCCTGGACGCCCCGGCCAAGAAGGCATCGGCGTAGCAGCCACTCGCCCACAGGGGCACGGCAAAAGCTAAATCCTTCGGGCTTTTCCCGCACACCTGTGGACGACGGGACCCACCTGACCGGTTGCACACAACCGCCAGGGCACCAGTGGCCGGCACGGCGCCACAGAATGGTGAGCGAGCTTTAGTAGGCGGCGAGTTCCCTCGAGAAGACCGACCGATCGCATCAACTGGCCGGAGCCGATTTCAGGTCTTCTCGAGTGGGGATGCTGTGATGGGCCGTGTCTTGGGTTCATTTCGCCCCATCGCGGACACCACAACAGTTCCAAGCAGCGAGGCAATACGAGTTCGGGCCAGCTCGTGCAAGTAGCGGGCATAATTTGCGACATCAATTTCGGCGGCCATCAGTCGCGCGGGCTGTTCTGCCAAGGCGCCGCGGGCAGATTCCAGATTCTCGGTTACATGGTTCAGAAGACCGGCGGTGTTGGCGATGGCGCTACGCGCCTTGTCAATTTTCCTGCTAGTACGCAGATGAGCGAAGACTATGGGGTTGAACAGAATACTGCCTTCGTACCACGCGATGATCCCGAAGCCACAGTGCAGCAGGAGAAAGATGTACGCCAAGTTGTGATCGCCAGCGGCGGCGACGCTCTCGATGGTGGCCTGCGGCTGGGCACCGCGAGGTGACGAAGTTTTCAGGGCGACTGCCGACCACAGGTGCGCGTTGTATCGGATTATGAACATTGCGATACCGGCCAGAGCCCAACCGAGCGCGAGGGTCAGCCACTTGGCATGCCCTCCATCGTGGTCCTTCCGCGCCCGGTAGCTCCGACCGGAGAGAAAAGCCAGACTCAAAATAGCAAGACTTATTAGAGCTGACGTGGCGATAGCCTGGGGCTGCGTCAAGTCGAACGTCGCCCCAATGACAGCAGTGATCAAAGCCGTCTCTGCAGATGGCGGCAGGACGACCAAAATCAAACCAACAGCTGTCCTAGCAATAACGCCTGGCCACCCGGCCCGGACATCCTGGGGGGAATAGTAAGGACCTTTGGGCTTAGGAGGTGCCGTTGGTGGCCTGTAGCGGGTGGCGATATGAGGATTTTCAGGGGTTGTCTTCATGGTGGCGTATTCCTGTCGTAAATAGTGTTGGACCTCGGCGAAGGCCATAAGGGAGGACTTCCGGAATCAGTTGCTTTGGTGATCGGCTGCTTCGGTCGACCGCTGAAACGGCAGGAGGTGAACTTCTTCGGGACGTCGGCTCTGCTCGTGTCCACGGCGGGAACCAGACTGATCTACTGCAATGTCCACCACACGTTCAAGCAGTTGGCCCATCTCGCCGGCCTGCGACCGCGATCCGGATCATGCCGGCCCCGCATCCACGACCTGCGGCATTCCTTCGCCGTCCGGTCGATGCTCGACGCCTATGCAGCAGGCCAGGACGGGCAGACCCAACTGACGCTGCTGTCCACCTGGATGGGCCACGTCCATCCGGCCAGCACCTACTGGGATCTATCCGCATCACCGGAGCTTATGGCCGTCGCCGGGCAACGCCTCGACGCATACCTCGCCGACCAGTCAGCAGGCCGGCCATGAGCGCCCTCGCCCCGACCTTGGAAGCGTTCTTCACCGACCGCCTTATCCGGCAGCGGAACGCCAGCGCACACACACTTGCCGCCTACCGCGACACCCTGCGGCTGCTGCTCGGATACGCCTCGGCACAGACAAGACTCACCCCGTCAGCACTGGATCTATCCGATCTCGACGCACCGTTGATCGCCGGCTTCCTCGATCACCTCGAGCAAGAGCGGGGCAACAGCATCCGCACCCGCAACGCTCGCCTGGCCGCGATCCACTCCTTGTTCCGGTTCGCCGCCCTGGCCCACCCCGAGCACGCCGCCAGCATCGCCCGGGTACTGGCAATCCCGCCAAAACGCTTTGACCGGGCCCTGATCACTTACCTGAAAGAGACCGAGATCAATGCGCTTCTCGCCGCCTGCGACCAAACCACCCGGACCGGCAGACGCGACCACGCGCTGCTGCTGCTCGCCGTTCAGACCGAGCTACGGATCTCCGAAATCACCGGGCTCACCCGCGCTGACGTGCACCTTGGCACCGGCGCGCACGTCGCTTGCCACGGCAAAGGGCGCAAAGACCGGATCACTCCGCTGACCAGTGGCACCATCACTGTCCTCCGCGGCTGGATCAACGAACAGCACAGCGATCCCGACAAGCCCCTGTTCACGACCCTCCGCGGCGCGAAGCTCAGCCGCGATGCAACCGAGCACCGAATCGCGCACTACGCCAGCACAGCGGCCGCCGCCTGCCCATCGCTGCACGGCAAAACGATCACAGCACACGTGCTCCGGCACACCTGCGCCATGCGGCTCCTGCACGCCGGCGTCGACACCAGCGTGATCGAGCTATGGCTCGGTCACGAGAGCGTCGACACCACGCAGATCTACCTGCACGCAGACCTCGAACTCAAGGAGAAGGCACTGGCCAGAACCAAACCACCCACGGGCCGGGCGGGCCGATACCAGCCACCCGACAGGCTCATCGCCTGGCTCGAAGGGCTCTGATTATGCCGACCTCGCCAGCGTCAGACCCCTGTCCCGCAAAGGATCCCGCAGCCACATCGGCATAATCCGAAGGTCGGCATAATGCACGTTATGCCGACGTCGGCATAACGTGCACCTGATCCGCAACACCTTCCGCTACGCCGCCCGGCAGTACTGGGACGAGATGTCCCGGGACCTTCGCCCGGTCTACACGGCACCCTCGGAGGCGGCAGCAAAGGAACGCTTCGTCGATTTCTCGACCAAATGGGGCCGGCAGTACCCGGCGATCACCCGGTTGTGGGAAAACGCTTGGAGCGAGTTCGTGCCCTTCTTGGACTACGACGTCGAAATCCGGCGGGTTATCTGCAGCACCAACGCCATCGAATCCGTCAACGCCCGCTACCGGCGAGCGGTCAGGGCCAGGGGGCACTTCCCCACCGAGCAGGCCGCCCTGAAATGCCTTTACCTGGCCACCCGGGCACTGGACCCGACAGGCAAAGGCAGAGCACGATGGGCTACACGATAGAAGCCGGCCCTGAATGCCTTCGCCATCAGCTTCGACGGAAGAATCAACTAAATGCCAACTGATGATCAAGTCCAATTGCGGTGGCTGGTGCAAACCAATTCAGCACCGCTCGATATCTCGCCCAGGTTGTGGCGTTCAGCTTGGAGTTGATGGCGTCTCAGTAGCGCGGCTCCTGCAAGTCCATCAGCAGTGGGTACTAAGTGCTGCGAAAACGCAGCACTTAGTACCCACTTCCACCAGCCGCGCCTGTAAGCGTCACACCTTCCTGAGAAGTCAAATCATTGAAACCAATTCCCGTCCACCGTCATCCCCCCATCCACCATCAGCAGGTGCCCGCTGACGTAAGACGACGAGGGAGTGGACAGAAAGTATATGGCCTCGGCGATTTCGGCCGGTTCGGCGAAACGACCCAAAGGGGTCCGGGCCTTGATCGGTGCGTCGTCGAGCTTGCCCTCAGCCACCAATGAGTCAGTCATCGCCGTGCGCACATACCCAGGTCCGACTGCATTGACACGGATCCCTTCTGGCGCCCACTCTACCGCCAGTGTTCTCGTCAGCCCCGCAATGCCAGCCTTGGCCGTAGTGTAACTGGCCCGCCCAGGCATCCCGCTGATAGCGGCGACCGATGCCAGATTAACGATGGTTCCGCCACCTGAATCCCTCAGTAGCGGATAAGCGGCCCGGCAGGATCGCATTGTGCCGGTGATATGGATGTCGAGCATAAGCGTGAAGTCTTCGTCGCTTACGTTACTACTCGGTCCCGGCCGGGCTATCCCGGCCGAGTTCACGACAGCATCCAAGCGTCCTTCGATCTCGCCTATGCTTCGATATCCGGCAAGGACGCTGGCGTTATCCGTGACGTCAACCACGACACCGCGCGCCTTGTAGTCGAGTTCTGCAATTGCAATGTCAAGGGTCGGTTGCGAAAGATCCAGCAACACTGCTGATCCCCCGCCGGCAATCCAGCGTCTGGCAAATTCCAGACCGATGCCGGAGGCCCCCCCCGTGATAGCAGCCACTGGCGGCTGCCGATTCCTCTTCATGATATGGCTCCTTACTAATAGTCGTAGTACTCGACGACGGTACCCGCGAGGGCGGCAGCGGTGGCTCTGCGCCGGGTGTCGCTCTTCTGGACCGGTGGTGTTGCTGCGATGTAGGATACTTGCGATTCCATGTGGAACTCCTTCGTTCGAATGGTGGGGGGGCGAGGCTCCCCGGGTCTGAGTGATGGCCTACGGCAGCGATGCCCAGAAATGGGATAGGACCTCCGCGCCAGCGTCTGGATCCTGCGTCATCCACCAGTGGCCGAGGTCGGGGAACTCGGCGATCTGCGCTCCGGCTCGCGTGGCAGTACGCCGTCGCTGCTCGTGCGTACCGACGACGCCGTCCTGACCCGCGACGATTACGAGCCCGGGCCGCAACGCGCACGCCTCGAGGTGATGACCGAGGTCACGCATGGTTGGTTGTGCGGCATCCCGATACAGCCGAAGCATGTTGAGCGTCATATTGTCATTCATGGCCGCAGCGATCCGTTGCGCAATGGCGGGTGCCATGCCGCGCGAAACGTGCTCGGCTGCGCGTTCAGCTGTCGTCCTGTGCAGGAGGTCTTTGAGCCAGATGTCACCTTCGAGCGGGTCCTGCACGCGCAGCGCCCGTTCGTGCCATAAATAGTCCGGGTCGAAGAGGCCGATCGAGTCGGAACACCAACTGCGCACCAAGTCGGGGCGAAGCGCGACCGCGTTGACTGTATGTCCACCACCCCAGTCGTGTCCTACAAGATCGATGGGGCCGAACCCGAGGTCGCTGATCCGCGTTAGTTCGGTTATGAGCCAGTCGCGGTATTCCTGAACTGTCGAGGTCCACTCCGGACCTGACTCCGCTCCAAAGCCCGGAGGAGAGAGGCGAATCGGCTCGGGGTGCCTGAGCGCGCCAAGCGACTCCACCAGCGGATCCCAGATCAACGAGACCTCGGGACTGCCATGAACAAGGACCACAACCATCTCAGATGCTTTCTGTCGTAATACGGTACTTTAGGGAATGCTGGTGGTGAGCGGAAAGATCCGGTCTAGTCCTCGAAGGCGAGGGTCGGGAGAACGCCGTGGGTCGGAGAATGCGGCTCTCCTGTTGCTGGATCATTGGCAGGCTTCGCTCGAGATAGTCCTGCCGTGCCGGGTCTTCTACAAGGCGGGCGCGTCGTTGCTCGCGATCGGTGACATCTCGATACGCCCATAGCATGACGGCCTAGTTGAGGGTTCCGCTTTCGGCAGTGTAGTAGCCGATCAGCTTGCCGCAGTACTTCTCGTAGAGTTCCAGTCCGGACTCGGAGAACATGGTCACCAGCTCGGGGGGGGTCGCTCCCGGCCTCGTGGTGTAGATGGACCTTCGACCACGGCGAGATCGCCGCGGCGCTGCGACCCGTGTGATTTAGACCTCATAAATAGAAATGCTAATGGATCCAATTAGTCGTTGCAAGTGCCTGCAGTGCCGCGCCCTACCCACTGTAGGTTCTTTTTGGATCCAAAGCTGTCAAAGCTGAAGTCCGGAATGTCCAAATTTGGCGCTGTCAGTCCGCGCGGGCGGCCTTTGCTTGCGTCTGCGACGGCCTCGAGAAGCTGTCCGTGATGAGGCCGGGCATCAAGACCATGCAGGAAATCGCCGAGTGCGAGGGCATCGAGGTGGACTGCTTGGTGGAAGCTGCGCAGCGTCAGCCAGAGCTTCGTCGGACCCCCTGGGGCCAAGGCAACCCTGGAGCGTATGAGCTTTGACCGGGCGTTCCTCGGCTCCGACGCCGTCACCACCGAAGACGGCATCTGCCACCCCTGCTCGCTTCAGCCAAAACAGCCGGGCCAACCCGCACCTGGAAAGCACTTGTGCACCGTGGAGGGATGGATGCCTGTTCGATCATGTGAGCAGATATGTTGCACGTTCGTTATGCGACGGGCGATACCGGAGTTTTCAAGCTGAACGGTACCAACGGGAGTTAGCGGTCCAGGGACGCTGCCGCGCCGTGGGGATTGAAAATTTGTGGTTGGCCGCAGCTCCCGCGTTCTTGTGCAGTGGTCGTGGCCGGTGAAGGATTGTGATGTTCGCTGCGGTCGACGCCGATGCCTCCTTGGTGCCGTGTTTGAGCCTGCGAGTTAGCGTGGTGTGGAGGGCTTCCACGGGAACCGTGGATTGTTGCCTTCGAGCACGGGTGCTAGATTCCTGATTTTCTCCCTGCCCTTCCCGCAGCGAACATTCATATCGGTTGAATGACGTTGGAAGGTCGGATCAAATGGATATCGTCCATGAGCGATCTGTGGGGATAGATATCTCCAAGCGCGACGCGAAGGTGTGTGTTCGGTCTCCCGGCAATGCGCGGGGCGAATACATCTCCACGGTCACCACCTGGGGTGCGACCACAAACCAAATCCTGGAGCTAAAGGGCTTTCTTGAAGAGCAGCACGTCAGCACCGTGGTGATGGAAGCCACGAGCGACTATTGGAAGGCGTTCTACTACGTGTTGGAAGCGACGTTGCCGGTGATGCTGGTCAACGCCAGGCATGCCAAGAACCTTCCCGGGCGTAAAACCGACGTTTCAGACGCAGCATGGCTGGCCCAGCTTGCAGCGCATGGCCTTTTGCGCCCTTCGTTCGTTCCGCCCGAACCCATTCGCGAACTGCGAGATTTGACCCGCTCCCGCGCGATCGCCGTCGGCGACCGGACTAGGGAAATCCAGCGGCTCGAGAAGTTCCTTGAGAGCTCCGGCCTCAAGCTTTCGGCCATCGTCAGTGATCTCACGGGGGCCTCTTCCAGGGCGATGCTCGAAGCCCTCATCCTAGGAGAGCGCGATCCCCAAGTTTTGGCGCAATTCGCCCAGCGCCGGATGAGACCAAAGATCCCTCAGCTCGTTGAGGCCCTCACCGGACGGTTCAGCGACCATCACGCGTTCATTGTCCGCCTGCATCTGGACCAAATCGACCAACACACCAAGGCCATTGATGCGCTCACTGAGCGCATTGGCACGGTGATGGCACCCTTTCGTCCAGCCCGTGAAGCGTTGACCTCGATCCCGGGAGTCTCGGTTTTGGTCGCTGATGTGATCATTGCCGAAACCGGCGCGGACATGAGTGTCTTTCCCACGGCTGCACATTTGGCATCCTGGGCCGGCGTTTGCCCCGGTTCCAACGAGTCCGCTGGCCGGGTCAAATCCACCAAAACCATGCCCGGTAACAAGCACTTGAAGGCAGCCCTTGGTATCGCTGCCATGTCAGCGGCCCGCAGCAAAGATACTTACCTCAGCGTCAAATACAAACGAATCGCTGCCCGTCGTGGCCCGATCAAGGCTGTTGTCGCGATCGAGCACGTTATTCTTACTGCCACTTGGCACATGCTCGTCAACGGCGAGGTTTACCAAGACCCGGGCGCCGACTATTACCTCAAACGGGACCCGCAACAAGCCAAAGCCAGGGCCCTCCGACAGCTCAAATCCCTCGGATTTGACGTCACTCTCACTCCAGCAGCAGCCTGACCCACCATCTATTTTCGTACTAGGCGGCTGACTGTTCGGTGATTTCCTTGGGTTGGTTGATCCACGCCGGTCCTGGGTTTTGGGGTCGATGGTGGTAGCGAAGCGTACGGGGTGTTTCGCCCGGGCGGCAGCGAGCGTTGCTGAGCGTTTTTTGGTTACGCTGGCAGCGTGGCCGTGGTGGACGTTTGCGGGCGTGTGGAAGCCGATTCCGGAGTGTGTGTGGTGATGGTTGTAACAGTCCACGAAACCGTTGATGAATGTCCGGGCGTCGTGGACTGAGGCGAAGCGTTCCGGGAATTCTGGACCGTATTTCAGGCTTTTGAACAGCGCCTCGCTGTTATTCCGAATTCTTATCCGGGGTTTGTTTATCCCCGTACGTAACGGAGGGTAAGAAGCTTTTTTCCTGTCCGGCGTGTCTGCTGCGTACGGTCTATCTGGGGTGGCAATGTAACGGGGCATGACGGTTGGTATCGAAGCAGTCGAATCGTTTCGGGTACAGCGGCTCAACTTGCCCGAGGGAGGACGTACCTGGACGGTGCTGGGCCGCGGGGATGAGCCAAGGGTCGCCTCGATCGAGCAGCGCCCGGCCCGATTCGCCGAGTCTACGATCTCGGCTCGGCGCGGTGATGTCGTGCTATGACTACCATCTGCTTAACGGTGTGGATGTGGGCCGGGACCTGCATCGGATCGCTCACCGCGGCGGCAGCCGGTACAAGCCGCTATTGGAGCACCTGGCTCGCCGACACGGACGGCGCCGGTCCACGGTGCGGGTGCGCGGGTCTGGGCGCGGCGGCCCGCCGCCGGTGTTGACGCCGGGACAAATCGCGTTGATCTGCGACGCCTGCGCTAGTTGGGACGCCGAGACTCATCCCCTTATATGGATCCAAAGCTTGGGAAAGCGCCACCAGAAGGTGCCTGCTGGCCCATGAGTCGGGTACATTGGATCCTATGTGCTACATCAGGCGTGTTGACGAGTCTGGTTGAAGGAAGTATCACAGGGAGGAAAGTAACACCGGAGACCGCCTGGTCGCACAGAGCGAGGAACGCAACGCCCAGTCAGGGCATACTAGCAAGTCGTGCCCAGCTGGTCGTTGGTGCTGGCAGCTTTTGTCTTGGCATCATCAACGAACACATGCATCAACCGGTAGGTAGCGGTAGTGCAACCCGCAACGAGATTAGGACCACCCATGTCAAAAACGGAATCTTCTACGGAAAAAGTCACGCCCCTACAGAAAGTTGGAGGCAAGACCAGCGCAGGGCTACCAGGGCTTCTGGGGACGGACCATATTGGTTTCACTGTTCCTGACATCGAAGAGGCTCATCGGTTTTTCGTTGACGTGCTTGGCTGTGAATACGTCTACTCCTTCGGACCGTTTCTGCCCGAGGGAGATTGGATGAAGCGACACCTGAATATTCACCCTGAGGCTGTGATGCGGGAAGCTCGCTTCTACAGGTGCGGAAATGGTTCCAACTACGAGGTCTTCCACTATGAGGCCCCGAACCAGCAAATGAAACTTCCTTTGAACAGTGATGTTGGGGGATTCCATCTGGCCTTGTACGTCACCGACCTGGACGCAGCGATCACCTACCTTGTGTCCTGCGGAATTCGTGTTTTGGGGGAGTCCACAAGCAGCAAGGGCCCTAGCTATGGCAAGCGATGGGTTTACTTTCTTTCCCCTTGGGGCCAACAATTCGAACTGGTCAGTTTTCCAGACGGCAAAGCCTACGAAAAAGACTCCGATGTGCTTCTTTGGGACGTCCGAGCCTAAATCCGACTGGATACCAGGCCACCTGGCTCACTTCTTCTCGCACGTGCTCGGAACGATCGTCGAACTACAGCACCCCTCACGATGCTCTTCGTCGTCGGCACCGCGCTCGGAGGCCAGACGACGGTGACCCTCGCGACGCTGCTCATGGTCGGCTTCTGCTTCTTCATCATCTCGACGTTCCCGGTCGCAGTGCCGCTAGAGTGGAACCTGTTGTTCGCGATTTGCGCGGTGATCTTCTTCATCGGCTACCCGAACTCTGCCGGGTTTAGTGCGTTCGACATGTCGGAGCCGTGGATGCCTTTCGCGGTCATCGCGATTCCACTGATCCTCGTGATCCTCGTGATCTTCGGGAGCATTCGCCCCGACAAGGTCTCGTTTCTCGCCTCGCTCAGGCAATACGGCGGTAACTGGGCCACCGCACTCTGGGCTATCCACCCGGACGCCGAGAAGAAGCTTCACCGGGTGTACCGCCCCACGAAGGATCAGATTGATCAAATCCAGGCGATGGGGCTGCCCTATCCACTGGCAGAGGCCTTCCTCGAGATGTCCCTCGGCTGGCGCTCACTTCACAGCCAAGCACGTGGACTATTTTCGCTGCTGTTGAAGGAGGTGCCTGATATCGACCACCGACGCATCCGCGAGGCAGAATTCGCCTGTAATGCGATGATCGGCTTCAACTTCGGCGAGGGACATTTCCACAACGAAGAACTCATCGCCGCGATCCAGGAAGAGGCGCAGTTCGAGCCCGGGGAGTTCATCGTGGCGTGGGTGGAGTCTGAAGCGCTCTGGCACGGCTACCAGGAATACAAACTGATCGATGCCGCACTGGGCATCGTTGAGCGGGGAAGATGGCAGGTGAAAGATTCGGTCGCGGAGCAGCCCTGGCTGCCGAACGGGCCCATTCCCCTCACCGTGACCTGGCGCTCGCCAGACTTCGACAAGCTGCAGTTCACCGCGACCGATATTGTTGGGCCAGATGCAGTTCCCCAGCCACTCGAAGAGTTGGTCGAGCCCGGAGCGACCACCGCAGCGTTAGCGCAGATCGTGCTCGAGGCCGAAGCGCCCGCGGAGGGAGTGGCTCGATGACGAGTGCGATCGTCGTCGGGAGCGGGCCCAACGGGCTCGCAGCCGCAACCGTGCTGGTTCGCGCCGGCGTCGAAGTCACCGTTGTTGAGGCCGCGGATCAGTTGGGCGGGGGCGCCCGTTCAACCGAGTCACCCATCGCCGGGCTTGTGCAGGATCACTGCGCAGCGGTGCACCCGATGGCTCCCGGATCCCCGTTCTTTCAGACGCTCGATCTGGAAGAGATGGGGGTCCGTTGGGCCTACGCGCCCATCGATGCCGCGCACCCGCTCGATTCCGGCGAGCCCGGGCTTCTCCACAGGTCGATTGCGGATACGGCCGCGGGGTTGGGGCGAGACGGGGGGAAATGGGAGGCCGCGTTTGGGTCGCTATCGCGGTCCTTCGACCGACTCTCTCCAGTCATCATGTCGCCGTTGCTCCGGATCCCGAAGCACCCGCTATTGCTCGCGCGAATGGGCGCCGTCGCCGGCCCACCACCCGCGCTCGTTGCACGGTGGTTCAGGGATGAGCGGGCGCGCTCGCTCTTCATGGGTGTGGCAGCGCACGCCCTCCAGCCGCTCACTCTGCCCCTGGTCACGGGCATCGGTGCCGGGATCATCATCGCCGGTCACGCCGTGGGCTGGCCCGTGGTCGAGGGCGGCACTGGCCGCTTCACTGAAGCGCACATCAGCATGCTTCGGGCGCAGGGGGTTCGGTTCGAGACCGGGCAGCGCATCAATCGGCTGTACGACCTCCCGCCCACGGACATCACTATTCTCGATGTCCACCCGCATGCCGCGGCAGGCATACTGGCCGAGCAACAGCCGCAGAGTGACCGGCGCGCGTACCGGAAGTTCCGGTCCGGGCCCGCTACGTTCAAGATCGACTTCGCGGTGGACGGGGGCGTGCCGTGGCGAGACCCTGAAGTAGGCCTTGCAGGCACCGTGCACCTCGGGGGCAACTCTGCGGAGATCATCGCAACCGAGCGACAGGTAGCCTCCGGGCACATGCCAGAGCGGCCCTTTGTGCTTGTCGGGCAGCAGGCCGTCGCTGACCCTGGTCGAGCGAACGGCTCGATCGTTCCGATCTACGCCTATGCGCATGTGCCGAACGGCTACACGGGGGACGCGACAGAGCACATCATCGCCCAGATCGAGCGCTTCGCTCCCGGGTTCCGGGGCCGGATCGTCGGGCTGAGCGCGCGCACTCCGGCGCAGACCTCGGCCGAGAATCCGAACTTCGTTGGCGGCGATATTCTCACCGGCGCCAAATCACCACTGCAGTTTCTCCTCGGCCCCAAGCTGAGCGCCCATCCCTACGATACCGGCGTACCCGGCGTCTACCTGTGCTCCGCAGCAACGCCGCCCGGGCACGGCATTCACGGCATGGGCGGATACAACTCGGCGCAGCGCGCGCTCCGGTACTTGACTCACCGTGCCCCGGCGAAGAAGGAGCTCTCCACATCTTGACCACACCAGGATTTTGGATGGCGATGAGCAGATGCGCGAACTCGTGGCGCAAGTAGGGCGCAAGCTGCAAGAAATGGGTCCACAAATCGTCGATGACATGACAGAGCTGCTCTCAACACGTGTATTGGGATTGGATCAAGACCCCCAACTCGTCGAGATGCTTCATGCGAGCATCGACGGAAACGTCTGGGCCCTGGGCGGGAACCGTAGCTCCCCCTGACCTGCTCGCCACCTTAAATGACGGGCAGGAATGGGCCGACAAGGTGACCGAGCAGTGGATCTCTATAGACGACTTGGGCTGGGCGAAAACCCTGCCCAGGTTGACGGAAAACGACCGCAAAGTGCACCCACTGCCTCATGGCCCAATCACCGTACCGGGGGAGCCAAGCATCACGCACGGCCTTAGCGCAATATTTGTCCATAAAAAGGAAGATGGAAGAAAACCAGTGAAAGCAGCAGTCATACGTACTTGGGGCGGTCCGGAACAATTTTCCGTCGAAACAGTGCCCGATCCGGAACCCGGACCGGGCGAGGTAATCGTCGAACTTCACGCCAGCGCCTTAAACTGGCACGACGTCCTCGTCCGGCAAACCGGCCGGGGGTTCACAACCCCCAGCATTCTCGGCCTCGACGGGGCCGGAATCCGCCAGGATACGGGAGAGAAGACTGTCATCTTCCCAGGGCTGAATTGGGGAAGAAATGCAGCAGCACCCGGAAGGGATTTCTCAATCCTCGGTGACAGTACAGACGGAACCTACGCCCAACTTGTTGCAGTTCCCGTCGAAAACCTGTTCCCCATGCCCCAACACCTCTCGTGGGCGGAAGCGGCGGCGCTTCCCTGCGCGGGGCTCACCGCGTACCGGGCACTCTTCAAACGGGCCAAGTTGCAGCCGGGTGAGACCGTGTTGGTCATTGGCGCCGGCAGCGGCGTCTCGACGTTCGCCATTATGTTCGCTGCCGCCGCTGAAGCCCGTGTGCTGGCGACGTCATCGAGTCAGGACAAGCTCGACTCTGTCCGTGCCATCGGTGTGGATAAGGGATTTCTCTACACAGACCCCGACTGGGTCCAGCAGGTACTCGAAGCCACCGGCGGCGGTGTGGACGTCATCATCAACGGTGCCGGCGCCAACCTGCGCGACGCCATGGCATGTCTGAAACCAGGAGGACGGATTGCCGTGTTCGGCTCATCCGGGGGAAGCACAGCCGCGATCGACATCCCGGACCTCTATTGGGGACACGTATCGGTTCTCGGTACGACACTTGGAAGCCCGGATGATTTCGGACAGATGCTCGAATTGATCGACAGGCACCAGATCTGCCCGATAATCGACTCCATCTATCCCCTGACGGAAATCGTCGAGGCACACCGCCACCTCGAATCCAGAAAACATCTCGGGAAGCTCGTACTGAGCCTCAGGTAAGACGCTCATGCCGCGAACCCAATGTCCGAGGAGGCTACGAATCGCCGCAAGTACCTCCACGCGTGCCGTCATCCTTGCTCTCCACCATTGGAAACAAATCGATGATTCCAACGCTGGGGTGTGGCCACTCAAACCTGTCACAGCCAGAAATCCGGCAATCCGGCAACGACATGGCCAAATAGCGGTGTAAAAAACGTGCCAGATACCTCTGCGGTTCACAGGTCTGGGCACTTCAAGAGATCAGGACCCTCGCTACCTTGTCTTGCATGCGGCCTAGTACAGGAAACACCGCTTCATTCCCCTGCTGGTGATCGTCGCTTCCTCGTCGGCAATCTGGCCGCCATGAGACTTGCAGGACGGAAGAAGAGCCGACTGCGGCTGGCCCCTCTCTAAGTCTTTCCGCGCCGTGCGGCCTGCTCCACCAGTTCCGTCATCCATGTCCGGTGCCCGCGGTGGAACACCATGCCTTCGGGCAGCCCCTGGACGGTCGCAGTGGAACCGGTGATGTCGATGGTGATCCGGCCCCCGGCCATGGGGGCGTTGGTGATGTGCAGGTCGCCGTAGGATGCCGGGAGGACTGGATCCATCCAGAGGCTTCCGCGGGAAACATGGGTGTCGTAGCGCATCAGACTCGTCACCAGCATGATCGGTGTGGTCGCGGCCCAAGCCTGCGGCGAGCATGCCGTCGGGTAGGGCACCGGTGCGGCGAACTGGTCGCGGCCGAAGCCGCAGAACAGCTCCGGCAGCCGTCCTTCCGAAAATTCGGCCGCCTCCAGCAGGGCTGTGGCGATCCGCTGTGCCTGCTCCACGAACCCGTAGCGAAGGAGTCCCGCTGCGATGATCGCGTTGTCATGCGGCCAGACGGAACCGTTGTGATAGCTGGCTGGGTTGTAAGCGCCCATGTCGCTGGCCAGGGTACGCACGCCCCAGCCGCTGAACATTTCCGGGGACATCAGCCGTTCGGCCACCAGCGGGGCCTTGTCCTCGTCGATGAGCCCGAACCACAGGCAGTGGCCCATGTTGGACGCGCACGCATCGACCTGGCGTTTGTCGCGGTCCAGGGCCACGGCGTAGTACCCGCGCCCGGGCATCCAGAACTGCTCATTGAACTGTTTCTTCAACTGCGCCGCCCGGTCGGTGAGCTCGTCCGCCAGCGCTGTGTCACCGGCGTCGTACGCCAGCCACGCGCGCGCCATGTACGCGTGGTACACATAGGCCTGGACCTCGCACAGCGCGATTGGCGGTTCCGCCAGGGTGCCGTCGGCGAAATTGATCCCGTCCCAGGAGTCCTTCCAGCCCTGGTTGATCAGGCCCTGGTCGTTGAGGCGCTGGTATTCGACGAACCCGTCGCCGTCCTTGTCCCCGTAGTCCCGGATCCACGCCAGCGCCCGGTCCGCGTGGGGCAGAAGCGCGGCGATGGCCTCCTTGGCGAATCCCCAACGGCTGACCGATCCGAGCAGCGCCAAGAACAGCGGGGTGGCGTCGACGCTGCCGTAGTAGGCGGATTTGCCGCCCAGCGACAGCCCGCTAGAGACATCGAGCCGAACCTCATGCAGGATCTTGCCCGGCTCCTCCTCGCTCATCGGATCCACCACGGTGCCCTGACGGTCGGCCAAGGTCTGCAGCGTGCCCAGCGCCAGGGACGGATCCACCGGCAGCGCCATCTGCGAGGCCCAAAGCGAGTCCCGGCCGAACAGGGTCATGAACCAGGGCGCCCCGGCGGCCACCACGATCCGGTCCGGATGGTCGGGGTCTTCGATGCGCAGGGCCCCCAGGTCGTCGTAGCTGCGCCGCAGGGTCCGTTCGATGGACCGGTTGCCCATCTGCAGCACCGGGATCCTGGCAACCCACTCCTGCCGGCGCCGGTCCCGCGGGGACAAGCCGCCGCCGTCAGCGTGGACAAACGACGCGGCATCGGCTCCCTCAGTCCCGGGCACGACCGTGAGGACCGTGCTCCACTGCCCGTGCGGCGGAACGGTCACCCGGTACGTCAGGGCCTCCGGCGTAATGTCGGCTCCGGAGGCCTGGACGGTGACGCCCTTCCGGACATCCTGCCAGAGCGCGCGGATGCTCAGCACATCGCCGTCCACGTGGCGGGTCTCGTCCCAGCGCCTCTGGATCCGCGCCTCCTTGACCTCGAAAAGGTCCGCGAAATCCGCCTCAACCGTCAGGGAGATCACGCATTCGGCCGACTCCAGGCCATAGTTCCGTACCGTGACCTGCTCCTGGATGCCGGCCCCCACTTCGCGCAGCCGTTCCACGAGTAGCGGGCTGTCTGAATACCCGTCAGTACGGGCAACACGGCTGGCGAACAGTGCGCGGTACGGCTCCTTGGTCTCCGCGGCGAGGGGCTCCAGCGGCTGGCCGTTGATAGTCAGGTTCCAGCCGGACATGATCCGGGTGTCAAGGACGAAAAGACCGTGCGGATGTTCGGGATGGATGTCCCCGTTCGCCAGGGAGATACAAAAAGACGATCCCTCCACCAAAGTGACCGCCCCGGCCCCCAGGGGCCCGGCCGCCGTGTCAGCATTCCATCCAACCATCCCGGCCCCTTCCTGGCCTTCAAGAAACTGGCACCAGCCCCTTAGGTCATGCTGCTGCAGTCGCCTCCAAATTCTGCAATCGACGCTACTCTTGCCTACTCGCTGATGCCAGAGCCCTCGGTGCGTAGAACGTCTTCCGGCCTGAGCCCATACTCCTGATCCTCAGGATTCTGCTCGCGCATGCGACCGCAGAGCGGGCGTGCACACCGCATGGCAGGACTCAATCTCGATGGTGCTCTTCGTCCAATAGACGACGAATCGGCAGACGTGCCCCCGCCGGGAGCGCTTCCGAGCCGACCAGTTGACGTGCTGGGAGTGTACGCGGCGGTGTTCAGTCTCGGGTTCCGAATTGGCGAAGCAGCGCTGCGGTGGTGGCTAGGAGCGCTACGATCGCCGCGTACCAACATGCGGTGGCAAAGAGCCCGAGTGGAGACGCCAGTAGACCTGCCACGACAGCCGGCACGCTGAAAGCGCTGTAGCTCACTACGAACACCGCCGCGAGTGCTTGGGCGCGCTCACCAGGCTGAATGAGCGGCAGGAGAGATCGCAAGGCGCCTGAAAAGGCGGTGCCGAAGCCAGTGCCCGTGACCATCACTGCAAGGTAGTACATCCACAGTGATCCGGTGACTATCGCCCCAATCGCCAGAGCACTTCCGATGGCAATGGAAGTCGTGCCATAGAGGGTAATGGAGCGCCCCGCACGGTTGCGCATCAAGTATCCGGCTACAGCACCGGACCCGGCCAGCAACGCGATTACCAGGGCGCGGGCAAGATGAGAACCTTCATGGAATTGGGTTGCTACGATTACAGGCCCAAGTGAGAGGTATAAGCCGCCTGTCGCCCATCCGGCGAAGATGGCCGGCGCGGCAAATATGAACGCTTTCCGCATACTGCGAGGCAGGGACGCGCGTGGCCGCAAAGATGCCCACGCTCCATCATGCCGGAGAGACGTCTCGGGAAGGCACATCGAGGTGCGGCTCCAACGGCCTTGACGCCACCAGAGGATCTCCTCGTCGTCCTGACCGATGTAGAAGTCTGAGCCAAAGCCGACGTGGTCGACTCCGATGTTCTCGACCGTCCACTCGACCATGTCGCAGAAGTCGTCGAGCGAGCAGTTGATCCCGTTGGGTGCGATCCGTGGGTACATGCTCAAGCCGACCACCCCACCTTGCTGCGCAAGGGCCTTGAGCAACGGCAGTGACTTGTTCCTGACCGCGAGCTCGACGTCATTGCCGACGGCGTCGATGGGATTGGCGTGGGTGATCGCGACCGGCTTGGAGGACGCCTCGAGCGCATCGAAGCAGGTCTTCTCGTTGCTGTGTGAGACGTCGACGACCATGCCGGCGGCGTTCATCTCACGGATCAGGTTGACGCCGAAGGTCCGGGAGAGGCCGTTGTGGGAGTCCTCCCAGCATCCCGATCCCGCGGCGTTCATCGTGTTGTAGGTCAGCTGCGCGATGCGGACTCCCGCCTCGTGGAATCCTTCGACGAGGTCGAGGTCGGCTTCGAAGGGCGAGGAGTTCTGGAAGCCGAGAATCACCGCCGTCCGATTCGTGCGCTGTGCCTCGTGGACATCGTCCATGGTTCGCGCAAGAGTGATCAAATCCGCGTTGTCGGCAAGACGTGCCTGCCACTTCCCGATCTCGCGGAGCGTCTCGGTGGAGTCCTCCCAGATCGCGATGGTCACGTGAACGGCGTCGATCTGGCCCTTGCGCCATTCCTGGAATCGTTCCCGGGTCGGAACGCTGAACTGGAGCGCGTCGATCGTCAGCATGGGTCGTGCCTCTCACTTGTCATCGCGGACATTTCTGGTGGTGCGAGATCTGTTCTCGCGTCGAGCTTGATGGCTGCGTTGCGGCCGCTCAGGCCCGAGACGTAGTTGGCTGGCCAGGTGCCGGTGCTGCACAGGTACAGGCCGTCGATCGGCGTGGTGTAGTCCGACGCGCCCGCGAACGGGCGCCACTGGAACATGCGGGAGGGGACGACGTCGCCGTGGAGGGCATTGCCTCCTCGGATGCCGAAGGTGGACTCCAGATCTTGCGGCGTCGCGACGCGGTAGTCGACCAGGATGTCAGGGAGGTTCGGTACGTGCTGGGTCAGGTGTCCGATCACGTGCCGTGCCCAAGCATCGGAGTCATCGGTGGTCCAGTCCCCGGTGGCGAGATGTCGAGGGGCGTAGGAGACCGACAGGCTCATCAAGTGTCGCCCTGGCGCGTTGAGGCTGTCGTCGAACGCGGTCTGGGTCAGGCCGTAGATGCTGGGAGTCCCGGACCAGTCGCCGGCCTGGGCCTTGCGGAACGCGTCGTCCATGGATGCGATGTCACCGGCGGCTCGGAACCCGCACCGCGCCATGAGGTCGTTCTCGGCCGGGGTACGGGCTGCCTTGAACTGAGGGAGTCCTTCCAGTCCGAGGTAGACCTTGCCCAGGCACCCGTCCATCGGCAGGGCCTCGAGCGCGCGTCGCTGGTCGTCGGGGAGATGCTCGCTGGGAATCAGCTTCAGCATGGTCGTGACCGGGTCGATGGCAGACATGACCGCTTGCGCGGGGAACTCCCGCCCGTCGTGGGTGACGACTCCAGTGACACTCCCTCGGTCGTTGAGCGTGATGCTGGAAACTGGAGCCTCGAGCACGATCCGCGCCCCGGCTGCCACCGCCGATGCCGCGATGGCTTGCGTGAGTGCACCCATGCCCCCCGGGGTGTGCGGCGCGCGAACTCGGCGGTGAGCTGGACCTTGGACCGCCGCTTTCGGGCAGCCGACGACTCTCTGTACAGGGGCCGCTGCAGCAGCTGGTAGCCGCTACCGGGCGTGCTCGGTCCGATGAAGTTGCCGGTGACAGCGAGCATGGCGAGCGATGCCTGTACCTGCCAGGAACGAAGCCCCGTGCGGGCGATGTCGGCCGCGGTTCCGAAGAGGATCTTTCCCAGGAGATCCTCTTGCGGACCGTTCTTCACCCGCGAGAAGAGTGTCGACATGGTCGGCGGCGGGTCATAGAAGGAGACATCCAGGGTGCGGGCCAGGGAGCTGATCTCGGCGATGGTCGCGGCGTACCGCTCGGCTTCGCCCTCTCCCAGCGCGTCGAACTCCGCTGCGCTGGCCGCCCGGTCCGGGAAGGTGATGATGCGCTGGGCGTCGGGCAGGAGGACCATGCTCGAGGGACCTGCGAGCTCGATCCAGTCCAGGCCGTGCTGCTCGAGCTCGAGGTCCTCGATCACGAGCGGGTCGAAGTTGTGCGGGGTGTTGGACCCGAGGTTTCCGCGGAAGCCGGGGATGACCTCTGCGGTCTGACAAACGCCTCCGACGCCGTCGGTGGCCTCGAGTACCGTCACGTCGTGGCCGAAACGCGCCAGGTACGCTGCGGCGACGAGTCCGCTGTGCCCGGCTCCGATTACTACGACGCGCATCTGCACACCCCCGCGCGTCGCTCCCACGTCGCCCGCTGGCACCTCATCGGAGCTCCCGCTTGAGGATCTTGCCAGTGGCCGTCATCGGCAGGCTTTCGACGAAGGTGACGATCCGCGGGTACTTGTACCCGGCCATCTGTTCCTTGCCCCAGGCGACCAGCTCGTCCTCCGTCAGGGAGGCCCCTGCGCTGAGGATCACGAAGGCCTTGATCTCTCCGCCGTGGGATTCGTGCGGGACACCCACGACCGCGGCCAGGGAGACAGCAGGGTGGGACATCAGTACTTCCTCGATCTCGCGGGGTTACACGTTGAAGCCGCCGCGGATGATCATGTCCTTGGAGCGATCGACGACGTAGTAGAAGCCGTCCTCATCGCGGCGGCCCAGGTCCCCGGAGCGGAACCAGCCGCTGCGGATCGCCTCGGCGGTCGCCTCCGGGTCGCCGTAGTACCCCTTCATGACGTTGTGGCCCTTGATTGCGATCTCCCCGATCGCGCTGAACCCGTCTTCGCCGACCGCGGTGATCTCGTTCCAGGCGTCGTCGATCAGCTTCACCTCGACGCCCCAGACCGGGACGCCGATCGAGCCGGGGCGCGGCTTCTGCTCCGGGTCGCTGGAGGTGGCGAAGGTGAGGTCTCGGAGAGGCCATAGCCCTCCAGGATGTTGAGGCCCAGCTTGTCCTTGACCTGGGTGATGATCTCGACCGGCAGGCTGGCTCCGCCTGAGACGACGACGCGGAGGTTGTTCGCGATTCGCTCCACGTCGATTCCGTCGGTCATGGCACCGAGGAGGCTCCACCACATCGTCGGTACGCCGGCGAAGAAGTTGACGTCCTCCTTCTGCATCAGCTCGATGGCCTGCTGGGCGTCGAAGCGCGGAACCAAGAGCAGGGTTGCGGCCGCGGCGAAGCCGGCGTGCATCTGCACGGTCGCGCCGAAGGTGTGGGACAAACAACGGCAGCGCGACCACGTGTGTGTCGGAGGCGGCCTGAGTTGCAAACAGCTTTTGCGCGGCGACGACATTCATCATCGTGTTCGAGTGGCTGAGCTCGGCGCCCTTGGCCCGTCCGGTGGTACCGGAGGTGAACAGGATGATCGCGGTGTCGCTGGGCTCGGTGACCACGGCATCGAAGTCCGTGGACTTTCCTGCTAGCGCCTGGCCCAGGGTCTCGGTGCCTTCGACCGACGAGGGCGCGGCAGGATCGGCCATGATCATGAAGAATTGCTCGACCGGACTGCCGTCAGCCCTCGTCCGCTCGTAGCCTGCTTATCCTTCCGCGCCGATGGCGAGATCCGGGGTGCCCTGGAAGCAGAAGTACGCCTTCACGTCCGCTTCACTCAGGTAGTAGGCCACCTCGCGGCCCTTGAGGAGCACGTTCAGCGGGACGACGACCGCACCGGCCTTGAGGATGCCGTAGTAGACGATCGGGAACGAGGGCAGGTTCGGGCAGCTCAGCGCGACCTTGTCGCCGGGCTGGACCCCCCGCTCGACCAGCAGGTTGGCCACCTGGTTCGCCGTCGCGTTAACTTCGGCATAGGTGAGCCGAGTGTCACCGAGCACCAGGGCGAACGCGGTGGGGGTACTTGCGGGCGGAGTCCTCGAGCAGGACCGACAGATTCAGCATGTGTGTCTTCCAAAGGTTGGTGATCCGGGCCAGGCGGGGGCAGGGCCGCCCCCTCTGGCCCGGAAGTTAGTAGTCAGACGTAGATCGACTTAAGTTCCTGGTGCGCGGCAAGAGCCTCCGGGCCCAGTTCGCGACCGAGACCGCTCGCCTTGACCCCTCCGAACGGAGCGGCCATGTCCGGCAGGTAGCGGTTGACGCCGATCGTGCCGGTACGGACCCGGCGCGCGATGGCCTGGCCACGCCCGGAATCGGCGGTCCAGACCGAACCGCCGAGCCCATAGTCGGACTCGTTCGCGATCCGCACCGCGTCGTCGTCGTTGTCGTAGGTGATGACCGAGAGGACCGGGCCGAAGATCTCCTCCTGGGCGATCGTCGCGGCGTTGTCGACACCCGCGAAGACGGTGGGCTCGACGAACCAGCCTCGCGGCTGTCCAGCCGGTCGGCCTCCGCCGACCACCACACGGGCCCCCTCCGCCCTGCCCTTCGCGATGAATCCCTCCACGCGGTCGCGATGCGCGGCCGTGCTCATCGGACCGATCTGGGTGGCTGGGTCGAGGGCGTCACCGATGACCATCGAACCGGCCAACGTGGAGATGGCCTCGACCACCTCGTCGTAGCGCGACCGTGGCGCGAGGATGCGGCTGTTGAGGAAGCAGGTCTGTCCGTTGTTGAGCAGGAGGGCCGAGTACAAGGCCTCCCCGATCACCGAGAGGTCAAGGTCGACATCGTCGAGGAACAGTGCCGCCGACTTGCCGCCGAGCTCGAGGGTCACCGGACGGAGCAGCCGTCCACACGTCTCGCCGATCGCCCGCCCGGCGGCGGTCGACCCGGTGAACGTGACCTTGTCCACCCCGGGGTGGGCGACGAGGTATGCCCCCACCTCGCGGCCCGCAGGCACGATGTTGACCGTTCCTGCTGGGATACCTGCCGCCGAGATGGCGTCGGCAAGGAGGTAGGCGTCCAAGACCGTTTCCGGGGAGGGCTTGAGCACCATCGTGCATCCCGCAGCGAGCGCAGGGCCGATCTTCCATGCCGTTAGAGCCTGCGGGAAGTTCCAGGGCACGATTGCGGCGACCACCCCGATCGGACTGCGTTGGATCACGGTGTCGCCCGCCCCCAGGAACCCGACGCGGCGCTCATCGGGTTCGGAGCTGGCCGCAAGGCCTGCGTAGTAGCGCAAAACGGCAGAGGGGTAGTTCGTCTCGAGCTGACTCGAGACCGAGATCGGCATGCCGTTCTGGCTGGAGACCGCCGCGGCGATGTCGCCCTGCCGTGCATCGAGCTCGTCGGCGAGCCTGTTCAGTGCGTATCCTCGCTGCTGAGGCGAGTAGCCGCCCCAGCCATTTGGGTCCTCGAAGGATCGTCGGGCAGCGGCGACGGCTGCGTCGACGTCCGCCTCCGTGCCTTCCGGCACCCGGCCGATGGTTTCCTCGGTACTCGGATTGATGATCGTGATGGTCTCCGCTCCCTGGGGGCGGGCCCATCCTCCACCGATGAAGAAGCTGTCTCTTGTTTCGAACATCTGTCATTACTCCTTGCTGCTGGGAGAGCCGCTGCGGGTGTGCAGGGGCTCAGTCGTCGCGAGAGGGTGAACGGAGCCGCCGGCGATGCTGGGTCGGCTGCAACCGGTGAGGGGACGGTCGGATCGGCGAGGGGTGGGTCAGCGAAAGGCCGAAGCCAGCGACTCCGAAAGTCTTAAGAACCGGCCAGGTAGTGAGAGAGGAGCCGAGTTTGGCCGCTCAGCATATGAATACCTCCGTGTGTGCGATTTCCTTTCACTGAAGCTGCTAAGAGGAACGGAGTCAGCTGGGTGTCCATTACTACGTCTGCGGCTATTCCGCCCGACGGAAAGTCACTACTTGAAATAGGCGACTCGTCCGACGCGCTCATGCCAGCAGCTGTGGCGTTTACGATGAGGTCTGCATCAGAGATACGATCAAGCCCCACGCCCACGTCCGCAGACGGAAACTCGGCCAGCAGGAGATCAATCAGCTCGACAGCGCGCGCAGTCTTGCGGTTACTGACGTCTAAGCACTTTGCTCCAGCCTGAAGTAGCGCCACTCCAACGGCCCTCGCCGCACCGCCTGCCCCCAATAGGACGACCCTCCGGCCCGCAGGGTCGATGCCCTCCGCTCTGAGGCCGGCGACGAAACCCAATCCGTCAAAAGTCTCACCAATAAGGCGACCCTCGTCGGTTCGACGAATCACGTTCACTGCCCCGACGATTTGCGCATTCGGTCCGAGTTCATCACATAAATCCACGACGCTCTGTTTGTGGGGCACCGTTATCACTGCGCCCAGAACGCTCGCATTCGCTCGCATTCCTGCCAGGAAATCGTGCAGCTGCGGCACACCTACTCGAGCCGGCACAGTGACGATATCGCGCCCCTCCGCTTCCCAAATCTTATTAAGCCCCTGAGGGGTGCGCAGTTGCTTGACGGGGTCCGCCACGACAAAACAGGTTCTCGTGGTACCGATGATCACGACGCGCTTCCAGAGGTGAAATGGCGCTTCCTAAAGGGCTCGCTATACGAGCTCGTGTTGCAGTTTAACAACTTTACTCCAAGAGTTTCAGCGGGGAATATTGACACTTTCGGGATGAAGCACGTCATTTCAGCTACCGCGGCCTCGGCACTGACAGAATCGGTGACGTTCAATTGGACGCCAGCTGCCTCCACCCCAGTCGCAACGATCTCAGCAACCACAAGATCGCAGGCCGTCGAGTCCAGGTCCGCGACGACAATGCTGTAGCCGCGTCGGCCTAATTCACTGGCCGCCGCCCTGCCGATGCCGCCAGCGGCTCCCGTAATGAGTGACTTTGACGCCATATCCAATCCACTTCATCGTTCCAGCTATCTGATGTCATAATCATATAACCACAATGTATGCGGTCCTGGCCATTGAAATTACGAGGGAACACCCGCAGACGAGGCACTAATCAGTCCGATGGTAGGATCGCGGAGTGCGGAGAAGGGAGCCAAGATGACGGCCCGCGTAAAGGAAATCAGCGGTGGACTCAAGACTATCGAACGGGCGTTGGCTGTACTCGAAATCGTTGCCACTGCTGCCGTGCCGCCCTCGACAAAGGACCTCTCCACTAAGCTTGGTCACAACATTTCGTCAACGTACAACATCGTGAGTACGCTCCTGAGCTCGGGCTATCTGTCCAAGGACAACGAAGGTCTACTTCGATTGGGTGCCAAGGTGGCAGTGCTAACCAACGCACTTGAGCGGGCAAACGATTACGCGAGAGTCCTTCGCCCTTACGTGGAGCACGTTAACCGCGTCAGCGGAGAGACCGTATATCTGACGCGTCTCATCGGCCAGCGGGTAGTCATCCAAAGCGTCCTCGACGGCAATCAATCGCTGCGCGTAACCGGGCTTGAATCTGATTTCTCCGGCTCCGAGGATCGACGAGCCTCGGGGAAAGCGATCCTTGCATTCCTCAGCGACAGCGATGTGCGCGGAATACTTCACTCGCTTCACCCTAATGAATCAGAACAGCAAGCTGAACGTCGCGTTCGCTCTTTGAGGGGTGAACTCTCGAGTGTGCGAACAGCAGGCTTTGCATTCGAAAACGAAGCTTTCGAGCCCGGAATTTGCTGTGTTGCCGCACCATACTTCGGCGCGGACGGCCGCGTGGCTGGCTCCATCGCCGTAAGCGGACCGTCGGTGCGAGCTGCGACCCTTCAAGGCCCAATTGCAGACGAGGTAATTTTGGCGGCTCAGCGAATGTCTATTGAACTCGGCGGCCGTGTCGTCGAGTCGCTCGATCCGCCCCTAATCGGAGGAGCGTGCGCAGGCCCACGAGGTCGGTAGTTGAAGCGGTAGGGATCACGACGGACAATCGGATATTCACTCCAGGTCTGCTTGCTGCCGCTGCCGGACTGAAGATGCGGATTGAGGAGGGTTGCCCGTTTCAGGACCGCTCACTTGGCCACTCTCTAGAGACCACAAGGCTATGGAGCGGGTAGTAGCCAGTATTCGAACTTATGGTCGAAGGAGAGTTAGTGCCCATTAGCGTGGTGTAAGGGCCCGGCCCCGGGCGTGTTGTTCCCGAACGTGAGGCGGCCATCGCGTGATTCTTGGAAAGACCGACCAAAGTCTTCTCTCAAGGAGTTACCACGCGATGACCGCACCCCTTGTTATCGACCCTGTCCGAGCAACTCGAGCAGACTTCTCCGGATCTGATGCGATCCATGCTGAGCCCGTTCATCAACGTGCTGATGAGCGTCGAGGCCGATGCGTCTGCGGCGCCGAATACGGTGCGCGTTCGGAGGCCCGCACCAACTCCCGCAACGGTTACCGGCACAGGGACTTCGATACCCGCACCGGAACCCCGGACGTCGCCGTCCGCAAGCTCCGGCAGGGCTCGTATTTTCCGGACTGGCTGCTCGAACGCCGCCGCCGGGCCGAGGCCGCCCTCACGACCGTGGTCGCGACCTGCTACCTGCTCGGGGTCTCCACCCGGCGGATGGAGAAACCCTGGGCATTAATAAGAGCGCGGATCGCTTAGCCTCGCTTAGCCTTGATCCAACGATCTGCCCGGCTGGATGATCTGAATCCGGTTTCGGGGGTTTTGCGGGTTGAGGGCGCGCCGAGGTGGCCGGCCTCGCTGCCGTGGGTGTTCCACTGGTGGTCCTGGTTACGTCGTGTGGCTGGGTTGATGGGGGTTCAGGCCGGTTGCGGCGGCGGGTAGAGGTGCTCGAACAGGGCCTGCCATGGTGGTTGCCATGGCCAGGATTCGGGCAGGTGAAGACAGATTTTCCGGGCGCTGGTGGCGATGCGTGCCGGAACGTGGATGAGTTTGGCCCGGATCGTGCCGGTTCTGGCCTTTGCCGAACGGGCCTGGGGCCAGGAGCCCGGCGGCGCGGGTGAGGTTGTAGGCCATGACCGCGGCGTCAACGAGCCAGACCGAGTTCGCCGCGAAAACACCTGAGGGCATATGAGCCAGAGCACTGTCCTTCAGATCGGCGTTGACCTGCTCGATCTGGGCGTGTTTGCGGTGGGTTTTGTCCGCCGCGACGGTGTCCAGAACCTTCGCGTCCGCGGTGGTGAAGAACGCGTGGTGCCGGTGGGTGTCGAACAGGGTTTCCTGCCCGTCACCGGCTTTCTTGTTCAGTTCCGGGATGCGGCGCACCACCAGCCTGCCGGTGACCTGCTCGTTCTTCTTGCGGGAGCTGAACGCGGTGAACATGGTTTCGGCGACCTCTGCCCGGGATACCCAGGTGTTGGTGGTTCGTCGAAGACCGCGTCGGTGTATTCGATCGTTGTCCACGCCGTTTCAGGGATCCCGGCGATGGCGCGTTTGACGGCCGGGTCCATGCGCACGGTCACCGAGACCTCGGCACCTCCTGCCTGGGCGGCGGAAAAGGCTGCATGGAGGTAGAAGGCCGAATCGAACCGGCAGAGCACAGGCCCGTGGCTGTGACCTTCGGCCTGGAGGCTTTTGAGGGTGGACAAGGCGTCGGTGATCAGGCGTTTGGCGCAGCGGGCCAAGTTCGCCGCGCCCTTGCGCAGCCACTGGGCGGCGATCACCTGGGCGGTGTCTTTGGTGGAGACTGTGGCCAGCAGCGCGTTCAGGCCACGGATCCCGGAATACCCGTAGCCCGAACCCTGCTTGGCGTAGCCGTGGACCTCGATGATCGTGTCGTCCACGTCGACGAACACCAGGTCTTCCGCTCCGGGGGTCCCGAGCAGCCGTGCCCGGGCCGAAAGGTTGGCCAGGAAACGGGAGGCGACAGCGTCCAGTTGCCGGACGTGTCCGAACGTGAAGGCCCGTAGGAATGAGCCCAGGGTGGAGGGCGCGTAGCAGGCGGTGAAAAGCCGCGTCATCCCGCCGTGGCGCAGCAGCGCCATGGCATCAATGCTGTCCGCGCCGGCAACCATCCCCGCCACCAGCGATGCGACCTTCAGCCCGGCGTTCGCGCCCTTATCCGTCGGGACCGTCAGCCGTTCGTCGGCGAGCTCGTGCAGCCCGGCGGCCGAAACAAGGTTGGGCTCGTCAAAGGAGACTGACACCGCGGACGGTTTGTGGGAAACTTGCACCTGCGAGATGCTCCCCTTCTTCAGCCAAATTGTTCTGTCGCCACATTTTCACGACCGAATTCAGATTGGCGGGCTCAGCTTTTTGGGAATCGATGAATTCATACTTGCTCACTACCGCTGCTCCCGCGCGAAGTAAGCGCTGGCTTTTTTCAGGAAGGCAGTCTCCGCCCGCAGCTCTTGAACTTCACGCTCGAGCTCCTTCAGCCGTGCCCGTTCCGAAACCGTCAGATCCACCTCCGTGCCGCCGTTCGCCTCGCGGTACTTGACCAGCCAATTGCGGAGCGTCTCGGGGCCGACACCGTACGCGGTGGCCACGTCCTTGATCGGCTTGGATGTGTTGATCACCTCGCGGCACAGCTCGTCCTTGAACTCCTGGGTAAATCGCTTGCGTGATGCGGTCATGCTGATCTCTACTTTCGGTAGACCCCCATTTTAAGAGGGCCCACTGTCCGAGATCTCCGCGGCAGCTCAGGTCCACCCGTCAAGTCCGTTGGTATTGCTCGTAGATGAATGGCTATGGGCGGTCGACCAGCCTCCCTTAGCCTAGTCACTTCGTAGTCCTGCTCATGGATCAGGACGGAACGGCCCTTTTGTGGTTCCTCTGGGCGACGGCCCGATAGTAAGTCGCGTATTTACTCGTACGCGGTAGATATTTGGTTGGGTCCCCGGGTAGAAGTCCAGTGTTTGTGTGAGTTTCGTGTCCGAGAATGGACACAGGAGGAAATTCACGA
>NZ_JAPFFT010000008.1 GCF_026241105.1 Arthrobacter rhizophilus | reverse complement strand
CCGTTCGGCGATCGTAAGCCAGCCGGCGACGGTGAGCGCCGCAGCTTTGGTGACCGCGATCGCAAGCCTTATGGTGACCGTCCGCGTCGTGAAGGCGATGCGCGTCCGAGCTTTGGTGACCGCGATCGCAAGCCTTATGGTGACCGTCCGCGCGGTGAGCGCGATGCCCGCCCGAGCTTTGGCGATCGCGATCGCAAGCCGTTCGGCGATCGTAAGCCAGCCGGCGACGGTGAGCGCCGCAGCTTTGGTGACCGCGATCGCAAGCCTTATGGTGATCGTCCGCGTCGTGAAGGCGACGCGCGTCCGAGCTTTGGCGACCGTGACCGCAAGCCGTTCGGCGATCGCCCGCGCCGTGAAGGCGACGGAGAGCGCCGCAGCTTCGGCGATCGCCCTGAGCGCGGTCCCCGCAAGTTCGATGGCCCGCGTGCCGAGGGACGTAGCTTCGGCGGCGGATCCTGGGAAGAGCGTCCCGCAAGGGTTCCGAACGCGGCGGATCTGCGCAGCGCCAACCGCCCGGACCGCGAGCGTTCCCCCGAGATCGACGACGACGTTACGGGCCAGGAGCTCGACCGGGTCACCAAGCACCAGATCAAGACCCTTGAAGGCACAAATGCCGAATGGGTTTCCAAGCACCTCGTCATGGCCGGCCGGCTCATCGATATCGACCCTGAACTGTCCTTCCAGCACGCCCTGGCTGCAAGCCGCCGTGGTGGACGCTTGGCAGCTGTCCGTGAAGCCGTGGGCCTGACCGCCTACGCTGCCGGACACTATGGCGAGGCGCTTCGCGAATTCCGCACCTACCGTCGGATCAGCGGATCCAACGTCCATTTGCCGCTCATGGCTGACTGCGAACGCGGTCTGGGGCGACCGGACCGCGCGCTGGATGTCGTCCGTTCTCCCGAAGCCCAGGATCTCGATGCCCCTGGCAAGGTTGAACTCGCAATTGTGGCCTCCGGAGCCAGGACCGACCTTGGCCAGTTGGACGCCGCCGTGGCGGAGCTGGAGATCATCCAGCTCGACATCAACCGCGCCTTCTCCTACAGCCCGCGCCTGTTCCGTGCTTACGCTAACGCCCTGACGGCCGTGGGCCGTGCAGGGGAGGCCGACAAGTGGCAGCGCCAGGCAGTCGTTGCGGAAAATGCCCTCGGCGTAGGAGAGTTCGAAGACCCGGACATTATCGACCTCGGCGAAGGCGACGAGCGCGAAGCTCCCAAGCCCCGCTTCCGGAACTTCGAGGAGGGCACCGAACGAGCTGAAGAGTCGAGCACAGAGGCTGCGCCGGTACGCGCGGAGACGGTCATCGATTCTGAAGACTCGGAACAGCACGAAGTGGAACTCGATGATGTCGAGTCTGACTACTTCGAGTCCGATGACGCCGAATCGGACCCCGATTCCGCCGAGGAAGACGAAGCAGACGAAGACCACGAAAAGGCTTCCGGGGACGGCGAAGAGACCAAGAATGACTGAGGCCTCACTGGTTTCACGTTTTGACGCAGTTCTGTCCGATCTGGACGGAGTTGTCTACGCGGGCCCCCACGCCATTCCTGGCGCGGTGGAGTCCCTGCAGCGGCTTGAGTCGGTTGGGGTGCGGCTTGGGTATGTAACCAACAACGCTTCGCGCACCCCTGCCCAGGTTGCGGCGCATCTTCGTGAGCTTGGGGCACCGGCTGAGGACAATCAGGTGGTCAGCTCTTCGCAGGCCGCCGGCGACCTTCTCGCCGGTCTCCTGGCTCCCGGATCACGCGTGATGATCACTGGTAGCGCGGCGTTGGCTCACGAAATAGAACTCGTTGGCCTCACGCCGGTCCACAGCGCCGAAGAGAAGCCCGTGGCGGTAGTCCAGGGCTTCAATCCGGAAATCGCGTGGAAGGACTTGGCCGAGGCGTCCTACGTTGTTGCTTCGGGTGCCCTTTGGGTCGCCACAAATACGGACATGTCCATTCCCCAAGCCCGCGGCATTGCACCCGGAAACGGGACCCTGGTAGCCGCCGTCGCGTCTGCCACGGGCAAGCAACCGCGAGTCGCAGGCAAGCCCGAAGCTCCTCTATTTCACTCCGCTGCGCGGCGGCTGAAGTCCGAGCGCCCGATCGTCGTCGGCGACCGTCTGGACACCGATATCCTCGGCGGCAATCGTGCCGGCTTCGCGACGGCGGCGGTCCTCACCGGCGTCGACACGCCCGAGTCCATCCTTGCTGCACGCAGTTCGGAACGCCCGGGCTACTTGCTGGCTGATCTCACTGAACTGTACGAGCCGTACCCCGAGATCGTCGAGGAAGACAGCACGTTCCGTTGCGGAAAGGCAACTGCCGAGGTCCAAGATGGCCTGATCACCATCTCCGGGTCCGAGAAGGACCTGGACGCCTGGCGTGCTGCGTGTGCAGCCTGGTGGGCCGCCAACCCGGACGCGGCAGAGGCTACATCGCCGCGGCTCAAATGGCTGGAAAACTAGACTGGTGCAATGAGCGAGTTGAACGATCTCACGGAGAGTGCCGTCGAACTGAGCGGCGCCGAACCGCACGATGCTCCATGGCCGGACGACACTGCCCCGATCGGTGATGCAGCCGTGGACTCGACCCTGGAACGGCTGGCAGACATCCCGTCCCTGCCGGTGGCCGAGCACAGCGGCATGTACGCCGAGATCCACGACTCCTTGATGGCGGCCCTCGACGCCGAAGAACGCTGAGCATGGCCAGACTCGACCAGGAACTCGTCACCCGGGGATTGGCGAGATCGCGGACCCATGCCGCGAAACTCATTGCTGACGGAAAAGTCAGCTCCAGGGGCAGCGTTCTCGCCAAGGCGGCACAACAGATCTCCGAAGCGACCGAACTTGATGTCCAAGCCCATGCCGAGGACATTTATGTCAGCCGCGCCGGCCATAAACTGGCCGGAGCCCTGGCGGCGTTCCTTTCCGTCGTCGTGGAGGGAAAACGGTGCCTCGACGCCGGAGCCTCCACCGGCGGCTTTACGGACGTGCTGCTCCGGCGAGGTGCCGCGCAGGTGGTGGCGGTCGACGTCGGGCATGACCAGTTGGTGCCGTCCTTGCGGAACGATCCGCGCGTCGCCGTCCACGAGGGCCTCAACGTCCGCTATATGACTCCGGAACAAATCGGCGGCCCGGCCGCGCTCACTGTGGCGGACCTGTCCTTCATTTCCCTCACCCTGGTTCTGCACCCGCTCGCGGCATGCACGGAACCCGGGGGAGACCTTGTGCTCATGGTGAAGCCACAATTCGAGGTTGGCAAGGAACGGCTGAGCCGCACAGGCGTGGTCACATCCGATCATGAACGGCGACGGGCTGTAGCCCAGGTTGCCAAGGCGGCCGTGGACGCCGGGCTTGAACTCTGCGACCTGGCACCGAGCCCCTTGCCGGGCCAGGACGGAAATGTGGAGTACTTCCTGTGGATAAGACGCAGGATTCAGGCGGACTTGCCTAAGATCGAAGAGCGGGACGAGGAAGTTGCTGCACTGATGGAACGAATCTGGACCACCCACTAGAAAGCAGAACACCATGAGCAGGCGCGTTTTGGTCCTTGCCCACACCGGGCGTGAGGACTCCCTTCGCGCGGCTTGGGATGCCTGCGGGCAGCTCCACTACTCAGGTCTGATTCCCGTGATGCAGAAATCGGAACTGGACGACATCGAACGGTTCTACGGTGTTGTGGACAAGCCGATCGAAATCCTCCACGAGGATGTCCGGTTGGAGGACGTCGAACTCGTCATGGTTCTTGGTGGCGACGGCACCATCCTGCGCGCCGCTGAGCTGGTCCGCAATGTTGACGTTCCCCTGCTGGGTGTCAACCTTGGACATGTCGGCTTCCTTGCCGAGAGCGAGCGGGCCGATCTTGCCCAGACCGTTGAGTGGATCGCCAGCCGCGAATATACCGTGGAAGAGCGCATGACCATCGATGTCCAGGTGTGGGTCCGTGGCCAGAAGATCTGGCATACCTGGGCCCTCAACGAAGCCGCTATTGAAAAGGCTGACCGGGAGCGCATGATCGAAGTAGTGACCGAAGTGGATGAACGTCCACTGACGTCCTTTGGCTGCGACGGGGTTGTGCTCGCTACTCCCACCGGTTCCACGGCCTACGCTTTCTCTTCCGGCGGGCCGGTGGTGTGGCCTGAGGTGGAAGCCTTGGTGATCGTGCCCATCAGCGCCCATGCCCTCTTCGCGAAACCCCTCGTCGTTTCACCGCGGTCCAGGCTTGCCGTGGAGATACTCACCCGCACGGACGCCCAAGGCGTGCTTTGGTGCGATGGTCGACGCTCCGTGGACCTGCCGCCGGGCGCCCGGGTCGAAGTGACCCGGTCCACGCGGCCCGTGCGGCTTGCCCGCACCCACCAGACTCCGTTTTCCGCACGACTCGTCCGGAAGTTCGAGCTCCCCATCCACGGCTGGCGGGGCCCGGCACCCCGTTCGGCGGACATCCACACCGGTCCTACCCCCGTGGTCAGGACTTTCAAGCCCAGCCCTTTGCCGACGCCCCAGGACGTGCGGACAGGCAGAGCGGCCGATCCCACCAAGGAGATGTAAACCATGATCGAGGAACTCCGGATCCGTGATCTCGGCGTCATCACCGACGCCACGTTGCCGTTGGGGCCCGGCCTGAGCGTCGTCACGGGTGAAACCGGCGCTGGCAAGACCATGGTGGTCACCGCCGTCGGCCTCCTCTTGGGAGCACGGTCCGACGCCGGTGCGGTACGCTCCGGCGCCAAGTCAGCCTCCGCGGAGGCTCGGCTCTTGCTTGATCCGGCGCACGCCGCCGTGGAACGGGCTGTGGAGGCCGGCGGCGACGCAGAAGAGTACGACGGCGGCACTCAGCTCTTGCTGGCCCGCACCGTGGGCGCGGACGGCCGCAGCCGTGCCTTCGTTGGCGGCCGGTCGGCGCCCGTGGGCGTCCTGGCAGAACTTGGCGAAAGCCTGGTGGTGGTGCATGGCCAGTCGGACCAGATCCGGCTCAAGGGTGCCGTGGCGCAACGTCACGCACTGGACCGTTTCGCCGGGGCGGACCTCGGCGCGGCGCTCACTGAGTATCAGGACCTTTACAGTCATTGGAAGTCCAGCCAGGGGGAACTCGATACCCTCCGAAGCGAGGCCCGGGAAAGGCTACGGGAGGCGGAATCGCTGGCCGTCGCGCTCCAGGAAATCGACGACGTCGACCCCCAGCCGGGAGAGGACGATTCCCTCAAGGCCGAGGCAATGAAACTGGCCAACGTCGAAGAGCTCCGGATTGCCGCCGCGGCAGCACATGAAGCTCTGATCTCGGAGGAATTCGGCGAAACGGCCGATGCCACGACTCTGATCGACTCGGCCAAACGGACCTTGGAACAGGTTTCCGAGCATGACGAAGCCTTGGCGGGAGCGGCCACGCGGCTCGCCGAGATTGGTTTCCTCATCAACGACATCGCGGCGGAGCTCTCCAGCTACCAGGCCTCCTTGGACTCCGAAGGCCCGGAACGCCTTGCAGAGATTGAGGACAGGCGTGGGGCGCTGGCCAAACTCATCCGGAAGTACGCCCCGAGCGTCGATGAGGTGCTCGAATGGGCCGAAGCCTCAAGGATCCGGCTGGACGAACTGCAGGACGACTCCAGCAGGATCGAAGCCCTCGACGCTGAGGTGACTGCCGCAGAGTCCACACTGCGGAAGCAGGCCGCACGGATCTCCAAGTCGCGGTCGAAGGCCGCCAAGGACCTTGCCGCGCGCGTGAGTGCGGAACTCACCGCCCTTGCGATGGCCGACGCCACCCTGGTGATCGAGGTAGACAGTGGAGGGCAGTTGGGGCCGCACGGCGTCGACGACATCTCTTTCCTGCTGCAGCCCCACTCAGGGGCCCCTGCCCGTCCTCTCGGCAAGGGAGCGTCCGGTGGTGAATTGTCCCGGGTCATGCTCGCCATCGAGGTGGTCCTTGCCGCTGTGGACCCCGTGCCGACGTTCGTCTTTGACGAAGTGGATGCCGGAGTAGGTGGGCGTGCGGCTGTCGAGATTGGACGCCGGCTCGCCATGCTGGCGCGCCACGTCCAGGTGCTGGTGGTAACCCATCTGCCGCAGGTCGCCGCGTTCGCGGACCAGCACATCCGTGTCACCAAGACCTCAGTCAGGGGGAGCGACGGTAAGACCGCCACTGGCTTCACGTCCAGCGACGTCCAACTCCTCGATGACGAAGAACGCGTGAAGGAGCTTGCCCGGATGCTGGCGGGGCAGGAAGACTCGGAGTCCGCGCGTGCGCATGCCCAGGAATTGCTGGACGACGCCAAGCTTCTACCCCAGCAGGCCTAGCCGGCCAGCTCCAGCTGTAGGACATCAGTCACATCCGGGCCTTGACGGACCGGGAGCGGGCTCACGCGGAGGGCGCTGCCAAGCCGGGGATTCCCGAGCGACTGACCTGGTTTTGCCGTTTCGGGTGGACTTTACTCTTGATCCTTGCCCCATGGCAGGGGACTATTGAGCATTTGGGAAAACGGCTAGCGGATCCTTTGGAGGCGCAATTGATGATAGGCTCGAATTCCGTGGTGCAGCGATCAAATTCCCGTGTAAATTCCCGGTTCCCGGGCTCGTCCAAGACGACCAAACACATCTTTGTCACTGGCGGTGTGGCGTCCTCGCTCGGTAAGGGACTGACGGCTTCGAGCCTCGGCCACCTGCTGCGGGCACGCGGTTTGTCTGTAACTATGCAGAAGCTCGATCCCTATCTGAACGTGGATCCGGGCACGATGAACCCCTTCCAGCACGGCGAAGTCTTCGTCACTGACGACGGCGCCGAAACCGACCTCGACATCGGACACTACGAGCGCTTCCTCGATGAAAACCTCGAGGGTTCGGCCAACGTTACGACCGGCCAGATATACTCGACGGTCATCGCCAAGGAACGGCGTGGCGAGTACCTCGGCGACACCGTCCAGGTTATCCCGCACATCACGGATGAGATCAAGCGCCGCATGCGCCTCCCCGCTGAAGGCAAGAACGCTCCGGACGTCATCATCACCGAAATCGGCGGCACCGTTGGCGACATCGAGTCCCAGCCTTTCCTCGAGTCGGCCCGCCAGGTCCGCCAGGACATCGGCCGCAACAACGTCTTTTTCCTCCACGTCTCGTTGGTGCCGTACATCGGCCCCTCGCAGGAACTGAAGACCAAACCAACACAGCACTCCGTTGCCGCCTTGCGCTCCCTCGGCATCCAGCCGGAAGCGATCGTGATCCGCTCAGACCGCGAGGTGCCCGATGCCATGCGCGAAAAGATCGGCCGCATGTGCGACGTCGATATTGACGCAGTGGTCAACGCCGCCGATGCTCCCAGCATCTACGACATCCCCAAGACGCTGCACTCCCAGGGCCTTGACTCCTACGTCGTCCGTGCCCTGGATCTCCCGTTCAAGGACGTCGACTGGACCAGCTGGGACAAGCTCCTCGAAGCAGTCCACAACCCCAAGCACCAGGTTGAAGTTGCCTTGGTGGGCAAGTACATCGACCTCCCGGACGCTTACCTGTCCGTGACCGAAGCCTTGCGTGCCGGCGGCTTCGCCAACGAGACCAAGGTCAAGATCCGCTGGGTCCCGTCCGACGAATGTGAAACCCTCGAGGGCGCCACCAAGTCCCTGGCCGGCGTCGACGCGATTTGTGTTCCCGGCGGCTTCGGGATCCGTGGCTTGGAAGGCAAGCTGGGTGCGCTAAAGTTCGCCCGCGAAACCAAGCTTCCGGTTCTGGGCCTGTGCCTGGGCCTGCAGTGCATGGTCATCGAGTACGCCCGCAACGTGGTCGGCCTCGAAGGCGCATCCTCCAGCGAGTTCGAGCCCGACTCCAAATACCCTGTCATCGCCACGATGGAAGAGCAGTTGGACATCGTGGACGGCAAGGGCGATTTGGGTGGCACCATGCGTCTGGGTCTCTATGAAGCCAAGCTGGACGCAGGCTCCGTGGTTGCAGAGACCTATGGCGCAACCACGGTCAGCGAACGCCACCGCCACCGCTACGAGGTCAACAACAAGTACCGCGAGCAGATCGCGGCCGAGGGCCTGGTGTTCTCCGGAACGTCTCCCGATGGCAAGCTGGTTGAGTACGTGGAACTGCCGCGCGAAGTACACCCGTACTACGTGGCAACGCAGGCCCACCCGGAGCTCAGCTCCCGCCCCACACGCCCGCACCCGCTGTTTGCGGGGCTTGTGAAGGCTGCGCTGGAGCGCCAGGCAGGCGTTGATTCGGCTGCGAAGTCGGCTCGCAAGGTAGCTGCGAAGTAATCGCTCACACAAACGAAGGACGGCGCGATGCCCGGTATTTCTGAAACCCCCAGTACTTTTCGGAAGGTTTCGGACATGCCGAGCCCGCGCCGTCTTTTGTCGTCCAACAAGGTCTACGAAGGCCGCATTTGGGACGTCGTCAGCGACGCCTTCGAGCTGGGCGAAGATACCGGTACTTTGGTTCGCGACTACATTGACCATCCTGGCGCCGTCGCGGTGTTGCCGATGAATGTCGACGGCGAAATCCTGTTGCTCAAGCAATATCGCCACCCGGTCGGCATGGATCTGTGGGAGATTCCCGCCGGGCTTCTCGACGTGGCCGGAGAAGACTTTGTGGTGGGTGCGGCCCGGGAGTTGGCCGAGGAAGCCGATCTTACGGCCGCCACGTGGAACGTCCTGGTGGACTTCTTCAATTCGCCCGGATCCTCGAGCGAGGCGATCCGAATCTATCTGGCGCGGGGACTGGGAGACGTGCCCGAGGCCGAACGCCACGTCCGCACGGAGGAGGAATCCGAAATCGAGCTGGTGTGGGTACCTCTCGACGAGGCTGTTGTGGCAGTGCTGGAAGGCCGTCTTCACAACCCGTCCGCCGTCGTCGGGATCCTCGCCGCCGCAGCCGCACGCGCCGACGGCTTCAGGAGCCTGCGCCCGGCCCATGCCCCCTGGCCAGCCCACCCGAGCCAACGCTGACCATGCCGCAGCTAGCGGAAGCCCGGATTCAAACTGCCATTGACCGGGCCGTCACGGACTACCTGCAGCACCTTGGCGTGGAACGCGGCCTCGCAAGCAACACGTTGTCCGCCTACCGCCGGGATCTGTCCCGCTATTCGAACTTCCTGGCCGCCTCCGGCGTCGACAAACCAGGCAGCATCTCCCGCCACGACGTCACCGCCTTTGTGCAGGCCCTCGCCGACGGCTCGGATGGTGGCGCCACGCTGGGCGTCCGCTCTGCGGCGCGCACCGTGGTTGCCGTCCGCGGGCTCCACAAGTTTTGGGCTTTGGAGGGGACGACGACGGCGGACCCCGCCAGCGATGTCCACCCGCCAATGCCCGGCCGGCGTCTGCCGAAGGCCATCAGCGTCGGCGAAGTGACCCGGATCCTCGAAGCGGCCGGTGCCGATACCGCCACCGGCCTGAGGGACCGGGCACTCCTGGAGTTCCTCTACTCCACAGGTGCCCGCATCAGCGAAGCTGTGGGGCTTGACGTTGACGATGTCTCGCTCGAAGCGGAAGCCGATAGGCCCGCGATCGTACGGCTCTTCGGAAAGGGCTCCAAGGAGCGCCTGGTGCCGCTGGGATCCTATGGTGCTCGCGCCGTCGGGTCCTATGTGGTCCGCGGAAGGCCCGCGTTGGCCGCCAAAGGAAAAGGCACTCCGGCACTGTTCCTGAACGCCCGCGGAGGGCGGATCAGTAGGCAGAGTGCCTGGACAATTCTGAAGGCCGCAGCGGAGAAGGCCAACATCACCAAGGATGTCTCCCCGCACACCCTCCGGCATTCGTTTGCTACGCATCTGCTTGAGGGCGGTGCGGACGTCCGTGTTGTCCAGGAGCTCCTGGGCCATGCCTCAGTGACCACCACGCAGGTCTACACCTTGGTCACCGCCGATACCCTGCGAGAGGTGTACGCTGCGGCGCATCCTCGGGCGCTCGGCTGATAGAGCTGTAACCTGCGGGCTTGTGCCGGAAACTATACCATTAGTCAGGTTTTTGGCTTGGTTTCGGATTGAGAGTGGGGGATTGTGCGTTCCGAGGGGGAATCGACGTTCATCGCCTTGCACAGAGATACGTATCCGCGCATATTCCGGTTTGTGCGGCGGCGGGTGGATGACCCACAGGTGGCTGAGGAATTGGCCGCGGACGTGTTTCGTGTGGCTTGGCAGAAATGGGATGAAGCGTCGTCAGTGGATGTGGCCTGGTTGTTCACTGTGGCGAGGAATCTTCTGGGGAATGCTTATCGGAGTCATCAGCGCCAGCTAGCGCTGCATGAGCGGCTTCGTGAGTCTGTGGTCCCCGGCGACGGCGCCGGGAGCAGGTATTCGCTGGTGGACGAAGTGTTGGATTCCTTGCGGGAGAAAGACCGGGACATTCTGCAGTTGGCGTATTGGGATCAACTGACGGTGGCCGAGATCGCGGCGGTCCTGCAATGCGGTGAGTCGGCCGCGAAGGTGCGGTTGCACCGGGCGCGTGAGGCCTTCCGGAAATTACTGCCGGCCAATGCCGGTGCCGTGGCAGAGAAGTTGGGGGCATAGGGATGGATCCGATCAGAGATCTGATTGAGGGTGCTGATCCGTTGCGCGGTGGAGGGGAGCCAGTGCCGGATGCAGAGGCGGCTTTGGCCAGGGTGTTGGCTGCCCCGGCCGGCGGCGCTGATAAATTGCCGCCGAATGTTCGCTCCTTGGCGGCCGCGCGACGGCTCCGGAATGCCAGGATTGCGGGGTTGCTGACGATGGCCGCCGCCGCTGTGACCGCCGGAGTGCTCGTGGCAACCCATCTCGGTTCGATCAGTGCTGTGCCCGTTCCGGCCGGTACGTCCACGATAGCGCCGAGCGCGTCACCGACGGCGACTGCTTCGGCCGCTGGCACGGCAAGCCCGACCGCCACCGCGACGGCAAGCTCCGCGGCGACGCCTTCGTCACTTGCCGCCGTTGGCCACGGTGAATGCACGATTGAGAACCTGACTGGCGCCATGACTTCATTGGAGCGGCTGAAGCCGGTTCTCCGGCTTGTGGGTTGCAAGGCCGGATGGATGAGCATCATGGCGCCGGCACCAAGCGACAATCCGAATCCGGAACCGGGGGACTGGTTCTGGATCGCCAGACTTGTCAACGGGACGTACGTGCAGGAAACCAGCCTTGTGAACTGGGCGGCCGCTGCGTCCAATAACGATCGCCTGACGGCTGAGCAATTCATGGACAAAGCGTTTGTCAACAGCGGAATCCCAGTCGAGCTTCGTACAGCGCTCGTCGGTTCCCCGGAGCCGGGATCCCTGGCAGCGCTTGGCATCAAGACCTACGAGGACCGGTCCACAGGCTACAAAGTGAGCTTCAACTATCCGGCAGCGTGGCAATTGGGTGACCCAGGCAGCCTTTCCCTGACAAGCGGTCCTGGGACTGCGCTCACGGACTCCAATGGCCAGTCCATGGCACGCCTCGCCTTGGGGGAAACCAACGACTGGAGCTTGAGCAGCTGCCTTAACAAGGCGCCCTACAAGATCCTCGACAGCCAGCCCATGCCCGGGCTGCCAGTCGACCCGGCATTGCCAGGTCAAGGAACACCAAGATTCGTCTTCGTCGCCATGACATCAGCCGCAAATGACGGAGGTCCCGTTCAGGCAGGGATTGGAATCACCAACCGCATTGCTGGACAGGACGGGATTGGCTGCGTCCTTGATCTTGCTGTCGCAGGACCCGGTCCTTTGAAGTTCTTCAGCTTCACGGACCGCCGTCCATTGGGCGGACCCACATGGGGCCTCTACAAGTTCAAGACAATGGACGAGGCCGCGGCCTTCACCCAGACGCAAGGCTACAAGGACTTCAAGGCGGTCATCACCTCGCTCACCATCACCAAAGCCGGCTAGCGACCCCTGACCTCGCAAGCTCGGCCAGGGAACCCTGCTCGCGCGGGCCCACTCAGGTGACCGGCCCGGCGTCGTTCTTCAGGGCCGAGGCAGTCGTAGGCTTGATCCCATGACAGCCGCCCAGGTGACCCTCTGTTTTCTCCTCCGCGAGGTCGATGCCGGCCGGGAGGTCCTCCTTGGACGAAAGCGCACCGGCTTCGGCAAGGGCAAGGTAGTGGGCGTCGGCGGCCATGTGGAGGAGGGGGAGACCGCCATCGAGGCTATTTGCCGGGAAGTCCGCGAAGAAGTCTACGTCCAAGTTGAGCCGGACGACCTGGTGGCCGCGGGCACTGTGGACTTTGTCTTCCCTGCCAAACCCGAGTGGAACATGTTCACCACCGTGTTCCTCGCAGAATCGTGGGTGGGGGAGCCCACGGAGAGCGACGAGCTCACGCCGCAGTGGTACCCGGCGGAGGAACTGCCGGTTGCCCACATGTGGGCCGATGCCGAACACTGGCTTCCGGCGATGATGAATGGCCGGCGCATGGACGTCCGCGTGGTGCTCGCCGACGACAACGAGAACGTGGCCGAAGTCTTCCATTCCGACTGGACCGACGACGGAGCAGCGGCGGGTGTGCTCGCTCAGAATTGGGTACCCGGGCTGTAACCTCAAGACGTTTGCCGGAAACTAACACGATAGACGCCCGGTTCGGGGCGCTTAACGACAAAGGGGGAATGGTGGATTCCAAGCGCCACGATGGCCACGGACTGTCCATGCACGACGAAAGCATGGAGCGTTCATACCGCCCTGAGATCGACGGGAACATGTTGGGCGTGGACTCAGCGGACGCTGAACGGAAAAGGAAGATGCGGAGGCTGAGAATCATCGTGTTGGTGGCACTGGCCGCAGCGGTCCTGGCGGCGGGAGTCCTCGTTGCCGGCAACCTTGGGTCCCAGAGCCAGGCGCAGGCCGGAAGTCCACAGGCTCCGGCTGCTACGACGGCACCTGCATCGACTCCTCCCTCGCCAACAGCGTCGGAGACGGCTCCGGCTTCAACGGTGGCCACCGCATCGGCTGCTGCATCAGCAACTCCTACGCCCGAGCTCGCGTGGACGAGCTTCGTCAGTGCCAGCGCGCACGCGCAATTCGACCTCCCCATGGGCTGGACGGCCACTGATGTTCCCGCAGGTACCGCCAGCAGTCCCGCTTCCGGGATCCAGGTGAAGGACGAGGCAGGGCGCCTCATGGCCAAGTTCTACTATGGCGCGGGCGGCGGCGTAGGCGGGGCGTGCGGGCCCGGCACATATAAACAAACGGAGCTCGACAAAGCCGCCACCTCACTGACGGGGCAGTGGGTCACCACGTCGCAAGCCCGGTTCTCTTTTCGCCTGCTGGATCAGACAGCCCAGGGCGGCGGCATCGGCTACCAGATCGGTTTGGTGGACAAGTCCAGCGGCGAACTCCGGGACAGCTGCCTGATGTACTCCTTCGTGTCTGGTGCGCCCAAGGGCACGCTGTCTTTCGCTACGAGTGATGCCCAGGCCCCTGGCTCCCGCACTTTCAGCACCATGGCGGAAGCCACCCAGTACTTGCAGACACCTGAATACCAGAAGCTCAAGCGGATGATCACCAGCCTGCAGCTCACCCAATAGCTTGCAGTACGACGGCGGGCCGGTCCCCACGAGCCCCCTGACCTCGCAAGCTCGGCCAGGGAACCCTCCCCACGAGCCCCCTAACCTCGCAAGCTCGGCCAGGGAACCCTGCTCGAGTGGGCCCACGCGTGGGCCCACTCAGGTGACCGGCCCGCCGTCGTGCGTCCAGAAATTACGGCAGGTGCCGTTCGTCCACGCCGTTGTATTCGCTGAGTGGGCGGATGAGGGAGTTCGATCCGAGCTGCTCCATGATGTGTGCGGTCCAGCCTGTGATGCGGCTGGCGACGAACAGCGGGGTGAAGGTGGGGGTGTCGAAGCCCATGAGGTGATACGTGGGTCCGGCGGGGTAGTCCAGATTGGGCTTGATCGCCTTGGCCTCGTCCATGGCTTGTTCAAGGCCGTTGTACAGGCCCAGGATCTCCGGCCGGCCATAGTGGGCGATCATCTTGTCCAGCGCGGCCTTCATGGTGGGCACCCTGGAGTCCCCGTGCTTGTAGACACGGTGCCCGAATCCCATGACCTTCTTCTTCTGCGCCAGGGCGTGTTCCATCCAGGTCTTCGCCCGGCCAGCGGCGTCATCCAGCGATTCCTCGGTGCGGATGCCGATTTCCTCGAAGGTGTGCATGACGGCCTCGTTGGCGCCGCCGTGCAACGGGCCCTTGAGGGCGCCGATCGCCGCGGTGACCGCGGAGTGCAGGTCCGAGAGGGTGGAGGTGACAACACGGGCCGTGAAGGTGGAGGCGTTGAAGGAGTGCTCGGCGTAGAGGATCATCGAGACGTTGAACGCCTTCACGACCTCGTCCACAGGCTCCTCGCCGAAGGTCATCCACAGGAAATTCGCCGAGTAGCCCAGGTCGTCGCGGGGTTCCACGACTCCCTGACCGCGTCGGCGGCGCTGGTCGTAGGCGACCACTGCGGGCATGGCGGCGAACAAGTCAATTGCTTTGGCCATGTTGGCCTCCGGCGTGGAAACGTCGGCCAACGGGTGCCGTGCTCCCAGTACCGAAGCGGCCGTGCGGCACACATCCATCGGGTGGGCTGTAGTGGGCAGCGTATCGATGACCTGCTTCACCACGGGGTCAAGGGTTCGGCCCGCGCGCTCGCGGGCTGTGAACTCTGCGAGTTCTTCCGGCGTGGGCAACTCGCCATTCCACAGCAGGAAGGCGACTTCCTCGAAGCTGCATTTGGCGGCGAGTTCCTGCACGGGATAGCCGCGGTACAGCAGTGAGTTGGTGTCCGGGTTGACCTTGGAGATTGCGGTGTAGTCAACCACGACGCCGGCCAGGCCCTTCTTGATCTCTTCAGCTACCATGCTGAACTCCTTCGTTCGTCGGCAAGAACTCCGGAATGGCCGGAGCGCCTGCATCCCTTGGTTGATCCAGTTACCGGCTGAGCCCAGGAATCTGGAAGTTGAAAACGCTCGTGTCGAAGTGGTTGTAAGCCTCGTAGTCCACGAGGTCATAGAGGCGCGCACGGGTGAGCATGTTCTCCACCTGCGCCTCCTGCGTTCCTGTGGCCTTGATCGTTTCCAGCGTACGCTCTGCAGCCCCCATGGCAATGCGGAGCAGGGTGACCGGATAGATCACCATGTTCACGCCGACGCCCTGGAGCTGTTCCACGGTGAACAAATCGCTCTTGCCGAACTCGGTCATGTTGGCCAGGATCGGCACGTCCACTGCATCACGGATGGCTTGGAACTCGGACAGATCCTTCATGGCTTCCGGGAAGATGGCGTCGGCGCCGGCATCGACGAGCGCCCGGGCACGTTCCTGGGCGGCCTCGATGCCGTCGACGGCGCGGATGTCGGTGCGGGCCATGATGAGGAAATTCGCATCCCGTCGGGCGTCGGCCGCGGCGCGGATGCGCTTGGCGGCGGTGTCGACGTCGACGACGTTCTTGCCGTCCAGGTGCCCGCAACGCTTCGGGTTGAACTGGTCCTCGATGTGGCAACCGGCGAGTCCGGCGTTTTCGAGCTCCTGGATGGTGCGGGCCACGTTCATCGGCTCGCCGAATCCAGTGTCCGCGTCCACCAGGCACGGCAATTCAGTCATGCGGGCAATCTGCCCGGCACGGGTGGCCACCTCGGTGAGCGTGGTCAGGCCGATGTCCGGCAGTCCGAGGTCGTTGGCGAGGACGGCACCGGAGATGTAGACGCCGGGGAAGCCCTTCTCCTCGATCAGGCGCGCCGAGAGCGGGTTGAACGCGCCGGGAAACTGCTGGACGGTCCCGGAAGCGAGCATCTCGCGCAGGGCGAGGCGCTTCTGCTCCGGCGTGGTCTTGGAATACAGCATCTAGAACAGCCCCTTCGGTGCGGCGGCGAGGTCGAAGACGCCGGGCGCGGCAGTGATGTTCAGCTGGTCCAGCTCACCCGGGCCCAGTTCCGGGAGGGCTTCGGCGGCGGCGAGGAAGCGTTCGATCTCGGACGCCTCGACCAAACCGGTAGCAAGCGTGCGGAACTTGTTGATGTATTGCTGGCGGGCGAAGGGCCGGGCACCGAGCGGGTGGGCGTCGGCGACGGCGATCTCGTCCGTGATCACTGTTCCATCCGTGAGTGTGATGACAACAGTGCCGCCGAAGGCCTTTTCCGCGATGTCCAGGGAGTGGTAGCGGCGGGTCCACTCGGGGTCTTCCACGGTGGTGACCTTGTGCCACAGCTCCACGGTGTCGGGGCGTCCGGCGCGTTCGGGGCTGTAGGAGTCCACGTGGTGCCAGGAGCCGTCCTGCAGGGCGACCGTGAAGATGTACGGGATGGAGTGGTCCAGGGTCTCCCGGCTTGCGGTGGGCGAGTATTTTTGGGGGTCGTTGGCGCCGGAGCCGATCACGTAGTGCGTGTGGTGGCTGGTCTTGATCAGGACGGACTTCACGTTGGCCGGGTCCGTGGCCTCGGGGTGCTCGCCGTGGAGTTTGCGGGCGAGGTCGATCCAGGCCTGGGCCTGGTATTCGGCGGAGTGTTCCTTGGTGTAGGTGTCCAGGATGGCGCGCTTGGGCTCCCCGGCCTCCGGGAGCGGGACTTCGTAGGAGGCGTCCGGGCCGTCCAGCATCCAGGCGATGACGCCGTCTTCGCCTTCGTAGATGGGCACGGGCGAGGTCTGGCCGCGCATGGAGCGGTCCACGGCCTCGACGGCCATCTTGCCGGCGAACGCGGGGGCGTGGGCCTTCCAGGTGGAGATCTCGCCCTTGCGGGACTGCCGTGTGGCCGTGGTGGTGTGCAGGGCTTGGCCGACGGACTGGAAGATCGTCTCGACGTCCAGGCCCAGGAGGGTGCCGATGCCTGCGGCGGCGGAGGGGCCGAGGTGGGCTACGTGGTCGATCTTGTGCTTGTGCAGGCAGATGGCCTTGACCAGGTTCACCTGGATTTCGTAGCCGGTGGCGATGCCGCGGATCAGGTCCGCCCCGCTCGCGCCGGTGTGCTGGGCCACGGCCAGGATCGGCGGGATGTTATCGCCCGGGTGGGAGTAGTCCGCGGCCAGGAACGTGTCGTGATAGTCCAGTTCACGCACGGCGACGCCGTTGGCCCAGGCAGCCCACTCGGGGGAGACCTTGTCGCTGATTCCGAAGACACTGGAGCCCTTGCCGTTGGTGGTCGGCGCGTGGGTCAGGGCCTGCGCCCGGGCAGCGATGATCGGGGCACGGTTAAGGGAGGCAATGGCAACGGAGGCATTGTCGATGATTCGGTTGATGATCATCTCCGCGACCAGGGGAGTCACTTCGACGGGGTCGGCGGCGACCGTGGCGATCTTGTGCGCCAGCTGCTCCTCACGGGCAAGGTTCTCTTCGCTCTTGTAGACGCGGACGTGGTTGTTCTTCACCATGGTGCTCCTTCTAGTGAGGGGTGTGGGTGGCTTTGACGTGGGAAAGACTGCGGTGCAGATGGACTGTGGTGGCGGCTTCGGCGAGCCGGGGGTTGCCTGCCGCGATGGCTTCGGCGATCGCGGCGTGCTCGGCCGCGGCGGCATGGAGGCGTCCGGCGTCGTCGGCCGCGAGGCGGCGGACCCGCACCAGGTGCACGCGCAGGCTGCGCATGGCCTGGGCGAGGTAGGAATTGGAGATGGCCTCGTCGATCGCTTCGTCGAGCCTTCCCACCAAGGCGTAATAGTCGTGCCGTGCGGGATCGCTGTCGTTGAGCATCTCCGGTGCCCGGAGGAGCTCGGCGTGGAGTCGCTCGAATACCGCGCATTCACCGCGTTCAGCGGCAAGGGCGGCAGCTTTGCCTTCCAGGGTTTCGCGCAGTTCGAACAGTTCGTCGATGTCCTCCAGCGAGATGTCGGTGACGACGACGCCGCGGCCGCCTGCCGCCGTCGTCAGCCCTTCCGCGCTGAGTCGGCTCAGCGCCTCCCGGACGGGCGTGCGGGACACGCCCAGGCGTTCGGATTGTTCCACTTCGGCGAGGACTGTGCCGGGGGTCAGCCGCCATTCAATGATGTCCTCGCGCAGGGCAGCATACGCCTTGTCGCTGGCGCGCATGGATCCTCCCTCTGCTGTGCGGATTCCCTCAGTGTATACAAAAACCTCGATCCAGCCTAGCTTTGTTCAAAAAAACGATCCAAGATTCGATCTATGTATACATAGTGTCGGTCAACACCAGCGGCTGGGGCGTTAGCTCCGGTTCCAGCGGTACTCATTTTCGGGTCGTCCGGGAGTGCCGTAGCGCGGATTCCTGGTAGCCAATCCGGCGTCGGCCAAGTACTCGAGGTAGCGGCGCACGGTCACCCGGGACATACCAAGGGCCTCAGTCGCCTCGCTGGCGGAGACGGCCCGGCCGAGGCTTGCGAGAAGGTCTTTAACAGAGTCCAGGCTGTGGGCGGAAAGTCCCTTGGGCAGTGGGAGCTCGGTGGGCGCTCGGAGGCTCGCGAAGGCCTGGTCCACATCGCTTTGCGAGGCCCCGCTGGCACGCGCGCCCGACGCCGGTGCGGCAAGTTGCTCGCGGAACATGCGGTAACTGGCGAGCTTGTCCGCAAACGTCGCGAAGGTGAACGGCTTGATCAGGTATTGCACTACGCCGATCGACACGGCGCTGCGGACGATGTTGACTTCCCGGACGGCGGTGATGGCGATGATGTCGGCCAGCAGGCCGGACGCGCGCATCCTGCGGGCAACGTCCAGTCCGTGAAGGTCCGGCAGGTTCATGTCCAGGAGGACAAGGTCCACCGGTTCCCCCGCCGCGGCGAAATCGTTGAGCAGCCGCAGGGCCGATTGCCCGTCCGGGGCTGTTCCAGCAACAGTGAAACCGTCAATTCGGCCGACGTAGACGCCATGGGCATCTGCGGCGATGGGTTCGTCCTCGACAACGAGGACGCGGATATCGGTCATTCGGCTTCTTTCCTGGAGTCCGGCGCGGGGAGCACCACACGAAACAACGCACCGCCCAAGGCGCTGGTGGATTCGCTGATGGACAGCGTACCGCCCAGCCGTTGCACCGCTTGCCGCACTAGTGCCAGGCCGACGCCGCGGGAGGGAGTTCCCGGGCCCGCGCTCTGTCCGATGCCGGCTGCCTTAGTGCTGTATCCGTACTGCCAGACGTCGTCCACAATGCCGGGATCGATGCCGTGGCCGGAATCGACAACCGTGAACGTGGTTCCGTTAAGTCCCGACTCGATGCCTAGTTCCACTTTCCGCGGCGGGGGAGCGGCGGCTGCGGCATCGAGCGCGTTGTCCAGCAGGTTGCCCAAGATCGTCACCAAATCCTGGACGGCCAAGCCCTGAAGGCCGTCCCCGCCGGACACGGTGACAGTGAGCTCCGCTCCGCGTTCGTGCGCCTCCGCCGATTTCCCCATGATGAGTGCGCTGAGGACAGGTTCGTCCACTGATGCCACCAGATGGTCGGTCAACTGTTGGCTTAGCTCGAGGTCCTTGGTGGCAAAATCCAAGGCGTCGGCGGTACGCCCGAGCTCCATCAGGGAAACAATGGTGTGCAACCTGTTGGCGTGCTCATGGGTCTGGGCCCGCAAGGCGTCGGACAACGTCTTCATGGTCTCCAGTTCGCTGCCCAGGGACTCGATTTCCGTGCGATCCCTGAGCGTGGCTACTGTGCCGAACACAGCGGGGCGCTGCCGACCCGTCATTCCCGGTGGCCCCACCGCGGGCGCCTGGTTCACCACCAGGATCCGGGACCCGGTGAGGTGGATTTCGTCGTGCGCCGTGCGGCCGGATTCGAACAGGCCGTGGAGGCTGGCATCCAGCGGCAGGTCCGAAAGGCGCGGGGCCGGCCCCGCGGCGGGGTCGACGTCGGACCGTTCCAGTCCCAGCAGTTCCGCGGCCTGGTCGTTATACATGACCACCCTGCCTCCGGTGTCGATGAGAACTACGCCTTCGCGCACTGAGTGCAGGACCGACTCGTAGTACGCGAACAGCTGCGCCAATTGCTCCGGCCCCCAGCCCCGGGTCACGGAGCGCAGGTACCGGCCCAATAACCAAGAGGCCAGGGAGCCGCCTGCGAGCATGGCCAGGGAGATGGCGATGATTGCTGTGAGCCGCGCCGACACTGCGACGTCGACCGTTCGCACCGTGACGCCCGCAGCTACCAAAGCCCGAACGGTTCCGGATGGATCTTCCACCGGAACGATGGTGCGCACCGACGGGCCAAGGGTGCCGGCCGTGACTTCCGTGAAGGTTTGTCCGTGCAATGCCGGGTCAATAGTGCCGATATAGGGTTTGCCGATTTCGTCGGGGTTCGCGTGGGTCCAGCGGGTCCGGTCCGGCGCCATAATGGTGATGAAGTCGGCGTGGGCGTTGGCCATCACTACCTGCGCGTACGGCTGCAGCGTCGCCGAGGGATTCGGCGTGCCGGCGGCCTGAAGCACGAGGGGGTTGGCTGCGATCGCCGCGGCAACGGCCTGCATGCGCTGCCCGGCGTCGTTGTAGGCCCGGTCCCTGGCATCCACGAAGGCGGCCGTCCCCACGATCGCGGTGAGCACCAGGATGAACAGCAGGTTCGCCACAAAAAGTCTCCGGGCAATGCTCCAGCGTCGGATCACGCGCTCCTCCTTATGATCAATTCTGCGACCAATATGAACGCAACAGTGATACATGTCACCTTGCCCCGAATGATGGATATCACAGCAGAGCGACGCAGGGACATTTTGCAGGAACCACGGCGCTTTCCAGAGTATCTAAAAGGAGCAAAGCCATGACCTCTCAAAGAGGAGAGATTGCACCCGCAAAGGCCGGGCGCAAGGGGCTGGACAAGTCGCATTACCTCTACATCGCCGTGATCGCCGCAGTTGTGCTCGGCGCCGTCGTCGGCCTGATGTTCCCTGAAGTCGGAAAATCCCTCAAGCCTTTGGGCGACGGCTTCATCAAGCTCATCAAGATGATGATCGCCCCGGTCATTTTCTGCACCATCGTCCTGGGTATCGGTTCCATCGCCAAGGCAGCCACCGTGGGCAAGGTCGGCGGGCTTGCACTGGTGTACTTCCTGGTGATGTCCACCTTCGCGCTCGCCATTGGACTGGTGGTGGGCAATATCATCCACCCCGGCGAGGGTCTGAAGCTGATCCCTTACGACCCCAACGCGAAGGCTGCCACGAACAGTACCGCTGACTTCCTGCTGGGTATTATCCCCGGAGACATTCCCGTCTTGCCGACGCTCCTGGCCGCCATTCTGGTGGGCTTCGCGCTGCAGCGCATGGGCTCGCAGGGGCAGCCGGTCCTCAAGGCCATCCAGCACGGGCAGGCTCTCGTCTTCCGCATCCTCATCATGATCATGTGGCTGGCGCCAGTCGGTGCCTTCGGTGCGATCGCCGCAGTGGTCGGTGCCACCGGAGTGAAGGCTATCTTCGGCATGCTCACCCTGATGGTTGCGTTCTACATCACCTGTGCGCTGTTCATCGTGGTGGTCCTCGGTTCCTTGCTCCGGGTTGTGGCCGGCGTCAGCATCTTCCAGTTGATGAAGTACTTGGCTCGTGAGTACCTGCTCATCTTCTCCACGTCTTCCTCCGAAGCAGCGCTGCCGAGGCTTATCGCCAAGATGGAGCACTTGGGCATCTCCAAGCCGGTTGTCGGTGTCACTGTGCCCACCGGTTACTCCTTCAACCTCGATGGAACTGCCATCTACCTGACCATGGCCTCCCTGTTCGTTGCCAACGCAATGGGCATCCCGCTGGACCTCGGCGCCCAAGTATCGCTGCTGGTCTTCATGATCATCGCGTCCAAGGGAGCGGCTGGCGTTTCCGGTGCCGGCTTGGCCACCCTCGCAGCGGGCTTGCAGGCCCACCGTCCCGAACTTCTGGGAGGCGTAGGCATGATCGTGGGCATCGACCGCTTCATGTCCGAAGCCCGCGCTCTGACCAACTTCACGGGCAATGCGGTCGCCACGGTGTTGATCGGCACGTGGGTCAAGGAAATCGACCGTAATCAGGTCACAAACGTCCTGTCCGGCGCGAAGCCGTTCGACGAGCTGACCATGATCAGCCACCACACGGAACCCGTGGTGAAAGAGGCCGTGGCCGCCTAGTGCGGCATACAGCCTAGAAGCAAAACGCGAGCAAGGCAGGACCCCCTTGGCGGGACCTGCCTTGCTCGCGTTTTGGCGGCCCGGAGACCAAACCTTCTACCTCAGCTAGAAGGTCAAGGCTCAAATTGCGGGGAAAGTCAAGTTCCGCGGAATGCCGTGTCGGGCGCTGTAGCCTAGGTGGGGAGCAGTGCTGGTGCTGGAAACAGCCGCAGGAAATGACCGTCGTGGAGAGAGTGGATAGATACGTGAGCAGCGAACGGGGAGCAACTACGCTGGAGGACACGGATTTCGAGCTGGAAGACGCCGTCATGGGACCCACGGGCCGCCCGTACCGCGACTTCCCTGAACCCGCGCCGCTGGCCTCCCATGGTCCGGCCCGGGTCATCGCCATGGTCAACCAAAAGGGTGGCGTGGGCAAGACCACGTCAACCATCAACCTGGCCGCTGCGCTCGCAGAGTTCGGCCGGCGCGTTCTGCTCGTCGACTTCGATCCGCAGGGTGCACTGTCCGCGGGCCTGGGTGCGAACCCGCACGAGCTCGACCTCACTGTCTACAACGTACTCATGGACCGCAAAGTGGACATCCGCGACGCCATCCAGAAGACCGGCGTCGAAGGCATCGACCTCCTGCCGGCAAACATCGACCTCTCCGCGGCCGAAGTCCAGCTGGTCAACGAAGTGGCCCGCGAGCAAGTGCTGGACCGGGCCCTCAAGAGCGTCGAGGACGACTACGATGTTGTCCTCATCGACTGCCAGCCGTCCCTGGGCCTCCTGACGGTCAATGCCCTGACGGCCGCGCATGGAGTGATCATTCCGCTGATCTGCGAATTCTTCGCACTTCGCGCCGTTGCCCTGCTCGTCGAAACGATCGAAAAGGTCCAGGACCGGCTGAACCCGCGCCTGCAGGTGGACGGCGTACTCGCCACGATGTACGACGCCCGCACTTTGCACAGCCGTGAAGTCATCTCACGCCTCGTGGAGGCGTTCGGAGACAAGGTCTTCGAAACCGTCATCAAGCGCTCCATCAAGTTCGCCGACGCCACGGTCGCCGCAGAGCCCATCACCAGCTACGCCGGAAACCACATCGGGGCCGACGCCTACCGTCGTTTGGCCAAGGAACTGATTTCGCGCGGCGGCGCACCCTAGCCAGCGTGGCACAGCCACTCATCCCTGCGGCCAAGCCCGCCCAGATTGCCCAGCTCGCACAGTCCGGTGACGCCCCGCCGTCGTCCTCTTCCGCAAGTGGCGCGGACGACGCCGGAGTCTCGCCCACCGCGCGGAAGGCCGGCTTCGAGGTCCGGCTGGCAAACTTCACCGGGCCTTTCGATCTCTTGCTCGGCTTGATCTCAAAGCACAAGCTGGACATCACGGAAGTTGCGCTGGCCACCGTGACGGACGAGTTCATCAAGTACATCCGGCGCCTTCAGGAACTGGGGGAGGGCTGGGCGCTGGACGAAGCCAGCGAATTCCTGGTCATCGCCGCGACGCTTCTGGACCTCAAAGCCGCGAGGCTCCTGCCGGCCGGCGAAGTCGAGGATGCCGAGGACATCGCTTTGCTGGAAGCCCGGGATCTCCTCTTCGCCCGGCTTTTGCAGTACAAGGCTTTCAAGCAGGTGGCCGCGATCATGTCCGGCACTTTGGAGTCCGAAGCCCGGCGCTTCCCGCGGCAAGTTGCACTGGAAGGGCATTTCGCGGCATTGCTGCCCGAACTGATCTGGCGCCACACGCCTGAGCAATTCGCTGCGCTTGCTGCCAAGACCCTGGCGCCGAAGGACAACACGCCCGAGGAAGTCGGGCTCGACCACCTCCACGGAACACCCGTCAGCGTGAAGGAACAGGCCGAGATTATCGGGTACCGCCTGCAACGCGGCCTGCCACAATCCTTTAGGGCCCTCATTGCCGACGCGGAGTCCACGCTTGTTGTCGTCGCCCGGTTCCTGGCGCTCCTGGAACTGTTCCGCGACCGCGTCGTGGCCTTTGAACAGCCGGGGCCCCTCGCCGAACTGACAGTCCGCTGGACTGGGCGCCCCGAAGGATGGAGTAGCGACAACTTGAGCGACGAGTACGATTCCGGCCCTTTCGCCGATGAATCGGCCGTCACCGCCGAAACACACACCGACACTATCGACAAGGCACAGGAGCCGCAGTGAGCGAGCAGGAAACAGACGGGGACGGCCTCGCCGAGCTGGAAGCCCTACCCGGTGGTACCCGTGCGGCTCTGGAGGCCGTCCTGATGGTGATCGACGAACCGGCCACCGCGGAAGAGCTGGCTGCGGGGCTCAACGTGACGGTCGCCGTCGTCGAGGATTTGCTGGCGGGACTGAAGCAGGAGTATAGCGGCTATACTGTTAAAGCCCCGGGCAGGGACGCTGATGACTTGCACACCGATGCAAGTGCCAGCGCTGCACCCCGGGGTTTTGAGTTGCGGAACGTTGCCGGAGGGTGGCGGATCTATTCACGCGCGGAATTTGCCGACGTCGTGGGCAGGTTCGTTCTCGAAGGCCAGACCGCGCGGCTGACGCAAGCAGCACTCGAAACCATGGCGGTCATCGCGTACCGGCAGCCGGTTTCCAGGGCCAGGGTGTCGGCTATCCGCGGCGTCAATGTCGATTCGGTCGTACGGACGCTTGTCCAACGCGGGCTGATCGAGGACTCAGGTACCGATCCTGAGTCGGGGGCCATGCTTTACCGGACTACCTCGTACTTCCTCGAGCGAATGGGCATTGGCTCGGTAGCGGAACTGCCTCAATTGTCCCCCCACCTTCCGGGGTTGGAGGGGATCGAGGAGTTCTTCGACGCCGAACGCATGTAATCGCAGGACGCAAGCAGTCCGCAGGCACGGCAGCGCGAAACAACTCGATATTGCAAGGATCTACCAACGCCCGGCTAGTAGCGGGCAGAGTTCACAGGGCAGATATTCTCTGTCCGGCTGGCTAATGTTGAGAAAGAACAAGCTGGCCACAATAACAAAAAGGACGGGTCATGACACAGGCGGGACGCCAGGGTTCACCACGTAATAGTTCGGGACGGAACGGTTCCGGACGCAATGAGTCGCAAGACTCCGGCCGCAGTAGCGCTGGCCGCGCAGGAGGCAGCGGCTTCGGCGCCGGCCGCGGAGGCGCAAGCCGTGCCGGCGGCGCCTCTGGAGGCAGCAAGCGCAGCTTCTCCCCGGGCGGGGACCGCCCCTTCAAGCCAACCCGTCCGCGTGAAGAGCGCCCCTTTGATCCGGACAACCCCACCTCGGCGGGAGGCTACGAGCGCCGTGAAGACGCCGGCCGCCAAGATTCCAGGCCGGCAAAGGCCCCGCGCAAGCCAGGCTCCAACAAGCCCGGCTTCGGCAAGGCTCCGGGCACACCGGGCGCGTTGAAGCCGAAGGCCAGCAACAAGAAACAGTACGCTTCCCGCGCCTTCGGCAGTGAGCGCTTCGGCCAGAACCTTGGTCCGATCCGCAAACCCCGCGGACGCCGCGGCGAAGTTCTTCAGTCCGAGCAGCACGACGCTGATGGCGTTCGCCTGCAGAAGGTCATGGCCCAGGCCGGCGTGGCTTCCCGCCGCGTGTGCGAGGAAATGATCCAGGAAGGCCGCGTCGAGGTCAACGGCCAGCTCACCACCGAGCTTGGCATGCGCGTGGACCCGACGTCTGCCGTGATCCACGTCGACGGCATTCGCATCCAGCTCGATGACACCATGCTGTACATGGTGTTCAATAAGCCCAAGGGCGTCGTCTCCACCATGGAAGATCCCGAGGGCCGTCCCTGCATCAGCGACTTCCTCAAGTCCGCCAAGAACAAGGGCGAGCGTCTCTTCCATGTAGGCCGCCTTGATGTCGCCACCGAGGGCCTGCTGCTGCTGACCAACGACGGCGAACTTGCCAACCGCTTGACGCACCCCTCCTATGAGGTGCCCAAGACGTACCTGGTACAGGTCCGTGGTCCGTTCCCGCAGGGCGTCGGCGCGCAGTTGAAGGCCGGCATCGAACTCGAAGACGGCATTGCTTCCGTCGACTCCTTCAAGCTGGTGGATTCCACACCGGGCCACGTGCTGATCGAGGTTGTGCTGCACTCCGGCAAGAACCGTATTGTTCGCCGTTTGTTCGAAGCCGTGGGTTTCCCCGTGCTGCGACTCGTACGCGTCAAGATCGGTCCCATCGGCCTGGGTGACCAGCGCCAGGGCAGCATCCGCAACCTCGGCAAGCAGGAAGTCGGACACCTCCTGGCCTCCGTAGGACTGTAAGGCATGTCGGCATTCCACTCGCACGGCCGGGGCCACCTTGACGGCCCGGTGGTCGTTTTCGGCACCGGTCTGCTCGGAGCCAGCATCGGTCTCGGCCTGCGTGGCCGGGGTGTCTCCGTGTTCCTTTCGGACCCCTCGCCAACCAACCAGGCCGTGGCCGTGGACATCGGTGCGGGTAGGCCATTGTCGGAGCTCGAGGGCTCTCCCCAGTTGGTTGTCGTTGCCGCGCCGCCGGATGTGACTGCCGACGTCGTTCAGCGTGCCCTCGGTGAATACCCGGAGGCCGTTGTAGTGGACATTGCCAGCGTCAAGCTGGCAATCCAGGCTGACCTCGGGAGCCGTGGGGTGGACATGTCCCGCTACGTCGGGACGCACCCGATGGCTGGGCGCGAGAAGTCCGGGCCAGTTGCCGCCCGTGGCGAACTCTTCACCTCCATGCCGTGGGTCCTTTGTCCGTCCGAGGAGACCAGCGCCGATGCGCTTCAGACCGCGCGTTCCCTTGCCGGGGACCTGGGGGCAATAGTTTCCCAGTTCACGGCGGAGGAACACGATGAAGCTGTTGCTTTGGTGTCTCATTTGCCCCAGGTGATGTCATCGCTTCTCGCCAGCCGCTTGCAGGGAACGCCGCTTCATGCGCTGTCCTTGGCGGGCAACGGGCTGCGGGACACCACCAGGATTGCTGCCAGCGATCCCACCCTCTGGGTGCAGATCCTTGGCAACAACGCGGCCAAGATGGTGGAAATCCTCCATGGTGTCCGTGAGGACCTCAACCGTTTGATCGGTACCTTGGAGGATCCCACGGCCGCCGGCGCCCGCCTGGACCTTGCGCAACTCATCAGTGAGGGCAACGCCGGGCAGGCCAGGATCCCGGGGAAGCATGGCGGACCCCCGCAGGCATATTCATGGCTTACAGTTCTGGTAGACGACAGGCCCGGGCAGATTGCCAGGCTGCTGACGGAGATCGGTGAGATCGGCGTCAATGTCGAAGACCTCCGCCTGGATCACTCGTCCGGGCAGAACGTTGGCATGGTGGAACTTTCCGTCATGCCCAACAAGCATGACCTCCTTGTTGAAGCCTTGACCGACCGTGGATGGCGGGTACTCCAGTAATGACACGTGACCTTTTCGGCCCGGAGACCGTAGTACGCCCGGGCAAGCCACTCGTGGTCGCCATCGACGGTCCGTCCGGCTCCGGCAAGTCCAGCGTCAGCAAGGAAGTTGCCCGGCGCTTGAAGCTCGCCTACCTGGACACGGGTGCGATGTACCGTGCATTGACTTGGTACTGCCTCAAGACCGGCATCGACCTCACGGATAGTGCCGCCGTCGAGCAAGCCTCGAAGGATCTGCCGCTGGAACTTAGCACCAGCGCCAACGCCGAGTACGTCAGCGTTGCCGGAGTGGACATCACGGAAGAAATCCGCGAGCCCAGGATTTCGTCGTCCGTCAGCGCAGTGGCAACAACCTTGGGCGCCCGCAACGAGCTGATTCGCCGCCAGCGCCAACTGATCGAACAGCACCACCGCCGCATGGTGGTGGAAGGGCGGGACATCACCACCGTCGTCGCGCCCAACGCGGAGGTCCGCATGCTGCTGACCGCAAGCGAGGAAGCCCGGCTGCGGCGCCGCGGCCTCCAGCTCGGCGGAACGCAGAGCAAAGAGCAACTCGCCGCCCAAGTGATCCACCGCGACGCCAAAGACTCCACTGTGGTGAACTTCACGCAAGCGGCCGACGGCGTCGTCGCCCTTGATTCCTCGGACCTGGACTTCGAAGAAACGGTCGAAACAGCACTGAGCATTGTGGGCAAGGTCATCTACGGTGACTGAAACCCGCCTCCCGGCACGCTGGACCATGCTCTGGAGCCGGCCTGTGGGCTGGCTGCTGGCTCATGTCCTGTACCGGACCGCGATCACCGGGCGCTCCAACGTTCCCAAGTCCGGTCCGGTCATTTTCGCTGGCAACCACATCAGCTTCCTGGATGGGCCGGTGATGTTCGGAGCTGCGCCGCGGCCCATGCACATCCTGGTCAAGAAGGAGATGTTCGAGGGTTTCCTGGGACGTGTGCTCCGTGCCTCGGGGCAGATTTCCGTTGACCGTTCCGGCGACCGCGCGGCGCTTCAGCTCGGAAAGCAAGTGCTCGACGCCGGCCGTTGCGTCGGGATTCTCCCTGAAGGAACTCGGGGGAGCGGCGCCGCCGGCAGCATCAGCAACGGCGTTGCGTGGCTCGCCCTGATGTCCGGGGCCACTGTCATTCCCGTGGCCATCCTCGGAACGCGGATCGGGGGCGAACACCGTGATTCGATTCCGAGGCCGCGCCGCCGCCTGCACGTCAGTTTCGGAGCTCCCTTCAATGTGACCCGCAGAAATGGCGAGTCGGGGCGTGTTTCAATGGACAGGGCGGCTGCGGAGATCCGCGCTGCGCTGGCTGGACACGTCCAGGATGCCGTCAAGACCACCGGTCAGTCCCTTCCGGGGGACTAAATGAACCGGCCCACAGCCAATGCAGCACCGCCAAGAAGAAGTAGCCGGGACGCCGGCAGATCACCACTAAGGAAAGTGCAATGAGCGATACGACTCAAAAATCCGGCAACATCGGAGCCGGCGACGACGAATACACGCCCACCGGCACCGACCAGGTGGCTGAACACCTTGCCGCCCTGGACGACGATGAAGCCGAACTCCGCGCAGCCTCCCTCCGGGTAGGCCTGGAAGACTATGACCTCGACGAGGACGACGCCGCCCTGCTGAGCGGACTCTACGACGATGAAGGCGAAGACGGTCCGCTCAAGCTTGACCCGGTACTGGCCATCATTGGACGCCCGAACGTCGGCAAGTCCACCTTGGTGAACCGAATCCTTGGCCGCCGCGAGGCCGTCGTCGAGGACACGCCGGGCGTCACCCGTGACCGCGTCATGTACTCGGCACACTGGAACGGCCGCAACTTCACGCTGGTGGACACCGGTGGGTGGGAACACGACGCCAGGGGCATCCACGCCCGCGTCGCCGAGCAGGCCGAGATGGCCGTGGAACTCGCTGACGCTGTGCTCTTCGTGGTGGACTCCGCAGTCGGCGCCACTGCCACGGATGAAGGCGTCATGAAGATGCTGCGCAAGTCCAAGAAGCCGGTCATCATGGTGGCCAACAAGGTTGATGACTTTGCGCAGGAAGCCGACTCGGCCGCGCTCTGGGGCCTTGGCTTCGGCGAGCCGTACCCCGTGTCCGCCCTTCATGGACGCGGCGTTGCCGACCTCCTGGACCACGTCATGGACACCCTGCCCGAGTTCTCCACGGTAGAGGGTGTTGAGCGCTCCGGCGGACCCCGCCGTATTGCCCTCATCGGCCGTCCGAACGTCGGCAAGTCCTCCTTGCTGAACAAGCTGGCCGGTTCCGAGCGCGTTGTGGTGGACACCCTCGCCGGAACCACCCGCGACCCTGTAGATGAATTCATCGAACTCGGCGACCGCACCTGGCGCTTCGTGGATACCGCAGGCATCCGCCGCCGCCAACACATGGCCCAGGGCGCAGACTTCTACGCTTCCCTGCGTACGCAGGCCGCGCTCGAAAAGGCGGAGGTCGCCGTCGTGCTCCTGGCCGTTGACGAGGTGCTCAGCGAACAGGACGTCCGCATCCTGCAGCTCGCCATCGAGTCGGGCCGTGCGCTGGTGCTTGCGTTCAACAAGTGGGACCTGCTCGACGACGAACGTCGCCGGTACCTTGAACGCGAAATCGAGCAGGACCTGGCACACGTGGAGTGGGCCCCGCGCGTCAACATTTCCGCCAAGACGGGCTGGCACAAGGACCGTCTGGTGCCCGCGCTGGACCTCGCCTTGGAGAGCTGGGACAAGCGCATCCCCACTGGACGCCTCAACGCGTTCCTGGGCGAACTCGTGGCTGCCCACCCGCACCCGGTCCGTGGTGGCAAGCAGCCCCGCATCCTGTTCGGCACCCAGGCATCCAGCCGTCCGCCGAAGTTCGTGCTCTTCACCACGGGCTTCCTGGACCCCGGATACCGCCGATTCATCACTCGCCGCCTGCGCGAGACCTTTGGCTTCGATGGCACGCCGATCGAGGTCAACATGCGCGTCCGCGAAAAGCGCGGCAAGAAGCGCTAATTGAGACGCGCGTCACACCCAAGACCCGCCGGGGTGTCATTGGAAACCTCGAACATCGTGTAAGCTTTTTGAGGTGGTTCGGCCGGACTGCTTAGGTGAAAATCTAGGCGGAGAACGGCAGAACTGACGGGCTGTAGCGCAGCTTGGTAGCGCACTTGACTGGGGGTCAAGGGGTCGCAGGTTCAAATCCTGTCAGCCCGACCGCAAGGTATCGATAACAGAGTCCCGGGAACCCAAGGGTTCCCGGGACTTTTGCGTTTAAGCGTTGGTTTGGCGGCGAGTGCGTGTTGGATTCTGCTGTTCGGATGGGATCGTCTGCGCTCGGATGTCAGATTCTGCTCAATCATTCGAATTGATAGAATCCGGATCCGCGAATCACGGGACCGGCAACTTTCTGCGAGAAGAATGATCCAGCAGAATCCGACAGTGTTCGAGGGCGGAGCGCCTTTGACGGGTGGAATGATCCAGCAGAATCGACGCCGTCCCCGTGATTCTCTCCGGACCAGACCTCGCCGTCCTGACCTTGTTTGAAGGGGCAGAGCCTTGAAACGACATGACTCGCCGTGTCGTAAGCGATTTCCCAAACCAAAGAAGGTCAGGACGGCGCCGCCACGTCTTCTTTTCGAAACCGGCCGCCCCCACAATGGGGGCAGCCTCACCTTCGCCCCGTCATGCGGCGAATACCTACGAACAGCACCAGCGTCAAGAAGATCCAGGTGGAAGAGAAGACGTTCAACCCGTCCTGTTGACTTGCCGTCAAATGCAAGGGTTCAGCGAAAACTGTCGAAACTGCGCGAGCTGCTAGCCCGGGCAGAGCGCAGGCTGTCATCAGTCCGAAGAGCTTCAGCGAACGGATGTTTACGGTGACGGCGAGCCATCCTAGAGCGAGTCCCCACGTGGGCAATTGCACGATTTATGTACCAACTTTCAGCTTCTCGGGCATTAGCAATCTATGGCCGACACTTGGCGCCTAGGTGCTGAATGGGAAGAAATGAGTGGTCCAGATGCCCGATTTAGGTGCCTTTTAGGCACATCTAGGTGTGCATGGGCCTCCGTCTAGGTGCCGGCCCACCCCGTTTATTATTGAACGGTGAGCGAAACCCTTCCCCCTTGCCCTGAATGCGCCAGTGAATACACCTACGAGATGGGTGCGTTGCTGGTTTGCCCCGAGTGTGCCCACGAATGGTCGCCGGCCGCGCCTGATGGAGTGGAAGCCGAGTCGACGGAGATCAAGGACGCCGTCGGCAACGTGCTCGCGGACGGGGATACCGTGACGGTGATCAAGGATCTCAAGGTCAAGGGGAGTGCTACGGCCATCAAGGTCGGCACAAAGGTCCGCAACATACGTCTGGTGAACGGCGTGGGGGATCACGACATTGACTGCAAAGTGGATGGCTTCGGCCCCATGCAGCTCAAATCCAGCGTCGTCAAGAAGGTCTGACCCCCCGATAGGACGCGCGCCGCAGCACGCGCCGCCCAAAGGCACGCCCGCCGCGCCTCACGCGCCCTACGAAACAAGGCAAGTGCCTCAGACCCCCTGCAGCGCCCCCAGAGCCTTGACCAGCGGCTCAAGCTCCGGCACCAATTCTGCGGCAGTCAGGGATTCCGCCAGGGTTTCGTCGTGCACCGGCCTCGCCGCCAGCAATAACTTCTGGCCGGCCTCGGTAAGTTCGGTGTAAATCCCGCGACGGTCGTCTGCGCACAGGATCCTGGTCAGCAGCGCACGGTCCTCGAGCCGGTTCACCAACCGCGTGGTGGCGCTGCTGGATAGTGCAGTCGCCCTGGCCAGCTGTTGCATGCGCATGTGCCATCCGTCCTGGCGGCTCAAGGCGTCCAGCACGGTGTATTCGACCACCGAAAGATCCGCGGCCGATTGCAACGCCTTCTCAAGTGCTGCCTCGATGTTTCCGTGTAGCGCAGCGAGAGTCCGCCACCCCTGTGCGCGCACCTCAACGGCGTCGTCCTTGATGCCCATGTCTCCCGTAACTCCTGCCATTGATGAAGAAACCAGACGAGCGCAAAGTAGTTGCTTGCGCAAATACATGGCGTGTGCAACTATATATACAGCGTCTGCAACTAATATTCTACGGTTCTCGGCAACGCACTTCCAGTCTCACGGGAATCCATCCCCACAAAGGAGCACAACATGCCCGCAGGGTTGATCGCCCTTGCCCTGGGCGGATTCGGCATTGGCTTGACCGAGTTCGTCATCATGGGCCTCTTGCCCGGGATTGCCACCGACTTCGGAGTCAGCGAAGCAGCCGCGGGCTGGTTCATTACCGGCTATGCGCTCAGCGTGGTTGTCGGGGCACTCCTGGTTACGGCGGCCGTAACGCGCTTGCCGCGCAAGCCCGTGCTGATCGGGCTTCTCGTTCTGTTCATTGCCGGCAACTTCCTCTCTGCCATCGCAGACAGCTACCCGGCCATGTTGATCGGGCGTGTCGTCGCCGCCCTCTGTCACGGAGCCTTCTTCGGCATTGGCTCGGTCGTCGCAGCCGGCCTGGTCCCGGCCCACAAGAAGGCTGGTGCCATTGCCATCATGTTCACCGGCCTCACTGCCGCCAACGTGCTGGGCGTGCCCTTCGGAACGTTCCTCGGCCAGAACCTCGGCTGGCGTTCCACCTTCTGGGCCATCACCATCATCGGCGTTGTGGCGCTCGTCGGCATTGCCCTCATGGTCCCGCGCACCAAGGACGACGCTGTTTCCGGCAGTCTCCGCAGTGAGCTTGGCGCCTTCAAATCCGGTCAGGTGTGGCTTTCCATCATCGTCACCATCCTTGGCTTCGGCGGCATGTTCGGCGCCTTCACCTACATCGCCTTCACCCTGACCGAAGTCTCCGGATTTGATCCCCGCGCCGTCCCGTGGCTCCTGGTCTTGTTTGGCGCCGGACTGTTCGTCGGCAATATTGCCGGCGGCAAGGCGGCCGACAAATCCGTCGACAAAACCCTTGTGGTCATCCTTGCGGGCCTCGCGCTGGTGCTCGTGTTCTTCGCACTGACCGCCGCGAGCCCGGTGGCCACCCTGTTCTCGCTGGCCCTTATGGGCGGATTCGGCTTCGCCACAGTCCCGGGCCTGCAGATGCGCGTCATGCACTTTGCCACCACCGCGCCCACACTTGCCTCCGGCGCGAATATCGGCGCCTTCAACCTCGGCAACGCGCTAGGTGCCTGGTTGGGCGGCGTCACCATCACCATGGGTTTGGGCTACACCTCGCCTATCTGGGCCGGGGCCGCCATCACCGTCGCGGCCCTTCTCGTGATGATCGCGGCCGCTGGGGCCGCACGGCGCGGGGGAGCCGCACAGGCTGCTTCCGCACCGCAAGTAGCCCCCGACGTCGTACGCGAACCGGAAGAATCGCCGGTCCCCTAAGTGAAACGCGCCGAAGCCCGCCACAGAAGGGTGGCGGGCTTCGGTCGGGAATCAGCCGTCGTCGCCCGAACCGCGTTTGGCCAGGATCTCGCCGTTGGTCTGGCATGTGGGGCAGTACTGCATCGAGGTGCCCACGAAGGTAACCTCCCGCACGGTGTCCCCGCAGACAGGGCAAGCCTCTCCGGTCCGGCCGTGCACGCGCATGGAGGCTTTCTTGGCCGGTTTCAGCTCGCTGGGTTTCTTGCCCGAGAACTCCTGGACGGCGCCACGGAGAATGTCCTTCATCGTGGTGAAGAGACGTTCCACTACGTCCGGCTCCAGAGAAGAAGCGGTAGCGACGGGGGACAGCTTCGCTGCGTGAAGGATTTCGTCACTATAGGCGTTCCCGATGCCCGCAATGAGCTTCTGGTTCTTCAGGATCCCTTTGATCTGCTGCCTGTTGCGGAACAGCCTGCTGAACTCGTCCAAGCCGAAGCCGAGGTCGAGGGGATCCGGTCCCAATTCTGCGATGCCATGGACCTCCACAGGCTGGCGAACGATGAAGATGGCCAATCCCTTCCACGCTCCTGCGTCGGTCAGGATGACACCGTAATCGTGGCCGCTGTTCGAAAAGCCCAGCTGTGCGGCGAAATAGCCGCCCGCACCAGTGGCTTCGGCACCCGGTGGTTTGTCCGAGAACCGCAGCCAGCCTGCCTTCGCGAAATTGACGATCAAGTGAAGAGGCTCTGTTGAGTCTCCTCCCGTGAGTGCTTCAGCGGAAGGGGCGATTTTGAAGTCCAGGAATTTTCCCTGTCGACCGACGGAATCGATTGTCCGCCCGATCAGCGACTCATAGGGAACATCCGCAACCTTCAGGGCGAACGCCGATGGCAGCAGCAACTGGGTGAGCTGTGCGCCGGAAAGCCGCTCTTCCAAGAAATCGGTCAGGGCAGTGAGTTCGGGCAGTTCCGGCATGATCGCGCTCCTTCGACGGCGTTGCAGGATTATGCGGCTCGAGTCTGGTTCCAATCATCCCAGACACCTGTGGGGAGGAGGGCTGTATGTGCTTATACTTTCAGCGGTGGCCGGACCTCAGGGCCGCCGTCGTGGTCCGTAACGTCCCGATGAAAGGCGACTCATGAGCATTATTCCTGCCGATCTTTCCTACACCGCCGAACATGAATGGGTCAGCGCCCCGAATGCAGACGGCGTCGTGCGCGTCGGCATCACGGACTTCGCCCAAGATGCACTCGGCGACGTTGTCTATGCCCAGCTGCCGGAGCCCGGCACCACGGTGAAGGGAAACGACGTCGTGGGTGAAGTTGAATCCACGAAGAGCGTGAGTGACATTTACGCCCCGGTCAGCGGCGAAATTGTCTCCCGCAATGAGGCTCTCGATACTGACTCTGCCCTGATCAACTCGGATCCCTACGGTGACGGTTGGCTGTTCGAGGTAAAGCTTTCGGAAGCTGACGCCATCGAGACCCTGCTCAGTGCATCAGAGTACGAACAACAGGTAGGCTAAAAGGTATCTGGCCCGCCAAGTCGGTTCTCCTCGAAACAGGGGAGCGGTTGCGGCGGGCCAGCGACCCGTTTGGCCCGGCAGAACCGGGTAGATGCGTAACCGGCAGTTCGTAACAATTGCTGGCGGATGAGGAGGATTTCCATGGTTGGCGGCAAGCAGAACCAAGCCCGGGACGAGCACGGTGCAGTAGGACAGCCAACGTCGGAGACCACGTCAATCCACCTCACGCCTGTGCGGCACCATGAGTCGGATGTCCGCCCGCCATTGGCACCCGAAGAGCGCGCGGCAGTCCAAGCGTTGCCTCCAGGATCGGCGTTGCTGATTGCCCACACCGGCCCCAACGCAGGTGCACGGTTCCTCCTGGACTCGGATACCACCACGGCCGGCCGCCACCCGGATGCGGACATCTTCCTGGATGATGTGACAGTTTCGCGTAAGCATGTCGAGTTCGTGCGCACCCCCGAGGGCTTCGAAGTGGTGGACACGGGAAGCCTCAACGGGACCTATGTCAACCAAGACCGGGTTGACAATGTGCTGCTCAAGAATGGCAGCGAGGTCCAGATCGGGAAGTTCCGCCTCACCTACTACCTGAGCCCTGCCCGCGCAGCAGGCCAAGACTGATTCCGGGTACGCCTGTGGCAATGGCCCAGCCGGAACGGCGCGGACCGCAGGTCCTCAACATCGGAGAGGTCCTCGCTCAACTTAGCGACGATTTTCCCACCATGACGGCATCCAAGATCCGTTTTCTTGAGGAAAAGGGACTGATCAATCCGAAGCGCACTCCTGCCGGATATCGGCAGTATGCCGAGAGCGACGTCGAGCGTTTGCGCTTCGTGTTGGCGCTCCAACGCGACCAGTACCTGCCGCTCAAAGTCATCAAGGACTATCTGGACGCGATCGACCGCGGCGAACGTCCCGAAAACCTTCCGCCCGGCGTGTCCGTTTCACCCCGGATTGTCTCGGACGAACTGGCCGCTGAATTGCAGGGCCACGTACGCGCCTTGAGCGAGGAACAGCTCCGGACGGAATCGGGAGCCAGCGTCCCGCTTTTGCAGTCCCTCCTCAGCTTCGGGCTTATCAGCCACGTCAATGGAAAATTCGACGAACACGCCCTCCAGGTGGCGCGGGCATGTGTCCAACTTGAAAGCCATGGACTTGAGCCCCGGCATCTCCGCCCCTTCCAAGCCGCAGCTGAACGTGAATTCGGCCTGGTGGAACGTGTCGTTGCTCCGCTGACGTCCCGGAAGGATGCGGCATCGCAGTCTCGGGCTGCCGAAGCCGCCCGCGAAATCAGCGAACTCTGCCTCAGCCTGCACCGTGCCTTGGTGCAGGACCGTATCTCCCGCATGGAAGCATGATGATCGAGGTCGAGATTGTTGGAGTGCGGATTGAACTGCCTTCAAACCAACCTCTGGTTCTCCTGCGGGAGATGCACGGGGAGCGCCATGTTCCCATCTGGATCGGCACGCCCGAAGCCAGCGCCATCGCCTTGGCCCAACAGGGTGTAGTGCCGCCCCGGCCCATGACCCACGATCTCCTGGTCGACGTCGTTGAGGCTCTAGGCCACACGATCATCAGCGTGAATATTGTGGCGGTTGAGGACAACATCTTCTACGGTCAGCTCCAATTCGACGACGGCACAGTGGTCAGTTCCCGTGCGTCTGACGCCTTGGCCCTTGCCTTACGGGCGAAATGCCGCATCTGGTGTGCTGATGCCGTGATGGATGAAGCCGGAGTCCGGATCACCGAACACGATGAAGGCGAAGATACCGAGCCCGGCCCCGAAGTCGACGAAGAGCGTGAATTGCGCCGCTTCCGGGAGTTTCTGGACGACGTGGAGCCTGAGGATTTCGAAGGCTGAAGGCCACCTAAGGTTAAAGTTGAGGGTGAAAGTTTCGACACGACCTGAAAATGGTCCGAACGTCTTTGACCTCAGGCCTCGGCACGCCTAACGTCGAAGGTATCAAGTTCTCGTTGCATCCGGGACCCGCGCAAGTCACACTGAAAGGTGCGGACGCGTTGAAATTACACGACTGCATTTCCCTTTCGTGTTGGCCGCCGCGTGCACCATCCCCAAGGGAACTTCTGACAAGGAGGGTCACGTGAGTCCCAAAGGCGAAGCAGGCGAGCTAAAGCAGGCCTCGGCAGGCGTTGCTGTCCCCGCAAGCGGTGCCCAGGGTCTGCTTTTCACCGAGGACCTTCCGGTCCTGGATGAAGATGCCGGCTACCGCGGTCCCACCGCGTGCAAGGCAGCAGGGATCACTTACCGCCAGCTGGACTACTGGGCGCGCACAGGACTTGTAGAACCAGCTGTGCGGGGCGCAGCTGGATCCGGCTCGCAGCGGCTCTATGGTTTCCGGGACATCCTGGTCCTCAAAGTCGTCAAGCGCCTCCTGGACACAGGCGTGTCCCTCCAGCAGATCCGCACAGCCGTTGAGCACCTGCGCGAACGCGGGGTGGAAGACCTGGCCCAGATCACGCTCATGAGCGATGGCGCGAGCGTTTATGAATGTACTTCTGCAGACGAAGTCATTGACCTGGTCCAGGGAGGCCAGGGCGTATTCGGCATCGCAGTTGGGCGCGTGTGGCGCGAAGTGGAGGGCAGCCTCGCTGCCCTCCCGAGCGAGCACGCGGCAGAACAACCCTTTCCGGACGACGAACTGAGCAAACGCCGTACGGCACGCCGCACGGGCTAAACCGAACGCTCTACCGTTCGACCCGCCGTCGGGATCCCCGCGAACCGCCACCAAAGACCAATGAAGCCGTCTTCCGAGAGGAAGGCGGCTTCATGGCGTTTCTCTCCACGACGCAGCTTTGCGCTCGGGCACCGAACCTTGGGTCAGCGCTGGCGGCGTTCCCGCGTGCCATTGCGTGAGGACAGCATGTTCTCCAAGAGGGTGTCAAACAATTTGGCCGTGTTCTTGGCCGAATCGCCGGGCCAGTGATGCACAGCGTGCGCCGCACCCTGGATTTGCTGCCAGTTCGCCTGCTCTGGAATTTGTGGCGCCAACAAAAGCTCGCCGAACATCGATTCCATCTCGGCGAGCCGGAACGTGTGCTCGGACGAGGCGGGCCGGACCCGGTTTGCCACAATGCCCGCAGGGGCCAGTTGGGGAGCGAATTCCTGGCGGAACAGCTGGATTGCACGCATGGTGCGTTCGGTGCCTGCTACTGAGAAGAGTCCGGGTTCGGCAACAAGCACAACGCGGTCACTCGCGCTCCAAGCCATGCGGGTCAGCCCGTTGAGCGATGGCGGGCAATCCACAAGCACCAGCTCATACTTATCGGCGGGAGCGAGGACGGCAGAGAGCCGGCGGAGATCGCGGCGTCCGAGGTCCGGCCGATCGTAGATTCCGGTGTAGGCGGATCCGACGGCGACATCAAGGGCCGTCCCTCCGCCATTGCGGCGGGCCTGTTCAACCCAGCCACTGCTGACCACGTTGTCCAGGAGCCTGGCCTTGCGGGGATTCTTCAGCATCCGGCCAATGTCGAGCTGGTCGCCGGCTTTGACGCCGAGGGCTGTGGTGGCGTCGGCGTGGGGATCCAGGTCCACAACAAGGGTAGGGATGCCTGCGGCCAGTGCGGCCGAGGCCAACCCAGTGGTTACGGATGTCTTTCCCACGCCGCCTTTAAGGCTGCTGATGCTGACTACTTGCACTTGAAAACCCAAAACCTAACGCCGGTTGCCGTGTCGCGGTGCTTGCGTTCCGGCTGTGCCGGAACCGGGGCTCTGCCGCCGCCCTTCAACATCATATGTTGAGTGGCCACCGATTCCTGCCTTATCAGCCTGAACGGCTCGGATGGCTTGTTACTTCTCCGGTCTTTAGCATGTGAATCCGTATCGTGCGCGAAGGTACACTGCTCGTGACGAATCCCCGTGTGACTGTCACCACAAAGATTTGTGTTTGGGTATGGAGGTCTTACACACTGTGACCACCGACCGTTACACCCGCAATGATGCAGGAGAAGCATGTTTTCCAAGATTCTGGTGGCTAATCGCGGCGAAATCGCGATCAGGGCCTTCCGCGCTAGCTATGAACTGGGCGCCAAGACCGTAGCGGTCTTCCCTTATGAGGATCGCAACTCGATCCACCGGCAGAAGGCTGATGAGGCCTACCTGATTGGCCAAGAGGGTCATCCGGTCCGTGCTTACCTCGACGTTGACGAAATCGTCCGTGTAGCCAAAGAATCGGGTGCAGACGCGATCTACCCGGGCTACGGATTCCTGTCTGAAAACCCGGACCTCGCCCGGGCTGCCCAAGATGCTGGCATAACGTTTATCGGCCCGCCGGCGGAGGTGCTGGAGCTCGCCGGTAACAAGGTCGCTGCCCTCGAGGCCGCCCGCAAGGCCGGCGTACCGGTTCTGAAGTCCAGCGCGCCGTCCCGCGACATCGACGAGCTCATTGCTGCGGCGGACGAGGTCGGATTCCCGATCTTCGCCAAGGCGGTTGCCGGTGGCGGTGGCCGCGGCATGCGCCGGGTGGAAACCCGCGAGGACCTTCCCGAAGCCCTCCAGGCGGCCATGCGCGAGGCGGACGCTGCGTTCGGCGATCCCACCATGTTCCTGGAGCAGGCCGTCCTGCGCCCTCGTCACATCGAGGTCCAGATCCTGGCCGATGCTCAGGGCAATGTCATGCACCTCTTCGAGCGCGACTGCTCCCTGCAGCGCCGCCACCAGAAGGTCGTGGAGATCGCTCCGGCCCCTAACTTGGATGAGTCCATCCGCCAGGCCCTCTACCGCGACGCCGTGGCTTTCGCGAAGGCCCTGAACTACGTCAACGCCGGAACGGTCGAGTTCCTGGTGGACACCGAGGGCGAACGCGCCGGCCAGCACGTCTTCATCGAGATGAATCCGCGCATCCAGGTAGAGCACACGGTCACCGAGGAAATCACCGACGTTGACCTCGTCCAGGCACAGATGCGCATCGCATCGGGTGAGACCCTTGCAGACCTCGGCCTGAGCCAGGAGTCGGTGTCCATCAAGGGTGCCGCCCTGCAGTGCCGCATCACCACGGAAGATCCCGCCAACGGCTTCCGCCCCGACGTCGGAAAGATCACCGGCTACCGTTCCGCAGGCGGCGCCGGTGTGCGTCTCGACGGTGGCACGGTCTACTCGGGTGCCGAGATCAGTCCGCACTTCGACTCCATGCTGGTCAAGCTGACCTGCCGCGGCCGCGACTACCCGGCCGCCGTGGCCCGCGCGCGGCGCGGCCTGGCCGAATTCCGAATCCGTGGCGTTTCCACCAACATCCCATTCCTCCAGGCTGTTCTCGCTGATCCGGACTTCATTGCCGGAAACGTCGCCACCGACTTCATCGACAAGCGCCCCGAGTTGCTGAAGTCCCACGTTTCCGCAGACCGCGGAACCAAACTGTTGACCTGGCTGGCCGACGTCACCGTCAACAAGCCCAACGGGGAACTCAAGGTGCACTCGGACCCTGCGGCCAAGCTGCCTTCGGTTACCAGCGTCGTAGCGCCTGCGGGATCCCGCCAGCGGCTTCAGGAATTGGGTCCGGAAGGATTCGCCAAAGCCCTGCGCGAGCAGATTGCCGTTGCGGTCACGGACACCACCTTCCGTGATGCACACCAGTCGCTCCTTGCCACGCGGGTCCGTACCCGCGATCTCGTCGCAGCCGGCCCTGCCGTTTCCGCCCTCCTGCCCGAACTGCTGTCCGTCGAAGCCTGGGGTGGTGCCACGTACGACGTCGCACTACGCTTCCTCGGCGAAGATCCTTGGGACCGCCTCGCCGCTTTGCGCAAGGCCCTGCCCAACGTCTGTATCCAGATGCTGCTCCGTGGCCGCAACACTGTTGGGTACACGCCGTACCCGGAAGAAGTCACCGAGGCATTCGTCAACGAGGCCGCGGCAACAGGCATCGACATCTTCCGCATCTTCGACGCCCTCAACGACGTCAACCAGATGGCTCCGGCAATCCGGGCGGTGCGTGCCACCGGCACCGCCGTAGCCGAAGTCGCGCTCTGCTACACGGGCGATCTCCTGGACCCGGATGAGAAGCTGTACACCCTCGACTACTACCTGGGCCTCGCCCAGAAGATCGTCGACGCCGGTGCACACATCCTCGCCATCAAGGACATGGCTGGCCTGCTTCGGCCTGCGGCCGCTGCCAGGCTTGTCAGCGCCTTGCGTGAGCGTTTCGACCTCCCGGTCCACTTGCACACCCACGACACCGCAGGCGGCCAGCTGGCCACCCTTCTGGCAGCCGTGGACGCCGGCGTGGACGCCGTCGACGTCGCGTCCGCGTCCCTGGCCGGCACTACGAGCCAGCCTTCGGCGTCGGCCCTTGTGGCCGCCCTGGCACACACCCCGCGGGATACCGGCCTCAGCCTGGCGAACGTCAGCGCGCTGGAGCCCTACTGGGAAGCTGTCCGTCGCGTCTACGCGCCGTTCGAATCAGGGCTTCCGGGTCCCACCGGCCGGGTTTACCAGCACGAAATCCCTGGTGGCCAGCTGTCCAACCTGCGCCAGCAGGCCATGGCGCTGGGGCTCGGCGAGCGTTTTGAGGCCATCGAGGACATGTACACCGCAGCGGACCGTATTCTGGGCCGCCTGGTCAAGGTGACCCCGTCCTCCAAGGTGGTGGGCGACCTCGCGCTTCATCTCGTTGGACTCAATGCGGACCCGGCGGACTTCAACGAGAACCCGCAGAACTATGACATCCCGGACTCCGTCATCGGATTCTTGTCGGGTGAACTGGGAGATCCTCCCGGAGGATGGCCTGAGCCATTCCGCACCAAGGCGCTCCAGGGCCGCAGCATCAAGGTCCGCGACGTCGAACTGAGCGCCGAGGACAGTGCGGCCCTCAAGGGCGATTCCAAGTCCCGCCAGAGGACTTTGAACCGGCTGCTGTTCGACGGTCCCACGAAGGACTACCTCAAGAGCGTAGACACATACGGCAACCTGTCAGTCCTTGATACCCGCGACTACCTCTATGGCCTCCAGCTCGGCGCCGAACACGTCATGGAACTCGAAAAGGGCGTGCGCCTGATCGCCTCCCTCGAAGCAGTCTCGGAGCCGGACGAAAAGGGCATGCGCACCGTCATGTGCAAGCTCAACGGCCAGTCCCGCCCCGTGGTGGTTCGCGACAAGTCGGTCGTCAGCAACGTGAAGGCTGCGGAGAAAGCTGATGCGTCCCAGCCCGGTCAGGTTGCAGCGCCGTTCGCCGGTGCCGTGACGCTGGCCGTCAAAGCCGGAGACGCCGTCAAGGCGGGCGACACTGTTGCCACCATTGAGGCGATGAAGATGGAGGCATCCATCACGACGCCGGTGGCCGGCACAGTCTCGCGCCTCGCCATCAACCAGGTGGAGCAGGTTCAGGGCGGCGACTTGTTGATCGTCGTCGAATAGCAGCTCGCTTCTTCGCGGAGAGGCATGAACGAAGGTCCCGGGCTCGTGAGCCCGGGACCTTCCTTTTTGGCTTCCGGATATGTCAGGCTGCGGGGTGTCAGGACGCCTTGGGCGCCGAATACATTTCTTCGATCACGGCGTCGAAGTCCTTCATGACCTGGGCGCGCTTGACCTTAAGGGACGGTGTGAGGTGGCCGGAGGCCTCGGTGAAGTCTGACGGCACAATCCGGAACGACTTGATGGCCTCCGCGTGGGAGACGGACTGGTTCGCGTGGCTGATCAGTTCCTGGACGGCCGCCCTGACCAAGGTGTTGTCGGCAGCGTCCGCCGGAGTGGTGGACGTTGGAAGGCCATGGCGTTCCAACCAGCCGGGGAGGGCTTCCTCATCGAGGGTGACCAGCGCGCCGATGAAGGGCCGGTTGTCGCCGACCACCAGGACCTGCGAGACCAGTGCGTCCGCCCGGATTTGGTCCTCGAGGAGGGCCGGCACCACGTTCTTGCCGCTGGCCGTGACGATGATTTCCTTCTTGCGGCCGGTGATCTTCAGGAAACCCTGTTCATCCAGTTCGCCGATGTCACCCGTGCGGAACCAGCCGTCCACGAAGGTGTCTGCAGCAAGGTCATCGCGCCTGTAATAACCCTTCATGACGCAGACGCCCTTGGCGAGGATTTCGCCGTCGTCGGCGATCTTGACCGCATTGCCGGGGAGCGGTGCCCCTACCGTGCCGATCTTGATCAGGGACGGGGTGTTTACTGAAATGGGCGCCGTGGTCTCGGTCAGCCCGTATCCTTCCAGGATCTGCAAGCCGATACCGTGGAAGAAATGGCCTAGCCGTTCGCCCAGGGGGCCACCACCGGAGACGGCGTGGCTGACGTGGCCGCCCATGGCCGCGCGGAGTTTCCCGTACACCAAACGGTCGAAGACGGCGTGCTTGAGCCTCAGCACGAGCCCGACCGAGCCGGACTGCTGGGCCTTCGAGTAGGCGATTGCCGTGTCCACCGCCTTATGGAAGATGGCGCCCTTGCCGCCGTCCTCCGCCTTGGTGAGGGCCGAGTTGAAGACTTTTTCGAAGACGCGGGGAACGGCGAGGATGAATGTCGGCTGGAAACTCTGGAGGTCTCCGAGAAGGTTCTTGATGTCCGGGGTGTGGGCGACCTGGGAGCCGGCTGCGACAGCCAGGACCGAGATGAAGCGGGCAAAGACATGGGCGAGCGGGAGGAACATGATGGTCTTGGCGTCCTCATTGACGACGTCACCAAGGGAAGCCAGCGCGTTCTCTGAAAGTTCCACGAAGTTGCCGTGCGTGAGTTCGCAACCCTTGGGGCGCCCCGTGGTGCCGGAGGTGTAGATGATGGTGGCGACGTCGGCAAGCACAGCACTGCCGCGGCGAGACTCGAGTTCCTCGTCACTGATGCCGCTACCCGCGCCGCGGAGGGTATCAAGGCCGCCCCCTTCAAGCTGCCAGACATGGGCGACTGAGCTGAGGCCTTCAGCCGTGACGGCTTGGCGGATGATGTCCTCGTGCTGTGCGGACTCGGCGAATGCCGCAACAGCGCCGGAGTCACCGAGGTTCCAGGCCACCTGCGACGGCGATGACGTTTCGTAGATCGGCACGGAGATGCCGCCTGCGAACCAGATGGCGAAATCCACGAGGGACCATTCGTAACGGGTCCTTGACATGATGCCCACGCGGTCGCCCATACCGACGCCATTGGCGATCAGGCCTTTGGCCAGGGCCGATACATCCTTGAGGAAGTCCGTTGCGCGGATGTCCTGCCATTGGCCGGCGCTGTTGAGCTTGGCAAACAATGCCGGGTTGGATGGTTTGGCGGCCTGACGAACCACAAGGTCCGTGATGTTGGTTTCGGGGGCAACATTCACCAGGGGCGGAACACTGAATTCACGCACGATAGCTCCTTCGATATCAACAGACCATTGCGGGGCTGCTCTAACTCTATACGGCCAAGTAATGGGTGTGTCGCAATTCACCTTACTCAAGTTACTGATGAGTAACTTTACGTGAAGCGTGGGATTCCGCCAATGCAGACCTGCGGGCTCTCCATCCCAACAGCCAACATGTCAGTACATATGCGGCGCTCGGAATAGGATGGCGACATGCCACTGAATTCATCCAACGACCAGAACCCGGCAAGAGTTCGGAAGATTTCCTGGTCCGGTTCGGCCTCAACCGGCCGACGCCCCGGCTCCACGCACGGAGGCCTGCGCTGGGAGTCCGTGCCGTGGGCCGCGCGCCGTTCCCATCTCGGCCGCAGGGGCCTGGCGATCGGGATCGACATCGGCGGCACGAAGGTGGCAGCGGGAGTCGTGGATCCTTCGGGCCGTGTGGTCGAGGAAGCGCGGCGCTCCACGCCGGGCAATGACGCCCGGGCAGTAGAGCGAGTGATCGTCGAGCTTGTCCAAGAGTTGGGCAGAAGCCATCGGATCGCCTCTGTGGGGATCGGCGCCGCCGGTTGGATGGATCTCGACGGCGGCACGGTGCTTTTCAGCCCGCATCTCGCCTGGCGTAACGAGCCGCTGCGGGAGAACCTGCAGAGCCTGCTGAGGCGCCCGGTACTCGTCACCAACGACGCCGATGCTGCTGCCTGGGCTGAATGGCGCTTCGGCGCAGGGCAAGGCGAGAGCCGCCTCGTCTGCATTACGCTCGGCACCGGCATCGGTGGTGCCATGGTCATGGACGGACGAGTGGAGCGTGGGCGGTTCGGCGTAGCGGGGGAGTTCGGCCACCAGATCGTGGTGCCCGGCGGGCATCGCTGCGAATGCGGCAACCGCGGCTGCTGGGAACAATATGCCTCCGGTAACGCGCTCGGCAGGGAAGCCCGGGAGCTGGCCCTCCGGAATTCGCCGGTTGCCTACGAATTGCTCAAGGCTGCCGGAGGCTCGGCTGAGAACATCACGGGCGTTACCGTAACGGAGCGGGCAAAAGCCGGAGATTCCGCTTCGAGGGAGCTCTTGGAAGAAGTGGGGCACTGGCTCGGGCTTGGCCTGGCGAACCTGGCTGCTGCGCTCGACCCAGGGACATTCGTCATCGGCGGCGGCCTGTGCGACGCCGGCGAGCTTCTGGTTGGCCCCGCGCGGACAGCATTCACCCGGAACCTGACGGGCCGCGGCTTCCGGCCTGCAGCCGCCATCAAGCTTGCGGCCCTCGGACCCCGGGCCGGGATGATCGGTGCCGCCGACCTGTCGCGGGTCAGCGGCAGGGCGCGCGGCTAGTACAAGCTCCGCCGCGCGACAAGGAGCGGTGCGGCAATCCCCCTAGACGCGGGCGCCGTCGTCGTTCTCATCTTTTTCCTGGGGCAGCTTCATGATGAGGTACACCACAGAAGCTAGAAATGCCGCCAAGATGCCCATGACGGCCAGGAGGGGCGCCGAGCGCCAGAACATTGCGGTGAACAGGAGGGCAACTGGACCGCCCACAGCTCCGAGCCAGGCGAGCATGGTCAGCGGTTCAGTACCGGCCAGGCTCGGTGGATCCTCCGGCACGAACCCGTCCTCGTCCTCGACATCAAAGTCACGCGGACCGGTGGCCCCGTTGCCTTCGCGTGCGCCGGGTTCATCGGCGGCGCCCCTCCTGGCCAATCCAAGGGGATCGAAGTCCTGAAAAGAGCGGGACGTCGATGTACCAGGAACCGTGTCCGGTCCTGGACCCGGTTCTGGTCCGGGTTCCTTGGGGAGCTCTTCCGCTAGCCGCGGTTCGTCGAGCGGCGAGGAAGGCATCGACTCAAGCCGCGCCACCAGATCCAGCCAGACGGCGTCGTCGTCTTTGTTGGCGCTCTGGTCCGGTGAGTCGGGTCCAGGCCTATTCATGGGGTGAGTCCCGGAGTTCGGCGCCGGACGGGCGGGCAGGGGCGGAGCTGTTGGCCAGTCCAGCCATCGTTTTTCGGATAAATTCGGCCGAGCCGCGGAAGATTTCCAGCGCATCGTTGTCCAACGTGGCCACGTGGTAGCTGTTCTCCAGGGTGCTGAACTCCATCGGAGCCGTGACGCGCTCCTTCAGCTGCTTGATGCTTCGGTCCGAAACCACATGGTCCACGGAAGAGCGGAAGACGCGCACGGGGGCGGAAATCCGCGGGAGGAGAGTCACGGTGTCCTTGAACATCTTCTTCAGCTCATGGGCAGCGGCGACCGGGGTCCTCGGGTAGGCGCCCTCGTCCATGCCTGGTTTGAGGATGTCGTTGGCAATGGCGGGGGTGGATTTCATGACGTGCTTGAGGACGCCAACCACTGCCGCGCGGGGGTCGTCAATCACCAGGCCAGGGTTGACCACGATGGTGCCGGCGACGGGGCGAGTGGCCGCGATCCGGAGAGCCAGCGTCCCGCCCATCGACAGGCCGGCAGCGAAAACGAAATCGCACTCGGCCTGGAGCTCGAGATACGCCACATCCACAGCATGGTGCCACTCCTGCCAGTGCCGCGTAGCCATGTCCTGCCACGTGGTCCCATGGCCCGGAAGCAAAGGTAGGCGCACGGCGTAGCCTTCCGCTGCAAGATGCTCCGCCCACGGGCGCATGCTGTGCGGACTGCCAGTGAAGCCGTGGCTCATCACCACGCCGATGCTCGGTCCACTACCGGTGAAACTGCTGGCGTACGGGGAGGGATCAGGGAGAGTGTTCATGATGACTCCGAGGCTACTCTGTTGGCGGCATGCTGCAGGAAAAAGGTGGTCGATTCCTCTAGTATCGTCGCCGCGTCCACGTCAAGGGTGGCGACATGGACGCTGATGCTGAGCAGGCTGTCCGTAAAAGCATGGCAAATGGCTACCCCGGTGCCGGCGTTTTGACCGTGGCCAGGGTAGTGCAAAGGGCTAATGACGCCCGGAACACTGCTTTCCGTCATGAGTCCATCGTGTCATTGTTCTGGACATTTCTCACTGGAGTAGGGTGGCTTCTGAGTGCCGGCCGGGACCGTCCGGACGCCGAGCAGACGCCGCCCCGGAGAGGAACCAAAGTGTTCTATTGGGTCATGAAACGGATCTTTTTGGGTCCGGTTCTCAAATTGCTGTTCCGTCCTTGGGTCAAGGGCCTCGACAACGTTCCGCACGATGGTCCCGCGATTCTGGCCTCCAATCATTTGTCTTTTTCGGACTCGATCTTCATGCCGGTGATGGTGCCTCGACCCGTCAGCTTTCTGGCGAAGTCCGAGTACTTCACGGGTACGGGACTCAAGGGCAGGCTCACGGCCATGTTCTTCCGGCTCACCAACCAGTTGCCCATGGACCGTTCGGGTGGGGCGGCGTCCGAGCGTTCCTTGCAAGCCGGCAGGGATGTCCTGGCTGCTGGCGGCCTGCTGGGGATCTACCCCGAGGGCACCCGCAGTCCCGATGCCAAGCTGTACCGGGGCAAAGTGGGAGTCGCCAAACTTACGCTCCAAACCCGGGTACCCGTTGTTCCCGTGGCGATGATCGGCACCGAAAAGGTCCAACCCATCGGCAAGCGTTTGCCCAATATCCGCCGCATCGGGATCATTTTCGGCCAGCCGCTCGACTTCAGCCGGTACTACGGCCAAGAGGAAGACCGCGCCGTCCAACGGGCCGTGACCGATGAAATCATGTCCGAGCTCATGCGGCTCTCCGGGCAGGAATATGTGGACGAATACGCCGCCGTCGTCAAGCAGCGACTGGCCGGGCAGCTTCCAGGCCCGGAGGGCGGTAACGGAACAATTCCTGCCGATACCGGGAAGGAAGACAAGCCTCGGTCCGCCGGGGGATCGGAGCCGGACGACGGCGACGGCACACTGACCGGAAAAGTATGACGGCCACGCGAATATCGGTTACGGCAGCCGTGCGCAGAACAGTGGGCAAGGCAACTAGTCTTGGAGAGTGACTGAGCTATCCGCGAACCCCGCACCGTCCGTGACCGGCCCCCTGACTAGTTCCCTGGGCAGCCCCCTGACCAGCACCGCGCAAAGTGGCGCGGCAAACTATCCTGGCTTGGACGATTGGCGCCAACTGCCTATCTCGCAGCAACCCACCTGGACCGATAGGGGCGTCTTCGATGCCTCGGTCAAAGAACTCTCCGTGCTTCCGCCGCTGGTTTTCGCCGGTGAAGTCGACATATTGCGCGAGCGCTTGGCCGCCGCAGCCCAGGGCAAGGCTTTCCTTCTTCAAGGTGGCGACTGCGCGGAGACTTTCGAGGACGCCACAGCTGACAAGATCAGCGCCCGTGTCCGCACCATCCTGCAGATGGCCGTTGTCCTCACTTATGGCGCGGCGATGCCGGTCATCAAGATGGGTCGCATGGCCGGCCAGTTCGCCAAGCCGCGATCCTCGAACGAAGAGACCCGCGACGGCGTGACGCTGCCTGCCTACCGCGGCGACATCGTCAACGGTTACGACTTCACTCCGGAGTCCAGGGCCCACGACGCCAGCCGCATGCTGAAGGCTTACCACACCTCGGCCTCCACACTGAACCTCATCCGAGCCTTCACGCAAGGCGGCTTCGCCGATCTTCGCCTGGTGCACCTCTGGAACAAGGGCTTCACCGAAAACCCCGCCCATGCCCGCTACGAGTCCTTGGCGAGGGACATCGACCGCGCCATAAAGTTCATGGCGTCCTGCGGTGCCGATTTCGAAGCCCTCAAGCGCGTGGAGTTCTTCGCGAGCCACGAGGCGCTGCTGCTTGACTACGAGCGTGCCCTTACGCGCATCGACTCCCGCACGGGACTTCCATACGACACCTCCGGCCACTTCCTCTGGATCGGGGAGCGTACGCGTGAGCTCGATCATGCGCACGTGGACTTCCTGTCCCGTGTCCGCAACCCCATCGGCGTCAAGCTCGGTCCCGGAACCAAAGGAGACGACGCGCTGCGGCTCATTGACAAGCTGGACCCGAATCGCGAGCCAGGCCGCCTCACCTTCATCACCCGGATGGGTTCCAAGAACATCCGGGAGAAGCTGCCCGCCGTCGTCGAGAAGGTCACTGCCTCCGGCGCGCAGGTTCTCTGGGTCACGGACCCGATGCATGGGAACACGGTCACCTCGCCCAACGGGTACAAGACCCGCAACTTCGACGACGTCGTGGACGAAGTCCGCGGTTTCTTCGAGGTACACCACGCCCTGGGCACTGTACCGGGGGGCTTGCACATGGAGATGACCGGCGACGACGTCGCGGAATGTTTGGGCGGTGCCGATCCCATTGACCAGGACGCTTTCCTGGACCGCTACGAGTCCGTGTGCGATCCCCGCCTGAACCATATGCAGTCCCTTGAGATGGCATTCCTTGTGGCTGGGGCCCTCACAAAGCGATAGTCCAGCACGCAGGCCGCATACGGGAAAGGCGATCCGGAATGTTCCGGATCGCCTTTCCTGTATGCGGGCGTCCTACACCACGGTCAAGGTGACGACGGAGCCCTCTGGCGCATCGCTGTCCACGGGGTTCTGGTCCCGGACTGTGCCGAAAAAGCCACCAAGGACGTTGTTGATCTTGACGTCGAATCCCAGCGATTCCAAAGCTTTGCGTGCGGCATCCGCCTGCTTCCCGATGAAGCTGGAAACATGCACCAGTTTCGGTCCCTTGGACAGGGTCAACGTGACTGGCTCGCCACGGGTCAAAGTGCCGTTGGCAGGGGTCTGGCTGACCACGGCCCCCGCGGGAACCTTCTTGTCATTGACGGGTTCCGGCGCAATTTTGGCGGTCAGCCCGGCGTCGCTGATCGCTTTAACGGCTGCTTGCTGGGTCATGCCACGGACATCGGGGACGGGCAGGGGCTGAGGTCCTTTGGAAACCACCAATGCCACCGGGGTGCCGTGGCGGACTGCCGTGTCCTGGACCGGGGACTGGGAGATGACCGAGCCGGAAGGAACTTTGTCGTCATACTGCTCTGTGACGTTGCCGAGCGTCATTCCTGCCGTGCCAAGGGCATTCTTGGCCTGGTCCAGCGTCAGGCCCGTCATCGCAGTGAGCGGAAACAACTGCGGTCCCTTCGAAACGAAGAGCGACACGGGTTGGAACTTCCGGATTACCTGACCGGATGCGGGCTCCGTGCCAACCGCTAGCCCGGCCGTGACCTGATCGTCGAATACGTCCCTCGGTTCAGACTGGAAGCCGGCGGTTCTCAGTAGCTGCTGGGCTTCCGCAACCGTCTTGTTTTTCGTGTCCGGAATGGTTCCGGGCGAGCCTGGCCCCATGCCGAAGAACCAGCCCGCGGCGGTGGCGAGGATTGCGAGGACAATCACGACAACCGTCCAGATCACGGCACGGCGGCGCGGATTGCCCTCCTGCAAAGAGCGCGATGGGGTGGCCGCGGCGCGGGCGCGGTCCTTTTCTTCCTGGCGAGCCATTCTCTTGATGTCGCGTTTGCTCGCCGGTGCAGGCCGATCCGTGGGCAACACTGCTTGAACCGTCGTCTCACCGGGGGAGAAGCCCGACGGCGGCAGCACCGTGGTCGGATTGCGCTGGCTTGAGATGATCTCTGTCGGGCGGCCGATTCTTTCCAAAGTCTCCGTGCGTTCGGCATGGAAAGGGGCGAATACTGCGGTTGCCCCAGCCTCTTGTCCGCTTTCTGCCCCCGAGACAAGCGCCTTGGCGGCAGGCGGGCTGATGTCCAACTGTCCGTCGCTCAGGGTTGTCCGGATATGCCGCAATTCCGACAAGAGTGCGGAACCGTCCACCGGACGCTCTTCGGGGTCCTTTGCGGTGCACCATTGGACGAGTTCGTCAATGTCCGCAGCGAGTCCTGGAACAGCGAGCGACGGCGGCACCACGCTCGCGTTGACGTGCTGGTAAGCCACTTGGATTGGAACGTCGCCGGAATAGGGTTGCTCGCCGGTGAGCATCTCGTAGAGCATGATGCCGGCAGAGTAAATGTCGCTCCGGGCGTCGGCGGGCTTGCCTAAGACCAGTTCGGGAGCCAAGTAGGCAACCGTGCCGATCAGGGCACCAGTGCTCGTGTTCGCCGTCACCGCCCGGGCCAAGCCGAAATCGCCCACCTTGATGCGGCCGTCGTCGGCGATCAGGACGTTCTCCGGCTTCACGTCGCGGTGTATCAGCCCGGCTGCGTGGGCGGCAGCCAGTCCTTCGATGACGGGATCTATCAGTGCGAAGGCCAGCCGGGGCGGAAGCGCGCTCTTTTCGTTGAGGACATCGCGGAGCGTGTGCCCCTTGATGTATTCCATGACGATGTATGCAATGTGGCCGTCCTGTCCCTGGTCGAGGACGCCGACCACATGCGGGTGGGACAGGCTGGCGGCCGCCCGAGCCTCGCGCCGAAGGCGGTCAAGGAAGTTTTGGTCGTTGGTCAGATGCGGATGCAGCACTTTGAGCGCCACGTCGCGGTCGAGTCGCTCGTCAGTGGCGAGGTAGACAGTGGACATTCCGCCGCCGGCCAGGCGCGATCGGACGAGGTAGCGCCCGTCCACGAGGGATCCGAGGAGATGGTCCGAAACTTGTTCCTGCACCCTACGATCCTAGTTGAGCAAAAACACGGGCCCGAATCGGCATGCGATCCGGGCCCGGGTTTGCGGTGTGGTTCAGCTGAAGTTTTTCTTGTGCGCCAGGATTGCGGCCACGTAGGCCTTGGTGTCGTCGTACATGCCGTGCTTGCTCACCGAGTACTGGCCCTGGTAGTAACCTGCGATGGCCGTGTTCACGTCCTTGCTGGTGTTCACCAGCGCCCGAATGATCGCGACGCCGGCAGTGACGTTGTCGTACGGGTCGAGAAGGTTGAGCTTGCGTCCTACTAGTTGGGAGGCCCATTCGCCGGAGGAAGGAATCACCTGCATGGTGCCGATGGCGTTGGCAGGTGAGACCGCACGCTGGTTGAAGCCGGATTCCTGGAAGGCGAATGCCATGGCCAGGGAGGGGTCTACGCCCATGCGGCGGGCAGTGTCGGCCACGATCCCCTTCATCTGGGCGGTGCTGGGAACCGGAGCAGCATTGAGGAGCGCCTTGTTCGCGTTGGCTGAACTGACGACAGCCGCGGGGTAGGTGTAGCCGAGGAATGTGCTCGGGACCAAGGGGGCAGTGACGGGAGCCGGAGCGGCGGGAGCGCCGGGGATGGCGAGCTTCTGGCCCGGGTAAATGACGGTACTCATTGACAAGTGGTTTGCCGAGAGCAGCGACGATAGGGAGACGCCAAGGCGGGACGCGATACCGCCCAAAGTGTCGCCGGACTTGATGGTGTAAGCGCCGGTATCGGCAAGCGCCGGTGCTGTGGGCGCGGGAGCCGAAGCCGGTGCCGGCGCCGCAGGAGCCGGTGCGCTTGTTCCGGACCCGACCTTGATCTGCTGGCCCGGGTAGATGATGGACCGGTTGTTAAGGCCGTTCCAGCTGAAGACATCGGACAGGGCCACTCCATTGCGGGCGGCAATACCGCTTAGGGTATCGCCGGACTTGACGGTGTAAGTCGCTGCCCCGGACGACGACGACGGGCTGGGGGCAGGGCTTGGCGCGGCCGGTGTCGGCGCAGCAGTCCCTGAACCGGACAGTTTGATCTGCTGCCCCGGGTAGATGATGGTGTTGGCCGAGAGCCCGTTGAGCTCCAGCACTGTGTTGGTGTTCAGCTCGTAGCGGGCAGCGATGCCGCTGATGGTATCGCCCCGGACGATCGTGTACATGGCCGGAACGGCTGGAGCCATCGGTTGCATCGAAGCCGGGATTGTCGAGGCAACGGCAGACGCCGGTATGACGTTGGCGGACACGGCCGAAGCCTGGGCCTTCATGGCGGCGGCCAGGGTGGCCGGCATCCGCTGAGGCTGTACCGCCGGTAGTGCAGTTGCCGATTGGGCAAGCGCCAGTGAAGAGAGCATGACGACGGGCAGAGCCGCTGTAGTGGCCGCAATTTTGGGCATGCTCGTTGTCTTCTTGTGCGAGCGGGGCGTCGTCATGGAAGCAATCCTCATCTCAGCAGCGGATATTTGGGAATGCCGCTGTTGCCAGTGATACCAGTGTTACTAAAGTGGTTAGTGATGCAAATGTGATCAATGTGAATCTCTCACATTTTTCGGTTATGCACAAGAAATCCCGGGGTTTTCGATTCTTGGGCATTCACGGCCATAAATCCTGCCCTTGCCGCCGGGCTGGCTAGGCGCAAAGCGTACCGGCGTGGCAATCTTGATCCGTGAGTAATGTAGAAAGCCTCGTTTCCGATTGGCTGCCGCTGCCCGATGTCGCAGAGCTGCTGAACGTTTCAATCACCAAAGTCCACGGTCTTCTGGATGAGCGTGCAGTTGTGGCTGTGAGGGTGGGCGAAAGGAACATCCGTTCGATTCCCGCCCTTTTCATCCAGGACGGTCATGTGGTGGACAGCCTGAAGGGCACCATTGCAGTGCTTGGCGATGCAGGGTACACGGATGAGGAGCTCATTGCATGGCTCTTCACCGCGGACGAGTCGCTGCGCGGCCGTCCTGTCGATGCGTTGCGTGAAGGGCGCAAGACTGAAATCCGACGCAGGGCCCAATCGCTGGCCTGGTAAAGGACCCGCATTTAATACAGTGGTGGCGGCAGGAAACTGCCGCCACCACTCTATTAGGCCGTATATTCAGGCGGCTTTTCACCTGGATTTAATCAAGAATTCATGCGGCCCGGCTGACAGCGGCCTCGGCCAACTGCCGGAGTGCAGTGAGTGGCAGTTCAGCCAGGGGTAGGCGGTCCAACGCTTCGAAAGCTTCGTTGCTGAGCTCTTCGATCATTGCTTCCGTGGCTTCGAGCGCTCCGCAATCCACGATGATACGCCTGATCTCGGCAACCTCGGCCTCACCGAGGTCCTGCCTTCCGAGCATGGAGTCGATGGAGGCGGAATCGGCAGCTCCGGCTTGGTTGATGGCAACGCCGACCAACACGGTCCGCTTGCCTTCGCGCAGGTCATCGCCCGCTGGCTTTCCAGTCGTCCCGGGGTCGCCGAAGACGCCCAAGACGTCGTCGCGCAGCTGGAATGCCTCACCAAGCGGGAGCGCGAAGGCGGAATAGCCTTGAAGGAGCTCCTTGCTTGCGCCGGCCAAGGCGCCCCCAAGCGCCAGGGGGTGTTCTGTCGAATACTTTGCCGACTTGAAACGGATGATGGACTGGGCTCGCTTTACGGCACCCGCGCGATCCCGAAATGGACCTGCTACTTCCTCCAGGATGTCCAGATACTGCCCCGCCATGACCTCGGCGCGCATCAGATTGAAGATCCGCCGCGCAGAGGTCCCGGAAGCAGCCTTGGCGCCGATCTGCGTGAACGCCTCCTCGCTGAAGGACAGGCACAGGTCCCCAGTGAGAATAGCGGCAGCGTGCCCGAAACGTTCGCTGTCCAGTGCCCAGCCCTCGCGCTCATGGAGTTGGCTGAACCGTTTGTGGACGCTGGGACCTCCGCGCCGGGTATCAGAGCGGTCGATGATGTCATCGTGAATCAGGGCCGCGGCTTGGAAGAGTTCCAAGGCGCAGCCGGCCGTGATGATGTCCGGATGCCCAGACTCACCTCCGGCCCCTCGCCACCCCCAGTAGCACATCAATGCCCGGAGGCGCTTCCCGCCTGTCACGAGGTTCGTGATGGAGCCCATGAGGGGAGTGACATCGGAGGATATGGTCGACATGGTCTCTTGTTGGGCACCAAGGAAGCCGTTAAGTTTGGCGGCGACGTCGGCAACAAAACGGCCCTGTTCCGCAGCGAGGCTTTCCGTAGTCACTTGACGGACCCGGCGGCCACGTTGGCACCGATGGTGAATGTGGATTTACCGGCGTTTTCCACCACCGAGATGTTCACCGTTTCATTGTCCCCACGCAGGAAGTCTTTTGATTTGATACTTCCCACAGTGTTGCCGGGAACTTCTTTGAAACCCTGTGCCGTGAGCGCAGATGTATAAAAGGCCACCACGGTGTCCGCGGGCGATGCAATGGTGCCGACCAAGGCCACCGAAGCCGGGGAGGTGTTCTTGTCGAAACTGCTGGACTCCACGGCTGCCTGGGGCATCAGGGGAATCAGTTGTTGCGGGAACCCCGGTACGAGGGCTCCGACCGTCGCGGACGCCCCCGGGTTGGCCGTGGAAGAAGTAGTCTGCGCGGGACTTGCCGAAGCAGCCGCCGGCCCGGACGATGTTGGCATCGGCCCTTGGGATACCGTGCTGGCAGGGGACCCCCCGCAAGCCGAAATGGTCAACACGACACCCGTGGCCAACAGGGCCAGGCTGACGGGTTGAGGCTTTCCAAAGAGCTTCACAGGGATTTCCTCCTGGGGACGACGCCGGATGCTGCTTCCAGCTTAGGGTGCCGGAAGCTGCCTCCAGTTTAACGGGTTCAGCGGCATAGGATTTCCTTGTGAAACCACATGCAGAGGACCCCGGGCAAGGACTCACCCCGGATCCCGCTGCGCTGCGGGAGCTGAGGCGCACCAGCATCCTCCACGTGGACATGGATGCCTTCTTTGTCACGGTTGAATTGCGCACCCGTCCTGAACTCCGCGGAAGACCTGTCATTGTGGGCTTCCCGGTGGATCGCTCCGTTGTGCTGTCGGCCTCCTACGAAGCGCGTGCCCTGGGCGTAAGGTCCGCCATGCCCATGGCCAACGCCATGCGGATGTGCCCCAAAGCGGTCATCATCGAACCACGCCACAGCCTCTACTACGAGGTCTCCCGGCAGTTGATGGGAATCTTTGAATCAATTACTGACCTCGTGGAGCCCCTGAGCGTCGACGAAGCTTTCCTGGACGTTGGCGGGGCGATCAGGAGATTGGGTCCGCCACTTCAGATCGGACATCTGATCCGGCGCCGTGTCGCCTCAGAGCTAGGAATTACGGCGTCCGTCGGGATTGCCGCCAACAAGTTCGTTGCCAAAATTGCTTCCACGCGCTGCAAGCCCGACGGCCTGCTACTCGTTGAGGCGGACCAGACCGTCGCGTATCTGCATAGTCTTCCTGTAAACGCCTTGTGGGGAGTCGGGGCCAAAACTGCCGATGACCTTGCCAGGCTGGGGATCCGCACCGTGGCCGATGTTGCGGCAACACCGCTTTCTTCCTTGAAAAGGGTCCTCGGAGCTTCGGGAGAGCACGTCCATCGATTGTCCATGGGTCTGGATCCGCGGCCGGTTACGCCCACACGCTTGGAAAAGAGCATTGGCTCCGAAGAAACGTTCGCGGTTGATACCCCGGACGATGCACTGCTGCACCGCGAGTTGCTCAGGCTCTCCCACCGCACCGCTTCACGGCTGCGGACTGCCGGGATGCTGGCCCGGACAATCGCGCTGAAGCTGCGCTATGCCGATTTTTCGACAATCAGCCGCAGCAAGACGATGCACACACCGGTGGACAGCGCCCAGCTGATCTATCAAGTGGCGAGCCAGTTGCTGGGGTCCTTGGGGGACAGACCCATGAGCGTGCGCCTTGTGGGTGTACGGGCCGAGCAGCTCGAACCGGCCGAACACGCCTCGCTGCAGTTGAGCCTGGATCGCAGGGATGACAACTGGCGGGCGGCTGAGCAGGCGCTGGACCGCGTCAGCGAGCGATTCGGCAGCAAAACCGTCCTTCCGGCGAGGCTTCTGGAACCGCAGACAGAGCCCAATGAGCCGGGATCTCCGTAGCTGTCGAAGAGGTCTTTGTGTGCCTCCGGCGTGTCTTTCAGAACAGCGGCCAACAAACTATCCTAGAGATACACAGATTTAGACCGTCTGGATGAATTGCTCCGTTATGTCTGTTCCGTGAGACCGTGTTCACAAGACCCGGTCTTCGGGAACCCTTTTTTGGATTCGTCCGTTCAAAAGGAACAGAGGCAACGGCCGCGGCGTATCCAGACGCTGGCCGACTAAAGGAGGTCGCGATGCCCCTCTCGGAGCACGAACAGAAGCTCCTCGAGCAACTCGAGAAGCAACTGCATGAGGACGATCCGAAGTTTGCCAATTCAATGGGCTCTGACCCCATTCGTTCATGGTCAACCAGGCACATCGTTATTGGCGTTCTAGGCACTATCGCCGGGATCCTCTTGCTGTTGGTAGGTGTGTCGTTGCAGAACATCTTCGTTGGTGTGCTGGGCTTCATCGTCATGGGCGCCGGCGTTTACTTCGCGACCCTGCGAAGGGCTATCGGCGGCAAGACGAAGAATTCCAAACCCGGTAAGGCCAGGAACTCATTCATGAGCAATCTTGAGGAGCGTTGGGACGAGCGTCGCCGCGGCGAAGAGTAGTTGAGAGCCCTCAAATAGCGCTCGTCTTCCGCAGGAAGCCGAGGCCCTCCACATTGCACCACCAGGCGCTGGCGTGATTGCGAAAAGACCCGAATTTCGGGTCTTTTCGCATTTAATGCCCGGTTCGCAGTGTCCCAGGAGGGTGTGAGCACGGCGTTGCTCCGCCGTCGCGCCCTCCCGGGAAGGCCGCCGCAGAATCCGCTCCACTTTCCACCACGCACGAAATCGCCGTGTTTTCAGGCGCCCTCATTTCGAAAGTGGGGCAGAAACACGCCGGATTGCGTTGACTGTGGGGGCTTGTGGAGTAAAGTGGAGCAAGTAAGAGGGTAGTGGCGGCGTTGGGCAGGTACGGGCACCTTTGACAGATGGGGCGGTGGGCCAGTGTTTCTTGGCACGCATTCGCCGCGTCTGGACGAAAAGGGCCGGATCTTCCTCCCCGCCAAGTTCCGCGAGGAACTTGCTGACGGCTTGGTGCTCACAAGAGGCCAGGAGCGTTGCATCTACGTCTTCAGCCAGCGGGAATTCGAACGTATTCACGAATCCATGCGGGAGGCCCCCATCTCCTCCAAGCAGTCACGTGACTACATCCGGGTTTTCCTGTCCGGAGCCTCTGACGAGGTACCCGACAAGCAGGGGCGCGTGACAATTCCGCAGGCGCTCCGGACCTACGCGGGTCTCGATCGGGAACTGGCGGTCATCGGCGCCGGAACCCGGGCGGAGATCTGGGATGCCCAAGCTTGGGATGAGTACCTGGCCGAGAAGGAAGCCGCCTTCTCGGAGACCGACGACGACAAGCTCCCCGGGTTCTTTTAGAAGCCGGGCCAAGAAGCAGCAAGGCTTCTTGGATGGGATCTCCAGCCGCCCATCACGTTGTTTTCCTGGCTCACCTTCCCCGGAGCCAGGCGGACACTGCGATAGGCGCGGATGGGGATCCGACCCAAGAAGCAACCAACTGACCGGCAGATGCACCGAACAATTCAGCACTGAGGAGGCCGCATGGAGGAGCAAGACGCGCCAAAACCAACCTCGGAGCGCCATGTGCCGGTCCTGAAGGACCGGTGCATCAATTTGTTGGCCCCCGGTTTTGAAGCGGCCCGCAGCCGTGGAGAGACGCCCGTGGCCATCGACGCAACGTTGGGAATGGGCGGCCACTCCGAAGCGATGCTTCAACGTTTCCCCGATCTCCACCTTGTTGGAATAGACCGGGACGAAGAGGCCCTCACTCTGGCAGGAGCGCGACTGGAGCCGTTCGAGGCCCGCACTGATCTTGTACATGCCGTCTATGACGAGATTGAAGACGTCCTTGCGGATCTTGGCATCCCCGAGGTGCACGGCATCCTCATGGACCTCGGAGTGTCTTCCCTTCAGCTGGACGAGCGGGAGCGTGGCTTTGCCTACTCCTACGACGCACCACTGGACATGCGCATGGACACGAGCCGCGGCCAGACGGCCGCTGACGTTGTCAACAACTATTCCGAAGAGGACTTGGTTCGGATCATCCGCAAATGGGGCGAGGAGAAGTTCGCCGGCAGGATCGCCAATCGCATCGTCGCGGCGAGGGCCAACAAACCATTTGCCACCACGGGAGAACTGGTAGAGCAGATTCGCGGCGTGGTTCCTGCATCGGCGGCAAAATCCGGAGGACATCCGGCAAAGCGGACGTTCCAGGCTTTGCGGATTGAAGTCAACGAGGAGCTCGACGTCTTGGAAAGGGCGGTACCTGCTGCTCTCTCGGCCTCAGCAATGGGGGGACGCGTGGTGGTGATGTCTTATCACTCGCTCGAAGACAAGATCGTCAAGTCAGCGTTCCAGTCACGGTCCAAGTCATCAGCTCCGCTCGGTTTCCCGGTGGAGCTCGAGGAACACAAACCGGAATTCAAGACCTTGACCAAAGGCACGGAAGTGCCGACGCCCGAAGAAATCGCCGAAAACCCGCGTGCGGCATCCGCCCGGCTGCGGGCAGTGGAACGCATCAAAGCGAGGAGAACAGCATGAGCACCGCCGCCGCGAAGATCCTGCCGACTACGGTGGGCAACACAGCGCGTGCCCTGCCCGTCCGTGGACCGGAGCGCGACGCCCCCCGCAAGGCGCGGACCCCGCTCTCGCTCGTGCAGAGTGTGCCCGGAAGACGACGTACTCCGTTCGTCGTCTTTTGCTTCGGCGTCCTCGCCGCGGCACTGTTGACGGTCCTGGTGCTAAACATCTCTGTTTCCACAGCCCAGTATGATCTCGTGAAGCTCAGGAACGATGCTGCTTCCCTGAACAAGCAGAACCAGGATTTGACACAGCAGGTCCAGAACTTCCAAGCTCCGCAAAATCTGGCGGCCAAGGCCGCAGAATTGGGAATGGTAGCTTCCACTGCCACGGGCCAGATCGATCTGGACAGCCTGACGGTCACAGGTAAAGCGACGCCGGCAGTCAAGGGACAGAATCCCGGTGCTGTCATAGCTGCTCCTGCGGTTGCAGGTCAGCTCAGTGTCGTACCTCCTGCAACCGCCAAGGATCCGTTGGAAAACCGCAAGCCAGCAGGAACTGCCGACTCCACACCGGCCAAGCCGGAGGCGCCCGCGGCTCCTGTGGCACCCCAGCCGCCGGTTGTGGATCTTCACGGTGGTTCGGTCCCCGCTCCACAACAGAAGGTGCCCGGGCAATAGCCTCCAGCCGACCTGATTTCAGGGTAAACAGCAAGGCAAGCAGCAAGGAATCGACGTGGTGCAGAAAACCGGCAAATCGAAGAACAAGAGAACGCCGGTGGCGAAGAAGCGCCTTCGTATCGGCCTCGGAATCATGCTGACGCTGCTCCTGGTGGTCGGGGGCAAGTTGTTCCTCGTCCAGGGACTGGACGTCGGCGGCATGGCCGAGGCCGCCTATAACAACCGGCTGAAATCCACGATTCTGCCCGCCGAACGCGGCAAGATTCTTGACGCCAACGGCACGGTGCTCGCCAGCAGCGTGATCCGCTACAACATCGTGGTTGACCAAACGGTCAACACCGCCGCCACTGAGTTTTCGCGCTACAACCCCCAGACCCAAGGCATCGACAAGATTTCCAGGACCCAGGGCATTGCGGAGCTCGCCAGCGCCTTGGGGATGGATGTCAACCAGGTCACGCAAGCTGTGAGCGGGGAGAAGAAATACAACATCGTGGCCAAGGAAGTGAAGCCTGAAGTTGAAGACCAGATCTCCCAACTGCATATCCCGGGTGTTGGATCGGAAGGCATCAGCAAACGCGTCTACCCCAATGGGAGCGTTGCCGGGGGCGTCATCGGATTCCTCAAGGACGGCACCACGGGCCAGGCAGGCCTTGAACAGACTCAAGACGAGCTCCTCCGTGGGAAAGACGGAAAGAGGGTATTTGAGATCGGTGCAGACGGTCTTCGCATTCCCGTGGCAACCGATCTGCTGACCCCGGCCGTGAATGGCAAAGACGTCAAGCTGACCTTGAACACGGATATCCAGTACTTTGCGCAGCAGGCCATTCAGACGCAGGTCAACCAGCTCAACGCCCAATGGGGATCGATCGTCGTCGAGGACATCAAGACCGGGAACATCATCGCGATGGCGGACACCAATGCCCCGGATCCCAATGACCCCGGTAAGGTTGCGGCCGCGGACCGCGGCGTGCGGTCCGTAACGGCCGCCTACGAGCCTGGTTCGGTAGAGAAAATGGTCACAGCATCGGCCGCGATCAATGAAGGAAAGTCCAGCCCGCTGGACACGTTCACCATTCCGCCGGCTGTAACGATTGACGGTCAGACGTTTACCGATGCTTTCCTGCACGGTACCGAACAGAGGACCCTTGCCGGCATTCTCGGCTATTCGATGAACACCGGTACCGTGATGGTCGGCAGTCGCCTGACTAAGCAACAGCGATACGACTACCTCAAGCGCTTCGGCATCGGCGAAGCTCCGGACATCGGTCTTCCCGCTGAAGCCACCGGTATCCTCGCGAAGCCTGAGCAATGGGACGACCGGCAGCAGTACACCGTGCTGTTCGGCCAAGGTGTTTCCCAGTCCACCGTCCAAACGGTCCGGGCCTACCAAAGCGTGGCCAACGGCGGCGTGATGCTGCAGCCACGACTTATCGACGGCTACGTCGGCGCAGACGGTGTCGAGGCGAAAGCCCCTGCCAAGGATCCCAGACAAGTCGTTTCCAAGGAGACGGCCCAACAGGTCCGCGACATCCTTGAGAGCAACGTCACCATGGGTGAGGTCAAAGATGCCGGCATCGACGGATACCGGGTGGGTGCGAAGACTGGAACCTCCGAGGCACCGCGTGAAGATGGGCTGCCTGGCTTCGATGGGTTCACCGCTTCCATCATTGGAATGGCGCCCATGGAAAATCCACGGTTCATCGTCGAGGTAGTTGTCCAGCGCCCTAAAGGGAACATCTACGGCATCACCCAGGGACCGATTTTCCGCTCGGTCATGGGCCAGGTTCTGCGCACCTACAACGTCCCCCCGTCCACCGGGACTCCGGCGCGGTTCCCGCAGTACGCCAAGTAAGTCATTTTCGCCAAGTAAGCTTGTTGGGCATCTGTCCGGCCATATTACGATCCACCCATGCCGAGTCCGGGAGCCCCACGGTTCCCGCGCGGCCAGTTTTACGAGTACCAACGGAGACACACTTGTCAGAGCAGAATGACGCCGTATCGATCCCTGCAGGGAACCCGCCGGCTACGGACAAACCAGGCTTCCGTCCCGCCGTCGTGACCGCGGTCCCTCTTGGGGCCATTGCCGCGTCCCTGGGAATCGCGCTTCCTCCGGACTCCGGCGGTACGTCGGTGACTGGTGTGTCCCTGAATTCGCGCACCGTGGAACCTGGAGACCTTTACCTGGCCCTGCCCGGAGCCACACGCCACGGAGCCGACTTTGTCCGCCAAGCTGTGGCCGCTGGCGCCGTAGCAGTCTTGAGCGACGAAGACGGCGCCCGCCAGTTGGCGCTCGGCGACGACCTCGCTGTTCCTGTGTTGATCGTCGGGAGCCCGCGCGCCGCCGTCGGGCCTCTCGCTGCACTGATTTATCGCAGCCAACCCCACGACGCGGCTTCGCCGACACTTTTTGGTGTCACGGGTACAAACGGCAAGACCACCACCACCTACTTCATCAATTCGCTTCTCCGCGCGCTGGGCTTGAACCCGGGCCTGATTGGGACGATCGAAATCCTTGCGGGAGGCGAGGCCATTCCGAGCCTGCTGACGACGCCGGAGTCGACGGATGTCCATGCCTTGCTGGCCCTCATGCGTGAGCGCGGGCTGGATGCTGCTTCCATGGAGGTCTCCTCCCATGCCCTGTCCTTCCACCGGGTCGACTCTGTGATGTTCGACGTCGCCGGCTTCACTAATCTGACCCAGGACCACCTGGACCTTCACGGAAGCATGGATGGGTACTTCCGGACGAAAGCGGAACTCTTCACCACCGCCCGTGCACGCCGGGGCGTGGTGACCGTGGACGATCAGTGGGGGATGTTGCTGGCAGAAGAGGCCGGAATTCCCGTGGCCACGCTGTCCGCCGCACCCGGCACGGATGCTGACTGGGCTGTGGTCTCCACCACGCAAAGAGGGCTTGGAACCGACTTCGAGCTGCGCCACCGTGACGGAACAGCGCTGCGCGTCCACACAGGATTGCCGGGGGACTTCAACGTCGCCAACGCGGCCCTGGCGACCGTCATGGTGCTGGCTTCCGGCGTCGATCCGGGGGCATTGCAGGCGGCGCTGGACAGTTACGATCCCTTTACCGTTTCCGTGCCGGGCAGGATGCAGTTGATCTCGGACGCCCCGGCTTCCGTGGTTGATTTCGCGCACAACCCGGACGCGCTGGCGAGGGCCCTGAAGGCGGTACGCTCCCAGGAACCCGGATCCCGGGTAATCGTCGTTTTTGGTGCCACAGGCCAACGGGACCAGGGCAAGCGGCCGACCATGGGAGCAATAGCGGCCCGGCTCGCAGACGTCGTCATTGTCAGCGACGACGACCCCCACGACGAAGACGCGGCGACCATCCGCTCGGAAGTCATCGCCGGGGCCCGCGATGCCCGGGAGTCGGAGCATCTTGACTGCGAGATCCTGGAAGCGTATCCCCGGGATGTTGCCATTCGCCAGGCTGTGGAAATGGCTACAGAAAGGGACACCATCCTGATCGCCGGCCGCGGCCATGAGGTCTGGCAGGAAGTGAAGGGTGTCAACCTTGCACTCGATGACCGGGTAGAACTGCGGGCTGCCTTGACAGCCAGGGGATTCAGAGTTTCCACGGACGAGCGGATAGAGTCCTAGACCGAGATGATTGCACTTACTGCGGCGGAAATCGCCGATATCACCAACGGCCGATTGGCAGCGGACCCCGGCATTGTTCCGGTGTCCGTCGTCACCGACTCCCGCGAGGTGGCTGCCGGATCGATGTACGTGGCCAAGCCGGGGGAGAACGCGGACGGCCATGCTTTTGTGGGTGCCGCATTTGAGCGCGGTGCCGTTCTGGCGCTGACTGAGCGCGACGTTTCCGACGACGACGGCCGGACATATCCCGCCGTCGTCGTCGATGACGCCGTGCTCGCCATGGGTGCGCTGGCCGCCGAGTCCGTTCGCCGCATCCGCGCGGCCCGCGCGGCACAAGGGGAGCTTTTTACCGTCATTGGCATCACGGGCTCGGCAGGCAAGACCACTACCAAGGACCTGCTGGCGGGGATTCTGTCCCGGGCCGGGGTCACAGTTGCCCCGCAAGGTTCGTACAACGGTGAAGTCGGTGTACCGCTAACCGTATTCCGGGCCGATGCCGGTACCCGCTATCTCGTGATCGAAATGGGCGCCACCGGAGTTGGCCACATCAAGTACCTCGCCGAGATGGTCCAGCCGGACATTGGCGTCGTTCTTGGAGTCGGCACCGCCCATGCTGGCGAGTTCGGCGGCGTTGAGAACATCGCCAAGGCCAAGGGCGAACTCGTCGAAGCGCTGGGACAGGACGGAACTGCGATTATCAACCTCGACGACGACCGGGTCGCGGCGATGGTTTCACGCACCCAGGCCAAAGTGCTCGGAACCACTGCCAACGGCGCTTCCGGATCGGCTGTCGAAGCGCGGAATGCCGATATCGACGAGGACGGCCACCCGGAATTCGATCTCATCCTGCCCGACGGCGGGGCCTCCCATGCGGTCCACAGCAAGCTGATCGGCGCGCACCACATCACCAACCTGCTTGCCGCCTCGGCCGCGGCGTTTGCGGCAGGCGTCCCCGCGGCCGACATTGCCGCCTCGCTGAGCGAGCAGTCGCCGGCCAGCCGGTGGCGGATGGAACGCACGGAGCGGGCAGACGGCGTCACCATCATCAACGATGCGTACAACGCGAATCCTGAATCCATGCGTGCCGCCCTGCGCACCCTTGCCGACCTGGGCCAAGGTCGCCGCACCTGGGCTGTCCTGGGCGCGATGCTGGAACTTGGCGAAGACTCCATCCGCGAACACACGGCGGTGGGGACCCAAGTGGTTCGCTTGAACATTTCCCGCCTGGTGGTGGTTGGCCGAGAAGCCCGGTCGCTGTACATTTCCGCGATCCAGGAGGGCTCCTGGGGCAACGAGTGCAGTTTCGCTGAGACGGCTGACGAGGCCTACGAACTCCTGCAGGCCGAGCTTGAACCAGGCGATCTGGTGCTGTTCAAGTCCTCGAACGGGGTAGGCCTCCGGCATTTGGGGGATCGGATAGCATTACCCCCACAGGCCGGGACGAGTGCGAACACCGCGGCTGTAACCGCCGCCAATGAAGGGAACGAGCTCCTGTGATTGCACTGTTGATCGGCGCTGGCGTCGCCCTCCTGGTGGCTTTGATCGGGACACCACTTTTCATCCGGTTCCTTGTGACCAAAGGCTACGGCCAGTTCATCCGGGACGACGGACCCACTTCCCACCACACCAAGCGTGGTACTCCCACCATGGGCGGCGCCGTGGTGGTGGCGGCCGTGCTCATCAGCTACGGGTTGACCCATGTGATCATGTGGATGATGAATCCGCGTTCACCGGGCCCGTCCGCTTCGGGCCTGCTTTTGTTGTTCCTCATGGTTGGCATGGGATTCGTTGGTTTCCTTGACGATTTCATCAAGATTTCCAAGCAACGCAGCCTCGGACTCAACGCCAAGGCCAAGCTGATCCTTCAAGCTTTCGTTGGCATTGTCTTCGCCGTGCTGGTCCTGAACTTCCCTGACGCGGACGGCATCACTCCGGCATCCACGCATATTTCCCTCGTCCGGGACATTCCCTGGCTGAACCTGGCCTTCGGGGGCACGGTACTCGGCGCCATCCTGTTCGTCATCTGGTCGAACCTGATCGTCACTGCGGCGACCAACGGCGTCAACCTGACTGATGGCCTGGATGGCTTGGCCGCGGGCGCCTCCATCATGGTCTTCGGGGCGTACACCCTCATGGGAATCTGGCAGAACAACCAGGCCTGCGGTTCGCCACGTGAGGCCGGCAGCGGCTGCTATTCGGTCCGTGACCCGCTCGATCTTGCCCTCTTGGCGGCCATTTGCAGTGCTGCGCTGGTGGGCTTCCTTTGGTGGAACACGTCCCCGGCGAAGATCTTCATGGGGGACACCGGTTCGCTGGCAATCGGCGGCGCGGTGGCGGGCTTTGCGATCCTCTCCCGCACTGAACTTCTGTTGGGCATCATCGGCGGGCTGTTCGTCCTCATCACGCTGTCGGTCATCATCCAGGTGGGCTACTTCAAAGTCACCAAGGGCAAGAGGGTCTTCAAGATGGCCCCCCTGCAGCATCATTTCGAACTCAAGGGCTGGGCGGAGATCACGGTGGTTGTCCGATTCTGGATTCTCTGTGGCCTGTTCGTGGCCGCAGGCCTTGGTATTTTCTATGCTGAATGGGTGGTGCTGCTGTGAGCTCAAGTCCTCAAACCAAGCCTTCGGCCAATGATCGGCTCCGGGATCTCGTCAGTTGGGACTCGGACTGGAAGGGCCTTCGCGTCGTGGTGACGGGCATTGGCGTCTCGGGTTTCGCTGCCGCCGACACCTTGATCGAGCTCGGCGCGCGGGTGGTGGTGGTTGACGCCGCCACGAGCGCCAAGGCACTCGCCCAGGCGGACACCTTGAAGATCGTCGGCGCGGCCGACGTCCTCCTTGGCGAGGACGCCGTCAAAAAGGTGCCTTTGGTGGACGGTGAGAAGGCCGAACTCGTGGTGACGTCACCTGGGTGGCGGCCGGACCAGTCCCTCCTGGCAGCTGCCAAACGCGCCCATGTACCGGTGTGGGGCGACGTCGAACTCGCTTGGCGGGTGCGCGAACGCGAGGGCCGCAAGACGGCGGACTGGCTCACGATCACGGGTACAAACGGCAAGACCACCACGGTGGGCATGGCCGAGGCCATGCTGCAGGCAGCGGGCCTCAAGGCGATTGCTGTCGGGAACGTCGGGACTCCAATCCTCGACGCCCTCCGGGACCCGGTGGAATACGATGCTTTCGCGGTTGAACTCTCCAGCTTCCAGCTGCATTGGAGTGAATCGCTCTCTCCTGTGGCCAGTGTCTGCCTCAATGTGGCCGAAGACCACGTTGACTGGCACGGCTCCTACGAGTCTTACCTGGCGGACAAGGCAAAGATCTTCGAGCACACGCAGAAGGCGTGTATCTACAACGCTGAGCAGATCGAGACCGAACGCATGGTGGAGAACGCCGACGTCGTAGAGGGTTGCCGGGCGATCGGATTCACCACTTTGACGCCGGCTGTCAGCATGCTTGGCGTGGTCGAGGGGTTGCTCGTGGACCGTGCGTTCATTGAAGAACGCAGGAGCTCAGCCGAGGAACTTGCGTCCTTGGCGGACCTGGGACCGGCTGCCCCGCGACATATGGTCGCCAACGCCCTGGCTGCTGCCGCCCTGGTGCGGGCCTACGGCGTCGATTCCGCGGCAGTCCGCGAAGGACTAAGGAACTACCTCCCGGGAGATCACCGTATCCAGCCCGTGGCCAAGCAGAACGGCGTGCTTTGGATCAACGACTCCAAGGCCACCAATCCACACGCCGCCTCGGCAGCCCTCTCCGCGTTCGATAGCGTCGTCTGGATCGCCGGCGGTTTGTCCAAGGGCGTCAACTATGACGAGCTGGTCGAAAGCAACGCGCGCCGGCTTAAGGCCGTGGTCCTGATCGGAACCGACACCGCGGATCTGGAGGCCTCCCTCAAGCGACACGCAGCGGATGTGCCTGTAATCGGGCAGCCCAAGGGCGACACTAATGTGGTGCAGTCCGCCGATTCAGCTGGTGCCGCCCCGGAACCGTCTCCGATCTTCGGCGACACCGTCATGGCCCATGCTGTCGCGTCGGCAGCAAGTATCGCCGAGCCCGGCGACACTGTGTTGATGGCCCCGGCGGCTGCTTCCATGGACCAGTTCTCTTCCTACGCTCACCGTGGCGACGCTTTCATCCGGGCAGTTCGCGAGCTAGTGGAAGGCCAGGCACAGACCACCGAGGAGTAACAATGGTCAGCACGCCCACGCGCACCGGGCCCGGACGGACCCGGGCCGGCAAGGCAGCCCCCGCCGGACGCGCGGCCGGCGATGTTCGGCCCTCGCTGCCGTCGCGCATTCGTTCTGGCATAGCCGGTTTCTGGTCAACGCTTGAGGGAAGCGGTAAATCGAGAAACGGGTCCACGTACTACCTGATTCTTGGTGCATCGCTTGCACTTACGGCTATCGGGATCATCATGGTCCTCTCGGCATCCAGTGTTGAAGCGATTGCGGCCGGCGAATCTCCATACTCGATCGCCACCAAGCAAGGCATTTTCGCGGGCATCGGCATCGTCTTGATGTTGGTGCTTTCCCGGGTGAATGTCCTTTGGCTCAAGCGATTCGCGTGGCCAGCCGTGGTGCTCGCGGTTGCCTTGTTGGTCCTCGTCCTGGTCATCGGCAAACGGGTCTTGGGAAACCAGAACTGGATCGAGATCGGCGGCTTCACCTTCCAGCCTTCGGAATACGCCAAGTTCGCACTAGTGCTCTGGATGGCCACCGTACTTTCCGTCAAGGCGAAGCTTCTTGATAGGTGGACGCACGCACTGATCCCGATCGTCCCTGTCTCGTTCTGCATTATTGGATTGATCGTCGCGGGCCATGACCTCGGAACTTCGCTGGTGGTCATGCTCATCATGGCTGCCGGGTTGTTTTTCGGCGGCGTGAACCTCAAGCTCTTCGCTGCGGCAGGTGGCGTTGCCGCCGCCGCCGCGCTGATACTCGCGGTTACCAGCGGCAACCGGATGTGCCGGATCACTTCGTGGATGGGGCAGAGCTGTGCCGGAGCAAGCGACATCGGTTTCCAGAGCGAACAGGGGCTGAACGCCCTCGCTTCCGGGGGCTGGCTTGGCGTGGGGCTCGGCCAGAGCCGGCAGAAGTACCAGTGGATTCCCGAGGCCCACAATGACTTCATCTTCGCCGTCATCGGGGAGGAACTCGGCCTGGTGGGGACCTTGGTGGTCCTGGTGCTTTTCGCGCTGCTCGCTGTTGCCATCTATCGCGTGGTCAGCCATCAGGAAGACCTTTTCGCCCGCGTGTTGGGCGGCTCGATCATGGCGTGGATGCTCGGGCAAGCGGCCATCAACATGGCCATGGTGGCCGGTCTGCTGCCCGTGATCGGCGTTCCGCTGCCTTTCATTTCCTATGGCGGTTCAGCCCTGGTGATGTCCCTATGCGGCGTGGGCGTAGTGTTGTCTTTGGCCCGCGCCCATATGACTTCCGCCAGCCGTTCCAAACCGCGCGGGCGGCCTGCGAAAACTGCACGAAAGCGTACATAGCACTCCATGAATTCCCAGCCCAAGCCACTGTCCGTGGTCCTCGCCGGTGGCGGGACAGCCGGACATATCAGCCCGCTGCTCGCCATCGCCGACGCCCTCAAGTCGCTGCGGCCGGATGCCAGCATCCTTGCCGTCGGCACGCCCAATGGCATGGAAACCCGGCTCGTTCCGGCCGCTGGCTATGAGCTGGCCACCATTGATCGGGTTCCGTTTCCCCGAAAGCCTTCCGCGGATCTGCTCAAATTGCCCGGCAAGCTCGTTGCCGCCGTAAATCAGGCCGGCCGCATCCTCGACGACGCCCACGCCGACGTCCTGCTGGGCGTGGGCGGCTACGTTTGTACGCCGATGTATCTTGCTGCGTGGCGCCGGAAAATCCCCATCGTCATTCATGAGGCCAATACGCGCCCCGGTCTCGCCAACCGGGTAGGAGCCATGTTCACCAAACATGTTGCGGTGGCCTTCCCGGAGACCCGGTTGCGGCATGCCCGTCACGTTGGCATGCCCATGCGCAAGGCCATCGCCGGCTTGGACCGGGCGGCTGGTCGCACGGATGCCAGGCAATCGCTCGGCTTGAACGCCGGACAACCTGCCCTCATCGTGACGGGCGGCTCTTCCGGTGCCCAGAGCATCAACGGCGCCATTGCCGGTGCAGTTGCCGCTCTGGCGGAAGCGGGCATCCAAACACTGCACATCACCGGCCGTGGCAAGGCAGTCAAGAACGACGACGGCGCGCCCCTCGCGGCCGATGGGTACCATCAGGTGGAATACGTGGACGGCATGGAAAACGTCTACGCGGCAGCGGATGTCCTCCTCGCGCGTTCTGGAGCGGCAACGGTCAGTGAGGTAGCCGCCGTCGGGCTCCCCGCCGTATTCGTTCCGCTGCCCATTGGGAACGGCGAGCAGGCCATGAACGCCTCCGCATTGGTCAAGGCCGGTGCCGCCCTCTTGGTCGATGACGCGGCCCTGACCGTGGATTGGCTCAAAGCCGAGTTGATTCCTTTGCTCACGGATCAATCCCGCCTCGATGACATGGCCAGCAAGGCGAAGGAACTCGGCATTAGAAATGCTGATCAGCGGATGGCTGATCTTGTACTGGAAGCGGTATCCGAATGACCCATCCTTTTGCAGACCTCGATTCCCTCGGCCGGGTCCATTTCATCGGCATCGGCGGCGTAGGCATGTCCGCCGTCGCCCGCATCATGGTGGCCCGGGGCGTTGCGGTGAGTGGTTCGGACGCCAAGGACCTGCCCGTCATGGCGGACCTTCAGGCCGCGGGCGCCCGGATCGCCGTCGGCTACGCCGCGGGAAATCTCGGTGACGCGCAAACTGTTGTTGCAGGTTCGGCCATCAAGGCTGACAACCCGGAGCTCGAGGCGGCCCGCGCGGCCGGGATCCCGCTGCTGCACCGCTCCGAGGCCCTCGCGGCGACGATGGGCTCCGATCGTGTCGTGACCGTTGCAGGCACCCATGGCAAGTCCACCACCACCTCCATGGTGGCTGTGTTGCTCAAGGAAGCGGGCCTGGATCCATCCTTCGCCATCGGTGCCAATGTGCCCGCCCTCGGCGTCAACGCAGCGCACGGCACTTCGGACATCTTCGTTGCCGAGGCCGACGAATCGGACGGTTCCTTCCTCAATTACCGGCCGCTCATTGCCGTTGTCACCAACGTCGAGGCCGACCACCTCGACTACTACGGCACGCCTGAGGCCGTCTATGCCTCCTTCGACAGCTTCGTAGCCCTGCTGCCAACCTCTGGAGTCCTGTTCGCCTGCGCGGACGACGACGGCGCCTGGGCCCTCGCGGAGCGGACCCGCGCAGCGGGCAATACCCGTGTGCTGAGCTATGGGACGGCAGGGGACGCCGACATCCGCCTGCACGATGGCGGTCCGGGTGATGTCTGGGTCTCCGCTGATGGACAGCGGCACCGCCTCGACCTTCAAGTCCCCGGCCGGCACAACGCCCTGAACGCGGCTGCCGCGTTCGGCGTCGCCGTCGAACTCGGCGTGGCACCTGAGGCTGCCGCGGCCGCCCTAGGCCACTTCACGGGAGCGTCGCGGCGATTTGAGTTCAAAGGGCAGGGGAGGGGCGTCCGGGTGTATGACGACTACGCCCACCACCCCACGGAGGTCCGGGCTGCTTTGTCGGCTGCCCGCTCGGTGGCAGGCGGTAACAGGGTGCACGTGCTCTTCCAGCCGCATCTGTTTTCGCGCACCCGCGAATTCGCCGAGCAGTTTGCACAGGCGCTTGGGGAAGCGGATACCGCCCTTGTCCTGGACATTTACCCTGCGCGCGAGGACCCCATTCCCGGGGTCACGAGCACCTTGATCACGGAGCGCCTGAAGAGCGGCAGGCTGGTGGCGGACGGGCAGGAAGCTTTGGATGCGGTTCTCTCCGCGGCCAGCGACGGCGACATTATCTTGACCGTCGGAGCCGGTGACGTGACGGCTTACGGGCCCCGGATCGTGGAGTTGTTGGGTGGCTGATACCCGGAAGCCCACCTTCAAGCCGCGGGCCGGAACCCGGCCTGGGACCGTCAGTGCTGAACGCAGCCTCGACGATCCTGTTGAAGTCCCTTCAGGGGCCGCAAACGGAAAGGACAGCAATGTGCTGGCCTTTCCGGAACCGAAAGGGCGCAAGCGCCGGCGGACGGTTCTTGCCGTACTCGCCATCATTGTCGCCCTGGTTGCCGGCATCATCGCTGCGGCCATCTATTCACCGGTGTTCGCCGTGCGCACCGTGACGGTGGACGGAGCCAAGCTGCTCCAGCCGGCTGCAGTCCAGAAAGCACTGGAGCCCGTGAAGGGAAAACCGCTTCCGCAAATCAACGACGCCGAGATCGCCGCGCTGCTCAAGCCTCTGGTCCAGGTACGCTCCGTCAGCACGGAAGCCCGTCCTCCGTCCGAACTGTTGGTGCACATTACCGAACGGGTGCCTGTGGCACTTGTCAAGAACGGTGACAGCTACCTGCTGGTTGACGTCGACGGCGTCAAGCTTGGTTCGACTCCTGATAACGCATCGGTACCCTTGCCCGTCATCGACGGGCAAGGGGCCAACCAGGACCTCTTCAAGGCGATCACTGCTGTTCTGGCGACGCTGCCGGCCGATGTCCTGGCCAAGATGGCCAGCGCCTCGGCGAAGTCGCCCGACGCCGTCGAGCTCAAGCTCACGGACGGCAAGATCGTCGTCTGGGGAAACGCGGACGAGAAAGAGCTGAAGGCACGCGTCCTGGAAGCGTTGCTGAAGGCGCCGGCCAATCCGAAAGTTCCGGTGAATGTCTACGACGTGAGTGCGCCGAGGCATCCATTTACCAAGTAGGCCATTTCAAGAAGTAACTTCGCTGGCGGTCGGGGTTATTTTTGGGACTTTCAGGCGACACGCGGAGGCGGTCATTGAATGTCGGATTCATAGCCCATACCGTCACTTAAGAGTTACTTGACATAACTATAACCTTCAACTAGAGGGTTAAGGTCCAAGAATTCAAGTTGGACTCGATCTGTTTCGCTATAGGACACAAGCAAGGGGCACGAAACGTGGCAGCACCGCAGAATTACTTGGCCGTCATCAAGGTCGTCGGCATCGGCGGCGGTGGCGTGAATGCAGTTAACCGAATGATCGAAGTCGGCCTTCGCGGCGTCGAGTTCATCGCCATCAACACCGATGCACAGGCTCTGCTCATGAGTGACGCGGACGTCAAGCTCGACGTCGGACGCGAACTCACCCGCGGTCTGGGGGCCGGCGCCAACCCCGACGTCGGACGCCAGGCAGCCGAAGACCACGCCGATGAGATCGAAGAAGTTATCCGCGGAGCCGACATGGTCTTCGTCACTGCAGGCGAAGGCGGCGGCACCGGAACCGGCGGCGCCCCCGTCGTGGCCCGGATCGCACGCTCGCTCGGCGCCCTGACCATCGGTGTTGTCACCCGCCCCTTCACCTTTGAAGGCCGCCGACGCGCCGGTTCGGCCGAGGCCGGAATTGACGCCCTGCGCGACGAGGTCGATACCCTCATCGTCATCCCCAACGACCGTCTCCTCTCCATCAGCGACCGTAACGTCTCCGTCCTGGACGCTTTCCGTTCCGCTGATCAAGTACTCCTGTCGGGTGTCCAGGGCATCACGGACCTCATTACCACCCCTGGCCTCATCAACCTCGACTTCGCCGACGTGAAGTCCGTTATGCAGGGTGCGGGCTCGGCCCTCATGGGTATCGGCTCGGCACGCGGTGAAGACCGCGCTGTCAAGGCTGCTGAGCTCGCTATTGCCTCGCCGCTGCTGGAAGCATCGATCGACGGCGCCCACGGCGTGTTGCTCTCCATCCAGGGCGGGTCTGACCTTGGCCTGTTCGAAATCAACGAAGCTGCGCGGCTTGTCCAGGAAGTGGCCCACCCCGAGGCCAACATCATCTTCGGTGCCGTCATCGACGACGCCCTTGGCGACGAGGCGCGCGTCACGGTCATCGCCGCCGGGTTTGACGACGTCAAGGCCACATCGCCGTCGATGAACCAGTCGGCTTCCCCGCAAGCGGGTCAGCACCAGGCACCTGCGGCCCCGGAGCGTCCTGCCGCACCTTCAGCTGCCCCGGCCTATTCCGCGCCGCAGCACGTTGCCGCCGGCGTCGGTGCTTCCGGCTTGAGCAACTGGGGCCAGCAACGCCACTCTGCCTTGCCGGCTGACTCCGGCTTCGACGTCGACCTCCCGGCCGTCGTCGAACCGGACCTTTCAGGTAGTCGTACCGACGACCTCGACGTTCCGGACTTCCTGAAGTAACCGGTCCATATCAAGCCGCTCAGGAGAGTTAGTCAGTAGTGTTTTGGTGGCGAAAAGAAGTGCGACCGGGAATTTCGGTCGCCTTCTCCGATGTCGACGCGGGCAACCTTGCACTGCACGTGGCGGACAATCCTCAAGATGTGATGGCGCGCCGGGCCCGGCTGGAAGCAGCAGCGGGGCTCGGCGAACGGCATTTTCAGTACATGAACCAGGTGCACGGAAAGACTGTCGAATTCATCACTGCGTACGGTGACGGCCCATCAGCTGACGCCATGGTGTCGATGGGACAGCCGCTTGCGGTCATGGTGGCAGACTGTGTCCCCGTTGTGTTGTTGGGCGAGAGGCGGGGCAACATGGAACCTGTCTTGGCCGTAGCCCACGCTGGCCGCCCCGGCGTTGCTGCGGACGTCGTTTCGGCCACGGTCGCTGAAATGCGAAGCCGCGGTGCGGCGGCCATCAGTGCTTGGATTGGCCCTTCCATCTGCGGCGATTGTTATGAAGTTCCTGAACAGTTGCGCGACGACGTAACGGCCGTCGTGCCTGAAACCTGGTCCACTACCTCGTGGGGTACGCCCGCGTTGGACCTGCCGGCCGGCGTGCGGGCCCAGTTGGAGGCGCTCGGCGTCGTGGCCGAATACTCGGGGGAGTGCACGCGGGAGAGCGCCCGGCTTTACTCTTACCGGCGCAGTCAGCAAACCGGTCGCTTTGCAGGTTTGGTGTGGACGCATGAGTGAGACCCTCCCGGCAGCCGGAACTGCCGACGTCGATCCGCGGACAGCCGAACTGCGGGAACGGCTCGCAGCCGTCCGCCAGCGGATTTCCGCAGCAACCGTGGCGGCGGGGCGGAGCGAAGAGCCGCAACTGATAGTCGTCAGCAAGTTCCATCCAGCAGCGGACGTCGTTCGCCTTGCGGCCCTCGGCGTCACCGACGTCGGTGAGAATCGCGATCAAGAAGCGGCTGCGAAGACCGCGGAGCTTGCCGGACTAGCTATGCGTTGGCACTTCATCGGTCAATTGCAAAGCAACAAAGCCAAGTCTGTGGCGAAGTACGCGTTTTCCGTCCAGTCGATTGACCGTCCGCAGCTCGCCGAGGCCCTGGCCAAGGCCATTGCCCGGGAGCAGGAAGAGTCCGGCAGGCCGGACCTTGACTGCTACATCCAGGTCAGTCTTGAGGACGACGCCGGTGCCCACCGCGGCGGTGCCGCGCAGGCCGACGTCGAGCGCATCGCCGAATCCATCGCCATCGCTTCCGGGCTGCGCTTGGCTGGCATGATGGCCGTTGCTCCCCTCGGTGCGCCCCCCGAGGAAGCATTTGAGAAACTGGCCGCCATTTCCACGGATCTGCGGGGACGGCATCCGGAAGCTGTGGGGATCTCAGCCGGGATGAGCCAGGACCTTGAAACTGCTGTGCAATTCGGTGCGACACACCTGCGAATTGGCTCGGATATTCTCGGTTCGCGTCCGCGGGTGGGGTAGCGTCAAAGTATTGGAAGCGACGGGCCGGGATTTCAGCTATGTCAAGTCATGGGCGGCCCGCCTACTGCAGACACGATAGGAGTCCAGCATGGCTGGCGCACTGCGCAAGACAATGGTTTATCTTGGGCTCGCCGATGGCGATGAACACTACGAGTCTGAGCAGCACGTGCAGCACACGGACGAGGACCGGTCTGTCGACCACAATCGTGAAGAGCGCCGCGCCCCTGCACCTGTACGTGAAGTAGTTCGTGAAGTCCACCCTGTCGCCGAAGAGGAATACCGCGCACCCGTGACACCTATCAAGCGTGCGGCATCTAGCCGCGAAGACGCCTCCGGGCTGAGGCAGATCACCACCGTCCATCCCCGCTCCTACAATGACGCCAAGATCATCGGCGAAAGTTTCCGCGACGGCATCCCCGTGATCATGAACGTCACGGACATGGGTGAGGCAGACGCCAAGCGCCTCGTCGATTTTTCAGCCGGCCTGGTCTTTGGACTCCATGGCAGCATTGAGCGGGTAACCAGTAAGGTTTTCCTGTTGTCGCCGTCGTACGTCGAAGTTCTTGGCGATGACAAAAAGGTCAGCGAAGCACAGGCAACGTTCTTCAACCAGAGCTAGCCCAGTCAACACAGATGCCAGGCAGAGCGATCTGCCTGGCATCTGTGTTGCAATAGAGGGACTGACCGAGAAAAGTGGCGAACTAGGAGATCTGAGCTAACCCGTGGGCATAGTTTTCGGCCTTTTGTACATTGCATTGCTGCTGTTCCTGGTCACCCTCATCATCAGGCTCGTTTTTGATCTGGTGCAGATGTTTGCGCGCCAGTGGCGCCCCCGTGGCGCTGCCCTGGTGGCTGCGCACGTGGTCTATTCTGTGACTGATCCGCCCTTGAAACGGATTCGCCGGCTGATTCCACCCCTGCAGCTTGGTGGGGTATCCCTTGACCTGGCGTTTTTGATCATGTTTATTGTCGTCAGCATCGCGATGGGTTTCGTCTACACGCTGGCGTAGCTTTTCCGCAGTCCGCGTGCCCGAAGATCATTTTTTCTTCGGCACGGGGACTGCAATCCTCCGGTCCAACACGATGGTGTTGAATTGGGGGAATCAGATGATATTTAGGTACCGTAGTTTTGAACGGCCGGAAGGCCTACTGACTAACTAGACCAACGAGGTGACCAGATGGCTTTGACGCCAGAAGACGTTGTCAACAAGCGCTTTCAGCCGACCAAGTTCCGCGAAGGCTACGACCAGGACGAGGTCGACGACTTTCTCGACGAAATCGTCGTCGAGCTGAGGCGGTTGAACCAAGAGAACGACGAGCTGCGCAAGAAGCTCGCCGAAGGCGGAAACCCGGTTCTTGCCAGCGCAGCAGCGGCACCCGTGGTCGAGAAGGTGCCCGCACCGGTTAAGGCCGACAAGGACGCACAGGCCAAGGCAGAAGCCGAAGCGAAGGCAGCCGAAGCCGACAAGAAGAAGGAACCGGCAGTTGCTGCCGCTCCTGCCCCGGCCGCACTTTCCGCCGGCTCTCCCTCCGCCGAGTCTGCAGCCGGCCTGCTGGCCATGGCGCAGCAGATGCATGACAAGCACGTGGCTGACGGCGAGCAGCAGAAGGAAAAGATCATTGCCGAGGCACAGATCGAAGCCTCCAGCCTTGTCAATGACGCTCAGGACAAGTCCCGCAAGATCCTCGGTGCACTCGAGCAGCAGCGCTCCGTTCTCGAACGCAAGGTGGAGCAGCTCCGCGGCTTCGAGCGCGACTACCGCTCCCGCCTGAAGGCCTACATCGAGGGCCAGCTGCGTGACCTGGATGCCCGCGGCTCGGTTGCGGCCCCCGAGGTCGGCGAAGCCGCCGCAGAGGTCTAGCAAGTATTCTGAAAGCCGGTGGCTGGGGATTCCCGGCCACCGGCTTTCGCCTGTTAAGGCGCCAGAAGCCTACGGTTACCGAATGAAAGTACTATGAGCGACGAACAAACTGACGGCACCACGGAGCCGCTCCGCACCAAAGTCCACACGTGGCGTCCCGCATTCCTCTGGGTTTTCGCTGGCTTCGCCGTCTTCGCGTACGCCTTCGACCAGCTGACCAAACTCTGGGTCACCAGCACCATGGTGGAGGGCGAACGGATCCCCGTCTTGCCTCCACTGCTGCATTGGTACTACATCCGCAACTCCGGGGCTGCCTTCTCAATCGGTGAAAATGTCACGTGGGTCTTTACGATCGTCATGGCTGCTGTCTCCGTGGCGATCCTCTTCCAACTGCGTCGTTTGGGATCCGCCTGGTGGGCGCTCGCCCTCGGATTGCTACTGGGCGGGGCACTTGGAAACCTCACGGACCGGCTCTTCCGCGAACCCTCCTTCGCCATGGGCCACGTGGTTGACTTCATCCAACTTCCCAATTTCGCTATTTTCAACATCGCCGACTCAGCGGTGGTTTCCGGCGTGGTGATCATCTGCCTGCTGACCCTGCGGGGGATCGGCTTGGATGGCTCCCGCCAGCACTCCGCCGGAACCCGCGCTACGACGCCCGAAGGCGAGGAGCCGGGCGATGTCTGAGCAATTCGTTGTTCCCGAAGAACTGGGCGGGGCCAGGGCGGACGCTGGACTGGCGAAACTCATGGGTATTTCCCGTTCCGCGGCTGCCTTGCTGATTGCCGAGGGCAACGTGACCGTCGCTGCAAGCACGGTGGGCAAATCGGCCGCAGTCGGCAAATCGGCGAAGCTCCTTGCCGGGTCCGTGCTGGAAGTCACCGTTCCCGAACGCCGGGATCCCTTGGAAGTCGTGGAGGAAGTCGTGGAAGGCCTGAAGATCCTGTTGGACGATGAGGATTTTGTTGTCATCGACAAGCCTGTTGGCGTGGCGGCGCATCCATCGCCGGGGTGGGTCGGCCCCACCGTGGTTGGTGGCCTCGCTGGTGCCGGATACCGGATCTCCACCTCCGGCGCCCCTGAACGGGCCGGCATCGTCCACCGTCTCGACGTCGGAACTTCAGGCGTCATGGTGGTGGCGAAGACAGAACATGCTTACACGGTGCTCAAGAGGGCCTTCAAGGAGCGCACAGTGGACAAGGTGTACCACGCCGTCGTCCAAGGCCTGCCGGATCCCCTGGAGGGCACCATCGACGCCCCCATCGGACGTCACCCCGGGCATGATTGGCGGTTTGCGGTCATCGAGGATGGCCGTCCCTCGGTGACGCACTACGAAGTACTCGAAGCGTTTGGCAAGGCGACCCTCGTGGAAATTCACCTTGAGACGGGCAGGACACACCAGATCCGGGTTCATTTCTCGGCCCTGCGGCATCCCTGTGCGGGCGATCTGACTTATGGGGCGGACCCTCGCCTAGCCGCAAACCTGGGACTTACCCGGCAGTGGCTGCATGCGCGCCGACTCGGTTTCAACCACCCCCGCACCGGCGAATGGGTGGAAGTCACCAGCCAGTACCCGGACGACCTGAAGTATGCGTTGGAACTTCTCGAAAGTGGCAACGCGTAGCGAGGATTCCACTCCATCTGCGCGACCCCTGCCGGTAGACTGTCGTGGTGACTTCCAGCAATGACTCGTTCGTCCATCTGCACACCCACACTGAATACTCCATGCTGGATGGTGCGGCCCGTCTTACTGAATTGTTCGATGAGACCGAGCGGCTGGGGATGCCTGCGCTTGCCACGACGGACCACGGATATCTCTTCGGTGCCTTCGATTTCTGGAAGAAGGCCACCGACAAAGGGATCAAGCCGATCATCGGCGTCGAGGCCTATGTCACGCCGGGAACGGCGCGCGGCGACAAAGAGCGCGTCCGCTGGGGCGACGAGAGCCAACGCAAGGATGACGTGTCCGGTGGTGGTTCGTACACCCACATGACGCTGCTGAGCTACAACAACGTCGGCATGCGCAATCTGTTCCGGGCGTCCTCGATTGCTTCCCTCGACTCAGTGTTCGGCAAATGGCCCCGGTTGGACCGCGAACTGCTGAACACGTACTCCGAGGGCCTCATTGCGACCACGGGCTGTCCTTCCGGTGAAGTGCAAACCCGCCTTCGCTTGGGGCAGTACCGTGAGGCCCTCGCGGCGGCTTCGGAGTTCCGCGACATCTTTGGTGCGGAAAACTACTTCTGCGAACTGATGGACCACGGCCTGGACATCGAGCGGCGGGTCACCGGCGACCTGCTCCGCTTGGCCAAGGAACTGAAGCTTCCGCTCGTGGCCACCAACGACCTCCACTACACGCATGAGCATGACGCCAAGGCCCATGAGGCCTTGTTGGCCATCCAGTCGGGCTCTACCCTGCTGGAGCCCACCTATGACAACGGCGGTTCCCGATTCGCTTTCTCCGGTAGCGGCTACTACTTGAAGTCACCGCAAGAGATGCGTGAGTTGTTCCGCGATCATCCCGAGGCCTGCGACAACACTTTGTTGATCGCAGAGCGCTGCGAAGTGTCCTTCAACACGGGCGCGAACTACATGCCGCGGTTCCCCTGCCCTCCCGGCGAGGATGAGACGTCCTGGCTGGTCAAGGAAGTAGCCACAGGACTCGACTACCGCTATCCCAAGGGCGTCCCGGACAAAGTGCGCAAGCAGGCCGACTATGAGCTTGACGTCATCACGTCCATGGGTTTCCCGGGATACTTCCTGGTGGTGGCGGACTTCATCAACTGGGCGAAGAACAATGGCATCCGGGTGGGCCCGGGCCGTGGTTCCGGAGCGGGCTCCATGGTGGCGTACGCCATGCGCATCACCGACCTCGATCCCCTTGAACACGGCTTGATTTTCGAGCGCTTCCTAAACCCGGACCGTGTGTCCATGCCTGACTTCGACGTCGACTTCGATGATCGCCGCCGCTCCGAGGTCATCGACTATGTCACCCGGAAGTACGGCGACGAGCGCGTAGCCATGATTGTCACCTACGGCACCATCAAGACCAAGCAGGCGCTCAAAGACTCCTCCCGCGTGCTCGGGTACCCGTTCAGTATGGGTGAGCAGCTCACAAAGGCCCTGCCGCCCGCCGTGATGGCCAAGGACATCCCGCTTGCGGACATCCAGAACCCGGAGGCCAAGCGCTATGGCGAGGCCGGGGACTTCCGACAGCTCATCAGCACGGACCCCGAGGCCGCCAAGGTCTTCGAGACCGCACTGGGCATCGAAGGACTGAAGCGCCAGTGGGGCGTGCACGCCGCCGGCGTCATCATGTCTTCGGACCCGATTATCGACGTCATTCCTGTCATGCGCCGTATCCAGGACGGCCAGGTCATCACGCAGTTCGATTACCCCACGTCGGAGGGCCTTGGCCTGATCAAGATGGACTTCCTCGGCCTGAGGAACCTGACGATCATTTCCGACGCCCTGGAAAACATCAAGATGAACCGTGGCGTTGACCTTGATCTGGAGAACCTGGCGTTGGACGACGCCGCGTCTTATGACCTCCTGGCGCGCGGCGACACTTTGGGGGTGTTCCAGCTCGACGGCGGGCCTATGCGGTCGCTGCTCAAGCTCATGAAGCCTGACAACTTCGAAGACATCTCCGCTGTCCTGGCTCTCTACCGTCCCGGTCCCATGGGCGCCAACGCCCACACCGACTACGCCCTGCGCAAGAACAAAATCCAGGAAGTCATCCCGATCCACCCGGAGCTCGAGGAACCGCTCGCCGAAATCCTCGGCGGAACGTACGGGCTGATCGTGTACCAGGAGCAGGTCATGGCCGTGGCGCAGAAGCTCGCCGGCTACACGCTGGGCCAGGCCGATATCCTGCGCCGCGCCATGGGCAAGAAGAAGAAATCGGAACTGGACAAGCAGTTCGCCGGCTTCTCCCAGGGCATGCAGGACAACGGCTACTCCATGGCCGCCGTCAAGACGCTCTGGGACATCCTTTTGCCGTTCTCCGACTACGCCTTCAACAAGGCGCACTCGGCCGCCTACGGCGTGATCTCGTACTGGACCGCCTACCTCAAGGCGCACTATGCGCCGGAGTACATGGCGGCACTGCTGACCTCGGTGGGCGACGACAAGGACAAGTCCGCGATCTACCTCAACGAATGCCGGCGGATGGGCATCACGGTGCTGCCTCCCGACGTCAATGAGTCGGCCCTGAACTTCACCCCTGTCGGCAACGACATCCGCTTCGGCATGGGCGCCATCCGCAACGTCGGCGTGAACGCCGTCGAAGCCATGGTCTCGGCCCGTGAAAAGGAGGGCGCCTACACCTCCTTCAAGGACTACCTCATGAAAGTCCCCGCGGTGGTCTGCAACAAGCGCACCATCGAATCACTGATCAAAGCCGGCGCGTTCGATTCGCTGAACCACCACAGGCGGGCCCTGGCCATGATCCATGAAGAAGCCATCGACTCCGTCATCACGCTCAAGAGGAACGAGGCGATCGGGCAATTCGATCTCTTCGCCGGCTTCGACGAAGCCGAATCCGAGGCGTCCCTGAGCATCGAGATCCCGGATCTGCCGGAATGGGAGAAGAAAGACAAGCTGTCCTTCGAACGGGACATGCTCGGCCTCTATGTCTCGGACCATCCTTTGCAAGGGCTTGAGGGCGTGCTGAGCCAGCATGCGGAGCAGTCGATCACTTCGATCCTGGGAGAAGACGGACCGCACGACGGCGCCATCGTCACCATTGCGGGCATGATCACTTCGCTCAGCCGCAGGATTGCCAAGGCAAGCGGCAACGCCTACGCGCGGGCGGAGATCGAAGACCTGGGCGCTTCCATCGAGGTCATGTTCTTCGGGCAGGTCTATGGTCCTATCGCTTCGGTCCTCGCGGAGGACCTGATTGTCGTCGTCAAGGGCCGCCTGCAGCGGCGCGACGACGGCGCGGTCACGCTGAACTGCATGGAGCTCTCGGTCCCGGACCTGAGCGAAAGTACCAACGGGCCACTGGTCATTGCGATGCCCACCTACAAGGCAACCGAAGCTGTAGTCACGGATCTTCGCGATGTCCTCACCACCCACCGGGGGAACTCCGAGGTCAGGCTCCACTTGCAGGGTGATTCAAAAGTCGAAGTGATGGGCCTGCCTGTGCACCTGCGGGTCAATCCCACCCCGTCGCTTTTCGGCGATCTCAAGGTCCTTCTCGGTCCAACCTGCTTGGACAACTGATTGCGCGCGACCCCCTGAACCGGCCAGCCGGCGACGCTTGGTTACTCAGATTTCGTAGTCGAGCGGAACCGGTTGGCTGTAGGAGCCGGAGTGGTAGAGCAGGGGAGCGTCGTCGTCGCCAACAAGCCCGTCGACAACTTCCACCACCACGATCGCGTTGTTTTCGAAGGACAGGCGCATCTGGATCTTGCCGATCAACCAGCCGGCCACCTTCTTCAGGATGGGGACGTCGAAGGGTCCAGGTTCCCAGTGATCGCCTTCAAACCGTTCCTGGGTGCGCGCGAAACGGTCCGCAAGTGCTTGGTTCTCAAGGCCCAGCATGTGCAGGCCGATATACGTGGCATTCGCCACCGCGGGCCAGGAACTGGAACTGCGCGACATGTTGAACGTAAAACGCGGAGGCTCTGCCGACAGTGACGCCACCGACGTCGCGGTGAATCCGAAAGGCTTGCCGTTGAGGTCGGCAGTGATGATGGCAACCCCGGCGGCATGCCGGCGGAACATTTGCTTGAAGGTTCCTTCAAAAGCCGATTCTTCCGAAGCCACTTTGCTCGATCTCCTGCAGGACGTATTGGTATTAACGCTGGTGGGTTCAGCGTATTCCGCCACCTGCCGGGGCGCTCGCTTGTTGAGCGTCCAGAAACGTTTGTTAATGTTTGTGTCATGACCAAGCCAACATCCAACCTCCTCGAGGCCGTCCCCGCGACAGACGCCGACCAGCGAGACCGCAGATGGTGGCTATGGCTCGCCGCGCCAGTCGCCTCGGGCATCGGACTGGGCCTGGCATGGTGGCTCCTTGCTCCGGGCGGACTCAACCTGATCTCCGGAAATTCCGCCCTCGCCGATCCCTCCGCTGCTGCGGGTCGATTTCCGCGGGACTTGGTCTTGGCCGGGCTTCTGCTTCTTGCCGGCTGCTTCACTGCGGTCCTGCTGGACAGCAAGGTACGGAGGCCGGGTCAGGGCATGAGGACTTTCCTCGCTGTTCTCGGAGGCTTGGCTGGCGCGCTGGTGGCTTGGCAAGTCGGCCTGCTCGCTGCGCAGTGGTGGGGCCCCGCGTCCAGCGCCGCGGCGAGCGGAAATGAAGGCTTCACCTTGCGGTCAATGGCTGCGCTTTTGCCGTGGCCGGGAGCGACGGCCCTCGTGACATTTCTCCTGACTCTTTTCGGGCTGATGGGAAAGCAGCCGGAGGCATCGCCCGACGCCCGGTAAAATGATCTGGTGACCATTTCTCCGGAGAATTCTGCCGACACCGCCACCCAGCCCCTGGACTTCCGTCGTATCGACCTGCGCGGACGGTCGCTGACCTTGGCGGAACTGCGCGCCGCGGTGCCCCGGGCGGAGCATAAGACCATGGCGGACGCGGAGCAAAAGGTCCTGGATATCATCACCGCCGTCCGCTCCCGGGGGTTTGAAGCGCTCGGTGAGTTGGCCCTGGCGTTCGACGGCGTGGAACAGTCCCACCCCCGCGTGCCCGCCGCCGCCCTCGAGGGTGCCCTCGAAAACCTGGATCCGGCTGTCCGTGCCGCCCTGGAGGAATCCATCAGCCGTGCACGTCGTTTCGCCGACGGCCAGCGGCCGGCGAACGTCGAGGTGGAACTGGGGGACGGCGCCGTCGTCAGCCAGAATTGGGTACCCGTGGGCCGGGTGGGACTGTATGTTCCGGGCGGGTTGGCCGTGTACCCGTCCTCGGTGATCATGAACGTCGTTCCAGCGCTGGCTGCCGGAGTCACATCCATCGCACTGGCCTCCCCGCCCCAGAAGGACTTTGGCGGCTTGCCCCACCCAACAATCCTGGCCGCTGCCGCGTTGCTGGGAGTTGACGAAGTCTATGGCATCGGAGGTGCCCAGGCGATCGCTTCGTTTGCCTTCGGGATCCCGGGAGCCGGCCATGACCAGTCCATTGAACCCGTGGATGTTGTGACGGGCCCCGGCAACATCTTCGTGGCCACCGCCAAGCGTCTGGTCAAAGGCGTGGTGGGGATCGACTCAGAGGCGGGCACCACGGAGATCGCCATCCTGGCTGACGCGTCCGCCCACCCGGCGCTCGTGGCGGCGGACCTTATCAGCCAGGCTGAGCACGACCCCAAAGCGGCCTCGGTGCTGATCACCGATTCCGAGGAACTTGCCTCGGCCGTGCACCGGGAACTCGCATTCCAGTCAGGGACCACCAAACATGGCGAACGGGTCCGTACCGCATTGTCCGGTCCGCAATCGGGCGTGGTGCTGGTTGACGATCTCATGCAGGGCATTGCGGTCTGCGATGCGTACGCAGCCGAACACTTGGAAATCATGACGGCGGATGCAGCCGCCGTCGCGGCAAGAATCCGCAACGCAGGGGCGATTTTCGTGGGGGACTACAGCCCGGTCAGCCTCGGCGACTACTGTGCAGGCTCCAACCATGTGTTGCCCACGAGTGGTACCGCTGCCTTCTCTTCGGGCCTGAATGTGACAACATTCCTCCGCGCTGTCCAGGTCATCAACTACAACAAGGCTGCCTTGGAGGAGGTCAGCAAGCACATTGTGAGTCTTGCTGACGCCGAGGACCTTCCCGGCCACGGCGACGCGGTAAAGATCCGCTTTGCCGGTGCCTAACCACTACATGTATGGGTAACAACCACTACATATAGTAATTACAGTCTTGTCATTAGCCCTTATGTAGCCGTAAACTGGTGCTGGAAGTCAAACTTCCGGCTCCTTTTGCGTTCCCGGCCTATGCTGCCGTGAGGACGCCCGGGCCGGAATCGAGCGGAGGAGGCCCAGCGTGTATTGTCCGTTCTGCCGTAACCCCGACTCGCGCGTCGTGGACAGTCGAATGGCCGACGACGGTTCCGCCATCCGCCGTCGGCGGCAGTGCCCTGAATGCGGACGCCGTTTTACCACGGTGGAGACCACAAGCTTGTCTGTCATCAAGCGATCCGGGGTGGGAGAACCGTTCAGCCGGATAAAGATCATCAACGGCGTACGCAAGGCCTGCCAAGGCCGGCCCGTGACCGAGGACGACCTCGCCATGCTGGCCCAGGAGGTCGAGGAGAACATCCGCTCATCCGGTGCAGCCGAAATTGACGCCCATGAGGTCGGTTTGGCCATCCTCGGACCGCTCCAGAAACTGGATGAAGTGGCATACCTGCGTTTTGCCAGTGTCTATCAAGCCTTCGAATCCCTCGAGGACTTCGAATCCGCCATCTCGCTTCTACGCCACGAGGCTGAAACTGCCGCCGCGGAAAACGCGGCGAAGGTGGCCAAAGGCATGAGCTCCGAGAAGAGCTCCCTGTAGCTCCGGTGGTGGCAGCGGAGGGGAAGCCGCAGCCACCACCGGCACCAACTATCGCCCGCCGGATACCGGGAGCACAGCTCCGGTGATTTAGCCGTCGTCCATCCGGAATGCTGCCGCGCTACTTGGCAAGCTTGTGGTGGAGGGCGACGTCCAGGGCCGCTCCCACGATTCCAGCATCGTTCTTCAGTTCCGCCGTGACGATGCGGGTACGCAGGTGCAAGTGCGGGAAGTACTCATCCGAGCGCTTCGAAATACCGCCACCGATGATGAAGAGCTCAGGGGAGAACAGGAATTCGACGTGGGAAAGGTAGCGCTGCAGCAGCACGCTGTACTCTTCCCAGCTCAAGCCGTCGCGTTCACGCGCGACGGCGGAGGCCTTCGTTTCAGCGTCGTGGCCGTCCACTTCGAGGTGGCCGAGTTCGGCATTAGGCACCAGGTGCCCGTTGAAGATGAACGCCGAACCAATACCAGTGCCGAGCGTAATGACGAGGACGGTGCCATCAACGCCTTCGCCCGCGCCGTAGCGGGCTTCCGCGAGACCGGCTGCGTCGGCGTCGTTGATGACCTCGACGGGGCGATCCAGGCGCTTGGTGAGAAGCGAGTCAATGTCGGTGTCGAGCCAGGACTTGTCCACGTTGGCGGCAGAGCGGACCACGCCATGCTGGATGATTCCCGGGAAGGTCACTCCGACCGGCGAACCCTCGGCAGGGGCGTCCGAACGGGCCGACAGCTCTTCGACGATCTGCGCGATCACCTCGGCGACAGCTTCGGGCGTCGCGGGCTGCGGCGTGGGAATGCGCAGGCGCTCTCCGAGCAGCTTGCCCTTTTTGAGATCGACGATGCCGCCCTTGATGCCGGTGCCACCGACGTCAATGCCGATCAGCGGGCCATTCTTGTGGATTTTCTCATCCTTCTTGGTCAATGCGTTTCCGTTCATGGCAGGAGGGGTGGGCATGTCGCAGCACGAACGGCTGCAGGTGACCTTCCGGAGAGCTCAAGGAAGAGTCAGGATTTCGGCGCCGGTCTCGGTGACCAGCAGGGTGTGTTCAAATTGCGCGGTCCGCCTGTGGTCCCGGGTGACTACGGTCCAGTCATCGGGCCACATATCCCATTCGATTGTTCCGAGGGTGAGCATGGGCTCAATCGTGAAGACCATGCCCGCCTCGATCACTGTGTTGTAGGCGGGCGCGGCGTCATAGTGGGGGATGATTAGGCCGGTGTGGAAGGCCTCACCAACACCGTGACCGGTGAAGTCGCGGACCACGCCATAGCCGAAGCGCTTCGCGTAGGACTGGATAGCCCGGCCGATCACATTGATTTCGCGGCCGGGAGCCACTGCCTTGATGGCACGGTTGAGAGATTCCTGGGTGCGTTCAACCAGCAGGCGTGATTCTTCGTCCACGTCTCCCACCAAGAAGGTGTAGTTGGTGTCACCGTGGACGCCGTTGATGTAGGCCGTGATGTCGATGTTCAGGATGTCCCCGTCTTGCACCACGGTGCTGTCCGGAATGCCGTGGCAGATGACCTCGTTGAGGGATGAGCACAGGGACTTGGGGAAGCCTCGGTAGCCAAGGGTTGATGGGTACGCGTGGTGGTCCAGAAGGAACTCGTGGCCAACCCGGTCCAGTTGGTCCGTGGTGACGCCGGGCTCGACGTGCTTTCCGACCTCGACGATCGCCCGGGCTGCAATTTTGCTGGCGACGCGGATTTTCTCAATGGTTTCCGCCGATTTGACCTCTGAGCCGGTGAACTTTGCCGGTGCAGACTTGCCGACATACTCCGGACGCGGGATGGACGCCGGTACTGGCAGCTGTGGGCTGACAGTTCCTCGGGTGAGCGTGCCGATGGGTGCGGTCAGGGCGGGAGAAGGCATAGATTGATCATATAAGGGACGCACGAGACGCAAGTAACTAAGTTGCTAAATAACGGCCCGCTCGAAGGGCTAAAGCACCCGCCAATGCTTTGGCGGGATTCGCAGAGGAGAAACTGTGGCGGAGTACTGGTACAACGTTCAGACACACCAGATCGAAGAGGACGCGTTGTCTGACTGGACCCAGTTGATCGGTCCTTACAAGACCCGCGAGGAAGCGGAGCACGCTCTGGAAAAGGTTAAAGCACGTAATGACGCCTGGGACAAGGACGACGAGGACTGAAGCTGCGTTCTCCTAGAAAGAGTGTTCCGGGCCGGGGAACTGGCCGGACCTGACGTCGTCGGCGTACGCCTTGGCCGCGTCGCTGAGTGTGGTGCGCAGATCCGCGTATTGCTTGACGAACTTTGCCATCTTTCCGCCACGCAAACCGGCCATGTCCTGCCACACCAGAACCTGGCCAGTGGTCGCATTGCCGGCGCCGATCCCTATAGTGGGCACTTCAATGGCGGCGTCGACGGCGGCTGCAGTTTCCGCGGGGACCATCTCCATGAGCACACAGAACGCTCCGGCGTTGGCCAAGGCAACTGCGTCCTCGACCAAGCGGGCGGCGTCGTCGCCCCGGCCTTGGACGCGGTAGCCGCCCAACGAATGTTCGCTCTGGGGCGTGAAGCCGATGTGCGCCATGACGGGAATGCCTGCCTGGACCATGGCCCGGACTGTTCCGGCGTAAAAGGCGCCCCCTTCGATCTTGACGCCGTGTGCCAGCCCTTCCTTCAGGAAACGGACACCGGTTGCCACTGCCTGCTCCGGCGAGACTTCGTAGCTGCCAAAGGGGAGGTCGGCCACTACCAAAGCACGCTTGGCGGACCGGGCCACCGCCCGGCACAGCGGGAGGAGTTCATCGACGGTGACAGGGAGGCTGGTTTCGTTTCCAAAGACATTGTTGGACGCCGAATCGCCAATCAGCAGGACCTCGATGCCGGCCTGATCGAAGATTTCAGCCGTGTACTGCTCGTAGGCGGTCAACATCGCAAAGCGCTCACCCTTGGCCTTGGCTTGTTGAAGGTGGTGCGTCCGGATCCTGGCAGGAGCCTTCGGTGCGGAAGCAGCCGCTGAACCTGCAGCAGCAGGCCCGGTTCCGTAAGGGGCAGGAACATCGGCGGGCATGCTGGAATCGGAACTGTTGCTTGGGGCCATGAATAGAGCGTATGCGGTACTGGCCGTCCTAGCCACCGGCGCATGAGGAGCCTCACATTTGTAAACGCTGTGTTACGCGAACCGGGGGTGCAGCCATTCCGGGCCAATGCTTAGTAGAGTGAATGCTGAGTTGTCGTCGGCTTCGAACCCTCGAACCCACGGCATGGACGTTGACCCGGAAATGAGGCCCCATGGACCGCCAGCAAGAGTTCGTTCTGCGAACTATCGAAGAGCGTGATGTGCGCTTCGTACGCTTGTGGTTTACCGACGTCGTCGGTTCCCTGAAATCGGTGGCACTGGCCCCTGCAGAAGTGGAAGGCGCCTTCGAAGAAGGCCTGGGTTTTGATGGCTCGGCCATCGAAGGCCTCGCCCGGGTGTTCGAGTCGGACATGCTGGCCCAGCCAGACCCCTCCACGTTCCAGATCTTGCCGTGGCGCGGTGAGACTGAGCAGACCTCCAGAATGTTCTGCGACATTCTGACCCCCGACGGCGAGCCATCCGCTGCCGATCCCCGGAACGTACTCAAGCGCACCCTCGCCAAAGCGGCGGACATGGGGTTCACCTGCTACACGCATCCCGAGATCGAGTTCTACCTCCTGAAGTCCCAGGATCTTGACCCCAACGGCGTGCCTGTTCCGGTTGACGAGGGCGGCTACTTCGACCACGTACCCGGTGGCGTGGCACAGGACTTCCGCCGCACTGCCGTGACCATGCTTGAATCGGTGGGCATTTCGGTGGAGTTCAGCCACCACGAGGGCGGTCCCGGCCAGAATGAGATCGATCTCCGCTACGCGGACGCTCTCCAGACTGCGGACAACATCATGACCTTCCGCACGGTCATCAAAGAAGTGGCCCTGCAGCAGGGCACGTACGCCACGTTCATGCCCAAGCCCTTCACGGATCACCCGGGGTCCGGCATGCACACGCACTTCTCACTGTTCGAGGGTGACACCAACGCCTTCTACGAAGCCGGCGCCGAATTCCAGTTGTCCAAGACCGCACGCCAGTTCATTGCCGGCATCCTGCGGCACGCCCCGGAGTTCACGGCCGTCACCAACCAATTCGTGAATTCCTACAAGCGTCTCTGGGGCGGTGGCGAAGCCCCGAGCTACCTGAGCTGGGGACACAACAACCGCTCCGCCCTGGTCCGTGTGCCGCTCTACAAGCCGGGCAAGGGCCAGTCCGCTCGGATCGAATACCGCGGGATTGACTCTGCCACCAACCCTTACCTGGCGTACGCCGTGTTGCTGGGTGCAGGGCTCAAGGGCATCGAGGAAGGCTACGAACTTCCGGCTGCCGCGGAAGACGATGTCTGGTCGCTGACCACCGCCGAACGCAAAGCGATGGGCCACACCCCGCTGCCGGCAAGCCTCCACGATGCCATCCGCGCCATGGAAGATTCAGAGCTCGTAGCGGACATCCTCGGCGAACAAGTCTTTGACCACTTCCTGCGCAACAAGCGTGCGGAATGGCAGGACTACCGGCTCCAGGTCACACCCTACGAGCTCAAGCGCAACCTCGGCATTCTCTAGGCCGTGAGTGTGAGCCTGGCCCGCCGGCTCATCTCAGCCGGCTTCAGCGACCTTGAGAAGGGTGAACGGTTTCTTGCCGCACGTGAACTCGACGGCATCGACCAAGACACAATCTTCGCCGGGCTGCACCTCAGCGCCAACCCGGACACCGCTCTCCAGTCGCTTGTCCGCCTGATTGAGAAGCACCCTTCACTCAAGAAGCTCGCGGGGGAGCACGCGGATCGCAGTGAGCCGCTATACCGTCTGCTGGGGGCATCCGAGGCCCTGGGGGAGTTCCTCATCAGGCATCCGGAACACCTGGACGTCTTCGATGTCCGCGTCAGCCCCGAGCCGTTCTCTGCCGACGCCGGTGAACTGCGGACGAAACTCCTCCGTTCGGTCAAAGCGGACCCCAAGTCTCCCCGGCCCGTCGCGGGAATATCGGGACCCGCGGCATACACCGCTCTTAGGACGGCCTACCGGCGGGGATTGACCGAACTGGCCATCAAGGACCTCTGCGCCGCCAGCCCCCAAGACTTCATGCCCGCCGTCGGCGCCGAACTGGCCGACCTCGCCGGAGCGGCGATAGAGGCCGCCCTGGCGGTGGCCCGGGCGGAAGCCGCGGCGACTTTCGACGTCGCCGATATTGCCGGCGTCGGGCTGGCAGTCATCGGCATGGGCAAATGCGGTGCCCGGGAGCTCAACTACATTTCCGACGTCGACGTCATCTACGTGATCGAGGCGCCGGACCTGGAGGACTCCGAGGCCGCGACCATCGGTACGGTCCTCGCCGCCGGCATCTCCCGCGCGATTTCCTCTACTGCGCCCGAACCCGGGCTGTGGGAGGTAGACGCGAACCTGCGGCCTGAAGGAAAGTCGGGTCCGCTGGTCAGGACGCTTCCCTCGCACTTGAGCTATTACGCGAAATGGGCAGAAAGCTGGGAATTCCAGGCACTTCTCAAAGCCAGGACCATCGCGGGGGACAAGGACCTCGGGTCACGGTACGAGCAAGCCGTCCAGCCTCTCGTGTGGGCTTCGGCGGGCAGGGAAGGCTTCGTGGAATCCGTGCAGGCGATGCGCCGCAGGGTCACCAACAACATTGCTCCGGCGGAGGAACAGCGCCAGATCAAGCTCGGTCCGGGCGGGCTGCGGGATGTCGAGTTCACCGTGCAGCTCCTGCAACTCGTCCACGGAAAGTCCGACGAAACGCTCCGTTGCCGGGATACGACGTCGGCAATCTCCGCCCTGTCTGCAGGCGGCTACATCGGCCGGGTGGATGCCGCCGCCTTCGACGCGGCCTACCGCTATCTGCGGGTTCTTGAGCACCGGATCCAGTTGTTCCAGATGCGCCGCACGCACCTCATGCCTACCAGCCAGGAGTCGCTGCGTTTCCTCGCCAAGGCCGTCCTGGGTCCGTTTTCCACGGGCAGGCCCCATCCTGATGCACTGATCGAAACCTGGCAGAAGACCAAGCGGTCCGTTCGGGAACTGCACGACCGGATCTTCTACCGGCCCCTGCTCAACACTGCCGCGAAGTTGAGTAGCGAGGACGCCCGGCTCACCCCGGAAGCCGCACAAGGCCGTCTCGCGGCGCTGGGCTACCGCGACCCGCAGGGCGCCATGCGCCACATAGAGGCCCTCACGTCAGGGGTCAGCCGGCGTGCCGCCTTGCAGCGGCAACTGCTTCCCATCCTTCTCGGCTGGCTTGCCGAAGGAGTAGACCCCGACGCCGGCCTGCTCGCCTTCCGTCGTGTCAGCGAAGCACTAGGAACCACCCATTGGTATCTCGGAATGCTCCGGGACTCCCAAGCGGCAGCGGAGCGGCTATGCCACGTGCTTTCCAATTCACGGCTGATCGCCGACCTCCTGGAGGTTTCCCCGGAATCCGTTGCCTGGCTGGGTTCCGACAAGGAACTCATGCCCCTAAGCTTCGAAGCTCAGTGGCAGGAAATCCAATCCAAGATGTCACGGCATGCCGATCCCGCGAATGCAATGCGGCTCATCCGGCTTATCCGGCGCCGGGAGATCCTCCGGATTGCCATCGCGGACAGTTCCGGTCTCCTGGAACAGGATGCGGTGGGAACGGCATTGGCCGACGCCGACCGGGCAGCCGTACTAGGCGCCCTGCATGTAGCTGAAGCCATTGTGGCCTCCGAGAGGCCTCTCAAGACGCAGGTCCTGGTGGTTGCCATGGGCAGGCAAGGCGGACGCGAGATCGGCTACGGCTCGGACGCAGACGTCATGTACGTTCATCGCGCCCTTCCCGGAGCGAGTGAGTCCGAAGCCCAGCAACAGGCCCTTGCCATTGTTGGTCACATTTCCACCCTGCTGACCCAGCCCCTCAAGCCGGCCATCCTGGCGGAGCGGGTCCTGACGGTTGACGCCGATCTTCGCCCCGAAGGGAAGAGCGGCGCCATGGTCCGTTCCCTGGACTCTTACGCGGAGTATTACCGCCGGTGGTCCCTTATCTGGGAAGCCCAGGCGCTGCTGCGGGCCCAACCCATGGCCGGTAACGACGAGTTGGCGGCGGAATTCCTCTGGCTCATCAACCCCATCCGCTACCCGAAGAATCTCGCCGAGACGGACGTGCGGGAGATCCGGCGGGTCAAGGCGCGGGTCGAGTCCGAACGGCTCCCCAGGGGGGCCGATCCCGCAAGGCATGTGAAGCTGGGCAGGGGCGGACTCAGCGACGTCGAATGGCTTGTGCAGCTGCTTCAGCTCCAGCACGCAGGCGAGCATCGGCAGCTCCGGACCACTTCCACCCTGCAGGCCCTCGACGCGATTGAGTCGTTGGACCTGATCGACAAGAGCGACATCGTGTTGCTCCGCGAAGCGTGGCGGCTTGCGAGCCGCATACGATCCGCGAATGTGATCTGCACTGGGCGTGCCTCTGATCTCCTGCCTGCTTCCCGGCGGGACCTGGAGGCCGTTGCCCGGTGGTGTGGTTACGCTCCTGGCCAAGCTGCAGTGTTCGAAGAGGATTACCTGCGCCTAAGCCGAAGGACCCGGGCCGTGTTTGAAAAGGACTTCTACGGCCAGTGATCTCAGGTTCGCGTCGCCGGGCGCAGCGCGGGGACAGCTAAGCTCGAAAGATGCTTGAAACGGTGTGGCTCATTCCCTTGAAGAATCTCGACGACGACGCCCGAGCCATCAAACTCGGCGACATCGCGGGTATGGAATTGGCTGCGGGGCAGGAAGACTTCGTCGGCGACCCTTTCAAGATGATGCTCATGGGCCTGGAGGACGAAAGCCGGCTGCCATATGTGATCGAAGCGGCCGGTGCCGCCGTCGGAGTCCTCACTTTGCAGGCCGGTGCTGCAACCCTGTCAGGTTGGCCTGACGACCATTCTGCCTGGCTTTTGCGAGGGTTCCTGATCGATCGGCAGCACCAAGGGAGAGGCTTGGGCACCCAGGCTGCGGCCGCGGCTGCCCGGGAAGCGGTGAAGCTGACGGCGAGGCTGGGTGGCGGCCAGGCCGGCGTCGTGCTCTCTGTCAACGAGCGCAATCCTGCCGGCAAAGCCGCATACGCAAAGGCGGGCTTCGCCGAGACGGGCAGGTACCTGGGTGGCTCAGCCGGGCCGCAATGGACAATGTACCGGGAATTCAGCGCCTGAGCGGGGCGTACTGCCGGGGGTTCATCGGACCGGCTCTTCGTGATGAATGTCTCTCGCTCGGCGAGAAAGTAAGCTTACTGAATGAATAGACCGGACGAAGGCCCAGCCGATACTCTCCTTGGCGGTAGGTACCGTGTTCGGGAGCGCATCGCTTCCGGCTCCATGGCCACTGTCTACCGGGCCTCGGATGAGTACCTTGAGCGGGATGTGGCGGTCAAGATCGTCAATCGGCCGGCAAGCGCAGCGGGGCCGGTCCCACTGGACGATGAAGTCGGAATCCTTGCCCGCATGAGCCATCACGGCCTGGTGACGCTCCTTGACGCCGGAGTCGACCGGGAAGGATCCGGGGAACCCAAAGTCTACCTGGTGATGGAGCTGGTTGAGGGGCCGGACCTGAAACAGCGGCTGGCCGATGGCCCCCTCGCTCCGCGCCACGCGGCGCTGATCGGTCATGATCTCGCGGACGCCTTGGAATACATCCACCGTAGCGGTGTCATTCATAGGGATGTGAAGCCAAGCAACATCATGCTCTTCGACTACAACCAGGACTCGGCGAGGATGCGGGCGAAGCTGACGGATTTTGGCATCGCCCTCATCTCGGAAGCCCCGCAGGGGCCTGATGGCGGATTCTTCGGGACAGCGGCATACCTCAGCCCCGAGCAGGCGCGTTCGGAGCCTGTGGGCCCAGCCAGCGACGTGTACTCCCTCGGCCTGGTGCTGCTGGAGTGCCTTACGGGGCAGCTCGCCTTTCCCGGGGATCCCCTGCAAAGCGCGCTTGCCCGGCTGATCCAGGACCCGCCAATCCCCGCCGACCTTGAGGAGTTCTGGCGGACGCTTTTGGGCGCGATGACGTCGGCCGATCCCCAAGGCCGACCGACGGCGCGGGACATATCCGAGGCGCTGTACGAGCAGGCCCATTCCGATCGGGGCAAGCACAAAGTTGACGCTTCCATCATTCCGGCGGACGAAGCCGAGAGGATGGCGGCGGTGCACCAATACCAAATCCTCGATACGCCGCCGGACGGCGCCTTCGACCGGATCACCGCCCTGGCCGCCCGGCTTTTCGATGTTCCCATAGCAATCGTCAGCGTCGTGGACCATGACCGCATTTGGTTCAAGTCCCACCACGGAACTGCAGTGGAACAGATCGACAGGGACCCGGGCCTCTGTGCCTCGGCCATCCTTCAGGGAGGGACTTGGGTGGTCGAAAACGCCCCTGAGGATCCCCGCGCGCTCGCGAACCCGCTGGTGGCGGGGGAGTTCGGACTAGGCTTCTACGCCGGAACCCCGCTGAGGACGCGCGGGGGCTACAACTTGGGAACCCTGTGCATCCTCGACTTCGCTCCGCGAAACATGTCCCGGGCGGAGATCGACACACTCCAGGACCTGGCCGCGGTAGTCATGAACGACCTGGAACTTCGGCTCGAAAGCCGACTTTCGACACAAGCCGTGCGCGCGTCGGTGGATGCCGATTAGATTAGTAAGCCTACTTACCGTATGGTTACTGAGGTTTGCACAGCGATAAAGGCAATCATCAGAATGTTTACGACTGAAACGGACGGTACATCATGAATGTAATCCTCGGAATCGTCGCGGTCATCGCGATCGTTTTCTTTATCATTGGCGGCACGGTAAAGGCCTTGGGGTTCTTTCTCTGGATCGCTCCGATACTGATCGTCTTGGCGATCATTGTCTTCCTCTTCCGGTTGATTAGTGGGCGCCGGAGGGTGTAGGAAAAATTGGGGGTCCGACCCCGGGAAACCCGGGTCCTTTCACGCCAGGAACGGCTGTGTCTTAACAGACACGGCCGTTCTTTTTTGTGGGTTGCGCTTGTGGCCGTTTGAAAGAAAAGGGCCACAGTTCACAAAATGAACTGTGGCCCTTCTCGCTTCTTGCCGTGTTACTAGACGCCGTAGTAGAGCTCGAACTCGTACGGGTTCGGGCGCAGGGAAAGCGGACGGATCTCGTTCTCGTACTTGTACTCGATCCAGGTGTCGATCAGGTCCTGAGTGAAGACGCCGCCGGCCTGCAGGAACTCGTTGTCCTCAGCCAGCGCGGCCAGTGCTTCCTCAAGGGAACCCGGAGCCTTGGGGATGTCCTTGGCTTCCTCTGCAGGCAGTTCGTACAGGTCCTTGTCGATCGGAGCCGGGGGCTCGATGCGGTTGCGGATGCCGTCGATACCGGCCATGAGCTGGGCGGAGAACGCCAGGTACGGGTTGGAGGCGGCGTCCGGAGCGCGGAACTCGATGCGCTTGGCCTTCGGGTTGGAGCCCGTGATCGGGATGCGGATGCCGGCGGAGCGGTTGCCCTGCGAGTAGACCATGTTGACCGGAGCTTCGAAGCCCTTGACCAGTCGGCGGTAGGAGTTGACCGTCGGGTTGGTGAAGGCGAGCACAGCAGAGGAGTGCTTCAGCAGGCCGCCGATGTACCAGCGTGCGGTGTCGGACAGGCCGGCATAGCCCTTCTCGTCGTAGAACAGCGGGTCACCGTTGCTCCAGAGGGACTGGTGGCAGTGCATACCCGAGCCGTTGTCACCGAAAATCGGCTTCGGCATGAAAGTTACGGACTTGCCGTACTCCCACGCAGTGTTTTTGATGACGTACTTGAACTTCTGCAGGTCGTCGGCAGCGTGCACCAGCGTGGTGAACTTGTAGTTGATCTCAGCCTGACCTGCGGCGCCGACTTCGTGGTGCGACCGCTCGACTTCGAGGCCTGCTTCGTCCAGGGCGAGGCACATGGCGTCGCGGAGGTCAGCCTGGTGGTCAACCGGGGATACCGGGAAGTAACCGCCCTTGAAGGGGGTCTTGTAACCGAGGTTTCCGCCTTCTTCTTCGCGGCTCGTGTTCCAAGGTGCTTCAATCGAGTCGACCTTGTAGAAGGAACCCTGCGGGGAGGATTCGAACTGGACGTTGTCGAAGACGTAGAACTCAGCTTCGGGAGCAAAGAATGCCGTGTCAGCAATGCCAGTGGAGGCCAGGTAGGCTTCGGCCTTTTCGGCAACGCCGCGCGGGTCGCGGTGGTACGGGTCTCCCGTGCGGGGGTTCACGATGGAGAAGTTCAGCGCGAGGGTCTTCTCGATGCGGAAGGCATCGATGAAGGCCGTGGTGACGTCCGGGATGAGCTGCATGTCGGACTCGGCGATGCCCTGGAAACCGCGGATGGAAGATCCGTCAAAGAGCTGACCGTTGACAAAGAAGTCAGCGTCAACGCTCTTGGCCGGCACATTGAAGTGCTGCTGGACGCCCGGAAGATCGGTGAAGCGGATATCGACGAACTTAACGTCTTCGTCTTTGATGAACTTGAGGACTTCGTCCGCAGTCTTGAACATCTATGCTCCTAACGCATAACAGGTAACAGGCCCTCGGGCCGTCTGGTCCAGCGCAAACCGAAAGCAGGGAAACAAAAAAGTATCCCTGCTGCGGCGGCTAGCAACTTCTCCAACCATAGGGAAATGGGATTTCCCCGGAGTGTCAGTATTGTTTCGAGCAGGTTACAGAAGTGCCTGCCGTGTAAACGCTACTGGTCTACTGCAGTGCCAGTCTATGTCTTTCTTCCGTGTGTCTGTTTCCTTGTGAACGGAGTGAACATTCCTCCGGGCGCCACCACCCGCCGTCGGGCATCGGATGGTGAAGCCGTAAGCTTGAACAGTGGTTGATCGTAAAGATATTGGTTCATGGCTCACAGGGCCGGATACGTCCGGAATCTCCAAGTACCCGGGAGAGCGGCTCGGGTTGCCCGAGGCCGGTCCCGGCTCCATCGCCCGGGCCGGCCGCCGCATCCTGGCAATCTGCATCGACTGGGTCATTGCCTTGGCGATCAGCAACTTTGCCTTCGGCGGCAACCAGTGGGCAACCCTTGCAGTCTTTGCGGTGGAACAGATACTTCTCATCGGTACGCTCGGCTACAGCATCGGACACCGGGTTGCGGGCATCCACGTGGTGCGGCTCGGTGGACGGCCGGCAGGGCCCCTGGCCGCTGTGGTAAGAACGCTTCTCCTGTGCCTCGTGATTCCCGCGGTTGTCTTCGATCCCGATCAGCGCGGCCTCCATGACAAAGCCATGAACACGATTCTCATCCGGATGTAGCTTTCTGCAGACAAAGAACCGCCCGGTTCCTGGATAAGTCCGGGAACCGGGCGGTTCTTTGTCTGTCGTGTTTAGCGTCCGCGGGCTGCCTTGCGGTCCGGGCGTGCCTTGTACGGGTCGATGCCCTTCGGGATCGGCAGACGGTTGCCGAGCGAGGAGATCCGCTTGCTCACAGCGTTGACCTCAACCTTGGTGAGCTCGTTCTTGTATTTGTTCATGGTCTTTGCAATCTGGCTGATTGGCACCTGGCCCTCGCCGCGACCGCTTTCGATCACGTGAATAGTGACGTTCGGCAGGATACGGGCGAGCTTCTTGCGCTCGGCGTCAACCAACGGCTTGACTCGGTGCGAAGGTCCTTCGCTGACCAGTACGACGCCGGGACGGCCGATGGCGCGGAAGACCGCGTCCTGGGTGCGCGGGTTGACCGCGACCGGCTGGTCTTCCGTGATCCAGCCGCGGCGCAGGGTTCCCAGAGCCGCACCTGAGGCTCCAGGCTGGTTTTCGATCTGCGCAAAGGCTGCCCGCTCCGCGCGGCGCGAGAGGATGAAGACCGCTGCCAGCAGACCCAGGGGAATGCCGATGATCAGGCCCGTGACCCAGTTGTTCAGGAGGAGACCGACGACGAGGCTGACGGCAACTACACCCAGGAAAGCCAGCAGCATGAGCCACACAACGGTGGGGTCATTGCGGCGGGTCATCTTGAAGACCTCGCCGATCTGCTTCAGCTGGCTCGGCTTCTTGGCCTTGGCTTCCTTGGGCTTGCGGGAAAACAAGCCGCGCTTGGGAGCGTCGGCAGCCGATGTTGTCGAGTTGCTGGAATCAGGGGATTTCGCCATAGTGCCTTAATTCTACGTGATTTATGCCAAAGGACCGGACGCCGGATTTGTCCGGGGTCCGGTCCTTCGACCGTGCTTTGCTCGGGTGCTAAGCGTGGTGTGCGAGGAGGGTGCTGGCTTCCTGGCGGGTGGTGCCGGAGTCCTGGATGCCCTCGGCGATGTGGGCCAGGTGGGCGGGGATGTCGCGGCCTTTTTTGCGCATCGCGGTGGCCCAGAGGCGTCCGGCGCGGTAGGAGGAGCGGACCAGGGGTCCGGACATGACGCCGAGGAAGCCGATCTCCTCGGCTTCGGCGGCGAGCTCGACGAATTCCTGGGGTTTGACCCAGCGGTCCACGGGCAGGTGCCGTTCGGAGGGGCGCAGGTACTGGGTGATGGTGATCAGGTCACAGCCCGCGGCGTGCAGGTCGGCCAGGGCTTCGGAGATTTCGGCCCGGGTTTCGCCCATGCCCAGGATCAGGTTGGATTTGGTGACCATGCCGGCGTCCCGGCCCTGGGTGATGACGTCCAGGGAGCGGTCGTAGCGGAACGCGGGGCGGATGCGCTTGAAGATCCGGGGCACGGTCTCGACGTTGTGCGCGAAGACCTCCGGGGCGGAGTCGCAGATGGCTTGGATGTGTTCGGGTTTGCCGGAGAAGTCCGGGATGAGCAGTTCCACGCCGGTGCCGGGGTTCAGTTCGTGGATCTTGCGCACGGTTTCGGCGTAGAGCCAGACGCCTTCGTCTTCGAGGTCGTCCCGGGCGACGCCGGTGACGGTGGCGTAGCGGAGCTGCATGGCCTGGACGGAGCGGGCGACCTTGGTGGGTTCGAACCGGTCCACGGGGGAGGGTTTGCCGGTGTCGATCTGGCAGAAGTCGCAGCGGCGGGTGCATTCGGAGCCGCCGATCAGGAAGGTTGCTTCCTTGTCTTCCCAGCACTCGAAGATGTTCGGGCAGCCGGCTTCCTCGCAGACGGTGTGCAGGCCTTCTTTTTTCACGAGGTTCTTCAGGCCCACGAATTCCGGGCCCATCTGGACCTTGGCCTTGATCCACTCGGGCTTGCGTTCGACCGGGACGGCTTTGTTGCGCTGTTCAACGCGCAGCAGCTTACGGCCTTCAGGTGCCAGGGTCACTGGATTGCTCCTTCGGGGCTGGATACGAGTGCTTCTTCGTGCTTGCGGAACTCTTCCTTGAAGCGCCCAGCAATGTCGGCCGGGTTGATGGTCCGCCCGGTCTCAATGGACATGGTGGTGACACTGGCATCCGTAATGCCGCATGCGATGATCTGCGCGTAAGGCGCGAGATCGTTGCTGCAGTTGATGGCCACGCCGTGCATGGTGACGCCGTCCAGGACGCGGATGCCGATCGCGGCGATCTTGCGATCCGGACCCTTGCCATCTGCCAGGACCCAGACGCCCGCCCGGCCCTTGACCCGGGTGGCTTTGATCCCGTAGTCCTCCATGATCGCGATCATGACGTCTTCGAGACGCTCGACGTAGTCACGGATGCCGGCGCGGTTTTTCAGTTTGAGGATGGGGTAGGCAATCAGCTGCCCCGGTCCGTGCCAAGTCAGTTTGCCACCCCGATCCACAGGGACAACGGGAGTGCCGTCAAAAGGACGCTCGTGGTCCTCCGTGAGCTTGCCTGCCGTGTAGACCGCCGCGTGCTCGAGGAGCAGGACGGTGCTGGGTTTCTCGCCGGCAACAACTTTGTTGTGGAGTTCGCGCTGGATATCCCAGCCCTGCATATAGTCAACGAAATCCGGGGCAAGACCCAGCTGTGAAAACTCAAGAGTCATGGGGACAAGCTTAGACCCCGCTGGACGAAGGCCATGATTTTGTGGCCAAGCTCTCAGTCGTACTCGGCTGGGTCGTGCGGCGGCCGCCACCCTACCTGTGGATAACTTCTGCGGCAATCCGGGAAATCCGGTATCTGTTGACGCATGGAGACTTTTGCGCCCGGCACGGGTGGTCAGGACGACTCGGGCGCCATGCGCTCCCAGGAGACGGACCCTGCCGAACCTGTGATTCCCGGCTTTGTGCCCGTCCGTGAGCTTGGCCGCGGCGGAAGCGCCACGGTATGGCTCGCCACGGAGAGGCGCTCGGGGAGCAGCTTCGCAGTGAAATGCCTTCCCCGGATACCGGAGATAGGGGACCCGGGCGACGCCGAGTCTTCCATGCTTCGTGAGCTGCACCTTCTGTCGCGGCTTGACCACGAGCACCTTGTCAAGGTGCGTGGCGTCGTCCAATTGGGAGGGGCGTTCGACGGCGGCCTGGGCGTGGTCATGGATTACGCGCCCGGGGGTTCGCTGGGGCAGTTGCTCTCCAGCAGGGGGCGCCTCAGCGTGGGGGAGACGGTGACCATCCTGACTCCCCTCGCACGGGCTTTGGCCTACCTGCACCACCAGGGAATGACGCATTCCGACGTTTCACCCGGGAACGTGCTTTTCACTGCCCACGGGAAACCGCTCTTGTCGGATCTGGGCGTTTCGCGCATGGTGGGAGACGCTGCCGGCGTCCCGGACTCCGGCACGCCCGGCTTCGCGGATCCGGGGCCGATTGTCGATGGGGTTGAGGAACTCCACCCTGAGCGCGATACCTACGCCCTTGCCGCCCTTGGCTGGTATTGCCTCACCGGCTCCGCCCCGGACAGTGCGGCCCGCAGGCCGCCGCTGACGCTCCTGGTGCCGGGAGTCCCCGCGGCCCTCGCCGCTGCCATCGAGGCCGGACTTCATCCAGAGGGGCAGCAAAGGCCTTCCGCGGCGGAACTTGGTAACGCCATCTACCGGAGCGCGGCCCCGGCGGCTGTGGACCTTTCGGATGCGGTGCACGCAACGGTTGTTCCGGAACTGCTGACCCGGCGTCGGGCTTCTCGTCCTCGTTCGAGACGGACCCGCATCAAGGCATTTCTCGGCCGCTTCCGTTCGCGATGGGGAGGGCGAACAGGCCGGCCGGCAGCTGCGCTCGTTTCCGCACGACGGCGGGCGGCGCCGATCGTGCTCGCCGTCGGGACACTGGTGGCGGCCGGATCAGCAACCGCGGTGTGGTGGGCCGGTGATCGAGGACCGGGAGCTGCGCAGCAAGCGCAGGTGCAGGCACAGGCGCCGGGGCGGGATGAACCCGGACAGATGGGTACCGGCCTCGACGGCGTTCCCGCCGCCGTGCAAGTGCAGATCCGCTCCCAAAATCCCGAGGAAGCGATCAGGGGACTATCGGCCCTCCGGGACAGGGTGTTCAGTACTGGCAAGTTTGAACTACTGGAATACGTCAACCTGGAGGGCTCTGCGGCAGCTGCTGCCGACAGCAAAATCAGGGACGGACTGGAGAGCGCCGGCGTCTTTCTTTCGGGTTTCTCCACCGCCTTGATCAGCACGGGCGTGGAAGGTGCTGCCGGCCGGGACCACGCAACGGTTGCCGTCACGCTGGAGACCTCAGCCTATGAAGAACGGGATGCCAGTGGCCAAGTGGTCCACGTGCGTCCCGCCGGCCAACCTCAGGAACTCAGGGTGGTCCTTTTGCGTGACGGTGCGGGGTGGAAGATCGCCGAGATCCTGGCTAGGCCGAGGTGAGCGGAAAAGGGTGATCAGTTGCCGCCGCTTGCCACCCATCGGGCCGCGTCAGCCAGTGCGGGGTGCTGCCAGGCAAAGCCGGCGCTCATGAGTTTGGCCGGTTCCATGCGCTGGTTGGCAAGAACCAGTTCCTCAGCCAGATGGCCGCCCAACACGAGGCGCAGCGCCGGAGCAGGTACGCGGAGGAACGCTGGCCGGTGGAGCGCTGCCGCCAGCTGCGCAACGATCGCGTTGACGTCTGCACATTCGGGGGCACAGACATTGACGGGACCCTCAAGCGGCGAGTCGAGCAGGTATTCGAAAGCGGAGACTTCATCCACCAAGGAAATCCATGGCCAGTATTGCCGACCATTTCCCAACGGACCACCCACGCCCAACTTCAATAACGGCAGTAGTGGCCCCAGAGCCCCGCCGTCAGGGCTGAGGACTACGCCGGTGCGCGGGGTCACGACCCGCACGCCCGCAGGGGCCGTGCGGGCGGCAGCTTCCCAATCAACGCACAGGGTTGCCAGCATGCCCTTGCCCGGTCCCGCTTCCTCGCGGAGCAGACCGGCACGCGACGAGCCGTAGTAGCCTGACGCTGACTGGCTCAGAAACGTTCGGGGAGGGGTTCCGAGCCGTCCCATGGCCGCCGTGAGTGTTTGTGTTGACCGCAGGCGTGAGTCGATGATTTCCCGCACGCGTGTTTTGGTCCAGCGGCGGTCCCCGATGCCTGCCCCGGAGAGATTGACCACCGCGTCTGCGCCGTCGAGGACCGCCTCGTCCAATTGCCCCGCGCCAGGATCCCACTGTGCCTCGCCGGTCCCTGTTGGTGGGCGGCGAACTAGCCGGACGACGTCGTGCCCTTGGCGAAGAAGGCGCTCCGTCAGCGCGGTTCCGATAAATCCCGATGCACCCGAAATCACGATTCGCATGCCTCATCACATCATGGCCAGTGTCACTCCGGCACTACGGCAGGCCTCAGAGAGCTTGCTCCTCCTTTGACTATGATCGAACAATGACCTCCTCCAGCTACTTCCGTTTCCCGCATTTGCATGGTGATCTACTCACCTTCGTAGCCGAAGACGACGTTTGGATCGCGCCCGTGGCCGGAGGCCGCGCGTGGCGGATTTCAGCCCAGCAGTTGCCCGCACGCAATCCGCGCTTCAGCCCGGACGGCAAGCGGCTTGTGTGGACGACGATCGTCGGCGCAGCTCCTGAGGTGGTGACAGCAGAGGTCGACGGCGGCGGGTACCGGCAGTTGAGCTACTTTGGCCACAGCACTACCCGGGTCAAGGGATTCACCTCCGGGGGCGACGTTGTGGTCACCTCCGCTTTCGAACAGGCCGAGGGGCGGCACACCCACGCCTATGCCTTGACGCTTGACGGTGGCCCCGCCGTCGAACTTCCCTTCGGTCCGGTGGAATCGCTGGTGTTCGGTCCGGAAGTGGGAGATGAGCGTCCCGTTGTCCTCGCCAGCGTGCTCTCCCGCGAGCCCGCTTGGTGGAAACGGTATCGCGGCGGTACAGCTGGAAAGCTGTGGATCGACGCCGACGGGAACGGCGAGTTCGCCCGTCTGGTCCCCGAACTCGACGGGAATCTCGCGGACCCTGTCTGGGTAGGTGGCCGGATTGCCTTCCTTTCGGACCACGAGGGTTACGGAAATCTCTACTCCGTGCAGCCCGACGGAACCGATCTGCGCCGGCACACCGATCATGAAGATTTCTATGTCCGGCACGCTGCGAGCGACGGCAAGCGGGTCATCTTCGAATCGGCCGGCGAGTTGTGGATCCTACCAACGCTCAAGGCTGATGCAGAGGCGGTACGGGTCGACATTACGCTCGGCTCGGCATCGCAGTCCCGCCGGCCGGCGCCACTCAAGGTAGCCGCCCACTTGGGCGAAGTGTTCCCGAATGCCGTAGGTTCGGCCAGCGCGGTGGAATCCCACGGCACCATCCACTGGCTGCGCCACAAGGACGGCCCGTCCCGGGTGGTCGAAGCGACTCCCGGCGTGCGGGCAAGGCTTCCGCGGCCCCTTGTCGACGGCCGTATCGCCTATGTGGCGGACCATGACGGCGTCGACTCCGTTTTCATCAAGAGGATCGCCCCGAGTGTCCCTCAACCGACCCTCGCAGCCACGGTCCAGTACGCGGCCGCAATGGCGCCCGAAACCGACGTGCCGCCCGCATCCGACGAGGCTGGGGCCGATCCATTGCCCCGCCCCGTCTCTGCGTCAGCCATCGCGGGACAGCCGGTGATGCCCGCGGTCCGGCATGCGCAGCCGCGCACGGAAGCCGCACCGGAGAGCCAGGCGGACCAGCTGCGGGTCGATTTCCAGCGGATCGACTTCCCCAGGGCAGCCCGCCCGAGTGCCCTTGAGGCCAGCCCTGATGGCCGACGGCTTGCCGTAGGTACCGCATTCGGTGACGTCTACCTCGCCGACACGGACAGTGGCACTTTGTCGCTTGTTGTGAGCGTAGGGGACGGCAGCATTGACGGACTCGCGTGGTCGCCGGACTCACAATGGCTCGCGTGGTCCGAACCTGTGACTTCGTTTGGTTCGCGGAGCAAGCTGCGGATGGTCAATACAGCCAGCCCGGAAGACATTGTGGATGTCACCGATGGCCGTTTCTGTGACGAATCACCGGCATTCACCCCCGACGGCAAGTTCCTGGCGTTCCTGTCGAATCGCAGTTTTGATCCCGTCTACGACGGCCACGCCTTCGATTTGTCATTCCCCAGCCCGATCAAGCCGTACCTCGTGGCACTCGCAGCGGACACTCCCTCTCCCTTCGGGCCGGTCGTGGACCTGTTTGAGGATGCCGAGGCTGCCCCAGGAGCGACGGCCGGCTCGAAGGGCGATGCGGGCGCGGCTGTCCGTGTCCGGGTGGACCTTGACGGCCTGGCACTGCGCGTCATCGGCATCCCGGTGCCGCAGGGCAACTACTCGGATCTTTCCTCAGCCAGCGATGCTTTGTTTTGGCTCGACACCCCTCTTTCAGGTGTTACCGGAGAAGGCCGGGGGAAGGTGCAGGACAAGGCACCGGCTCCCGCCTTGGTCCGCTACGAGCTTTCGAAGCAAAAGCAGGTCACCTTGGCTTCGGCAGTTGAGCGCTACCGGGTGTCCGGCGACGGCAAGAAACTGGTCTTCGTCAACGACAAGCATGTTATTGCCGTGCCCGCGGACACCAAGGTTGATGACGACTCAGGTGAGCGCGTCAACGTTGAGCTCAACCGGATCCGGGTCATCATGGATCCGCTGGCTGTGTGGGGGCAAGCGTTCGACGAAGCATGGCGGCTGCAGCGGGACTTCTTCTGGACCGAGGACATGGCCGGCCAGGACTGGGAATCGGTGCACCGCCTGTACCGTCCCGCCGTAGAACGCCTGGGATCGCACGACGACCTGGTTGACCTTCTGTGGGAAATCCATGGCGAGCTCGGTACCTCCCACGCCTATGTACGTCCGGCGGCCTCGGGCGAACCCGGCAGCAACGGACAGGGCCGGCTCGGCGCCGACCTTAAGCTCACGGAGGCTGGCTGGGAGATTACGCGCATCCTCGCGGGAGACTCCTCAGACCCACTGTCCAACTCGCCGTTGACGCGACCCGGAGCCGACGCGAAGGTGGGCGACGTCGTCTTGGCGATTGACGGCGTCGGGCTTTCAGCAGACCGCACTCCTGCCCAACAACTGGTGGGCGCTGCTGGCCGCACCGTCGAACTCACGCTCCTCAATGGCGATGGACACGGGGACGCGGCTGGTCGGCAGCGGCGTATTGCCGTGGTTCCGGTGAAGGACGAGGAACGACTGCGGTACCAGGAATGGGTACATGCCAACCGGCGTACCGTGCGCGAGGCCTCGGATGGAAAGTTCGGCTACCTGCACGTGCCGGACATGATGGCCAACGGCTGGGCACAGCTTCACAGGGATCTAGATACCGAGACCGCCCTGGATGGGTTGATTGTTGATGTCCGGCGCAACCGCGGCGGCCACACGTCTCAACTGGTGGCTGAGCTGATCGGCCGCAAGGTCACAGGCTGGAGCATGCCCCGGGGCGAAAAGCCACGAACGTACCCCCATCACGCTCCGCGGGGACCGGTCATTATCCTCACCGACGAATTCGCCGGCTCCGACGGCGACATCATCACGCAGGTGTCCAAGCTCCGCGGCATCGGCCCGGTCATCGGCACGAGGACTTGGGGAGGTGTTGTGGGCATTGACAACCGCTTCTCCCTGGCGGACGGCACGGGTGTGACCCAGCCGCGTTATGCCACGTGGTTCTCCGGCGGAATCGGCTGGAGCGTGGAGAACTTCGGGGTTGAGCCCGACATCGAAGTGGTGTTCCCGCCCCACGCCTACGCAGCGGGCATGGATCCCCAGCTGGAGTACGGGATCGGTGCGCTCAAGGAAATGGTCCAGGAATTGCCCACGGACCGGCCTCCGCTGCGCGAAGGCTACCGTAAGGTCCGTCCGGCCGCACTGCCCGCCAGACCGCAACAGGGCTGAACCAAACCGCCTGGCAAAAGGCCCCGGATTGGCTAACGCGAAAGGCCCCGCCGACCCCTTAAACGGGGAGTCGGCGGGGCCTTTCGCGCTTAGTGCTAGGAGGCCAAAGAGGCTTCCAGCGTGATCGGGGTTGCCCGGAGTGCCTGTGAGACCGGGCAGTTCACCTTGGCGTCTTCGGCCAGGCGCTGGAATTCTTCCTCGGAGACACCCGGGATGCGTGCGCTCACGGTGAGGTGGATGCCGGTGATGCCAACACCCGGCTGGAATGTGACGTCGGCCTTGGTGTTGACCTCTTCGGGGGTGAAGCCTGCGCCTGCCACGCCGTTGCTGAAGGCCATCGAGAAGCATGCCGAGTGTGCTGCCGCAATCAGTTCTTCCGGGCTGGTCTTGCCCTCTGCGGACTCCGCGCGGGCCTTCCAGGTAACGTCGAAGTTTCCAAGTCCGGAGCTGTCCAGCGTGGTGTTGCCGGCGCCTTCGATCAGGTTGCCGTTCCATACGGTGTGTGCGGTGCGTGTTGTAGCCATGTCCACTCCTCAGCGTCGTTGCGAATTGGCATCCGGATGCCGGATGCCGCCGGGTTCAATCCTAAGGATTCGACGACGGCGGCGCAGCGCTTGTCCGCTCTCAGAGGATTGTGACCGCCACGGCTAAAACGGCAACGGCCGCCTGGACGGTGGATCCAGGCGGCCTCATATCGATCAGGGAATTACTGCCAGATCGTGGCGATGGCGATGTTGATCAATGCCAATCCGCCGACACCGTGTGCGAGGCCAGTGGAGACCGGTTCGCCCTTCTTGACCTTGCGGGAGCCAATGACGGCGAGCACGGCCACGGCGAGGCCGATGGCGAACTTGATACCGAGTTTGAAGTAGTCAGGGTGGGCGTTGGGCAGCATGGGCAGGATTCCCATCATGGCAATGCCGGTGATCAGCTGCACGAATGCGCCATCCCGCTGACGTGGGTGGACGGTCGGCTGCTTCATGGTGGCGATCCAGAAGCCCACAATCATGGCTGCGCCGACGATGTGCAAGAACAGCAGGACGTTGAAGAGAATACTCATGGCTCCAGCTTAGCCAGAATCTTCTACGTGCCGTAGCAAAGCCACGGAGCAAAGTGCGTGCACGAAAAACGGGGCGGGCCCCGGCGGTTTCCCACCGGAGCCTGCCCCGCCGTCGTGATCCGCACCTTTAGGCGGTGCGGGTTGCTACGTCATGACCGGAATCAGAGACCCAGGTCAGCTTCGAAGGCACCTTCCTCAAGGCGGGCCCTGAGGGTCTGCAGGAAGCGGCCGGCGTCGGCGCCGTCGACCAAGCGGTGGTCGTACGTCAGCGACAGGTACATCATGGAGCGGATGGCGATCGAGTCATCGCCGTTCTCGTCAGCAACCACCACCGGGCGCTTGACGATCGCACCGGTGCCCAGGATTCCCACCTGCGGCTGGTTGATGATCGGCGTGTCGAACAGGGCGCCGACAGAACCGATGTTGGTGATGCTGAAGGTGCCGCCTGACAGTTCGTCAGGACCGATCTTTCCCTGGCGGGTGCGGCCGGCGACGTCGGCGATCTTGCTGGCCAGGCCTGCAAGGTTCAGGTTGCCGGCGTCGGAAATGACCGGAACCAGGAGGCCCTTGTCGGTGTCTACCGCAATCGCGAGGTGTTCCGCGTTGTGGTAGGTGATTTCCTGCTTGGCTTCGTCGTAGGCAGCGTTCAGCTTGGGGTGCTGCTTCAGTGCTTCAGCGACGGCCTTGGCGATGAACGGCAGGAAGGTGAGCTTGACGCCGTTCTGGGCCTCGAAGGAACCCTTGGCCTTGAGCCGGAGCTTGGCGATCTTGGTCATGTCGACCTCATGCACCTGGGTCAGCTGCGTGGAGGTTTCGAGTGACTCGCGCATGCGGCGGGCGATGACCTGGCGGATGCGCGGAGCCTTTTCCACGGTCCCGCGCAGCGAGGAGGCAACCACGGGAGCGGCGGCAGGCTTGCTGGGGGCCGCAGGAGCTGCGGACGCCGGCGCGGCAGCTGCTGCCTTCTTTGCTTCGGCCGCGGCGAGCACGTCCTGCTTCCGGATCCGGCCGCCGACGCCGGTGCCCGTCACGGAGGTGATGTCGACACCGTTCTGGTTGGCAAGCTTGCGGACGAGGGGGGTCACGTAGCCGGATTCTGTTGAAGCCGGGGCCTGTGCCGGAGCCGAGGCTGCTGCGGATTCGGCAACCGGGGCCGGAGCTGGCGGAGCGGCGGGTGCTGCTGCCGGTACTGCCTCAACAACGGGCGCGGGGGCAGCAGAAGCGGGGGCGGCAGCCGGAGCGGCTGCGGCTGGTGCTGGAGCAGCTTCGGGTGCCGGTGCGGCGGCGGCGGCGGGGGCGCCGGAGCCGATGACGGCCAGGACTGATCCGACTTCAGCGGTGTCGTCTTCGTTGACGCGGATTTCCAGCAGGGTACCGGCAACAGGGGAGGGGATTTCGGTGTCGACCTTGTCGGTGGACACCTCAAGGAGCGGCTCGTCGACCTCGACGGTGTCGCCGACGGCCTTGAGCCAGCGGGTGACGGTACCTTCGGTGACGCTTTCGCCCAGGGCCGGGAGGGTCACATCGTGCCCCGATGCGGCGGCAGGAGCTGCTGCGGGTGCCTCAGTCGGCTCGGCTGCGGGGGCCGGTGCTGCTTCAGGAGCCGGCGCTTCGGCGGGGGCGGGAGCCGCCGGTGCTTCTGCCGCAGGTGCGGCTGCGGGAGCTGCTGCGCCATTGCTGCCGCTACCGATCCGGACCAGGGGAGCGCCGACTTCGGCGGTCTCGTCTTCAGCTACGAGGATTTCTTCGATGATGCCGGCAATAGGAGACGGGATTTCGGTGTCTACTTTGTCGGTGGAAACTTCGAGCAGGGGCTCGTCGACTTCCACTCGGTCACCAACCTGCTTGAGCCAGCGAGTGACGGTGCCTTCGGTGACGCTTTCACCAAGGGCGGGCAAGTTAACGGATTCAGACATGTCGTCCCCGTTCTCCTTATTGATCTTTAGTGCGGATGAGTGGTGCCTGCTGGGGTCCTGCGCCCGCAGTTCGTGCGGGCGCAGGACCGGGTGTCTTGCGTAAAGACTTAGCCGTGGAGCGGCTTGCCCGCCAGGGCGAGGTGGACTTCGCCCAGGGTCTCGTTCTGGGTCGGGTGTGCGTGGATGAACTGAGCCACGTCCTCCGGGTGTGCTTCCCAGTTGACGATCAGCTGTGCTTCGCCGATCTGTTCACCCATGCGGGAGCCGATCATGTGGATACCGACGACGGGGCCGTCCTTCTGGCGGACCACCTTCACGATGCCGCCGGTGCCCAGGATGGAGCTCTTGCCGTTGCCGGCCAGGTTGTATTCCTGGGTCTGGACCTGGTCCTCGCCGAACTTCTCCTTGGCCCCCTTTTCGGTGTAGCCAACGGTGGCGATTTCAGGTTCGCAGAAAGTGACCTTCGGGACGTTCACGTCTTCGACGACCACCGGGTTCAGGCCCGCGATCTCTTCGGCGACGAAGATGCCCTGCTGGTATCCGCGGTGGGCCAGCTGGACGCCGGGGACGATGTCGCCGACGGCGTAGACGTTGCCGACGCCGGTGTGCAGGCGCTCGTTGGTGATGACGAAGCCGCGGTCGAGGGTGATACCTGCTTCTTCGTAACCGAAGTTGGCGGTGACGGGGCCACGGCCCACGGCAACCAGGAGGAGATCAGCTTCGAAGGTCTGGCCGTCAACCAAGGTGACCTTCACGCCGTTGTCGTCCTGCTCCACGCCCTGGAAGAAGACGCCGGTGCTGAACTTGATGCCGCGCTTCTTGAAGGCGCGCTCAAGGTTCTTGACGATGGCGGTGTCTTCGTTGGGAACGAGGGAAGGGAGGCCTTCAACGATGGTGACGTCGACGCCGAAGGACTTCCATACAGAAGCGAATTCGACGCCGATGACGCCGCCGCCGAGGACGATGACACTCTTCGGGATGTAGTCCATGGTCAGCGCTTCGTCGGAAGTGATGACGCGGCCGCCGATTTCGAGGCCAGGCAGCGAACGGGAGTACGAGCCGGTGGCGAGAACGATGTTCTTGCCCTTGTACGCAGTGCCGTTGACTACCACGGTGTCGGTGCCCTGGAGCTTGCCTTCGCCTTCGATGACCGTGATGCCCTTGGACTTGATGAGCCCCTGCAGGCCCTTGTACTTACCGGCGACGATTCCGTCCTTGTAAGCGTTCACGGCAGTGATGTCGATGCTGTCCAACGTGACGTTGACGCCGTACTTGGAGGAATCGCGTGCGTGATCGGCCAGTTCGGCCGAGTGCAGCAGTGCCTTGGTGGGGATACACCCGTTGTGCAGGCAGGTGCCGCCGAGCTTTCCCTTCTCGACGAGGCCAACGGTGAAACCAAGCTGAACGGCACGCAGAGCCGTGGCGTAGCCGCCGCTGCCGCCACCGAGTACCAGGATGTCGAATTCTTGCGCAGTTGCCTGATCGGCCACTAGGACGCTCCCTCGCGTGAGCGATGACACGCGACTACGCGTCATCTGGTCTTGGAACTTGTACTGCCGCGATTATGCCAGCACCGAAGTTCTCTTGCATTTGTGACTACCGTGGTTCACCTTAGCGAACCACTTATCCATGCTCCACCCTGCCGAGGCTTTTGTGGGGCGCTTGTGGCCAGACTCACGTCGGGCCGTGGGGCCGGTCATGAACCGGCCCCACTTGGGGACGCGCTTAGGCCGTGGCCAGCACGTCTTCGACGTAGGCGAGCAGCGTCCGGACAGTGCAGCCGGTGCCTTGCTTGGGCGTGTAGCCGTAGGGGCTGCCGTTGTTGAAGGACGGGCCGGCGATGTCCACGTGTGCCCAGGGGATTTGCTTGCCCTCTGTGTCCTTGCCGACGAACTCGCGCAAGAAAACGGCCGCGGTCATCATTCCGCCGTGGCGTTCGCCGATGTTGGCGATGTCCGCCACTTGCGAATCGAGGCTTGCCCTCAGTTCTTCCGGCAGCGGCATTGGCCAGACGAGCTCGCCTGCCCGGTCGGCGGCGGACTTGAGCGCGCCGGTGACAGTATCCGAGCCCATGACGCCTGCAGTACGGTCGCCGAGGGCGATCAACTGTGCACCGGTGAGCGTTGCGACGTCGATGATGGCATCAGGCTGTTCGAGGCTAGCCGCGACCAGGCCGTCGGCCATGACCAGGCGTCCCTCGGCGTCTGTGTTGAGGACCTCAACCGTCTTGCCCCCGTAGACCGTGAGGACATCCGCCGGGCGCTGTGCCGCGCCGGAAGGCATGTTCTCGGCGATGCAGAGCCACGCGGTCACCTTGGCGGGCAACCCGAGTCCCGCGACGGCCAAGACAGTATTAAGTACGACGGCGGCGCCCGCCATATCGCTCTTCATGTCGCCCATGCCGAGCGCCGGCTTGATCGAAATGCCGCCAGTGTCGAAGGTGATGCCCTTGCCCACGAGCGCGATCTTCTTGGTGGCCTTCGCCGGCGCGTACTCCACCTTGACCAGGCGCGGTTGGCGGGTTGAACCCTTTCCGACGCCCAGGATTCCGCCGAAGCCGTCTTTCTCAAGGCGCTTCTCGTCCCACACGGTCACCTTGACCGGGAGTCCCTTGGACAGTTCTTTGGCAGCTTCGGCAAAGGACTCCGGGTAAAGGTGGCTTGGCGGCTGGTTGACCAGCGTACGGGTCGCGTTGACCGCACGTCCCACGAGCAACGCCCGGTCAAGCGAGGTCTGGACTTCCTTGCCGTCAAGGGCAGTGTGGATCAGGACCTTGCCGACCGGATCCTTGAGGCCGTCCCTGATGGAGCGGTGCTCGGTGTAGGAATAGGAACCGAGTACGGCCCCTTCGGCTACAGCTGCGACATCGGCGAGGGACGCCGTCGGGAGGGCGAGCGTCACGGAGGACAGGCCAGCCAGTTGGCGGACGGCGGATCCCGCGGCGCGGCGCAGGGCTTCCTCAGCGAGGGGAGCGTCGTTGGCCACTTTGCCGACGCCTGCCAGGACAAGAACGCCTGAGCCGGTCTCCGGAAGACCTGGCAGACGGTGAACCTGATCGGCTGCTCCCGTGATGCCCAGGAGTCCCAGCGAGGCTGTGAGGGATTCCGCAGCCTTGGCGCTCAGCGGGTTCCCGAGCAGAACCGGTCCGTCAGGACCCTGCCCGATGCCTATCACGAGTGCGTCGCTGGGCGACTTTTTCAGGTCCTTGGCGATGGTGCCAAGGGTGATGTCTGTAGTCTTCACCACGAGGATCGGTCCTCATTTCTCTCTGCATGGATTGGCCGGGCTGCATGTTAGGCGCCCGGCCCTGGTACCCGTCGGTTGTCCGCTTGTGACAACGTTTGTGGTTGCTTCGGCCCGCATATGGCGGCACGTCTCGATCGTAGTCTGTCTGTTGCGCCGGATAGCAATTAAATGAGAGTTGCAGCACACAAGCTGACAGGAATGCGTAGCCTGTCCGGGGCGTTGTACCAATACATGGAGCATGGGCGGCCGCCGAAGGCGTTTGCCGCGGTGTGCAGCCGCCTGCTCCTCCTAGAATTTGCAACTGCGAAAGGAACACGCCGTGTTTGAACGGATTTCCGGCTCACTCCTTGACCCTGAGTCGCTGTACGCGAGCAACACCGAGCTCTTCCACAGCCACGAGATCAGGGGGCTCAACATGCTGATGGGCTTCACGGGATTTGCCGATGCCGGGCACGTGGTCCACCAGATCAACCGGGAACTGCTGGACACCCTTGAGGTCGAAACCGTTGCCGTCTTCGATGCCGACCAGCTCATTGACTACCGCACGCGCCGTCCCCACATCAGCTTCGTCGAGGACCATCTGGAGGATTACAAGGCCCCTCAGTTGGCGCTTTACATGCTGAAGGACGGTCTGGGCGAGCCGTTCTTGCTGCTTGCCGGTTTTGAACCGGACCTCCAGTGGGAGCGGTTCTCGCGCGCCGTCGTCGGGATCGTGGAAAAACTCGAGGTCAACCTGGTTACGTGGATCCACTCGATCCCCATGCCGGTTCCGCACACCAGGCCGGTGGGCGTCACGGTGCACGGCAACCGCCCGGAACTCATCGAAGGGATCTCAACGTGGAAGCCTACTGTCGACGTTCCTTCGGCCATTGGCCACATTCTTGAACTGCGGCTGAGTGAAGCCGGGCGCAAGGTGGCCGGTTACGTCATCCACGTTCCGCACTACCTCGCCGATGCGGAGTACCCGCCAGCTGCGGTCGCAGGTCTTGAATACCTGGGTGCGGCGACGTCCCTGATGCTGCCCACGGACCGTCTCCGTGAGGCCGGCAGGGAAGTGGGCCGGCAGATCGCAGAACAGGTGGAGGCATCCGAGGACGTCCAGCAGGTGGTTTCGAAACTGGAATCCCGCTATGACGACAAAGCCGAGGGGACCGTCCGTCGATCCCTGCTCGCTGACGAGAACGACGAGTTGCCCAACGCGGAGGACTTGGGCGCTGCGGTTGAGGCGTACCTCGCACGTAAAGATGCGCGACCATAAAGCAGCTTTAATGCAGCCCCGGGCATAATGGAAGGGTGAACGCACCCCGCGCCTGGCTCATATGGACGATCGGGGTGCTCGCCTATCTGGTGGCAGTGGCCCAGCGCACATCTTTTGGTGTGTCCGGACTTGAAGCGACTGAGCGATTCCATGCCAGCGCGGCCGCTATTTCCTTCTTCACCGTGCTGCAATTGCTCGTCTACGCAGGCCTCCAGATACCGGTCGGGCTGCTTGTTGACCGTTTCGGTTCCCGCGCCATGATTGCCAGCGGGGCCGTGCTCATGGGGCTCGGCCAACTCCAGCTGGCTTATGCCGAGACTGTTCCGGGCGGCGTGCTCGGCCGGGTGCTCGTCGGCGCAGGCGACGCCATGACCTTCGTCTCCGTGATCCGCCTCGTGCCGATCTGGTTCGCGCCGGCCCGGGTTCCGCTCGTCACCCAACTGACCGGAATGTCGGGCCAGCTCGGCCAACTCATCAGTGTGGTGCCCTTCGCGCTGGTCCTTCATTCCGCGGGCTGGAATACTGCCTTCCTGGCCCTGAGTTCCCTGTCGGCGCTCGCCGTCGTCCTTGTCCTCGCCTTGCTCAGGGACGTGCCGCCCGGTCATCCGCCCCGGGAGAGCGCCCAAGGGCTGCGCGCCACAGGTGTGACCCTGGCGCGTGCGTGGCGGCAGCCCGGGACACGCTTGGGGCTCTGGTGCCACTTCACTGTCCAGTTCAGCGGTAACGTCTTCGCCATGTCCTGGGGCTACCCGTTTCTGGTGTCGGCGCAGGGCCTGGACGCGGCCACCGTGTCAGCCCTGATGGGACTTTTCGTGGTCACCAGCATTCTGGTAGGGCCTCTGTTTGGAACCTTCGTGGCCAGGCACCCGATGCGGCGCTCGGCCATGGTCCTCCTGATTACGGCGGCAACCGCACTTGCCTGGGGCGCGGTTCTGCTGCTGCCAAACCGGGCGCCCTTATGGTTGCTCGCCTTATTGGTGGTCGCTCTGGCTATCGGTGGCCCCGGGTCCATGATCGGCTTTGATTTTGCCCGGACATTCAATCCTTCCCACAGGATCGGTACTGCCACGGGCATCGTCAACGTGGGCGGCTTCGTTGCGGCGCTCCTGACGATCTACTTGGTGGGGCTCATCCTCGACATTCTCCACACCAGCGGTTTCTCAGGTGGGGAGCTGTACGGCCTGGCGTCCTTCCGCATCGCATTGAGCGTGCAATTCCTGTTCCTTCTTGTGGGTACCGTCTTGATCGTCATGACCCGCCGCAAGGTGCGCCGCCAGATGGCGGCGCAGGGGGTGCACGTTCCACCGCTCCTCGTGTCATTGGCAAATCAGCGCCGGCGCCGCGTGGAATTGCGACGCGTACGGCTCGCGAAGCAGCGAACCTCAGCGAGATAGCCTGCTTCCGCCGTGGCTTCCTTTCGCGGTGGCCCGCCTTTCGTCGGGAGGCGTCGTAGTGCAGACAGCGGAAGTGTTCCTCCACAGGCAGTCGCTGGAACCTTTGTCCACATAGGGCAAATGAGGCCTGCCGTCGCCGCCTATTGCTGCCGATGCTGGATTCATGACAGCAGACAACCGTGTAACCATCTCCCGGCCCGAGGACATTCTGGGCTTCATTCCCCACGCATTGGGGCACTGGCCAAAGGAGAGTCTCGTGGCCATCACTTTGCGCGGCCAGACGCTAGGCGCCACCCTGCGAGTGGACCTTCCGCCGGACAGATCCGAAAGGGTGCTCGCAGTGTACTCACGGAGGATCGCCGAATACTTGGAAGCGGACCATGACGCCGACGGAGCACTCTTGGCATTTTTCAGCGACGACGGCTGGGAAGATGGAGGCATTGTGCGGGGCAACGTGCCGCTGCTGGAGGCACTGGAACTCGTCCTGGCCCGCCGCGGCCGAGCGCTCCGGGACGCCTGGTTTATTGGTTCCGAGTACTGGCGCAGCGCGTTCTGTACCGACGTCTCGTGTTGCCCTATCCCTGGGCGTCCAGTGGACCAGATCCTCGACAGCAGGCTCAACGCCGAAATGGTTTTCAGGGGGAGCAGCGTCAGGGAGTCACCCCGGTTGCTGGGGCCGGAGGACGAACCGGCCGTTGATCCGGAGTTCTTGGGTGCGGAAGCCGCCACCCTTGAGGAGATGCTTCGAAGGTGGCAAAGCAAAAAGACGTTCGAAGAAATGCTGGATGTGTGGATACGGGTCCTCGACTCCGGTCTTCCCGAAGAAATCGACCTTGAGGCTGCGGCGTTCCTCCGGGCGAGCCTGCGGGTCCCGGCGTGGCGCGACGCCGTAGTGGTCCTGGCGGCTGCAGGGCAAGGCGTCGCCCGCGGCGGTGCGGAGGCCTTCCGCTTCTTTTCTCCCGAGGGCGATGACGAAGAAGCCTTGCTCATTCCGCCTGGACTTCGTCCCCTCCCGCAAGCAAAAGGGACGTCTCCGGCAGTAGGGAAATCCCCTGCAGCAGGGAAGTCGCCAGCCGGAGGGACGGCACCAAGAGGGAAGCCTCCGAGGACCGCGGCTGCTGATATCAACGCCTTGCGGTATGGGGACGTGCTGCTGGGACTCTACCCGGATAACCCGGACTGGGAACGGCTGTCCGCCTTGGACCGGGTTCTGGCGAGGCTCTCGCGGCGCGGCGGTGGCGAGGGACGCGCTGCCGCGCTCACGATCCGAGGGTGGATTCAATGGTGCCAGGGGAGCGGTTCGTTCGCCGACGAGTTCTTTTCGCGAGCGGACGCCGAACAACAGGGCTATCGACTCGCAGAACTACTTGCGGAGGTGGTGCGGCGCGGCACCGTGTGCGGCTGGGCGAAAAGCAAGACCTCAGCGTGGCGGAAGTTCGGTGGGGAGGCTGCGTGACGAGAAGCCGTGACGTCGTGCTGCTACGTGAAGACAGGACCCGACCTGAAGACAGGCATCCGACCTGTAGACGCCGGGGCGTGTCACCGCGGGAAATCCGCCGACGCGTAATTGTCCGCAAGGTGGCCGATATCGACCTCCGGAATACAAAACCGTGAGACAATGGTTGCCGAGACCCGGTTGGGTCCGTGTTTCAAGTGCCCTAAATGTCCCTGAACCTAGGGAACATTTAGGCGTCGTCGGGAGTTGTATCTAAAGACTCTGCGGTCGGCGATGGCATTTGATGTTCATCGCGGACTTGACAGGGTCATAGTGGTGTTGCCCCCATGGTGATTCCACAGACCGCCGCTAGAAAGGTTTTCTGTGACCCCGTCTTCCGCCGAGAAGGAACCCGCCGCCCAGGCCGAACTGTCCGCCGAAGAAAAGAAGGCGGCTACAGTTGCGAAGCGTGCGGCAACGCGTGCTGCCAATGCTTCAACTGCAGGTGCAGAGAAGCCGGCACCCAAGAAGCGCGGGCCCAAGCCCGGCGCCAAGGCCGCTGCCGAAGCAGCCAACAAGTCCGCCGGCGCCGACGAGGACTCCGAAGAAGTCGAGGATTTTGACGCCGTCGTTCCCGATGAAGCAGAGCTCACCGAGGAAGTCGAAGAAGGCGAAGACGGCAAGAAGCCTGCCGCAACAGGTTCCGGTTTTGTCTACTCGGATGCCGATGACGACGACGCTCCTGTCCAGCAAGTTATGTCTGCCGGCGCAACCGCCGACCCCGTCAAGGATTACCTGAAGCAGATCGGTAAGGTCGCCCTCCTGAACGCGGAACAGGAAGTCGACCTTGCGCTCCGCATTGAAGCCGGCCTCTTCGCGGAGGAGAAGGTCAACGCTGATGACGGTTCCATGGACCCGAAGCTCAAGCGTGAGCTCGAGTTCATCATCCACGACGGCAAGCGCGCCAAGAACCATCTCCTCGAAGCCAACCTTCGCCTTGTGGTCTCCCTTGCCAAGCGCTACACCGGCCGGGGGATGCTGTTCCTGGACCTCATCCAGGAAGGAAACCTGGGCCTGATCCGTGCAGTGGAAAAGTTCGACTACACCAAGGGCTTCAAGTTCTCCACCTACGCCACCTGGTGGATCCGCCAGGCCATCACCCGCGCCATGGCGGACCAGGCCCGCACCATCCGCATCCCGGTGCACATGGTTGAAGTCATCAACAAGCTGGCACGCGTTCAGCGCCAAATGCTGCAGGATCTCGGACGCGAACCCACGCCTGAGGAACTGGCCCTCGAACTGGACATGACGCCCGAGAAGGTTGTGGAAGTCCAGAAGTACGGTCGCGAGCCCATCTCGCTGCACACCCCGCTTGGCGAGGACGGCGACTCCGAGTTCGGCGACCTCATCGAAGACTCCGAAGCCGTGGTACCGGCGGATGCCGTGAGCTTCACCTTGCTCCAGGAGCAGCTGCACTCGGTACTCGATACCCTGTCCGAGCGTGAAGCAGGCGTGGTCGCGATGCGCTTCGGCCTCACCGACGGCCAGCCGAAGACTTTAGACGAAATCGGCAAGGTCTATGGAGTCACCCGCGAACGCATCCGTCAGATCGAATCCAAGACGATGTCCAAGCTGCGCCACCCCTCACGGTCGCAGGTTCTGCGGGACTACCTCGACTAAAGCAACGGACGCCCTGCCCTAAGCGGTGCAAGGCTTCCGCGAAAATGGACCCTCGGATGATCTTCCGGGGGTCCATTTTCTTGTCCTAACGCTTGTTTCGTTCGAGTGCTTGGCCGAGGATCCTCGTCCCTTCCGGGAAGGCGGACGGGTTGGGGCCGGCATAGTTGAGCCGGATGAACGGACCTGCAGGTTCAGCCGGGAACCACTCGTTGCCGACGGCGATCATCACCCCCGCACTCTCGCAATCCAGGGTCAGCCTTTCGAGGTCGGTCCCGTCAGGCAGGCGTGCCCAGACGTTCAGCCCTCCCTTGGGGATCTGGCTGATGTGGGCTTGCGGGGCGTGTTCGCGCAGGCTCGTGATCAGAAGGTCGCGGCGGGATTGAAGCTGATGGCGAAGGCTGCGCAGATGCGTCTGCCAGGCCGGCTGCGTGACGACATCGAGTGCTGCAGCCTGGAGCAACCCGCTGACATACATTGACTCTGCGGCCCGGTCTGCAAGGATGCGTTCGCGGGCCGGGCCGCGTGCGATGACGGCAGCAACACGGATGGCCGGGGAAACGCTTTTCGTGAGGGAGCGCAGATAGACGACATGCCCGGAATCGTCACGTGCGGCGATAGGCATGGGAGCCGAAGTGATGCCGAAATCGTGCGCCCAGTCGTCCTCCACCAGGAACGCGCCGTTCGCGCGCACCACGTCCAGAACCTGCTCGCCTCGTCGGGCGGGCCATTGCGCTCCGGTGGGGTTCGCGTAATTCGGTTGTGCGTAAAACAGGCGTGCGCCGGTCTCCTCAAAGGCCCCGGCCAATTCTTCCGGGTCGGGCCCATCGGGCCCGCTAGGCACCGGAACAATGCGGACTCCCGCTTGCGTCGCGGCCAGAATGGCTCCCCAGTAGCTCGGGGATTCCATCAGCAGTGGCTGCCCGTGGCCCACCAACGCACTAAATATCGAGCTGAGACCGCCTTGGCTTCCTGGCAGCACGATGACGTCGCTCGGCGTTGGCGGGGTGAGCCCTGCCTGGGTCGCGGAGCCTAGTTCGTGCGCGAACCAGGACTGCAACTCGGGAAGCCCCGCCGCGGGTGGTCGAGACAACGCCGCGTCTCCCCGGGCAGCCCGGGTGAGCGCGGCCCGCACAAGGCGCTCCGGAAGGAGTTCACGGTCCGGGTAGCCGGAGTGGAAAGCAATGACATCGTTCGAGGTGCTGCGCATCGTTGTGGAGGCCGAGCGGGGAGGTGCCTGCGGTGCGCGCAGCGCCGAAGTCTGCCAGCCGTAATCCGACGGCCGCGCAGTCCGGACGGCCCGCACAAAGGTCCCGACGCCGGGCCTGCTCTCAATCAAGCCCTGGGAAGTGAGCGCTTGCAGGGCCTTCTGCACCGTCACGGGGCTGGCCTGGTACTCGGCAACCAGCGACCGCGTGGACGGCAGCCGGGATCCCGGCGCCGCCCCCGCGATCCATTCGCGCAGTCGCGTCACAATCCGGGAACTGCTATCGTGGTTCATGAGAGACAATAGTAGCGCTACTACGCTAATTCGCCCAGTGATACCGTTCCTTCCGGCCACAGGCCTTTGGTGGAGCCTTCTGGGAGTAGCGGCGTTCTCGTTCACTGTTCCCTTCACCCGAGTAGCGGTTGCTGGCCTGTCACCCCTGTTCATCGGCTCGGGTCGTGCCGTCGTCGCAGGGGTTCTCGCGATGTGTGCCCTTTCGCTCACCAAGCAGCGACTTCCTCGGGGCAAGCAATGGGCGCGGCTCGCGGTGGTCGCTGCCGGGATTGTTGTCGGCTTCCCGTTGCTCACCTCATTCGCCCTCATGACGACGCCGGCCAGTCACGGTGCCGTCGTCATCGCTTTATTGCCGGCCGCGACGGCAACCGCGGCAGTGCTGCGCGGAGGTGAGCACCCGCCGATCGCTTTCTGGCTGGTCACAGCCGTGGGAGCCATTGCGGCCATTGCATTCGCCCTATCGCAGGCAGGTCACCCAGCGCAGTCCGGCGGGCCCGGGCAGCTGAACTGGGCGGACTTGCTGCTCCTCGGTGCCGTCATTGCTGCTCCTCGGTGCCGTCATTGCCGCGGCTATCGGTTACGCCGAAGGGGGCCTGCTCGCACGCGAACTGGGCGCATGGCAGACCGTATCCTGGGCGCTCGTGCTGGCATTGCCGTTGATGGCCGGCCTGACGGCGGTCTCCATGGCCCAGCAGCCACCGTCAGCTTCACCGGTTCAGTGGGCTGCTTTTGCCTACCTCGGAATCGTTAGCATGTTGCTCGGCTTCTTCGCCTGGTACCGGGGTCTCGCCATTGGACCCATGGCCAAGGCCAGCCAGATACAACTCGTCCAACCCTTGCTGAGCATCTGTTGGGCAGGATTGCTGCTCGGCGAAACCCTGGGCTGGACCACAATCGTCGGTGGAATCGCCGTCATCCTTTGCGCCGGCGTCGCCGTCCGCGTCCGGCTCAATCCGCAGCCTGCGAACCAGAATCGCTAACGGCCAACGGACATCAAGATCCCCCTACTCCGAAGAAGAAGAACCCCATGTACATTCCAGCGCACTTCCAAGCCGGCACCGACGCCATCCATGAGCTCCTCATGCGGCCGGTCGCTGGGAACTTAGTCACCATGACCCAGCGAGGCCTGCTCGCCAGTTTCGTGCCCTTCGTCTACGATCCTTCGATCGGCGAACACGGCGCGTTGCACGGACACCTCGCCAGAACCAACACGCAATGGTCCGAGCCGGCGATCGGAGAATCACTTGTCATCATCCAAGGTGCGGATGCCTATGTCTCGCCTTCGTGGTACGCCTCCAAAGCCGAACACGGACGTGTCGTCCCGACGTGGAACTACTCCACAGCCCACGTCTACGGAACGCTCGCCGTCCATGACGACGTGGCGTGGCTCGGCAACCAGGTCCGGCGGCTGACCGGGCTCAACGAAGCCCCCTTTGAGCGACCGTGGTCCGTGGACGATGCGCCGGAGCGTTACGTCGCGGGTCAATTGCGAGCCATCGTTGGCGTCGAATTATTGATCACGAGGATCGAAGCCAAAGCCAAACTTAGCCAAAACCGACCTGACACGGACATTGACGGCGTGATTGCTGGCCTTCAGGCGCGCGGGCAAGCAGAGGCCTCCGCCGACGTCGCGCGAGCCAGGCAGGAAAGACCACGCCCGGTCGCCGGCTTCGCGTAGGGCACGGAGACAGTTTCCCTGTTAATCGGCGCTTCCTCTATGCCGCCACTGAGTTAACGCAGCAAGGTTAATGCAGCGAGGCCCCTCCGTCCGGAGGGGCCTCGCAATCTCTGTGAAATTTTGTCAACCGGGCGGGCCTGTGGCCGGCCATGGATGGCTAGTCGGCCAGGACGGGTTCCTTCTCCTGAAGGCGACCCGTTTCGTCATGCCAGTCCGAGGTCATCGGCCGCAGCGTGGCCTCTATTGCACGTGCGTGGTGGCCGCAGAAGAGCAGCTCACCGCCGGAGGACTCGAGTACAACGCGGACATATGCCTGGGCTCCGCAACGGTCGCACCGGTCGAGTGCATTGAGTGTGCGGTCTGCAACTGCTGTTGTCATGTTCGGCCTCCTTAGTAGTTCTGTGTATCCATATAACCAGCATTCGAAGCGAAACCATGGCAAGGATGGGTCACGTTCGCTGTCCGCGTATCACATGTGCGTAACACTGGGAAGTGGCGTCCGGCACGATTGGGAGTGGCAGCACCCGTCTTTGCTTCGGGGCGACTAGCCTAGGAGAAGCCTTATTTGCGTCTGTTACACCCCGAAGGAGCGCCCCGCCCGTGGCACCGAGTTCTGAATACAACGCCCGGCACCTATCAGTCCTGGAAGGCCTCGAAGCGGTCCGCAAGCGTCCGGGCATGTACATCGGCTCCACCGACTCCCGCGGCCTCATGCATTGCCTGTGGGAGATCATCGACAACTCAGTCGACGAAGCGCTGGCGGGCTTCGGCCACGACATCCAAATCATCCTGCACGCTGACAATTCGGTGGAAATCCACGACGACGGCCGCGGCATCCCCGTTGACTTGGAACCCAAGACCGGGCTGACCGGCGTCGAGGTCGTCTTCACCAAACTGCACGCCGGAGGAAAGTTTGGTGGCGGCTCCTACACGGCTTCGGGTGGTTTGCACGGCGTTGGCGCGTCCGTTGTGAATGCGCTCTCTGCCCGTCTTGACGTGCAGGTGGATCGCGGCGGCAAGACCTACCAGATGTCGTTCCGCCGGGGGGAACCCGGACGGTTCAAGGACACCGGCTCCAAGCCCAGCCCGACGTCGGTCTTTGAACCGTTCGTCGAAGGCTCGGTGCTCGACGTCGTCGGCAAAGCTAAACGGGGTGTCACCGGCACCCGCATCCGGTACTGGGCGGACCGTCAGATCTTCACCCCGGACGCGAAGTTCTCGCACGAGGACCTCGCTGCCCGCGCCCGCCAAACCTCCTTCCTTGTTCCGGGCCTCAAGCTCACCGTGCGCGATGAGCGCCGCCTCCCCGGCACGCCCGGTGAGGACGGCCCGCACGAAGAGGTCTTCCACCACGACGGCGGCATTTCCGAGTTTGTCGACTTCCTCGCCGCGGATTCGGGTGTCACTGATATTTGGCGGCTCCACGGTGCGGGCAAGTTCAAGGAAACCGTCCCCGTCCTTGACGAGAATGGGCACAGCAAGATCGCCGAAGTGGAGCGCGAATGTGAAGTTGACGTCGCGCTGCGTTGGGGGATCGGCTACGAGACCACCATGCGGAGCTTCGTCAACATCATCGCCACGCCCAAGGGTGGCACGCACCAGGCCGGCTTCGAGCAGGCACTCTTGAAGACCTTCCGCAAGGCCGTGGAAACGAACTCACGCAAACTCAAAGCGGGCAACGACAAGATCGAGAAGGACGACGTGCTGGCCGGCCTGACGGCCGTGCTGACTGTCCGCCTGGCAGAGCCGCAGTTCGAGGGCCAGACCAAGGAAATCCTGGGCACGTCGGCGGTCAGGGCGATCGTTGCCAAGGTGGTGGAAGACGAGATCACGGCGCGCCTGAACTCGGCGAACCGCAATGACAAAGCCCAGTCCACGTTGCTGCTCGAGAAAATCGTCAGCGAGATGAAGTCCCGCATTTCGGCCCGCGTCCACAAGGAAACGCAGCGCCGGAAGAATGCACTGGAAACGTCGTCGATGCCAACCAAGCTGGCTGATTGCCGCACGGACGACGTCGGACGCTCCGAGTTGTTCATCGTGGAAGGTGACTCCGCCCTTGGTACCGCCAAGCTTGCACGGTCCTCGGACTTCCAGGCGCTCTTGCCCATCCGTGGCAAGATCCTGAACGTGCAGAAAGCCTCGGTGGGGGACATGCTCTCCAACGCAGAGTGCGCCGCCCTCATCCAGGTGGTGGGTGCAGGGTCGGGCCGGAGCTTCGACATCGACGCCGCCCGGTACGGCAAAGTGATCCTGATGACCGATGCAGACGTCGACGGCGCCCACATCCGCACGCTCCTGCTCACCTTGTTCTTCCGGTACATGCGTCCGATGATCGACGAGGGCCGGGTGTACGCGGCGGTACCGCCCTTGCACCGGGTGGAGGTCATCAACGCGGGCCAGAAAGCCAACGAGATGATCTACACGTACTCGGAGGCCGAACTGCACGTCCTGCTGGCAAGGCTCGCCAAGGAAGGCAAGCGCTACAAGGAACCGATCCAGCGCTACAAGGGCCTGGGCGAGATGGATGCCGAGCAGCTTGCCGAGACCACCATGGATCCGCGCCACCGCACCCTCCGCAAGGTGGGGATTGAGAATGCCAAGATGGCGGAGGACACCTTTGACCTGTTGATGGGTTCCGACGTCGCCCCGCGCAAGGACTTCATCATCGCGGGCGCCGCAGACCTGGACCGGGAACGCATCGACGCCTGATGCCCGATTCAGGGGCCCGGCTTAGCCCAGCAGGCCCGGCACGATCAGCAGGCCCGTGGGCACGGCGAGCAACATGGCCGACGCAGCGAGGACCAAGGCGCGAAGTGCAGCCGAAAGCGGAGGCTTGGGCGAGAGTAGCCTGCTGACGCGCGACGCCGTCGTACGGGGTGAATCGGCACCGCCGGTTCCGCTCAACGTGCCGCCTTCAGAGGAAGAGTCCGGGGCGCTTGTTCCGGGCAGCGAGACCCGCTCCGCGGGACGGGCGGAACCGCTGGCCACGATCGCGATCGCCTTGATGAGGGTTCCCTTGCTCTCGGTGCGCAGCGCCACGTCATCGGCGAGCATCTCGATCAAGGAGTTGACCGCAACCTGGGCGAGCCGGGTGGTGGGAAACCAGGGCAGCGCCTGGCGCCACGCGGCGAAGGCCCACAAGAGGAGGTCGTGGCGTTGTGAGAGATGCGCGTTCTCGTGGATCAGGACGGCCCTGAGCTCAGCAGGTTCCAATGCGGCCATCAGGCCATCGGACAGCACGGTCACGGACCTTGCTCCGCCGGGAAGGCAGTAGGCAACGGGTGAGTCATGGTTGATGACCACCGTGCCCGGACCGTCGTCGGAGGGTGAGGCCAGGAGCGCGAGGAGTTCACGGTGCCGCCGCCGCTGCCGCTCGATCTTGACGTACGTCAGCAGCAAGGTAAACACCAGATGGGCGCTCAGCAGCGCCGCTGCCGACAGCGCGAACAAATGCCAGAAGCCCAGCGCCGTAGTGGGCTCGTTGTGAAGCACCATGCCGGTCAACGAACGCAGCCCCGCAATGAGGTTGTCGCCAATGGGCTCAAGTCCGTAGACGAGCATGGCCCCGATCATGGAGAGGCCGCCGGCAAGTGCGATGGCCTGCCAGAGGACCATGGCCATGAAAGGTGCGCGCGCCGGCCACTCGGCGCGCGACAAGAGAACCGGAACCGGCCATGCCAGCACCAAAGCAAGGACCGCCAGAAAATATGAGGTCCAGAACATGGGTGGCTAGTTTTTGCCGAGCAGTTTGCGCAGCGTGGCAGCTTCACTTTCGCTTACGGAACCAATGAACCGGGCCAGCACGGCTTCGCGGTCCGGGGCCGACCCCAGTGCCTCATGCATGAGGTCTGCCGTGTGGTCAGCGCGGCTCGACACGGCTTGGTAGCGGTGCGGACGGGTACCCCGTTCGCGCTCCACAAGGCCTTTTTTCTCGAGGCGGGACAAGACCGTCAACACTGTGGTGACCGCGAGGTCCTTGCCCTGGTGCCCTGCGATGCCATTGGCGGCTGCGGAGTCCTGCGCCAGCAGGTCACGAAGTTTGTTGGCTGTCGCAGCCTCCTGGCCTGCCCAGAGCAGATCCATGACCGCCCGTTCCAGTTCACCAAGACTTGCCATCAATGCATCCCTACTTTCCGCAGTTCCCCGCTGCGATAAGGCCCGGGGGAGTGCGATGATCCAACATTCCATCATCAATCTACCGCTTTTTGGAGCGCGATTCTACGTGAAGTAGAACATGTGGTGCGGCGTGTCCTTGCGGCAGTGTTACGCCACTGGAAGAGTGGTGACCACATCGCATGGGTTTGTTCTACACTGTGTAGAAGTAGAATTTTCTACACAACGTAGAAAATGGACGCCGCATCGCGGGCAGCCGGATAATAAGGACAGCCATGGACGCCTTGGAAATCGCACGCTGGCAATTTGGAATCACCACGGTCTACCACTTCATGATGGTGCCGCTGACCATAGGGCTGGGGCTCGTTGTGGCCGTCATCCAGACACTTTGGTACCGCACCGGAAAAGTTGAATACCTGCGGATGACCAAGTTCTGGGGCAAGCTCTTCCTCATCAACTTCATCATGGGCGTGGCAACGGGCATCGTGCAGGAATTCCAGTTCGGCATGGCCTGGAGTGAGTACAGCCGCTTCGTTGGAGACATCTTCGGCGCGCCTCTGGCCCTGGAAGCGCTCCTGGCGTTCTTCGTGGAATCGACCTTCCTGGGGCTGTGGATCTTCGGCTGGAAGCAGCTCAAGCGGGGCGTCCACCTCGCGTGCCTTTGGATCGCAGTGATCGGCTCGCTCTTCTCGGCCTACTTCATCATCGTCGCCAATTCCTGGATGCAGCACCCGGTCGGCATCCAGATGGTCAACGGGCGCCCCGTCATGACCGACGCCTGGGCCGTCTTCACCAACAACACTGCCTTGGTAGCTGTGCCGCACACGCTCTTCGGCGCTCTAGGCGTCGCCGGTGCGTTCCTTCTGGGCATCGCCTGGTACCACCTCTGGCGGCGCCGCCACGACGGCATTGACACCGTCGGTGCTGACGGCCGCGCCATTCCCGGCGAAGCCAACATCCCCGGACGGGACAAGGCAGACTACAAGGTGTGGATCAATTCCTTGCGGATCGGCGCCGTCGTTGCCATGATCTCCTTCGCCGGGACTGCCTTCACGGGCGATCTGCAGGGCAAGTTGATGTTCGAACAGCAGCCAATGAAGATGGCCGCAGCTGAGGCCGCATGCCACGACGGCACCGGATTCTCCGTGCTGAGTGTCGGCAACGTCGGCTCCAAGAACTGCAACGACATTGTGGCAGTGATCGAGGTTCCCGGCATTCTCTCCTTCCTGGCCAAGGGCGACTTCAGCACAGAGGTGAAGGGAGTCAACAGCCTCCTGGACGAGTACAAGGCCAAGTACGGCACGCACTTGCCGAACGATCCCCTGTACGGCGATCGCGCAGGGCAGGAAATCCAGTACGTGCCGGTCATGGAAGTGACCTATTGGGGCTTCCGCATGATGATTGGCTTCGGTGGGATTGCCGCCTTTGCCGCGCTGCTTGCCCTGTGGGTGACGCGCAGGGGAGCGGTGCCGCAATCCCGTTGGATCATGCGCCTTGCAGTCTTCGGAATCCTGGCTCCTTTCGGGGCCAACGCCGCCGGCTGGATCTTCACGGAAATGGGGCGGCAGCCGTTCGTCGTCGCGCCCAATCCGGACGCGAGCGGCATTGACCAGGTGTTCATGTTCACGGCCGCGGCCGTCTCGCCCGGAGTGTCCGCCGGTGAGCTCATTACCTCATTGGTGGTGTTGGCCTCGATCTACGCGGTCCTGTTGGTGGTGGAAGTCCGGCTGCTGGTCAAATATGCCCGCGGGGGCGTGGCCTCCGCGATGCCGGAGCTCGCTGAGGCTCGCCACGGCGAAAAGAACGAAAAGAAGGACGACGGCGGGACCCCGGGTGCCCCGGGCCAGCCCGGCGACAGCGACGACGTCCTGGCATTCGCCTACTAGGAAGCAAAGGGATCTTTCGCATGCAACTGTTGCCAACCGTCTGGTTCATAGCCATCGCCGTGTTGTGGACCGGCTACCTCTTCCTGGAGGGCTTCGATCTAGGCGTCGGAATGCTCATGAAGCTCTTCGCCCGGAACAACACCGACCGCCGGGTTCTACTGAACACGATCGGCCCGGTATGGGACGGGAACGAAGTCTGGTTGCTGACCGCGGCCGGTGCCACATTCGCGGCCTTCCCGCTCTGGTACGCCTCGCTGTTCTCGGCCCTCTACCTGCCACTGCTGCTTGTCCTGGTGGCCCTGATCTTCCGGGCTGTGGCTTTCGAGTACCGGGGCAAGGTGGACACCGCGCGCTGGCGGACCATCTGGGACTGGGCCATTGCCATTGGTTCGTTCACGGCCGCGTTCGGCATCGGCGCGGCCCTGGCATTGACTACTACCGGGCTGCCGCTCAACGCTAACGGCGACCGCCAAGGCGGCCCCTTTGCCTGGTTCAGCGGTTACGCCGTGCTGGGCGGCTTCGCCGTCGTGGCGTTCGCCCTGGTGCATGCTTTGGCGTTCCTGGCCCTGAAGACCGACGGCGAGGTGCGCCACCGCGCACGCCGCTTGTTCGTGCGGTTTTCGCCAGTCGCATTGCTGCCGTTGCTGGGATGGATGGTGGCCGTGCAGCTCCTTAGCGGGAAGACGTGGACCTGGTTACTCGTGATCGCGGGAGTCCTGGCTGCCGCAGCGGCCTGGGTTCTCGCCCGCAAGGGAGCCGAGGGCAGGGCCTTCGGAGCCCTGGGTGCGTTCCTGGTGTGCGCCACGGCATCTATCTTCGGTGCAGCCTTCCCAGTGGTGATTCCTTCGACCTTGGATCCCGCCTTCAATCTCACCATTTCCAACGCCGCCTCCTCCGCCTACACCTTGGGGTTGATGAGCATCGTTGCGGCAGTCGGACTGCCCCTCGTCATCGCCTACCAGGCATGGACCTACTGGGTGTTCCGCCAGCGCGTGAGCGCGGCACACATTCCGGCCGCACATGGTTTCCTGCCGGCCATCGCTGCCAAGGTCCTCATCGGTCATGCGGCGCCGAGCGGCCCGGATGCAAAACACGCACGCCACAACGCCAGGGAGTAGCGGATGAAGCCCCAGTTGCCAGCCGGACCCGCCACCCGATCCGCCCTGTACGCCCTTGGCTTGTTGTCATCGCTCAAGGCCTTGTCACTGGTCTTGATTGCACAGGCCGTCGCGGGGATGCTGTCCGGACTTGCCGCCGGCGGTATGGGGTGGCGGGAAGGACTCCTCTGGGGTGCCATCGGCGCGGTGCTGCGCTCGCTGACGGTCTGGGGCCAGGGAATCGCGGCGCGCCGGGCGGCCCTCGGGGTCAAGGAAGAGCTGAGGTCCAGGCTTCTGGGCCGGGCCCTTGGCACCGGGGCCGCGGGACGAGTCGGTGGAGTGAACGACGGCGGGCTGGCGGTGCTCGCGACCCGCGGACTTGATGCGCTCGACAACTACTACACCCAGTTCCTGCCCGCCTTGGTCAATTGCGTTGCAGTACCTTTGCTCCTGGGTGTCAGGATCCTTTTCGCTGACTGGGTCAGTGCCGTGGTTGTGGTTTTGACCCTGCCGCTGGTACCGCTTTTCATGGTGCTGATCGGCCGCCACACCGAGGACAGGGTCCACGAGGCACAATCCACCCTGAGGAGGCTCTCGGGGCACATCCTGGAGCTGGCCAAGGGGCTTCCGGTGCTCGTGGGACTGGGCCGCGCCCGCGAACAACGCGCAGCACTCGAAGACCTCTCCGAGGAATACCGTTCCCGCACGATGGGAACCCTGCGGACGGCCTTCCTTTCGGCCCTCGCCTTGGAGCTCATCGCCACCATTTCCGTGGCCGTGGTTGCCGTCTTCATCGGCGTACGACTCGTGGCCGGTGACATGGGCCTGGAAGCAGGCCTGCTGGCCCTCATCCTCGCCCCCGATTGCTACCTTCCCCTGCGTGAGCTTGGCACGGCCCACCACGCGAGCGACGACGGCCGCGAAGCACTGGCTGCCGCTAACGCCGTGCTGGAGTCGCCGGCGGGCCGTCCCCTGAGCGACGTTTTCAGCACAGAGGCGTACGACGTCGGGGCGGACGCCACGAAAAAGCCGTTCGCCGACGTCGTGGTCACCGGACTTACGGTGAGCTATGCGGGACGGGCCGCGGCCGCCGTCGGGCCCATCGACTTCCATGCCCCCGTAGGGCAGATCACGGTACTTGACGGCCGCAGCGGTTCGGGAAAGAGCACCATCCTGGGCGTTCTGGCCGGCACTATCGGCGACGGTCCGCAGGCGCGCGTCAGCGGTACCGTTGCCGGACTGGGCGCCGGTGCCGTGGCCTGGGTGCCGCAGCATCCCGTCATGGTGGCTGGAACGGTGCTGGACGAGATCGTCCTCTACCTCAACGGCGGCATCCGGGGCTTCCCGGCAGCCGACTCCGAATCCACGCCGGACGCCCACAACACGACCGCAATGGGGTGCCTGGAGAAGGCCGCCGCGGAACACCTCGCGCTCAAACACCCCGCGGAGCTCAGCCCTGGCGAATTGAGGCGCGTTGCCGTCGCCCGCGGACTGGCGCGCCTCGAAGCCGGAGCCACGGTCCTCCTGCTCGACGAACCTACCGCCCATCTCGACGCCGCCTCCGCAGATGCCATCCGTACGGCAATCCAGGGCCTGCGGGGGGCCGCGACTGTCATCCTGGTCGCCCACGATGCCGCAACCCGGAAACTTGCAGACCACGTGGTGGAGCTCGACGGCGGAACGGCACAGCAGCAAGCCAGCCGGGCCAATCCCGAGCCCGCGGCAGCCGCACGTGGAACAGAAGTCCAGCACGACAACCACTTCCGGGCCACCCCGGACGCGGGAATTGAACCCCCCACCGCCATTTCCACCCTCAAGGCCCTGGCACGCATCCTCGCTCCCGTTCGCTACAAGTTCGCCGGTGCTGTGCTGGTTGCCGCGCTCGCCGCCTTGTTCGCCGTGGCCCTGTCCGGATTGTCGGGCTGGCTCATCATCCGCGCCAGCGAGCAACCGCCCATCCTGTACTTGCTCGGAGCCATCGTCGGTGTGCGGTTCTTCGGCATCGGCCGGGCAGTCCTTCGTTACGCCGAACGGCTCGTCGTTCACGACGCCGTCTTCGCCGCCATGACAAGACTCCGGGGAGCGCTTTGGGCGGCGCTCAGCGCGCGGGCACTGTCCCTCCGACGGCTCCTGCAAGGCGGCAGCGTGCTCGGAGCGGTGGTCGACGACGTCGATACGCTGCGGGACTTGCTGCCGCGCGTCGTGCTTCCGCCGCTCTCAGCGGTTGCCGTCGCGGCGTCGGCGGTGGCCGCCTCGGCACTGCTCGTGCCCGCAGCAGTGCCGGCCGTGATCGCGGCGTCCGTGGTTGGGGTTGTTCTGGCACCCCTGCTTGCTCTGTTGGCGGACCGCAACGCCGCGCGCGCTGAGCAGCAATTGCGTTCGCTGGTGCTGCGCGACGTTGCCTCCGCCCTCGACGCCCGTGCCGAACTCAGCGCAAACGGCGTGGCCCCTGCCGTGCTATCGTCCCTGACCCTGCGGGACAACGAAGCTACGGCGGCGGCACAGCGTTCGGCATGGGCCGAGGGCGTAGGCCAAGGATTGACCGTGCTCGCCTGCACGCTGGGAGCGCTGGCCTCGGGCATTCTTGCGGGACCCTCTTTGCAACACGGAACTGTTGCGCCTGCTGTGCTTGCCGTTGTCGTGCTTATGCAACTGGCGCTCGCAGAACCCTACGGTGCGGTAGTTTCTGCCGTGCGGCAGGCCCCCGCCTTGGCCGCGGTATTACGGCGAATCGCCGAGTCGGGAGCGTTTGAAACGTCATCTGCGTCCGACGGCGGTGTACTGGCCTTACCGGAGCGGCCAGGCGGTGCTCCGGGGCTGCTGTTGGACGGACTCGAAGCGTCCTGGCCCGGCGGCACCGCGGTGTTCAGCGGACTGAGCGGCGAAGCTGCCCCCGGGCAGTGGCTCTCCGTCACGGGTCCGTCCGGTGCCGGCAAATCGACACTGCTCTCGGTGCTGCTCGGTTTCCTGCCGGCATCGTCCGGCGCGGCCTACGTCACCGGGAACGCGGCGTGGTGTCCCCAGGAGGCCCACCTCTTCGACTCCACCATCCGCGGCAACCTGCTGCTCGCCCGCCCGGCCAGCCACAGACCCTCCGAAGCGGACATGCACCAGACCCTGGGCGCCGTCGGGCTCTCCGGACTGGTATCGGGGCTTCCCGCCGGGCTGGATAGCCGCATAGGCCCCTCCGGTTCGTTCCTGAGCGGGGGCGAACGCCAGCGTCTCGCCATGGCCCGAACGCTCCTGACCGGAGCAACAGTCCTCCTCCTGGACGAGCCGACGGCCCATCTCGACGCCGAAGCCGCCCGTCTGATGATGGCCGAACTTCGTGGCGGACTGGGAGACGTCACAGTAGTCCTCGTGACCCACAACCCGGCCGACATCACAGGGGGAGACTCCCGGCTGGACCTCGGCTCACCATCGGGCCTCCCGGCGCTAGTGCACGGAAACTAGCGGAGGAGCGGCTAGCGGCCGAGCCGCCCAAAGATGGCGTCCACCGACTCGACGATATTGTCCACGAGCTTCCGCGCATCGTCCTCCCGGATGAGCGGAGTCGATTGTCCGGCCCACAGGGACATGAGCCCCGGGATTCCCTGGGTAGCCGCAGCGGGCCGGAACTTGCCAGTCAGCCAGTTCTGGATAGGGAACGGGGCGTGGACGGCGGGGTCGGCGAGCTCAGCGATGATCCGGTTGGGGATGCCGCGCGCCAAACGACCGCTGAGGGCGCGGGTCAGGACAGTGTGGGCGGCGTCGGGTCCGCGCAGCGCGGCCAAGTGCGCTGGACTGATGGCCGATTGGCGCGTGGCAAGGAAAGCCGAACCGATCTGGACCGCATCAGCACCCAGTGCCAGGGCGGCAGCGACCCCACGGCCATCAGAGATACCGCCGGCCGCAATGACCGGAACCGAGACCGCATCCACCACCTGCGGCACAAGGGCCATGGTTCCAACGAGCGAGTCCTCCGGAGCACGCAGGAATGAAACCCGGTGGCCGCCGGCCTCCATCCCCGTGGCAACGATGGCATCTACCCCGCCGGCATCCAAGGCCACCGCTTCGTCCACGGTGGTCGCCGTACCCATTACTACAATGCCGTTCCGGTGGGCTTGTTCGATCACAGACTCGGACGGAACAGCGAACACGAAGCTCAGGACGGTTGGCTGGGCGTCGATGACCGCCTGGATCTGACCGTCCAGATCAGGGAGATAAATTTCAGGCTGAGTGGGAGGCTCCACGCCCACCAGCTCGAAATAGGGCCGGAGGACATCCACGTAGGCAGCGAATTGCTTAGCATCCACAGACGGCGGTTCCTCGCCCTCGATGGGCAGCCAGAGATTCAGCGCGAATGGTTTCCCGCTGGCCTCCCTGAGTTCGCGGGCTGTGGCGGCAATCCGTTCAGGCTCGTAGCCGTAGAGCCCGTACGAACCGAGTCCTCCGGCCTCGCTGACGGTGGCCGACAGCTCCACCGATGAGAGACCGCCGAACGGGCCAAGAACGATTGGCAGTTCAATATTGAAGAGGCGGGTGGCCCGTGTATCTTTCCAAGTCACGGCGGGGCCTAGCCGTCGACGTCGTGCAGGTGATGGACGACGTCATGCAGGAAGTACTGGGCAAACGTCAACACTGTGAAGGTGGAGCCGTTGCTGCGGACACCAGTGCGCGGCCACTCATCTTCGTGGACGGAGGCGAAGGAATTCGCGATTTGTTCGCCCTCGGCAGCAAGCTGTGCAGACACTTCGGCCGGATCCGCATTGGCGTAGTCGCCGTCGATTGCGGCCTTGTCCTGGTCCCAGTTGGCGAAGCCGGCGTCGTCTTCGCGCAGCATCAGGTTCAGGCGCTGGTCGAAGAGGCCGAAGACATCCCTTACATGGCAGGCGTACTCCAAGGGCGACCACGTGTGGTCGTCCGGACGGACCGAGGCGTCTTCGCGGCGCAACACGGCGCGCCAGCGCGGCAACATGTTCAGGACTGTCCCGGGCACTGTGGAGGGGGTCACAGTGGCGGCGTCGAAACCGCATTCGGGGCAAGGCGTGGACAGGACCCAGGTCCAGTCCTTGTCATCGGGAATGATCGGCATGGCAGTAGTCTAGGGCCCGCGTTCGCGATCCGTCCGCACCGCTGAATGCGGGTGCCCGCGCACACCTCCAAATGGCCTATCAGGAGTAAAGTTAGGTGCTGTGGGGAAGCCTGGAAAGTGAAAATGCCATGCTTAAGGATCTAAACGTCGCCGGCGTGCTCCCTGCCAGCGACATCTCCCGCGCCCGCGACTTCTACCGCGACAAGCTCGGCCTCGAACCGGACAACCCGGAAGCCGCAGACAACCTGATGTACAAGTGCGCCAACGGCACCGCATTCCTGCTTTACGAGACACCCAATGCCGGGACCGCCAAGAACACCCAGTTGGGATTCCAGAGCACAGACCTGGACCAGGACATCGCCGATCTCCGGGCACGCGGCGTCGTTTTCGAAGAGTACGACTTCCCGGGCCTGAAAACCGAGAACGGCGTAGCCACCTTGCCGGATGGCGAAAGGGGAGCCTGGTTCCTCGATTCGGAAGGAAATATCCTCAGTATCGCCACGATGTAGTCAGGGCACTCGGGGATCATCCGTCAGCGGCGGTGTCCGGTCAGTTTTCCTCGCCGCTCCCGTTTTGCCATGTCATGCTCGCACCAATCGCGTCCACGGGCTGGGAGAGGGGAACACCGGAGCCGTCGCGGCGGCCGTGCTCCTGCGGGAGGGCACGCGCGACGCCGGCGCTGGACGCTGCTTTCGCAGGGCCGTGACCTGCCCAGCCGAGCAGCAGTGTGTCTTCGCCCTTGAGGAAGCGGTGGGCCCGCACGCCTCCCGTGGCGCGGCCCTTGGCCGGATACTCCTCGAACGGCGTGGTTTTCGCTGTGCCCGGAGCAGTCCCCGGCAACGCGCCATTGCTGCCAGCAATGGTCACGACGACGGCGGAGGGGTCGTCGGCGCGCACCGTGCCGAAGTGGATGACGTCGTCGCCGGCTGCAAGCTTGATGCCGGCCATGCCGCCTGCCGTCCGGCCCTGCGGTCGAACGGAAGAGGTGCTGAACCGCAAAAGCTGCGCAAGCCGGGTCACGAAGACGAGTTCGACGTCGTCGTTTTGGGCAGGCTCGACTCCCACCACGGTGTCCTTGTCCTTGAGCGCAATGATCTCCCAGTCTTCACGGTTCAGCGGGTAATCCGGCTGAACGCGCTTGACCACGCCTTGGACCGTTCCGATGGCCAACACGACATCCAACGGTACGAACGCCACAAGCGTCTCGCCCTTGAGCAGGGTGATGAAGTCCTTTGCCGCCACGCCACCTGCAAGATTGGGCAGCCCGGACATCGGCGGTAGCGCCGGCATGTCCATGACTTGTACCCGGAGCATGCGGCCCTGCGAGGTGACAGCGCCGATTTCGCCACGCGCGGTTGTCTTGACCATGGAGCGGTAGACATCATGTTTGCTCCGCGGGCCGGATTCGGCGAGCGGTTCCTGGTTGGAGGTCCGTGCGATCTGGCCGGAGGCGCTGAGGAGTGCCCAGCAAGGGTCATCGGGGATTTCGAGCGGGAGCGCGGCGGACTTGCCTTTGCCCGCCGGCACGGCGGCTGCCAAGGCCGCGGCGACGGTGGGAGAGACAGCCTCGGACTCAAGGAGAACGGTGCGTCGCGGGGTGCCGTACTTCTCGGACACTTCGGCCAATTCCCCGGACACCAGCTCGCGCAGGAGCGCGTCCGACGCCAGGATCGACTCGAGTTCGGCGATCTCCCGGCGCAGTTCTTCCTGCTCCTTCTCGAGTTCGATGCGCGAGTACTTGGTCAGCTGGCGGAGGCGAAGTTCCAGGATGTAGTTGGCCTGGATCTCGGACAGGTCGTAGATGGACATGAGCCGTTCGCGGGCCGCCGATGCCTCGTCCGAGGAACGGATGATCTGGATGACCTCGTCGATGTCCACGATCGCGATCAACAGGCCCTCCACCAGGTGGAGGCGATCCTTCTTCTTTCCCAAACGGAAGGCTGTGCGACGGCGTACAACCGATATCCGGTGGCCGACGTACACCTGGAGGAGTTGGAGCAAGCCCAGGGTCTGCGGCTGCCCATCCACCAAGGTGACGTTGTTGATGCCGAAGGAGTCTTCCATCGGAGTGAACCGGTAGAGCTGCTGCAGCACAGCGTTGGGGTTGAAGCCGTTCTTGATCTCGATCACGAGCCGCAGCCCGTGCTTGCGGTCAGTGAGGTCGATGACATCGCTGACGCCGCTCAGTTTTTTGGCGTTGACGGCATCCTTGATCTTCTCGATGACCTTCTCTGGACCCACCATGTAGGGCAGTTCGGTCACCACCAGGCCGGTGCGTCGCGCAGTCAGCTGTTCGATCTCCACCTTGGCGCGGGTCTTGAAGGAACCGCGTCCCGTGGCATAGGCATCACGGATTCCGTCCAACCCCACGATCCGGCCGCCTGTGGGCAAGTCCGGGCCGGGCACGAACCGCATGACGTCTTCCAGGGTGGCGTCCGGATGGGCGATGAGGTGCCGGGCGGCCGCGATGACTTCCACGAGGTTGTGGGGGGCCATGTTGGTGGCCATGCCGACGGCGATGCCCGTGGTGCCGTTGACCAGCAAGTTGGGGAAAGCGGCGGGCAGGACGTCCGGCTGGGTGAGCTGGTTGTCATAGTTGGGAACGAAGTCCACCACGTCTTCGTCGAGGTGCTCGGTCATCGTCATCGCGGCCGCGGCGAGCCGGGCTTCCGTGTAACGCGGTGCCGCCGGGCCGTCGTCGAGCGAGCCGAAGTTGCCGTGCCCGTCAATCAGGGGCAAGCGCAGGGAGAAGTCCTGGGCCATGCGCACCATGGCGTCATAGATGGCGGCATCACCGTGGGGGTGCAGCTTTCCCATGACCTCGCCCACCACTCGGGCACTCTTCACATGTCCGCGGTCCGGGCGAAGGCCCATGTCGCTCATCATGTACAGAATGCGCCGTTGAACCGGCTTCAGGCCGTCGCGCGCATCCGGGAGCGCGCGGGAATAGATCACCGAATACGCGTACTCCAGGAAGGAGCCTTCCATCTCGGAAGTGACGTCGATATCGATGATGTTCTCTGTGAAGTCCCCGTCGACGGCGGCCGTTGCTGGGTTCGCGCGTGAGGGACTTTGGCTGCGTGCCATGGAGTCGGTGGATCCTTAAACGTGTACTGCGGAAGACTTAGCTAGGGTAAGCCTATGGTGGATCAGCCCGGCGCCGGCGTATATCCGGAATATTGGGAGGCCGATGTCGTGCTTCGTGACGGCGGAACGGCCCATTTGAGACCCATCTCACCCGAGGATGCAGACGCCCTCCAGGCTTTCCACACGGCGCAGTCCGAGACGTCCATCTACATGCGGTTCTTCTCGTTCAAATCGAGGCTCTCCAGCAAGGAACTGCGCCGCTTCACCGAAGTGGACCATAAAGACCGGGTGGCGTTCGTCATCACCATCGGCGGAGAAATCGTTGGCGTCGGCCGCTACGACCGGCTCGATGACCCCACCGAGGCCGAAGTTGCGTTCAATATCTCCGATGTCCAGCAGGGCCGTGGCATCGGTTCGATCCTGCTGGAGCACTTGGCGGCGGCCGCCCGCGAAAACGGCATCCGCCGCTTCACCGCCGAGGTCCTGCCGGAGAACCGCAAAATGCTCCGGGTCTTCGCCGACGCGGGCTACGAGCTCGCGCGCAAATTCGACGACGGCGTCGTCAGCGTCGAGTTCAACATCGACCCCACGGAAAAATCCCTGGCCGTCATGGAGTCGCGGGAACACCGCGCCGAGGCCCGCAGCGTGCGGGACTTGCTGGCGCCGTCGTCGATCGCGATGGTGGGCGCAAGCCGCCGGTGGGGGACCGTAGGGCACCAGTTGCTTGAGCACATTCTGGAGGGAGGCTTCACTGGCGCGGTCTATGCGGTCAACCCCGAGGCGTTCGAGCTGGCCGGGATGAAGTCCTTCGCCCGGATCGCCGATGTCCCCGGGCCGGTACAGCTTGCCATTATCGCCGTGCCTTACGAAGAAGTGCCGAAAGTTGTGGACGAGTGCGGTGCGGCCGGCGTGAAAGGGCTGGTGGTCGCCACTGCGGGTTATGCCGACGACGGCGAGCGCGGACTGCGGAATCAACGGGACCTCGTGCGCCGGGCGAGGTCCTACGGGATGCGCGTGATCGGCCCCGAGTCGTTGGGAATCGTGAACACGAATCCGGAGGTCTCCCTCAATGCGTCGATGGCCCCGAGCCTGCCCCGGCGTGGGGGATTGGGACTGTTTTCGCAATCTGCCGCCATCGGTGTTTCCGTCTACGCCGCAGCGAGCCGCAGGGGCCTGGGCCTTTCCTCGTTCTTGTCCGCCGGCAACCGTGCCGATGTCTCCGGCAACGACGTCATGCAGTTCTGGGAAGACGATCCCGATACCGCCGCCGTCGGGCTCTACTTGGAGTCGATCGGCAACCCACGCAAGTTCTCCCGCCTGGCCCGCCGATTGTCGCGAAGCAAGCCCGTCATCGTTGCCAAGTCTGACGTCACCGGGTTGCGCCTTCCGCCAGGACACGTGGTCAGGACGACTCTGGCGCCGGCGGCGGCACTGGACGCCATGATGCGCCAGGCCGGGGTCATCGCAGTCGAAACCATTGAGCAGCTCATGGATGTGGCGCAGATCGTTACCAGCCAGCCCTTGCCCAAGGGTCCGGGGCTCGCGGTCTACAGCAATTCCGCGGCCTTTGGGAAGGTCGTGGCTGACAACGCCGCGCCCCAAGGACTGGTCGTCGACAGGATCGTCACCGACGTCGACTTGGATGCGGGGATGTCGGTGGCCGTGGAAGCACTGCGGCGGAGCCTCCGGCAGAATCTTGCAGACGACGCCGTGCACGCGGTCGTGGCAGCGATGGTGCCGTCCCGCAGCCTCACGATGGAGGCGATCGCCGGAGTCCTTTCCGAATGCGCGGCAGAGGCGGGTAAGCCTGTGGTGGCGGCTTTCACGGGGATCCTTGACAGTTCCGTGCAGCTGGATGGATTGCTTGCCCCAAACGGAGAATCCGGGCCATCCCTTCCCTGCTACTCAAGCGCCGGCAGCGCAGTGGCAGCCTTGGCGGCCGTAGTCCGTTACGCGAAGTGGCTGGACCGGGACCAGGGCATGTTCGTGGAGCCGGCGGGTTGCGACCGGGAGGGGACGAGGAAACACATCGAGCGGCTCCTGTCTTCCGTCATGGGGGAGCAACTGGTCCGGCTGGACGACGCCGAAGGCGCCGCGCTGCTGTCCCGGTACGGCATCCCGGTGGTGCCGTCAGCTGTAATCGAGAGCGACGACGAAGCGGTGGCCGCCGCCGAACGGCTTGGTTGGCCCGTGGTGCTCAAGACCACGGATCCTTCGCTCCGGCATCGCCTGGACTTAGGCGGTGTGCGGCTGGACATCGAGGACGCCGACTCGTTGCGCCGCAACATCGCGCAGATTCGGCGGGTCCTTGAACCCTATGGCTCACCGGCCATCGAGGTACAGGCCATGGCACCCGTGGGACAGGCCTGCACCTTCCGCGCCATCGAGGATCCGCTCCTGGGTCCGGTGGTGTCCTTCGGTTTGGCAGGCGACGCCGTGAACCTGCTGGACGATTGGGCCCATCGGGTGCCCCCTTTGTCCGCAGCCGATCTTCACGACTTCATCAGGGCGCCCCGGGCTTCGCTGAAACTGTTTGGCTATCAGGGACTGCCGGCGGTCGACGTTGCGGCCCTCGAGGACCTCGGCGCACGGCTGGTCCGCCTTAAGGATGAACACCCCGAGATTGCCCTCGTGGAATTCAATCCTGTCCTGGCCGGACCGCGGGGCGCGAAGATCCTTGCCGCCGAGGTATGGATCGGGAACGCTGCACGGCGTACGGACAGCGCCCGTCGCGCGATGCTCAGCTGACCGGGCGGGGAGCCGGGTGGTTATGAAGTCCACAGCCGATCTGTGAAAATGGGGGAATGAGCTCGAAGTCCCCGACGCCTCCGTCCGGTCCGGCTACCACCGGGCACCATGCAGCACACAACCACAGCTCGCAGGGGCAGAGCCTGGACCAGGCTCTTCAGCGGGCCGGGTTCTACCCTGTCCTCGTTGCCGATGTTGTGGCCGACGCTTTGGACGGGCGGGACTGCCTTGCACACCTGGTGCACTTGGAAACGCATTTCGACCGTGCCGAGGTCCGGCGCCACATCACGGTCCTGGTCCTCACTGAGGACATGCTGGTGATCACCCACGTTGACGACCAGCAGCTTGACGAGGCCGGCGAGCAGATTGTCGCCCAGATTTCCACCGAGTCCGTGCCAGTGGCACAAATCCGCTCGGTGGTACTCAGCTACATGTATGCGCAGCCGCAGAACTACACTCCGAGTGACCCTGTCAGGGAGCTGACCCTGTCCATTGCCTGGTCTGGTGGCCAACGCCTGGATGTGGGTCCGGCCAGTTGCGGGGACCCGCAATGCGAAGCCGATCATGGGTATACAGGCACTATTTCCCAGGAGGACATCGTCCTTCGAATCAGCTCGGAGGCAGACGGCCCCAGGGCCGTGCAGGATGCGAAGATCTTTGCCCGCGCGCTGCGGGCCGTGAACACAGGGGGTCCCGGGTCTGTAGCACATTCGGGTTCCATCCCCGCACCGCGGCTCCGCTCGGGCGTCTTCGGAAACCGGTTGAGCCGCGGGCACCAGCGCTGATGGTGGCCTCGGAACATCTCGCCCAGGAAACCGTCCCCGCTGCCAGCGCCGTCCCCGAGCTTCCCGGCGCTCCGTTGTATGGCAGCAGGTCGATCGCCGAGGTCTTCACCAGCGCCGCTGCGAGCATGGGCCTGCCGGGCTTTGAGAACAAGCTGCAATTGCCCGCATCGCAACGCGTGTGCGTGATACTCGCCGATGGCCTGGGCCGCAACCTGCTCAAGCAGAAAGCCGCCCACACGCCGTTCCTGAGGTCCGTTGCGAATTCGGGGCAGGGAGCCGTTCCTGTCTGGCTTGATTCAGCCTTCCCTTCCACCACGGCATCGTCCTTGGCAAGTCTGGGCACGGGCCGTACGCCCGGCGAACACGGCATGGTGGGCTACGACGTCCTGGATCCGGCCCAGGACAAGGTGGTCAACCTGCTCGGCAATTGGGACGCCGGAGTTGATCCCCTGAGCTGGCAACCGTTCCCGACGATCTTCGAACGCGTTGCTGCTGAGGCTGACGTGGTTACTGTGAGCCTGCCTCAGTTCGGTACGTCACCCATGACCCGGGCGGCGCTTCGGGGAAGCCGCTTCGTGGGAGGTAGCTCGTTGCATGCCCGCACGGCAGCTGCGGGGGAGGCGATGGCTGCAGGAACCAGCTCGCTCATGTACTTCTACGTCAACGAGCTCGACAAAGCCGGCCACCGCTACGGCTGCCAGTCCGATCGCTGGGAACACCAGCTCGAAGAGATAGATTCAACGGTCAAGAGGCTATCCACCTCACTTCCGGCAGGTACCACGATCCTGGTCACCGGGGACCACGGGATGCTTGACGTTCCGGAGTCACAGCGGATCGACTACTCAGCCGATGCCGCTCTCATTGCCGGCATCCGGCATACAGCAGGCGAACCACGCATGGTGCACCTGTACCTGGAACCCGACGCCGGAGAGCTTCACCGGGAAGCCCTGCTGGACGCCTGGCGTGCCCGTTTCGGCGACCGGATCTGGGCCTTCACCCGGGAGCAGGGCCTTGCGGCAGGTCTCTTCGGCCGGCTGCGCCCGGAGGTTTCTCCACGGATCGGAGACGTCATGATCGCCGCCCGGGACACATTGGCGCTCTACGATGTCCGCCGGGTCCGCCCTACCGCCCTGGAAGTCGTCGGGCAGCATGGTTCGCTGACCAAGGCGGAGCGCGAAGTTCCGCTGCTCTGCTTCCAGTCCGGAGGTCCCAAAGGCCGCCGTGGCTGAGCTCATCTTCTTTTCCGGAACCATGGACTGCGGCAAGTCCACGCTTGCTTTGCAGATGGACCACAACCACCGTGCGCGTGGCCGCGGCGGAGTCCGCTTCAGCTGCAACGACCGGGCGGGAGGCTCGGTCATCTCCAGCCGGCTCGGTCTCCAGACGGATGCAGTTGAAGTCGTTGACACCACCGATTTCTGGGACGAAGTGGTCCGACGCCGGACGACAGGCCTCCGGGTGGACTACCTCATCTGTGACGAGGCCCAGTTCTACTCGCCGGGGCAAGTGGAACAGCTGGCGCGCGTGGTTGATGAGATGGACGTCGACGTGTTCGCCTTCGGAATCACCTCGGACTTCCGTACAAGGCTGTTTCCTGGATCCCAGCGCTTCGTGGAACTCGCGGACAGGGTCCAGGTCCTGCAGGTCGAAGCGCTCTGTTGGTGCGGCCGCCGCGCAACACACAATGCGCGGACCGTGGACGGCATCATGGTGGTCGAAGGCGAGCAAGTGGTGGTGGGCGACGTGGCGATGGATGGGCGCATCGGGGACGGCCGTCTTGAAGACGGGCCCGCAGGGGACGGCGGTGGAGGGACGACTCCCGAACCAGCCGATGTGTTGCTACCCGCAGTCGGGTACGAGACCCTCTGCCGGCGGCACTACATGCGACGGGTCACCGCCCACGGCGCCAATCTCATGGCGAGCCGGGACCAATTGCTGCCGTTCGACGTCGACGCTTGCCTTTGGCACGGCGCGAACTGAGGCCTTCCGCGAACCGAAAGCGACGCGAATTTGAACGGCTAGTCTCCGCGCGTTCCGAAGACGATTTCATCCCAGCTGGGGATGCTGGAGCGCTTGGGCCGTGACGGCTGGCGTTCGGCAGGGGCAGAGTCGGAAGATTCGTCACCGCGGGGCCGGTTGTCAGACTCCGAATCCACGCCCTCCGACGAGGCGGATGGTGTGGCCTTGTACCAGGAATCCTTCAGTCCGGCACGGGTGAGTTTCGGCTCCTCGCGTTCCCGCCGGGGAGCTCCGCCGAGCAATTCGTCCAGGCCGGCCCGCGGTGATGCCGCTTCCTGGGATTGCGTCTCGTCCTGGGGGGCCTTCGTATCGTTGTCAGGCCTACCGCGCAGAAGGGTCACTGGGCGCAGGGGGCCGGGGATCACGGTAATTTCCCGGGTATCCGTGCTGACGCCGTCGTGCAGCCGGAGGGAATCGCCTTCCTTGTCGTCATGCTGCGGAGCCAGGCTCAGTCGCGACAGCATGGAGGCACGTGCGTCACGACGGGTCGCGGCGGGGTCGGCTTCGGTCGGCTCGTCCGCGTCGGTTGATTCTTTATCCGAAAGCCCGTCTTCGACGTCGCTGGGCCGGGGATGGGCGGCTGGAACACCGCTGCTCAGAAGCAACGCCAAAGCGTCGTCGCTGTCTTCGTCGAGGCCCAGCCGTTGTCCGCGGCGAGAGCGCAGCATGTCCAGGAGTCCATCGGCTTCCTTGGTGGCTGCGGCGGCGGCCGCACGGGCCGCGGCGCCGCCGTCGGCCTCAAAATCAAAAGGCCGGTCGGAAACGGCGGCGAGCCGTCGCGTCGGTACGGGGCCATCAAGCGGTTCCAGTTCGCTGAGCTGCTGGGCCCAGCGGTTGGCGTTCTGGATCGATTTCCGGGGGGGATTGAAGGTCCACATCGCCGGTGGCTCTTCGCCGATGCTTTCCAGGCTGCCTGGCTTGGTTTCGAAGCGCGCGACGACGGTCCACGCCCCATCGCTGCGGCGCCAGGAGTCCCACTCAACCGTGGAAGAGTCAATGCCGTGGGCCGTGAGTCGGTGCGCAACCATCTCGCCAAGGCTTGCAGGCTCGTCGCCGAACGCTGCGCGGTAGGTATCGTGGCCGGGTGCCGGGGAAGCGATTTCCACTTTGCGGGCCTGCTGCGCGATGTATTCCCGCTCGGCTAGCACAGGGCCCTCATAGCGCTGCACGTTGGCGAGCGGCAATCCTGACAGCTCCGCTACTTCCGCGGCCGTCGCACCGCTACGGATACGCGACTGAATGTCACGGGGGGACATGGCGACGGGCGTGATCGAAGCGCGTGCGGCCACCTGGGCAGGTGTCCGGCTCGCGGCAACACGCAACGCCTCGTCAATCGGAAGCTGGAACATTTCGCCGCCGGTACCGCTCAACAGGAGATGTCCGCCGTCGTCGTGGACGCCAACCAGCCGTAGATCCCGCATAAAATCCTCCACCATGGCCTATCTGACATTCGAAACTCTGCCACCCGGTGCAGCCTTTTCCTACTAGGACAAAGGGCGCGCCGCGATATTCCGCGATTTTCCGGGAATTTCCCCACGCAACCGTCACCACGGGGCTATGGACATTTGGTGCGGCTGGGAGGACAATCTGCCCGATATCGGGCACAAAAATGCGGCCTGCTGCGTTACATTCTTAGACCGGAGCAGGTTCCGGTTGACAGGACCGCGAGCCCTGCGTGAAGCACAAGGGAGAACGAAGAAGGGACCATGGCAACGGACTACGATGCCCCTCGGAAGACAGAAGAAGATACCGAGGACTCGATCGAGGAACTCAAGTCGCATCGCACCGAGAAGCAGTCATCGGCGGTTGACATCGACGAGACTGAGCTGGCCGACGCCTACGAGCTCCCCGGGGCGGACTTGTCCGGCGAAGAGCTGCTGGTCCGTGTGCTGCCTCCGCAGGCGGACGAATTCACCTGTTTCAACTGCTTCCTGGTCAAGCACCGCTCCCAGATTGCACTGGAGAGAGACGGGCATCTTTACTGCAAGGAGTGCGAGAGCTGACCCTGGGGGAACGGACCAGCCTACTTGGACAGGGCCGCCAGCAGTTCTTCAGGGCGGCGGGTGGACGTCAGCCAGTACGGGGTACGGTCCGCAGGGTCGGTGATTTCAATGCGCACCACGGGATCGATCCAGCCGCGCAGGCACATGAACGCCAGGCCATTAAGCCGGATTCCACGCTCTGCCGTGGCTTCCTCCTTACGGAAGGCCGTGACGGCGCCGACGAATTCGCGCTGAATGCTGGCGCGGCCCACCTGGACGGTATCCCGGTCCACCACAATCGCCGGAGTGGACAACAGCAGCATGGTGGTCATGATCGCGAAGAGAACCAGCGCGGCGATGATGCCGGCGGTGATGCTGATCGGCGCAAACATCAGGATGCCGGCGGCAGACAAGCCGACCACAACAATCCAGATCCAAGGAGATGGCCAGAGTTTTTCCGCATACAGGACGCCCGTTCCACTTGAGGAGTGGTTCGGCGTGGGTACGGATGCAGTCGATTCAGGCATGCAACCAGCTTATCGGGACAGCGACCCCAGGAACTGACGCACAGCAATTGCCGTGGCGGTCGCTTGCGCCAGCAACCACGGCAGCATCCGCGGACGATAGAATATCTGACTGTGAGCCATGAGACAGCAGTTGCCAGCCCCGCAGACATCTCCGCCGAATATGGCGCGCCGACCCTTCAGATCCAACTGAAAATGCTCGACGACGGCCTGGAAGCGCCGTCGTACGCCCATCCTGGGGACGCCGGTGCCGACTTGCGGGCCCGCGTGGACGTATCCCTCGCCCCGGGGGAGCGGAAGCTCGTTCCTACAGGGGTCTCAATCGCGCTGCCAAACGGCTTTGTCGCATTGATTCACCCGAGGTCCGGGCTGGCCACCAAGCACGGACTCACCGTGGTCAACGCCCCGGGCACGGTCGATGCCGGCTACCGAGGTGAAATTTCCGTGACGCTTTTGAATACGGACCAAAACCAGGCAATCGAGCTCAGGCGCGGCGATAGAATTGCCCAAATGGTGATCCAGCGCGTCGAATATGCGCAGTTCGTGGCGGTGGAGGAATTGTCCGACACCGCACGGGGCACCGGCGGTTTTGGATCGACCGGAGGCTTCGCGCCGGCCGTGAGCTAGCAACAACCCTCGGCAATCGACGCCATACGGAGCTGATTGCGACGCTGCCCGCGAGTTGACGGGCAGTCTGCGGTTTACTGGGGGATAGACCACTACTAAGGAGACAACCCGATGCTTTTTGGGCGCGGAAAGAAGTCCAAGGCCGAGCAGCCGGAAGACAAGAATACCGAGCAGGCTAAAGCCGCGACGTCGCGGCAGGATGCCGGAACGGTAGCCAGTGGAATCGCCAAGGGCGACTTCCGGCTGTCCAAGGGGCCATTCGATGCCAGCGAAATCGATAGCCAAGAGGGCTACGTGGACCTTGGCGCATTGCTCATCGAGCCTTCTGAGGGCCTTCAACTGCGTCTCGAGGTGGAAGAAGCGACCCAGCGGGTTGTGGCTGTCACCATGGACCTGGACGGCTCGAGCCTTCAACTCCAAGCTTTCGCTGCTCCCCGTTCCGAAGGACTTTGGGACGAGATCCGCGAACAGATCGGCCAGTCGGTGTCCAGCCAGGGAGGCGAAGTCGAGGAGATCCACGGCACCTTCGGCACCGAACTCATCGCCAAGCTTCCTACGGAATCCGCCGACGGCGGGCGTGGTTTCAGAGCGGCCAGGTTCATGGGCGTGGATGGGCCGCGCTGGTTCCTCCGCGGGGTCATCGGGGGCCAGGCCGCCTTGGACAGGCATGCCGCCGAAGGCCTGGAGAATCTCTTCCGCAAGGTCGTGGTCATTCGCGGAGACAGCCCCATGCCGCCCCGTGAACTGCTCCAGTTGAGGCTGCCCAAGGACGCCGCAGCCCCCGGACACCACGGCGCTCCGCAGGAAACACCGGAACTTCAGCAACCCGAACGCGGCCCGGAGATCACCCAGATTGGCTGATAAAGCGCCCCGCGCCGCTGCCGCCCATGGCAGCCGGGCATCCTTGTCCCTGACTGAGCTCCCTTTGCGCGGCAGGGTCAACTGCACAGGTTTTATCGAGTCGGTAACCTACCAACCCGCCAACGAGCAAGCACACTTCTCGGCAATCGTCGTCGACCGGATCGCGCACAGGGGAGAAACCGGTCCATTGGCCCGCTTGCGCGTCATCTGGCTGGGTCGCCGTAAGGTCCCCGGCATCGAACCCGGGACTGTCCTTCGCCTGGAAGGAATGGTCATGCTGCGGGACGGGCTGCCCACCATGTTCAATCCGCGCTATGAAATCCTCTCCCGGCAGGAGTACCAATGACCGTCGCCAACGGACCCGGTCCCCACGAGAAACCAGCGCAGGAAAAGCCCGGCCAGGCAGAGGGGTCCCGTCAGGAGACGCCGGGGCCAAGTATTGCGGACATCGCCGCGGGCTACGCAGAAAAGGCCGGACTCCAACGGAACAGCCACGGGCACGTGGATATCCTCAAGTCGGCCGGGGGTATTCAAGGGATAGCCGAGAGCATCGTGCCGGGCCTCGTGTTCCTGATCGCCTTCATGGTCACCCGCGACCTTCCAGCGTCCCTGATTGCATCCCTCGCGGCGGCGGCTGTCTTTACCGTGGTGCGGCTTGTCCAGCGGCGTCCGTTGACCCAGGCGCTTGCCGGGATCGCGGGTGTCGCAATTTCGGCTTGGCTCGCCAACTCCACAGGCAAGGCCGAGGACTTCTACGTCCTGGGCTTCTACACGAACATCGCCTACATCGTGGGAATGGTGCTGTCCATTGTCCTCAAATGGCCCATTGCCGGCCTGCTCTTCGGTTTTGTCCGCAACGAAGGCTTCGATTGGCGGAAGAAGCCGGAGCGCTTGCGGGCCTACACCATCGGCACCTGGGTGGTCATCGCTGTCCTGGCGCTACGGCTTGTGGTCCAGGTTCCCCTGTACTTCATGGGCGAGCCCGGACTGGCCGCGCTCGCTACCATGAGGCTGATCATGGGCGCTCCGCTGTATATCCTTGGCCTCTGGATTGCCTGGCTCCTGACCCGGCCGGCGCCAGGTCAGAAGCCGAACAAGGATCCTCAGCCGTCGAAGCCGTCGTCGTCGGACTGATCCGAAAACTCTTCCTCGACCCCAACTGATCCGTGGTCGGCCGCGGACGGGGACAGCAGGGCCCTGAGCCCGTCCTCGGCCGCAATGGTCGTGACGAAGAACAGCTCGTCGCCGCCGTCGATCACGTCATCGCGGCTGGGCGTGATGGGCGCGTGATCGCGGAGGATCGCCACAAGGGTGGCGTCTTCGGGCCATTCAATGCCGCCCACGGTGCTGCCCATGATGTGCGAATCGTGCGGGACCGTGAACTCCACGAGCGAAGACACACCCGTCTGCAAGGTCAGCAGCCGGACGAGGTCACCGATTTCCACTGCTTCTTCCACGAGCGCCGTCATGAGCTGCGGGGTGTTGACCGCGACGTCGACTCCCCAGGAATCGTTGAACATCCAGTCGTTCTTGGGGTTGTTCACGCGGCCCACCGTACGGCCCACACCGAACTCGGTCTTGGCCAGCAAGGACACCACAAGGTTGACCTTGTCGTCACCGGTCGCGGACACGACGACGTCGGCCCCTTCCAGTTTCGCTTCCTGGAGCGTGCTCAATTCGCAAGCATCCCCCACCAGCCAACGCGCCCCGCGGAGGCCACTCCGCCCGATCACCTCAGGCTTGAGGTCGATCAGCATGATCTCGTGGTTGTGGGCGAGCAATTCGCGCGCGATGGATGAACCGACGCTGCCCGCGCCGACAATAACGACTTTCACTCAGACTCCTTGGCGGGTGCGCTGGCGAGGACGCGTGCCACCTCGGCGCTGCGGTCCAGACTCAACATGGCGTGCACAGTGTCACCTTCCTGGTACGCCGTTCCGGCCTGGGGCAGGACGCCCTCTCCGAAGCGGGTAAGGAAAGCGATGCGGATCCCGGAAGCTGCTTCGATGGCAGTCAATGGGTGCCCGATCCAGCCTTCGTTCAGGTCAACTTCAGACAAGACCAGTCGGCCGGAAGGCTCGCGGTAATCGCCAGCCAGGTGTTGTTCGGGCAGGATACGGCGCAGGACCTGGTCCGCGCTCCAGCGCACCGCGGCAACCGTGGGGATGCCCAGGCGCTGGTAGATTTCGGCGCGGCCGGGATCGTAGATGCGGGCAACCACGTGTGAAACATGGAAAGTTTCACGGGCTACCCGGGTGGCGAGGATGTTGGAATTGTCACCGCTGGAAACGGCGGCGAAAGCATACGCTTCTTCGCAACCCGCCTGCTTCAGCGTGTCCCGGTCAAAGCCGACGCCGGTGACTTTCCTGCCGGTGAATCCACTGCGCAGGCGACGGAAAGCACGATCGTCCTGGTCGATGATTGCCACTGAATGGCCAGCGTCTTCCAAGGTGTGCGCCAACGTTGCGCCCACTCGTCCGCAACCCATGATCACAAAGTGAGCCACGGTTTCTCCTTCACTCTTATGCATGCCGCTCGGTAAGACTCTACCGGGGCAAGTCGCGGAAGCCAGTCCGCCGTCATGACATCGCGTTGGATTCAGAGTAGCTTTGCGGAGTGCTGACAATTCTCAACGCCGCGAAGCGGGTGTTGGTGGGGCGGCCGTTCCGGAACGATCGTCTGGCCCACACCCTGCTTCCCAAGCGCATTGCGCTGCCGATTTTCGCCTCGGACGCCCTGTCCTCTGTGGCGTATGCCCCCGACGAAATCCTGCTGACGCTGGCTCTGGCGGGCGTGAGTGCCGTGGCCATTTCGCCGCTGGTTGGACTCGCAGTCATGGTGGTCTTGCTCACGGTTGTTGCCTCATACCGGCAAAACGTCCACGCATATCCTTCCGGCGGTGGCGACTACGAAATCGCCAACGTTAACCTCGGCAAGTTCGCGGGCCTGACCGTCGCGGCCGCTTTGTTGGTTGACTATGTCCTCACGGTTGCCGTGTCGATGTCGTCCGCGGCCGCGTACCTGACCACCGCGATCCCCTCCTTGCATGGGCAGCAGGCACTCATCGCCACAGTCGGCGTCGTGATCTTGGCCTTGGTGAACCTTCGCGGCATCAAGGAGGCCGGGAGTGTTTTTGCGGTTCCCACCTACATCTTCATGTTCTCCATCCTGGGCATGACGGCCGTAGGCATCTTCCAGGCGGTCACAGGCCACCTGGGCGAAGCGCCGTCGGCCGCTTTTGCGATCGTCCCGCAAGAGGGATTCGACCAAGGACTGGTCGGATTGGCCGGGGCGTTCCTGCTCCTTCGGGCCTTCTCCTCAGGGGCAGCCGCCCTGACCGGTGTGGAGGCCATCAGCAACGGTGTGCCGAACTTCAAGAAGCCCAAGAGCAAGAACGCTGCCACGACCCTTCTCTTGCTGGGTGTCATCGCCTCGGCCATGCTCGCGGGCATCATCTACCTTGCCAACGCCACCAAGGTCCACATCGTGCTGGACCCGGCCAAGGAATTCCTCCTCGACGGCAAGCCCCTGCCGGATGACTACATCCAGAATCCGGCCATCAGCCAGATTGCACAGACCATTTTCGGGGCCGGGTCCATCCCGTTCTACATCGTCGTCGCGGCCACGGGCGTCATCCTCGTCTTCGCTTCCAACACGGCCTTCAACGGATTCCCCGTCCTGGGCTCCATCCTCGCCCAGGACGGATACTTGCCCCGCCAGCTGCGCACACGCGGAGACCGGCTCGCCTTCAGCAACGGCGTCCTCGCACTTGCGGCCGGGGCCCTTGTCCTGATCATTTCCTTCAACGCCGACGTCACCAAGCTGATCCAGCTCTACATCGTGGGTGTCTTTATTTCCTTCACAATGAGCCAGCTGGGCATGGTGCGGCACTGGGGCAGGGAACTCAAACTTGCCCAGGACAAAGCTGTCCGGCTCAGAATCTTGAAGTCCCGCACCATCAACATGCTCGGCTTCTGCATGACGGCGCTGGTGCTGACCATCGTGCTCATCACCAAGTTCGAACAGGGAGCCTGGATCGCGCTCCTGGCCATGTTCGTGCTGTTCCTCATCATGTGGAGCATCCGGGCCCACTATGACAACGTGGCCAAGGAACTGGCCGTTGACGAGGACTCCTCCCCGCGTGCGCTGCCCACCAGGGTCCACGCCGTGCTGCTGGTGTCCCACGTCCGCAAACCGGTGCTGCGCGCACTCGCCTATGCAAGGGCATCGCGGCCGTCCAGGTTGGACGCCATCATTGTCGACATCGACCATGAAGAAACAACCCACACCGTGGAGGCCTGGGAAAAGTTGGACATCCCGGTCCCGTTGACGGTGTTGGCGAGCCCATACCGGGAAACCGTCACGCCCATCCTGGACTACGTCAAGAACATGCGCCGGGATTCCCCGCGCGACCTGATCGTCGTGTACATCCCGGAGTATGTCGTCGGCAAGTGGTGGGAACAGCTTGTCCACAACCAGACCGCACTGCGCATCAAGGCCCGGCTTCACTTTGAACCCGGCGTGATGGTGGCAAGCGTTCCATGGCAATTGAAGTCGTCCGAAGAAGCAAAGGCACTGCAGGATACCTGATGACCGACCCCAGCAATACGGAATCCAGCACGCCCACCTCCCATGACGGAGCTGCCAAGGAACTTGTGGTGGACGTCGGCGCCATCGCCCACGGCGGCCACTTTGTCGCTCGGCACGAAGGCAGGGTCATCTTCGTCCGGCACGGCATCCCGGGGGAGAAGGTCCGGGTCCGGCTGACGGACTCCGGCGAGTCTTCCCGTTTCTGGCGTGCCGACGTCGTCGACGTCTTGGAGGCGTCGGACGACCGGACACGCCATTTCTGGGCACTCGCCGACTCCCTTGCCGCCTGGCGGAAGGGCGGACCGCCCGTGGGCGGTGCCGAACTCGGCCACGTGACACTGGAGCGGCAGCGCCTGCTCAAATCCGAAGTCCTCGCCGAACAACTGAAGCGGCTCGCCGGCGTCGAACTGAACGTCGAGGTGGAGCCCGCCGCCGCACATGATCCGGCTTCCGACGGCGATACGGGCCTCGGCTGGCGAACGCGGGCCAGTTTTGCCGTCACCCCGGGCGGCCGCCTGGGAATGCACGCCCACCGCTCCGACGTCGTCATTCCGGTTCGCGAGATGCCTCTCGCGCTTCCGGGCATCAATGACTTGCGGCTATGGGACATCGATTTGCACGGTATTTCACGGGTGGAAGTTGCGGCACCTGCCAACGGATCACGTCCGCTGGTCCTCCTCGCCCCGGAGGAGGGGACCGACGCCCGGCGCCTCAACCGGATCCTGGGGCAGCTCCCGCACGATGTTTCCGTGGCGAGCTTCGACCCGGCCCGCGGCGAAGTGTTGCAGTTGCGCGGTAGGACCTGGGTCCAGGAGTCGGCAGCCGGTCATGAATACCGGGTCACAGGGGAGGGTTTCTGGCAGATCCATAAAGACGCTCCGGACACCATGGTGGGGGCGGTGACTGGATTCCTGCGCGACGGCGGCTACCTCCTTCCGGGATCGGCCGTGGCCGATCTTTACGCGGGAGCCGGATTATTTACGGCGCCCCTGGCGGACGCGGTGGGGGTCACCGGTTCGGTACTGTCCGTGGAAGGATCGCCCGGCACCAGCCGGGATGCCCGGAAGAACCTGCACGGCGAACCCCATGTCGAGATAGTCCAGGGCCGGGTGGAACGCGTCTTGCGGCAACGCCCCCGCAACTTCGACTCCTTGGTGATCGACCCGCCACGGGCCGGTGCGGGCAAAGCTGTTGTCAGCCAGCTCATCGAGTCCGGACCGCGGGCAATCGCCTATGTGTCGTGTGATCCGGCCTCGTTCGCGCGTGATCTGGGGTACTTCCGGAACGGCGGCTGGCGGCTTGAAGCACTCCGGGCCTTTGACCTGTATCCGCACACTCACCACTTGGAGACCGTTGCGTTGCTGGTGCCCGCGGCGTAGCCGCCACTACGATGGTGGAGAAGTTCCAAGTCGCGCTTCACTTCTCCACCGACCAACGGCAGTCGCTCAGATTAGGCTTGCCTAACTAGCTAGTGGTCAACCGCGCGACAAAGATGAAAGCTGTTGCGAGAGGAGTCCTGCCATGAGCACTGTGGACAGCTTCGGTTCCAAAGGCGTACTGAATGTAGCCGGCACCGATTATGAAATTTTCCGGTTGAACTCCGTTGAAGGCGCTGACAGCCTTCCGTTCAGCCTTAAAGTATTGCTTGAAAACCTCCTGCGGACGGAAGACGGCGCCAATATCACGGCCGACCACGTCCGCGCCCTGGCCGGTTGGGACCCGAATGCCCAGCCTGACACCGAGATCCAGTTCACCCCGGCTCGAGTCATCATGCAGGACTTCACCGGCGTTCCCTGTGTCGTCGACTTGGCCACCATGCGCGAAGCCGTCAAGGAGCTCGGCGGCGACCCCAAGCGCGTCAATCCGCTGGCACCGGCCGAGATGGTCATCGACCACTCCGTCCAGATCGACGTCTTCGGCAACTCCGGCGCCCTTGAGCGCAATATGGAGATCGAATACCAGCGCAACGGCGAGCGTTACCAGTTCCTGCGCTGGGGCCAGACTGCGTTCGACGACTTCAAGGTTGTTCCCCCGGGAACCGGCATCGTCCACCAGGTCAACATCGAATACCTGGCACGCACCGTCATGACCCGCGAAATTGACGGCGTCCTCCGTGCGTACCCGGACACCTGCGTCGGCACCGACTCACACACCACCATGGTCAACGGCCTGGGCGTGCTGGGCTGGGGCGTGGGCGGCATTGAAGCCGAGGCTGCCATGCTCGGCCAGCCCGTCTCCATGCTGATCCCGCGCGTTGTGGGCTTCAAGCTCACCGGCTCCATCCCTGCCGGTGCCACCGCCACGGACGTCGTCCTGACCATCACCGAGCAGCTGCGCAACCACGGCGTGGTCGGCAAGTTCGTGGAGTTCTACGGCGAAGGCGTTGCGGCTGTGCCGCTGGCCAACCGCGCCACCATCGGTAACATGAGCCCGGAGTTCGGCTCCACGGCAGCAATGTTCCCGATCGACGACGTCACGCTCGAGTACTTGCGCCTCACGGGCCGCTCCGATCAGAACGTTGCCCTGGTCGAGGCCTACGCGAAGGAACAGGGCCTCTGGCATGATCCCTCGCACGAGATCAAGTTCTCCGAGTACCTCGAGCTCGACCTGTCCACGGTTGTTCCCTCCATCTCGGGCCCGAAGCGTCCCCAGGACCGCATCATCCTCACGGAGTCCAAGGCCCAGTTCCGCGAGGACCTGCGCAACTACGTGAAGGAAGACCTGGCCGACGGAAGCCTGGACGAAGCGATTGACGAGAGCTTCCCGGCCTCGGACTCGCCGTCGTTCACCGCCTCCGCGACGCACCTGGCCGACGTAGCGCCGCACGCACACGGCCCGAAGTCCAACGGTCGTCCGTCGAACAAGGTGGGCGTCACAACAGCTGACGGCCGCGAATTCGAACTGGACCACGGTGCCGTTTCGATCGCCTCGATCACGTCCTGCACCAACACGTCCAACCCCTCCGTGATGCTGGCTGCCGCGCTGCTGGCCCGCAACGCCGTGGACAAGGGACTCGCCTCCAAGCCGTGGGTCAAGACTTCGGTCGCTCCCGGCTCCAAGGTTGTCACCGACTACTACGAAAAGTCGGGTCTGACTCCCTACCTGGAGAAGCTCGGCTTCTACATCGTCGGGTACGGCTGCGCAACCTGCATCGGCAACTCCGGACCGCTAGACGCCGAAATCTCCGAGGCCATCCAGGCCAACGACCTTTCCGTCACCGCCGTCCTCTCCGGCAACCGCAACTTTGAAGGCCGCATCAACCCGGACGTCAAGATGAACTACCTGGCCTCGCCGCCGCTGGTCATCGCCTACGCCCTGGCCGGAACCATGGACTTCGACTTCGAGGCTGACGCCCTGGGCCAGGACCAGGACGGCAACGATGTCTTCTTGAAGGACATCTGGCCGAACCCCGTCGAGGTCCAGAAGGTCATCGATTCCTCGATCGACAAGGAAATGTTCGCCCGCGGCTACGAGGGCGTCTTCGACGGCGACGACCGCTGGAAGGCGCTCGACACCCCGGCAGGCGACACCTTCGCCTGGGACGCCAAGTCCACGTATGTCCGGAAGCCCCCGTACTTCGAAGGCATGAAGGCACAGCCGGATCCGGTAACGGATATCGCCGGCGCCCGCGTCCTGCTGAAGCTCGGCGACTCGGTCACCACGGACCACATCTCGCCGGCCGGGTCCTTCAAGTCGGATACCCCTGCCGGCCAGTACCTTCTGGCCAACGGTGTGGAGCGCAAGGACTTCAACTCCTACGGCTCACGCCGTGGCAACCATGAGGTCATGATCCGCGGTACGTTCGCGAACATCCGCATCAAGAACCAGCTGCTTGACGGCGTCGAGGGTGGCTTCACCCGGGACTTCACCCAGGCAGACGGTCCCCAGGCCTACGTCTACGACGCTGCCCAGAACTACCAGGCCGCCGGCACGCCGCTGGTTGTCCTGGCTGGCAAGGAGTACGGCTCCGGTTCGTCCCGTGACTGGGCTGCCAAGGGCACCGCGCTGCTGGGCGTGAAGGCTGTCATCGCCGAAAGCTACGAGCGTATCCACCGCTCCAACCTCATCGGCATGGGCGTCCTCCCGCTGCAGTACCCGGCCGGCGAATCCGCCGCGTCCCTTGGCCTGGTCGGCACGGAAACGTTCTCCGTCGAGGGTGTCACCGAGCTGAACAACGGCACGACGCCAAGGACACTCAAGGTCACGGCAACGGCCGAGGACGGCAGCACCAAGTCCTTCGATGCCGTGCTGCGCATCGATACCCCGGGCGAAGCCGACTACTATCGCAACGGCGGAATCCTGCAGTACGTCCTGCGCCAGATCTCCGCACACTAGCGGTAAGTAGCGCAGACTCCGCCTGAGCCAAAAGGCAACAGCTACAGCCCCGGATGGTCATTGACCAACCGGGGCTGCAGCCTTTCCGGCGGCTTCGTGGTGGCCAAGGCGTTAGAGTTGTATAGCACGTCAATCACCCTAAGGAGGGGCCGTTGGGACTTTTGGAGACAATCCGGAACCCGCAGGACCTGGGCAAGCTCACCAGCCAGCAGTTGGAGCAGCTTGCCGGCGAGATCAGGACTTTCCTCATCACCAACGTCGCTCAAACGGGTGGACACCTTGGACCGAACCTTGGCGTGGTGGAACTCACCATGGCCATCCACAAGGTCTTCGATTCACCGCGCGACAGCATCGTCTTCGACACCGGCCACCAGTCCTACGTCCACAAATTGCTGACGGGACGGCAGGACTTCAGCACCCTCCGGCAGCAAGGCGGCATGTCCGGATACCCCGATCGTGCCGAGTCCGAGCACGACATTGTAGAGAGTTCCCACGCTTCATCATCCCTGTCCTGGGCCGACGGGATTTCCCGCGCCCGGCAATTGACAGGGGAAGGCGATCGATGCGTCGTCGCCGTCGTGGGTGACGGCGCCCTGACCGGCGGCATGGCCTGGGAAGCGATCAACAACATTGCCGCGGACAAACGCCGCCGCGTGGTCATCGTCGTCAACGACAACGGCCGCTCCTATGCCCCCACAGTCGGCGGCCTGGCGGACTACCTCGCTTCATTGCGTCCCACGATTGACTCCTTCCGCGCTGCCCCCACGTACGAGGTTGTGTTGGATTGGTGGAAGAAGAAGCTGCAGAACGGTGGTCCGATCGGCCAGTTCACCTACAAGAGCCTGCATGCCATGAAGAAGGGCATCAAGGATTGGTGGGCCCCGCAAGGCATGTTTGAAGACCTCGGCATGAAGTACATAGGCCCTGTCGACGGCCACAACATGCGTGCCCTCGAACACGCACTCACCACGGCCCGCAACTATGGCGGACCGGTGATCGTCCATGCTATGACTGAAAAGGGCCACGGCTACGCGCCCGCCCTTGCCAATGAGGCAGACCAGTTCCACGCCGTCGGAATCATCGACCCCGAGACCGGCGAACCCACTGAGGCCGGTGGGGCCCGCTCCTGGACGTCGGTGTTCGCCGAGGAAATCGCGGATATTGCCGACGAACGCAAGGACATTGTGGGCATCACCGGGGCCATGCTGATCCCCGTCGGATTGCATAAGTTCGCCGAACGGCACCCGGAGAGGGTGATCGACGTCGGCATTGCCGAACAGCACGCCCTCACCTCGGCCGCAGGCATGGCCTTCGGGGGACTGCACCCGGTAGTTGCCGTGTACGCCACCTTCCTTAACCGCGCTTTCGATCAACTCCTCATGGACGTTGCCCTTCACAAGGCCGGAGTCACGGTTGTCCTGGACCGCGCCGGCGTGACCGGCCCGGACGGCGCCAGCCACCACGGCATGTGGGACATGGCCATGGTCCAGATTGTTCCGGGGCTTCATCTCGCGGCTCCGCGCGATGCCAGCCGCCTGCGCGAAGAGCTCCGCGAGGCCGTCGCTATCGCCGACGCGCCCAGCGTGGTGCGCTTCTCCAAGGGCAGCGTTGGAAGTGAGATCGAAGCGATCGAACGGCTTTCCGACGGCGTCGATGTGCTGGCGCGCCGCCCCGAAGGCTCCACCGAGAACGACGTCCTGATTGTCAGCGTTGGCGCCATGTCGGAGCTCGCCCTCGACGTCGCGTCAAGGCTCGGTTCCCAAGGCATCAGTTCCACAGTGGTGGATCCGCGCTGGGTCCTGCCGGTTCGCAAGTCCATCATTGCCCTCGCCGCCCGGCACCGATTGGTGATCTGCATCGAAGACGGCGTGCGTGCGGGTGGCGTCGGATCCCGGATTCGCCAGGAGATGCGAGCGGCCGGCGTGGATACCGCCCTCAACGAGGTGGGCCTTCCGGTCGAATTCCTCGATCATGGAACCAGAAGCCAAGTGCTTGAGCGCGTCGGGCTTACGGCCCAACAGATAACGCACGACGTCGTCGCGCAGGTTCTGGGGACAAAGGTACCTTTCGCGCGTCCCCTTCCGGGACAGGAACACCCCACCACGGGCAGCCTCCCCAAGCTTTGACCGGGGACGCGTCGCGGCGAGAATGCGGTGTGCTTCACAGGCAGTATTCAAATAAGCAGGCACCTTTCGACGGCACAGGACCCAGCAGTACCTGCGTCGAATGGTTCAGAAAAGGACGGGCATGAGCGGCATTATTCGCACCTACAAGCGCGACGACGAAGCAGTCCTGCATTTCCGGGAGGCCTGGTACGACGACGAATTCAAGCAGTTCGTGATCAACCACGGAGTCGTCGGGCACCAGAGCAGCAGTGACGAATCCGACGTCGAGGACGAGGCCGCCGTCGAAGGACTCATGACGGCCTTTGCTGCGCAATGCGAAGAGGATGGCTACGTGGAGATCCCGGAGGCTGAGCAGTTCTGGGTGGTCGCCCAGATCGCGCTGAAGACGAAGGACGGCACCGAGCGCGACCGCTACCTTGAACGAAAGGCCAAGGCTGCCCTGACCAGCGAACTTGCCTGGCGGGGCCTCGGGACCGTGGAGCGTTCCGAAATCGGCGATTCGAAGCTCAACATCTATTGCTTGTGCCCGGATGTCAACAAGGCCGTCAACGCGATCAAGGTGTGTATCCGCGGAGAAGACCTCGACTTCACCAAGCTGAGCATCGCGGCGGCACCCCATGCCGAACCTACCTCCTTCAAAGTAAAACACTCGCCGAAAACCGGCGCGGGCTTTACGCTCTAAAGACCACACCACCGCTTGGAAGGGACAACCATGGCGCCCAAGAGCAACTGGCCCGGGCACACTCCGCTGCCGAAGGGCTTGTCCGCTCCGGCGCGCAGGGCACTTGCCCACGAAGGGCTGGAAACCTTGGAGCAGCTCGCCGAGTTCGGTGAGCTGCGGGTGGCAGCTTTGCACGGCATGGGTCCGAAGGTCATGGCCCAGTTGCACGACGCGATGGAAGAGGCAGGCATCGCGTTCGGATCTTGAGTGGCCAAACTAGTGGCCAGCTGTCCTCCGCGGGCATTGTAGGGTGAAATCATGACTGAATATCGCCGCCTTGGAAATTCCGGATTGACCGTCTCAGTAGTCGGTTTGGGGTGCAACAACCTCGGCCGGGCCAATACGGCCACGGAATCGCAAGAGGGCACCAATGCGGTGGTGCATGCCGCTTTGGATGCCGGCGTCACCCTTTTCGACGTTGCCGACACCTACGGCCGCGAGCCTGGCCTCAGCGAGACCATGCTCGGCGTCGCACTGAAGGGCCGCCGGGACGACGCCATCGTGGCCACGAAGTTCGGCATGGACATGCGCGGCGCCAACGGCAACGACTTCGGTGCCCGGGGATCGCGACGCTACATCATCCAGGCCGCAGAGGCGTCACTGCGCCGCCTTGGCACCGACTGGATTGACCTGTACCAGTACCACACCCCGGATCCGCTCACCCCTGTGGAGGAGACCCTCGCGGCCCTCGATGACCTCGTGACGAGCGGCAAGGTCCGGTACATCGGCCACTCCAACCGTGCCGGCTGGCAAATCGCCGAGGCCGAATACGTCGCCCGGATCCAGGGCGGTGCCCGGTTCATATCAACGCAAAACCACTACAACCTCCTGGACCGCCGCGCGGAACTCGAAGTGCTGCCGGCCGCCCAGGCCTTTGGGCTCGGTGTCCTGCCGTATTTTCCCCTGGCAAATGGCCTCCTCACGGGCAAGTATGCGCCAGGAAGTGCCCCGGAGGGTTCGCGCCTCAGCCACACGAGGACCAACTTGGTCAACGACGCCGATTGGGTCCAGTTGGGCCGCTTCAGCCAATTCGCCAAGGAAAGGGACCTGAGCGAACTGCAGCTGGCGTTCTCCTGGCTGGCCGCCCAGCCTGCCGTCAGCAGCGTCATTGCAGGAGCTACACGCCCCGAGCAAATCGCAGAAAATGCGAAAGCAGTGCGCTGGGTGCCGACGCCGGAAGAGCGCGCCGAATTGGATGACATCTTCCCTCGTTCGCCCAAGATTGCCCTTTTCTGAGGAATTCGCCGTGAGGGAGTATCCGACGCCCGTGGCCGGCTTCAGGGAGCCCGTGAGCTTGCTGGTGGACTGTGACACGGGAATCGACGACGCCCTGGCGCTGGCCTACCTGTGCAGCCAGCCACATGTCGAACTCGTGGCCGTAAGCTGCGCCCCAGGCAACGTCGCTGCGGAACAGGTTGCGCGCAACAACCTGTCGTTGCTCGAGCTGTGCGGCCGCCCTGAGGTGCCCGTTGCCATCGGTGCCCGGGCGCCGCTGCGGATCCCGCTGGTCACGACGCCCGAAACGCACGGTCCCCATGGCATCGGCTACGCCGAGCTGCCGGAACCGCACGGGAAGGTGCACGGTCGCGACGCCGTCGAACTCTGGGTGGAAGCAGCCCGGGCACGGCCGGGAGAGCTGACTGCGCTGCTGACAGCACCGCTGACCAACTTCGCACTTGCCCTGCGTGCCGAACCGCGGCTGCCGGCGCTGCTGCGTGGCGTCGTGATCATGGGCGGCAGCTACTACTACCAAGGCAATACGACTCCCACGGCGGAGTGGAACACACACGTTGATCCTCACGCCGCGGCCGAAGTGTTCGCTGCCTTCTCCGGACTCCCTGAGGATCGGCTGCCGGTGGTGTGCGCCCTGGAAACCACGGAGCGGATCGAGATGATGCCCGAGCACGTGGCCGCCTTGGCCGTGGAGGCAGGCTGCATGGAGCCTGAACTTGTCCTGCCGGATCAGCCGGAAGGGCGGCGCAGCACCGCTTCCAACGAACTTGTGCGGCATGTCAGTGACATGCTGCGCTTCTACTTCGAGTTCCATCGCCGCTACGACCAGGGCTATGTGGCGCACATCCACGATTACTTCGCCGCGTCCGTCGCCGCCGGGACTGCCGGAATTTGCACCCGCACCGCCACCGTGCACGTCGAGACCGCTGCCCCCAGGCTCATCGGAACCACCGTGGCGGATTTTCGCGGGCTCTGGGGTGAGTCGCCCAATGCGCGCATCGTCTCGGAGAACCATCCAGAGGAGGCTTTTGCCGAATTGGTGCGCGCACTGGGCGGCCTCGGCCGTCGGCTGGGAAGCCGATCCGCCAGGAACGCCCCTGAGGCCGGTTAGCTAGCTGGCGGCCGGCTTCGAAGCAATTCCGGGCGCCAGGAAGCGCTTGCCGTTGACACGTTCGGAAGCGCCCACTCGGTCCAGATAGGGCGTGATCCCGCCGAGGAACATCGGCCAGCCGGCACCGAGAATCACACAAAGGTCGATGTCTTCGGGCCCGGCCACCACGCCTTCCGCGAGCATGAATCCGATTTCCTCGGCGAGGGCGTCCTGGGTTCTGCGCAGTACTTCCTCGGCCGTGGACGGCTCGGTGCCGAAGGACATGAGCGCCAGCGTCTCTGTAGGGATGACAGGTGTTCCGTCAGGACCTGGTGCCCAGAGGGACTTGACACCGTTGTCAATCAGTTTCCGCAGGTTCTGGGATACCGCAAAACGCTCGCCGAAGGCAGCGTGCAGCGATTCCTGGACGTGCTGGGCGACTGGAAGGCCAACCATCGCGCTGAGGGTGAACGGACTCATCGGCAGGCCCATGGGGCGCAGCGCCGAATCGGCGACTTCCGCTCGCGTCCCTTCGTCGAACGCGGCAATGACTTCGCCCATGAGCCGCAGCAGGATCCGGTTGACGACGAAAGCGGCCGCGTCCTTGACCAGCACGGCTGTCTTCTTCAAGCCCTTGGCGAGCTCGAAGGCGGTGGCCAGCACGGCGTCGTCGGTCTTTGGAGCGCGCACGATCTCCAGAAGCGGCATCACCGCAACCGGGTTGAAGAAGTGGAAACCGACCAAGCGCTCCGGGTGCTGCAGGCCTTCAGCCATCGCTGTCACGGACAGCGAGGAGGTGTTGGTCGCGAGGATGCACTCGGGGGAGACGATCGCCTCCACTTCGGCGAAGACCTGCTTCTTGACGTTGAGTTCCTCGAACACGGCTTCGATGACGAAGTCGGCGTCGGCGAATGCCTCTTTGGAAACGGAGCCGCTGACGAGGGCTTTGGTCCGGTTGGCGGCGTCGGAACTGATCCGCTTCTTGCCGAGCAGCTTGTCCACCTCGGAGTGGACGTAGGCGACACCTTTGTCCACGCGCTCTTGGTCGATGTCCGTCAGGACAACGGGCACCTTGAGCTGGCGCGCGAACAGCAGGGCGAGCTGGCTCGCCATCAGCCCGGCACCCACGACGCCGATCTTGGTCACCGGGCGCGCGAGCTTGCGGTCCGGTGCGCCCGCAGGCCGCTTGGACCGTTTCTGCACTAGGTCCAGGAAAGCGTAGACAGTGGAACGGAACTCGTCCGTCTGCATCAAGTCAGCGAGCGTCTCGCATTCCAAGGCTGCGGATTCGGCTTTGCTCATGGTGCGGTTGGCCTCGAGGATATCAAGCACCTTCGCGGGTGCCGGCGAAGCGTTCGAGGTCTTTGCTTCCACGGACGCGCGCCCTGCCGCGACGGCTCCAGCCCAGCGCTCGGCAACGGCCGGATCCGCCGGATCCACGGAATTGCCACGTTCCGGGACGGTCTCGCCGGCAATCACTTTCGCTGCCCAGGCGATGGATTGCTCCACGAAATCCGCGGGCTCGAAGATCGCATCGGCAATACCGAGCTGGAAAGCCTGGGGTCCGGTGAGCGTCCGGTTGTTGCTGAGCGGGTTCTCGATCATGACCTTGACGGCGTTTTCCGGGCCGATGAGGCGCGGCAGGATGTAGACGCCGCCCCATCCCGGGACAAGCCCGAGGAACGCTTCAGGCAAGCCGAGAGCGCCAGCGCCGGTGGAGACCGTGCGATAGGTGGACTGGAGGGCGATTTCGAGGCCACCACCGAGGGCGAGCCCATTGATGAAGGCAAAGCTGGGGACACCCAGATCGGCGAGCGTCGCGTAGACGTCATGGCCCAGCTGTGCCATCCACAGTCCGTGGTCCCGCTCTTCGAGCCGCTTGACCGCGGAGAGATCCGCGCCGGCCACGAGGAAGTACGGCTTCCCCGTGACGCCGACGCCGACGATCTCGCCGCGCGCAGCGCGCCCCTTGAGTCCTTCAAGCACCGTGCCGAGCTCCACAAGGGTATTGGGTCCAAGAGTGGTGGGCTTGGAGTGGTCCAGTCCGTTGTCAAGGGTGATCAGGGCGAAAATTCCTGAGTTGCCCGGAAGTTCGATGTCCTGGACGTAGGAGTGGGTCACGGTCTCATCCGGGAAAAATCTAGCCAGTTTCTGGAATTCGGCGGCGCTCATGCTGCGGCTCCCTTGGTTTCGATGACAGCGGAGGTCTCTGTCGCGCCGTCGCGGTCTCTGTAGTTGGGGTGATGTGGATTCTCCCAGATGACAGTGGCTCCCATGCCCAAGCCAATGCACATTGTGGTGATGCCGTAACGGACTGACGGGTCTTCTTCGAACTGGCGCGCCAACTGGTTCATGAGTCGGACGCCGGAGGACGCCAAGGGGTGCCCGACGGCGATAGCTCCACCGTAGCGGTTGACGCGGGGGTCGTCGTCGGCGATTCCGAAGTGGTCCAGGAAACTCAGTACCTGCACAGCGAAGGCCTCGTTGATCTCAAACAGGCCGATATCCTCGATGCCGAGTCCGGCGTTCTTGAGGGCTTTCTCGGTGGCCGGGACCGGTCCGATACCCATGACTTCGGGTTCGACGCCCGCGAACGCATAGGAGACCAACCGCATCTTCACGGACAGGCCGAGTTCTTCGGCCGCGTCGGCCGAGGCCAGGAGAGCCGCCGTCGCGCCGTCGTTCAAGCCGGCGGCATTTCCCGCGGTGACGCGGCCGTGGGCCCGGAACGGTGTGCGCAGCTCCTCGAGATCGTCCACGGTGGTCCCCGGGCGCGGCGGCTCGTCAACGGTGTTCACTGTCCAGCCTTGTCCTGGCTTCATCGTGGCGACAGGGACCAGGTCCGGCTGGATCTGGCCTTTGCCGTAGGCGGCCGCAAGTTTCGCCTGGGATGCCGCCGCATAGGTGTCGGTGCGCCCTTTGGTGATCGCGGGGAAGCGGTCGTGAAGGTTCTCGGCCGTGTTGCCCATGTTCAGCGCAGCTGGATCCACGATCCTCTCGGACATGAACCGCGGGTTCGGATCGGCGCCGGATCCCATTGGGTGGTTGCCCATGTGCTCTACGCCGCCGGCAATCACGACGTCGTATGCGCCGAAACCGATGCCGCTCGCCGTCGTCGTGACAGCGGTCATTGCCCCGGCACACATGCGGTCGATGGCAAAGCCGGGCACGCTGCGGGGGAGGCCAGCCAGAAGTGCAGCGGTGCGTCCAATGGTCAGGCCCTGGTCGCCGGTCTGTGTGGTGGCGGCGATGGCGACTTCGTCAACCCGATCGGCAGGCAAGGCCGGATTGCGTCGCATCAGTTCGCGGATGCACTTGACCACGAGGTCGTCGGCACGGGTGCCTGCATAGATGCCCTTTTCGCCCGCTTTGCCGAAGGGCGTCCGGACGCCGTCCACGAAGACGACCTCGCGGACTGCCCGCGGCCTGGCGCTATTCCCGGTATGGCTCATGTGTGGCTCCTCTTTGAGACATGGATGCCGGACGCCCGCGTGGGGAGGCCGGTGTCGATTACGGCTATGTTACTCGCGGGTAACTTAGGGCGCAAGGCGATCTGTATCCGGTGCTCGCTCATATATGACGCCTCCCCACCGGATCCTCGCTCACATCACCCTCCGAATGCACTCGGCGAGAGCGCATACGTGAGCGAGCGTCATGCCAGAGGCCCTGATATGTGAGCGAGCGTCACAAGGGGACGGAAAAGGCCCGCCGCCGGACCATTCGGTCCGGCAGCAGGCCTTCTGTGCCCTCGGCGGGCAAGTTGATCAGGAACCTGCACTGTCCTGCTGGTCTCGGTTGTTGTCTTCGCTTTGGTGCTGGGACTTCGGGGCCGGGATCCGCGGCTCTTTCGTTTCCTTGGGTGGGAGCGGTTGCGGATTCAATGACGCCTCGGTGATGATCGGTGCCGTGATGGCGATTTGCCATTCCCGGGCGCCGAGGGTGCGCAGCTCTTCCACTATGGACTCGACTGTGATGTCCGACGGCGGCCGCCACAGCACGCGCCGCATGTAATCCGGAGTGAGCAGGTTCTCCACGGGAAGTTTGAGCTCGTCGGCGGCTGCCTGAAGTCGTGGCCGGGCAGTCCCGAGGCGTGCTGCGGCTTCGGGATCACGGTCCGTCCAGACGCGCGGTGGCGGGGGAGCATTGGTTGGAAGATGCAGCGGGGGAAGATCTTCGGTATTCCTTACAGCGGCAATGCAGCGCAGCCAGCGCGGTGCTTCCCGCTGTGCGGCCCGTCCGTGGAAGCCCTTGGTGGCCAGGAGTTGCGGCACGGTGGTTGGCATGGCTTTTGCGGCGGCGACCAAGGCTGAATCGGGAATCAGGCGGCTCGGAGCAACATCCCGCTTGCGTGCCAGCTGGTCCCGCTCATGCCACAGCTCGCGCACGGCTGCCAGTTGGCGGCGATCACGGATCTGGTGAAGGCCGGAGGTCTTGCGCCACGGATCGACCCGAGGGGCCGGAAGCCCTGCCGCGAGGATGCCGGCGAATTCCTGTTCGGCGAATTCGAGCTTGCCATCCGCTTCCAGGAGTTCGATAAGTTCTTCGCGTAGCTCAGCGAGGACCTCGACGTCGAGGGCCGCGTATCGCAGCCACGGTTCGGGAAGGGGGCGGGTGGACCAGTCAGCCGCTGAATGTTCCTTGGCGAGGCCAAAGCCCAGGAGCTGCTCGATGACGGCTGCGAGACCGACTCGGGGCAGTCCGGCAAGCCGTGCGGCGAGTTCGGTATCGAAAAGCTTGTCCGGCCACATGCCGAGTTCGGCGAGGCACGGAAGATCCTGTGTCGCGGCATGCAGGATCCACTCGACGCCGCTGAGTGCTTCGTTGATGATCTTCAGGTCATCGAAGGGCTCGGGGTCGATCAGCCAGGTACCTGCGCCGTCACGCCGGATCTGTACCAGGAAGGCGCGTTGTCCGTAGCGGAAGCCGGAGGCACGCTCTGCGTCGACCCCGGCGGGGCCGGTTCCTGCGGCGATGGCGGCGGCGCACCGCTCCAGGCCGGAGATGGTGTCGATGACAAGGGGTACGCCCTCGCGTGGGGCATCAAGATCGATGATTTCGGGTATCCGGCCCTCAAAGCCGTCCACCGTGATGTGTGGGGTGGGATCAGCAGCCGGGGCGCCGGCTGTGGTGGGTTCCAGATTTTCAGGGGTCATGGTGCCTTCAGTTTACCGACTCTGTTCGGGCCGGTCCGGCCGGGGTTCCAACGGTCTTCATGTGAGTCGCCTATTTGGCAACGGTGTGACGCCGGGAGGCAGGGGAGGGAGTCCCGCGAATGTGCACACCATGTCGCACCACGCCTCTAAGTGTGCCTGGGCATCGGAAGACGCCGGTGTCCACGAGGCGCGGAGTTCGATGTCGATGGTTTCCGGTCTCTCGGCCAAGGTGCCGAAGCTCTCGGACAGGATGCGTGTGGCTGTTCCGCCCGCCGCCCGGTACTGGGCCGAATGGCTCTCGAGGGCGTCCACGAGCCACGTCCAGGCCACCGAACCGAGCATCGCATCGTTGCCCATGTCGGCTTCCAGCTGGGCCCTGATGTAGGTAACGATCCGGAATTCCCCGTCCCACACTGCCGAGCCGTCCGGATCATGGAGGAGGATGAACCGGCCTGTCGCGAGTTCATCGTCCTCGTCATCGGCAGCACCGGGAGAACCGAAGGTGCCGGGAGTGTTTTCTTTGGTGAATGCCATGGCCGCGGGGCCATGCACAGGGGTTCGGCCAGGACGCATCGAGCGGCTGAAGACTTCTGCCCCCAAGGCCACGGCATAGGGGGCCAAGCGGGAGGGCGCCGGAATCTCCGCGAGCCGCAGCTCACTCCGGCACTGTGCTTTTCGTAGCGTTCCCAACGCGTGCAAGAAATCCGCGGGAACCTGTGCGAGTGCGTTCACCTTCGCAGATTATGCGTCCGGGGCGGCGAAAGCTTGAAGCCACGCCGCCCCGTCCAATGGCCTACGCCGGGGCCAGCTCGCGCTTGATTGCGGCAACGAAGGAATCGATGTCCTCTTCCGTGGTGTCAAAAGAACACATCCAACGCACTTCGCGGTTCGCTTCGTTCCAGTCGTAGAACTTGAAGGACGAACGGAGGCGGTCGGCGACGCCGGCAGGAAGCACTGCGAAGACACCGTTGGACTCGGTGGCCTGCGTGGGCTCCACACCGTCGATGGAATCTACCGCGGCACGCAGCCGGGCGGCCATGGCGTTAGCGTGCTCCGCCGAGCGAAGCCACAGCCCGGACTCCAGAAGCGCGACGAACTGGACCGAAATGAAGCGCATCTTTGAGGCCAGCTGCATATTCATCTTGCGGAGGAACTTCAGCCCGTGAGCGACCTCCGGGTTCAGTGCAACCACCACCTCGCCGAACAGCAGCCCATTCTTGGTCCCTCCGAAGGACAAAATGTCCACGCCGGCGTCGCGGGTAAAGGTCCGTAGCGGCACGCCTAGGTGGGCGGCGGCATTGGCGAGACGGGCACCATCCATGTGCAGCTTCATGCCCTTGGAGTGGATGTGGTCGGCGATCGCCCGAATTTCTTCGGGCGTGTAGCAGGTGCCGAGTTCCGTGGTCTGAGTGATGGAAACCGCAAGCGGCTGCGCACGGTGCTCGTCGCCCCAGCCCCAGGCCTCGCGGTCGATCAGCTCGGGAGTCAGCTTGCCGTCCGGGGTGGGGACCTGGAGGAGCTTGATGCCGCCGATACGCTCGGGGGCGCCGTTTTCGTCCATGTTGATGTGGGCGGTCGAGGCGCAGATGACGGCACCCCAGCGCGGCAGCAGCGACTGCAGGGACAGGACATTGGCCCCGGTGCCGTTGAACACGGGGAAACACTCGATCCCTGAGCCGAAGTGCTGCTCCATGACTTCCTGGAGGCGTTCCGTGTACTGGTCCTCACCGTAGGAGACCTGGTGGCCGCCGTTGGCTGCTGCCAGGGCCGCCAGGATTTCAGGATGGACTCCGGAGTAGTTGTCCGAGGCGAAACCGCGGACGGAGGGATCGTGGAGGCGCCCTGCGGCTTCTGTGTCCAGTGCAGCCGGGAATTCTTCAGTAGTACTCGTCACTTGTTGATTCACGCTTTCAGTCTATTTGGCCAGGAGGAGGCGCTGTCCGTTCAGTTCAGCTGCCGGCTTGTCGAAGAGCCCGACGGCGGCCGCCGCCAGTTCTTCTACGTGCGTGTATCCGGGGAATTTCCGCTCTGGATTTTCCCTCCGCGTCGCCGCGTCCAGCAGTGCCTTGACCACAAAGACGACGGCCGCGCTGTGCTGATCCGTCGGTTCGTCCCGGTTGCCCGCCTGGGCGCGGTGGAATCCGTCGGCCACGGCCAGGGTCCACGTCTCTGCAGCAGCCTTGGCCGCCGCGTAGCTCGCGGCTCCGGCAGTAGGTGCGGCGACCGCCGTCGAACTCACCATGGCGAAGCGACCCCGGGGGGACGCCTCAAGATCCTTGTAGAAGATCCGCGAAACGTTCCTCAGTGTGGTGATGGCACTCTGTTCAAGGGCATCCCAGTCCTCGTCGGGCTGGTCTTCGATACCCTTGGCACCCCGCCACCCGCCTACAAGGTGGACGATGCCGTCGATCCGTTCCGTGCTCCCGTGGATTGTCGAGGCGAGCTCCCGCACGGACTCCAGCTTGGAAAGATCGCAGACGAGGGGGACGACGCCGTCGCCCGCTTCAGCCGCCGCAGCCTTGATACGCGTTTCATCTGAACCGACGGTGAAGACCTGGTGCCCGGCGACCGCGAAGGCGCGGGCCACTGCAATGCCGGAAGAGTTGCTGCCACCTGTGACGACGACGGTCAGCGGTTCCTCGGCCATCAGGCTGCGGTCATTCCGGTGATGCCGCTGGTTGACTCGATGATTGGACGCATTTTCTTCTCCAGCGCTTCGTAGAACATGGACAGCGGGAATTCGTCGTCGAGGACCTGGTCGGTAAGGCCGCGCGGCGGCCCGTCGAGTGGCAGTGCCTCAGGGCCCTTCGCCCAGACCGAAGCCGGGTGGGGAGTGACCGTACCGGAAATGAGCCTATACGCCGCGAGCCAGTGGGCAGCCTTGGGACGATCGATGGAGCGCCAGTACAGTTCCTCGATCCGGGCGCCGAGCTCGACCACGACGGCGGCGGCCTCGTCCCAGTCGATGCTGAGCTTGCTGTCGGTCCAGTGCAGGACGTGGTGCTGGTGCATCCAGGCGAAGAGGAGCTGGCCACCCAGCCCGTCGTAGTTGCGGACCCGGTTGCCCGTGATGGCGAAGCGGAAAATACGGTCGAAGATCACGGCGTACTGGACGAGTTTCGCGTGGTGTCGGGCGTCAGGGGAAGCTTCCTCATCCTTCTCGATCCGGACGGATTCACGGAAGGCTGTCAGGTCGCAGCGGAGCTCTTCGAGCGAATAGAGGAAGAACGGCATCCGCTGCTTGATCATGAACGGGTCGAACGGGAGGTCGCCGCGCATGTGGGTACGGTCATGGATCAGGTCCCACATGACGAACGTCCGCTGCGTGAGTTCCTGGTCATCCACGAGCTCGGCAGCATCTGCTGGCAGCTCAAGGGATGTTGTTGCCGCGGCTGCCTTGAGGACGCGGCGGAACCGCGCGGCCTCGCGGTCGGCGAAGATGGCGCCCCACGTGAAGGCAGGCGTCTGCCTCACGGCGACGGTCTCGGGAAACAGCACGGCCGAATTGGTGTCGTAGCCGGGGGTGAAGTCCAGGAACCGGATGGGCACGAACAGCTTGTTGGAGTAGTCGCCGGCTTCCAACGCGCCGATGAACTCAGGCCAGATCACCTCGATAAGGACAGCTTCCACGAGACGGCTCGTGCTGCCGTTCTGCGTGTACATGGGGAACACGACCAGGTGCTGGAGCCCGTCTTCGCGGTGCTCCTGGGGCTGGAAGGCCAGGAGGGAGTCGAGGAAGTCCGGGACTCCGAAGCCGGCGTCGGCCCAGCGGCCGAAATCCGTGACCAAGAGTTCAAGGTAGGCAGAGTCGTGGGGGAATCCGGGAGCCATGCTCTTGATGGCCTCCGTGATGGTGGCTGTGTACTCCCGGGCAGCCTGGTGGTGCGCGGAATCCTGGATGGACCCGTCTTGGCTCTGGAACGCCTGGAGGGCAGTCGCTGCGGTCTTCAGGGAGATCCAGTCCCGGTTATCAGACGTGATGCGCGGACGGGCGGTGGTAGCGGTGGTGGTCATCGTCGACGGTGCCTTCCTCAAGAAAATGTTGTTCTGAGGTGAGCGTAGCAAGCGGTCAGAGTCACTAATTCAAAAGTCGCCCGAGCATAAGAAACTCTTGTGCAAGTGGTTCCGACGGCCCCCGGAAGATCCAGCCCGGGGAGGGCTGGCCGTGGGGACCGCCGGTGCCTTACTGCACTGTGCCCTTTCGTTACTGCGGTGTGGGGGCCTCGACGAGCTTGAGCGAAACGGAATTAATGCAGTACCGCTGGTCTGTCGGCGTACCGTAGCCTTCGCCCTCGAAAACGTGGCCCAAATGAGAATCGCAATTGGCGCAACGGACCTCCACGCGTTCCATGCCCAAAGTACGGTCATGGATGTACCGGACGGTGCCTTCGGCGAGAGGTGCCCAGAACGACGGCCAACCGCAATGCGAATCGAATTTCTCGTTGCTGGTGAAAAGCTCCGCGCCGCAGGCCCGGCATTGGTACACGCCGGCGGTATGTGTGTCCCAATACTCACCGGTATACGGGCGTTCCGTACCGGCCTGGCGCAGGACCCTGAACTCTTCGGGGGTCAGCTCGTCGCGCCACTCCGCCTCGGTTCGCTCCACGCATTGCTCGTTCTTCGGGACTTCCTGGAGAGGAACCCCGGCCAGGGGGTCCACGGCTTGGAAGTACTTCCTGTTATCTGCAGTGCTCATGTTCTCTCAACGTTCACGAGTCACCGATAAATCCCGAGCCCGCGTAAAGATGCAGCACGGGCAGGCCCAACTGATCCTGGGCCTTGTTCGCCCAATCTGTGTGGAAAGTATCGGCAACAGCGTGTGGACGCGTGACCACGACTGCCTGTGCCGCATTCAGCGCCTTGACCTTGGACACCAGGCCGGCAACCGCACCGCCGTCGACGATTTCACCTGTTACCCCGCCACCTAGCCCCTCCAAGGTAGCGAGCGACGCCGACAAGGCCTCCGCGGCTTGCGCCCGCTCCGACTGGGGATCCGGTGCTTCCGCGACAAGGTCCCGGAAGGCTTTGGCTAATTCGAGCATTGAAAGGTTTTCGAGGAAGTCGACCAGCAAATGCCTTTCGGTGTTCGCCGGTACCAGCACCACCAGGGGCGAGTCGCCGCCATTGAGCAGTTTGGCAATATTGACGCGGTCGTCCGGGCCGAGCGGCTCTTCGGTAAGGATGATGATTGGATCACTCATGGCTACAGCGTAGACCTGAGGCGCGCAGGGTGGCACGGATTCGCACCGGCAATTCTGTTCTGGCCGTGGCGTCGCGGCGGCTGGGCCAGCCGGGACGCAACGCGGACAGTTGGTGCTGTTCAAGTGACAGCCCCGCAACGGGGACAATGGTCACATGGCATCCAAGACCCCACCTGCCCCTGCCGTAGTGAACGGTGCGAAAATGTCTGTCCCTGCCAAATGGGCTGTGGGGGGGATCATTGCTGGAAGCGGTATTGCGGGCCTGCTGGGCGCGGGATCTTCGGCGCTCGCAGCCTATTTCGCCCGGCGCGTCATCACCCCTTCGGTACGCGAGGCGGATCAGGAAGTGCTGGCGGTGGTGCGCGGTGACAACGGACTTCAGATCATCCTCGCAGCAACCCCGGACACCACTATCGACGGAGTGTTCAGCCTCTTTTTTGCCGGGGGGACAGGGTTCGCGCGGATCGGCCGGATCGTGTCATATTCGCCCGCAGAGCGCACAGTGCAGCGCGAAGTCGAGGAAGTCTACAGCGGGGATCTCGCTACGGCCCGTCGTGGATGGTGGAGCGGTGCTGTCTACAACTCCCCGGCGGCACTTGGCTTGGACTTCGAAGATGTACAGATTGACGTCGACGGCGGCCAAGCCCCGGCATGGTTGATCCCTTCCGGCGCGGGGAAGCCCGCGAAGTTGTGGGCCATCATGGTCCATGGCCGTGGTGCTACGCGCCTCGAAGGCCTGCGTGCAGTGCGCAGCGCGCGCGAGCTCGGACTCGACAGCCTGCTGGTTTCCTACCGGAACGACGGCTTGGCACCGTCTGCCCCGGACGGGCGTTACGGCTTGGGGTCTACGGAATGGCGCGACGTCGATGCCGCCATTGAGTACGCACTCGCCCGTGGAGCGGACGAGGTGGTCCTGTTCGGGTGGTCGATGGGCGGTGCAATCTGCCTGCAGACGGCCGACCTTTCCCACCATCGCCATGTCATCAGGGCCATGGTTTTGGACGCGCCGGTGATCAATTGGGTCAACGTCCTTGCGCACCACGCACAAATCAACAGGATTCCCTACGCGGTGGGTCGCTATGGGCAGCTGATGTTGGCGCACCCCCTTGGCCGACGTATCACCGGTCTGGCGGCCCCTGTTGACTTGAAGGCAATGGACTGGGATTCGCGCGCCGTCGAACTTCGGACGCCGACGCTGGTGATCCACAGTGTGGACGATGAGTACGTTCCGTACGGACCTTCGGCCAGTCTCGCCGAAAAGAATCCGGAGATGGTCACTTTTGAAGCCTTTGAAGGAGCCCGACACACCAAAGAGTGGAATGTGGATCCGCAGAAGTGGGAGCGGCTGGTGCGCTCGTGGTTGGCGCCGAGGCTCGCGCCACGGGGCGGGCCGGCGTCCGGTTGACCTGCAGCCGGGAGCTCAGGCGCCCGTGGGTGCCCGAGCGTTTGCTAGTGGCTCCCGATCGGGGCAGTCCGGGCGTTCGTGAGCCGGATCAGGTCCGCAGGGTCCAGTTCGATGTCCAGGCCGCGCCGTCCACCGGAAACAAGGACTGTCCCGAAGGCTAAGGCGGATTCGTCGACCACCGTGGGTGAAGACTGGCGTTGGCCAAGGGGCGAAATCCCGCCGAGTACGTAGCCGGTGCGTCGCTCGGCCGCTTTGGGATCGGCCATCGTGGCCTTCTTCGATCCCAATGCGGCGGCGATCGCCTTGAGATCAAGGCTTCCACTGACCGGAACAATGCCCACTGCAAGCTTGCCTTCGACGTCCACCATCAAGGTCTTGAACACCCGGTCGGGATCGATTCCCAGGACCTCGGCCGCTTCAAGTCCGTAGCTGGCCGCCGACGGATCGTGCGCGTACGGGTGCAGGGTGAAAGGAACGCCGGCCGCAGCCAGTACGGCTGTGGCCGGCGTTCCCTGTGAAGCCTGTTTCTTGGCCATTCTCGGTGGTATCCCGGATCAGGACAGCAAGCGGTCCGCCGCGGCGACCTTGCGCTTGATGCGCCCCAACATGGCGGTCATGCCGCGCATCCGCAATGGTGTGATGGCCCGGGTGAGGCCCAGCAGTTCGGGCATGTCATCCGGGACGGCCAGGATCTCCGCGGCCGTCAATCCGTCCAGGCCTTCGTGCAGGACACCAGCAAAACCACGCGTGGTTGGCGCTTCCGGCGGTGCCTTGAAGAACAAACGGTAAGCGACGCCGTCGGGGTTCTTTTCCTGTTCAATGGTCAGGAAAAGTGGCGACTGGCACTCCACCACTTGCTCCAGGAGCTCAGGGTGGTCCAGCAGCCGTTCCGGCAGGGCCGGGAGTCCACGGGAGAAGTCAAGCAACAACTGCAGGCGGTCCGGCTCGGTCAGCGCCTGGAAGTCATCGACAATTTCCGCCAATGCGGCGGGCAAGGTATTGGTACTCATCACTTCCAGCTTACGCAAGTCAAGGCCGGTCCGGCGCCCGTTTCTTCAATATGGCGCCGAACCGGAGACGTCGGACTACTTTCCGGCAAGTACGGGGACGGTGCCCCGTTCGGCGCCCTTGACGATCGGGACGCGGACGGCATTGCCCCATTCGGTCCAGGAACCGTCGTAGTTGCGGACCGTTTCGAAGCCCAGCAGGTACTTCAAGGCGAACCAAGTGTGGCTGGAACGCTCGCCGATGCGGCAGTACGCCACGACGTCGTCGCCCTCGGTGAGGCCTGCTTCGCCGAGGTAGAGGGCCTCAAGTTCCGTGCGTTTGCGGTACGTCCCGTCCTCGGCGGCAGCGCGTGCCCACGGGATGGAGGCCGCGGTGGGAATGTGGCCGCCGCGCAGGGCGCCTTCTTCGGGGTACGCCGGCATGTGCGTGCGCTGGCCCGTGTATTCCTCGGGGGAGCGGACGTCGATCAGCGGCTTTCCAAAGTGAGCCAGTACGTCATCCTTGAACGCGCGGATCGGGGCGTCGTTCCGTTCGATGGTGGGGTACTCGCTTGGTGTGGGCTGTGGGACGTCGGTGGTGATTTCGCGGCCTTCCGCGATCCACTTGTCCCGGCCACCGTCGAGGAGCCGGACGTCTTCGTGGCCGAAGAGCGTGAAAACCCAGAGGGCATAGGCGGCCCACCAGTTGGATTTGTCGCCGTAGATCACCACGGTGGTGTCGCGTGAGATTCCCTTGGCGGCTGCGAGCACTGCGAATGCTTTACCGTCAACGTAGTCGCGGGTGACTTCATCGTTCAGGTCCGTGTGCCAATCAATCTTGACTGCGCCCGGGATGTGGCCGGTTTCGTACAGAAGGACGTCTTCGTCGGATTCGACAACCACCAGTTTGTCGTCGCCGAGGGCGCCGCCCTCAAGAGCTGCGGCAAGCCATTCGGTGGACACCAGCCGCTCGGGGTGGGCGTATGCGGCGAACTTCTCGTTCTGTTCAACGGGGTAGGACATTGGTATGGCCTTTCACTGACACTTTCACTGACACCGGGCGGCGCCGGGCGATAGGACGTGCCCGGCATTAATCCCACATTATCGAGGGCGGGGGACTAAAGCTCCTCCCCCGTTCACATGGTGAAATATGGCCTTCATCACGTGTCCGCCCGGGCCATGGCATTGCCGGTATTCTTGCTGGGGACTTACGACACGAAGAACGGACCGCCTTGGTACAGATCGAACAGCTCGCCGCGCGCACCCCGGCGGTCTCGGTGGATGAGATTCTCAAGGGCTTCTACCCTTCGCCACGGTTCGGAGAGGTGTCCTTCAACAGCTACCGGCCGGATCCCAACCAGCCGAGCCAGGCGGCGGCAGTAAAGGCCCTGGAGGCGTTTGGGGCGACGGTAGGAGCCGGGGATGGCGACGGGCTGTTCAAGCGGCTTTTCGGCAAGAAGGTCAACGGCCGGGCGGGCATCTACCTTGACGGCGGATTCGGCGTCGGAAAGACCCACCTCCTGGCTTCCCTGTGGCACTCGGCTCCGGGGCCGAAGGCCTTCGGAACGTTCGTGGAGTACACCAACCTGGTGGGTGCCCTGTCCTTCCGTAAGACCGTGGAGGCTTTGAGCAGCTACAAACTGGTCTGCATTGACGAGTTCGAGCTCGACGATCCAGGCGACACGGTACTGATGTCCCGCCTCATGCGTGAACTCGCCGACGCCGGTGTCAAGCTCGCGGCCACGTCCAACACTTTGCCGGGTTCACTGGGCGACGGACGATTTGCCGCCGTCGACTTCCAGCGGGAGATTCAGGTCCTCGCCGACCAGTTCGATGTTGTGAGGATCGACGGCGAAGACTTCCGGCACCGCGGATTGCCCGCTGCCCCGGCACCGCTGAAGACCGAGGACCTCAAGCGTCAGATGCACGCCGAATTCGATGGCCAGACCGTGGCCGTAGACGACTTCCGGGGCTTGATCGACCATCTTGCCGGTGTCCACCCCAGCCGCTATCGCAAACTGATCGCAGGAATTGATGCCGTCGTCTGGCGGGATGTTGAAACCATCACCGAGCAGGCCGTTGCCCTGCGCTTCGTGGTGCTGGCCGACCGCCTGTACGACAAGGACGTCCCGATCCTTGCCAGCGGCGTGCCCTTCGACAAGCTGTTCACCGAGGACATGATGGCCGGCGGGTACATGAAGAAGTATTTCCGCGCCGTGTCCCGTCTGACCGCCCTGGCGCGTGAGGGCCAAAACCACGAACCCTCCTAGGGAGCGGGCTCCCGCACTTTGAGTGCCCAACGCACCAGGATTCCGGCGGCCAGTGCCCAGAACGCAGCGCCGATCCCCGCGAAATTGAGGCCCGACGCAGCGATCAGGAACGTCACCGACGCTCCGATGCGCTCCTCGGCGACGGCCAGCGCCGAAGCGATGGCGGAGGCCATCGTGCCCAGGAGGGCCAAGCCCGCAACAGCTTCCAAGAGCCCCGGCGGTGCCGCCGCCACGACGGTCACGAGGGCAGCGGAAAAAGCTGCAAGGACGAGGTAGGCGAGGCCTGACGTGAAGGCCGCGATCCACCGCCGGCCCCGGTCCTCGCCGGCCTCTTCTCCAGCCGCCAGGGCAGCGCTCAGCGCGGCCAGGTTGATCGCATGCCCGCCAAAGGGTGCCCCCAGCGCTGTTCCTGCCCCGGTCACCAGCATCGACTGGCGCCAGGGGACCGTGTAGCCGAAGGACTTCAGTACGGCCACCCCCGGAATGTTCTGGGATGCCATGGTGACAATGAACAATGGCAGCGCAATGCCAGCTGCGGTGCTGAGCGTGAATGTGGGGGTCGTCCAGTGCAACTCGGGCAAGAGGCGGTTCGCAGGAATACTCACGCCGTTGGCCACGATGTAGATTCCAATCACGGCGAGGGCCGCCAGGAGCGCCACTGGGACAGACCAGCGCGGTGCCAGCTTCATCATGATCAGCCAACAAAGGATCACAGGAGCCACCAACAGGGGAGCGGTGCCCAAGGCTTTGAACGGGGCAAGGCAGAGGGACAGGAGAACCCCGGCGAGCATTGCTTGGGCGAGGGCAGTGGGAATCTTCGCGATCAGCCTGCTGAGGGGCGGAATCAGCCCGGTGAGGGCGATCAGAACACCGGCGATAAGGAAGGCGCCGACGGCGGCAGGCCACCCGCCGTCGGGCGTTCCGGCTCCCGCGAGCAAGGCGGCGCCCGGCGTCGACCACGCGAGCGTGACAGGCAAACGCGACCGCCAGGACAGCCAGAGCACGCCGATGCCGAAGGTCAGGGTGAGGGCAAGGAGTCCGCTTGCGGCTTGCTCCTGGGTGGCACCAACGGCCCTCAGGCCTGCGAGCACCACGGCGAAGGAGGAAGTGAAGCCGACCAGCGCGGTGACGATTCCGGCCACAAGAGGGCGGGAGAGCTGCCGTGAAGCGGAAACTGGACGCGATTGCCCGGTGCGGAGAGGCGAAGCTGGCATAGTCCCTCACGTTACCGGAGCCGAGCCTCCCCGGACGAGACAGCAGCGGTTAAACGCCAAGGGCACCGGCGGCGCCTCGCGGCGGGACCGGTGCCCCGTTGACGTAACTGTATTCGGGAGCTCGGGCCGGTCAAACCGGCTACGGAGCCTCATTAGTGGAGGGTGCTGTCTAGGCCGGAGCCTTGTCAGCGTCACCGTCGAGGTTGCCCACGAAATCGGAAGCGGCTCTCTGAACCGCATCTAGTCGGCGATGAAATCGCCGGCCTATTCGATGCCGTCCTTGATGGCTTCTTCTTTGCCACCAATGAGGTCCTGAACCTTGCCCTTCAGATCGTCAAGTAATCCCACGGGCACCTCCCTTCAATCGCGGAGCCAGTTCGCTCCTCCGTTCTCGATCCTAACCCGAGACCTTTGGAGGTGCCAAGGGAAAATTTGACGGCGATAACAAGCGATTCTTCGGAGGGGTCACACCTGCTGATGGCGGGGACTGTCCGGATTCATCAGGGAATGCTTCCGGCCATAGCCGAAGTAAACCACCAAGCCGATGACCAGCCACACCACAAAGCGCAGCCAAGTTTCCCAATGCAGCTGGATCATGAGGAAGGCCGACGCGAGCACGCCGAAGGCCGGAACCAGTGGCATGAGGGGCAACCTGAAGGTGCGGGGAGCGTCGGGCTTCTTGTAGCGGAAGACGATCACGGCCAAGCACACCACCACAAACGCTGCGAGGATGCCGATATTCGTCAGGTCGGCAACAGCCTTGATGGGGAAGACGCCCGCGAGCAAGGCCGAGGCGATGCCTGCGATCCAGGTGACGCGCTGCGGGGTTCCATGCTTGTCTGTTCCGGCAAACCAGCCCGGGAGCAGGCCATCGCGGCTCATCGAGAACCAGACGCGTGTGACGCCCAAGAGGAAGGTCAGCATCACGGTCAGGATGGACAGGACTGCGAAGACCGAGATGATGGTGGCGACGACGGGCAGGCCCACGCCAGTGAAGGCGGAAGCGAAACCTGCGGTGGGGTTGATGTCCTTGTAGTTTTGCATTCCGGTGAGCACCAGGGTCGCCGCAACGTAGAGCAGCATGGCGATGACGAGCGACAGCACAATGGCCTTCGGCATGTGCTTTTTGCCATCCGTGGCTTCTTCCGCCGCGGTACTCATGGCGTCGTACCCGAACACCGCGAAGAACACGGTGGCGGAGCCGGCCAATACCGGACCGAAGCCGCTGGGCATGAACGGGTTGTAGTTGTTGGTGTTGATGTAGAAAATGCCCAGGCCGATGATGAAGAGGATCAGGACGACCTTGATGGCCACGGCCACTAGTTCGAAGCGGCCAAATGCCTTTGTTCCACGGCTCAGGATCCATGTGACCAGCAGGCAGACCAGGATGGCGGGCAGGTTGATGACACCGCCCTTGCCTTCGTCCACTGTTGAGGTCATCCAGGTGGGCATGTGGATGCCTACCCCGGACAGGAAGGCGTCAAAGTAGCCGGAAATTCCGATCGCGACGACGGCGACAATCGCGATGTACTCAAGCAGCAGGTCCCAGCCGATGAACCAGCCGATGACCTCGCCCAGGGCAACGTAGCCGTAGGTATAGGCCGAGCCGGCGCGAGGAATCATGCCGGCGAATTCTGCGTAGGAAAGTGCCGCAGCTGCCGAGGCAAGGCCCGCCACGAGGAACGAGATCAGCACCGCGGGGCCGACGCCTGGTGTGTCCTTGCTTCCGTGGGCCACCAGGCCGGCCAAGGAGAAGATCCCGACGCCGATGATGCCGCCGACGCCGATGGCAGTCAGTTGCCAGAGACCCAGGCTCTTGAAGAGCCCGCTGTGCTTGCTTTCCTCCTCGATGTCGTCAATCGGTTTCTTCCTCATGATCGAACGGACGAGTGTTTGTTGATTCACCGTTTACTCCTGCCTTTTGGCGTGAACGAATTGGGTCTGAAGAAAAGTATGCGACCGGAATCACATTGGATAAAGTGATTTTTGCTGAGTGATATTGATCAGTTTTGCCGATCTTTCCGTTGGGCGGCTGCCGCGGCCTGCGACTTCGGGCACAAAAAAAGCAGCTCCGCGGAGCTGCTTGAATGGTGGTGCGGTTTTGAATGCCGGCGACTGCAGGATATCGAAGGACTGGAGCGGACGACGAGATTCGAACTCGCGACATCCACCTTGGCAAGGTGGTGCTCTACCAGCTGAGCTACGTCCGCACATGATGATCATTCCGGCCTGAGCCGACGTTCATCAACAAGCAAGTTGCCTTGCCTTGGTGGGCGATACTGGGATCGAACCAGTGACCTCTTCCGTGTCAGGGAAGCGCGCTACCGCTGCGCCAATCGCCCGGATCCGGCGTGTGCCGGCCGGCCCGTTGCCGGGACCTTAGAATTCGAGAGCGGACGACGAGATTCGAACTCGCGACATCCACCTTGGCAAGGTGGTGCTCTACCAGCTGAGCTACGTCCGCACA
>NZ_JAPFFT010000007.1 GCF_026241105.1 Arthrobacter rhizophilus | reverse complement strand
GGCCCTGGGGTTGGGGTTGGGTCCGTGGTTTTTCAACTGCGCGGGTAATTATGCCGGGGGGGCCCTGGCCGGCCGGGGCCCCCACGCCCTGCCGTGATCATAGTCATCGGCTCGTATGTCCAGGCAGACGCGGCACCGACAGGATCCGGGGCGCACTCCGTGACAGGGCCGGTCATGTGAAGTGATGGCTGTCCGCCCGGACACCACATCGATGAAGTCTGTCGGATTTCACCACTCCCATGCCTGCCACCTATTAAGTAGGGAAAGGATCAGGATCGTGTCGCGAACCACAATGGAAAAATCCATGCCCCGGCCTCGCGGGAACCAGCTCGGATGCTCCGGTCACCGTGCTGGCCGTCCGGGATGTGTCCGAAAGTTCTGTCCTAGCGACCTTCGGCGTGCTTGCCCGGCCATGAATACAGCCCGGGCAGACGGTTGAAGCCCTCCAACTCTCCCCGGTCCGCCCTCTCCCAGGCGCATTCATGGCTACCGGACGCGTGGGCGATCGAGGCCAGCATGAGCGCGACGCTCTCTCTGTTTACTACGGTCACGATTTCAGCCAAATTCACGGGAACGCCTTCGGCTATGGAGGCCGCGAACATCAGGAACGCCCATTCACCGTTGGAGAAACGGCCGGCATGTTCGGGGATCGAGGCGAAATCAATCCACGATGCGCCGCTGAATTCGTCCGTGCCGATCCAGGGATTGCCGGGCGCGGCGAACCGGGCTCCAAACCCGCGGAGCAGCAGTTCGGTGGCCGCCTCGCAAGGGAAGGAGCCTTTGGCCCAGGCCCGCAGCCCGTCGGCATGCGTCACATTCGTATGATCCTTGTCGTTACGTTGAAGATCTGCCGCGCCGGTCATGGGGATCCATCGGTTGATTCGTTTCCTACTTCTCGGTTTTCGATATCGGGCACGCCCTGACTTGCAGGACCGAGTCTCATCTGAGCAGTGGAACCTCGGTCCGAAACGTGCCGCCAACACGGATCCCTACGCCACACACCGGCTCGATGAAGGCGGCACGCAGTCTCAGTCGGGCCAGTTGGCGAGGGCTCAACCGGATTGATCTCCTCGCCGACGAAATTATCCCTGCGTGTCGGGCAGGTGGATGACTCCAAAAGTTTCGCCCTGGGGTGCTCGCAGGATTGTCATCCGCCCGAACGGACTGTCCATGACGGGTATGACGAGGGTCCCGCCCAATTCGCGGGCTTTCGCTGCGGTAGCGTCGACGTCATCGCTGGCAAACCACGCCAGCCAGTAGTTGGGTGCACCTTCGGGAAGCTGCGTGTCGTGGTGGATGCCACCGACTTCTTCACCGTCTGAGAACCGCTTAAACGTGGAATAGACAAAGCCGTCACCGTCAATGTCCTTGTAGCTAAACCCGAAAACCCTTGCGTAAAACTCGCGGGCCGGGCCGTAGTCGCGTGTGTGCAACTCATTCCAGCACAATGCCCCGTGCTCGTTGACTCGTTCTGCGCCGATGTGAGTCCCGGCCTGCCAAATGCCAAATACCGCGCCAACGCTATCGGCGGCGATCGACATCCGGCCGGAGTCCATGACATCAAACGGCGGAGCGACAAGGCTCCCGCCCGCTGCGGCCACCTTCACTGCAGTGGCATCTACGTCGTCGGACCCAAAATAGGTGGTCCAGACGGTGGGCATCTCCGCATTCTGTTTCGGCCCTAAACCTGTCACCGATTTCCCGCCAAGATGAGCAAGCAAATACCCTCCGGAATCCCCACCACCGGAGGAGTACTCCCAGCCGAACAACTCGGTGTAGAACGCCTTCGCGGCATCCAGATCAGTGACTCCAAGATCAGCCCATGTCGGCGTACCCTCGGGCCATTTTTCAATACGAACAGGCATCTTCACTCCTTCGACTCGCGCCACATCCCGTAGCACACCCACTGTGCGAATTCCCCGGAACCGGGAAATTCGCCTCGGGGGACACAAGGAATCCGCTAAAACTACGGACATCCTTACAGTGGCCTTCAGGCAGATTTCGTGCCGCAACTCCAATGCCGATTTTCAAGAATTCTCCGAGGGCCCGACCTCCCAGAAACGGCAGAAACCGCCCACTGCTCTACAAGCCCGTGGTCTTGCGGCGTCGTCGTTCGTTGCGGCGAAGCTGCAGGATTCGCGCTCCGCCTGCGATTGCCACGAGTATTCCACCTCCGACGGCGGCCATGAAGAACGCGATTCCCTGGGCCAGGCGTCCTTCCCATCCAAGGAATTTGACCGCGATCACGTCTTGGTTTTGGATGAAGAAGATTATCAACAGCACCATCACCGCAAGACCGAACGCTACGGCCCCCCAAATGACTGCTGTCCTGGTGACCTGCTTGCTTCGATCAGCATCACTGGTGATGGGTTCGGGGATTTGGCCCCCGGACGGTGATTCTGGCCGAGGAAAGGTATGCCCGGGGTCCGCCGGCTCTTCTGAAGTCATGAGGCTATTCTCCCTCGTCTGAGGCTTACCATGTCGCTGCGCTTGGTTGGATCCCGCGCGAGACGCAAGGGGTTCGACTACTCATCCTCCCCACGACCAGCTTGCCCGGCCAGTGCGGTCACCATGGTGTTCAAGACTGCGGCGACGGGGACGGCGAAGAAGGCACCTGGGATTCCAGCGAGCACGGATCCGCCGGCCACGGCGAACATCACCGCCAAGGGGTGCACTTTCACGGCATTGCCCATGATAACGGGATGTAGAACGTGGCTTTCGATCTGGTGCACGAGGAGCACGACGGCGAGCATCGCGACCGCAACGATCCACCCGTTGTAGACAAGTGCGATGAATACTGCGACGGCGCCGGTGGCGATGGCGCCGACCACAGGGATGAAGGAACCGAGGAAGACAAGGACGGCAATCGGGATCGCGAGCGGCACCCCGAGAAGCGCGGTGCCGATTCCGATGCCCACGCCGTTGATGAGCGCGACGAAGATCTGAACCTTGGCAAATGATCGCAGCGTGGCCCATCCTGCCTTGCCTGCGTGGTCGAACCGTTCGCGGGCCCGCCGGGGGACGAGCCGAGTGAACCACGTCCAGATCCCTACTCCGTCGATGAGAATGAACAGTGTCGCAAACAGTGCCAGAGCGGTTCCGGCGGCGATTTCGCCGACACCAGAGCCGAGTGATGCTAGGCCGGAAGCGATGTCTTGTTCGTTCGCCTGCACCGACTGGAGGGCATCACCGAGGAACCGGTCGAGATCGGTGGATGAGGCGCCGAACGGAGACGCAAGGAGTTCCTCGCGAAGGTCCCCCAGGAACTTGGTACTTTGCAGCCCAAGACCACTCAGGCTCGACGCTACCTGGCTGATCACCAGCAAGAGCAATCCCGCGATGACGGCGAGCATTCCCCCCTCGGTGGTTGTCACTGCCAGCCATTTCGGCCACCGATGACGAACCAGCATGTCCTTAAAGGGAACCAGCATCGCCGAAAGCACGATCGCGACGAAGAACGGAACTGCAATCACATGCAGTGTCACCACGAGGTACAGCAAGACGCCGACGACCGCCGCGATAGCGAGCAGGCGCCACGACCACTCCCCCGCCACCTGGACGCCGACAGGGACCCCGTCAACGTTCCGTGGGGCTCCAACTCGCAGCGAGCGACTGCTCCCGAACCTGACCGCCGGTCCACGAGACCCAGGAACGCGCATCACACGCTTCATGCGACCGCCTGGGTTGTTGGCCTTTTCCGAGAGCGGGGCAACTGCCGTGGGGTTCATTGTTCATCACCATTATCTGTACTGTTGTCTGGCTTATACCGTCGCTGCCTGCTTTTCCCATGGAAGTGCCATAGACCGCCAGCCCCGAATTCCGAGGCTCTGCCGCTCCAAATGACCAACGGCATACCTAAGATCAAGGGGGGAATTATGGTCCGCATGGTTCCCCCGATGTCTTTTAGCTCGAGAAAAACAGCCTTGCACCTTGCACAGCCATCAAGATGACTCCGGATCTTCGATTTCGTCGGGCTGGCCAGACCACCACGTAGGTAGGCCCCCAATTGGGACGCAACTTCTGAGCATTTCCTCCGGTCCGTCTCCATGACATGGAATTGCAGGTACTGCCGACGTAGCCCTTCCCGGGCTCTTGCGCCGAGCGTTGAGACTGCATTGGGTGAAAGCCCCATGATCGGTGCTACTGCGGCCGGTTTCATCCCTTCCACATCCAAGTACCAGAGCGCTGACTGCCAGCGTTCCCGGAGGGCGCGATAGGCACGGGCAATTGTCAACGATTCGAAGGCTTGAATGATGGGATCCTCGTGGATCACCTCCTGATCAATCATTTTGTCGACGTCCGCCGGCACGTTTCGGCGTGCCTTTATGTTTGTGGCGTGGGCCAGTCTGGTGACAGTCGAGAGGAGGTACGCACGGAAAAACTGGTCCGGGCCTTTGCCGTCCTTGAGGCTTTTTAGTACAGCTTGGAATGCTTCTGCGACAACGTCGTCTGCGTCACTGGGGTTGTCGACATTCATGCGCGCAAACGAAATGGCAGCGGACATGTGCCGCGTGTACAAGCCTTCATAAGCTCCGGCGTTCCCGGCACGGACCAAAGCGATGAGCTGACCGTCGCTGGTCGGGACCGCCTTTGCAAATCCATGTGCCATCGGTTCCCCTATTTCAGGCCGAGCTCGGAGGCGTCGTGCGAAAGACGGTGTTTTGCCAGCCTTTGTGGGAGGACCTGTCCTGGCTGAACACCACGTGTTTGATGTTGGTGTACTCCTCGAGGGAGTAGGCGGACATGTCTTTACCGAACCCCGAGTCCTTGTAGCCGCCGTGTGGCATCTCGGAGACTATCGGGATGTGGTCGTTGATCCAGACGCAGCCGGCCTGGATTTCCTTGCTTGCCCGGAGGGATCGGCCGAGGTCATTGGTCCAGGCGGAGGCGGCGAGCCCGTACGGGGTGTCGTTGGCCAGCCGGATTCCCTCATCGTCGGAATCGAAGGGCAGAGCCGTCAGGACCGGGCCAAAGATCTCTTCTTGCACGATCGGCGAATCCTGGGCTGCATCAACCACCAGGGTCGGCCGGTAGAACGCTCCGGCAGCCATTTTGCCGCCGGGTGCTTCGCCTCCTGCCAGGATCCGCGCACCGTAGCCTCGGGCGCTTTCGACAAAGCCGGCCACCTTGTCCCGGTGGGCGTGCGTGATCAGTGAGCCGAGATCCGTGCAGTCCTTGGCGGGATCCCCGACGATCATCTGGTCCATCAGTTCTGCCACGCGGGCCGTGAAGGCCTCGAACATCGGCCGCTGGATGTAGGCGCGGGTCGCCGCAGTGCAGTCTTGGCCTCCATTGATGGTCGAGGCGGCCACGGCGCCGTGAGCGGCGGCTTCCAGGTCGGCGTCGTCGAACACAAGGAAGGGGGCCTTTCCGCCAAGTTCCAAGTGCACTCGTTTGGCCGTTTGGCTGGCGAGTTCCATGATGCGCCGTCCGACTGCAGTGGAACCGGTGAATGACGTCATTGCCACGCCGGGGTGTTTCACCAAGTGCTCGCCGACGCCTTTGCCTGGGCCGGTCACAATGTTGATGACCCCTGGTGGAATGCCTGCGTCGCGTGCGGCCTCCGCGAAGAGAAGGGTGGTGCCTGGGGTGAGCTCGGAGGGCTTGAGCACGATCGTGTTGCCTGCAGCTATGGCAGGCAGTATTTTCCAGCCTGCCATCTGAAGCGGATAGTTCCATGGCGAGATGGAGCCGATGACGCCGATGGGTTCGCGGCGGATCATCGAGGTCCCTCCCGCCCCGTACTCGCCGGCGGCCAACCCGCGCAGCTGACGGGCGGCGCCGGCATAGAACGACGCATTGTCCACGGTGCCCGGGACATCGAACCCGCTGGACATACGGATTGATTTGCCGGTCTGGGAGGTTTCGACGGCGGCAAGTTCGATAGCGCGTTTGTCCAGTTCGCCGGCCAGCCGGTGGATGGCGTCTGAGCGTTCGCCCGGCGTTCGACGCGACCACTCGGTGAAGGCGCGCCGGGCTGAAGCGATCGCCGCGTCGACGTCGTCCGTGTTCGCGTGGCGGATGGTTTCGGCGACTTCGCCGGTGGCCGGATTGATTCGTTGTGCCTCCTCGCCGTTGCCGTCGCGGTATTCGCCGTCGATGAATTGGTGCATCATTCTCCCTAGGTCAGGTGTGCTTGTTTGGTTCGCTGCTGGGGGTGAGGTAGACCTTGCGGAGGGTCTCGTGGACGGTCCAGGTGGTGCGCATGCCCGCGTTCAAGCGCATGAGCGCGCCGGGACCCAGAGGGAGCCTCTTTGCTTCGCCGGTATCGTAGTGGATTTCGAGGGTGGCTCTGCCTGCAGTGACCAGGAAAAGTTCTTCCACCTCGAGGTCATGCATGCCACCGGTCGTCATTTCCCAGGTGCCGAGTTCGAGGCCGGAGAAGGTGCCCAGCGATTGGATCCCCGTGGTTGGCGCGCCAGAGGCTGTTTGCCCTGGCGGCACCGCTTCGTGCGGCAGGGTCAGTTCACCCACGTTCACCGGGGACCCTGGAATCAGTTCCGGATCCATCAGGAGTCAAACCCCATTCCGACCGCGTCCATGAGTTTCAGCCAGGGCCCGCGCCGGCCCTTGTTGCGGTCCGCTCGAATCATCGCGGCGGTGGTGATCTTCACTCCGAGCCACGCCAAGGGCTCCGGTGGGAAGGGCAGCGGCCGCTTTTTAACCATCCTTAGCTGCGTGCGTTCGTTGACGGTCCCGGAGAGCAGGTCGAGCATGACGTTTGCTCCGAACCGGGTGGCTCCGACGCCGAGCCCTGTGTAGCCTGCGGAATAGGCGACACGGCCGTGATGCGCTGTGGCGAAGAAGGCGAAGAACCGGCTGCAGGTGTCGATGGCTCCGCCCCATTTGTGGGTGAAGCGGACGCCGTTCAGCTGGGGGAATGTCGCGAAGAAATGCGCGGCAAGCCGCTCGAAGGTTTGTTCACGCTGGTCGTGGTCCGGGTTGAGGGTGCGGCCGTAGTAGTAGATCGCGTCGTAGCCGCCGAAGAGGATGCGGTTGTCTTCGGTCAGCCGGTAGTAGTGGAAGCGGTTGCTCAGATCGGATAGCCCTTGCCGGTTGGACCAGCCGATTGCTTCCAGCTGTTCGGCGCTGAGCGGCTGGGTCATCAGCGTGTAGTCGTAGACCGGGACTGTGTGAAGGCGTGTTCTTTTGAGGAGGGATGGGAACACATTGGTGGCAAGGGCAACCTTGCCGGCGGTGACTGTTCCGGCGTCTGTGGCTAGTCGGATACCGTCTGGTGTGCGGGTGAGGCCGCGGACGGTTGTGTGCTCATATATTTCAACCCCTAGTTCCAGGCAGGCGCGTTGCAGGCCCCACGCGAGCCGGGCGGGGTTGAGCATCACGCTGCCCTTCTTGTCCCATAACCCGGCTTTGTAGACCGGTGAGTCCACTTCCGCACGGACCGCCCGTTCGTCGAGGAAGAGAATGTCCGGGTTCTTGCCTTCCTCGGCCTGCAGCCACGCGATCTGGTGATCCTCTGTAGCGACGTCCAGGGTGCCGGTCCATTCGAATCCGCAGTCGATGCCGTATTTGTTGACGGTGTCTGAGATTTCCTGCAGGTTTTCCAGTCCTAGCTCATGCAGACGGTCAGATTCGTCGGGAAGGTGTTTCTTCCCGTTGTCCTCGCCGTGGGTCAAGCTGGCATCGCAGAAGCCGCCGTTCCTGCCGGACGCGGCCCAGCCGATGCGGTTGCCTTCAAGCACCACTACCCGGCGGCCGGGGTCGCGTTCCTTGGCCATCAGGGCCGTCCAGAGTCCGGTGTAACCGCCGCCTACGACGGCCAGATCCGTTGCGGTGTCCGAGGCCAGTGCCGGCAAAGGCGCTGGACGGTCCGGGTCATCGAGCCAGTACGGAACTGTGGAGGCCCCGGCGAGCGCCTGGGCAATGTGGTACCTGCTGATGGTTGATTCGGCGGTGTCGTAGGTGGTCACGGCGGGTCTCTCCGGGTCTGTTGGGCGCCGATGGTCACGGCGTGCGGGTGGAGGCGGGATGAGGGCTGATTACTGTGAAATCGCGTGCAGGCTCCGGCGCGGTTTCGGGATTGAGTCGATGAGGAGTTGTGTGTAGGGGTGGCCCGGATGTTCCAGCAAACCTGCTGTGGCACCGGATTCGACCACGGCGCCTTGCTTCATCACGGCCGTGGTCTCACAGACGCGCCGGACGACGGCAAGGTCGTGACTGACGAAGACAAGGGTCAGGCCCCGTTCCCTTCTGATCTCGTCTATGAGGTCAAGGACCTGGGCCTGAACCGAGACGTCCAGGGCGCTCGTGGACTCGTCGAGCACCAGGACCCCCGGGGCGGCCGCTAGGGCCCTGGCGATCGCGACCCGTTGCCTTTGCCCCCCGGACAGGGTCCGGGGTTTGGACTGGGAGTGCTTTTCAGTCAGCCCGACCCTGTCTAGGAGCGTCAGCACCCGCGCCCTGGCCTCGACACCGCGCAAAGTCGAATGAAGCCGGAGCGCGTCTTCGATTGCTGCCCCCGCAGGGATCCGGGGGTCCAGGGAAAGATAGGGGTCCTGAAAAACGATCTGCACTGCCCGGGCTCGCTTCAAACGTTCCGCCCGGCTTCGGGGACGAGTGGAACGGCTCACTCCGTCGACAAGAATGTCACCGCTGTCGGGGCGTTCAAGTCCGACCAGCATCCGCGCGAGCGTCGACTTGCCGGACCCCGATTCCCCGACAAGGGCCAGTGCTCCGCCCGGCGGGACCCGGAACGACACGTCGTCGACGGCGCGAATATCCGCTCCCCCCCGAATCGCGTAACACTTGCTGACCCCCCGGGCCTCAAGAGCAGGCTCAGCGGATCCTGCCGACGGCGCGCGGCCATGGCTGGCGGCCGCGGAGCTTCGGCGACCGGAAACGGAGGGGATGGTCGGCGTTGCCGCGACCAGGCGTTTGGTGTAATCGGCCCGGGGGCTGGTGAAGATGGATAGTGCGCTCCCGTACTCGACGATGCGACCCGAATGGATGACGTAGACCCTGTCACACAGGGCAGCGGCGAGGTTCAGGTCGTGCGTGATGAACAGCATGCCCATGCCGCGGGTCTCTTGTTGTTTCCGGAGCACGTTGATGATTTCCGCCTGGGTGGTCACATCCAGTGCGGCCGTTGGCTCGTCGCAGACGAGCAAGGCCGGTGCGGCAGTAAGGGCGCCTGCGATCATGACGCGCTGCAGCATCCCGCCGGAGAGCTCATGCGGGTATTGCGAGAGATGGGACTCCGGCCGTGGCAGGCCCACGGAACGAAGCAGCTCAAGCGCGCGCTCATCAGCGTCTGCCTTGGACCACCCCTCGCACAGCCGCAACGACTCCGTGAGGAAATCGCCGATTCGGCGGACCGGGTTCATTCCTGAGCGCGGATCCTGGAAGATCATCGAGACTGTGTCACGCCTCCGGTCAAGAGCTACCGACGGAGGACAGCGGAGCATGTCCGTTCCGTCGAGCAGCACGGACCCGCTTGTCCGGGCGCCCCCGGGCAGGAGACCGAGTACAGTCCGGGCGGTCAGTGACTTTCCGGAACCGGACTCGCCGACAATCCCCACAGTTTCCCCCGCGCCGACATTCAACGAGATCCCATCCAACAAGCGGCAGGACGGTTCCGACGGCAAGTCAAGGGTCAGGCCGGAAATTTCAAGCAGGCTCATGGCTGACGCCTTCCACCGATTCGGTCGGAGAGGTTTTCTCCGATGATGTTCATGGCAATCACGACCAGCACGACGGCGATTGCCGGGACCAGGGCCGGCAACGACTGGCCGCTCATCAATGCGCCGCGGCTGTCGTTGATCATGGCGCCCCAGTCCGCGGCCGGCGGCTGCACGCCCAGGCCAAGGAACGACAGGGAGGCGAGGTCGGCGAGGACGTATCCGAAGTTCAGTGTTGACTGGGCGCCGACAGTCGGCATCACGTTGGGCAACACCCGTTTGACGGCGATCCAGCAGCCGGCGAATCCCTGGACCCGGTAGGCCGTCACGTACGGCCTGCCGCGTTCAGAGACGACAAGCGATCGGACAAGCCTGGCAACGTAGGGAATGTAGGCGATGGTCATGGCTGCCACCGGCGCCGTGAGCCCCTTGCCGAAGATCGCGACCGCAAGAATGGCCAGCAGCAGTGCCGGGAACGCGAACAGCAGGTCGAAAACCCTGCAGAGAACAGCGTCGATCCAGCCTCCGAACCACCCGGCAAGGAGCCCGAACCCGATACCCAGTGCCGTCGAGAGGAGGACAACGAGAAGCGGTCCCAGCAGGGCGGTCCGTGCCCCGAACATCATCCGGGAAAGCGTGTCACGGCCGACGGCGTCCGTCCCCAACCAGTGCGCGGGCGAGGGTGCGGAAAGGACGTTGCCAAGATCGACGAAGTCGGGATCGTAGGGGGCGATGAGCGTGGCAGCAGCGGCGGCGATGACCATGACCATCGCGAGGATGATGGCCGCGGTGAAGAGGGGGTTGCCGCTTCTCGGACGGAAGTGGCGCGGGACGGCACGGGTGAGCGGGAAGGTGGTCATCGGGCTGCTGCACCTGCCATGCTGCGGGGGTCGATCACGGGCGCTAACAGGTCCACGACCGTGTTCATCGTCACGAAGATCACCACGATGAGGAGCACGATGGCCTGCACGACCGGGAAGTCGAGCCGGTCGACGGACTGGACGAGCAGGGAGCCGATGCCGGAGAGTCCGAAGGACTGCTCCACGATCGAGCTCGCCACGAGCAGTCCGGCGACGAGGACACCGCTGACAGTGAGAATGGGACCCAGCGCGTTCCGCAGCACGTGGCGGCGGATGACGTGTCCTCTGCCTATCCCGCGGCTCACAGCCACCTCGACGTGTTCCCGGCCGAGCTGTTCCAGCATCGAGGTCCGTGTCACCCTGGCCACGAGCGCCACGAAGGTGGCGGCGAGGGCGAGGGCCGGGAGCACGAGGTGATAAAGGGCATCCAGGAACCCGTTCCCGCTGCCGAAGGACGGGAACCAGCCAAGCTGAACGGCGAAGAACGCGATGAGCACGATGGCGCCGACGAAAGACGGAATGGCGGCTAGCCCGGTCGATGCCAAGAGTATTGCCTGGTCCGCGGCCCTCCCCTGGTTCAGGGCCGCGGTGATGCCGGCGGCCAGGCCGAGGATCCCGATGATCAGTCCGGCCAGAGCGACGAGTCCGATCGTAGCCGGTGCCCGGGAAGCGATCAGGGTGCTGACGTCTTCGCGGTATTGGAAGGACCGGCCGAAGTCCCCGTGAAGAACATTGGCAAGCCAGTCGACGTATTGCTCCGGGACGGGCTTGTCGAGCCCGTATTGGGCGGTCACGGCGGCAACAGCCTCCGCGCTCGGGCTGCGTCCGCGCAGTAAGAAGCTGACCGGGTTCCCGGGGACAAAGTACATGGAGCAGAAGACCAGGATGGACGCCGCAAACAAGGTCAGGGCAAGGGATCCCAGCTTTTTCAGGATAGGCAGGATGGTCATTTCAGGGCTTTCGCTGTCCGGTCCGGCTAATTGGCGCCGATGGCGGCAGCCCAAGGGGAGTACAGGTAGCTGATCGACGGCGACACTCCCGTGATGCGGGAGCCGAGCCACACGGTGGTCGGTACCTCGTAGAGCGGCAGCCACGGCAACTCCGTATTGGCGATGTGCTGGGCCTTTGTCGATTCACGGGCACGGTCGGTGGGATCGGAGATTCCGATCGCCTTGTTGACGGTCGCGTCGAAGTCCGGGTTCGACCATCCGCCGTAGTTGCTGGCCTCGCCGGTGCGCAGGACGGCGTACATTTCGAGGGGATCGGCTATGGAGTTGTTCCACATTGTGAAGAACAGATCGATGCCTTTGCGAGCGGCCGGGTCGGTGAACAGGGTGGTGTATTTGGCCGGCGGAATCGTGTCGATGCGCGGTTTGAGGCCGATCGAGGTCGCAGCGGCCGCAACCGCCTGGGCGACGACGTCGGCTCCGGCGTAGATCGGTGAGGTGGCGATGACGATTTCCTTGTCGGTCGCACCGGCGTCGGCGACAAGTTTTTTGGCGGCGGCGATATCGACCGGGTAACTCTCCAGACCGTTGAACGCGTTGTCCGCGACCCCGCCCTGGGCTCCGTTCCAGACGGAACGAGTGGTGAGGGCGTCAGTCACTTTCGCATAGCCTTGCTCTCCGGCCGCTACCAGGCCGCGGCGGTCGATCGCCATCATGAGGGCTTTGCGGACACGCTGATCCCCGAGAGGGCCGCTCATGTTGCTGACGACTTCGTCGGCGACGGTGGTGTTCAGACCGAAATAGAGTTTGCCGTTGGGGGATGCCTTCAGTTGGTCGATGGCATTCGACGGGATGAGCCAGCCGCCGTCGACTTCTCCTGACTTAAAGGCATTGATGCGGGTGTTCGGATCGGACAGGAACACAAATTTCACCTGTTTGGACTTGGCCAGCAGTGTCTTGTCCCAGTAGGCGTCATAGCGTTTGAGCGTGATGCTCGACCCTGAGTCCCACTTCTCGAGCGAGAACGGGCCGGTACAGTTCACGCCTGTGCCCGCGTTTCCGTAGTTGGCGCCGTCCTTGGCGAGGGTCGCGGCGGACTCCACTTCACCGGGGATGGACGCCATGGCGAGGTTGAACTGGGAATCCGGGGTGCTTGTGGTCACGGTGACTTCCATGCCGGACGTCTGTTCGATGGAGGACACGTTGGCGAAGGCGACGGCCCACGGTGAGCCGACGGCGGGGTCGACGTGGCGTTTGAGCGATGCCACGACGTCAGCCGCCGTGAGAGGCGTGCCGTCGTGGAAGGTGACTCCGGATCGGATGGTGTAAACCCAGGTTGTCGGGGTCGGGTTCTCCCACTTCGCTGCGAGTCCCGGGGAGATGCTGAGGTCGGGGTTGGTGCGCAGCAGGGACTCGCAGACGTTGCTGAGGACCTGGTCGTCCGGGAAATCGTAGGCGTGGGCGTAGTCGAGGGATGATGGTTCCGCGTAGATCGACCAAGTGAAGGAGTCCAGTTGTCCTGACGGTGCAGGGGTGGTACCGGTCAGTTCGTATGCCGCGGTTTTGCCGGTAGTGGTCACGGCCGGGGCGCAGGCGGTGAGGGCCAGTGAACCGGCGGCGAGCAGAGCCGTGATGGTAAGAGTGCGGCGGCGCGGGGGACGCCGCGTGCTGCGGGTGCCGGGGGCGTGCGGGAATATCTGTGGTGTTGTAAGCATCATGTTCTCCGGGAGGGTCAGTGGGTGCCGGGGGCGGCATAGACTTGTTCGCCGCGCACCCAGGTCGAGACGACGGCGGCGGTGTGGATGTCCGTAGGGGCGAGCTCGAACGGGTTGGGGCGGAGCACTGCGAGGTCTGCGAAATAGCCTTGGGCTATAGCTCCCGTGTTGTGGTCACGGTGGTTCGCGTAGGCGGTGCCGGCCGTATACGCGGTCAGCGCGGTTGCAAGGTCAAGCCGTTGAAGCGCATCGCCGAGCACCTCGTCCGAAGAACCCGGCGCCACACGATTGACGGCGACGTGGATGGCCCAGACAGGGTTTGCGCTTGATACCGGCCAGTCGCTGCCTGCCGCCAGGCGCGCTCCGCTGGCCAGCAGCTCACCGAAGGGATAGTGGCGCGCTTCCGCGCCGGCCGGCAGGAACGGCAAGGTGAGCTCGTCCAGGTGGGTTTCGTGGCAGGCCCACAGCGCCTGCATGTTGACGACGACATCGAGTTCAGCAAACCGGGGGGCGTCCACCTCGCTGACGAGCTGCAGATGGGCGATCTGATGCCGGTTTCCCTTGGGGCCGTTGGCCAGCCTGGCGGCCTCCACGGCGTCGAGCGCCTCGCGGACGGCACGGTCGCCGAGCGCATGGAAGTGCACTTGGAATCCGGCCGCATCGAGAGCTGTCACGTACTCCTTCAGCCGCTCCGGGTCAATGAAGGACAGCCCTGCGTTGTCCGTGCTGTGGCCGTGATTGTCCAGATAAGGAGCGGTCATGGCGGCCGTGAAGTTTTCCGCGACCCCGTCCACCATGATCTTGACCGTTCCGGCCGAGAAGAGTTCCCCCGGCAGTTCGGCGGCAACGCTGGAACGGCGTTCGATCAGACGGGGTATCTGCTCGAGACCGGGTTCACGCTCCCACCACAGCGCCCCGACGACGTGTGCTTCGAGTGTTCCCTCCGCGATGGCCCTGCGGTATGTGTCGAGCGTGTCCGGCGCGCCGAACAAGGCTCCCACGGCGGCGTCCTGCCAGCCCGTGATGCCAAGGCTGAAGAGTTCTTCCTGGGCGCGGAGCAGCCCCGCGTAGAGGAGATCGCCGTGCACCGCCGGGCGAACCTTGTCGAAGAGGTTCATTGCCCCCTCGTGCACTGTGCCGGCGGGGTAACCGTCAGGCTCCCGCTCAAGACGGCCGTCAACCGGGTCCTGTGTCAACGCGTTGATGCCGGCTAGTTCGAATGCGCGGGTGTTGGCCCAGACGCCGTGGTGGTCACGGTTGGCGAGCAGCACGGGACGGTCCGGCACGATGGCATCGAGTGCCTGCCGGGTCGGGGTGCCGCCCGGAAAATGCTCCATGGACCAGCCGCCTCCGAGGATCCATTCGGCCTCCGGGTTCTCTGCTGCGTACCCGTCGATCCTGGCGAGGGAATCGGCCGCGCTCTGGGCTTCGGTGAGGTTGCACTGCAGCAGTTCCATGCCGCCGGACACCGGGTGGACGTGAGCGTCCTGGAAACCGGGAATCAGGAGCCCGCCGTCGAGGTCCACGATCTCAGTCCCGTCCGTTGCCGTCGTGAGGACGTCGACGTCGGGTCCGACCGCGGTGATGCGTCCTTCCGACACAGCCACAGCCAGTCGCGCCGGTGCGTTCGATCGGGCGGTGAAGATCCATCCGCCTGTGAAGATTAGGTCTGGTTTTGGCGCCACTTGAGCCTCCTGGTGTTGCATGCCTTGTCGCATGGCCGGTCGTCAGATGTGACATTAGCCACAACACAACCCTCATGTCAACACTGTTGACTTTGCCGTTGACATCTAGATTGACCATGCAATACTGGTGACTAGGGACGGAACATCGTGCTTGCCCGCGCCGAGGATCCTCCGCCGCGGGCGATTGTGTGTACTGCTGTCAGTCGAAGCTAGAAGGAGTGGTCAAGTGGTGGGTTCTCTCGTGGAACAACAGGGGACGGCGAGGGCAAAACAGCGCCTGGACCCCGAGTCGATCGTCGCCGCGGGACTGCAGATCGCAGCGAAACCCGGAACGACAACGGTCACCGTCCGGGAATTGGGGACGCTGCTCGGCGTTGACCCGACGGCGATCTATCGGCATTTCCGCAACAAAGAGGACCTCATGGGGGCACTTCTCGACCGGTTGTTCTCGATGGGGCTTGACCGGGTGACGGCTCCGCGCGAACAGTGGCGGACCCGCCTGACCCAAATGGCCTCGGCCATGGTTGACCTGTTCACCGAGTTTCCGGCGATCGGCGCCGAATCGATTCTGATCAACGCCCAGGGCCCGGCAGAGCTGGACACCATCGAATTCATCCTGGACGCCCTCAACGTCGCCGGACTGGAAGGGCAAGACGCCGTACGCCACTACGCTTCCCTGTCGACTTATGTTCTGTCTGTTGGTGCCGGAATCGCCCGGGCGCAGAGTTCACGCAACGGGACCGCCAACGATGAACAACAATCCTCGTGGCTGGGCCGCTCACTTCCGGTGACGGCCGCCTCGCATCCATACATCAATGCGGTGCGCGATCAGCTGCTGGGGTTGAGCGACCGCGAGGTCTTCTTCCTTGGCGTGGACGCCCTGCTCGATGCGGCTGAAGCGTCTGCCATGCCCCGTAGCCGGTAGGGCGGCCGTTTCGCACACGATCCCGTCAACCGGGTCCTCAGGCTGGCCTTACCGGCTGGCACTATCCCCCGCCCGAAGCCAGACCGCACCGCCAGCCCGAAAGGCACCCGAATGAGCTCTCACCGCAACATCGCCGTCATCATCGGCGGCGCCCGCACCCCGTTCGGCCGCTTCCGCGGCGGCCTCGCGTCCCTTTCCGCCAGCGAGCTGGGAGCCCACGCGATCCGCGCCGCCCTGGAACGGACCGGTGTCAGCCCGGAACAGATCGACGCAGTGATCGTCGGCCAGGTCATCCAGGCAGGCACCGGCCAGGGCCCGGCCCGGCAATCCAGCCTCGGCGCAGGCATCGGCTGGGACGTTCCCACCGTGACAGTGAACAAATTATGCCTCTCGGGCCTCACGGCCGTGATCGATGCGGCACGCATGATCCGTGCCGGAGAAGCCGATTTCGTGGTCGCCGCCGGCCAGGAATCCATGACCAACGCCCCTCATCTGGTCCAAGGCCTGCGCCGCGGCCTCACCGTCGGAGACACCCCCATGGTGGACTCCCTGAACCACGACGGCCTCCAGGACCCCATCAGCGGTGAGCTCATGGGCAGCGCCACCGACGCCGGAAACACCGCCCGCGGGATCGGCCGCGAAGAACAGGACAAGGTGGCCGCCCGCTCGCACCAACGCGCGGAAGCAGCCCGGTCCGCCGGCATCCTGGCTGAGGAAATCGCCCCCGTGGAGATCCGGCAACGGAAGGGGCCCGCCCTGGTCTTCTCCGACGACGAGGGCATCCGCCCAGGCACGACGACGGAAGCACTGTCCCAGCTCAAGCCCGCGTTTGCCAAAGGCGAGAATGCGACGATCACCGCCGGGTCCTCGTCACCGCTTTCGGACGGCGCCGCCGCGCTGATCATCGCCAGCAAGGCCGCCGCCGAAGCGCTTGGCTTGGCATGGATCGCCGAGATCGGCGCCCACGGCCAAACGGCAGGGCCTGACGGATCCCTTCACTCCCAGCCATCACGGGCCATCGAATCGGCGCTCAAGCGTGAAGGGTTGACTGCCGCCGAACTGGACCTGATCGAAATCAACGAGGCGTTCGCCTCCGTCCTCATCCAATCCGCCAAAGACCTCGGCATCGACACGGACCGCATCAACGCCGAAGGCGGTGCAATCGCGCTCGGCCACCCCGTCGGCGCCTCCGGGGCTCGCTTGGTACTGCACCAGGCCCTGGCTCTCCAACGCCGGGGCGGCGGAACCGGCGTCGTCGCCCTCTGCGGCGGGGGCGGACAAGGCGATGCCTTGCTCCTCAAGGCGTAGCCCCACCCGACCGAATCTCCAGACTAAGGAATCCCCATGCAAACACCCACACCCGAAGATAGCTTCGGCACCATCTCCGTGGCGGCTATCCTTGCAGAGTCAGCCGCCCGCACTCCGGATGCCACGGCCATCGTCGTCGGAGCCGAAGAAACCACCTACCGCGCGCTCTGGGAACAAACCCGCGCCTACGCAGGCGCCTTGAGAGCCCGAGGAATCGGTCCCGGGGACCCCGTGGCCCTTCTCATTCCGAACGTGGCCGACTTCGCCCGCGCCTACTACGCGGTCCTTGCCCTTGGCGGAATCGTTGTTCCGGTCCATGCGCTGCTGAAAGCCCGCGAGATCGACTTCATGCTCCAAGACAGCGGCGCCAAGTTACTCATCTGCGCCGCCCCGCTGCTCGGTGAGGGAGCGAAAGGCGCCGCGCTGGCCCGCGTGGGGATACTGACCGTTATGGCGCCGGAGGACCCTCAAGGCCTGCCCCGACTTGAGGCGGAAGCCGCCGAATCAACGCCGATTCAGCATTTCGTTCCGCGCAAACCCGAAGACACCGCCACCATCCTCTACACCTCCGGAACCACCGGCAAACCCAAAGGCGCGCTCGGTACACACTTCGCCCTCGTGGAACAAGTCAACGTACTGCTTACCAGCACCTTCGACATCCGACCCGGCGACAGGGTCTTCGGAGGCCTGCCCCTGTTCCACACCTTCGGCCAGACCTGCGTGCTCAACACAAGCCTCCGGCGGGGTGCCACGGTAGTCATGTGTGAGAAATTCAGCGGAAACACGGCGCTGGAACTAATGCAGAAACACAAGATCAACATCTTCTTCGGTGTGCCCACCATGTACGTGGCACTTCTCGAAGCAGCCAGGACGAACCCCATCCGCCCCGACACGCTGCGCTGGGGCGCCTCCGGCGGCGCCGCCCTGCCGCTGGCCGTGATGGGCAAGTTCCGTGAGGTATTCAACGCGGACATCCACGAAGGCTACGGCCTCACCGAAACCTCCCCCGTGGCCAGCTTCAACCATGTAGGCACCACACCGCGGCCCGGCACCGTCGGAACCCCTCTCTGGGGGGTCGACATCGAAATCGCCCGGCCTGAAATCACCGACACCATCGAACTGCTGCCCCGCGGCGAACTCGGCGAACTGGTGGTGCGCGGACACAACCTGTTCAAGGGTTACCTGAACCAGCCGTCATCCACCGCCGAGTCAATGGTGGACGGCTGGTTCCGCACGGGAGACCTGGGCACCAAAGACGAAGACGGCTACCTGCGGATCCTCGACCGCAAAAAGGAAATGATCATCCGCAACGGCTACAACGTCTATCCGCGCGAAGTCGAAGAAGTCCTCAATCAACACCCGGACGTGATCAGCGCAGCTGTCTTCGGGGTCCCCCACGAGACGCACGGACAAGAAGTCGCCGCCGCCGTCGTCCTCGCTCCCGGCAGCACCATTACCACGGAACAACTGACCAAACACGCAAGCGCCCAGCTGGCGGCCTACAAGTACCCTCGGATCATCAAGATCCTGACGGAACTCCCACTGGGGCCAAGCGGAAAAATCCTCAAACGCGAGCTCGCCGCACAGTACACAGAAAACCCCGTCCGTCCCGTTCCCTCTTAGCAGGTTGGCTGACCGGGTGGCAGGGTCGAACTTCGGGAGAATGACGTCATGTTCCCGTGGTTGCGGACACAAGGTCCGTGGCGGTGTTCCCGCTGTGAACACCCGGCGGCCGAGGCCGCACCATTTTCCAAGGAGGAATCCAGTGTTGTCGTTGAATGAGATGAATGCCCGGATCCGGAGTGGACACCTTCTTGTTCGCCCGGCACAGGAGTGGGACGATCTTTCGGCGGCGCTGACGCTCGCCCGCAAGAGCAAAGACACGGATCTCGTGGAGCGCATGCAGGACGCGCTCCTGCATTCTTGGCAGAGCGTTGCAACCAAAGTCCTGGCCGATACATTCGACGCTGCCGGGATCGCTGTGACATCCGCAACCCATCCATGGGGCATCGCAACGTTCTCCGCATCAGGGAACAGTTGTGAACCTCTGCTTTGCGAGGAAGATTCCGGCGATGGGCTCTCGGCAACTACTATCCAACCGCAGTTGCTTGACTTCGAATCGGTAATGAACGGCTACGTTCGGTGTTTAAACAAACTGCAGGCAGTTTGATCTCCAGCGGCTGCGAACCTTGTTCGCAGCCGCCTTCGTTGACCTTGCAGTCAGTGCCCCGGCAGTGACGGCGTGGACGGATAGTGGGCTGGTTAGCCTTTGAAGATCTGGCCCACGGAATAGACGGAGTCGCCGGCGATCAGGCCCGCTCCGATGAGGGAGACTTCGGTTTCCCCGTTTTGCGGCCGGTATTTGGTCCAGATGAAGCGGAAGAGCAGGGCTGTGAGGACGAGCCAGCCGGCGTTGGGGGTTCCGATGAGCAGTCCTGTTGCGAGCAAGACGCCCATTTGGCGTTTGGCGCCGCCGATGATCTGGATGATGGCTCCGGGGATGGCCCAGAGGATGAGGTTGCGGATGACGTCAGGGTTTGTCAGGCCGGCTTTGATGGTGTCCGCGTAGACCATGGCGGCGGGCGGGAGGTGTCCGGCGGTGAAGTAGGTGTTCCAGAGCAAGGCGACGAGGCCGATGGCGACGGTGAAGCCGATCATGGCGGAGAGCAGTTGCTGCCGGCGACCTTCGATTTCGAAGGCCGTATACGGCCGGTTTTCTCGGCGGAGGATCCAGCCTGCTTTGAGGTCGTAGCCCATGTCGGCGAACGCCGGGCCGGTGGCGGCGCAGTATCCGACCAGGAGGGCCAGGGGCACGGCGGGGATCTGGAGCAGCAGGCCGGCGACGAGGAAGATCAGTGTCACGGCGAAGGCGGGGAACCAGCCGGCGTGCATGGCGGCGAGGCCGACGATGAGTTCGTGGATGATCGCGGCGACGGCGGCGAAGAGGATCCAGGCGATCACTGCGGGGACGGACATCTGGGTCCAGATGCCACCGAGGGTGGCTAGGATCAGGGCGCCGGCGACGTAGAGGAAGTAGCCGGAGGTGAAGGTGCGGCGCAGCTTGCCAGCGCTGACAGTGGTGACAAGGGAGGGGTCTTCCGGTGCTTCCGCTCGGGCCTGGGCCAGGATCTGGTCTTTCTGCCGGTCTTTGGCGGATTTTTTGTCCAGGAGGATCCTTACTGCCTGGACCAGGGCGACGATTCCGGCGCCGATCATTACTCCGTGCGGGACATATATGGAAGAGAGGGTGAAGTGCAGGATCGCCGGAGCGTATTGGCTCACCAGGAGCCCGGCGGCGAACATTCCCAGTGCCCAGACGTTGCCGATCAGCGCGACTCCGGCCGCGGACATGGGCAGTCCGAATAAGGATGCTCCGACGCCGATGGCGCCTCCGGCGGCCATGAGGAGCGCCCGTTTACCTCCTTTGTCGCCGGCGAGAATGGTTTCGGCGGCGGCCACTCCCGGAGGCCAGGCTGCGTCGGCGGGGAGGAATCTGGACCCGAAGCTCTTGTACAGGATCCACGCGTCAATCAGCAGGCCCATTGACGCGCCAACGAGCATGGGACCGACCAGGTCGGTACGGCCGAACGCGAAGGGGACCGCGATGGGTGTGAGCAGTGAATTTGCGGCGGCGAAGGTGGCACCGGAAATGGCACTTTGCGCGAGGTTTTGCCGGTTGATGTCGCGCATCTTGGCCAGTCCGAAAAAAGAGATCCGGCCGATGATCATGGCGATGAGCGCGCCGATGACGGAGGTGTTGGCGGAGATGCCGATGGTGGTGATCATGTGCAGGCCGATAACGGCGCCCAGGATGCTCAGGAGAACGGTGACCACCAGGGTCACGGGCTCAAAGGCTCTGGGGTGGCGTGCTGTGGTGTCGTCTTTGACATTGAGAGGTTGTGCCATGGGAGGACTGATTTCTGTGGGAGGGATCGTTGGGGGTGGGGCGGTTCCTGCTCAGGCCGGGGTTGTGGCTGCGGCGAGTGTTTGATAGAGGTGCTGGAGCCTGGACATGGACCCGTAGCGGGTGGTCAGCTGTGCGTAGTCTTCGTCGTCGAAGAACGCCAGCTTGTCGCGTCCGAAGTCTTTGGCCGTTTCGATGACGAACCTGACGGCTGATTCGACGCTGCCCAGGTCGGTCGCTCCGGTGGCTGATCCGGGAACGGCCGAGATGGTGGTGATGGCCAGCCCGACGACGGGAGCGGTGGTCGCGGTGCAAGGCTGGACAATGGAGTTCATGTGGTAGACGTCGTTGCCGTAGGGGGTGATGTCCTGCATGGTGATCGGCAGGACCACCGGCGCCATCCCGGAGGTTTGTTCGGCGATGTCGAGCAGCGGCTCGGCCACGCGCAGGATCCACCCTTCTTTGATGGTGGGGGTGATGGCGAATCCGCGGTGGTTGCAGATGCGGTTGCCCTTCGTGGTGTCCACCGAGATGATTGCGTCCATGTCCGGGGTGACTTCGTACTTGTTGTTGATCGACATGTCGATCGAGGAACCCATGAACGGGACGGGGTCGTGGGGTTGCGTCGGGGCGTCGGGGTCGATGTGAGTGCTGACGATGACGTCGCCCTCGAGCTGGTCTCCGCGGGAGGCCATTTCCAGGAGTTTGGCCGCGGCGGCCACGACTGTCAGGGCACCGTCGCCGTCGGAGACGAAACCGATCTTTTCCGGCCTGGCTCCCAGTCCCCCGAGCCGGCCGATGATGCCGAGGGTCGGCGCCGTGCCGCCAGCGCTCTTGCCTCTGGTTCCCGGGATGAGAACGCGGACGAAGTCCGTGGCTCCGGCGTGGCCGGCGACGGTTTCCACGAAGACATCATCGGCTCCGTAGTTCTGCCATAGATTCCTTACCGCCTCACCGTTGACTGCCGGGCTGTCCAGCAGGTCGAAGGATTCCAGCACGTGCTTCCAAGACATTAGTTTTTGCTCCTTTTTTATGGGTCAATGCAAGTTTCATTGCGGCGCCGGGGTCTCCGGTGCCGTTTTTTGTTCTTTGGGATGGGTTAGCCGAGCAGCTCGGCGGCGATGCGCGCGGCGACTGATCGTGCCAGCAGGACCGGCAAACCGCTGGCTTCGATAACCTCGGAGCGCATCCGCGCCGTGTAGCCGATGCAGTCCAGAACGATGATCTCCGCGCCGTCGGCTCTGAGTTGTTCCGCGGCTGCGCCCAGGGATGCCAGGTCCGTGGAATAAGGGGTGGCTGCCGCCGTTGAGAGGGCCACCGTCCGGGGCAGGAGGGCCCGGTATTTGGCCTTCGCGTCCTCCTGCTGTTCGGCCAGGGGACAGATGATGCCGACATGAGGGCTCCGCGAGGCGACGGCGGCCACCACGTGGGCCAGTACGTGGTCCGGTTCAATCAGTGGTTTGATGTGGATGAACTCCGGGAATGTCCCTGTGCAGGCCAACAGGAGCACGTCGGTTTCGCCCTGCAGGTCCAGGATGGCGGCCTGGACCCGTCTCACCAGAGCTTCCTGGCCGACGACGGCGGCCGTCCCGTCCCGCAGACGCGTCGTCATGACATGGTCTCCGGGTACCGGAGCAAGTTCGGCGATTTCCGACGCCGAGAGCCCGTCCAAGGCGCCTCGTTCGGCGATGCGCACACCAGGAAGAAGGTCCGCGAGCTCCGGGGTGAGGTCCGTCCGCGGCGTCTGCCCGATGGTGATGACGCCCAGGGTCCGTGCGGTGCGGGCCAGGGCCGCAGGTGGTGGCATGTCGTTCATCTGAATCCTTCCCGGCGTCCCGCCGCAGCTTGCTGCCGGATGTGATCTGCCCGACATTTTGGAGTGCCTCAATTAGCCCACGGGATGCTCACCACAAACAATCAATTCCCACTATTTGGGAGGTGGAATCTATTTTTGGGACGGAAATTCGGGAATTTGCGGTTTCCGACTCCGGTGGCCCCTATGCTTTTCCCATGACGTTGTCCCCGCAGCCCCTTCCAGGCGCCGATGCGCAGTCCCCGCTCCAGACTGTTGACCGCGCCCTGGGGATCCTCCTGTCCTTCAACGAGTTCCGCACGGACTGGGGAGTTCTTGAACTGGCCGAGACCTTCGGACTGACCAAGTCCTCCGCCCAGCGACTCCTGGCCTCCCTCGCGGCCCAAGGGTTTCTCCGGGCCGACCCGTGGACCCGCCGTTACAGTCTGGGACCTGCCATGTGGAGGATGGCTTCCCTGTGGGAACGCACCGGGGGCCTGGCACGGCTTGCCGACACCGTCCTCACCAGGCTTTCGCAGGAAACCACCAAGACCACGTTGTTCGCCATCCCCGACGGGGCCTACGTCCGGTGCATCGCGGCCATCGACGGCCTCCACGGACCCCTCCGGTCCCATCCCCTGATCGGAGACCTGTACCCGGCCCATGCCGGGGCTACCTCGAGGTCATATTTCGCGTTCCTCAGTCCCGCCGAGCGCCGGAACCTGCTCCAGGGCAGGCCGCATCCAAGGTACTCCGAACACACCGAAGTCGATGAGCAGCGCCTCGAGGCGCTGTTTGATCAAACAGTCACCGACGGCTACGCCTTCTCCGAAGGAGAATATGACCCCTCCACCAGGGCGCTGGCCGTTCCGGTGCTTCTGGGACATCGCCCGGTGGGTTCCTTGTCCATCTCCGAAAGCAAGGTCCAACAGGACGGCACAGACCTGATGGACTTCCTGGCCCAACTTCTGGCAGCAGCCCAGGAACTCTCCGATTTATTGTCCAACAAGACAGCCGCACCCCAACGGAACTGGCGCCACGGCAAGAGCCTGTCCAACCAAACCCGGCCACGAACGAAAGCCTGAACACATGCTCGATCTTCTGCTGTTTTCCAACTCGACCAACGCCAACAGCGGCTACCTTGACCACGCCCGCGATGAGGTCGCACAATTCCTGGACGCGGTCAACGAAGTCATCTTCGTGCCCTACGCGCTGCAGGATCACGACGCCTACACCGCGAAAGTAGCTAAAGCGCTGGCTGCCCACAGCATCATTACCCGCGGGCTGCACACATTTGGCTCGCCCCAGGATGCGTTGGCCAAGGCCGATGCTGTCTTTGTGGGAGGCGGCAACACCTTCCGGCTCGTCTCACAGCTGCACCGCCAGGGACTCATGGATCCCCTGCGCGAGGCGGCTCAGTCCGGGACCAGGTATATGGGAGCAAGCGCCGGAACGAACATCGCTTCCCCGACGCTGCGCACCACCAACGACATGCCCATCGTCGAACCCCCGAGCTTCTCGACCCTGGGCCTGGTACCGTTCCAGATCAACCCGCACTATCTGGACGCGGACCCCGGCAGCACCCATGCCGGGGAAACACGCGAAACCAGGCTGAGCGAGTTCCTCGAAGAAAACGATGTCCCTGTCCTGGGCCTCAGAGAGGGAGCGCACCTGCGGGTCACCGGCACGGCAGGAGAACCCAACCTCACAGCCATGGTCGGCGGCACCGCCGTCACCCCGGGCCTCGGCCCGGCCATCACCTTCCGCAAAGGCACGCTGCCCCGGGAAACAACCGGCGACGTGAGCGCGCTCTTCGAAGCGCCCACACTATTCGACACGCCCTAACCCGCCGGACATCGCCACTCCGGAGCGCGTTGCGCCGTTAGTGGGCCCTACGGCGTCGGGAAATGAGCAGCGCAGCCCCGGCTCCCGCGAGCAGCGTGGCTGCGCCGGCAATCCAACCGACCCCACCGGACCCGGTATAGGCCAGCCTGTTCTCAGTTGTGCCTGATGCCGGGGTTGCGGAAGCGGCCACGACCACGGCTGTTCCGGTCTCGGTTGGCAAGGTTACCGACGGTGAACTGGTCGGTGTCGGAACCACGGTGGGTGTGGGAATGGCAGTGCTCGTGGGCGTCGGTGTCGGTGTCGGTGTGGCAGTGCTCGTGGGTGTCGGCGTCGGTGTCGGTGTGGCAGTGCTCGTGGGCGTCGGTGTCGGTGTCGGTGTGGCAGTGCTCGTGGGTGTCGGCGTCGGTGTCGGTGTGGCAGTGCTCGTGGGCGTCGGTGTCGGTGTCGGGAATGTGCATTCGGCCGTGTTCGTCACCGTGACGGTGTACTGCAAGGGGCCTTGAATGTGAAGCTCGGACGGGCCGAACCACTGCAGATCGTGCAGACGTCCGTGGTGAAGGCTTCGGGTCCCATCCGTGAAGGAACTGTTCACCGTGCAGTTGGGTAGGTTGATCTGCTCTTCGATGCTCACGGGCCTGCCGTGGTGGACGTAGTAGCCCTCCCCCCACGCAGCAGGATCGGCTACCTGTGGCACCGAGTTGGGGCCGTTGTCGTGGCTGAACGTCAGTTTGAGGGCTGCATTGAAGGTGACGCCGTCGAGGACGTCACCATTTTTGATGGTCTGGCCATTGACTATCCACACTTTGTTGACCGTGAGCAAGGCACAGTTGGGCATGGTGTTGGGCTTCGCAGGATCACAGGTTGAAAAGCCCGGAGTGGTGGGATCCGTCGGTGCAGTGGACGGTGAAACGGAGCTGGACGAAGCTGCGCTTCGCTGTGCCGCCGTCGCGGGGACCCCAGGAACTGGAACGGCTGGTTTTCCGGCAGTCTCCCCAACTGCCGGTGACCCCGAAGCTGCGGCTCGTGGCGGGACCGTGGTGGGTTGGGCCGCCGTGGCGGGCGCCGCCGGCGCCGGAACCGCTGGCTTTCCAGCGGTCTCCGAAACTGCCGGAGACCTGGAAATCACGGGAGCGAGCGGTGCTTTGGCAGCACTGACGCTGTTCTGTGTCCCGGTAGCCGTGGCCGGCTTGGCCGAACCATCGGCCAACGCTGCCCCTGCCGCAGTCAACAATAGTAACGGGATGCCGGCAAACACCGCTGCCCTCGTTGCCGGTTTGGAAATCTTGATCATGACTGTCTCCTCCAAAGATGCGCGTAAGTTCACGCCAGCCAGTCGCCTAATTCGGGCGGCTTTTAATTCATCGATTCGATGTTTAAAAAACGACTTCGAAGCCCCCAAAAAAGACGCGAGACGGGGAGCCTGGAGTTGCGAAGGCCCCTCCCAGGGTCCAGGAGGCACGAAGAGCGAGGATCGGGCTATTCCGGTAAGAGTGCCGACGACCGCTCTCGTCGTGCGCGAGCCTTCACTGTTAAAGAGGAAACACCGGCGGATTCTCGCCGCCGGTTCGCAAAGAATCTTTCCAATCGCGCTCTGCTGTGACTCCCCCGCTGGCCGAAACGCGTCGGCGACATGAGAACGGAGGACTGAATGGTTTTAGCACCCGAACCAAACGGAAGCTCGCAGGGCCCGACGGATCCACAGACATCAAAGCCCAGGCGTAGCCAAGAGCTCGGTCTCCGTCGGGCGCTTATACCGGCGCGTGACCCGACTCAAAGTGTGTCCCAGGCAGTTCGGCCGTCTGGGTAACCGTCAACTGCCTGGGACACGGCCTGACTCGCATTCCGAAGTGACCTCTCGCGTCGTCCCCACAAATCCGTCGAGAAGTCCGTCTCTCACGCGCCAAGCACCCTTTAAGTGTCCCGGGGGCGCAGATCGTGCCGTAATATCGGCGGTTTAATTCCTACTATCGGCTCCTACGGGCTTCCGGAATTTGCCTTACCAGATTGGCGACATGTTTCAGGCACTCAAGACACATACATAGTGCCTGGCATGCGAGAGGAGTCCGAAACTCGCCTCTGGCCTGTTAGGGCTCCGCCACGGAGCCGTCCTCCGTGGATCGCGTGTCAGGCCGTGCCACGGCGGTGGGGGACCCCATGCTTAACCCACCACACGGGTCACGCGCAGGGATCCACGGATCCCTGCAAGGCGTGCGGTCGGATCTGAGACCCCGGCCGCACGCCTCTTTACAACATCATGTTCAACACCTTTTCCAGGGCCCGATCCGCTCTTTCCAGAGAGACTTAGCTCGAAAGACGACGAAAGGTCCTCCATGGCTCACGCCGAGAACACGGTCATCATCAAACGTCCGATCAGTGATGTCTACGCCTTCATCGCCAATCCCCTCAACGAACTCAAATGGAGGAATGGAATCCAAAGCATCGCCCTCAAGAGCGGCATCGCAGGAACCGTCGGAGCTAGTGGCGCAGCTCAAGCACCTCAAGACCGCCGTGGGCTCGCACTGGAAATCGAACTTCGATGTGGTCTCCGGAAACCGAAGCCGTGCAGCAGCCGGGCGAGGCCAGGCCGTATCGAGACCCCGGGCAGCACCATGTATATGGTGAACCCATGAACGACACCAGCCTCACGCCCACCACCGGCGTACTGTTGGCCGGCGGCGCAGGGACGCGCCTGGGCCTCGGCCCCAAGGCACTGCTCCCCTTCCGCGGCCGCACCTTGGTGGAGTTACTCGCCAAGGTGTTGCTCGACGGCGGATGCCACGAGGTAGTGGTGGTGCTCGGTGCCGGAGCGGGGGAAGTCCGCCGCACCACGGATCTAGACGGATACCTCGTGGTGGACAACCCGGAGTGGGCGTCCGGCATGGCTAGTTCATTTCGGACAGGTATTGCAACGGCTGCCCGAGGCCACAACGTCCTCGTGGCTTTGGTTGACCAGCCCGGCCTCACTCCCGGGGTCGTCGCCAGGCTGCTGGCCGCGCACCGACCCGGCCGCGTGACGGCTGCGGGGTACGCGGAAGATGCCCTCGACGGCAGTGCACCCGCAAAGCTGCGGCGTGGCCATCCCCTGATCATCGACGCCGCCCTCCGCGCCGAGGCAGCCGAGTCCGCCGCGGGCGACGCCGGAGCTCGCCGTTTCCTCAAAGCCCACCCGGGACTGGTGGACGTTGTGGACTGCAGCGACCTCGCCGATGGAACAGACGTAGATACCAAGGCACAGCTCCACCTCCTGACCGACTAGCTCAAATGCGAACCAGTTGGGTGGGGGCGGCGGCATCCTTGAGCGCCAGGTAGATCTTGTCCCGAGCGATGGGGAGCTCCGCGAACCTCGCTCCCGTAGCGTTCCGGATGGCGTTGGCCAGCGCGGGCGCCACGGGGTTGAACGGGCTCTCGCTCATGGACTTCGCACCGAGGGGCCCCATTTGATCGTTCGTTTTCGCGAAGTAGACCTCGCTGCGCGGCACGTCTGCGAAAGACGGGATGTGGTACTGCCGCAGGATGTCCGTGGTGACCCGTCCGGCGTCGTTCACGCGTACTTCCTCATACAGCGCCACACCGAGCGCCTGCGCGATTCCGCCTTCCACCTGGCCGCGGCACTGCCGCGGATTGACCACGACGCCGGCATCGGCGGCCTGCACGCTCTGCAGGATCCGCAGCTCCCCCGTTCCGGTGTTCACGGCGACTCGGAATCCGTGGACGTTGAAGGCGACCGAACGCGGTGTTCCACCCCAACGGCCCTCTGCGGCGAGTTCCACGCCCTGCTGCTGCGCGGCGTCGTACACCTCTGCGAGCGCCAGGACCCGCGGGCCGCAGCGCACCGCACCGTCCTCGAGCACGCAATCCGCCGCCGGAACAACGGCGAACGCGGCCGCTACAGACCGGATCCGGAGCGCCAGCTCTTGCGCCGCGAGCAAGGTGGCCTGCCCGGCCACCACCGTGCCCGCGGAGCCGAAAGCGCCGGTATCGTGCTCCACGAGGTCCGTGTCGGACTGACGCACGGCCACCTTCGACGCCGTGGTGGACAGGGCGGTCGCAGCCAGTTGGGCGTGGACCGTGGTGGTGCCGTTGCCGAATTCGGCGGTCCCGACGGCGGCGTCGAACGTACCGTCCGGCAAAAGCCTCAGGCGCGTGTGGGCGAAGTGACCGCGAGGCGGAACGGTGTCGATCATGGACAGCGCTGAACCGACGCCGGTGGCCCACTCCGGGCCAAGGTGGTCGAGGCCTGCGTCCCGGTAGCGTTGCGCGCCGCGCTCAAGGGCGTCCCGGACCAAAGCCACGCACTGGTCCAGGCCGTAACTGCCGTAGAAGACGTCCTCCTCCGGTTCCGGATTCGTCGAAAGCATGTCATCACCCGGCCGGACCATGTTCTTGAGCCGGAACTCCAGGGGGTCCATGCCGATTCCGACGGCGAGCTCGTCCACGGCGGATTCGATCGCGAAGATCATCTGGCTCAGCCCGTAGCCGCGGAAGGCGCCGGCCGGGACGGTGTTGGTGTAAACAGCCTGGGCATCCACCTTCTTGTTGGCGCATTTGTAGACGGCCAAGGATTCGCCGCAACCGTGGAACATCACTCCGGGCGCGTGGTTTCCGTAGGCGCCCGTGTTGGTGACCACGTCCAGCTGCAGCGCCGTCAGGTGCCCGTCCCGGGTAGTCCCGGCCTTGACCTTAATGGTGAAGGGGTGGCGTGTGGTGGTGGCGGTGAACTGCTCGTTGCGGGTGAACTCCACCTGCACGGGCCGGCGCAGCTTGAGGGCTGCCATGGCCACGAGGTCTTCAGTGAGCACTTCCTGCTTGCCGCCGAACCCACCGCCCACGCGTCCGGCCACCACGCGGATGCGGTCTTCGGGGAGATCGAACACGCGGGCCAGGGTGCGCCGGGCAAGGAACGGCACCTGGCTTGAGGAACGGACCACCAAGCGCTCCTCCCCGGGCTTCCCGGAGGGTTCCAGCCACGCGATGGAGCAATGGGTTTCCATCGCGACATGCTGCACCCGTTGGGTTTGGTATGTGTTCTCGTGGATGAAAGAGGCCGCTGCAAATCCGGCTTCCACGTTCCCCAGCTCGGAATGGACCTCTGCCACGACGTTGTTCTGCGGGCGGGAAATCCGGGCCGTTTGTGCATTCTTCTCCCCGTGGATGGCGGGGGCGCCGGGCCGCAACGCCTCCCGTGGCGAGAAGACAGCGTCGAGGAGTTGATACTCCACCTTGATGGCCCGCGCTCCGGCTTCCGCTGCGCCCACCGATTCGGCGACGACGGCGGCAACCCGCTGGCCGATGAATCGCATCACGCTGTCGAGCACCCGGGTGTCGTCGGGATCATCGGTGTAGAGCTCGTGCTGGGCGGTGGAGAACAACCGGGCCGGCGCGTCCTCGTGCGTGAACACGGCAACGACTCCAGGTACCCGGAGGGCCGCCGTCGTGTCGATCGAGACAATTCGGGCGTGCGCGTGCGGCGAGCGCAGCAGTTTGAGGTGCAGCAGCCCGGGGAGTTGTTCCGCGGGGACGTCGAGCGTGTAGCGGGCAGTGCCAGTGACGACGGCGCGACCCGCCGGGGCGGGAACGTCGTCACCGAGCTGGCCGGTGTTTTTTACTTCCGGGCCGGAACTTACTGCCGCGCCGGACTGAGCCGCCGCGCCGGCGTCGGGCGCGTGGGTGTGACTGCCGCACACAGCGTCCGCGATAGAGCGGTAACCAGTGCAGCGGCAAAGGTTTCCCTTGAGGCTGCGCGGGAGGTTGGCCTTCTGTTCGTCGTCGAAGGTAGCGGCGGTCATCATCATGCCCGCCGTGCAGAAGCCGCATTGGAAGCCCTGGTTTTCCACAAACTGCTGCTGCACAGGATGGAGCTCTCCCCCGCTGGACAGCCCCTCGATGGTGGTGACCGAGTGCCCCTCGGCGCGGACGGCCGGGTAGATGCAACTGTGCACGGGCGTACCATCCACGTGGACGGTGCAGGCGCCGCAGTCGCCGCCGTCGCACCCCTTCTTGACGCCGAAATTGCCCTGTTCGCGCAGGAATGTCCGCAGGCACTGGCCCGGGCGGGGTGCGGCCTCGGTGGCGGTTCCGTTGATCTCGATTGCCATGCTCAGGCCTCCTTCTGCTTTGCTGTGTCCCTAAACGCGGGCTGGGTGGACGGTTGTTGTGAGGTGGCATGCGGTGGCCAGAAATCGCCCGAGACCGTAAACGGCCCTCCGTGTCCAGCCGGGTCGAGCAGTTCCATGCGGATCTCCTCGGCAAGGCGAACCGTCATGTCGCGACGCCATTCCGGGAGCCCATGGATGTCGTCGTGGTACAGCTCCGGAGGGATGGAACGCTCGACGGCGGCGGCTAGCTGGCCTGCGTCGAGCACCTGGGCGGCGGCGAACCGCAGCTGCACGGGCCGTTTGGTAGCGGCGGTGACGGTGAGGACCAGGCTGCCATCGGCGTCGAGCCGTCCGATCAGCAGTACCCCCGATCGCCCGAGGTTGCTCAGCGAGAGCCGACGGAAGGCCACCCGCGCGGACAGAGCCGACGCCGGCAGCTGGATACTGCGGAGGAGCTCGCCGGGTGCCAAGGAGTTCTTCCCGTCCCCGGTGACGAACTCCGCCACTGGGACAGTACGGCTGCTGCCGTGCCGGCCAAGGATGGTGGCCGTGGCGTCGAGGCCGGCGCACAGCGAAATCATGGGCCCGGCAGGGAGCGAGGTGCAAACGTTGCCGCCCACGGTGGACATGTTCCACACCTTGAAGGAGGCCACGAAAGAATCGCAGCATGGGCGGAAAACATCAAGGCCGGGCCAGTTCCGGCCGGCCACGGCGTCCGAAACCGGGAGCGCGTACAGCTCGGCAACAGTGCAGGTGGCGGCAAGCTCTACGCCGGAGTCGCTCACGGTCACGGACTGCCAGCCTGCTTGGCCCAGGTCGAGCAAGCGCTTGAGCGGTTCTTCGCTGCCGACCGGACTGCCGTAGGAGAACAGGACAGTGCCGCCGGCAAGCCAGGCGTCGCCGTCGCGCCATTGGCCTGGATCCGTGGTGGCAACCACGGACTCGATGGTGTTCATGTCCACTGGGTCACCTTGCTGTGTTCTGGAGTGCTGTGATCGGGGGTGCGGGTTTCGGGGGTGCTGTGATGAATCGGTCCTGTGCCGTCTTTGAGCGAACCCCGGCCGGACGTGGCTTGGGGCGCGCGGGACGTGAGGATCTCGGCCGTAATGGACACCGCAACTTCAGCCGGGGTGACCGCACCAAGGTCCAGCCCAATGGGCGAATGAAGCCGTTCGAGCGCCTCGGCCTGGGTGCCGTTGGCCAGCAGTCCGTCGATCCGCTGCCGGTGGCTGCGCCTCGAACCCATGGCCCCTACGTAGGCAAGATCCAAAGCAAGGGCGGTTTCCAGCAGGGGAATATCGAACTTGGGATCGTGGGTCAGCACGCACACCACGGTGCGGGAATCGATCCGGCCGGCGGCTGACTCGGCGGCAAGGTAGCGATGCGGCCAATCCGTGACGAGGTGGTCTGCGGCGAGGAAACGGCCTTGGCTCGAAAACGCGGGACGGGCATCGCACACGGTGACGTCGTAGCCGAGGAGTTTCCCGGCAGGGAGCAGCGCGGCGCCGAAGTCGTTGGCGCCAAAGATGAGCATGCGGGCCGCGGGCAAGCGGCTTTCGACGAAGAGGGTAATGGGTTCGGGTTCCGGTACGGTCCCGCAGCCTTCAGCCGGCGCCAGCCGGACCAGCCCTGCGCGGCCACCACGTAAGAGGGGCTCGAGCTGGGCCGCGGCCGCGCGAATCACGCCGGCATCCCCGCCCAGGAGGTCCGAGAGTTCCTGCGAACCCGCGGCGGAAAAAACGGCCGGATCAGGAACGACGACGGCGCCTCCCGCAGCGTCGAGCCTGCGGATGAGTGCCATGGAGGACGGCCAGCCGCTCGCGGTGTTCATCCCTCCGCTGACCGCGTTCAACGCGGCCAAGTCCAGCCCTGCGACCCCGGTCGGCTGGATGTGGACTTCCAGTTCGCCGCCACAGGTGAGCCCGACGGCGAACGCGTCCTCGGCGCTGTAGCCGAACGACTCAAGGCGGCTGCCGCCGTCGCGCATTGCCTCAAGCGCGGCCTCCACCACGGCACCTTCCACGCACCCTCCGGAGAGGCTGCCGAGAACATCGCCGTGTTCGGAGACCAGCATGGACGTGCCGAGGGGCCGGGGCACGGAGCCTCCAGCGGCCACGATGGTGGCGACTGCGCATCGCTCGCCAGAGACCGCGGGCCGCCAGGTGCCCAGCGAAGGCATCAAATCCAGCATGGCAACACTTCCTTTACCGAGGTCCCGGACCGGAGACCCGCCCGGGGCAGCGTGCGATCTTGCCTCATATTCTCATTCCTTGCGTCTGTACAGGAGAGCTTCGGGTAAACAAGCAACCCTTTGCGTGAAGAGGACCGGGGCGGGCCTCTCATTTCCCACCCCGGTCCTTAGCGGAGCGGCCGCACCTCACCGCCGCCCGCCGTCGTCGTCCGCGCTATGCGGGTGGAGGACGATCGGCGGACGCCTATTCATTGCGGTGACTTGCGGCCGGACCGCCGTCTCAATGGCCGGCTACTACGGGCCGGCTACGCTCCCATCAGCGCGCTGATCGGCCCGCGGGCAAAGTAGATCAGGAAGCCCACGGTCACCACCCACATGAGCGGATGGACCTTCTTGCCCTTGCCTGATGCCGCATGGATCACGGCCCAGGAGATGAACCCGACGCCGATGCCGTTTGCGATGGAGTAAGTCAGCGGCATGGTGACGATGGTCAGGAAGGCGGGCAGGGCCACCGAGAACTTGGAGAACTTGATCTCGCGGATCTGCGCCATCATCATGGCTCCCACCACCACCAGTGCCGAGGCTGCGACCTCCAGCGGAACCACGCTGGTGAGCGGGGTCAGGAACATCGAGCCCAGGAACAGCAGTCCAGTAACCACCGAAGCCAGGCCGGTGCGGGCGCCTTCGCCAATCCCGGCAGCGGAGTCGATATACACGGTGTTGGACGAGCCGGACGTCGCGCCGCCGGCTACCGCGCCCAGGCCTTCGACGATGAAGGCCGACTTGAGCTTGGGGAAAGTCCCGTCCTTGTATGCCACGCCGGCACTCTTGGCGAGACCGGTCATGGTGCCCATGGCGTCGAAGAAGTTGGTGAACACCAGGGTGAACACCAACATCGTGGCCGCCAGGCCACCGATCCTCGAGAACGAGCCGAAGAGGTCGAAGTGGCCCACCAGGCTGAAGTCCGGGGCGGAAACCAGTTGGCCGGACAGTACCGGGGTGTTGAGGTGCCAGCCACCGGGATTGGCGGCGCTGCCAGGCCCGATGTGCATGACGGCCTCGACGACGGCGGCGAGGACCGTGGTGGCGACGATTCCGATCAGGAGGCCGCCCTGGATCTTGCGGGCCACGAGGATTCCCATGACCAGCAGACCGACGATGAATACAAGCGTGGGGATGGAGGTGATGGAACCATCCGTGCCGAGTTGTACCGGCGGTCCACCTTTTGTGGCGCGGACGAAACCGGAGTCGACAAAGCCGATGAAGGCGATAAAGAGGCCGATTCCCACGGTGATGGCAGCCTTGAGTTCCTTGGGGACAGCCTTGAAGATCGCGGTCCGGGCACCCGTGGCACCGAACAGGACAATCAGGATGCCGTTGATGACCACCAGGCCCATGGCTTCCGGCCAGGTGACTTCATGGATGACGGCAACTGCCAGGAACGAGTTGATTCCCAAGCCCGCAGCGAGCCCGAACGGCAGGTTCGCGATGAGGCCGAAGAGAACCGTCATGACGCCGGCGGTCAGTCCGGTGACGGCCCCCACCTGCGCTGCCGACAACCATCCGCCGGCCACGTCCGTGGGTGCGTTCTGGGCAGAGAATCCGCCCAGAATCAGGGGGTTGAGGATAACGATGTAAGCCATCGTGAAGAACGTGACTATGCCGCCGCGGAATTCGCGGGCCAGCGTGGAGCCACGCTTGGTGATCTGGAAGAAACGATCCAGGAAAGAGTTCGACGCCGGTGGCCTGGGGCTGCTGCCCCGCGCCAGTCCGGTTGCCGTGTGCTTTTCGCCTGCCACTGTCTGCCCTGCGCCCAAGGGCGCAGCCTGCTTTTCAGTCGCTGTTCGCATATCTGCGGGGTCCAGGATTGTCATTTCAGCCACCGGGCCCTAGTAGTCAATCCTGGAGTCAAGCGTGTTCCAGGTGTTGAACGGTTCCAGGATGGCCGGCGCCTGGGGGTCGCCCAGTTCCAGCTTGGTGACCGGCATGAGCTTGTCCCGGTCTTCGTTCTCGAAGTACTCGTAGAAGACGGCGTCGTCGAAGCCAACTGAGGCGGCGTCGTGCCGGTCTGCTGCGAAAACCACGTTGCCGATGCGTGCCCAGAGAGCCGAGGCCAGGCACATGGGGCATGGCTCGCAGCTCGTGTAGAGGGTGGCTCCGCTGAGATCGAAGGTGCCGAACTCGCGGCAGGCATTTCGGATGGCGGTGACCTCGGCGTGGGCCGTGGGGTCGTTGGTTGCGGTGACCCGGTTGACGCCTTCGAAGGCGCGGCCATCCGCGGTGACAATGACGGCGCCGAACGGCCCGCCGCTGTTGAGGACATTGGCTGTTGCCAGCTCAATGGAGGTGGCCAAGAAATGTTCGGCCGTGACGGTGGTACTCATGTGCGACTTCCTTAGTGCTGAGGAAGCCTGTAACCAGGGAGGCATCTGAACATGACAGACCAGTGCTGCGATTACCAGGCTTCAGCATGTGCTTTTGAAGGTTTCGCCTGGTAGATAGCTTCCCGGGGTCCGGGTGCCCGCCTTTGGCAAATTGAGATTAGCACCGGAGATGTGAGCCGCGCCATAGTTTCTGGAAAAAAAGTTTCGACATGTGAAATTCAGCTGTTGGGCCGGGCGCCGGGCCGGGTTTGGGCGCCGGTCACATTGACTCTCTTCGGCGTGGAGTCCTACGCTGGGTGCCACCGGCAGGACAGACCCGCCGGAACCTGGATCAGCAGACAGGACCCACTGAGCTGGAACGCAACCACGCCGACCAGACAAGGATTCCAATGTCTCCGAAACCCGACTTCCAGCCAGCAGCCCCGGCAACGGATCCAAACTCTTCGAGGATTTGGATCAAGAATCCCCTCGCAGTGTTCACCGCCAACGGGCTCGACGCCGGCGGGGGCATCGTCGTCAGCGACGGGAAAATCGCCGAACTCATCCCAGCGGGAAAGCAACCTACCGCACACTGCGATCGAGTCTTCGACGCCGGCAGTCACGTCCTGACGCCCGGACTCATCAACACGCACCACCACTTCTACCAAACGCTCACCCGCGCCTGGGGTCCGGTGGCCAACGCTCCCCTGTTCCCGTGGCTGCAGAACCTCTACCCCGTGTGGGCACGCCTCACCCCGGACAGCCTCGAACTTGCCGTGAAAGTAGCGCTCGCGGAACTCCTGCTGTCCGGTTGCACCACGGCAGCCGACCACCACTACCTCTTCCCCGCGGGACTTGAGGACGCGATCGATGTTGAGGTCGGCGTCGTGCGTGAACTCGGCATGCGCGCCACCCTTACCCGCGGGTCAATGACGCTAGGCGAGGACGACGGCGGCCTGCCGCCGCGATCCACCGTGCAGCGCCCGGAGGTGATCCTCGCGGACAGCGAACGGCTGATCGGGAAGTATCACGAACGGGGGGACGGCGCGGTCATCCAGATTGCCCTGGCTCCCTGTTCGCCGTTCTCGGTGACGCGGGAGATCATGACCGAAAGCGCGGCCATGGCCGAACGGCTGGATGTCCGCCTCCACACCCACCTCGCCGAAACCATCGACGAGGAAGATTTCTGCCGCGAGATGTTCGGGCTGCGCACCGTGGACTATCTGGACAGCGTCGGCTGGCTCGGAAAGCGCACCTGGCTTGGCCACGGCATCCATTTCGACGACGACGAGATCGCCCGGCTGGGTGCCGCCGGCACCGCCGTCGCACACTGCCCGACGTCGAACATGCGGCTGGCGTCCGGCACCGCACGGGTGCTGGAACTCGAGGCCGCCGGGGTTCCAGTGGGGCTGGGAGTGGACGGCTCGGCGTCGAACGACACTTCCAACATGATCCTCGAAGCGCGGCAGGCGTTGTATCTGCAGCGGCTTCGCTACGGTGCGGATGTCCCCGTGGAGCGCGCCCTCGGCTGGGCGACGCGGGGATCCGCGGCAGTGCTGGGCCGCACCGACATCGGCCAGATAGCTCCCGGGATGCAGGCAGACCTTGCCTTGTTCAAGCCCGACGGGCTGCGCTTCTCCGGCAGCCATGATCCCATCGCGGCATTGTTGCTCTGCGCGGCGGACCGCGCCGACCGCGTCATGGTGGGCGGCCAGTGGCGCGTTGTGGACGGACAGATCCCGGATCTGAACATCCCGGAACTTATTACCAAACATTCAGCCGCCGCACAGAAAATCATCAGGGGTTAGGAGTAGCCTCTCGATTAGGTCGTAGATCAGGAGGCAAATCATGACCGTCCCCCAGCACAACACGCCGACTCCTCCAGGTTGGTACCCAGACCCCTCGGGCTCCGGGCAACTACGGTGGTGGGACGGTAATGCTTGGACTGGAACTGCGTGGAACCCACCGGCTCAGCCTGCGCAAGGCCAGGCGGGAACTGGTCAGCCCGGAGGCTCGTGGCCTGCGGGCGGGCAGCCGGTCCAGCCGGCGCCAGCCGGAGCCTCGTGGCCCGCGGCGGCGCAGCCCGGTCAATACGTTGGCCCGCCACGGCCCGCTCCGCGCCCGGAAATCAGCCGTCAGACCCCGGTCTACAACCCGTTCATTTGGTTGGTCACACTGCTGCCGGTGATCACCGTGATCATCGTGCTGCTCTGGAATCCGGTCTTCCACCTACGGTATGTGGGGGCCAGGCGCGTACCAACCCTCGATCCGACCTCGATGTTCAGTGTTCCATATTTTCTGCTCATCGCTTCAGGTTGGCTCATCTACGGGGTCAGCGTTCTGCTGTCCTACCTCGACTGGCAAAAGCTGCAAAGGGACGGGGTGGTCCGCCCCTTCCACTGGGCATGGGCCTTCCTGGGCGCGGGAGTCTACGTGGTGGGCCGGTCAGTGATCGTCCACAAGGTTGCGCCGCAGCGCGGGCTTGCTCCGATTTGGGCACTGATTGGGCTGACTGCACTGAGCTTCATTGTGGTGGGGATCAAAGCGGGCATGATCTTTTCGAGCATAGCCAGCACCATACCGATGTAGGCTCCCCGAACAGACAACGTTCCCGGTTACACAAAGTGGCGGGCGGCACCACCCCCGTAGGGAGCAGTTCAGTGCCGCTCGCCTTTTGGCTCTGTTGCGCGATCGATCGCCCATGAAGCATACCGCGCATAGACAAAACTATTCCGCAAGGGGAAGTGATCTGCATATACGAAACACTTCCGCGCTCGGTAGTATTGTGCCTATGGCTTCAAACTATGTAAGCACTGCCGAAGCGGCCGACCGGCTAGGAGTGAGCCAGCGCCAGATCAGGAACATGATCGTGCACGGCCAGCTGGAAGTCCTTGCCAACGTCCACAATCATCTGATCTCCATCGACTCCCTCCTTCGCACCTGTCAGATCCCACGCCGGGCCGGCCGTGCCTGGAGTCAACGCATCGCTTGGGCTGCCCTCGTCATACTCGGGGGCGGTAACGCCGCCTGGCTCCAACCCTCCGAGCGCTACCGGCTACGTCAGTCCCTGAAGACCCGCAGCGTGGATGAGGTCATGGCCGCCGCCCGCGACCGGGCCACAGTTCGTAAATTCCGCGCCACCCCCGACGCGATCTCCAGGCTTCGAGAGTACGTGGCCGCGACCGGTGAGACGGCCTTGCAGGACGCGGATATCGCCGCCGTCTTTGGGCTTGCCCGCGGAGGCAGCATCCTCGACGGCTACGTTCCCACGGGCGTCGCCGATGAAATGGCCGAGTCCTTCCACATGGAGAAGGACCCGAACGGCAACGTCATCCTGCGAGAAGTGGATTTCGAGGATGCTCTCAGCGTCGAGGTGCCAATCGCGGCCATCGCCCTTGACCTCGCCGAGTCCCTGGCCGCCAGGGAACACTCCGCCGGGCGGTCAGTGCTTGAGAAGCTCCTGCAGGAACAGCTCCGTGGCTGACGATATGCACGAAGACGGCAGGGAAATCTGGGACGTACCCGCCCCACCGGGAGGTTGGGGCCAGCCGTGGCCCCAATGCATCGAACTTGCCATGAACCTGCCGGCGCAGCACTGGACGCTCGTCGGCGGGCTCATGGTCCAGCTGCACTCCGCCCGAGCCGCCTTGGCTGTGACGCGACCAACGGCCGACGTGGACATCGTCCTGCACTTAGACACTCCGGCCACGACGGTACCTCAGGTGCAGGGGGTCCTCGCCGGGATGGGCTACACGCTGCAGACCTCCATCGACTCCTTTGCTCCGGCGCACCGGTTTGTCCGAGGCCAGGAGCAGGTCGACGTCATGGTCGCTTGCGTCGTGGAACCACTAACCATGCGCGAACAGATGCGCGGCAGCGACCGCTCCCGGGTCAGCAGCCTGCACGAAAGCCTGAACGACGAAACGCACCGGTCATGGATGCTTCTGGAGGAAAGGGAGAGGCAGCGGGCCCGGATGAACCTAAAGATCCTTGCCGACAATCCGCAGAGCGGAGCGAAGTTCCGGAAGGTCGGTAAGAGCTAAAAAGTGGCGGGCGGCGCCACCCCCGTAGGGAGCAGTTCAATGCCGCCCGCCTTTTGGCTCTGTTGCGCAGAGTCCTTCATCCCCAGGGGCAGGAGCCCTAGGAACGCTGCCGGCCGAATACCGGAAGGGCGCGCAGCCAACGGGAGAATGTCCCTGGCATGCGGTCACAGTCGGCCGGAATGTAGAAGTCAGGATCCGTAGCGCCGAACGGCAGGTACAGCTCCTGGCCGGGCGCCGGGAATTCCACGACATTCTTCTTATCCTGCGAGTCCATCTGTCCTCCTATTTCATGCGCTCAAGTTCTCCGTGGCGATGCACTCCGGGTCCCTCGTCAGACCCTCACTCATTTCCGCATCTTGGAAAACATTTTTTGTTATATGGAAATGGTAGAGGGGATCCAGGAACCGCGTCAAGGGGTGCCCACGGGACCACGCCCCCGCCGCCACCCGCCGTCGGTCACAATCGAAAAGTAGATAACGATTCTCCGGGAGTGATGTACACCACTGGCAAACGTGGGCTACGCTTTCTTCAATTCGTGGCGCAGGTCACGTAACCTGGGAGCAGCAGGCAGGGTCGTAATGAGCTGGCATCAACGGATGCCGGCTCTTTTTTGTTGGGTCGGCTCCACCAGAAACGCGTTTGAAACACGCGCTTAATTTCATTGGTGGACCTTAGTGGTTCCACCTCGTAGAAGTTGGGATATGACCATGAGCAACAACATCGTCCTCGGCGAAAACCAGTACGGCAAGGCAGAAGTCCGCGTCGTCAAAGTCACCCGCGACACCGACCGCCACCAGATCGAAGATCTGAACGTCACCTCACAATTGCGTGGCGATTTCCAGGCTGCGCACCTCCAGGGCGACAACGCACACGTCGTCGCCACGGACACCCAGAAGAACACGATCTACGCCTTCGCCCGTGACGGGATCGGCTCCCCCGAAGCCTTCCTCCTCCGCCTCAGCGAACACTTCACTTCGGGATTCGAGTGGGTCACGGGCGGACGCTGGGAAGCCGAGGCCTACACGTGGGACCGCATCCAGGCCCACGGCTCCGAACACGACCACAGCTTTGTCCGCAAGGGGCAGGAAGTCCGCACCGCCGTCGTGGTCCGCGACGGCAACACCACGCACGTCATTTCCGGCCTCAAGGACCTGACGGTCCTCAAGACCACCCAGTCCGGCTTCGTCGGCTACCCGCGCGACCGGTACACCACGCTGCCCGAGACCACGGACCGCATCCTCGCCACCGACGTCTCGGCCCGCTGGCGCTACAGCACGGGACTCGACGTTGCCGGGACCGACTTCAACAAGAGCTACGAAGACATCAAGGCCCTGCTCCTTGAGGGCTTCACGGAGAACTACTCCCACGCCCTGCAGCAGACCCTGTTCGACATGGGCAAGAAGGTCCTCGAGGCCCACAGCGAAGTTGATGAGATCAAGTTCTCCATGCCCAACAAGCACCATTTCCTGGTGGACCTCAGCCCGTTCGGCCTCGACAACCCCAACGAGGTCTTCTTCGCCGCCGACCGCCCGTATGGCCTGATCGAAGCCACGGTCCAGCGCGACGACACCAAGCCGGCCCCGGCTGCCTGGAACGGCATCGCCGGCTTCTGCTAAGCCACCAGGTCCCCGCCCAACTGGCTCGCAGTAAGTGTCGTTTTGGAGCGTCAAAACGACATCAAATGCGAGTCAGTTGGGCACCCACCCGTACCCAAAAACCCCCACACTGTTAGCCAGACAACGTTAGCCAGACAAAGATGTCTGCCATGAACCAAGAAAGTCTGCCATGAACATCAAGAAGAAAACCCGCCCCGCAGAGTCCGGGCCAACCCGGCCCGAGGACCAGCGCCTCTCGATCGGGAGCACGTTCGCGTACGGCTTCCAGCACGTTTTGACCATGTACGGCGGCATCATCGCCCCGCCGCTCATCATCGGAGCCGCCGCAGGCATGTCCTCGCAGGACATCGGCCTCCTGATCGCGGCCTGCTTGTTCGTCGGCGGCCTCGCCACCATTCTGCAGACCATCGGCATCCCGTTCTTCGGATCGCAACTGCCGCTGGTCCAGGGGGTGTCCTTCGCTGGCGTTTCCACCATGGTGGCGATCGTCCACGGTGGCGGCGGAATCCAGGCGGTGTTTGGTTCGGTCATCGTGGCGTCCTTGATCGGCCTGGCGATCACTCCCCTCTTCTCCAAGATCATCAAATTCTTTCCGCCTGTAGTCACGGGTACCGTCATCACCACCATCGGGCTGACGCTCATGCCCGTCGCAGCCAACTGGGCCATGGGCGGCAACAGCGCCGCACCCAACTACGGCAGCATGGCGAACATCGGCCTAGCCGCGGCCACCATGGGGATCGTCCTGCTCCTCAGCAAGATCGGCAACGCGGCGATCTCCCGGCTGTCTATCCTCCTCGCCATGGCTATGGGGACCGTCGTCGCCCTGGCCACGGGAATGGCTGATTTCTCCAAGGTCGGCCAGGGTCCGATCGTTGCCTTCCCTACTCCATTCGCCTTCGGTGCCCCCACCTTCGAAATCGCCTCCATTGTTTCGATGCTGATCGTCATCCTGGTCACCCTGACTGAGACCTCGGCGGACATCATCGCCGTCGGCGAGATCGTAGGCACCAAGGTCGATTCCAAGCGCATCGGCAACGGCCTGCGTGCAGACATGCTCTCAAGCGCCATCTCGCCGCTCTTCAACTCCTTCACCCAGAGCGCTTTCGCCCAGAACGTCGGTCTCGTGGCCATCACGGGCATCAAGAGCCGCTTCGTGGTCAGCGCGGGCGGACTCATCCTGGTGGTCCTCGGCGTGCTGCCGGTCCTCGGGCGAGTGGTCGCAGCGGTTCCGACGCCCGTCCTGGGCGGCGCCGGCGTCGTACTCTTTGGAACTGTGGCCGCCAGCGGCATCCGGACGCTCTCCAAAGTCGAGTACCGCAACAACATGAACCTGATTGTCGTTGCGGCTTCCATCGGCTTCGGCATGATCCCGATCGCCGCCCCGAAGTTCTACGACCAGTTCCCGTCCTGGTTCTCCACTATCTTCCATTCGGGCATTAGCTCGGCCGCCATCATGGCCATCCTCTTGAACATGCTCTTCAACCACCTCAAGGCCGGCAACTCGGACAACCAGTCGGTGTTCGTGGCAGGCACGGGACGCGTGGTCACAGAAGCGGACATTGCGTGCCTCGCGAACGGCGACCGGTTCGAGAACGGCAAATTGATCGACGCCGAAGGCAAGGAAGTGCCCTTCAAGTCGTCCACCGCGGCCGAACACTAACGGCTTCTGCGCCGAACCGGCAGGTGTTGCCCCTCTTTCTCAGGCAAAGGGCAACGCCTGCCAGTTCGCGCATGAGTCCCGCCGGACGCTCGCTCACTTTTGGCCCCTTTTTGGCGAACGCTCCTGCAGATAGAGCGCCCCCTGGCCGAACGATCCTGCACAAGATGTGCTTGAGCGTTCGCCATTTTGGCCTTAAAGGTGAGCGAGCGTCCACCGGAAACCCGACAAAGGTGAGCGAGCGTCGGTAGAGGCTAGTTCTGGTTCAGCTCGGCCGAGATCGCGAGGGCGGCTTCGCGCAGGAGCGGCACGGCGCGGTCTGCAAAGTGCTGGTCTACGCGGGACACCGGTCCGGAAACGGAAATGGCGGTCGGCGTCGGAGCGTTGGGGACGGCCATGGCGAAGCAACGGACGCCGATCTCCTGCTCTTCCTCATCGATCGAGTAACCACGTTCGCGGATCCGGTTCAAATCGGCGAGGAGTGAATCGATGTCGCCGATGCTCTTGGCTGTGGGGGTGGGCATGCCCGTGCGGGCCACGATTCCGCGGACCACTTCGTCGTCCAACTGGGCCAGGATGGCCTTGCCCACGCCGGTGTCGTGCGTATGGGCGCGGCGGCCCACCTCGGTGAACATGCGCATGGAGTGCAGGGACGGAACCTGGGCAACGTAGATGACCATGTCGGAATCCAGGACGGCCATGTTGGACGTCTCGCCGAGCCGGTCAACGAGCGACTTCAGCTGGGGACGGGCCAAGGCGCCGAGCTGCTTGTTGGCACCTTCGCCAAGCCGGATGAGCCGGGGGCCTAGCGCGTAGCGACGATTTGGCAGTTGTCGGATGTAGCCGAGGGAAACCAAGGTGCGCAGCAGGCGGTGGATGGTGGGGAGCGGCAGGTCTGTCGACGACGACAGTTCGCTCAACGTGACGTCTCCGCCGGCGTCGGTGATGAGTTCCAGCAGTTCGAAGACGCGCTCGACGGACTGCACGCCTCCCGAGGGCTTTTCAGCCATTCCGTTGTCTCCTATGGCTCGGAATCCGACAACTCTTATCCGCATCGTGAAAAGAATTGCTTAGAACACTCAAGATACAGCACGCGACGCCGGAATGCTTGCGTACCAACTAGGGCTTGTGTTTCCACTTCGTAGATAATAATATCCATAATACGAAAATATTCGATTTGAGCGGAGGCCCGCTACGGGCCTGTACGAGGAGGAAATTCAATGGCGAACCCGAGCCCCGGAAATTCGATCACCCTGCGCGTCGCCGCGCCGTCAAGCTTCACCGCCACGAGCGAGCTGGCGGCGGCCGTCGCCGCCGCAGGCGCAGCCGTCACCGCGCTGGATGTGACTGAGTCCCACCACGACACCCTGGTTGTTGACGTCACCTGCAACACCACGGACGAAGACCACGCCAACCGCGTCAAGGACGCCCTCAACGCGCTCGACGGCGTCACTGTCCAGCACGTCTCGGACCGCACCTTCCTCATGCACCTGGGCGGCAAGCTCGAGGTGGTCCCGAAGGTGGCCCTGCGCAACCGCGACGACCTCTCGCGCGCCTACACCCCCGGCGTCGCACGCGTCTGCCTCGCCATCGCCGAGGACCCGGCCGCTGCCCGTAACCTGACCGTCAAGCGCAACACGATCGCCGTCCTCACCGACGGTTCGGCCGTCCTTGGCCTGGGCAACATCGGACCGGCCGCAGCCCTGCCTGTCATGGAAGGCAAGGCCGCCCTGTTCAAGCAGTTCGCCAACGTCGATGCCTGGCCGGTCTGCCTGGACACCCAGGACAGTGAAGAAATCATCATGATCGCCAAGGCCATGGCCCCCGTCTATGGCGGCATCAACCTTGAAGACATCGCAGCCCCGCGCTGCTTCGAAATCGAGAAGCGGCTCCGCGACGAGCTGGACATCCCCGTCTTCCACGACGACCAGCACGGAACGGCCATTGTCACGCTCGCGGCGCTCGTCAACGCGTTGCGCGTGGTGGACAAGAAGCTGTCAGAGGTCAAGATCGTGGTCTCCGGCGTCGGTGCTGCGGGATCTGCCATCATCCAGCTCCTCAAGGCCCAGGGCGCGCAGCACATCGTCGCGGCCGGCCGTTCCGGTGCCATCCACTCGGGCGAGAAGTACGACGACGAGCACCGTTCCTGGATTGCCGCGAACACCAACGAGGCCGGCTTCTCCGGCACGCTGCACGAAGCCCTCAAGGGTGCCGACGTGTTCATCGGCGTCAGCGCTCCGCACGTGATCGGCGAAGAGCAGGTCGCCTCGATGGCCGAGGATGCGATCGTTTTCGCCATGGCCAACCCGACCCCGGAAATCGACCCGGTGATTGCGTCCAAGCACGCAGCCGTGGTCGCCACCGGCCGGAGCGACTTCCCCAACCAGATCAACAACGTCCTGGCCTTCCCAGGCTTCTTCCGCGGACTGCTCGACGCCGGAGCATCGGACATCATCCCGGAAATGCTCGTCGCTGCCGCAGAGGCTATCGCCAACCGGGTTGCAGATGATGAACTGAATGCGAGCTACATTATCCCCAGCGTCTTCGACCCCCACGTTGCCGCCGACGTCGCCGCAGCCGTTGCTAACGCAGCAAACGCAGCATCTGCCAAGGCCGCTAGCGCTCTCTAGGAAAGGACCATCCCATGGCTCTCACAGTCACAGACCCCCGGCCGATCGAACGCGCCGAGGAGATCCTGACTCCCAAGGCGTTGGCCTTCGTGGAGGAATTGCACCGCCGCTTCGCCGGCACCCGCACCGAGCTCCTGGCGGCCCGCGTCGCCAAGCGCGAAGAAGTGGCCCGCACCGGCCGTCTCGACTTCCTCCCCGAAACGCAGGACATCCGCGACGGCGACTGGAAGATTGCCGAAGCACCCAAGGCCCTGCAGGACCGCCGGGTCGAGATGACCGGCCCGGCTTCCCCGGCCAAGATGGCCATCAACGCCCTGAACTCCGGCGCCAAGGTATGGCTCGCCGACCTCGAGGACGCCAGCACCCCGACGTGGGCGAACGTCATCGACGCCATCCTCAACCTCCGCGACGCCGCCCAGGGAACCCTGAGCTACACCTCTCCAGAGGGCAAGGAATACCGGCTCCGCACGGACGCGCCGCTCGCCGTCGTCGTCGCCCGCCCCCGCGGCTGGCACATGGACGAACGGCACTTGCTGCTCGACGGCGAACCCACCGTGGGCGCGTTGGTGGACTTCGGCCTGCATTTCTTCCACGTGGCCAAGCAGCTCCTTCTCAACGGCCAGGGCCCGTACTACTACCTGCCCAAGATGGAAAGCCACCTGGAGGCCCGCCTCTGGAACGACATCTTCGTTTTCGCCCAGGACTACCTCGGCATTCCGCAGGGCAGCGTCCGCGCCACCATGCTGATCGAAACCATCCCGGCCGCGTTCGAAATGGACGAGTTCCTCTACGAACTGCGTGACCACGCGTCCGGCCTGAACGCAGGCCGTTGGGACTACCTCTTCAGCATCGTGAAGTACTTCCGCGACGCTGGTGAGTCTTTCATCCTGCCGGACCGCGCGTCCGTGGTCATGACGGCCCCGTTCATGCGCGCCTACACGGAACTTCTGGTCAAGACCTGCCACAAGCGCGGCGCGTTCGCCATGGGCGGCATGGCAGCCGTCATCCCGAACCGCCGCGAACCCGAAGTCACGGCCCAGGCCTTCGAGAAGGTCCGTGCGGACAAGACCCGCGAGGCCAACGACGGTTTCGATGGTTCCTGGGTGGCCCACCCGGACCTCGTCTCCACCTGCCGCGAAGTGTTCGACTCGGTCCTGGGAGATCGGCCCAACCAACTGGACAAGCAGCGCCCCGAGATCTCCGTGACTGCCGAGCAGCTGCTGGACATCTCCTCCGCCGGTGGCCACGTGACCGAGGCGGGCCTTCGCCTCAACCTCTACGTCGCCGTCGCGTACACCGCCGTGTGGCTCTCCGGCAGCGGCGCGGTCGCCATCCACAACCTCATGGAAGACGCCGCCACCGCGGAAATCTCCCGCTCCCAGGTGTGGCAGCAGATCCGCAACAAGTCCGTCCTGGCTGACACCGGCAACACCGTCACCCGCGAACTGGTCACCCGGATCCTCGGCGAAGAGACCGATCGCCTGCGCAGCGAGGTTGACGCCGAGACCTTCGAGAAGTTCTACGAGCCGGCCAGCCGCCTGATCGCGGACATCTGTCTCTCCGAGGACTACACGGACTTCCTCACCACTCCCGCCTACGAGCTGGTGTAGGAATGGCCGCATCCTCCTTCTCGGCGGCCGATTTCGCCGCGATCGACTCCCAGCTGGCCGCCACCGACCAGCTGCTGGAGCGCAATTACCCCGGTGACGACGGCACCCGCCAGCCCGTGCACACGGTGTACGTCCCGGCGGACCGTTTCACGCCGTCGCTCTCTGCCGAATGGGGCGCCCAGGCGATCACGACGGCGGAGGCCCACGGCGGTCTCGAAAGGCTCGGTACGTTGCTGGGCCAGGAGCCCGAACTGGCTGCCGCCGTCGCCTCCCGTGTAGCTGCCAAACTGCGCAGCGAACCGATCGAGGACTTGCGCCTCGACTTCGAGGACGGCTACGGCGATCGCGGCGACGAAGCTGAAGACGTGGCAGCGGTCGCGGCGGCCCAGGCTGTCAGCGAAGCCGTTGCCGCGGGTTCCGCCTCGCCGTTCATCGGTATTCGCTTCAAGTGCTTCGAGGCCCCCACCCGGGCACGTGGATTGAAGACCCTGGACCTTTTCGTCTCCACTCTGGCTTCCGCCGGAGAACTGCCCGAGGGACTCATCCTGACCCTGCCCAAGGTCACCACGGTGGCCCAGGTGCAGGCAATGGACTTCGCCGTCTCCCGCTTGGAAGAGATCCACTCCCTTCCGGCGGGCCGGCTGCGCTTCGAAGTACAGGTGGAAACACCTCAGCTGATTCTGGGCCCGGAGGGAACCTCCCCCGTGGCCCAGCTTCCGCACGCAGTTCCTGGCCGCATCAGCGCACTGCACTACGGCACCTACGACTACTCCGCTTCGCTGCAGATCTCCGCGGAGTACCAGTCCATGGAGCACCCGGTGGCGGATTTCGCCAAGGAAGTCATGCAGTTGGCCGTTGCGGGCACAGGAATCCGGCTCTCCGACGGTTCCACCAACATCATCCCGGTGGGCGACAACGTGGAAAACGCGTGGAAGCTGCACGGCCGTTTGGTCCGCCGCTCCCTTGAACGCGGCTATTACCAGGGCTGGGACCTGCATGCTGCCCAGTTGCCGAGCCGTTTCGCCGCAACGTATGCCTTCTACCGCGAGGGCCTGCCCGCCGCCGCGGCCCGCCTCCGCAACTATGTGGAGCGCACCGAAGGCGGCGTCATGGACGAACCAGCTACCGCCCGGGCCCTCGCCGCCTTCGTCCTGCGGGGCGTCCAATGCGGAGCCGTAGGTTCCGAAGAAGTGCTGGCGCTTGCCGGCGTCGAACTCTCCCGGCTGACCGCACTGGCGCACCCCCGGCTGGCGCACACCACCTCCAAGTAAGGATCCAATGATGGGCAAGTACTACTATCCCCAAGGCGGCCTGCCGCCGCAGACCCACCTCACCACGGAACGCGCAATCGTCACGGAGGCCTACACGGTCATCCCCAAGGGCGTGCTGACCGATATTGTGACCAGCAACCTGCCTGGCTTCTCCAACACGCGTTCCTGGATCATTGCCCGCCCGATCTCCGGGTTCGCGACCACTTTCTCCCAGCTGATCGTCGAGATCGGCCCGGGTGGCGGAGCTCCCAGGGCCGAGTTTGAGTCGGGTGTTGAAGGCGTCATCTTCGTCACCAAGGGCAAGGTCAACCTGACCCTTGACGGGGAACTTCACCATCTTGAGGAGGGCGGCTACGCCTACCTCGCTGCCGGTTCCAACTGGGGCCTCGAGAACGTCTCGGATGACATCGTTTCCTTCCACTGGATCCGCAAGGCCTACGAGCGTCTTGAGGGTTATGAAGCCAAGTCGTTCGTCACGAGTGATGCGGAAGTTGAAGCGGGCGAAATGCCGGACGTCAACGGCGTCTGGGCCACCACGCGCTTCGCGGACCCCAATGACCTGGCCCACGACATGCACGTGAACATCGTGACCTTCCAGCCCGGTGGCGTGATCCCCTTCCCGGAGACCCACGTCATGGAGCATGGCTTGTACGTCCTGGAGGGCAAGGGCATGTACCTGCTCAACAATGACTGGGTAGAGGTGGAGGCCGGCGACTTCATGTGGCTGCGCGCCTTCTGCCCCCAGGCCTGCTACGCCGGCGGACCGGGTCCGTTCCGGTACCTGCTGTACAAGGACGTCAACCGTCAGATCAAGCTGACCTAGGCTTCACCCGGCCACCCCAACTGGCTCGCAGTTAATGTCGTTATGAGCGCTCATAACGACAACTACTGCGAGTCAGTTGGGTTCGGGCCGGACCTGCGTTTTCGGCGTTGACCCCCTCACCTAGGAAGAGGACGATCGAAACTACGGGGGCAAAGGCGCCCCGCCGTTGCCCTGCAGCGGAGCTTCAGGAGGCAGTCATGAAGGCTGCGCGGGGGTCCAAGGCACGAGCCACCTCCCCGATTGCAGGATTCCTGGTGGCCTCAGTCGTGGCACTGACCTTGGCTACAGGAGCCTGCACGTACCCGCCCACGTCCGATTCCGCACCCGTCGCAGCCCCTACGGGACCGTCGGCGATAGATGTGCCCGGGCTGGAATTCTTCGCCCAAGCCATGATCGGCCAAGGGGCCACCGCTGTAGTTGTCGAGGTCAACGTCCGGGGCAACAAGTGGGCCAGGGGCTACGGGGTACGGAACGTGGACACGAGGCAGCCCGCCGAAGTCACGGATCGTATACCGGCCGGAGGAATCACCAAGTCCATGGTCTCGGTTTCCCTCCTCAAACTGGTGGAGGAAGGAACAGTCAGCCTCGATGACCCCGTTTCGAAACACCTTCCGGAATTCAACACCCTCGTCCACGCAACCGACGCCGTCACGGTCCGGTCCCTGCTGAACCACACCTCAGGGTTGGCCGACCCGACGGGGCCCATGCTGAAGTCCCAGTCGTTGAAGCAGGGCATCAACACTCGCTTCAGCCCGGAGGACATCCTGCGGCTGGCAGGTACAGTGCCTTGGGTGGAACGGCTCGCTCCGCAATTCACCTATTCGGAAGCGAACTACGCTGCCCTGGCCTTGATCATCCAGAGGTACCGCAACCACTCGATCAGCGACGTCCTTGCAGCTGACATCTTCGAACCCCTGGGGCTGAGCCGCACAACCCTTGCCGGGCCGGACCGTTCGGAACCTACCCTGATCCACAGCTACTCCCTGCTGGACGGCGAGCGCCTGGACGTGACGGAACCGGAACTCGAGCTTGGGTCGGCCGGCGCCGGAGTCATCTCGAGCGTGGGGGAAGTGAACTCGTTTTACGCGGCCCTCATGCGAGGTCGCTTACTAGGACCCGCCGCCCTGACGGAGATGAAGACAATCAACGGGGCCAACTATGGCCTGGGCCTGCAGCGGTGGAACGACGACTGCACCAACGGCTTCTACTACGGCCACGGCGGATCCACGTTGGGCTTCGGCGGCATCAGCGTCAGCAGCGCGGATGGCACCCGCCAGCTGAGCCTGGGGGTCGCCTACCCGCCTGATACCGGGGCGGAGGACGACGCAATGGTCGCCGCCCTCTCCCAGCCGGTGTCCGGGCGCCTTCGGGATCTGGCCATCACTACCCTGAACGGGCTCTGTTGAGCCCCTGACCAAGGAATGTCCCTCCTGCTAGGGTCTGACCATGGATGAAAAATTGGGGAAATTCATCGAAGACTTCGGAACACTGACACGTTTGGCACAGTCTGGTTTGGACCATGCCGAGGGCGGCGAGCAGCTCCTGCAGGCGTTGACCGGGCACCTTGCCGTGCCGGCCCATGAACTTTCGGTGGTGACGGAGGAGGTCCCGCCGCATCGCTTGGTGGATGTGGACATAGTCATGGAGGGGCTGGCCGGCCGGGATCCGGACTACCGGCTGGTGGGCGTCGGGGGCGGCGATCAGCGCCACCACATGTCCTTCAGCGACATGCTGCAGCAATCCCGCAACTACCCGCGCTTTCCGCTCGCCCAGCCGGACTATTCCAACGTGGCCACCGGCCCGGACCAACAGCGCCAGGCCGTCGCGCATGGTCTCTGGCTCTTCAACTATGCCGGTTCGCCCGTTGCGGTGCTCCAGCGCGGGGCAAAGATGGACCGCGGCCGGCAATTTGCCTCGCTCGAAGTCCTGGCCACCCACCCTGACGTCGCTTCCGAACTGCTGGCCGAGGTGCGGCGGGAAATGGAGCATCACAGCGTCTTCAAGGGCCAGATCATCGCCCTCGCCGTGAGCGACTATGGGCCGAGCATCAGTGGCGTGACCTTTATCAGGCGCCCGGAGCTCACCAGCGGTGATGTGGTCCTTCCTGACGGTCTCCTCGACAAGGTGGAGGGCCACACCCTTGGCATTGCCCGGCAAGCGGACATCCTGGCGGCACACGGACAGCATCTCAAGCGCGGCCTCCTTCTCTACGGGCCACCGGGCACGGGCAAAACACACACCGTCCGGTACCTGCTGAGCCGAAGCGAGGGTACGACGGCGGTGCTCCTCTCCGGCGGGTCACTCGCCAGGATTTCGGAGGCAGCCAAGATCGCGCGGGCGTTGGCGCCGTCGATCGTGGTGTTGGAGGACTGCGATCTGATCGCCGAGGACCGCAGCTTCGGACATGGACCCAAGCCGCTGCTTTTCGAGGTGCTCGACGCAATGGACGGGCTGGACAACGACGCCGACGTCGCGTTCGTACTGACGACCAACCGGGTGGACCTGTTGGAGCGGGCCCTTGCCCAGCGGCCCGGACGCGTGGACCTGGCGGTGGAAATACCGCTTCCCTCCAAGCACGAACGGGTGGAATTGCTGAGGCTGTATTCGAACGGACTCCCGTTCTCCCCCTCGTCGATCGAAACCGCAGCAGCCCGCACTGCTGGCACCACGGCGTCGTTCGCCAAGGAACTGATCCGACGCGCGGTGGTCGCGGCAGCGCTGGCGGGCGAGGCTCCCGGCGACGCGCACCTGGGCTTCGCGGTGGAACAGCTCATGGCCGACGGCGAGGCCCTGACGCGGAGCCTGCTCGGAAGCAACGGGGGCCCTAGCGGCCCCGGCGAATTTCCCGGGCCGCCCGCTGGACCGTTCCCCGGGCCCGGAGGCCGAGGCGGATCTCCTGGCCCGGGCGGCATGTCGGCGCGTTTCGCCAGTTACGAAGCCCGCGAGTAGTAGCGCGCCCGGTTTTCGCCAGGCCGCTAGGCACGGCAAATGAATCCGTGTCGCCTCACAGCGGCGCAGGTTCAGTGCGACACAAGTTCACGGCGGCCGGTCCCGAGCCGACCGGAGCACTCAGGCCGAGGATTTCTCCTGTTCGGTTTCCTGATCCATCGGCGTCCACGTGAGTTTCACCGTGGCTCCGCCGTTGTTCTCGTCGATCCTCATGCACAGTTCCTCGCCAAAGAGGAACTCATGTTCAAAATGCCGTCCATCAATGCGAGCCGCATCCAGGAGCTTTGTCATAGCCGTTGCCATCGCCCGGCCCCAGTCATGCGGATTCTTGCTGGACGCTTGTTCAAGGGCTGAATAGCTGACCATGAATCAATTGTTCTCCGGTGCACGGCGTTCTGCCAGACCCCGGCCATCTCCAGATAGCGGAGCCCGACGGCGGCGGCCTTCCGGTTGCGGCGGGCTAGTCTTCCGTGGGTGTGGTCCGGTTCGAGTGGTAGTCCCGCCAACTGTGCTCCGGGGAGAAACCCAGGAGGCGCCTGGCTTTGTCGATGGACAGCATGGTTTCGTGTTCTTCCAGGTCCTTGGTCAAGGTGACCTGCGGGAAGACTTCGGCGGCCAGGCTGGCGCTTGAACGGCCCATGACAGAGTCCGCCGCCGCAATGATGAATGCCTCGAAACCCGCCTTGCCGTTCTCCAAAGCGCGCGCCACTGCCTGCGCGCCGTCGCGCCCGTCAATGTATGCCCAGAGGTTCCATTTACGAAGCTTGGCGTCGGCGTCAAACGACGGGAAGGCTTCGTAGTCCTCGGGGTCCATGACGTTGGAGAACCGTAAGCCCACAATGCTCAGCTCGGGATCCCAGCGTGTGAGTTCGATGGCCATTCGTTCTTCGAGGTGCTTCACCAGCGAATAGGTGCTTTCCGGCCGCGCCGGATATTCCTCGTCCACTGGGATGTAGGGAGGATCGACGTCGAACGGCAGCCCCAGCACTGTCTCGCTGGAGGCGTAGACGATCTTCTTGATCCCTGCCCTCCTGGCTGCTTGAAACACGTTGTAGGTGGAGAGCATATTGTTTTCGAACGTTGCGGCGTCCGGAAACAGTCCCGGTGCCGGGATCGCTCCGAGGTGGACGATCGCGTCGAATCCTTCGTGGCGGTCATCCAGGCCAAGAATCACGTCCAAAACCTGCCCGTAGTTGCGAAGGTCCACTGAGACTGTTCCGCGTTCCCTCCCGCCGGCCCGGTCCAGGTTCATGACCTCGTGACCGTCGGCAATCAGCCTGCGGACCACGCTCTTGCCCAGTTTTCCGCTTCCTCCGGTTACTGCAATTCTCATGAAGCACTCCTCTGGTTGGAACGTGTTTGACGAGCTTCTGTTCTTAGGCAGGTCAGCTGGCCGGGTCCGGCTGCAGGCTAAGTCCGGCTTCGGCCATATCGGCGGCCAGTACCCCGCCGAGCTTGGCATGCCCTGCGGCATTCAAGTGCACGCCATCCACCAGGTCTCCGGCGACCTGATACTTGCTGATCCAGTCGCCGACGCTGAAGAACGGAGCTCCGGCCTTGGCCGCGATGTCGCCCAGCAGCGCGTCAACCTGGGTGCGGCGACCCCCGCCGGCGCTGGAACCCCTGGCAAGGGTTCCAATCATCGCAATCTTCGCCTGTGGGTATCTCTTTTTGAGAGCTGCGAGGAGCCTGTTGGCGTTGGCCGTGATCTGCCCATCGCTAGCGTTGTGAGAGGCGTCGTTGCCTCCACCTTCGAGCACGATCAGCGGCGGCGTCCCATAAGGCAGCACCCAATCTCCGCGTTGGAGCGCGTCGATGTAGTTGCCACTGGCATTCGTGGCGGCCACGTATCCGGTACCACCGCGGGCCACGGAATACACCTTGTAGCCAAGGGAGCCCAAGGCCACCCGCGGCCATGAGTCCATCGGCTCAGACTGGGAATCACCAATGAGGACAGCGGTGTGCCGGATATCCGCGAGGATGATTTCGTTCCGGTCATTACTTGGATTCTTGTACAGGGACCCCATGGGAAGCTTTGACGGATCTTGTGGGGAATCGGGTTTCCTGGGACTTTCGGCCGCTGCCGCCGGACTCCCGGAGGGCGCGATGGGCGCCGCTGCCTGTTTCCCGCTGGCCGACGGGGTCGACTCGGCCGGCGCCTGCGCACAGCCGGTCAAGACCACGCCAGCGGCCATTACGGATGCAGCGAAGCGGATTATGCGAGATTTGTGCATCGTCCTTGTCCCGAGCTTGCTTTCTGTTGGTTTTGAACTCTGCTGGCCTAAGCGTGGAAACCACTGTCCGACTTATTTGTAGGGAACGGAATCAATCCGACGGCCTGCCTACGTGGGAGTCTATTGGATCGGGAAGGGGAAGGTCACGGCGAAGTGGGACCTATCCTCGTAGGACTGCTGGTGTGGAAGAATTTCATTTCGCCCCCAATCCTTCTGGTGCGTTGAAAGGAACCCCGTGCACGAGCCGGGAACCGAGCCCTTCCCTGACGTCCCAGCGCGGCCATCGTGGGCTGGAAGACTGCGCTCCGCACGGCTCACCTTGGCTTTTGTCATCGTTTTCTGGGGATTGGGCGCGTTGACGTCGAGCCTTGCCACCGGACCGAATGCGCAATTACGGCTCCAGGTCGCAGCGACGCCGCACTCTGTTCCAGATCACTGGTGGGCCGTCTTGGCTTCCGCCTTTTGGGCGAGGGACCTGACGGAGTATGTGCTTGGAACCGTCCTGGTGCTCCTGCTCGGGGTGCCTTTGGAGCGGCGAATGGGATGGCGGGCATACGCAACCGCGGCGGTCTCCAGCCAGATCCTGGGAGTTGGAGTTTCCCTTGGATTCCTAGGCCTTGCCCAAGGTTTGCTGGGAAGCTGGACGGCGGAGATGGGCAGCCACCTCTTCATGGGTCCGAGTGCTTTCCTCACCGGCACGGCCATGGCGGCCACTGCGTCCATGGCAACCCTTTGGAGGCGCCGCATCCGGCTGGCCGTCTTTGCCTTGTTGCTGCTCCTGGCCCTGTACAGCGGAGGGTTCGCGGATCTCGTGAGGCTCGGCGCCGCAGGGGTAGGCACGGTTCTTGGCCCACTGTTGCTGGGACGGCGGCCGCGATTCGGACGCCCGGTCAGCACCCGCCACGAGGGCCGTGTGCTGCTTTCGCTGCTCATTGCCGCCTCGGCGATCGGACCGGTGGTAGCCGGCCTCGTCCCGCATGCCGTGGGGCCGTTGTCCATCCTGCGCTTTCTGTTCACCAACATCCAGCCGGTGGACTCCCAAGCGCTCCAAGCCCTCTGCGCGAATCCCGCGCAGGCGAAGGACTGTGCCGTCGCACAGCTGCAGTTGCGCGCCGGCGCCGGCGGGATCTTCATGGCCATCCTCCCGTCGTTCCTCCTCCTGTTGCTCGCAGACGGCCTCCGTCGCGGACGGCGATTTGCATGGGTGGGGACCCTGCTGATCCAGGTGGGCCTGTCCGTCCTGGCTGGAATTGCCATCGCGGGAGTCCTGCAGCCAACTACCTCGGACACCGGGGCAAGCGAGGGGATCGCCGCGATCGAAGGGTCGGGCTCCTCGCAGCCGCTCACGTTGGCCCTGCCGCTGCTCCTACCCCTGGCGCTGACCATCGTCCTGCTCGCCACCCGGCGGCTGTTCCACGTCACGGCGCCGGTTGGAACCTACAAGCGCCTTGCTGTCCAAGTTCTTGTCATGGCGGCTGTGCTGAGTGTGGTCTACGTGGGTGCGGGGCTCCTCCTCGCCCAGGATTTCTCCCCTGTTCCTGGATTGCCGGATCTACTGGCGGATATCCCCGACCGTTTCCTTCCGCTGGGCTTCGTGCTGGACGTACCTCCGGCCTTCTTCCCCCAAGGCACAGCCGCCGTTCTCGTCTACGAGGGCGTCGGAGTCGTCTTTTGGGCCATTGCGTGTGTCCTGATATTCAAGACTTTCCTTCACCAGACCCACACCCGGCACGACGCCAGTACCGAGCGTGCGCGGAAGATCATCAAGACGTGGGAAGGCAGTTCCCTGTCCTGGATGACTACCTGGCCCGGAAACATGTACTGGTTCTCCGCTACAGGACAGTCCTTTGTCGCGTACCGGGTCAGCACGGGAGTTGCGCTCACGCTTGGTGGCCCCGTGGGACCCAAATCCGAGATGGGCGCCGCCTTTGCGGAATTCGCCCGCCACTGCAGGGGCAATGGGTGGACGCCGTGTTTCTACTCGGTGCCCCAGGAACTGCGCGATCATGCGGATTCTTCCGGTTGGAGCTCCGCCCAGGTAGCCCAGGAAACGGTCCTGCCGTTGCATTCGATTTCCTTCAAGGGAAAGAAGTTCCAGGACATCCGCACAGCCCTGAACAGCGCAGCGAAGGAGGGCGTCCACTACGAGTGGACGAGCTACGCCTCTGCTCCTTTCTCCGTCCAGGTCCAGATCGAGGAAATCTCCGAAGAATGGGTAGCGGACAGGAACATGCCCGAAATGGGCTTTACCCTGGGCAGCCTGGACGAGCTCGACGACCCGGACGTACGCTGTTTGCTCGCGATTGACCAGCGCCACACCGTTCACGCCGTCACGTCTTGGTTGCCTGTGTACCGCAACGGACACATCGTGGGCTGGACCTTGGATTTCATGCGGCGCCGCAGCAACGGCTTCCGTGCCAGCATCGAATTCCTCATCGCTTCCGCGGCACTCAGCCTCAAGGATGAAGGATGCGAATTCCTCAGCCTCTCCGGAGCACCCTTGGCACGGATCGCCGAGGATTCTTCCGAAATTCCACGCCCCAGGCCACGATCCCGGCCTCCCGGCAGCCTTGACCGGTTGCTCGATTGGTTGGGCGCGACTTTGGAACCGGTGTACGGGTTCAGGTCCCTCTTGGCCTTCAAGGCAAAGTTCCAGCCTAGGTACGAACCCCTTTACATGCTCTACCCCGACGCCGCTTCCTTGCCGGCCGTTGGAACCGCAGTCGCACGGGCTTACCTGCCCATGATCAACCTCGGAGCGGGGCTGGCCTTGGCCGGCCGGATCTTCCGCTGGCCTAAACGCTCCAGAACGTCAGCTCGACGCCGTCCCTAGGGCCGCCGTCGACGTCCCCGAAACCGCCGACGGCGCCTCTGGGGACGGCGCTTCCAAAGACACTGCAGAGGATCCCGACGGCGGTTCCCCGCCTATCGGGGCATTGCTGCGGTGCGCTTTGCCGTGGTGCAGTTGCAAGGCGCTAAGCACCAAGCCGAAATGGCTGAAAGCCTGGGGCATATTGCCCAGTTGTCGGCCGGCATGTGCGTCCCATTCCTCGCTCAGCAGCCCCACATCGTTGCGCAACGCCAGGAGCCGTTCAAAGAGCTCCGTGGCTTCCGCGCGGCGCCCGGCGCCCAAAAGTGCGTCCACCATCCAGAAGGAGCAGGCGAGGAAGACTCCCTCGCCACCCGGCAATCCGTCGTCGCTGTCTTGCGGACGGTAGCGCAGCACAAAGCCGTCTTCCGTCAGCTCGCGCTGGATGGCGTCAATGGTGCCGATCACGCGCGGATCGTCGTGGGGAAGGAAGCCCACTTTGGGGATCAGGAGAAGGCTGGCATCCAGCTCCTTGCTCCCGTAGGACTGCACGAAGGTGTTGCGTTCGGCGTCGAATCCGTGGGTCATGACTTCGTCATGAATGGTGTCCCGCAAAGCCTCCCAGCGATCCAACGGGCCCGGCATCCCGGAGTCGCGGATTCCCCGGACCATGCGGTCAGCTGCGACCCAGGCCATCACTTTGGAGTGCACGAAGTGGCGCCGCGGGCCGCGTACTTCCCAGAGTCCGTTGTCCGGCTGGTCCCAGATGCTCTCAAGATGGCGCATCAAGGCAGTCTGGATAGCCCAGGACTCATCGCCGATGGTCATCAGCGATGCCCGGGTCAGGGACAGGCAGTCCAGGACCTCTCCCCACACGTCCAACTGAAGCTGCTCCGCTGCCGCATTCCCGATTCGCACCGGCTTCGACCCCTGGTATCCCGCAAGCCACGTCAGCTCCGTCTCGGGCAATCGCCGGCGACCGTGCAAGCTGTACATGATCTGGAGGTCGGCCGGATCGCCGGCCACTGCGCGGAGTAGCCAGTCCCGCCACGCGCTGGCCTCCTCGGTATAGCCCGCGGCCAGGAACGCTTGAAGGGTCAACGTGGCATCACGCAGCCAGCAATAGCGGTAGTCCCAGTTCCGTGGTCCGCCGATCTGTTCGGGGAGCGAGGTGGTGGCGGCGGCAACAATGCCCCCGGTAGGCGCATACGTGAGGGCCTTCAGCGTGATCAAGGATCGCTGAACGGCTTTCCGGTAAGGCCCACGGACGGTGCAACGCTTGGACCAATCCGTCCAGAATCCTGCAGTGTCCTCAAGCGCGATGTCTGCCTCGACAGAGCGTGGCCGCCGTTCGTGGCTGGGCGCCCAGGTCAGGACGAAGGGGACGTGGTCACCGGCGTTCACCGTGAACTCGCTGACCGTGGTGAAGTCCTTGCCTATCAACGGCGCCGGGGTCTTGAGGTAGACGGAGTCCGGACCGGCAACCGCGCGGAGGCCGTGCCTGTCACGGCGCACCCAGGGCACTACGTGTCCGTAGTCGAACCGTAGGATCAGCTCGCCGCGCATCTTGACCGAGCCGCGAATACCTTCAACTATCCGGACGATGTCCGCAACGGAGTCGCGCGGGGGCATGAAGTCGATGACCCGCACGTGCCCTTCCTCGGTTTCCCAGTCCGTCTCCAGAATGAGCGTGCCGTCCCTGTACTGGCGTCGCGTGCACGTGCCCCCGGATTCGGGAGCCAGGAGCCAACGCCCTGCCTTGGAAGAATCCAGGAGCGCGGCGAAACACGCAGGTGAATCGAAACGTGGAAGGCACAACCAGTCGATCGAGCCTGCCCTGCTGACCAGGGCTGCCGTGTGCAGGTCCCCGATCATCGCATAGTCTTCGATCCTTTGGCCGGTATTCGGTTGACCGTTCACAGGTCCTTCCCTAGCACTGATTGAATGGCGGCAATGGCTTTGGCCGTGATCTCTTCCCGCTGGCCGGAACCATCCACGGCGAGCACAATTCCGCGCTCGGAGTACCGGGCAACCACGGCCTGTGTCTCGTCCCGGTAGAGCTCCAGACGACGGCGGATCACCGGCGTCGTGTCATCGCGGCGGCCCTGCTCTTGCGCCCTGCGAAGCATTCGCTCCACCAGTTCGTCGTCGTCGACTGTCAGCTCGACGACCGCATCAAGCTGCTGCTGGTTACCGGCCAGAATGCCATCGAGTGCCTCTATTTGCGCCGTGGTGCGGGGGTAGCCATCCAGGAGGAATCCTGACTGGACATCGGTATTGCCAAGCCTCTGCTGGACCATGGCATTGGTCACGTGATCCGGAACGAATTCGCCGCTGTCCATGTACTTGCTGGCTTCCGCCCCAAGTTCGGTCTTGCCTCCCACATGGGCGCGGAAAATATCTCCGGTGGAAATCGCAGGGATACCGAAATGCCTGGCGATGTATTCAGCCTGGGTACCCTTGCCCGAGCCAGGAGGGCCCATGATGATCAATCGCGTCATGTCACTGTCCGTTCGTGAAGCGGTTTGCGTGCCCCGGCATTTGGGCTAGAGCTTAGCAACTTCGGAGCGCTCGCGGCAGGGCCGGGCAGGGCCGGGCCGGGGCAGGGCCGGGGCAGGCCGCTTCAGACCGTGGCGGGGTCGGTGTTGGCACCGCAAAGGATCACAGCAACGCGTTCCCCTTCTGCGGGAACGTAAGCTCCCGAGTTCAGGGCAGCGAAAGCGGCGGCCGCGCCGTGTTCCACGACGATCCTGTACTGCTCCCAGAGGAGCGAGCGCGCGGCGGCGATGTCGTCGTCGGACACCAGGACCGTCCGGACGCCCGTGCGGACGGCCACCTCGAAGCCGATCCGGCCGATCTGCCGGGCCCCGAGTGAATCCGCGGCGATCCCGGAAACGGCGACGTCAACCGGCGTCCCCGCGGCCAGGGCCGAATGGAGGGTAGGCGCGTTGTCCGGTTCGACGCCAACAACCCGGGCGTGTCCTTCGACGGCGGCCGCGATTCCGGCCATGAGCCCGCCGCCTCCAACGGCCACCACAATGGTGTCTACTTCGCCCAGCTGTTCCAGGAGCTCCGAACCCACGGTGCCTGCCCCAGCGGCGATTTCGGCTTGGTCGTACGCGTGGCAGTAGACCGCGCCGGTTTCCTCGGCATAGGCCAATGCGGCTTCAAACGCTTCGGCGTACTCGGTCCCGCGCTGGACCACCGTGGCGCCGCTGGCCTTGAGCTTCTTGACCTTCACGGCTGGTGCGGTCTCGGGGACAAAAACCGTTGCGGGCACACCAAGCTGGGCTGCGGCATAGGCATTCGCCAGCCCGGCGTTGCCTCCTGAAGCGACGACGATTCCCACCTCGTCCTTCAGCTCGCCGCGCTCCCGGCTGGCCAGGACGCGGTTGAAGGCGCCCCTCGCCTTGAACGTGCCCGTGTGCTGCATGAACTCGCATTTGAACCACAGATGCCCGGGTACGGTCCCCTCGTCAGCTTCGAAAACGGGCGTGCGGCGGATCCTCCCGGCAATCCGGGCAGCCGCTTCATCGACGTCGACGCGTGTGATCATGGGGAAGTCCTCGTTCCGTTCGGGCAGATGCTGGGCAGGTTTCAGGCAGGGCCTAGCCTCAGGCTATCGCCTGGGCCCACGCCGCCAGGGTTCCCTGGCCGTGGGGCCCCGCCGGCGAGGGTCCCTGCCTGGGGGCCCACGCCGGCGAGGGACCCGGCCTGAGCTTGCGAAGGCTGGGAGCCGGTGGGGACTTGCGAAGGCTGGGAGCCGGTGGGGACTTGCGAAGGCTGGGAGCCGGTGGGGACTTGCGAGGCGAGGGTGGCGGTGGGGATTTTAGAAGGACTCGACGTCGGCCGTTCCGGGCTGCTGCTGGCGCGCCTGGCGGTTCCGCCACCAGCGGCGGGAAAGGTCCACTGCGGCCCAAATTCCGGCGAGGGGAGAAAGCACCACCACACCGTAGATGAAGAACATCCACGTCAGGATGGCCAGAGGCGGCTGCCCTCCGCTCAACCAGGACAATCCGCCAAGCAACCCGATCGTCCAGAACAAAACCACGCCCACGAGCACCGCTCCCGCCGGAAAATACTCGCTCCTCACAACAGCCGTCAAAGTCTCCACCGGCCGCCCACCTGCCTTCCATCACGCACCCGAACATCATCAGTATGCATCCGGCAAAACGCCGATTCCCGCCAGCACGCGGGCGAAGTGACGAACATAACCGTGTTGCCGTGCCGCCACGGATTTTTGGGCCTGTTTGAAGCGTGTAATGGCGGCGTACTCTGGATACACGCACGGTTGATAGCTGGAAAAATGGCGTCAAAGAGCAACCCAAAAAAGGGTGTGGCCGCGACCCTCTGGAGGGTCATCGGATTCTTCGTCGTGAGCGCCGTTTGTGGAGTATTGGCTGCCGGTCTGGTGATTCCCGGTGTGGCGTCGGCCGGCATGGCCGTCAGCGGCTCGATCCAATACTTCGACAACCTTCCGGGTGATCTGGTAGTCAACGCGCCGTCGCAGTCCACCAAAGTTCTCAGTTCCGACGGAAAGACCATCGCTACCTTCTATGCGGAGAACCGGGTGAGGGTCGGCCTCGACCAGATGTCCCCCTACATCAAGGACGCGATTGTCGCCGTCGAGGATAGCCGCTTCTACGAGCACGGCGGAATAGACCCCCAAGGGATTCTCCGGGCCGTCGCGGCCGACCTGACCAAGGGCGCCAAGGAGGGCGCGTCGACACTGACCCAGCAGTACGTGACCAACGTGCTCAACGAGTCCCGCTTGGCGGCAGGCAAGACCCAGGAGGTTGTGCTCAGCGGTCAGAAAACCCTCGGTGACAAGCTGCGCGAGATGAAGCTCGCCGTTGAACTGGAGAAGAAGTTCAGCAAGGACCAGATCCTTGAGGGCTACCTGAATATTGTGTTCTTCAATCGGGATGCGTACGGCATTGAAGCCGCAGCGCGGCATTTCTTCAGCGTCTCTGCCAAGGACCTCAGCCTTCCACAAGCGGCCCTGCTCGCCGGCCTGGTCAACAGCCCCAGCTACTACGACCCCTCCGTCCATCCGGACAACTCCATCAAGCGACGCAACCTAGTGCTGGCCGACATGCTCGCGCAGGGCAAGATCCAACAGGCAGCGTATGCGGCGGCCGTCGCTACCCCCATCAAACTCACCATCACCGCTGGGAAGCAGGGCTGCGCCGCCGCGGACATGGCGCCCTACTTCTGCGACTACATCTCCCATCTGATCCTCAACAACCCCGCGTACGGTGCCAACGTCGCGGACCGGGAACAGCTGCTCTACCGCGGCGGCCTGACCATCACCACCACACTGGACAGCCGCTTGCAGGCAGCGGCTCAAGCCCAGGTCGATGCCACGGCAGGGGCCAACGCGGACAAATGGGGCGCCTCCTTGGTCTCAGTGCAGCCAGGCACGGGCAAGATCCTGGCCATGGCACAGAACACGGTATTTCTGCCCCAGCCTGGGAAGTTCGATACGCAACTGAACTTCAACGTTGACTCCAAGGACGCGAACGGCAATGACCTCAACGGAGCCGGAGGGTTCCAGCCAGGTTCCGCCATGAAGCCCTTCACTTTCACGGAATGGCTCAACGAGGGCAAATCCATGACGACGGTGGTGGACGCGTCGCGGAGGGAGTATCCGCTCGGATTCCCTTGGAAAGACAGCTGCGGGAAGGTGCTGGGCGGCTACAGCACGGCCCAGAAAATTGCCGGCCTTGGCACAGCGGACGACCTCCGCAACAACGATGAGGGATACTACCGGTCGATGCCCGTCAACTACGGGCTCTACAACTCCATCAACACCGCCACTTTTGCCGAGGCATCGCAACTGGACTTTTGCGGCATCCAAAGAGTGGTGGATGCTGTGGGTCTCCACAACGGCGTGGACAACGCCCCCGTGAACATGCACCAGCTGGGCAACCTCCTCGGCGGCACCGAAGTAGCGCCCCTTGTGCTGGCCAACGCCTTTGCCACCTTCGCCAACGACGGCAAGTACTGCTCGCCGATCGCCATTGTGAGTGTGGTGGATCCTGGCGGTGCAAGGCTGCCCGCCCAGGCCAGTTCCTGCCGGGACGCCGTCAAACCCGAGGTTGCCCGCGGGGTCAACTCAGTGCTCCAAGACGTCCTCAAACGTGGCTCCGGCATTTACATCCAACCCAAAGTCCAGGACCACTTCCCCACCGCCGCGAAAACGGGAACGAACAATAGCAACGGGTCCACCTGGGTAGTCGGGTTCACCACAGGGCTCGCCACGGCGTCCTTCTTCGGCGACACTATGGCGGGACAGAGCCGAGCGGGCCAGAACGTGACAATCAACGGCAAGTTCTACACCGCCGTCGACGGCTACATGCTGGCCGGGCCGCAATGGGCCAACTACATGACACAAGTGGCCGGGCTCTACCCGGCGGCCGCCTTCCCGGCGCCGCCCGCGTCGATGGTGGGGACGCCGACGCCGCGTCCTTCCCCGTGAGCTTCAGAACTCCTGTCCCGTGGCCCGGATCATCACTTCGGACACGTCGACGCCGGGTGGCTGGGAGAGTGCCCAGAGCATAGTTCCTGCCACGGACTCCGGCGCGATGGCGGCGTCGGGAGCTTTCTTCCACAAGGGAGTGTCCACGTGGCCGGGCGCGATATGCAGCACCCGGACACCCGTTCCCACGAGCTGCTGACGGAGGGATTCGGCGTAACCGGTCACGGCCCATTTGGTGGCCGTGTAGAGGTTCCCGGGATATACCTTGCGCCCCGCTGTGCTGCCCATGAGCACCATGTGCCCGCGGTGGGCGGTGAGCTGCGGCAGGGTGGCCTTGGCCAGTATCGCGGGACCGTAGACGTTGGTGAGCACCATGTCCCGCCAATGTTCCGGGTCGCCGTCGGTAAGGTCCCCTGGGGCGGAAAAACCGGCGTTGGCCACCGCGACGTCGATTCCGCCCAGGAAGTCCCCTGCCGCAGCGACGGCGTCACGGGTCTGTTCCCAGTCCCCGGCGTCCGCCACAACGCCACCCACGCGCCCCAGCCCGGAGCACGACTCCAGGAACGCCGCGAGCCGGCCGGCATCGCGTCCAGTGGTGAAAACGGAGTGGCCGGCGCGGAGCGATTCCCGGACCAGGGCGGCACCGATCCCGCTGGTGCCGCCCGTCACGATGATCCGCACTACGCTCGCGTTCCCATCAGGACGGATCCGCGATTCCGATGTAGCGGGTTTCCAGGTACTCCTCGATCCCTTCGGTGCCGCCTTCCCGGCCCAGGCCGGACTGCTTGACGCCACCGAACGGGGCCGCGGGGTTGGACACGATGCCGGTGTTCAGCCCGAACATGCCCACGTCCACCCGCTCGGAAAGCCGGATGCCGCGGTTCAGGTCCCGGGTGTAGGCGTAGGCCACCAACCCGAATTCGGTGTGGTTGGCCAGGGCGATCGCTTCGGCCTCGGTGCGGAAGCTGACCACGGGCGCCACCGGTCCGAAGACTTCCTCCTGCAGAATCCGCGCGGTAGACGGCACGTTCGTCAGCACGGTGGGCGGGTAGAAATAGCCCTCACCGCCCGACGGCGCGCCCCCAGAAAGTGCGGTGGCTCCCCCGGCAATGGCGTCCTGTACCAATTCATCGACTTTGGCGCGGCTCTTGGCATCGATGAGCGGCCCAATGTTGGTGCCATCCGCTGAGCCGCGGCCAAGCCTGAGGGAACCCATTCGGTCCGCGAGGCCTTGGCTGAACTGTAGGGCGAGTGATTCGTGCACAATGAAGCGGTTGGCCGCTGTGCAGGCCTCGCCCATGTTCCGCAGCTTGGCCAGCATGGCCCCGTCCAAGGCCGCGTCCAGGTCCGCGTCCTCGAAGACCAGGAACGGCGCGTTGCCGCCCAGTTCCATGGAGGTGCGCAGCACCTGGTGGGCGGAGTCGGCGATGAGCTGCCTGCCCACTCCGGTGGAACCGGTGAAGGACAATTTCCGCAGCCGGCTGTCACGGATCAACGGTCCTGTCACCTCGCCCGGGCGCGTGGTGGGGATAACGTTCAAGACGCCCGCAGGCAGGCCCGCTTCCTGGAACACCTCGGTGAGCAGCAGGGCCGTCAGTGGGGTCAGATTGGCCGGCTTGAGCACCATGGTGCAGCCTGCGGCCACGGCCGGCGCGATCTTGCGGGTGGCCATGGCCAGCGGGAAGTTCCACGGCGTGATGAACAGGCACGGACCCACGGGCCTCTTGGTCACCAGAAGCCGGGACTTACCATCCGGCGCAATGGAATAGCGGCCCGAGATACGCACGGCTTCCTCGGAAAACCAGCGCAGAAACTCGGCGCCGTAGGCCACCTCTCCCCGCGATTCTGCCAATGGTTTTCCCATTTCCAGGGTCATGGCCAGGGCGAAATCCTCGGCACGCGCGGTGACCAGCTCGAAGGCGCGGCGCAGGATTTCGCCGCGTTCGCGCGGCGGTGTCGCCGCCCAGCTGTCCTGGACCCGGGCCGCGGCGGCGAGCGCGCGCTCCCCGTCGGACGGTGAAGCATCCGCGATCCAAGCCAACGTGGCACCCGTGGAGGGGTCCTCGACCGGTGAGGTGGCGCCGTCGGACGCGCCGGTCCATTCGCCGTCGATGAACAGCTGTTTCGGCAGCGTTGCGATGAACTCACGTTCCGGGTCCGTCGCTGTGGCTGCGGTCGCGGTGGGGGCAAGGGTGTTTTCCACTTACAGTGCTTTCTCGAGGATCGTGCGGATTTCGACGGCGGTGGGCGGCACGGGGGTGTTGTTGATGACGGCGTCGGCCAGCGTGTCTTCCACGAGCGAATCCAAGTCCGCTGCGGTGACGCCGAAATCAGTTAGTCGAGCCGTCATGCCGACTTCCCGGGCCAGGGCGGCGACGGCGGTGATCGCGGCTTCTGCGTTTGCCTCGACCGTGGCTGCGGTATCCCCCACGCCCAGGGCGAAAGCCAAGCGGGCAGTGCGGTCCAGGCGGTTACGGAGGTTCAGCCGGAGCACGTCCTCGATCACCAGGCACAGCGCCAAGCCGTGCGGGATGTTGAAGCGGCCGCCCAGCGGGTGGGCGATGGCGTGGACCAAGCCGAGGCCGGTGTGCGAGAAGCCGACGCCGGCAATGTGCGAGGCCAGGAGCAGCTGAGAGCGGGCCTCAAGGTCCGATCCGTCAGCCACAGCGCGGGGCAGGAACTCGGCCACCATGGACACCACCTGGAGGGCGATGCCGTCCGAGTAGGGGTTCCGTCGGATGGAGGAGTAGGACTCGATCGCATGGGTGAGCGCATCCATTCCCGTGGCGGCGGTCGCCTTCGGCGGCAGTCCGAGCGTCAGCTCGGGGTCGAGGACGGCGGCCTTGGGCAGCGCGGATTCGTGGCCGACGTAGAACTTCCGGTGGGCCTCGACGTCGGTGACCACACCGAAAGCGTTGACTTCGGCGCCGGTGCCGGCCGTCGTCGGGACCGCCACGATCGGCAGCGCCGGGTTGGCGAAGTGGTTGCTGTAATCCAGCCCTGCACCGCGGGCCGGATTCACGGCGCCCAGCGAGATCCCCTTGGCCGCGTCCATGGACGAGCCGCCGCCAACAGCCACGAGGACGTCCACTCCGGAGGACGCGGCCAGGTCCGAGCCAGCATCGACGCAGGTGGTGGTCGGGTTGGGGGTGACGCCGCCGAATACGGCGACGCCCAGTCCGGCTGTCTCAAGCGAGGCCCGGACGGCTGCCACGACGTCGGTGGTCGCGAGGAACGGGTCCGTGACGATCAGCGCCGACTTGGCACCGAGCGCGGCCACGATCCCGCCCACCTCGGTGACCTTTCCGCGGCCGAAGTAGGCCGTTGGTTTGGGGTCCAGGGTCAGTTCGGTGGAGGCCAGCTCCGCATGGATCTGCATCCGAGTGTGCATATCAGGCTCCTTCTGCTGCAGTTGCGGGGACGGTTGTCGGGACGGTCCGCAGTTTTACGCCGATGGCGTCTTCGTAGAGTTTCACGGGGGTCATTTCGCCGGCTTTGTCGCCGTAGAGGGCCTTCGCCCGGCGGTAGAGCTGTTCCACGAGCGAAGACAGCTCCACGGGGACCCCCACGGAACGGGCCAGGTCCACGGAGAGGCCGAGGTCCTTGCAGGCCAGGGCTATCGCGAAACCTTCGTCGTAGTCGCCGTGGTTCAGGATGGACAGGACATCGTTCTGGACGAAGTTCGAGTTGGCCGGACTGGCAATGAGGGCCTGCCGCAGGACTTCCAAGTCCACGCCGGCCTTCACTCCGATGCTCAGGACCTCTGCGGTGGCTACGAGGTGGGAGAACCACAGCTGATTGATCATGAGCTTCACTGCGTAGCCTGCTCCGTGGCCGCCCACGTGCAGAATCCGCTCGGGATCGCCCATCGCTTGGAACACGGGGCGGAGGCGCTCGACGTCGGCAGCCTCGCCGCCGACGAAGATCTGCAACATGCCATTCGCGGCCCCCACGGACATACCGCTCACGGGCGCGTCCAGGACGCGGACGCCACGGGCCTCCCCGGCTTCGCGGACCCGGTTGGCCACCTCCGGAACAGAAGTGGACATGTCCACCCATGTCCCGCCGTCGGGCATTCCATCAAGGATGCCTTCCGGGCCCATGGCGACGGATTCAACGTGCTTTGGCGTGGGGAGCATTGTGATCACGACGTCGGAGCCGGCGGCGACTGCCGCTGCGGTATCCGCCCATTCGGCGCCATTGGCGAGGAGCTCGGTTGCGGATTCCTTGCGGACGTCGTTGACAACCAGGTGGAAGCCGGCGGCCTGGAGGTTGCGGGTCATGCCGGAGCCCATGTTGCCGAGCCCGATGAAGCCGATGCGGGCGGTTCCGGGGATGAAGGGCACTTCAGGCGAGGCCGCGCCAGCGGCACGGGCGTGGGTTGTTGCTGTCATATCAAGTCTCGATTCCGGGAGTCAGGCGTCATCCAGGGCTGCGTCGCCCAGGTTGATCCATGTTGTTTTCAGGGCGGAATAGGCGTCCAAAGCATGCAGGGAACGGTCCCTGCCGAAGCCGGATTCCTTGAAGCCGCCGAAGGGCGTGATGATGTCTGCGACGTCGAAGGTATTCACCCAAACCGTGCCGGCGCGCAATTCTCGGGCCACGGTGTGTGCCCTGGTGATGTCCTGCGTCCAAACGCTTGCGGCGAGCCCATACTTACTGTCGTTCGCCATCCGGACTCCCTCCGCGGCGCCGCGGAACGTGCTGACGGCCAGGACCGGCCCGAAGATTTCCTCCTGGCCGATGCGTCCGGAGTTGTTGACCCGGTCCAGGACCGTGGGCTCCAGGTAGTAGCCGTTTTCGACGCCGGCCGGACGGATCCGAGTGCCTCCGCTGGCGATGGTGATTCCCTCGGATTGAGCGATGCCGTAATAGCCCAGGATGCTCTCCAGCTGCCGGTCGTCGACGATGGCGCCGACCTGTGTTGCAGGGTCCAGTGGGTCCCCAAGCTGCAGGGAACGGCCTACCTTGATGACCTCTTCGAGCAGTTCGTCATGCACGCGCTCGTCCACGAGGAGGCGGGAGCCGCCGTGGCAGGTCTGGCCGGCGTTGTAGAAGATGCCCCATGCGACGGCGGACGCGCACGCTCCGATGTCGCCGACGTCGTGCAGCACTACTTGAGGCGACTTTCCGCCCAGCTCCAACGCCACCTGTTTGCCGTTGGATTCGGAGGCGTAACGCTGGAAATACCTGCCCACCTCCGGGGATCCGGTGAAGGTGATTTTGTCCACCAGCGGGTGGCGTCCCAGGGCGGCTCCGGCCACATGTCCCAGGCCGGGAACCACGTTGAACACACCGTCCGGGACGCCGGCCTCGGTGGCCAGCTCGGCCAAGCGCAGGGCGCTGAGGCTCGTCTGTTCGGAAGGCTTGAGGACCACGGAGTTGCCGGCCGCCAAGGCCGGGGCCACCTTCCAGGCGGAGATGATCAACGGGTAGTTCCAGGGAACCACCGCGCCGATCACGCCGAGCGGTTCCCGCGAGATGATGGCGAGCGCGTTGCGGGGTGTGGGCGCGACGTCGTCATACACCTTGTCGAGTGCTTCCGCGTACCAGCGGAAGGTCCGGGCGCAGCTTGGAACGTCGACGGCGAGCGCATCGCCGATCGGGTGGCCGCTATCCGTGGACTCCAACAGGGCGAGTTCCTCGAGGTTCTCCAGGATGAGTTCGGAGAGCCGCGTGAGGACCTGTTGGCGGTGGCGCCGGTCCGTCCTGGACCACACGCCGGCTTCGAAGGCGCGGTGGGCGCCCGCGACGGCGTCGTCAACGTCCTGCTCCCCCGCGGCCGCTACGTGGGCGCTCACCGAGCCATCTCGCGGCAAGACCGTGGGAAACGTTTCGCCACCGCGGGCGTCGCGGAAGCCGCCGTCGATGTACAAACCAGTTGATGGGCGCTGGGCGCCCGCCCGCTGGATCCAGTCGTTCTTTGTTGCTGTCATTGCGGGTTCCTTAGACCGAATACTTCTTGACGGCGTCGTAGTCGATAACGGCGCCCAGGCCCGGAAGGTCGGGCACCCGCAGCGCACCGTCGGCGTCGATGTCCAGCGGCTCCATGAAGAAGTCGCGGCGTTCGGGGGTCCAGCCCGGCGGATCGTACGGGAATTCCAAGTATGGCCCCGCGTCCACGCCCGCGGCCACGTGCAAGTTGGCCAACAGGCCGAGGCCGTTGCTCCACGTGTGCGGGGTGAAGAAACGGTGCTTGAGGTTGGCTGTCTCGGCTACCTGCCGGGCCCGGTACATCCCTACTGCCAGGGCGACATCCGGCTGGTAGATGTCGTAGGCATCGGCCTCAATGAGGGCCATCATCTCGGGCATGCTGCGGACCATTTCGCCACCAGAAACCTGGATGCCGGTCTGCTCGCGGACGCGCTGGGCACCCTTGATGTCAGCCTGCGGGAGCGGCTCTTCGAGCCAGCGGACGCCCAGTTCAGCCAGTTGTGTTGCGAGCTTGTGGACCTTGGCCAGCTCCAGCGCCGGTTCGATGTCCCCGCTCATGCGCCACATCTGGTTGAGGTCCACCATGAGGTCGAAATCGCTACCGACGGCTTCGCGGGCCGCACGGACGGATTCCACGCCTTCCTGGAGGTGGTCCCGGGCGATCCTGATCTTCATCGCCTTGAAGCCCCGGTCCTTGGCAGCGAGCGCGGATTCGGCCCGGGCTGCCGGGGCCTTCAGTTCGCCGGAAGAGGCGTAGGCCAGCAGCTTGTTGCGAGCTCCCCCGAAGAGTATGGCCACGGGCAGCTCGGCCACCTTGCCGATGATGTCCCAAAGCGCCGCTTCCAAGGGCCAGTAGCGGCCGCCATGGAAGTTGATGGTCTCGATGCGGCGGACCTGGTTGAGGATGGCCAGCGGGTCCGTGCCGATGAACAGGTGCTCGTAGGCCTCGAAGCCGTCCATAGTGTCGCCCGAGCCGACGCCGGTGATGCCCTCGTCCGTTTCCACTTCCACCAGCGTGGCCGGGAAGGAAGTGCGCGGTACCGGGTCCCACGCGGCGTTGAAGGGCGGGTCGAGGGGCAAAACCATGCGGGTCAGCCGGATGGCGGTGATCTTCATTGTGGTCAGCCTCGCGGAGTGAAGAAGGGATTGGACGGGGAGTTGCGTGCCTCGATCACGGCCGCTGTTGAAGGCAACTGTTGTGCCCCGTTTTCCAGGGCGGTGCGCGCGGACTCGCGGTTGTTGCGGTAGACGGCGTCCTCGCTGTCCGCGCCCGGGTTGACCCAGACGGCGGCGATCACCACATGGGAATCGGCCTGTTCTGCCGTGACGGTGCCGTTCGCCAAGGCATCCGCGACGCCGGCGGCGATGCCTGCCTGTGCGGCGCCCCAGATGAGGTTGCCGTGTTGTTCGTTGGCGGGCGCAGACTTGGTGACGAACAAGGTCAACGGCTTGACCGGCAGGGAGGGCCGGAGGACGGTGACGAAGGGGACATGCCCGGCGCTGGGTGTTGCCAGCGCCGTAGCCCAGGCGGTGCCGGCTGGGCCGGCCCTGTGACCGAGGACCGTGTTCACGTGGGCTGCGTTGACGCCGTCGCCGATGAACGATTCCCCGATCTGTACCGTGTGTGCCTGTACTGAGTGCGTCTCTGCCGCGTGCATCTCTACCGCTTGCACCGGCTGATCGTGCAGGTCGACGTGTTCGGCAGTCATTCCGAGATCAGTCCTTCCGACTTCAGCCATTCGGTGGCGATCTTGTCCGGATCGTCTCCGTCGACGTCGGCCTTGGCATTGAGCTTCTGCATGACCTCAGTGGTGAGCTTCGGGGACACCTTTGCCATGATGTCCGCGACGGCGGGGTACTTGGCGAGCATGTCTGCCTTGATGGTGAGGGCGCCCTGGTAGATCGGGAAGAACTGCTTGTCGTCCTGCATGACCTGGAGCTTCAGCGCCGAGATGCGGCCGTCCGTTTCGAAGACTTCACCGAAATTGCAGTCCTGGCCCTTCTGGGTGGCGGTGTAGATGACGCCGGTGTCCAGCATGGAAACTTTCGCGTCGGGGCTCAGGCCGTAGGCCTTCTTCAGTCCGGGCCAGCCGTCGTCGCGGGTGGAGAATTCACTCTCCATGCAGAAGGTCTGCTCTTTTGCCGGGAGTTTGGCGATGTCGGAGAGGGACTTGATGTTCAGTTCTTTGGCCTTGTCCTCGCGGATGGCGAAGGCGTAGGTGTTGTTCAGCGGGGCCGGGTCCAGCCACGCGATGCCCTTCTTGGCATCGGCGGCCTTCACGGCGTCGAACATTTCTTTTTTGTCCTTGATCGGCTTGGTCTGCTTGTTGTAGGTGATCCAGGACGTACCCGTATATTCCCAGTAGCCCGCGAACTGGCCGGTTTCGAAAGCGGTGCGGACGTTGGCGGAGCCAACCACCTTGGTATTGGTGGTGGTTTTGGCGCCGTGGGCGTTGAGCACCTGGCTGGTGATGTTTGACAGGATGAATTGCTCGGAGAAGTCCTTGGCGCCGAAGACTCCTGTCAGTCCGTCGAGCTCTTTGCCCTTGGCCGTGTCCGTGGACGAGCTGGCGGAGCCACCACATGCGGTGAGGCTCAGGGCGGCAACGACGCCGGTGGCCAGGAGTGCGAGTACTGGTTTCTTCATGTTGGGTCCTTTTGCTGAAGTGGGCAGGCGCCACTGGGGGAACGCTTGGAGGGTTTGGGGTGTGGTTCTTGATGGGGGACTCGGATGCCTGGAGGCTCAGGGCCCCGCGGTTCACGGCGTGGAGGCTCAGAGGCCTTTCGGCTTGAGTAGGTCTTCGGCCAGCCCCGCGATCCAGTCGATGGCCAGCGCGATGCAGGAGACCACCACGGCTCCGGTGATCAGCACTGGCCAGCGCTGGAGTTTGAGGCCGTTGACGATCATGTCGCCCAGTCCGCCGGCGTTGATGAAGGTGGCAACCGTGGCCACGCCGATGCAGAACACCAAGGCGGTGCGCAGGCCGGCCACGATCACCGGGATTGCCAAGGGAAGTTCGATCCGGGTGAGGACTTGGAGGGGGTGCATGCCCATTCCCCTGGCTGCTTCAGTGAGGCTCGAATCCACTTGTTCCAGTCCCACCAAGGTGTTCCGTAGAACCGGTAGGACCGAGTAGGCCACCAAGCCCACCAGGGCCACTTCGAAGCCGAGCTTCCAGACAATGGCCAACAGGATCACAAGGCCGATTGCCGGAGTGGACTGGCCAATGTTGGCGATGCCGAAAACCACCGCATGGACGGTCCTTGAGTGGATGCGGCTCAGCGCGATGCCAGCCGGGATGGCAATGACTGCAACGATCGCTGACGCCACAACGGTCAACCGCAAGTGCTCGAAAGTCCGGTCCTGGAGGTATTGCCAGTTCAAGGTCCGTTGTTCGATCGAGTCCAAGGAAAGCGATCCGAGCCACAAGAACAAGGCCAGCAGAGCGAGGACGATGACAACCGGGGTCCCGAAGCGCTTGACGGAGAAGTACTTCCCGCGTCGGTTGGATGCTGTTCCGAAGGCCGTAGAAAGATCCAGGGTGGCTTGGGCCGTCATGGCCGGACTCCCCTCAAAGTTCCGCCGGCCAATGCGTCCGGCAGAACGTCGGCGCCCAGGACGGCGGATATCTTCTCGATGTCGATGGAGCCGACGGCCCGGCCCTGCCCGTTGACCACGGCCACCGGGCTTCCGCCGGAGAGGACCAAGGCATCCAGGGCATCGCGGAGCGAGTCATTGAGCCTGATCTCGAAGGCACCGTGGGCGGCGACGCTCGGGCCTAGCGTGGCCTGGTTCACCGGAATCAGTCCCAGCCGCTTGAGGGCCGCGCCGTGTCCGACAAACTGCGAGACATAGTCGTTGGCGGGATGTGCCAAGATGTTTGCCGGCGTGTCGAATTGCTCAATCTGCGAGCGTTCGGACAGGACCGCGATCCGGTCGCCGAGCCGGACCGCTTCGTCGAAGTCGTGGGTGACGAACACGATCGTCTTGCTCAGCTTTTCCTGCAGGCGGAGGAATTCGCTCTGCAGCTTTTCGCGGGTGATGGGATCTGTTGCACCAAAAGGCTCGTCCATGAGCATGACGGGCGGATCCGCCGCGAGTGCCCGGGCAACGCCTACCCTCTGTTGCTGGCCGCCGGACAGCTGGCGCGGGTAACGGGAGGCGAACACTTTGGGGTCCAGTTCGACGACGGAGAGCAGCTCTTCGACGCGGGCTTGGGTCTTGTTCTTGTCCCAGCCGAGCAGCTTGGGGACCACGGAGATGTTCTCGGCGATGGTCATGTGCGGGAACAGGCCGATTTGCTGGATCACGTAGCCGATCCGCCGGCGGAGCTCGTTGGGGTTCAGGGAGAGGATGTCTTCGCCGTCGATGGTGATGGATCCCGACGTCGGCTCAATAATCCTGTTGATCATCTTCATGGTGGTGGTCTTGCCGCAGCCGGAAGGGCCAACGAACATGATCAGCTCGCCGGGGGCGATGTCCATGGAGAAGGAATCGACGGCGGGTCCGGCCTGGCCGGGGTAGGTCTTGGTGACGTCTTTGAGGACGATCCGGGCGCCGGCGGCTGGACGCGAGATTGTTTCAGACACGAAGTCCCCTTGAGGTAGTGAGGCGGCGGATGAGGACGAACGCTGCATCCAGCAACAGGGCGAGAATAATGACACCGACGGTTCCGACGACGGCGAAGTTGAGGGCATTCTTGGAACCGAGGCTGGACAGGCCTTTGAAGATCATTTCGCCCAGGCCTGGTCCGCCCACATAGGCGGCGATGGCGGCGATGCCCATGGAGAGCTGCGCTGAGACGCGCACGCCGGTGAGGACCACAGGCCACGCCATGGGCAGTTGCACTCGGAACAGCGTCTTTACTGTTCCCATTCCCATTCCGAGGGCGGATTCGGAGACGGCGGGCGGAACCTCGCGCAGCCCCACTACCGTGTTGCGGATGATGGGCAGCAGCGCGTAAAAGGCCAGTCCCACAATGGTGGGGGTCCAGCCGAGGCCCAACACCGGGATGAGCAGTGCCAAGAGGGCCATTGAAGGGATAGTCAGGCCGACGCCGGCGCCGGCAATGGCTACCGAGCGGCTGATCGGTTTGTTCCAGACAAGCACGCCGATGCCGACGCCGACAACCGTGGCAATCAGCAGGGAAACCAAAACAACCACAAGATGCTGGGTGGCGGATTCGGCGATATCTGCCGATCTCTTGGTGAGGAACAAACCGAAGTCCGAGAAGAACGAGTCGTTCAACGTGATCCTCCTTTTCACTTCGTCGGGTCAAGGATGGGGACTCACAACTGCGTGAGCCATGCCACAACGGTAGGGGGTTGGTTCCCTTTTGCGCAATGCGAGTTGTTGATATGTCAACTCGACATTGCTATGGTCGTTTTGTGAATGACTCAAATGCCTCAGCGGCCGCCCGTCCTGCGCGGCGCAATTCATCGGGCCTGCGGCGCGATCTGGAGCTCCTGGAAATCCTGGGATCACCGGAGTCCGTTGCCGCCTCTGGATTAGGCGTCAGCAAGGTGGCGGAGATTGCGGGCCGGGACAAAGCCCAGGTATCCCGGACCCTTGCCACTCTTGCGGAAGCCGGCCTGGTCGACAGGGACCCGGACAGCCTGCTCTACAGCCTCGGATACGGGCTCTATGCCCTGGCAGCCCGGACCGCCGAGGCCCGGATGGTCAGCGCCTCGACGCCGTTCCTCAAGCGAGTATCGGCGGCAACCCACGAAACCACGCACCTCTGCGTCCTGCGTGGCGGCACAGTGCTGACGCTGAAGAGTGAGATGTCCAACCACACCTACAGGGCACTCGGCTGGGAAGGCGTCAGCGTGGACGCCTGGGGCACGTCCTCCGGGCGGGTGCTGGTCAGTGACTGGGATGCCACAGCCCTGCGCGATTGGTACAACACCAACGCCGCCAAAGCCTCGGAATTGCAGGATCTCTCCCCCTTGGCACTGGAGGCAGGACAGGGCCAGCCCTGTCATCGGCCCAACAAAATCCAGACTTTCGAGGACCTCTGCGCCGAAATTTCCCTGATCCGCAGGCGCGGCTATGCAGTGGTGGACGAAGAATTCGAACTCGGGGTGGTGGGCGTTTCGGCCCCTGTGTACGACTTCAAGAAGAGAATCGTGGCGGCATTCAATGTCAGTGCCCCGAAACAGCGCTTCGGCCGCCATCTGGAGCAAGCCGGGGCGCTGGCAGCGAAAGTGGCAATGGAGTTCTCGGCATCACTGGGTGCGCCTGTCGGGTAGGCGTAGGCTCCGTTCCATAAAACCGCGTACCCCCGGTCACCCCGGGGGTACGCGGTTTTTCCTGTGAGTTCCGGAAGAGTTCGGCTACTTCTGATTGAACCTGTCGTGAACGTTTCAGCGGTGACGCGAAAACCGCGGGACGGGCACCCCTCCGCGCGGCAAGAATCGTCCGGGGACTCACTTTCAGTCGATAAAGCAACGCATAGCGAAGGGTCTAATTCCGATGAAGACAGCCAAGAAAAACGGGCTTGCCGCGGCAGCGGTTCTAGGGGCCGTGCTGATGGCCGGATCCGCAATGGTGCCGGCGGTTGCCGACGACGCTTCCCGCGGCCAGGACGCCCAGGGCCAGCAGGGATCCGATGGCAACAACGGCCAAGACGGGCAGGGCGAAACCTCAAAGCATGTCCTGCTGCTTTCGGTGGACGGCCTCCACCAGAAGGACCTGGATTTGTACGTGAAGAACCACCCGACGTCGGCCCTTGCATCGCTCGTCAATCACGGCACCAGCTACACGCACGCGCAGACCCCGGTGCCCTCGGACTCCTTTCCCGGCATGGTCGGCCAGCTGACTGGCGGCAATCCCGGAACCACCGGCGTCTACTATGACGACACTTTCAACAGGACGCTGCTGCCTGCAGGCACAACTGACTGCAAGAATACCGCGCCCGGCGCCGAGGTGGCATTCACCGAGGCCGCAGACAAGAACCAGAACGCCCTCGACGCCGGCCAGGGCCTGCCCGGGCTTCCGGCCAGCATCCTGAACATGACGGGACAGCCCGGTACACTCCTTGACCCGGCAGCCCTCCCGGTTGACCCGGCGAGCTGCAAGCCGGTCTACCCACACCAGTATTTGAAAGTCAACACGGTTTTCGAAGTGGCGAAGAGCGCTGGGCTGACCACTGCGTGGTCGGACAAGCACCCGGCCTACGAAATCCTGAACGGCCCTTCAGGCAAGGGCCTGGATGACCTGTTCACCCCGGAAATCAATAGCAAGGCCGCCGCTCCGTTCACCGGCGACTGGACGCAGGACAACGCCGCGACCCAGCAGTACGACGGCTACAAGGTCCAGGCAGTGCTCAACGAAATCGGCGGCAAGGACCATTCGGGCACCAAGGCGGCCGCCGTGCCGGCCATCTTCGGAATGAACTTCCAGTCCGTCTCGACGGCACAGAAGCTCCCGACGTCGGACGGCCTCAGCGGGGGTTACCTCCAGGGCGGCGTCGTTCCGGGCCCTCTGCTTAGCAAGGCACTTGACTTCGTCAACGCTTCGGTGGGCAAGCTCGAATCCGCGCTGGCCGCTTCGGGCCACGCAAAAGACACCACCGTGATCCTCTCGGCCAAGCACGGACAGTCCCCGATGGACTCTTCGACACTGACGAGGGTGCCTGACAGCGCAATCGTCGATGGCCTGAACGCAGCTTGGAAGTCCGCCCACCCCGGCTCCGCAGACCTCGTGGCGTTCTCCACCGACGACGACATCATGCAGCTGTGGCTTTCGGACCACTCGCAGGCAGCGGCGCAGTTCGCCAAGGACTACCTGGCAGCGCACTCGGCCGCCGGGAACGACATCAACGGTGCTGCCAAGACCGTGACAGGATCGGGACTGGGCAAGATCTACGCGGGCAGCGAGGTTGCTGGCTACTTCGGCACCCAAACCAGCGATTCCCGTTACCCGGACATCCTGGGCATCGCCCAGACCGGCGTGGTCTACACCGGCGGAAAGTCCAAGATCGCCGAACACGGCGGAACCAGCGCGGACGACCGCGATGTGCCGCTGGTGGTCTCCGGTGCCAATGACGAACACGCCCGGACAGTGACCAGCACCGTGGAGACGACACAGATTGCGCCGACCATCCTGAAGACGCTTGGACTGGATCCGAACAAGCTGCAGGCCGTGCAGATTGAAGGGACCAAGGTCCTCCCCCGGCGCTAATCCGGCGCAAAACAAACGCTGGAGGGGTCCGGCCGCTAAATCCGCATTGGGCGCCACGCGAGGTCTGCTTACAATCAAACGTCAGCAACTACTGAGGGAACCATGAAGAAAATCACCACAACCCTGCTCGCGGCCGGGCTCCTCCTCTCCGCTTCAGCCTGCTCCGCACCGCAGCAGCTGAGCACCGCGGACACGTGCAGCCGGGTCAAAACCGTCATCTCGAACCCCACGAACAGCACCGACAAGACCGGAATGATCCGGTTCGCCAACCAGATCCGCCCCATTGTGGCCGTTTCCTCGGATGAGCTGAAGCCCACGCTTAAGGCAATCGTGGACTATCTGGACGAGTCCGTAAAAGACAACCCGGATGCCGCGAAGCTCAACACGCTGAAGGCCGACTACCAAAACGCGGGCACCAACTACGGCAAGTACTGCGGCAGCTAAGGGCAGTTTGCGCTCCGTACCCGAGGGCTGGCCGTGGACGCCCAGCCCTCGGGACGTTTTCCGGATTCCCGGCTACGTGGCTTTTTGGTCGGCGTACACGGTGTCGGGTTTCGGAACCTACATCACCACGTTGGCGCTGCAGGTCCTGGTGGTGGAATCGCTTCACGGCACTGCCACTGACGTCGGCCTCCTGAACGCTGCCCGGTGGCTTCCTTATCTCTTTTTCGGGCTAGTCGCCGGCGCGCTCGTCGACCGGCGGCGACGGAAGCCCATACTCGTGGGAACAGACCTCGCACGGGGCATCCTGCTGTTGGCCATTCCGCTGCTCTACGCGCTCGGATGGCTGAACCTTGTTGTCCTGATCGTCTTCGTTGCCTTCTTCGGCGTGTTCTCCCTCTTCGGTGACGCCGCGTCCCAGTCGTTCCTCCCAAGGATCGTGGCTAAACAGGATCTGCTGGCAGCCCACGCCAGGGCCGACCAAAGCGATGCCGTCGCCCAGACCTCCGGTCCCCTCGTAGCTGGCGGACTGGTCACGCTTCTCGGAGCTCCCGTGGCGGTCCTCGCCGACGCCGTGTCCTATCTCTTTTCCGCGCTGGCGATCTCCCGGATTCGCGTTGCGGAGCCCGTGGAGAGATCCGACGCGTCCTTGCGAAGTCTTCGTGCCGAGATCGCCGAAGGACTCCGGTGGGTCTACAGGCACCGGGTTCTCGCACCGATGGCGATCGGATCCCACGTGTGGTTCCTCTCCAACAGCATGCTCGGAACGGTGTTCGTTGCATTCGTCCTGCTGGAACTGAGGTTGTCCCCGTTCGAACTGGGCATCACCCTGGCCGCAGCCGGCGTCGCCGGGCTGCTCGGAAGCAGCTTCTCGACCCGGTTCGGGATGAAATGGGGAGCCGGACGGGCGGTGATCATCTGCAATTGCCTCATGTCGATCGCTTGGGCGATCATCGCCGTCGTGCCCACCGGTAGCGGGCAGAAGTGGTTCGTGATTCCCGTGTTGGCCGCGGGCCAGGCCCTCTACGGGCTCGCCCTCGGGCTGAGCAATGCGAACGAGATGGGTTACCGGCAGGCGGTTACTCCGGACCACCTCCAAGGACGCATGAACACCACCATACGGTCCGCGAACCGGGCGATGATCGTGGTCGGCGCGCCCGCCGGGGGTCTACTCGCGGTATCAATCGGGTATCAATCGGGTACCAACCGACGCTGTGGATCGCTATCGGGGGATTCGCGGCTGCTGCGCTTTTCCTGGCAGCCTCGCCATTTCGATCGGCCCGTCACGGAGACGCTGCTCAGGGCGGCTTCCACTAGGGACTGCGGCTCTATGACCTGCAGTCCGGCGCACGTTACAGCGCGGTGTGTTTCCCGAACGGATGATGGCCGGTGGCCGGCTGTCCGTGACTTCCCAGCCATTCGGACAGGGCCTCGCGCAAGATCTCGCTGGGCGTAAGGCTGAGCGTTTGGGAAGCCGACTCCAAGGCGCGGTCCAGTTCCTCAGGGATCTGGAAGTCCAAGGGCGACGGACGGCTGGCTTCCCGTGCATCGGAAGGCATGTCATCGCCACGCAAAAGCTTGCGAGCGGCCGGCTTCATGTCGTTTTCGGTCCACGCCGAAAGGCGCTCGAAATGAGTCACATCTCGTGTCATGATTTTCCCTCCCAACAATCAAGCATCCTCCGTTGTCGGGTTGCCGTCACCCATCTACGAGTAATTACTCTGTAACTATCGGGGCAATCGCCCCACACGCCCAGCGGTCGACGGCGCCGCGCCCAATGAGTGCACCGCCGAGGGCTCACGTCCCGCTTCGGCGGCCCGCCAGGCGCTGGATCATCGCGACGATTTTCGGCGGACCGGGCTGTTTGACGACGCCCAACTGGAGCATCGCCGTGAGGTCATCACGGGTGGCCCAATGCTCAGCCAGCTTGCCGTCCTCGATCCTGAACCAGTGCGATTGACGGGCCGACATGCGTTTTCCAGTGGCCGGGCCCCGCCCGTTAAGCCGCCCGAGATTGGTGCCTTCGGACAAAACGCGGACCGCGACGGTATCGCCGTCGGCGGCAATCGCTTCGACCGTCATGGTGATGTCGGGGAACTGGGCAAGCAGCCACTGCACCGTTTCGCGCATTGCGCGGGGACCGACGACGGCGCCCGGCTCGGTAGTCCCGAAAGGAGCCTGTGCGTGTTCAACGTATGAGTCCGCCATGATTTCATCGCAAACGTCCAGCTGCCTCTGGTTCCAGATCTCCTGGAAGTGCCGCCTCACGAGTTCTTTGTTCGCTTCGCTCACGGGAGAGCCTCCTCGGGATAACTGGACCAGCGGAGGTCCACCGGGCCCGTCCACGACCTTTGGGAGTCGCGGAACGGGCCCGGCGCTCACACTTAAGGGTGAGACCGTGACGGACATCGCTCAGCGCAGGGCTGGTGCCGTCAGAGTGATCTTAGGGCCTGAGCCGGTTCCGGTCTAGAGACAGGATGCAGCGTCATGCCCACGTTCTCTCCCGAATCGTTGCACCCGAAATGCCTGCCGCGGGCGCCAGCGCAAGTCTTTTCCCGCAAGAGGGGCGGTGGGAGGATGCCTATATGTACCACAGCGACGAGAAGGGCGGAAGCGACATGTCGACCCAGGAATTCGTGGAAACCGAACGCAAGTATGACGCGGACATTGAGACGCCCCTTCCCGCTTTCGGGGACATTACCGGCGTCGAACAGGTCGCTGACCCCGCCGATCATCAACTTGAGGCGGTTTACTTCGACACGGAAGGCCTCATCCTCGCCCGGCATCGCATCACCTTGCGGCGCCGAACCGGCGGCGCAGATTCGGGCTGGCATTTGAAGCTCCCGGCTGACAAGGATAGCCGTGTGGAGATCCACGCGCCGCTTGGACAGCCTGAGACCGTTCCAGAGGAACTGGCCGAGAAGCTCCTGGTATTCACGCGCGGCCATGAGCTTAGGCCGGTAGCGCGGATCCATACCCGCCGCACCTTGCTCCGGCTGCACGGAAGCGAGGAAGAGACCTTGGCCGACTTCGTGGATGACTACGTGACTGCCGAGACCTTGCACCCGGCGCAACTGGAGAGGCAATGGCGGGAGTGGGAAATCGAACTTGTCCACGGCGACGAAGCCCTCTTGGAGAGCGCCGAGCACGTCCTGTCGCAGGCCGGCGCCACCCGTTCAGGACATCCTTCCAAACTGGCCCGTGCGTTCGGGACTGCGTGGCCTCCCTCGGTGCCTTTACCGCCAAAGGCCCGCCCGAAGGGTTCCGCGGGGGACGCAGTGGTAGCGTACATCGCCGCACAGATCGCCGAAATCACGGCGCAGGATCCCGGAGTCCGGCAAGGCGCCGACGACGCCGTTCACCAAATGCGCTCGTCTTGCCGCCGGCTCCGCTCCGTGTTGTCCGCCTACGGCAGGTTGTTCGACGCCGACGCGACGGCTCAGCTTAAGACGGAACTGAAATGGCTGAGCACGGTCCTGGGCAAGGCCCGTGATGCCGAAGTGCTACGGGACCGGATCGGGGAACTGCTGAATGACCAACCCGATGTCCTCTTGTCCAGTCCGGCTGCCACCAAGATCACGGACGAGCTTGAGGCCGCCTTCAACTCGGGATATCGCGAAACACTCCGCTCCCTGGGAACGGAGCGCTACTTCCGGCTCCTGGAGGAGCTGGAGAAGTTCCGCGACGAGCCTCCAACAAGACCACGCGCTGGAAAGAAGGCCCGTCGTGTCACGGCCAAGCTGGCCGGCAAAGCGATCAAGCGGCTGCGCCGGTCCCAGAAGGCAGCGGCCCGGCAGACCGGCGTCGAACACGACACCGCGTTGCACCAGGTCCGCAAAGACGCCAAACGGCTGCGCCACGCAGCCGAAGCGCTACGGGACGTCCACCGGAAACCCGCCGTGAAGCTGGCCCGTGACGCCCAGGAGCTTCAGAAAATCCTCGGGGAGCACCAGGACAGTGTTGTGGCCCGCTCGGTGCTGCTTCGCCTTGCAGGTGACGCCAATGGACCGCTGGAGGAAAATTCGGCCCTTGGCCGCTTGCTCGCTGCCGAAGAGCAGCGAGCAACAGACTCCGAGGCCCGCTATGAAAAGGTCGCCAAGAAAAATCGCTTGAATCCCCTGTGACGAGCGGGACCGGGTGGCAGAGGCGCAGAGCGGCGGAGGCTTAGCCTTCGCACTCTACGCAGTAGGCGTGGCCGTTCTTCTCAAGGGCAATCTGGGAGCGGTGACGGACAAGGAAACACGAGTAGCATGTGAACTCGTCTTCCTTCTGCGGGATCACCGCAATGACCAGTTCTTCGGCAACGAATTCGCCGCCGGGCACCTCGTTGCCTTCGAAAGCATCGGCCTCGTCCAGCTCCCGTACTACGCTTCGGGCGTCCGGGGCGTTGGCAGACTGCAGGGCCTGAAGGGACGTGCTTTGGGATTCCGCGACGTCGGAGCGGAGTTCGTCGTAATCGGTTGCCACTAGGGGTTTTTCTCTTCTCTTGTGTATTGACTGGCGAATGTGCAACATACACCATGTGGCTGTTATTCCCCACAATGGGAAGAAATCAGTACGTGCGCATCGCTGCCACTTTAGCCGGTCAGGCGTTGCGCCCGGCGCCGCGAGGGACGTCCCGTCCGACGTCACGGTGCAGGTCCCTGTCCAGCCCGTGGCCATTTGCGAGCTGCGCGAGCAGCTCGCCAAGTTGCGCGCTCTGCTCGCCTGTCAGCGGGGCCAGGACCTCCACTTCATGTTGTTCGGCAATCCCGCGCAGTTCACGCAATACCCCGTTGCCCGCTTCCGTGAGGTGGAGTTCATAGTTCCGCCGATCCGTGCTGCTGCGCACCCTCTCCACGAGCCCGCGTTCCTCGAGGGAATCAATGAGTGAAACCACGCGGCTAGGGACGGCACCCAGCCTGTCCGCGAGCGAACGCTGGCTCAACCCCGGCGAGCGCCCGAGCAGGCGTATGACGCCGGCGTCGCTCGGCGTGAGGCCGATCTCCCGCGTGCGGTCAGCAAAGCGGGACGACGCCACGGCGCCAAGCTGCGACAAGAGAAATGCCGTCCGTTTCGGCTGGCTGGGCGTGGCTGAATCCATGAACTCAGAATACATGCTTGACAGAACAATTCTAGAGGTGAACTATTTCAGTAGTGACGTAATTACGAAAGGTTCAGCCATGAGCAGTCATTCGATTCCCGGCGAAGGCCGTCCGGCCCGGTCGGGCGGTCCGCATCCGGGCATTCTTGCCTTGGTCAGCCTGGGCATTTTCCTCGCCAGCCTCATCACGTCCGCAATCCTCACAAGCGGCCAAGCGTTCGTTTCGCCATTCGCTGCTGAAGGGCAGGTTGCCGCATTCTTCCAGCAAAACGTTGCGGCGACGCGCCTCGGCGGCATGCTGCAGTTCGGCTCAGCGGTCCCGTTGGGAATCTACGCGGCCACGGTCTACGCGCGGCAGCTTCGGCTCGGCGTGCGCGTTCCCGGACCGGCCATTGGTTTCTTCGGCGGCGTCAGCGCAGCTATCTTCCTCATGCTCTCGGGTTCTGTGACCTGGCTGCTGAGCCGGCCCGAAATCACCACGGATGTCACGCTCACCCATGCACTCGCGTTTCTTGCGTTCATCACCGGAGGGGTGGGCTTCGTGGTCGGGATCGGACTGCTGGTGGCGGGTATCGCCGTCCCTGCCCTGATCCTGCGCTTCATGCCCCGCTGGCTGGCCTGGACCGGCCTCGTCATCGCTGCCCTATCGGAGTTGAGCTTCCTTTCGATGGCGATCGAACCCCTGCAGTTCCTGCTGCCGATCGGGCGGTTCGGTGGCCTCTTGTGGCTTGTAGCCGCCGGTTTCCTGCTGCCGCGCACCCGGGCGGCCGCGAACCAAGAGCCCCGCGCAAACGCGCCTCACGCAAGCCGGGCTAGGCCATGACGACGGCGGATCCCACCCTGCCGCTGTCCGGCAAGCTCGCGCTCGTCACCGGGGCCAGCCGCGGAATCGGTGCGGAGATCGCGGCTGAGCTGGCTGCCGCTGGCGCACACGTCGTTCTTGCCTCGCGGGACAACGCGGGCTTGTCCCGCCAGGTTTCCGCCATTGCTTCTGCTGGCGGGAACGCCGTGGCCATGCCTGCGGATGTGGGCAATGAAGACTCGGTGAAAGCCTTGCTGGACCAGATCCGGGACCGCTTCGGCCGGCTCGATGCCGCGGTCAACAATGCCGCAGGCGGAGGGCGAATCCCGGCGCCCCTGGCCGAGTGGGCCAGCGAGGAATTTGACAGCGCAATCTCGGTGAACCTGCGGGGAGTGTTCCTCTGCCTGAAATACGAAATCGAGCTCATGCTGGCAAGCGGGAACGGTGGGGCGATCGTGAACATGTCCTCCACCGCCGGCGAACAAGGCGTCGCTGGCATGAGCGGCTACGTGGCGAGCAAATTCGGCGTCGGCGGCCTGACCCGGGTGGCTGCGCTGGACTACGCCTCGCAAGGTATCCGGGTCAACGCGATCGCTCCCGGCCCCATTCTTACCGAGCGGCTTGCCGGGGCGGGCCAATCCGCCCAGGACCGCGTCGCAGCAGCTGTGCCGCTGGGGCGGATCGGCTCCCCGGCCGAAGTCGCTGCAGCGGCCCTCTGGCTCTGCTCCGAACAGTCTTCGTTCGTCACCGGAACCGTCCTCGCCGTCGACGGCGGCCGGCTGGCGGGAACGCCCGCGTTCAACACCAGCAGAAAGGGAACCCAGCCATGAATGATCTGCATTCCGACATCGAAGAGCTCAGCTTTCTCTGGGCAAGCGCGGAGCGAAACACTGACGCGGCGGCGCTGGACAGGCTGCTGGCAGAAGACTTCACCGCCGTCGGCGCCCGCGGATTCGTACTCACGCGAGCCCAGTGGCTCCAGCGCTACCAGGAAGCGGCCCTCGTCAACGAACAGTTCGAGTGGAGCATCAACACCGTCCGCACCTACGGAGACTCGGCCGTCCTTATTGGGATTCAGAACCAGACGGCCGCTTATCGCGGACATCCTTCCAGTGGCCAGTTCCGCGTTACGCAGATCATGATCAGGAGGGGAGAGCGGTGGCAGCTCGCAGGCCTGCATCTGTCCCCGATGGCACAGCCCGAGGAGCCTGCCAGATAAGGGCACGCTTGACTAGGATGACTTGATGCACAGGCCGCCTTCCCATCCATGGACCTCCGGCCAACTGCGCAAGCTTGGCTACTGCCTGCGCGACGGGCTACCCGTTCCATCGCACCTTCCCCAGTACGAGGATGTGATGGAGTACTACAACGACGTCGCGGTTTTCGTGCAGGAAAAGCTCGATTCCCTTGACTGGGACAGCTTGCTCACCGGCCGTCCCTTCAAAGTGACTTCGCGCCTAAAAACCCTCGACACCCTGACTCAGAAATTGAACCGGGATGGGGATGTTCAATCAGGACCCCGGATGCATCCACGACCTTCGGTCAGAACCGCACAGTGGATACCGCGCCGTTCACGTCTGGCTCCGCCTCCCGGTCAGGGTGGAGGTCCAAGTACGCACTCGGATACAGGGACATTGGGCCAACATGTATGAGTCCGAAGCCGACGTTCTTGGGCGGGAAATCCGTTACGGAGAACTGCCGGCGGATGCCACCCTGCGCGCGCTCATCACAACGATGCAGGACATTTCAGTGACCAAGATCGCTCTGCTGGAGGTGTCGCGGAATGAAATCATCCGGATGGGCGCGCAGACGGCGGCCAACCTTGCCACACTCCGCAGGTTGGAAGCCGAGGGCTTGGACTCATCAGCGGAAAAATTCCGGCACGTCCTTGGGCAACTCGAAAAAAGCGACCTTGACGCAGAAGCGGTCCAGAAGGGCATCGATGCGGAAGAAGCCGAAGTCAGAGCCAGCCTTGATGAATGGAAGAGTCTTTTTGATAGCATTCGAGAAGAGAGAGGGTGAGTACCATTTCAGGATTCCTGATTGTGTATAACCGGCGGACATTCGACCGCCAGGTAACTGAGTTCCCCGGAGCCAACGGGCCCCGCGAAGCGCTCAAGCAGCGCCTTCTCCTTGAACGCGAACGCCACGACCAAGAGATCGAAATCGCATCATTGAACAGCGATTCCATCGAAACCATCCAGCGAACGCACTCCCGATATTTTACGGGCAACGAACGCCTCGTAGCCATCTAGGTCAATAGCTTTATAAGGGGCAGCCAGGGCGCAATGGCTGCCCCTCTCCTTTTTGTGCGGTGTCAGAACCGCAGTTGTTGGACCAACGGTCCTCGCCTAGCCGGAACCGCTCCAGATACGACGCCACCACGGCGGCTTGCTCACAAGTTCTTGCTTCGCCGCATCCCGCGCAGCAGCAGCTGCTGCCCCAGCGGCCGCTGCCCGGCGTTCGCGCCAGCGTTCCAACTCGACGTCGACGTCGCGCGGCTTCGTGATCACCGGAGGCCCACCCTGAAGCTGGCGCCGCGCGTCAATGACCCGGGCGTTGAAGTCCTCCACCAGCTCGCGCACTTGCTTCTCCGAGTAGAGTGCGTCGAGCTTCGCATCCAATCCGGCATCCTCGGTCCGGAGCAGAATGGCCTTCGGGCCAAGGCCGCTGAGATGCTCGCGTTGAATGAGGCCTTTGACCCACCAATCAGGGTCATAGCGCTCCCCCAGCCCGGGAATCGGTTTGCCTGAGTACTTCAGGTTGTCGAACTTCCCTTGCGCCATCGCGTCGCGGATCAGGTATTCCACCCGCGCGGCATCGTCGACTCTCTTGCGCTTCTGCCGCTCTTCTTCCTCGGCGGCGAGAAGTTCGGACTCTTCCTCGGCCGTCATCCCAGTGGCGCGGACATTCCGCAGCTCCACGGCTCGCTCCAGCCGGCGCTTGAACGCACTGTTTTCGCCGTTCACGGTTCCCCACCGCCCTCACTCGCGGAAATCCTGGATCTGCATCCAAGTATTCCGCAAACGGGAGACTGCCGGGATGGCCCTTGGAAAAGGCCGCCTCTGGCCACGCCCAGTGCACGTCATTACGCTGACTGGTAACGGCTACGTCAGGAAGAGGGGCACCATGGACGAACAGGGCATTCTCCACCGCATCCAATCGCTCGTCGAAGAGGAACGGGAGCTCCGCGAAGAGGCAGAGGCGGCCCCGTCTGGTCCCGCACATGCTCCTGACCGGGCAAGGCTGGAGCGCATTGAGCAGGACTTGGATCAGTGCTGGGACCTCTTAAGGCAACGGCGCGCAAAGAGGCAGTACGGGGAGAACCCGAACGAGGCCAAACCACGGCCCCCCAAGCAGGTGGAGGGCTACACCGGCTGAAGCCGTAAGGAACGCAGGACGACGACGGCGGGAGGCTCCCGCCGTCGTCGTCCTGCGTTGAGAGGGCCTACCGACCAGCCGCCGTCGGCGGATAACTGCTAGGCGCGAATGCTGAGAAAGATGCCTGTATGGTCCAGTTCGCCAAGTCCCTGCGAGATCATTGTTTGAAATGCTGTGCGGACGCTGCCCGAAACCGGTAACTTCAGCCCGGCCTCTGCTGCGGTTTCCGCGATGAAGGTCAAGTCCTTCAGTTGGTTTTTTGCCGATCCGCCGCCTTCGAAATCGGTCTCGATCCAGCGTTGGCCCTTTTGCCGCAGGACTTCGGAGTTCGCCAAGCCGCCGGCAAGTATTGACTGCACGTCCCCAAGATCGAGCCCGGAAGCCTCGGCTAGCGCCATGGCCTCCGAAATCGCAGTGACTGTTGCAGCCACCACGATTTGGTTACATGCTTTGGCGATGGAGCCGGCACCGGTGTCCCCGAATCGCAGAACGGTGGAACTGTAGAGCCCGAAGAGAGGCTCGAGACGTTCGACGACTTCGACAGGGCCGCCAACCATGATGCTGAGCCGCCCCTCTTCGGCGCCAATAGTGCCACCGCTGAGCGGGGCATCAATGACTGCTACGCCATGGATCTTCAGGCATTCGGCGGCGAAGGCCGCGACAGCGACGGGTGACACCGTGCCGTGGACCACCAGGACCGGGTTGGCGATGCTGGCGGCCTTCCACCCCGCAAGGAGCCCGCCGGGTCCGTGCAGTAACTGCTCGACTTGGGGCAGGTCGGGCAGGACGGTCAGCACCACCTCGCTGGCTGCTTCCGCCGGGGAATCGGTGGGCTGCCCTCCGGGGATCGCCTTGGCCTTGTGGGCCGTGCGGTTCCAGAGTTTCAACGGCATGCCGGCAGCGATGAGGTTCCGGGCAATGGGGGCGCCCATCGGTCCTGTGCCCAGCAGGGCAACCGACGAGGGAACGTGAGACTCAGCATTGGTTCTCTGCGTCATGGCTTAGAACGGAATCAGTCCGGCAAGGGCGGGCAGGAAGGTACTGAACCACGGCACCGCCGCGAGCACCAGGAGCCCGACGAAGAGTGCAAGCAGATACGGCCAGAAATGTTTGAGGCTGTTTTCCACGGTCTCCCGGGCGGTGGCGCACGCCACGTAGAAGCCGACGCCGGCCGGAGGGGCGAACGAGCCTATGCCCATGGAGATGATGAGCACCATAGCGTATTGGACGGGGCTCACGCCGAACTCGGTGGCGATCGGCAGCAGCAACGGGGCGAAAATCAGCACCGCCGGCAGGCCTTCGAGCAGTTGCCCCATGATGACGAGCAGGATGACGGTGCACAGCATGAAGAGGATCGGGGAATCCCCCAGGCTGGACATGAGGTCGTGGATTTGCTGCGAGACACCGGCGAGGGCAAGGGTCTGGGCCAGCGGAGACGCGGCAGCGATGATGAACAGCACCATGCCCGCCGTCGTCGTCGTTTCCCGCAACGTGTCACCGAGCAGCCGCTTGCTGCCCCGGCGGTAGGCGGCAGCCAGGACGAACGCGTAGGCGACGGCCACGGAGGAAACTTCCGTCGGCGTCGCGAAACCTGTCAGGATCCCGGCCACCATGCCGACGGGCAGGAGGAGCGTGGGAAGGGCGAAGAACGTAGCGGAGCCGCGTGCCCGCCAGCTTGCCTTCGGGCTGGCCACTCCCCCTTGCTTGCGGGCCCGCACGAACACGAGCGCCATGACCACGAGCGCCAGGAACGCGGCGGGCAAAAACCCGGCAAGGAAGAGTGTGGTGGTCGAAATCGTGGTGATGGAGCCAAGCACGAGAAGCACGATGCTTGGCGGGATGGTTTCACCCATGATTGCGGACGCCGACAGCACGGCGACAACTTCGCCGCGCGGATATTTGCGCTCTTCAAGCATGCCGCGCATGGTGGTGCCGACGGCCGCGACGTCCGCGACTTTGGACCCCGAGATGCCGGAGAAAATGTACATGGTCACGACGACCACCTGGAGCAGTCCCCCGCGCAGGTGCCCGATAAGGGCGTCGACGAGCTTGGCCAGGGGCAGCGTGAGTCCGGCCGAGTTCATGATTGTGCCGGCGAGGATGAAGAAGGGGATCGCCAAAAGCACGAATCCTTTTGCCCCCGAAGCCATGCCGATCGGGATGGCGCTGACCTCGGAAATCCCTCCGAGGTAGAGGTAGATCCCTGAGGCGAGGGCGAGCACGAACGCGATCGGGAGACCGAGGAACAGGAGGATGAACAGAATCGCGAGCACTGTGCCAAGGAGGACGTTCGGCGAGGCATAGTAGAAGAGCGGCGGCGCCAAGAGCACGACGACGACGAAGGCTGCCGCGATCCCGGCCGCTACCAGGACTGCCCGCTTTTGCTGCCGCCAAAGCTTGACGAGCGCGAACCAGGCGATAAGGACCATGCCCACCGAAAACGGCATGGATACCCAGAACACCGGGAGCTGGAGAATTGGGGTCTTTTCCTCGATTTGCTGGACGAGCGTGGGAACGAAAAGCGCGAAGGAACCCGCGCTCATCACGAAGACAAGCCAGTCCACCAGCGCGGCCAGATAGGGCTTCCACTCGGCGGGGAGCCTCATGATCAAGGCCTGCACGGACATGTGTGCGCCCTTGGGATACGCGATTGCCCCACCCATGAAGGCGATAGTCAGAAGTGCTATCTCGGAGACTTCCTGGGTCCAAAGAACCGAATCGCCAGTGATCATACGGACCGTGATATTCAGCAGGATGACGACGAGCTCGGCAAGGATCGCGGCTCCCACAATCCACTCCAAAGTCCGGTCCAGCCAAATCGCACCGCTCCAGCCCGAAGCGACGTGACCCGAGTGCAGGATCTCCTCGGCATCAGGCGGGAGGACCTCTTCCAGGTCGCGGGAAGTGAGGGTGTGTTCCATGATGGTCCAGACTTTCGACATTGAGCGCGGAATTGGTGTGCGGGAGGGGTGAGTCTGTGAGGTGGGAGCCCGGGAGGGCTCCCACCTTGGGTTGAGGATTACTTAGCGGGAGTGAATGCGACCGCTTGGTCGAAGAAATCTTTTCCAATGAGCTTCGAGAAATCCGGGTACAAGCTCTTCGAGACGGCCTTGAACTCTTCGATGCTGGCTGCGCTTAGCTCGTTCGCTTTCATGCCCTTGGCCGTCAGCTCATCCAACTGCTTCTTTGCCTGCTCGGTGTCGTAAGCGGTTTTGAACGTGGAGGTTTCAGTCGAAGCGTCGGTGAGCGCCTTTTGCTGGTCCGCACTGAGCGTTGCCCATTTCTTCGACGACAACGCGAGAACCCAGGCGTCATTGATGTGGTTGGTCAGCGACACATACTTCTGTACCTCGGAGAACTTGTTGGTCCACGGCACTTCGATCGGATTCTCCTGGCCGTCGATGGTACCGGTCTGCAGGCCGGTAAAGACTTCAGAGAAGGCCATGGTGGTGGGGCTGGCACCCAGCTTGCCAAAGAAGGCCGTCCACAATGTGTTGCCGGGTACGCGGATCTTTAGTCCCTTGAGGTCCGAAGGCTGGGCAATAGGACGGACCGAGTTGGTGATTTCCCTGCCCGTCCTGGTGAGGAGGCTCAGCGCGACAGTGTCCTTCTTGGCCAGTTTGTCCTTCAGGTCCTGCCCTGGCTTGCCCGCCAGGAAGGCTGCCTCTTCCGTAGTGTCCTTGAAGAGGTAGGGAATGCTGATCGCGTTCATTTCGGGCACCACCGAGGCATACACGGACGTTGAAAGGATCAGTGCGTCCAACGAGCCGCCCTGTAGGCGGGTAACGGCGGCGTTCTGGTCACCACTGAAGCTGGTCCCGTTGGGGACAACCGTGACAACCACCGATCCGTTGGAGGTCTTCTTCACCTGGTCCGCGAAGTGCTGGGCAGACACACCTACTGAGGAGGTGAGCGGATCAGGAATCGACAATTGGATCTTGGCCACCGGTGCGGCCTGGCCGCCGCTGGATGCGCCGGCGGCGGCACATCCAGCAAGGGCAGTTGCAGCCAAGCTGCAGGCTAGCACTCCGGTGATGGCGCGGGACTTGGTATTCATGCGATGCCTTTCTTCATTGGAAGGATGCGATCCGGATGACGGAAGCAAGGGAGTTAGGTCAGGCGCCCACGGGGGCGGCCTGGGCGATGAACGCTTCGGTTTCGCGGCGCAGCTCGAGTGCCTGGGACAGCGAGTCATCAATGATGACGTCGTCCCAGCCGACGATCGCTCCCTTCGCGACGTCATTGCGCAGTTCCACGTGGTGGGCCAAGGCCACGGGCAAGGCTCCTGTCGCCACCGAGTGCTTGGCCGAAACCAACTTGCCCCACACCGTGAATCCACCCTCGCCGTCGAGGAATTCGCCGGCTTTGAGGTCCTTCTTCGCTGTGGCGACCACGTCGCCGAAGAAACCGACGGGTGCGCCCGTCGCAATTCCCCGAAGCGCCGCATTTGCGATCGATACGTTCAGCTCGAGACCGACATAGTGATACGGGCGGTACAGGGCTGCGTACTGGCCGGTTGGGTCCGGGTGCCACGGATATTCGTTGAAGCAGCCGGAAACGTAGGCGTTTGTGGCCTTGACGACGACGAAGACGCCCTCCTGGGTGTTGTGGTTGATCCAGCTGCCATCGCGGTTCACGCTGGACATGACGTCCACGCTGCCTTCATGGACGAGCGCGCCCCCGAGGTCGCTCGGCCGGCAGATCGTGGCGATCTCTTCGACGTTGCCGGGCGTGAAGCTGAGCCCGGAGTCCGACGGCTCCAGTCCGGCACCGTTGGCGACGGCGGCCATCTCGATTGCCGCTTTTGTGCCGTCGCGGAACGAGGTGTGCATGTACGGGTTGAGCTGTCCGGAGTCCGTGAGTTCCTTCGAGAATTCCCAGTTCTCCCAGACGTTGTCCGGATTCATCTCGTGGTAGTGCTCAAGGTACTTGGCACCCTTGCCCGCGCAGACCACGTCGAATCCGGAGGTCCGCGCCCAGTCGACGAGTTCCATGATGAGGGCTGGCTGGTCGCCGTAGGCCATCGAATAGACGACGCCAGCCGCTTCTGCACGCTTGGCCAATGCCGGCCCTGCCAGGGCGTCCGCCTCGACGGTGACCATGATGATGTGCTTCTTGGTTTCGATGGCGCGCAGGGCGTGCTTGATTCCCACGATGGGGTTTCCTGTAGCTTCTACGATCACGTCAATGTCTACGTCGAACAATTCATCGGCGTTGGCCACAATTGCCGTGGTGCGGTCCTTGAGTGCGGTGGCAATGTCCGGGGCGATCTGCTCGGCCGGCCATTCGACAAGAGCGAAAGCCCCTTCAGCACGCTTCACGTTGATGTCTGCGATGGCCACCACGTGGATCCCGGGAATGTTGTTGGACTGGGCAAGATACATGGTGCCGTAACGCCCAGCGCCAATGAGGCCGACCCTGATCGGACGGCCTTCCTGCTCGCGGTCGACAAGGAGTTTGTGAAGGTTCACTGGAGTCTCTCTTCATAGGTGTGCGATGCGAAGGAAACCCGGCCGCTTGGGTGGAGGGACAACTTCCTTGTCGCGCTTTTGGCTTGAAAACTATCCGGAGTGGAACCGGTTCCACTTTTGTACCACCCGGTGCTAAGCTGTGTCAACGGCCCCAAGGCACGTGCAGTCATAAGGATGACGCCGGCCACAAGGAGCCGAAGCACAAGACTTACGCCCAATGGATTCCCTCAAGGAGGAGCGGTGAAGAAGGCCCCGACCATTCGCGATGTCGCGGCGACCGCGGGAGTTTCGGTCTCTGTGGTGTCCCGGGTGCTGAACCCGGACTCAGGACCCGTGGCGCCGGCAAAGCGTCAAGATGTCCTCAGGGTCATTGATGAACTGGGTTACCGCCCCCGGGCAGCAGCCCGCGAACTGAGCGCAGGACACGCGCTCACCATTGGCCTGGTGGTTACAGATCTGTCCAACCCATTCTTTGCCAGGCTCGCGGACCGTATTGTCTGGGAGGCCCGCAGCCACGGGGTCCAGGTGGTGTTGATGACAACGCAAGAGGACCCGCACCTGGAAGCCGATTCGTTGGACACCCTCCTCGACCGTTCGGTCAGCGGGGTCATCGCAACGCCCACCGGAGGAAACATCGAAAAGTGGGCGCGCCTGCAGGACCTGGGCGTGAATGTGGTGTTTGTTGACCGCACCATCGAGGAACTCGCCGATGTGGACGTTGTCAGCATTGAGAACTTCGACTCAGCCCGGCGCTCCACGGAGTACCTCATTGGCCTCGGTCATACACGGATAGCCCTGGTGACGGGTCCACGGCAAACGTCGACCGGCCGGGCGAGGATCAACGGCTACCGGGCCGCGCACGAGGAAGCGTCCCTCGCCGTCGATCCACTCCTCATCCGCGACGTGCCGTTCCGCGGCGACTCGGGCGGCGACGCCGTGGGATCCCTTCTCGCGATGCCGCAGCCCCCGACGGCTCTCATCGTGGCCAACACAGCCCAGGTTCAGAGCTCGGTACGGAGGCTGGTCCAAGTCGGGATCCGGATCCCGGACGAGCTCTCCGTGATCGTCTTCGATGACAATCCATGGACCGAACTTATGTCACCACCGCTCAGCGTCATCAGACAGCCCTTGGACATGCTCGCGGTACATTCCCTCGAACTAGTACTGGGCAGGATGCAGGGCAAACTGCCCGACGGCCCCCGCTTCATCGAGGTCAAAGCAGACTTCCTGGCCCGCAACAGCTGTGCCCCGCTCGCCCAAACCGCAATTCACTAAGGAGAACCCATGCCCGTCGTCGTCACCGCCACATTCACCCCCAAGGAAGGATCGTTCGACCAAGTCGTCGCCGCCCTGTCTCCGGCCATCGCGGAAGTACATCAGGAGCCCGGCTGCCTGCTGTACGCCATCCACGACTCACCGAACGGCCAGATCCTCATGATCGAGAAGTGGGAGTCCGCCGAATTGCTCGACGCCCACGGCGACGGCCAGCCGGTCAAGAGGCTTAACGCAGCCCTTGACGGTCTTCTTGAACGCCCGGTCGACGTGATGCGCCACGAGCCGATCCCTGCGGGAACTCCGCTCCAAGGCGCACTCTAGAAACAAAACCAAAAGCACAGGACGACGACGGGAGCGCCGGCGGTTTCGACCACGGTCCCGATCGCGGACTTGAACCTTCCACGCCCCTTATACGTAGTTAACGGTCGGCCCAGCCATCCGTGGGATGCCATTTCCCGCTCGTCCTCTCGCCGGAAAGGACTGGGCTAAGGCAGGCGCTAACAAGGGCAAGGGCAGTTCCGATGTCACGGAATTTCCGGGCAGCTTTTTCTCTGCGAGCTATCGCCGCGTAGCCGGCCATCCAGTTAGGGCCCGGCTGCTCCAGCTTCGCGGGCAGCTCTATCCTTCTTCGTTCGCGTTCCAGTTTGAGAGCCGATCGGAGGTGTCTGGCGTCGAGGCTGCTGGTGGTGACGATAAGGGCAAGATCGATGAGGTCGCGGTACCTGGTGGAGACAGCCGCTTGCCGCCCGTGGAGTTCGTACATCGCGCACACTTTGTCGGCGACCTGGTCGGCCAGCGGGTAGAGAACGAATTCCGGGATGGGGCCAAGGCCAGGGACGTCGACCACAGGATCCGGGCGGACCGTCTCAAGCGTGGCCACGAGTTTAAGATCGAGTGCGAGGTCCACGGGGAACGCTCCGTACATACTGCCGATATAGGCCGTGATCCTTGCCTGCGCGAGTCGATTGTCCTGGCCGGAGGCCACGGGCCCGTCCACGGTGAACTCGAGGTGATCGCCGTCCCGTGGCACGGTTAGTTCCCGGAGCTCCGCCATAGCCTCTGCTGCGTCGAGCCCGCCACTTCGGTACAGATCGAGGTCTTTTGAGAACCGGGCTTCGGGCAGGCGCATGAGCAGCCCCGCTCCGCCCTTGAGGATCCACGCCGAGCCGGGGTACTGGAAGACCAGAGCGAGAAAGCGCTGGAATAGGAACTCTCGGCGGAGTTCCTCGAGCGGGCGGCCGGTCTCCTTGGACCGGGCCTTGAGCCTGTCTTCAAGGGCCCGTCGGAACGCCGTCGTGGTCGCGTACTCGGAAGAACCGTTGATCGCCGTCACGCCGTGGGTCCGTGTTTGAGGTCCGGAAGCGCGAAGAGCCTGGCGAGGGCTTCGGGGATATCCGCCTGCTCCAGCAGAAGGACAAGCGCTCCTTCACCGTCCCCGGCTGGGGCGCCGTAACGGTGTGCGTAGGGCGCCAGCGCGTGGGCAAGCCGTGCGCCGTCGGTGTTTCCACGGATGATCGCGCTCCTGAGGATGCCGGCAAGGTGGCCTCCGTCCACGTGTTCGGCCGCGAGATCGGCCACGACCCTGGAGGGTGAGGCGACGGGCAGCCCGTCGATGAGGATCCAGTCGTCCTTGTCCAGGTTTCGGCGATGGATCCTCACGTCCGGGTCGCGGGGCTGTTTCCTGGCCGGTACCGTGAACTCGAGCTCGTCGGCTGCGGTGTCCCCGAGGCCCTGGATATCGGCGGCTGAACGGTGGGAGACGATGGCGGGTGCAGGACCGCGGCGTCGTTCCGCGGCAGTGCGTGCCGGGTCGAGGGCAAGCCACGCCGCCCGCAGCCTGTCCTGGGGTGTGGGCGGTGCGCCGGCGACACGATAAACGCCGTGCTGCAGGCGCTCCAGACGACCCTGGTTGGCCATCCGCGCCATGTCCTGCGCGCTGAACCCCAGGCTGCGGGCCTGTGCCGTCGTGATCATCCCCCACTGCTCCGAGGCAAGATCCGCAACATCAGTCGAAGCAACCACAGTAGACTCCTTCCACCTACTGCAATAATACACGTAGGACTTACTTTTGCAGTATGTGATCGCCGCGGCACTCGCCGGCAATTGAGACGCGGGTCGACCCGGTCGTTGCAACTCCCAAAACTCGGGGTGTTGCAACGACCGCCAGAACTCCAGCGTCCCGCCGCCGTCGTCTTGCTTTAAGACACCCCCTACAGCGCCGACCAGCCGCCGTCGGAGGCGAGGATGGCGCCGTTGACATTGGTTCCGTCGTCGCTGAGCAGGAAGGTGATGGACGCCGCCAACTGCGCGGCTGTCGCGGGGGTGGGAACAGTGGCCTGCATCAGCGGACCGAGGCGTTCGGCAGCCAACTGGGATCCCCATGTTGCCTCGATGTTGGTAATGGTGGCTCCGGGGGCAACCGCATTGAAGCGGAGCCCCTTCGGCCCGTACATCACCGCCGAGTTCTTGGTCAGGCCGACCACGGCGTGTTTCGACGCCGTGTAGGTGGCGCCAGCGGCGGAACCTCGCAGCCCGGCCTCGGAGGCGACATTGACCACGGAGCCCGTGCCGGCGTCGAGCATCAGCGGCACCACAGCGCGGGTCAGACGCATGAGGGCGGTGACGTTGATGCGGAAAACCCGCTCCCACATGGCGTCGTCCACCTCGTGGATCGGAGCGAAGTTGTCCATGATGCCGGCGATGTTGGCCAGGGCGTCCACGCGACCCCCAGCGGCAACCACGACGGCGGCAACGGTCTCCTCGGTGGAGATGTCGCCGGCCAAGGGCACCAGATCCAGGCCCACGTTCTCCTCCACCAACGCGTCCAGCCTCTCCTTGCTGATGTCGGCGGCAATGACCCGGCCACCTTCCTTCGCGACGCGCAGCGCCGTGGCCTTGCCGATGCCCGAGCCCGCGCCCGTCACGATGACGGTCTTGCCAGCAAAGCGGCCGTTGATGGTGGCTTCTTGCCATGAAGCTTCGTTGCCCATAGTGTCCTCCTGAACGTGGTGGTGGCGTGATACTCACCTTATGACACTCTGTGTCATTATGTAAGAGTGGATACTGGTGAGATGCCCTCAGACGATGCGAAGCCCGCCGTCGGGCGCTCCACCGGGCGCCCGGTGACGATTGATCCGGACGCCGTGGCCGCCGTCGCGCTCCGGCTTTTTGCCGAGCACGGCTACGAACAGACGTCGATGGAGGACATCGCGCGCGCGGCCGGAATCGGACGGAAGAGCCTGTACCGCTACTTCCCCGGCAAGGCTGACCTCGTCTGGGGCGGCATGGAACCGGTGGTCCAGGCTTCGGGCCGGGTGCTGGAGGAGACTCGCGTAGTGGACGCGCACGACCGCGACGCTGACGACGGCGGCATCCTGGCGGGACTGCGGGCGGCCGCCATCGCCGGGGTTTCCGCCATCCCGGATCTTTCCGTCACGCGCGGGCGCCTGCGCCTGATTGCCGAGCATCCCGAGCTGGCAAGCCGGAGTTTTGACGCCTTGGCTCCCCAACGGGAGCGGGCGCGGCTTTACCTTGTTGCCCTGGGCGTCCGCGAAAGCGCAGCGCGGTACCTCTGCGCCGCCTATCTGGGCGCGACATTCGAGGCATGGATGCAGTGGGCCGCGGGGACCGACGCGGATCCCGTGCCGTACCTCGTAGAGGCCGTGGGAGTGCTGCGGGTTCCTCCGGCCGGCGTCCGCGGATAACCTATGCCTGGGAGGGCAAATGACAGTTCGGAGCGCAGGAATTCTGCTGTACCGTCGAACCTCCGCGGCGGAATTGGAAGTGTGGATAGCCCATATGGGCGGACCGTTCTGGGCCCACAAGGATGCGCGCGCCTGGTCCATTCCGAAGGGGGAATACCTCGAAGACGAGGATCCGCTGGTGGCCGCCAAGCGTGAGTTCGCGGAGGAAATGGGGACCCCCCCACCCGCCGTCGACTACTTCCTGCTTGGCACTTTCCGGCAGCCGTCGGGCAAGCTCATCACAGTCTTCGCTGCGGAATCGGAGTTTGCTCCTGAGAGAATTGAGAGCAACAACTTTGACCTGGAATGGCCGAAAGGATCCGGCGTGGTCCGGAGCTACCCGGAGATCGACGACGCGGTCTGGGCCACGGAAACCGTTGCCCGCACCAAGTTGGTAGGTGGCCAAGTGCCGATCCTCGACGCGCTGATCCGGTACCTTGGACCCCGCTAGGCCTGGACGATCGACTCGATGGGCCGCGGCGAAAGTATGGGATCCGCGTGACGGTGGAGGACCTTCCACTCCCCCTCTTCCCAGCGGAAAATCGTCGTCACCCGAAGGGGGATCGGGGACACTTCATCAGATCCGCCAACCTTGGCCCGTGCCCATTCAATTTCGACTATGAATGCAAGCTCCGTCCCGGTGTACCCGGAGATTCGCTCGAACCTGATCGGCTCGCCCTCCCTCAGCCCGGAAGACGCCCGATCCATGGTCGCCTCGACCGCACTCGAGCCCCGCGCAGGCGGGCCTAGCGGATTAGCGAGCGTGACGTCGTCGTGCCTTGAGAACAGCTTCTTTTGCTGCTCCGGGTCTCCCTTGACGAACGCATCGAGCGCTCGATGGTACTTCTCCACCATCAGATCGAGATCGGATTCCGGCATTGGTTCCTCCAGCCTCGCTTTTGAGCCGGCGCGACGTGCCAGTGCTCGTATTCGGCCATAGTGGCACCGTTCACGAATGGTGTCTACGCATATCGAATCAGGCTCCCAGACCGGTCAGGAATGGAGAAGCGCCGCTCACGGCCCACGCCTAGAATGGCGGTCATGGACAACACAAGTCCACGCCAGCTTCGTCCCCTAACGACTTCAGGAGTGATCATGAGCGACTCTTCCACCGAGGGAATCAAGACCGTGCTGCATCCCGTTTCCGACCTCGCCGCGGCGAAAGCCGTTTACGCCGCCTTGCTCGGCGTGCAGCCGCAGGCCGACGGGCCGTATTATGTCGGCTTCGACGCCGCTGGCCAGCACATCGGACTCGTTCCGGGAGGCGGCCCGCAGGCCATGACCTCGCCCGTGGCCTACTGGCACGTTTCGAACATCCAGGCGAAGCTCGCGGACGTCACCGCCGCGGGTGCCACCCTGAAGGAAGCAGCCCACGACGTCGGCGGCGGCCGCCTCGTAGCCACCGTCACCGACCCGGACGGCAACGTCCTCGGGCTGCTTCAGGACCCTTAATAGCCCACGCGCATAGGCTTCCGCCCGCGCGCGCGGCCTACAAGACTTACTACATAAGGCTCCTTAGATAGAGCCAGACTTGCCAACGGAGGCTGCGAAGGCCGCCCGCGTACCAGATGGAGACATGATGAGCACGGCCACGAGCACGGACACGCAGTCGCCTGAGCTGCACACTGCCGACACCCACGATCTGATCCGGGTGCAAGGCGCGCGGGAGAACAACCTCAAGGACATCACCATCGAGCTGCCGAAACGGCGGCTGACGGTGTTCACGGGCGTCTCCGGATCGGGCAAGAGCTCCCTCGTGTTCGCCACGATCGCCGCAGAGTCGCAACGCATGATCAACGAGACGTACAGCACCTTCGTCCAGGGGTTCATGCCGACCATGGCGCGGCCGGATGTCGATCTGCTCGAAGGACTCACGACGGCGATCATCGTCGACCAGGAGCGGATGGGGGCGAACCCGCGCTCCACCGTGGGTACCGCCACCGATGCGAACGCGATGCTGCGAATGCTCTTCAGCCGGCTTGGCCAGCCCCACATCGGATCTCCCCAGGCGTTCTCGTTCAACGTCGCCTCGATCTCCGGCGCGGGAGCGGTCACCATCGAGCGCGGTGGCAGCACCACGAAGGAGCGGCGGAGTTTCAGCATCACAGGCGGTATGTGCCCACGCTGCGAAGGGCGCGGCTCGGTCACAGACTTCGACTTGACCGCCCTGTACGACAGCAGCAAGTCGCTCGCCGAGGGTGCGCTCACCATCCCCGGCTACAGCATGGACGGCTGGTTCGGCCGCATCTTCAGCGGCTCCGGCTTCTTCGACATGGACAAGCCGATCAGCAAATACACCAAAAAGGAACTCCACGACCTGCTCCACAAGGAACCGACCAAGATCAAGGTCGAGGGCATCAACCTGACCTACGAAGGCCTGATCCCGAAGATCCAGAAGTCCATGCTCTCGAAGGACCCGGAGGGAATGCAGCCGCACATCCGCGCCTTCGTGGAGCGGGCGATCACCTTCACAATCTGTCCCGAATGCGATGGCACCAGGCTCACCGAGGCGGCGCGCTCGTCAAAGATCAAGGGGATCAGCATTGCCGACGCGTGTTCGATGCAGATCAGCGACCTCGCCGAATGGGTGAGGGGTATCGACGAACCGTCGGTGTCGCCGCTGCTCAAGGGGCTACGGCACCTCTTGGACTCGTTCGCGGAGATCGGCCTTGGCTATCTCTCGCTCGATCGGCCGGCAGGCACGCTGTCCGGCGGTGAAGCGCAGCGGACCAAGATGATCCGGCACCTGGGCTCCTCGCTCACCGACGTCACCTACGTCTTCGACGAGCCCACCATCGGTCTGCACCCGCACGACATCGAACGCATGAACAAGCTGCTGCTGCAACTGCGGGACAAGGGCAACACGGTGCTGGTCGTCGAGCACAAGCCGGAAGCGATCGCGATAGCCGACCACGTGGTCGACCTCGGCCCTGGTGCGGGAACCGCCGGTGGCGAAGTGGTCTTTGAGGGCACGCTCGAAGGGTTGCGATCCAGCGGCACCCTGACCGGCCGTCACCTTGCGGATCGCGCTGCCCTCAAGAAGACCGCGCGGAAACCCGCAGGCGCCCTGGAGATCCGCGGCGCGGCCGAGAACAATCTTCGCGACGTCGACGTCGACATTCCGCTTGGAGTCCTGGTGGTGGTCACCGGGGTCGCCGGCTCCGGCAAGAGCTCCTTGATCCATGGCTCGTTATCCAAGCGGGACGGCATCGTGTCGATCGATCAGGCGGCGATCAAGGGCTCGCGGCGGAGCAACCCCGCGACGTACACCGGGCTGCTCGAGCCGATCCGCAAGGCGTTCGCGAAGGCCAACGGGGTGAAGCCGGCGCTGTTCAGCGCAAATTCCGAGGGCGCGTGCCCCACCTGCAACGGCGCGGGCGTCATCTATACCGACCTCGGATTCATGGACACCGTCTCCACCCCGTGCGAGGAGTGCGAAGGCAAGAGGTTCCAGGCTTCGGTGCTCGAGTACCGCCTCGGCGGCCGCAACATCGCGGAGGTGCTGGAGATGCCGGTGAAAGAGGCCGAGGAATTCTTCTCGGCGGGCGAGGCCCGGATCCCGGCAGCACACGCGATCCTCCAGCGGTTGTCCGACGTCGGACTCGGTTACCTCAGCCTCGGCCAGCCGCTCACCACCCTTTCCGGCGGCGAGCGGCAGCGAATCAAGTTGGCCACCCACATGGGCGAGAAAGGCGGGGTCTACATCCTCGACGAGCCGACCAGCGGCCTGCATCTCGCCGACGTCGAACAACTACTCGGCCTGCTCGACCGGCTCGTCGAGTCCGGCAAGTCGGTCATCGTCATCGAGCACCACCAGGCGGTCATGGCGCATGCCGACTGGATCATCGACCTCGGCCCGGGCGCCGGGCACGACGGCGGAAAGATCGTTTTCGAGGGCACGCCCGCCGATCTCGTCGCCGCGCGTTCAACCCTTACGGGCGAGCACTTGGCGGCCTACGTCGGCGGGTGACGTAGCCGGCTAACTTTTGGTGGCGGCCGGCGAGTGGATGAAGAGGCTGGCAAGGGCGGTGAGAAGAAGCAGGGACGCCGCGATGATGAAGCTGGTCTGCATTCCATGGACGAAGTTGGTGCGATCGGCGATGAGCGCGCCGAAGACGGCGATGGCGACCGCCCCGCCCACTTGGCGGAAGGTATTGAAGACTGCGCTTGCCGTGCCTGCCTTTTCGCTCGGTACGCTCGCGAGCACGACGGCGGTGACTTGCGGCATCGCGATCGATCCACCGGAACCTGTGAAAACCAGGAAGGTACCAACGAGTAGCGGCGATCCCAGCGGTGCTGTGAGGAGCATCGCGGTGAGCCCCACCACCATGGACGTCAATCCGACGACCACCGGCACCCGCGTCCCGAACCGATTGGACAGGCTTCCGCTCACGATGTTGCCGACGATGCTGAATGCCGCGGAAGGAAGGAAGGTGAAACCGGCCTGAAGCGGCGTCAGGCCGAGGTGTTGTTGGAGGAAAAGGCTGACGACAAAGACCGTGCCGAAGTGGCCCACCATGAACGCGAATCCCACCGAGAGGGAGATTCGCATTCCTGTGGAGCGAAACAGCTCGAGAGGCATCATCGCGTGCCGGCAGCGCGCCTGGATCAGGAGGAAAGTTGCCAGGCTGACTGCCGCGAGGGCCAAGCTACCGATGACGGGCACGGAGCCGAAGCCCTCTGTTCCTCCCGTGATGAGGCCGTACATCAACGCGGTAAGGGCAACGATCGCTGCGGCCTGGCCTGCCCAGTCGAACGGAGTTGGCCGTCGGGGCGATGTGGCAACTGAGGCCAGGAGCACCAGCATCGCGATGCAGACGGGAAGGTTGATGCCGAACACGAGCCTCCAGTCCAGCGTGGTGAGGAGGCCGCCGACAAGCGGTCCCACGGCTCCAGCGACAGCCCCTCCGACTGCCCAGATCCCCAGGGCGTGCGCGCGACGGCGGGGATCGGGAAAAGCCTGGCGAATCAAAGCCATCGACGCCGGCAGCATGATCGATGCCGCGCCGCCTTGGAGGAAGCGGGCGGCAATCAGGACCCCCGCGGTCGGCGCGAGGGCGCAGGCGACGGACGCCACGAGGAACAGAGCGATACCCCATCCCAGCGCCCTTTTCGCGCCGATCCGGTCCGACAGGTTCCCCGCGAACAGCAACAACGCGGCGAACATCAGGGTGTAGCCGTCAATCACCCACTGCAGCCCGGCTGTTCCGCCCCCGAGCTCCCTCCCGATGCTGGTGAGCGCGACATTGACGATCAGGATATCGAGAGTGATCAGGAAAAACCCAAGCGACGCAATCACGAGCGTGAGCCGTGCCCGTGGCGCGTCAGCCATGGCCGACGGAGGAACCGGAGCCGGCAAAGTGGTTTCGGGACGAGTCATGGTTTAAGGAAACAGCCCTTAGAGAAGATGAGGGAGTCTCTATCGTGAGGGGTACTGGCAGTGACCCCCAACAGAGGTTCCGTTACCGCGAAAGTTGAGCGCCGTCGTCGGGCACCCGTCGTCGGACACCCGCCGTCGAGCCCTTAAGCGACCAGCACCGCGGCGGCGCTGTCCATGTGCTCGAGGATGGTCTTGCGGGCCAAGGATGCATCCCCGGTTTCGATCGCGGCCACGATGTCGTGGTGGCGCTCGACGCTCATGTTCTTGACGCCCTTTTCCAGCCCGGCGAACATGATGGACATCCGGATGGATCCCTCCAGCGATTCCCAGGAATGGAGCAAGGTTTCGTTGCCGGTCAAACGGCACATAGTGCGGTGGAACTCAAGATCGGACTCGATCCGTTCCTCAAGGCTTCCCTTGGTTGCGGCGGCCATGGCGTCGATGGCAGAGCGCAGCGACGTGATGACCTGTTTGCGGTCTGGCAATTCACAGAGCGTGCGCGCGGCGAGGGATTCCAGGGCCGCTCGCACCGAGTAGATATCGCGGATTTCCTTGGCATCGAGGTGGCGGACGGAGAGCCGTCCACGGGGCCCCGCAGACAGCAGGCCCTCCTGCTCGAGTTGCCGCAGGGCCTCCCTGAGGGTGCCGCGGCTGATCTGGAGCATGTCCGACAACTCGGTCTCCACCAAGTGCCTGCCTGGTTCCAGTTCGCCGCTGGTGATGGCGGTGCGCAGCGCGGAGAGCGCCTGTTCGCGGAGGCTTTTCTTTTCCAGTCCCAGAAGGGGTGCTGTTGCTCCGGCCATCGTGTCCGTCCTCAATGTCAGTGGTCGACTGTTTACAGTCGGTGTGTTAACTGTTGATCTTACGGCAGGAGCGCGGAACCGGCTCCTGCCTGCTCCGCGCTCCTGCCAAACGAATAGCCGGGCTCAGCCCAGTTCCGCCAGGACCTTCGCCACGATCCGCTGCACAGACAATCCGTACCGCTCGTGCAAGGTAGGCAGGGCACCGGCGTCGAGGAACGCATCCGGCAGCGCCACCGGAACCACGCGCTTCCCCAAGCCAGCCGTGACCACGGCCGAGGCCACAGTTTCGAACAAACCGCCCACCACGCTGTGGTTCTCCAGCGTGACGGCAAGGCGGTCGGTGTTCAGTTCCGCGAGGACGGTAGCGGCGTCGAACGGTTTGATGGTGGGAGCGTGCACGACGGCGACGTCCACCTTGTGCGCGGCCAGCGCCTCTGCGGCCTGCAGCGCGCGCATGGTCATCAACCCGCTGGAGACGAACACGACGTCGTTGCCGCCGCGCAGCACCTTCGCCTTGCCGAGTTCAAACGTGTAGCCGTACTCGTCCAGCACCGTGGGGACGTTCCCGCGAAGGAGGCGCAGGTACGTAGGGCCGTCGCTGGCTGCCAGCTGCGGCACGGCCTGTTCGATGTCCACGGAGTCGCATGGATCAACGATTGTCAGATTGGGCATGCCGCGGAATATCGCCATGTCCTCCGTGGCCTGGTGGCTGGGGCCGTAGCCCGTGGTCAGGCCCGGTAGTCCGCCTACGATGTTCACGTTCAGATTCGGCTCGGCAATGTCTAGGCACAGGAAGTCGTAGGCCCGCCGTGCGGCGAACACAGAGTAGGTGGAGGCAAACGGCACCAAGCCGGTCTCGGCCAAACCTGCGGCTGCGCCGAAGAGCAACTGCTCAGCCATGCCCATCTGGAAAAACCGCTCCGGGAAGGCCTGGGCAAAGATGTGCATGTCCGTGTACTTGCCCAGGTCGGCGGTGAGTCCGACGATTCGCGGGTCGGCCTCGGCTGCCTTCACCAACGCGTGGCCGAAAGGCGCCGACGAAGTCTTCTGGCCGGGGTCCGCGAAGGACGCGATCATCGCCGACGTTTTCAGCTTCGGTGCTGTCCCCTTCGAAGCGGTGACTGTGGTCATCGGCCGGCCTTCCCGTTGGATCCTGCGGTCAGCTGCTTTCGGCAGAGCTGCCATTCATGTTCTTCGATGCGCATGAAATGCGCCTTTTCGCGTTCTTCGAGCAGCGGCACGCCGCGCCCCACCTTCGTGTCGCACAAAATGACGGAAGGACGTCCGACGGCGGCGGCCTGGGCGGCTGCGTTGTCGAACGCGGCCAGCAGCGCACCGACGTCGTTCCCGTCCACCCGCTGCGTGTACCAGCCGAAAGCCTCCCACTTCTCCGTCACGGGTTCGGTCCGGAGCACGGTGTCCGTCTTGCCGTCGGCCTGCAGGGCGTTGATGTCCACCATCGCAGTGAGGTTCCCCAGCTGGTGGTGGTGCGCGCCCATGGCGGCCTCCCACGTAGATCCTTCGTCCAGCTCGCCGTCGGAGAGGAAGTTGTACACCCTCGCGCTGGAGCCCTCCCCCACATGAGCACGGTGCCGGAGGCCCAGGGCGATTCCCACCGCGATGGAGAGCCCGTGGCCAAGGGATCCTCCGGAGATTTCCATGCCCGGGGTATACGTTGACATTCCGGACATCGGAAGCCTGGAATCGTCCGAACCGTAGCTTTCGAGCTCCTCGACGGGAATGATCCCTGCCTCAGCCAGTGCCGCGTAATGGCCGATTGCGTAGTGGCCGGTGGAGAGGAGGAAGCGGTCGCGCCCCTCCCACTCCGGGTCATCGGCGCGGTAGCGGAGCTGGTCCGCATAGACCGCGGCGAGCATGTCCGATGCTCCGAGTGCCTGGCCGACGTAGCCCTGGCCTTGGACTTCGCCCATGTTGAGGGCGTGGTGCCGGATCCGGTTGGCGGCTGCACCCACCCGTTCGATGCGTCCCATGGCGGTTTCTCCGATTCGTCCTGCCGTGCGCTGGTCCTGTGCCACCGTCACTAGACATTCACCGACTGGGGAGTGCTTTTGGTGGCCTCATCCGCCAACTGGCGCTCCCGCTTGCCCCAGGTTTCGCGGGTAACCAAGGCCGCCCAGAGACCGATGCCTGCGTACAGGCCGAAGAGAACTGCCGGGCCCATCCAGCCCATAGTGACGAAAAGCAGCGTGGTGATGAAGGGCGTGAAGCCGGACACCATGGCCGAGATCTGGTAGGCCAGCGAGGCACCGGAGGAACGGGTCTTCGCCTGGAACAGCTCGGGGAACCAAGCCCCTTGGGCGCCGGCGAGGGAGTTCTGGCAGATGCCGTAAGAGACAGCGATGGTGGCAATGATGAAGATGAACATACCCGTGTTGACCAACAGGAACATCGGGATAGCGAACAGCACGGCAAAGGCGCAGGACCAGATGTAAACGGGACGCCTGCCAATCTTGTCCGTCAGCCGCGCCCAGGCCTGGGTTGCGAAGATACCGATGGCCGAGGCGATGCACAGGGCCACCAGGGTCTGGGTCTTATCTGCCAGATGCTGGCTGTTCAGGTAGGAAATCATGTACGTGATGGAGACGGCGTAGCCCGCGGTCTCGGCAATGCGGAGGCCGATGCCCTTGACGATGTTGCGCCAATCGGTCTTCAAGACCTCCACGATGGGAGACTTTACGATCGCGCCGCTGTCCTTGACCTCGTCGAAGACAGGCGATTCCGGCACCTTGGAACGAATGATCAAGCCCACAACAACCAACACCATGCTGGCGAGGAACGGAATGCGCCAAGCGAGTTCACCCCCGAGTTGGACGCTGACAAGGAACGTCAGGTTGGCCAGCAGGAGTCCCACAGGGAATCCGGCCTGGACGATGCCCGTGAACTTGCCCTTGGATTTCCATGGTGCGTGTTCGTAGCTCATCAGGATGGCGCCGCCCCACTCGGCTCCGAAGGCCAGGCCTTGGACGATGCGCACGAATACCAGCAAGGCCGGCGCCAGGAGTCCTACCTGGCTGTAGGTGGGAAGGAGGCCGATCAGGAACGTGGCCACGCCCATCAGGATCAAGGAGGCTACGAGGACAGGCTTGCGTCCCAGCTTGTCGCCCAGGTGTCCGCCGATGATGCCGCCGATGGGACGGGCGGCAAAGCCGACGCCGAGGGTGGCGAAGGCGGCAAGGGTGCCGGTCACGGGATCGCCTGTGGGGAAGAATGCCGTGCCGAAGTACAGGGCAGCCGCGGTGCCGAAGCCGATGAAGTCATAGGTTTCGATGACTGCGCCAACACCGGAGCCGATGGCGACGCGCCTGGCGTCCTTGGTGCCGTGTACCGGCCCGCGCATGGTCAGAGCTTCTTTGCTCATTGGTGAATCCCTTTCGAAGAGCGACTGAGGCAAGGTGCTTCAGCACTGTCGACTGTTAACACATGATATGCCAGTGTGACCTGCGCCATCTAGTCCTGTCAACAGTCAACTTCAAGGGTTGACTGTTGACAGTTAACGTCTGTACTGTGGTTCCCATCACTACTGCCCTCGGGCACGACTGGAGGAAACGAAGATGTTCAACTCCCGACTCGGTTGCTCGTCCATCAGCTTCCGGCACCAGGATCTACCCGCGGCATTGCGCACTATCAATGGCTTGGGCTTTGAGGAAATCGACCTCGGCGCGCTGCCGGGCGTCTGTGATCACGTTCCCTATGAGCTTGATTCCGACGCCGTCGCCGCCGTGACCACGGAGGTCGCCGCCTCAGGATTGCGGGTCCGCTCCGTCAACGGCGATATCGGCGACCTGAACGCAGTGCTCGACGCCGGTCAGCTCGGCGCCCGCCACAGGCACCTCGATGCACTGCTCACTCTCACCGCAAACACCGGTGCGAAGGCGCTGGTCCTCCCGTGCGGAGCCCTTGGACATGATCCGGTCCGCAGCCTCGACGAGGACCTGGACACCATCGCAGCCCAGCTCATTGGCGCCGGACAGCGTGCGGCGGAGTTCGGCGTCGAGCTCTGGACTGAATCCCTGCACTTCCTCCGGTTCTGCTGGAACCTGGACCGCGCCGAACAGTTGGCCGCGCGACTGGCGGGCTCCGGCGTCGGGATTGTCATGGACTTCAGCCACAGCGTCGCAGCGGGCGAAGACCCGCTGGAGTACATCCAACGCCATCAGGGCCGGATAACGCATGTCCACCTCAGGGATGCGGTTCCGGGCAACATCAACCTCAGCATCGGAAACGGCCAGGCGGACTTTGCCGCCGGCCTCAGCTCCCTTGCAGCCACCGGCTACAGCGGCCACTTCTCGCTGGAGCTCGAAACCCGCGATGTCACGCACGACGAACGCCCTGCGGCCACAGCCAAGGCCGCCAGCTTCATCACAGACCTCATCTGAGATTCACGCCAACAAACTCAAGGAGCATCATGACCACCACCATCCAGCGCACCGCCGTCCTCACCGGGGCTACCTCGGACCGGGGCATCGGCATCACTACCGCACGCCGCTACGCCAACAACGGCTGGGCAGTGGTGATCCTGGACCTCGACGGCGAGAAGTCAGCCAAGGTCGCAGCCGAAATCGGCAACCAGTTCAACGTCCCCGCATTCGGCTACGAGATCGACGTCGCCAACGAAGACTCCGTCAATGCGGCATACAAGGCAGTTGCCGCGGAAATCAGCGCAGGCACCCTCCCCGCCGTCGGAGCCCTGGCCAACATCGCGGGCATCACCTCGCCCGTGCCGTTCCTCGAAACCACGCTGGAACTGTGGCACAAGATCATGGACGTGAACGCCACCGGCACCTACCTGGTGACCAAGGCTTTCCTGCCTGACATGATCGCCAGCGGCTGGGGCCGGATCGTCAACATGTCTTCCGTCTCCGCCCAGCGTGGCGGCGGCGTCTTCGGCAAGGTCCCCTACTCCGCAGCGAAGGCTGCTGTCCTCGGCTTCACCAAGGCGTTGGCACGTGAAATCGGCGCCACCGGTGTCACCGTGAACGCCATCACCCCGGGCGCCGTGGACACAAACATCCGCGTTGGCAGCACCGATGAGCAGGAAGCCGCCATCAACGCCGGCATCCCCCTGGGCCGCAACGCGAGCACCGAGGAAGTCGCCGCCGTCATCACGTTCCTGTCTTCCGAGGAATCCGCGTACCTCACAGGAACCACCATCGACATCAACGGTGGAAGCCACATCCACTAGCAGCCCCCCATCCGTAGCCGAAAGAGCCCACGATGACCAGAATCTTCAACGATCCCGCCGATTTCGCCGAGGAAGCCCTCGCCGGTTTCTGCGATCTTCACTCCGGCCTGGTGCGCCAGGTTCCCGGCGGCGCAGTCCGCCGCCACCGTCCCCAGCAGCCCAAGGTGGCCGTCCTGGCCGGCGGCGGATCCGGGCACTACCCGGCGTTCGCCGGGCTCATCGGCGCAGGACTGGCCGACGGCGCGGTCGTGGGCAACATCTTCACTTCGCCTTCCGCGCAACAGGCATACTCGGTGGCCAAGGCCGCTGATTCCGGTGCCGGTGTGGTTTTCACCTACGGCAACTACGCCGGGGACGTCCTGAACTTCGGCATGGCGAGTGAGCGCTTGGCCGCAGAAGGCATCGCCGTGGAAAACGTGCTGGTGACGGACGACATTGCCAGCGCACCGCCGTCGGAATCCGCCAGGCGCCGCGGCATCGCGGGTGACTTCACCGTCTTCAAAATCATGGGCGCCGCAGCCGAAGCGGGGGCCGGGCTGGCCGACGTCGTACGCTTGGGCCGGAAGGCAAACAGCCTGACCCGCACTATCGGCAGCGCGTTCCACGGCTGCACGTTCCCGGGCGCCGAAGCGCCGCTTTTCACGCTCAAGGACAAGCAGATGGGGCTCGGCCTGGGTATCCACGGCGAGCCCGGATTGTTCGACACCGAACTCCCGCCCGCCAAAGAACTCGGCCAGGAATTTGTCGCCCGGCTGCTGGCAGAGACGCCGCACGCAGCGGGCAACCGCCTCGCAGTGATCCTCAACGGACTCGGTTCCACCAAGCACGAGGAACTGTTCGTCTTGTGGCTGACTGTGGCTCCGTTGCTGCGCGCGGCCGGCTACACCCTGGTCATGCCGGAGGTCGGCGAATTGGTCACTAGCCTGGACATGTCCGGCGTCTCCCTCACCATCACCTGGCTGGACGAGGAACTCGAGCCGCTCTGGACGGCCCCCGCCGAAACGCCGGCCTACCGTCGCGGGACTGCCGCCCTGCTGACCGGTCTTGCCTTCACCGAAGACGCGTTCGAGGGCGGCCCGGAAGCTATCGCGTTCGCGGCCACCCAGGACTCACGCGACTATGCGGCGAATTGCGCAGCCGCGCTGGAAGCGGCGCGGGATGCACTGCACGACGCCGAATCGCAGCTTGGCGACATGGACGCGGTAGCGGGCGACGGCGACCACGGCCGCGGGATGGTCCGCGGAATTGACGCTGCCACTGCGGCCGCCGCAACGGCTCTTGCCAGTGGGGCCGGGGCCGGCGATCTATTGGGGGCAGCCGGAGACGCATGGGCGGATAAGGCCGGCGGAACGTCGGGCGTTCTGTGGGGTGCAGGCCTCCGGGCTCTCGGCGAATCGCTTGGCAATGACCAAACACCGGGACCCGCTGAACTCGCCGCTGGCGTGACCGCGTTCGCTGCTCGGATCACCTACCTGGGCAAGGCCGAGCTGGGCGACAAAACCATGGTGGATGCACTGCTCCCCTTCACCGAAACGTTCGGCAAGCTCGTGGCCGAGGGCATCCTTCCGGATGCTGCCTGGGCGGACGCGGCTGCAGCGGCCACCTCCGCAGCGCAAGCCACGGTCTCGCTCAGGCCCCTCAAGGGACGGGCACGCCCGCTCGCGGAGAAGAGCGTGGGCACAGCCGACCCCGGAGCAACTTCGCTGGCAATGATCTTCACCGTTATGGGCCCGCACCTTGTGAGCCCTGAGGGCGCGAGCGCCGAGAACACGACAACGGGCGCGACCACCGGCAAGCACGCCGGAGCCATCGCATGACCGCGGAAGGACAAACCATGGGTTTTCGACTCATCCTGGGCGCCGATGAAGCAGGCGTCGACTATAAAGACCGAATCATGGCCGATCTGCGGGACGATCCGCGGATCAGCGAAATCATCGACATCGGCGTCAACCGCAACGACTCCTTGGAAGACTTCACCAGGCCATACCCGTACGTCGGGATCAAGGCGGGCGAACTCATCCGGGACGGCCTTGCAGACAGGGCCATCCTGTTCTGCGGCACTGGAATCGGCGTGGCTATCGCAGCGAACAAGGTAGACGGGATCCGCGCCACCACGGCCCACGATTCCCTCTCCGTAGAGCGTTCCATCCTGTCCAACGACTGCCAGGTGCTCACAATGGGCCAGCGCGTGGTTGGCGTGGAGCTGGCCAGTCGGCTGGCCAGGGAGTGGCTCGGCTATGCCTTCGACCCGGCATCGGCGTCAGCTGACAAAGTGAAGGTACTCACGGATTTCGAGGGCTGCTGAGTCCTGCTGCCGTCTCCGGATCCCAACTGGCTAGGAGTTGTTGTCGTTCTGGAGGCTCAAAACGACAACAACTGCCAGCTACTTGGGTTTGGCAGACCGGGTTAAGGAAAAGGGCGCGATCCATGTCTTCGCCGATGTCTTCGCGGAGAAAGTCCCGCAGCCACTTACACTGGCGGCCTTCCCGACGACGGGGCGGCCGCCAGTCTCGTCTGGGCGGTCGCCAGTGAGTATGCACCGCTAACGAACGGCCCACAAATACCTGCAATTTCTCATTTGCTCTTGACAAGCGCTCACTAAACCGGTTCAGTAGACATAACAAAACCGGTTAAGTGATCCCTATCACCGAGTGGCAATGAGGAAATCATGACAGTGACCATCAACGACGTTGCGCAGGCAGCCGGCGTGAGCAAGGGTGCCGTCTCGTACGCGTTGAATGGGCAGCCCGGCGTCAGCGATGACACCCGGGAGCGCATTCTCAAGGTAGCCCGGGAACTGGGGTGGAAGCCAAATCTTCGCGCCAAGGGCCTGTCGTCAGCCAAGGCCTTCGCCGTCGGACTCGTGGTGGCAAGGGATCCCAAGCTCTTGGGAACGGACCCCTTCTTCCCCGCGTTCATCGCCGGGATCGAGACCACGTTGGTTGAGCACGAATACGCACTGGTCCTCACCGTTGCCGCCAGCGCCGATGCCGAGGAACTGGGCTACCGGAAGCTGGCTGCCGACGGGCGCGTGGACGGGATCATCCTTACGGATATGAGGGTTGACGATTCCCGTATCGCGTTGCTGCAAAGTCTCAAGATTCCCGCCGTCACGCTGAATCGACCCGAAACCTCCTCGCCGTTCCCCGCTGTCTGCATGGACGATACTGAAGGCATTACGGCCGCCGTCGAGCATCTTGTTTCCCTGGGACACACCAGAATTGCGCACGTGGGCGGACCACAGAGCTACATTCACGGCCGAAGCCGGCGGTTGGCTTGGCAAAACGCCCTGTCAAAGGCCGGGCTCGAAGCCGGTTCCTTCATCGAAGCGGACTTCACCGCGGCCGGCGGATTGGCGGCTACCGCAGAACTGCTTCGCTCGGCGCAACGACCCACCGCAATCATCTACGCGAATGACCTCATGGCGACGGCCGGCCAGTCATACGCGCAGTCACTAGGAATGGCCGTTCCCGGCGATCTGTCCATCACGGGCTACGACGACACTGAGCTCGCGAAGTACCTCAATCCGCCGCTGACCACGATTCCGGCCGATCCGATGCTTTGGGGTCGTGTTGCCGCCCAGAAGTTGCTGAGCCTCCTCGGCGGAGCTCCGGCCGAGGACGTCTACCTACCCTCCCCCAAACTGGTGGTCCGCGCCTCCACCGGGCCTGCCCCCACCATCCGGCACAACTAGCCATGCCGTACAGCTAGCTGCCTCCCACGCCCAGTCCTCACAAATACCGATTTACCCGCAAAGGGTGGGGCTATTTGCCATCCCATCTGAAGGCAATGCCGCCACCGCATGTTAGTTTTCACCCGCAAAAGGAGTTGCAATGAAGCACGGAAAAATTAGTTCAAGAATTCTCTCCCTTACCGCTATTGCTGTTGTCGGAGCCGGCTTGGCCGCGTGCGGTGGAGGCGCCTCAAACAGCACAGCTACCGGAGCGAACTCTGCCACCACAGCCAAGGGCCCCATCAAGATCTGGTACTCCAACAATGAGTTCGAGGTGAAGTGGGGCAAGGACATGGTGGCGGCATGGAACGCTGCTCACCCGGACCAGCAGGTCGACGCCCAGGAAATCCCCGCAGGCAAGAGCTCCGAAGAGGTCATCGGGGCAGCAATTACCGCCGGCAACGCCCCGTGCCTGGTCTTCAACACGGCCCCAGTGGCTGTCCCGCAGTTCCAGAAGCAAGGCGGGTTGGTCCCGCTGGATTCCTTCCCGGATGGCGCCCAGTACATCAAGGACCGCACCGGCGATCTCGCCAACCAGTACAAGTCCTCCGACGGCAAGATGTACCAACTGCCGTGGAAGTCCAACCCCGTGGTCCTTTTCTACAACAAGGACGTTTTCGCGAAGGCGGGCCTGGACCCGGAAAAGCCGAAGATGGCCACACAGTCGGAGTTCCTTGACACGGCCCGCACCCTCGTGAAGTCCGGCGCCGTTGCCAATGCCGTATGGCCGTCGCCCGCGAGCGACTTCTACCAGTCCTGGTTCGACTTCTACCCGTTCTACGCAGCCAACTCAGGTGGCACCACGTTGCTCAAGGATGGCAAGTCCACCTTTGACAGCGAGCAAGGCAAGCAGGTCGCCACCATGTTCCAGACCCTCTACAAGGAGAACCTGGCCTCCAAGGAAGCCTATAAGGGTGATTCCTTCGCCGAGGGCAAGGCCGGCATGTCCCTCGCAGGGCCTTGGGCTGTCGCAGCATACAAGGGCAAGGTGAATTGGGGCACGGTTCCGGTACCTGGTGCACAGGCCCAGACCAACGGCTCTACCTTCTCTGACGCCAAGAACGTTGCCATGTACTCCTCCTGCAAGAACCAAGGCACCGCTTGGGAGGTCATGAAGTTCGCCACCAGCAAGGAACAGGACGGCAAGCTCCTTTCCTCGACCGGCCAGATGCCGATGCGCAAGGACTTGACCACTGCCTACGCGGATTACTTCACGCAGAACCCCGCCTACAAGCAGTTCGCAGATCAGGCCGGCCGCACCGTGGAAGTACCCAACGTCTCCAACTCAGTCCAGATCTGGCAGACCTTCCGTGACGCGTGGGGCAAGTCCGTGATCTTCGGCAACCAGAGCATCGATGACGCATTCAAGGGTGCTTCTGACAAGATCAACCAACTGGCAAGCCAAAAGTAGCAGGCGAATCCCCATGTCACTTCGCTCAGCTGACGGCGCCCCCTTCGCGGGAGACGCAGCCGGGCGGGCCGTGGACCAGCGGCAGGCGCCCAGGAAACGTAAGAACTTCCTGGGCCGCCAGCCGCTGGGACTGCTGTTCAGCGCCCCCTACGTCATCTATGTCCTAGGAGTGCTGGCGTTTCCTCTTGGATACGCCGTGTACATCTCCTTCCACCAGTTCTTCTTCACCGCTCCCGGCGTCCAGGCTGACCGTCCCTTCGTGGGGCTGGACAACTACATCACTGTCCTGTCCGATCCGGAGGTACAGCGTTCCTTCGCCAACATCGGCATCTTCCTGGTCATCAATGTGCCGCTGACCGTGGGGCTGTCATTGGTCCTGGCCAACGCGTTGAACCGCGTGACCCGGCTCAAGACCTTTTTCCGGGTCAGCTACTACGTCCCATACGTCACGGCGAGCGTCGCCGTCGTCGGGGTCTGGCTGTTCCTGTTCCAACAGAACGGGCTGGTCAACTCCCTGCTGGGGCCGCTGGCCCCGAACCCCTCGTGGTTGACGAACTCCTGGCTGGCAATGCCAACCGTGGCGCTGTACGTGACCTGGAAGCAGTTGGGCTTCTTCATCCTGCTGTACCTGGCTGCCCTGCAGAACATCCCGGACGAACTCTACGAGTCCGCCTCGGTGGACGGCGGGAACAAATGGGTCCAGTTCTGGAACATCACCGTTCCGGGAGTGCGCTCAGCAAGCGTGCTGGTGACCCTGCTCGCCACCATCACCGGGGCAAACCTGTTCACCGAGCCCTATCTGCTCACCGGCGGAGGCGGCCCGGACGGAGCCTCGACATCGCCGGTCTTCCTGATGTACCAGAAGGGCATCCTGCAGGGGAACCCAGACGTGGCCGCCGCGCTGGGCGTGGTGCTCGTGATCGGTGTCCTGCTCATTGCCTTGATCCAGAAACGCCTCGTGGGCGGGAAGGAGGACTGACGTGTCGATTTTCAATAAGGCAACTCTCAAGAACGACGACGACGGCGCCCGCCAGCCAGGTGCCACCGGTCCCGGAACGGCCGCTTCCGGAGCCAAGGGTTCCGGATCCGGTGCCTCCCGAAAGGACGGATCCGTCGAGAAACGAAGGAACCTGGGCGTGGGTAGCTTCGTGCTGCTGGCGCTGGGAGCCTTTGTGTTCCTCTTCCCGTTCTACTACATGTTCGTCGGCTCGCTGCAGACCTCCCCGGACACCTCCGTGACCGGCGCGTTCCCCAGCCCGGCGAACATCACCGGCGAGAACTACAGCAACATCAACAACTCCATCGATCTACTGAAGGGCCTGGTCAACTCGGGCATCTTCACCGGCGGGGTCATCTTCTTCACGGTGGTGTTCGGGCTCCTGGTGGGCTACGCGCTCGCGCAGATGCAATTCCGCGGCAAGGGCTTCGTCTTCGGCATGATGCTGCTGGTCCAGATGATTCCGTTCCAGCTGCTGCTCATCCCGCTGTACGTCATGATCGTGCGGGACTACGGTCTCGCCGACACCTACCTCGGCATGATCCTGCCGTTCGCCATCAATTCGACGGCCGTCTTCGTCTTCCGCCAGTACTTCATGCAGTTGCCTTCCACCCTGTTCGAGGCCGCCCGCATTGACGGAGCCAGCGAGCTGAGGATCCTCTGGCAGATCGCGATTCCCTTGGTCCGCCCAGCCATTGTCACGGCAGTTCTGCTGACTTTCATCGGCCCGTGGAATGAGTTCCTGTGGCCGTTCCTCGTCACCAAGGACCAAGCCATCCAGCCTCTCGCCGTCTCCCTGGCGAACTACATCTCGAACATTGCCGCCACGGCATCCAACCCGTTCGGCGCCATCCTTGCCGGCGCCTGCGTTCTCGCGGCCCCCGCCGTCGCACTGTTCATCTTCTTCCAGCGCCAATTCATTTCCACCAATATCGGATCAAGCGTAAAGGGCTAAGCTCTATGACTTCCTCAACTTCAGCACTCCCCACGGTCCCGTTCACCCTCACCCGCGCCGGCGTCATCATGACCCCGGAGCCCGGGAACGAGTTCGAAGCCGAAGGCGTCCTCAACCCGGCCAGCGGCCGGGGACCCGACGGCGAACTGTACCTCCTGCCACGCCTCGTAGCGAAGGGCAATGTCTCCCGCGTTGGACTTGCCAAGGTGATAATCGGCGACGACGGCGTCCCGTCCGGCGTCGAACGCCAGGGCATCGTCCTGGCACCGGACGAAGGCTGGGAACGGGGCCTGAACAACGCCGGAACGGAAGACCCCCGCATCACTTGGGTACCGTCTTTGGGCCGGCACCTGATGACCTATGTTGCCTACGGGCCGCTTGGTCCCCGCCTCGCCTTCGCCCACTCGGAAGACCTGCGCACGTGGGACCGCCTGGGGCCCTGCCATTTCGAGTACCAGGCCGACTTGTCCATGGACCTGAACCTATTCGCCAACAAGGACGCCGTGTTCTTCCCGGAACCGATCAATGATCCCGACGGCGTCTCTTCCTACGCTGTGCTCCACCGCCCCATGTGGGACCTCGGCTGGATCCGCGAGGGCGAGGGCGAGCACCTGCCGGCCGGCCTCGATGACAACCGCCCGGGTATCTGGATTTCCTACGTCGCAGTTTCCGACGTCGAGAAGGACATCCGCAACCTCGTTCACCTGCGCAAGCACAAGCTCGTAGCCCTGAGCGAGTTCCCCTTCGAACAGCTCAAGATTGGCGGCGGACCCGCACCGATCCGCATCGACGAGGGCTGGCTCCTGATCTACCACGGCGTCACCGGATCGATGGAAAAGTCTGCCTTCGATCACCAGCAGAACGTCAACTACACGGCCGCCGCGATGATCCTCGACAGTGACGATCCGTCCATTGTGATCGCCCGCAGCGACAAGCCGCTTCTGGCACCTGAAACGGAAGACGAGATCTCGGGCATCGTCCCCAACGTCGTTTTCCCCACCGCAATAGAGAAGATCGGCGATCAGCTGTTCGTCTTCTATGGCATGGCTGACTCGAAGATCGGTGTGGCACGCCTCGACCGCGCCTAGGACAGCACCGCGCCTAAACGCAGCACGGCGAATAAGGCGACACCGCGCCTCAGCAGTCCAGCCCCCTCTTCCATAGCCATAGGAGTTAGACATGACCCGTTTTACTGTTCATGCACGACTGAAATCCGCCCCGGTCGCGGTCGTTGCAACACTGTCGATGCTCCTGACCGGGGCAGGGTTGGCCTCGGCGACGCAGCCTGCCCCGGCCGCGACGCAGGCACCGGCGACACAGGCGCCGTTGACCAATCTGTCTCACCTGAATTTCCTGCTGGACACTGTTCCGCTCCGCGCCGCGGATGGCCACACGACGTACCAGATCGGTGAACATCCCACGGCACAAGCGCCGTGGACGTATGCCGGCAAGAACGCCGACGGCAGCTATACCCGGGTAGGAGGAGGGTCCAAGGACGCAACCACGGGTTACTGGAGCCAGGGGGCCTTCAACGCGGACGACATTGCACGCACCGCCGTCGTCTACTTGCGCCACTGGCAGCAGACCGGTGACGCCTCGAGCCGCACCCGCGCTTTCGACGTGCTGCGTGAGCTGATGTACTTGCAAACAACTACCGGCCCCAACGCCGGAAACGTTGTCCTGTGGCAGCAGTCTGATGGCACGCTGACACCGAGTGCCAAGCCCGTGGAAAAGCCCGACCCCAGCGATTCAGCCGAGTCGTACTGGCTGGCCCGGACCGTGTGGGCACTAGGGGAAGGGTATGCCGCGTTCAAGTCGGCCGACCCCCAATTTGCCGCCTTCCTGCAGACCCGGCTGGACCTCGCCGTCGGGTCCCTGAACAAGCAGTCCCTTGCGAAGTACGGAAAATACGACATCGCTGATGGCGCCAAGGTTCCTGCGTGGCTGATCACCGGAGGGGCGGATGCCTCGGCGGAAGCCGTGCTCGGACTCTCCGCATACTCAAAAGCCGCGCCCGACGACGGCGCTGCTTCTACCGCGCTGAGCCAACTCACCGAGGGTATCGCCGCGATGTCCTCAGGGTCCGTTCAACAATGGCCCTTCGGCGCGATTCTCCCATGGAACCAGTCCCGAACCCTGTGGCACGCTTGGGGTGGCATGACCGCGGCCGCAGTCGCCAACGCTTCTCCGTTGCTGCATCGCCCTGACCTGCTGACCGCGGCAGTGAAGGACTCCGCCCAATTCACTCCGCAACTCCTCGCTGCGGGCGGACCGGACAATGCGTGGAGCCCCACCCCGGGTGAGGCACAGATAGCCTACGGCGTGGACTCGCGGGTTGAAGGACTCGTGGCGACCGCCAAGGCTGCCAACGCTCCCGGCCTGCTCGACGTGGCCGCAGTGGCTGCCGGCTGGTACTTCGGCGCAAACCGCAGCGGAAAGCCCGCCTACAACCCGGCGACCGGGACCGCGATCGACGGCATCGAAACCGACGGCCGCGTCAACCCCAACTCCGGGGCGGAATCCACCATCCACACCCTCCTGTCGATGCTCACTTTGGACGCCAATCCGGAGCTCAAGGCCAAGGCCCTGGGGATCAGCAGTACCGTGGGGACGGACGGGCTCAAGGTGGCCGAGGCCGAAGCCGGAACCATCACGGGCGGCGCGGTGGTCAAACCCGCTTCCGCATGGACCGGTGAGGCAAACTGGTCCGGCGGCGCATATGTCGCGCTCAACGCGGGCGGCACCCTGAAGATCCCGGTCCCGGCCTCGGACCAGGCACGGAACGTATATCCGATCGTGAACCAGCGCCCCGAAGCCGCCGGAACCACGTCGTGGAATTCCGGGAGCACTTTCCTCGGCACCACGCCAAACGGCGGGGCAGGCGAGCAAGGCATCACGGCAGCTCCGGGCAAGCTCTTCCCGTTCTCCCTTGACCGGGCCATGCCAGCGGGACAGGACAGCGTGGCCGCCAAGGCCGGAAGCGATGCTGCGATCGATGGAGTGCTGCTGCAGCCGCAGATTTCCTCGGTCTCCGTCTCAGGCTCCGGTGGCCAATCAACCCTGTACATTAGCGCGGCCCCGGGAAGCATCGAACGAAAAGTGGACATGCCCCAAGGCTTCCATCTGAGCCAGCAGGCTTTTGATGCTTCCGGCCAGCCCGTCAAGCCAAGTTCCGACCAGAACGGGGCAGATCATTCCGGCCGCGTCGCTGTAGCGCCGGGTGGGTTCACCTGGGTGACCTTGGTCCGCAACTAGTCCCCACCGGCTCCCAGCCTTCGCAAGCTCAGGCCGGGGCCCTCGCCGGCGTGGGCCCACCCACCGCCACCACAGGAAGAACCATGCAGAAGATCACCACAGAAGCCCTGCTCCACAGCTACGAGGGAGCACTCACGTTCGGCAATCCGCTGACGGACACCATTTCCACCGACCAGTTCTCCGCCGAGTACCCCGAACACCCCGAATGGGCTGTGGGCCCGTTCCGCAAGGACGATTCCCTGACCTTCCGGCAAGTCGAGGACTGGTCGGATCCTACCGGCATCGGCTGGACCGCGGATTCGATCTTCAATCCCTCTGTCATGGAGCGCGACGGCAAGCTCTACCTGTTCTACCGCGCATCTCCGCGTAAGGAGTCGGTCTCGAGCCGCATCGGTGTTGCCGTCTACGATCCCGCAACGGGCTGGCAGGACAGCCCCTCCAATCCGGCGATCTACCCCACACAGGACAATGAGATCCTCGGCTGCGAAGATCCCAAGGTGTACCAGGCCAACGGCCGGTACTACATGTTCTACAACGGGATCTGGACAATTGATCGCAGCGAGGATCAATCCGGCCAGGATCCGGATGTCTATCCCCTCGGCGACGTTGGCTGCGACATCAATGTTGCAGCGTCCGACGACCTCATCCACTGGGAAAAGCTCGGTTTGGCAGTCCCCCACCAGGTTTCGAAATTTTGGGCCAAGGGAGCCGTCATCCCCCGGAACGCCCGCGGCGAAGCCGTCAAGATTGGCGGCCACTACCTGATGTATCTGTCCGAGGGCTGCGGCGGAACCACCCATGTGGGACGGTCCGCCGACATGGTGAACTGGACGTTTGAGCCGCAAGAGTATCTGGACCTCGGGCCGCTGGGTGGCTCACTGCACGAAGTGGCGTGCGCCATTGTCGACGACGGCGGCGAGGGCGACGGCGCTGGCGCTGGTGCTGGTGCTGGCGGCAAGCTGGTCCTCGACTTCTTCTACGGCGACGCAGACGGCCAGTTCTCCGCAGCGCAAGCGCTGTATGACGTGAACCACCCCTTCACCCAGAAAGCGGTGCACAGGGGAGGGTCGCTGGCATGGGGAGGCCTGCTTAGATTCGGCGGAACCTGGATGTTCGCACAAGGCTGGGATGCCCCCTCCGGATCCCGCGAAATGTACTTCTACCGCGCAGACCAAAGCTAGCAACCGCTGCGACCAACCAGCGCTTTTGATGCTCGGCGCAGGCCCCCTGCGCCGAGCATCTTCATGCGGCGCCAAGCATTCTCACGAAGTAAGGAATATCAGTGAAGACCCCAGTCGACGGTGCGGTCGTAGGTTTGGACATCGGTGGTTCAAAGACGCGCGGGATCAAATGGATCGATGGAACCGCTGTTGCCGATGTTTCCGGTGGCAGCGCCAATGTGCAGAACGTGAGCCGAGCCCAAGCCCGCAGCAACCTGGAGGGCGTCTTTGCCGAACTCGGCGGTGAGACCGTTGCGCGCGTCGTGGTTGGCTCCGGAGGGATTGACACCGCTGACGATGCACAAGCGCTGACGGTACTGATTCAACCGTTGGCTCCCTCCGCCGTCGTCTCCGTTGTCCATGACACGCGCCTTCTGCTGGCTGCTGCTGGATACAGCACCGGAATTGCGGTGATCGCGGGCACTGGGTCCGCGGCCTGGGGCACTAACGGTAAGGACCAGGCGCGTGCGGGGGGCTGGGGCTACTTGCTTGGCGCCGAAGGCAGCGGATACTGGTTCGGCCGTGAAGCAGTGAGGTACAGCCTTGAGCGCATGAACCACGGGCTACGCCCCGACGAACTGACGCAAGCGCTCCTGAAGTCTTGCGGCCTCACCGGCCCCGAGGGTTTGATCGCCCTTTTCCATGGCGACGCCGGGCGCGAGTTTTGGGCTGCCAAGTCGCCCTTGGTCTTTGAGTGCGCGGCCTCGGGACATACGGCGTCGTTGGACATGATCCTCCAGGCAGGGGCCGATCTTGCCACGTTGGCGGCGAAATGCGCTGAGCAACTGAACATCGAGGGGCCGATCGTCCTCGGTGGTGGCCTCGGCATGAACCAGCCCACTTTGCAGGCGGCCATGCGGATTGCGTTGGCCGCTCGGGGCTTCCACACTTTGCAGGTCCTCACCCAGGATCCGGTCTTCGGCACTTTGTGGCTCGCGTCGAACTAACGCTCCGGCTGTGATGAGACTCACTAGCAACAAACGCCTTCTTGGCTTGAGCCATCTACGCCTCACTGTGCACTATGGAAAGGCAGGGCCAGGACACAATGTCCCGGCCAAGTTTTTGCCCATCCTGGTGGACGCAATGAGGCCAAACCGGTGAGCTTGTAGAGCCCGCCTGGAGTCTCAGGCGTTCATGGATAGGTCATACCGTGGCTTCGCACTGGCGCGATAGCCGAATATCCGGATTCATGAATGGAAGCACTGAACAATGACGTTTGAAACTGCCGACTCCGTAACCCTCAAAATTTGGGACCGTTCGACCACCCACCACACACTGGACGCCCTGGTACACGATTTCTCCGTGCGCCACAACACTTCCAAGGCAAGCATCGCGGTTACGTGCAGCGGGCCGAACACCTTCACGGTCAGCCTGAACGGCAGCGCAGCGAAAGCCACGGCATTCGACGCACACTCCCTGTAACAACACCTTTTCGGACGCAATGAAACGACGACGGCGGGGGGCACCTCCCGCCGTCGTTCGTGTCCGCCTCTTCACCCCTCCCTGTAACGGCGAGTGTCACACGAGGCAGGTTTTTGGCCGCGGCTGGCATCCAAGCTCCTGGATTTCTGGGCTTCTCCCTGACCCAAGGCGCCAAAAAGTTGCCTGGCGTGACACAGCTACGCTGCCGGACGGGCAATTTTCCCGCGCCCAAGCACCGCAAGAACCTCCGCGACCATGGTTTCTGCTTCATAGACCACGTCCGAGTAGTAGTAACGGAGCACCGTATAGCCCTGAACCACGGACGAGTTGTTTCGGCGATGGTCTTTCTTTACCTGCCGCCAATCCGCATGGTGGCGGCCGTCGAGTTCCACCAACAGCCAACCGTCCAGCAACAGATCCATGTAGCCCACGCCGTCGAGATAGAACTGTGGCTGGACGTGTATTCCGGCCCTCCGGAAGTAGGTCCGGGCCAGCGTCTCCAACATCGATTCAGCCCCGCGATCCACCCAACGAAGAACCTGGCGCGCCTTGCCGTTGCGCTTTCCCGGCAGCCGCTCCCGCAGGAAACCCACTGTCATGTCACCCCGGGCCACTGCACACTCCACCATGACCAAGGATTCATGCCAGGGCAGGCAGCGCAATGCGTGGATCAGGACATCTGCCAGGGAAGCCACTGGTCTGTGCGGATGCGCGGGGAGCAGCAAACCACCGTGATGTAGGACGTCGCGGGCCCCTCGGTTGCGCCTGTGGTGCACGTGCAGCGGGCCGGACCGGTCAATGACCCACAACCCGTAGAACTGGGCCGCACTGGCGCAGGTCCGTATTTGGTGGTTCCGAACCAGGGCCACATCGGCGACGGATGCCGAAGCGAGCGCGTAGACGCCCCGCGCCGGTTGTTCCACACCGCTGCGAACCGCCCTCCTCAGCTGGCCGTCGGTGATGCCAAGACGCGCCAGCACCGGCCTTCGCGCCACACCCCCGCAGAGGTTAAGCGCCTTTTCAACATCCACATGGCCATCGTGCCGGGCCGCGGCGTGTCTGCGTCACCCCCGGCATCTCCCATGTGGACAACCAAGCGTCACGCCTGTCACATTTTTAGCGGCCGGTTAGCACCAAGACCCCGGATTTCCGGGCTTCTCCCTAACCCAAGACGCCAAAAAGTTGCTCGGTGTGACAGACCCGCTAAACCTCCGCCACCGGCGCCGCGAACTGGGCCTCGTACAGCCGCGAGTACGCGCCGCCAGCAGCCAACAGTTCCGCATGTGTTCCTTGCTCCACGATCCGCCCAGCCTCCATCACCAGGATGAGGTCGGCGTCGCGGATCGTGGAGAGGCGGTGCGCGATTACAAAGCTCGTGCGGTCCGAACGCAGGGCACTCATGGCTTTCTGCACCAGGACCTCGGTCCGGGTATCCACAGAGCTCGTGGCCTCGTCCAGGATCAAGACTGAAGGACGCGCCAAGAACGCCCGGGCAATGGTGAGCAACTGCTTCTCACCTGCAGAAACGTTGCTTCCTTCGTCGTCGAGCACTGTGTCATACCCTTCCGGGAGCGAGTGCACGAAGCGGTCCACGTATGTCGCCTGCGCGGCCTCCAGAATCTCGGCTTCGGTGGCATCCGGCCGGCCGTAAGCGATGTTGTCCCGGATGGTGCCGCCGAACAGCCATGTGTCCTGCAGCACCATACCCATCCGCGAGCGCAGCTCGTACCGCGACATCGAGGCGACGTCCACGCCGTCGAGCGTTATCCGCCCCGCGTCGAGCTCGTAGAAGCGCATCATCAGGTTCACAAGGGTGGTTTTGCCCGCCCCGGTGGGCCCGACGATCGCCACGGATTGCCCGGGCTCTGCCACCAGGCTCAAGTCCTGGATCAGCGGCTTGTCCGCCGAGTAGGAGAAAGAGATGTTCTCGAACACCAAGCGCCCACGCGTCACCTGCGGAACGGCCGAGGGCTCAGGGTCCGGGCTCTGCTCTTCGGTGTCGAGCAGCCCGAAGACGCGTTCGGCGGATGCCACGCCAGACTGAAGGAGATTGGCCATTGAACCAAGCTGCGCGAGCGGCTGGGTGAACTGGCGCGAGTACTGGATGAAGGCCTGGACATCGCCCAGCTGCATGGCGCCGGAGGCCACCTGCAGGCCACCCACCACGGCGATCCCGACATAGACCAGGTTGCCGATGAATGTCAGTGCCGGCATGATCAGGCCGCTGATGAACTGCGCTCCGAAACTGGCCGAGAACAACTCCGCGTTCTTCTCGCTGAAGCGCTGTTCCACCTCCCGCTGCCTGCCGAACACCTTCACGAGGGCATGGCCGGTGTAGGTCTCTTCGATCTGCCCGTTCAGCTCGCCGGTGTTCTTCCACTGAGCGACGAACAGCTTCTGTGAGCGCTTGGCGATCAGCATGGTGGTCACGAGCGTCAGGGGCACGGTGACCAGGGTGATGAACGCCAGAATCGGCGACAGCAGGAACATCATGAAGATGACTCCCGCCACGGTGAGCAGCGAGGTTACCGCCTGGCTGATGGACTGCTGGAGGCTTTGCGAGATGTTGTCGACGTCGTTGGTCACACGGCTGAGGAGTTCACCGCGCTGCACGGAGTCGAAGTAGCGCAACGGAAGGCGGTTGATTTTCGCTTCGATCTGCTCGCGCAGCCGGTACACCGTGCGCTGCACGACGCCGTTGAGCACGTACGCCTGGATCCAGCCGAACGCTGAGGCCAGGACATAGAGGACCAGCACCCACAGCAGGATCGAGGACAACGCCCCGAAGTCGATCCCGACGCCGGGGGTCAGGTCCATGCCCCTGAGCATGTCCGCTTTGGAGTTCTGGCCGGAAGCGCGCAAGCCGTCAATGAGCTGCGCCTTGCTGATCCCTGCAGGAAGTTGCTTGGATACGACGCCGGCGAAGATCAGGTTGGTGCCTTGGCCCAGAAGCCGGGGGCCGATCACGGACAGGGTCACGCTCGCGACAGCCAGGACAAGAACCAGGGTCAGCCACATGCGCTCTGGCCGAAGGGTGCCGAGGAGCCGCTTGGCAGATGGCAGGAAGTTCATGGCCTTTTCGGCCGGGACGTTCATGCCGGCGAAGGGTCCGCCACGGCCGGGCCCCATCGGAGGGCGGGGCGGGCGGCTGGTGGTGCTGGGTGCGCTGCTCATGCCGCCTCCTCCGCTGCCAGTTGCGAGGAAACTATCTCGCGGTACGTTTCAGACGTCTCCAGCAACTCTTCGTGGGTTCCACGCCCCACCAGCCGCCCGTCGTCGAGCACTAGAATCTGCTCGGCGTCGGCGATGCTGGACACCCGCTGCGCGATGATGACCATGGTGGCGCCGGACGTGTGGCGTTTGAGGGCTTGCCGCAGCCTGGCATCGGTGGCGGTGTCCAGGGAGGAGAAGGAGTCGTCGAAGATGTAAAGCTCGGGCTGTTTCACGAGGGCCCGGGCGATGGCGAGGCGCTGGCGCTGGCCACCGGAAACGTTGGTGCCGCCTTGCGAGATCGGAGCATCCAGCCCGCCTTCCATTTCCTCCACGAAATCCTGCGCCTGGGCGATGGAGAGGGCCCGCCAAAGTTCTTCCTCTGTGGCGTCGGGCTTGCCGTAGAGCAGGTTGCTGCGGACCGTGCCTGAGAATAGGTAGGGCTTTTGCGGAACCAGCCCGATGTGCCCCCACAGGAGGTCCGGGTGAAGCTCGCGGACGTCGACGCCGTCGATCCTCACCGAGCCGCTGCTCGCGTCGAAGAGCCTGGGGAACAAGTTAACCAGGGTGGTCTTGCCGGCGCCGGTGCTGCCGATGATCGCCGTCGTCTGGCCCGCACGGGCCTGGAAGCTGATCCCGTTGAGGACCGGCTGCTCGGCACCCGGGTAGGCGAATCCGACGTCGAGCAACTCCAACTCACCGCGCCCGGCGGTCTCCGTGACCGGATTCTTGGGAGGCCGCACGCTCGATTCGGTCTCCAGCACCTGTCCGATGCGGTCAGCCGAAACGGCCGCACGCGGGATCATCACGGCCATGAATGTGGCCATCATGACGGACATCAGGATTTGCATGAGGTAGCTCAGGAAAGCGATCAACGTACCTACCTGCATGGACCCGTCGTTGATCCGGAAGGATCCGAACCAGATCACGGCCACGCTGGAGACGTTGAGCACCAGCATCACTACCGGGAACATGAGGGCCATCAACCGACCGGCCCGCAATGCCATCTCGGTGACGTCCTGGTTGGCTGAGGCGAAGCGTTCCGTCTCCATGTCCTCACGCACGAACGCACGCACCACACGGATGCCGGCCAGTTGTTCGCGGAGCACCCTGTTCACGGTGTCGATCCGGACCTGCATCTTGCGGAACAGGGGAACCATCCGGGTCACAATGAGGCCGACGGCAACAAGCAACACCGGGACACTCACAGCGATCAACCAAGACAACTGGGCATCCTGCCGGACGGCCATGATCACGCCGCCGATGCTGAGTATGGGGGCCGCCACCATGAGGGTGCAGGTCATCAGGACGAGCTGTTGGACCTGCTGCACGTCGTTGGTGGAGCGCGTGATCAGGGACGGTGCTCCGAAGCGGGTGACCTCCTGCTCGGAGAACTCCCCCACTCTGGTGAAAATGGCGCCACGCAGGTCCCGCCCCAATCCCATGGCCGCTTTCGCGCCGAAGTACACGGCAGTCACCGAACAGGCGATTTGCACGAGGGTGATGAGCAGCATGAGACTGCCGGTTCCAAGGATGTACCCGGTATCCCCCTTGGCCACGCCTTCGTCAATAATGTCCGCATTCAGCGTGGGCAGGTACAGCGACGCTATTGACTGCGCCAACTGGAAAATGACGACGGCGATCAGCAGCCGCCGATGTGGCCGCAGGTACTGAATGAGAAGTTTCCAGAGCATCGGTCTCCAACTCACGTAGTGATTCGAAGGCCAGTCTACGACTGGTTGCTGGGGGCAACTAGGGCTTTCCCTCAGGGCGAAGCGTGGCTGGGCGACCGTGCGCGACCGTCCTGCAGAAACAAGGGCCATTTCCCCAACCCTCGCTCACCTATCGGGCTCTTTTCCCCAACCCTCCTGCACATGGTCGGGTTTACCGCGCAAAAGCGACGCCGATCTCGCGGTTCACTGCAGGGATGATTTCGGTAGCCAGAAGCTCAATGGACCGCGCCGTCTCAGCGAAGGGCAAGCCGCCGAGACCGACCTGAGCCAGATACCGCGTGTTACCGAGGACGCTATGGATTTCCAATAGCTTTTCGACGACCTGTTGTGGGCTTCCAACTAGCAGGCCCCCACCCGGTTCGGTCCATTCGTCGAAGGTGCTCCGCGGGAAATGGTCAACTGGCCGGGGCATGTTCTGCTCAAAGTAGGCGCGATAGTAAGGGTAGAAGGTGTCCCGGGCTTGCTGCGACGTCGGCGCCACGTAGAAATGGCCACCAGCACCGACTGGCAGGGCGGCAGCGTCGTGTCCTGCGTTTTCAGCGGCCTCCCGGTACAGCTCCACGAGCCGCCTGAATCGTGCCGGTCCGGACAACAGAGCAATGAACAACGGCAGACCCAATCGCCCCGCCCGGACGAAACTCTGCGGAGTACCGCCCACGCCCACCCAGATGGGCAACTTTTCCTGGACCGGACGGGGCGCTATGTCCATCCCGGAGACGGTTTGGGTCAGGTTTCCCTCCCAGTGAAGGTTGCCGTTGTCACGCAACGCGAGCAGCATCTTCAGCTTCTCTTCGAACAGCTCGTCATAGTCCTCTAATCTGTGGCCAAACAAGGAGTACGACTCCACAAAGGCGCCACGGCCAGCGATAATCTCTGCCCGCCCGCCCGAAATGAGATCCAGCGTGGAGAACTGCTCAAAGAGCCGGACAGGGTCCTGGGTGGATAAAACCGTGACGGCGGTGCCCAGCCGAAGGTTGGTGGTTTCTCGAGCGATGGCCGCGAGCACGATTTCCGGGGCCGAGAGTGCGAAATCGTGCCGATGGTGCTCTCCCAAGCTCAGGGACGAAAGCCCTGCCTGCTCGGCGAGCTTCGCCAGCTCAATGATGTCTTTGAGCCGCTGCTGCGGTGACGGGGAGACGCCGGTCCTGATGTCGCGGGATAGCTCTCCGAAAGTGAAGATTCCAAAGTCCATAATTCATTGAACATTCAAGTATTTGGATTCATTCCCAAGGGCCGCCTGTGAGCGAGCGTTCCAAGCGGCAAGGGGGTGCCGCCGTCGTAACCGGACAGTAGGCTGGAAACGCTCGGCAAGATCCGCTACGAAAGGACCGTAGTCATGGCTTACATCACCGTCGGAAATGAAAACAGCACCGAGATCGAGGTTTACTTCGAGGACCACGGGACCGGCCAGGCAGTGGTCCTGATCCACGGCTACCCCTTGGATGGTTCGTCCTGGGAGAAGCAGACCGCAGCACTGCTCAACGCCGGTTACCGCGTCATCACTTACGACCGCCGCGGCTTCGGCAAGTCCAGCAAGCCGACCGTCGGCTATGACTACGACACCTTCGCCGCTGACCTCAACACTCTACTGAACACCATCGACGTGAACGACGCCGTGCTGGTGGGTTTCTCGATGGGCACCGGCGAAGTGGCCCGCTACATCAGCACCTACGGCTCGGCGCGAGTGGCGAAGGCCGTTTTCCTTGCATCCTTGGAACCGTTCCTCCTGCAGACCGAGGACAACCCCGGAGGCGTCCCGCAGTCCGTATTCGACGGACTTTCCGAAGCCGTTATTGCCGACCGCTACGCTTTCTTCACCGAATTCTTCAACAACTTCTACAACGCTCCCAATTTCCTCGGAACGCACCGCCTGAGCCACGAAGCAGTTACTGCCAGTTGGAACCTTGCAGCCCATTCAGGCGCCTACGCCTCAGTGGCCGCGCAGCCCACGTGGCTCACGGATTTCCGCGCCGACATCCCCAAGATCGATGTTCCCGCCTTGATTGTGCACGGCACCGCGGACAACATCCTCCCCATCGACGCCACCGGCCGGAGGTTCGCCGAAGCGCTCCCCAGCGCCGAGTATCTCGAGATCGACGGCGCCCCGCACGGCTTCCTGTGGACGCACGGCGCCGAGATCAACCAGGCTTTGCTGGGCTTCCTCGCGAAGTAGCGCCTGCGGACCTTGAAGATTCCTGACAAAAAATTAGGACGAAACTAAGCAAATATCGCGGGAACCTTGAGGCCCAGGGTCCACTCTTAATCCAAGCAGAGGCGGAACCCATTCGCCGGCGAAAGCACCAAGGCTGCAAGGGGAGCAGGACCGGTCATGAAGACATCAACAGCTCTGGACGAGGTTACCGCCATCAACGGCGTTATCACCGATCAGCAACCCGTTGACTTCCACGCCTTGGGGCTCGCCGGCTGCATCGACCGCTTGGCCGCACCGCTCCGCCGCCAAGGGACCGAGGTCCACTGGGAGACGCCGCACCATGGGATTGAAATCTCGTCCGGCTCGGCGTCCCTCCTCTACCATGCAGCCAAGGAAGTCCTCAGCAACGCGTTCAAGTACGCGCACGCCCACGACATCACCGTCCGGCTTGCCGCCGTCTATCACGGGATCCGGCTGACCGTCACGGACAATGGCGCCGGCTTCGATAGCCACGCCACTGCCGCTAGCGGGAACCACGGATTCGGACTCCGCCTCATGTCCATCGCCGTCAATGAAGTGGGCGGCGAGGTCTCCATCGCCTCCAAGCCAGGCAACGGTACTTGCGTTACCGTCACGCTGCCGCTCGACTGACGTTAGGTCCAGTGCCCGACGGCGGCGGGCAGCACCCGCCGTCGTCATCGGTTTCAGCGCTGCTAGCCCCGCGCGGCCGAAAGTGCCGCACGGGTGGCCGCCAGCTTGGCTTCGGCGCCGGACCTCAGGAAGGCGAGGTCCGAGTCGACAGCCAGCAGATCGGCGTCGCGCAACGCACCGCTCAACTCGACTGAGCCACTGAACGCGCCGGTCAGCTTCCCATGATTTCGGGCCACCGCCAGAACGTGGACGATCGCGTCGAGGGTCCTCGGATCCGTGACGCCGCTGGCGCCGAGGGACAGGGCCAAATCGTAGGGCCCCACGAAGATCCCGTCGATGCCGTCGGCCTGGGCGATGGCCTCGGCATTGGTCAGCCCCGCGGAGCTCTCAATCATGGCCAGGCACAACACTTTCCCCTCGGGCTGCAGCAGCAAAGGAGTAGCGAAAGCGGATCGTGAAGCCCCGGAACTGCGGACACCCTCCGGCGGAAAAGTGCAGGCGGCGGCGATCGCCGCGGCTTGGGCCGCGGACTCGACCATGGGGACCACGACGCCGGCCGCTCCGGCGTCGAGGGCACGGCCGATCTCCGCCGCGCTGTGCCCGGACGTGCGCACCAAAGCAGGCGTTCGGTTGAGTTCGCAAGCGCGGAGCAACCCGGGGAGTCCGTCCAGGGTGGCGGTGCCATGTTGCAGGTCGATGCCGATCCAGTCGAATCCACTGCCGGACAGGGCCTCTATGCCATGCGCGTCCAGAAAAGTGACCCAAGCGCCAAGGCGGGTTTGCGGTTGGCTGTGCGTAGGGATCGGCGTCATGGATTCTCCTGGTCAGATTCGGGGGGAGGGCAGTTCAAGGGTCGGGGTCGACCAAGGCAAATCTACGGCAGGAGCGCAGGAGGAGCCTTGGGCAGACCGCCCTTCTGCCTGGCGGCCGATGGACGGATCGTGGGCGCCGTCCTTCAGGAAAACTCCTTCAACGCCTCCGTGAGCAACCTGCCCGGCGTGCCGAGCCGTACGTGGACTCCGTGTGAAGCCACCAGTTCCCCGGCAATGACGACGCCGATGACGTCACTCGCCGTCGCGCTGAACGCGAACTGCTGCGGCATGGAACCGGCAGTTCGCACCGAGTCCGGGGCCACAGCCATAAGGTCGCAGACTGCGCCTACTTCCAGCGCCGACGCTATGGGCGTGCCCATGGATGCCGCCGCACCGACCGTGGCAGCGCGAAGCAGTTCCTGCGGTGAAAACCTGCCCCGCTGACCGGAACCAAGGCGTTCTCCGAGCTCCAAGGTGCGCATTTCGACCCAGGGGTCGATCACGGCGTGCTGGTCCGTGCCGAGCGCGATGGTCGCTCCGGCGTCGGACAATGCGCGGGCCGGCCCGATTCCATCGGCGAGATCGGCTTCGGTGCTTGGACACATCACCACTGTGGCTCCAGCGTCTCCGAGGAGCTTGATGTCCTCCGGTGTCAGGTGAGTGGCGTGGACGGCGGAGAGCCGCGTGGACAACAGGCCATGCCGGGCAAGGAGTCCAGTTGGGGTGACGCCATAGGCCTGCAGGCAGGCCTCGTTCTCGGCCGGTTGTTCGCTCAGATGGATGTGGAGCGGAATGTCCGCGGGCAACTGCCGGGCGACCGTCTTGAGAGCCTCCTCGGGCACGCCGCGGACGGAATGCAGGGCGGCCCCCACGCTGACCATGTCCGGCGGAAAGGTCCGCGCGATTTCGGCCCTCAGCGAGGCGAGCCGGTCCAGCCAAGCCTGGGCGTCGGCGTCGCCGAACCGCGCCTGTTCCGGGCTGAGCGGCGTTCCGATGCCTCCCGCGAGATAAAGGGTGTCCAGCAAAGTGAGCCGGATCCCGGCCGCAACGGCAGCCCTTGCCAACGCCAGTTCCATGGCGTGCGGCTCCGGATACGGCGTCCCTTCGGGCTGGTGGTGGACGTAGTGGAACTCCGCCACGCTGCTGAAGCCGGACACCACCATTTCGGTGAAGACTGCTGTGGCGAGCTTTTCGTATTTCTCGGGCGTGAGTTCAGCGGCGCTCCGGTACATCTGCTCTCGCCACACCCAAAAGTCACCACGCCCATCGTGCGTCCGTCCGCGCAGGATCCGGTGGAATGCATGTGAGTGGGCGTTGGCCGCCGCCGGGAAGACGACGCCATTCAGGATCTGGTCAGAGGCTTCGGGCTGGACCCCGGTGGTGATTCCGGTGATTCGGCCGTCGCGTACTTCCAGCCGAACGCCCGTGGCAACCTCCGAAACCCCGGCCGAGGCGTCCGCGTTTACCAGCGCCGCCTCGCACCAGAACCCGTTCACAGAAGTCCCTCTAATACGTCGGCGAGCGCAACGGCGCCGGCCGAGGCGTCCTCGTCAGCCACGTATTCTTCCGGGGAATGCGAGATTCCGCTGGGATTGCGGACGAAGAGCATCGCCGAGGGGACATGTCCAGCCAGCACACCGGCGTCGTGCCCTGCGCCGGTCGCCAGAACCGGCGCCCCGGGCAGAAGATCGGCGAGGCGTCGGCTCAGGCCCGGATCGAAGTGCACGGTGTCGCTGTAGGACTCCTCCGTGAGGGTTACCGTACATCCTTCGCTCGCCGCGATTTCCCGGGCTGCGCCGTAGATCGATTCGATCAGTTGCGCCGTGACGGCGTCGTCGGGATGGCGGGCGTCAAGCCACAGGTCCACACGGGAGGCAATCACGTTGGTACCACCCGGAACGGGCGTCAAGCGCCCGACGGTGGCCCTCGCATCCGGCTGTTTGGCCGCGGTGTCGCGGACGGCAACGACGATCTGCGCGGCCGCGACCATCGGATCGGCACGGTCGGCCATGAGGGTTGTCCCGGCGTGGTTGCCTTGGCCGCTGACGCTCAGTTTCCAGCGGCCGTGGCCCAAGATTGAGCTTCCGACGGCGATGGCCGGCCCGCTCTGGCCCAGCCCCTTGCCTTGTTCGACATGGAGTTCGACGAAGTCGCCGATTCGCGCAAGCGCCTTCGGATCGTGCCCGACGTACCGGGGATCCAGTCCGTGGCCCCGCGCGACGTCGGCGAAAGTGTTGCCGTCGACGTCGCGCAGGTTCAGCGCCTTGTCGACGTCGATCGCGCCGGTCAGGATCCTCGAGCCCAGGCACGCCACGCCAAAGCGGGATCCTTCCTCTTCCGGGAAGACCGTGATGGCCAGGGAGCGCGTCGGCGCTGCGGCATTTGAGCCAAGGCTGCGGGACTTGAGGATATCGACGGCGGCCAGTGCGGAAGCGACGCCGAGCGGCCCGTCAAAGGCCCCTCCTCCGGGGACGGAGTCGAGGTGGCTGCCGGTGACAAGCGCACCGTTCTGGGGCTTTCCCCACCAAGCCCAGATGATGCCGTTGAGGTCGGTCTCGACGTCGAGGCCGCGCTGCTGGGCTTGTTCGATGAACCACTGCCTGAGGTCGAGCTCGGGGGTCGAGTAGACGGCCCTGGAGTATCCTCCGCGCACCGCATCGCGGCCCACGTCCTTGATTGAGTCAAGGAGCTGATTGACGGTTTCCACGTGTTCCTCCGATTAATGAAGACTGCCACCAAGTAAAACCAGATGCCATCCCACGACAAGACACTTGGCGTAAGAACCCTCACAATAGACAGAACGGAACTCCGCCGAAACCGCTTGTTCCGACGAGGAGTCTCAAATCCCGGAATCGTCCGCACACCGCGGCCACGGCTCCGCCATCGTGCGAAGCGGCGCTGAACGCGTGGAAAAGAAATAATCAAGCTTGAAAACTACCTGACGATGCTTCCTGAATTCGGAAACTAAGCATGCTTAGCTATGGACTACCGCCGAGGACGAGCGTAACCTAGCGTGCAAACACCGCACTGGGGAGGTGGAGTGTTTGGACGGGTATCTGGGACCCCGTGGCATTTCCTTATTACGCCCTGTTCTTGTCGCGACTTTTGGCGTAACCGCGTGGCTGGTGTGGCTTGCCGGTCCGTCGCAAGCTACTGACCTCCTGCCGTCGGTTCCGTCGGTTTCCATAGTCCCCGGTCCCCTTCCCGATCCCCTGCGGTCGCTGGTCGGTGACGTCCCTTCCGCCATTCCAAGTCCGAGCCAATTGGCGGGGATTCCCAAGACTTTGGTCAATCAGTTACCGAACAACGCCGCGCCACCCGCCGTTGTTGGAATCATCGATGCCGTGACGCCCCCCGTTGACAGCGCGATCGGGGAACTCCTGCCACTGCCAAAGCCGGCTTTGCCGCCAAAGCCGGCTTTGCCTTCAGTGCCCGGCATCCCGCCTCCTTCGGGAACAAGCGTTCCAGCCGTCCTCCCGGTCCCGGTGCCCGCAGGGCCTCCGACCAGCGCGCCGACCCCACCCGACCCCACCACGATTCTCCGTACCAGCGCTCTTTCACCAGCCGTCCAGACCGGACCGTCAGCCAACAAAAATATCCTTCGCTTCATTCCGGACAGGCCTGCTCCAATGTTCCCTGCCGAATTGGCGATGACGAACTCATCGGCAGGGGCTGTGGATCCTCCGGCGGACACGCCCGCTCCCGCGGCGGCGTCCCCACGCGAGTCGGGATCGACGTCGGGACCACAGGGAGGATCCGCCCATGGGGCGGCAGATCTCCCGGAACAGCGCGCGTTGGCACCGCCCTTCCACGACGGCCGGCTCCCTGAGGGCCGTGAGAACCCCGCTGCAGAACCCGCGTTCGATCCGGGGTCTTCCCCCGACTGACCAGGCCGCACCTGCCCCATGGCAGGCACGACCCACCTGCGCCACACCGCGCAGGGACAAGCCTCAGTCAGGAGAAGACCATGCAGGACCACACGAGTTTCATCGGAAATTGGCCCGACCCTATGCGGAGAGGAGGCAAATAACCAGCAATGCGACAGGCGCTCAGCGCCCATAAGGAAACAACGACGCCGGCCGTGCAGTCAGACTGACTCCACGGCCGGCGTCGTTGTGCTGGAGCTGTTGAAGCCGAAGGCTCGCTAGAACAGGCCAGTAACCACAGCCTGGGTGAGTTGGTGGAAGACGTCGGTGCGGGCCGGTATGTCGCTCTCGTTCTGACCTTTGGTGTAGACCACGAACACATAGGAACTGGTGCCCTTGGTGAGGACGCTGGCGTCGTGGAGTTCGTCGTCGAGCAGCCCGTACTTGTGGAAAACGCTGATACCGGCCGGTACCGCGGCGGGGATGAGGAATTCGTAGTTCGTGTTCTGCATGTAGGACAGCAGTTGCGCGGTGTCCTGTTGGTTCAAAAGCTTTCCGGTGTAGAGGTCAGCCAGGATGCTCGCCATCTCGCTTGGAGTCAGGGTGTTGTTCAAGGGGTCATAGCTGACGCCGATTGAGGCGGCATACGCCTGCAGTTCCGAGTAGCCCACGGCGTCCATGATCAAGGACCAGGAATCGTTGTCGCTCTCTTGGATCATGTCCTTGATCTGGAGTCCGGATGTGTAGTCCCCCAAGGGATCGTCAAGCGAAACTTCGCCTGTCTCGACAAGGTGATAGTAGGCTGCGGCAGCCAGGACCTTGGCCGTGCTTGCTGCCTCGAATGGCGCCTGGACCCCGTACTGATGGCTTGAGCCATTGGACAAGTCGATCAGTGTGACACCGATCTGGTACTGGTTGTTGGCGTCGAGGATGCCGTTGATCTCCGCGTCCAAAGCAGGAGTCACGCCTGGCGCCGGTGCAGCGGGCACAACCGGCGCCACCGCCGCGGGAGCAGGAGCCACTGCGGAGGCAGTCGGAGTCTCGGGCGCGACAGAAGTGGTCGACGACGGCACGGGGGCCGCCGCCGTCGGGGCCGCCGCCGTCGCGGTCGCGGACGATGTCGCAGTGGCGATCGCCGACACGGCACGGGCGGCGGATGAACGCGCATGTGCGGCGGAGTAGATCGTTGCCGTAAGGGCCGGCGCCAAGACAACCGCGCAGACTGTCAGCAAGGCCCATCGATATCGGAGGGAACTCCAAAAGTTCCGCCGATTTCGCTTCCGTCCACCCCCAAGACCGGAACCATGGGGCTCTTGCTTTTCCATAATGAACCAACCGTAGCTATGGCAGCTATGTAAGGGCTATGAAAATCCTGTCCGTCAGCCATATGTCGGCTGGGTGAATTTCAGGCGTCACGGAGCGGTGAGCCCAGCACGGTGAACCGACTGCCGCCCATCTCACCGGAAAGCAGCGGCATTGCCTCACCAATGGCGGCCCTCACGCTGTCCAGATGCAGCGATCCTTGATGCGCTTCTGCGGACTCCCACAGTTCGCAGACAAAGACCGTGTCCGGCGCTTCGTCGTTGACGCCCACCTCGTAGAGCAAGCAGCCCGCATCCCGCAGCTCCGGCTTCGGTCTGAGCAGGATGGAGACGACGGCGTCGCGTTGGCCAGGTTTCGTGCCGAGACTTCCCACGTTTGCAAAGGTCATGGGCCCATTGTGCTTCATCCCTCCGACTCTATCGAGGACGCGAGTACCGCAGGACAAAGTTCTTGAGGATCTTCATCGGTTCGGTCGCCGTGAACTTTCGGGCGTCCGCCATCAGCTGTTCCGCGGCATCGGGCGGGAAATATCCGGCGTAGCGATAGGTGCCGATCCGCGTAACCAGACCATCGGCATCGAGCTCCGGATGGAACTGAGTGGCGTAGAGGTTCCTCTTGATGCGGAACATCTGCACAGGGCAAGCGGCCGAGCCGGCCAGCAACACGGCGTGTCCTGGCAGGACCGTGCAGGCTTCCTTGTGGCCGGTAAAGGCTACAAAGCGCTCGGACATGCCTTTGAGGAGCGGGTCTTGGAGGCCATCCGCTGTCAGTTTGATGGTTACCCCGCCGAGTCCTTCACCGTAGGTACGGTCAATCACAGCCCCCTGGTGAAGTCCCAGGGTTCCGACGCCGTAGCAGGCCCCTAGAAAGGGAAAGTCGGCAGCAACAATCCTGTCCAGCAGCTGCGCGAGCTCCTTCTCCACCCGTTTCTGGACCGGACTCTTGTGCCCAGGCGGATCGCTCGAGGTAAAAGGGCTGCCACCCACAATCACGCCGGAATAGTCGGAGAGCTCAAGCGCCGGCAGGGGCGCCGCTTCCAGCCGGATGCGTATGAGCTGCTCGGGAGCCAGGCCTCCAAAACGAAGATACGCCTGGTACTCTTCCTCGGCGGCGGCGTCTTCGGCACGAGATGCGAGCAGGAGAAACGGCTTCACAGGCTAAGTGTGCGCTTGGCGGGTGTGACGCGCCAGCGGATGCCTCAAACATCCCCTTAGGGAGCAGTGAGCCGCCGTTCACGTGGAAGAAATGTCCGGATTTCTGCCGTCATGGCATGATTTCACCTCCAACCGGCCCAGAATCCGCGGAAACACAACGATCCTGCACCCCTGTTCCGGGCGACCCGACGCCCTCACGGTAACGGCGTTAACATTCCCGAAACATGCCCGTCATGCGTTCTTCACGCCAGTCCCACTTATGTAACGTCCCCGCAATTTTTCCTCGCATTGCCGGAAACACGGAACCGGAAATATTGAGCAGGGGAAGAACGGGGCCAGCAACGGCGGCCCTCCTACGGCACTCCGATAAGAAGGGAAACGCACGTGAATATCACTGCGGAAAACGTTTGGGTGATGGTGTCAGCGGCACTTGCGCTGCTCATGACTCCAGCGCTCGGCCTCTTCTACGGTGGCATGACCCGGGCCAAGGCCTCCCTCAACATGATCATGATGAGCTTCATCTCCGCAGGCATCGTAGGTGCCGTGTGGATCCTGTGGGGCTACTCGATGATCAGCGGCAAGAGTGTCCTGGGGATTTTCGGCAATCCGTTCAGCAGCTTCGGTTCGGCGGACCTGGTTGGCTCCACCGATCTCATCAAGCTTGGCTTCAGCGCTACCTTCGCTATCGTCACCGTTGCCCTCATCAGTGGGGCGATTGCCGACCGTGCCAAGTTCACTTCCTGGGTTATCTTCGTCCCCATCTGGATCACGCTGGTGTACTGCCCCTTGGCTTTCATGGTCTGGGGCGGCGGCCTCCTGAGCCCCGGCGGAGCCATCAGTTCCGTCTTTGGCCAGGTGATTGACTTCGCGGGAGGCACGGTTGTGGAAATCAGTTCCGGCGCCGCCGCCTTTGTCCTGGCGTTGATCCTGGGCAAGCGCCACGGCTTCGGGAAGGACTCGAACCACCGCCCGCACAACCTCCCCTTCATCATGCTTGGCGCTGGCCTCCTGTGGTTCGGCTGGTTCGGCTTCAACGCCGGCGCTGCCACGACGGCGGCGCAGGCCGGCTTGATCTGGGTCAACACCCTTGTTGCCCCAGCCGGGGCCATGCTCAGCTGGCTGGTGACGGAGAAGATCCGGCACGGCCACCCCACATCCTTGGGTGCGGCATCCGGCGTCGTTGCCGGCCTCGTGGCCATTACCCCGGCCTGCGCCAACGTCGCTCCGGCCGCAGCCCTTGGCCTGGGCCTTGTGGCCGGTGCCGCCTGTGCCGTGTTCGTGGACCTGAAGCACAAGTTCGGATTCGATGACTCGCTCGACGTCGTGGGCGTCCACCTTGGTGGCGGGCTTGTAGGCACCCTGGCGCTCGGATTCATTGCGCTGCCGGTCAACGGCAAAGGTGGAGGATTGTTCTACGGCGGAGGGCTCCAGCAGCTCGTGGCGCAGATTGTCGCCATTCTTGTCACCCTTGCAGTATCTGGAGTCATGACGGCGATAATTGCCCTGGTCATCCACAAGACCGTTGGATTCCGGGTCAGCCAGGAGGCCGAGCTTGCCGGCGTGGACCTGTCCGAGCACGCCGAGACCGCCTATGAGTTCGGCGGACTGTCCCGGAGCCACTTCAACGCCCTTCCCCACGCAGTTGCGCTCCCCCACGTCAACATCCCGGTTGCCGCCGCGTCCGTCCCGGTTTCAGCCCGTGCCGCTGACGCCGCTTACGCCCCCGCGGCCAGTGCCGCCGTCGAACTCCAGCGCGAAAAGCAAGCCGACCCGGCATAGCGGAAGCAGGCATTTCCGCGGCCGCAGCAGGCGCGTACGCTCGTTTTGTGGATATCGTCGATTTCCTGTCCGAGCGCCTGGACGAGGACGAGGCCGCGGCGCGCAAACTCCTGGGCGACCGTTCCGTCTCCGAAGCGGGCAAATGGTACGAGCGCCGCCTTCTTTTGGAATGCGCGTCAAAACGAAGACTGCTCAGCATTGTTGAATCTGCACGGCAGACGGCCTTGGCAACCATGGTCCACCACGCGCTTGGAGATGACCCGCGGTGGATTCCGGAGTCGATCGAATGGACCACGAAATCGTTGAATGCCCTTGCACTGCCCTACTCGGACCATCCGGATTTCGATCCGGAATGGCTGGCGGAGACGTAGCTGGCGGGGTGTGCAGCACTCCTTTCCGCGAGCCGGGCTCCCCGGGGGAAATCGGCAGGATCTTGCCGAAATTTGGTTTTGGTGACCTCACAGCAGTCTAAAGGATCGATTTCGGCAGCATCTTGCCGATTTAGGCAAAATGGTTCAGAATGGACCTAGGAAATTGCCAAATCGGCAACATCATGCCGAATCCGAGGAGACTCGTGGAAGACCTTGCGGCCATCGCGGCGAGCATAAGGAAAGCCCGCAAAGAGGCCGGAATCACTCAAGCGGACCTTGCCGACCTTGCTGGAACCTCCGAAAGGACCGTTCGGGCGATCGAAACGGCCGCGGGCAATCCTTCGCTGACGGCAGTCGTGGCGGTGGCGAACGCCGTCGGCCTTCACATGGCGGCCAGCTGATGGCCGACGATCTCCAAGACCTGAAGTTCGTCCGCGCGGCAGACGTTCATAAGGGCGGTGCCCTCGCTGGCCGCCTCGTCCGCACGGTCCACGGTGGGGTGAATTTCTCCTATACAGCCGAGTATCTGACCTCCGGTTTGCCCGCGGTTGCCAGTTCATTGCCCCTGGCAGACCTTGCCGTGGAGACGCCCGCTGGCGCTCTTCCGCCATTCTTCGCCGGCCTGCTGCCGGAGGGGCACCGACTGAGCGTGCTCAGGGACGCCACCAAGACCAGCCTCGACGACGAACTCACTCTCCTGCTCGCTGTCGGAGCCGATGCCCCCGGAGACGTCCAAGTGGTTCCCGCCGGGGAAATCCCCGTGGAGCCGGCACCGCTGGCCGACATCTCCAGACCCGAGGAGCTGGACTTCACTGCCTTGGCCAACGCGGTGGACCGTCATGCAATCCCTGGCGTCCAAGACAAGGCAAGCGCTTCCATGCTGACCACGCCCCTGTCATTCAAGGGGCAGCGGTATCTACTCAAACTTGACCCGCCCAATCATGCCCACTTGCTGGCGAACGAAGCGGCACACCTCTCCGCGGCCAAGGATCTCAAGATCCCGGTAGCCAAGAGCCGCATCATCACGGACATGCACGGGCTGCCGGGGTTGTTGGTGGAACGCTTCGACCGCGTCCGGGACGAGGACCGCACTTGGGTGCGCTTGCCCATGGAGGACGGAGCCCAAGTCATGGGCCTGCCACCGGCTTCCAAATATTCTGTGAAATCCGAGGACGTGGCCTCTGCACTGGCCGGGATGTGCAAAGCCCCACTCGTGGCAAGCCGCAATCTGTACCTCCAGCTTGTTTTTGCATGGCTGACCGGGAACGGCGACCTGCACGCGAAGAACCTCTCGGTCCTCGGGGGCCAGCACGGCGAATTTGTCATGGCTCCGATCTACGACATTCCGTGCACGCTGCTGTATGGAGATGACTCGCTCGCGTTGCCGGTATCCGGAAAAACCAAGAACCTCAAAGCAAGGCACTGGGCCGATTTCGCGGCGTCCATTGGCTTGCCGCAGCGAGCAGCTGCCACGGCCAATGCACTGGCCCTGTCAGCTTCTGGGAAGGTCAGGTTGGAGGACCTGCCGTTTACGGGGTCGCCGCTCCGAGGCGCCCTACGGGAGCTGCGATTCCGGCGCGGAGAGCTGGACGGCTGACTGCCGCGCCCGCGCTCGAGGACCTTTAGATCGACTGCCGGTATCCGAAGAACTCGTGGTCTTCGTTGTAACCACCGAAGCCGCCACCCACCTCGGAGAAGTCGGCTACAAATTCGATGCCTTTGATCCACTTGACCATCTTGAAGCCGAGCTGCACCTCGTTGCGCAGCCGGAGCGGCGCACCGTGGCCATACGACAGTGGAGTACCGTTCATGTCGTAAGCGAGCATCGTGAGCTGATAGCCCATCTGCTCGATCGGATGCGCGTCGTAGTAGTCGCCCTTATCCGGTCCATCGCCCAACGAATAGAGCACCACCCACTTTGCCTCCGGCGTCGGCTTGACCAAGTCGAGGATGGCCTGCATCGATACCCCGCCCCACTTTGCCACTCCTGACCAGCCTTGGATGCAGAAGTGCTGCGTGATCTGCTCGTGGTAATCCATTGACCGCAGCTCGGCGAGGCTCAACTCGACTGGATTGCCCACGAGCCCGTTGACGCGCAACCGGTAGTCCAGGAAATCGTTGTTGAACAGGTTCTTGTACTCTTCGGATACAGGGTACTGGCCGTTGAGCCACAGGTACGGCGAGATGTCCTTCTCGGTGTACTGCCCCGGGCGTGAGTCGATGTGCTCGAATAACCGCTCTGCCGGGCCGATCAGCGCGGAACCGGCCCTCTGGATGAGGCGGGGATGCCGGAAGGTAAACGGTGTGGCGGCAACCCACCCCAAAATGATGACCACCATCGACGCAGCAAAGATCCAGAACCCGATCCAGGATTGGTCGTTGCGTCCCGCGTACATGTGGTTGAGATTCTCCAGCGCCCCGGTGGTTAGCACCAACGCCACGTGAAGGACGATGAACAACAAGAACCAGCACAGCACCAGAAAGTGCAAGGACCGGGCCATCTGAATGTTGAAGACCGAGCTGATACGACGAAAACGCGTGGAGAGCGCCGGGGACATGCCCAGCCCGGTGACCAGCGCCAAGGGTGCGGCGATGAAGATCGTGACGAAGTAAGCGATCAGTTGCAGGCTGTTGTAGTTGGTCCATCCGCTCTCGATCGGCCAGTCCAAAGAGAGGTATTGGATGACCACCGAGATCGAGTTCGGGATGACGTCCCAGCTCAGCGGGACCACGCGCATCCATTGGCCCGTCGCGAACAAAAGCACAAAAAAGACGATTCCATTGACCAGCCACAGCGTGTCGATCCCGAGGTGCCACCAGCGTGCCAACCCGATGGAATGCCGCAGCCCAGGCAGGCCTACCTGCTGCGGCAGGCTGATCGAATCCTTCTTAGCCGTCCACATTGGATCTTCCGGCACTGGCTTCTGTACCCGGAACCAATCCCGTCCCGGCGTCGAATGCCGCGTCCAATACAGTCGCGGGTGATCCGTGAGTATCTGTGCACCCGAACGGATGATGAAGATCAAGAGGAACATATTGAGGAAGTGTTGCCACCCCAGCCACGCCGGAAAGCCCACGGGCGCGCCCACCGGCAGCTTTGAGGCTCCCGGATAGGTCTTCAGGAACGACTCGACGGGAGGCAATCCCCGTATCCCCTTCGCGACGGCGACCGCGACGATGAGCAGTACGAAGCCGATCGGGAGCAACCAGAGCAGATTGAACCACTTGCTGTGGCTGATCCGGATGCGCGGGGCGATGCCGCGATCCTGCGGAAGCGAATCGGCGAAAGTCATCGGATCGATGACGTCCTCTCCGCGTTTCAACTCGCTCCGGAAGCTGCGCCCGGCACCAGGCTCGGCGTGCGCCGTCGGGTCCCTCGGCGCCGGGTCCTGAATCGGATCCCGCGGCGTCGATCTGTCGGCTGTCATGAGGCCGAGCCTAGACCCCGGCTGGGGTTTGAACTACCAAACCGGGTGGTTCATGGAGCAAGCGGTACCGACCGACCCACTTCATCAGTTCACTGATGATTTAGCTGACGGTTCCCTGTGAGTCGGACCAACGTGTTTCGCGGCTCCTAGCTTTGGATCATGAAATTCAAAACAATCCCGGTCATCATCGGAACATTGTCTTGTGTGCTCGTCGGCGGAGCTGCCTTTGCGGCCGTTTCCACGTTCGCCGGCCCTCACGAGGACGGAACGGCCGTCACGTCAGTAGGCATGCGCGTCACGCCAACTGGACAGCAGACCTCACTCGGAGACCTCCCGTTGAACTCCGCCATCTCCCCCGACGGCAAGAGGCTCGCCGTCACCAACAACGGTCAAGGTACCCAGTCCCTGCAACTCGTCGATCTCGCAGATCACGAGGTAGACCAGACCATCTCCTACAAGTCTCCAGAATCGCTCTACATGGGCTTGGCCTGGAGTCCGGACGGCACCAAGCTTTACGCCAGCGCGGCCGCGAACTCCAAAATCCGCACCTACAGCTACTCCGGCGGCAAACTGGCGGAAGGTGCGCCCATCCAGCTGCCCACTACGACCCCCGCGGGCAAGGCACTGAACCTCTTCCCGGCCGGATTGGCGATCACGCCCGACGGTAAGCGGCTGGTAGTTGCAGACCAGCTGGCCGACGCCGTGTCCATCGTCGACCTCGCCACTGGCACCGTTTCGACGACGCCGGCCGGTCACCGGCCACTTTCAGTTGCCGTTTCGCCAGACGGTACGACGGCGTTCGTCACCAACCAGGGCGCGTCCGATCTCTCCGCGGTGGACATCTCAGGCGCAGAACCGAAGGTTTCCCGCACCGTCACCGTGGGTCTCCACCCCAACAAGTCCGTCCTCTCGAAGGACGGACGTACGCTTTACGTCGCCAATGGCGATGACGACACCATCTCGGTGGTCGATACCGCCGCCGGCACAAGCTCGAGTATCAGCGTCGCGCCTGAGAAGGGCGCACCAGTGGGAACCAACCCCACGGGGCTGGCCTTGGACGAAGCCGGGCACCGCCTCTTCGTGAGCAACTCCGGGAACAATGACGTCGCCGTCGTCGACCTTGCCCACAACGCAGTTGCTGGCAAGGTGCCTGTCGGCTGGTACCCGAGTTCATTGGCCTTCAGCGGCGGGACCCTGCACGTCACCAATGCGAAGGGGCTTGGCGCCGGGCCGAACAACGGCGCTGGCCACCCGAACCCTGAGTCCACTGCACCGACCGCCGAAAACCAGTACAGCGGATCCATGATCGTTGGCACTCTGAGCAGCTTCAGCATTCCGGAAGGCGGCCAACTGCAGAAGGCCACCGAGCAGGTCAAAAACAACAACCGCCCGGACACCGCTGGTGGCAACATCATCCCGCGCCAACCCGGTCAAGAGAGCCCCATCAAACACGTGATCTACGTGGTCAAGGAAAACCGCACCTATGACCAGGTGCTCGGCAGCCTCGGCAAGGGCAACGGAGATCCCTCGCTGAATCTCTTCGGCGACGAGTCTGCCCCGAATATGAGAGCCCTGTCCAAGAAGTTCACCACGATTGACAACTTCTATGCCGATGCTGAAGTCAGTGCCAACGGTTGGAACTGGGTGGCCTCGGCCAACTCGAACCCCTACGCCGAGCAGATGTGGCCGGCCAACTACTCGGGCCGCAAGGCACCGTATCCCAGCGAAGGGAACGCCCCTGAAATCGCGGCCCAGCAGCCTGACAACACGTATGTCTGGCAGCGGCTGGCCAAGGCCGGCGTCAGCTTCCGCAACTACGGCTTCTACGTTTCCAACAACGCCGGCACCTCCAACGCCGCAGACCCCGTTCTGGATGCGCAGACCGACCACAACTACCACGGCTACGACCTGAACTGCCCTGATTCCGCGGGATCGTTCGCACCGCTGAAGCCTAACTGCGGTACTCCGCGTGTTGAGGAATGGGCCAAGGACTTCCAGTCCCAAGTGGCGTCCGGAACTGTTCCCACGGTCCAGTTCGTCCGGCTGCCCAACGACCACACCCAGGCCACCCGTGTTGGCGCCCCCACGCCGAAGGCATACGTCGCGGACAACGACTACGCGCTCGGCAAGCTGGTGGACACCGTGTCCCACTCCTCCGCCTGGAAGGACACTGCCATCTTCGTCACCGAGGATGACGCGCAGAATGGCCCGGATCACGTGGATTCGCACCGCACCTTGGCGCTGGCCATCAGCCCCTACACACAGACCGGGAAAGTCGATTCAACGTTCTACAGCACGGCTTCAATGGTCCGCACCATCGGCCTGATCGCCGGCATCGCCCCGCTGACCCAGTTCGATGCGTTCGCTACTCCCATGAACGCCTCGTTCACGGCCAAGCCGGACAACACCCCGTACACCGCGCTTAAGCCCAGCTACGACATGACCACCGTCAACGGGGCAAACGCTCCGATGGCCCCACAGGTAGCCACCCAGGACACCGCTACCGAAGACAAGATCGATGAGCAGCTCTACAACAAGGCCATCTGGCAGTCCGTGAACGGTGCTGACTCGAACATGCCCGAACCCCAGCACAGCGTGATCGGTTCCGGGTCGGGTTCCGGTTCCGGCCCTGGTTCCAACGGCCAGCCGACTGCGAAGGATACTGACGGCTGACCAAATCCAGTTTTGGCAGGGCGGTCACCGGCATCGGTGGCTGCCCTCTGCTGTTCTAGTGCTGGCCCCGCCGCAAAAACGGGGCGCACTTCCCCTGTCGGAGAATTAATCCAGAATCTATTCTGTTGGTGGACCGTTATATTCACGGTCCTCAGGCCACCGGCACGTCCCGGGAAGCTCATCCCGCTCCGGGGGCCGTCTCTTTGAGGAGGCGTCCATGTCAACTCCCGACGTGCCAACCCGGGGGCCTGCAAGGCCCGGTCCGTATATTGTGGCCGGAATCCTGCTAGCCATCGCTATTCTGGTTCCGTTGTTTGTCCCCTTGTATTCGATCGACAAGCCGCGGTTTGCCGGTATGCCGTTCTTCTACTGGTACCAAATGCTCTGGGTTCCGGTCACCGCAGGCATGATTGGCATCGCCTACTGGCTGGTTAACAAGGAGGACCGCCGCCGCCGCGAGGCCGCGCGGGGCCCACGCACCGAGGAGCAGGAACAATGAGCGGGCTCGCCGTCCCGCTGGCGACCACAGCGGATAGGCCTGTCAACGGCGTCGCGCTCACCGTCGTCGTCGTCCTCTTTGTCCTGGTGGCGGTGTTGGGCTTCTTCGCTGCGCGCTGGCGCTCGGGCAAAGAGACGGGGTTGCACAGCCTCGATGAGTGGGGGCTCGGTGGCCGCGGTTTTGGAACCTGGGTGACGTGGTTCCTTCTCGGTGGAGACCTGTACACGGCCTACACGTTCGTGGCCGTCCCGGCGGCAATGTGGGCCACCGGAGCCGTGAGTGGCTTCTTCGCAGTGCCGTACACGATCGTGCTGTACCCGATCGTGTTCCTGCTGATGAGCCGGTTGTGGTCCGTCTCGCACAGGCATGGTTTCGTCACTCCGGCGGACTTCGTTGGCGGGCGATACGGCAGCAGGGCGCTGACGGTAGCGGTGGCCCTCACCGGCATTGTCGCGACAATGCCGTACATCGCGCTGCAATTGGTTGGCATCAAGGCCGTGCTCACGGTATTGGGCCTCGGCAGCGCGGAGAATGTGTTGCTGACTGACTTGCCGCTGATCATCGCTTTCGTGGTCTTGGCCGCCTACACCTACACTTCGGGCCTTCGCGCCCCGGCGCTGATCGCCGTCGTGAAGGATCTTCTGATCTATCTGGCGGTCATCGTCGCGGTGATCTACCTGCCGATCAAGTTCGGAGGCTGGGACAACATCTTTGGTGCAGCCCAGACGAAACTCGACGCCATCAGCCCGGCCACTGGCAAGCCAACCGGCGTCTTCATCCCGGGCGCGGCCAGCTACTCGGCCTACTGGACACTGGCTCTTGGCTCTGCGCTGGCCCTGTTCATGTACCCGCACTCGGTCACCGGGGTTCTGGCTACCAAGAGCAGGAACACGATCCGCAAGAATGCCGCGGTGCTCCCGCTGTACTCGCTGATGCTGGGTTTCCTTGCCCTCCTCGGCTACGCGGCCATCTCTGCGGGAACCAAGCCGATTGATCTGAACGGTGCCGTCAACCCGCAACTGGTGGTTCCGCAGTTGTTCCTGGACAACTTCCCCGCGTGGTTTGCAGGGATCGCTTTGGCGGCTATCGCCATCGGCGCCTTAGTCCCGGCTGCCATCATGTCGATCGCTGCCGCCAACCTGTTTACGCGAAATATCTACCGTGACCTGATCAGACCCGACGCCGATCCCCGGCAGGAAGCGAAGGTCTCCAAAATCGCCTCGCTCGTGGTGAAGTTCGGGGCGCTGATCTTCGTCATCGCGATGGACCAGTCGGCCGCCATCAACATGCAACTCCTCGGTGGTATCTGGATCCTGCAGACCTTCCCGGCGATCGTGGCCGGGCTCTACACGAGGTGGTTCCACCGCTGGGCGCTCTTCGCAGGCTGGGCCGCGGGAATCATCTACGGCACTATTGCGGCATACAACGTGGTCAATCCGGTGACGAAGGCCAACTTTGGCGGCTCCATCGCGGCCATCCCGGGCACCAACGTGCAGGTCTACATCGCCGTGGTGGCATTCGCGATCAACCTCATCGTTGCTGCAGTCCTGTCCCTGGTTTTCCGCGCGATGAAGCTCCCTGATGGAAAGGACATCACCCGAAACTCGGACTACGGAGCTGACGAGGACGATCCCAAGGTGGCCGAACTCCAGCGCGAGTACCCACTGGGCGAAACGGGAGGGGCCACGTTCTGAAGCCAACGACGGCGGACGCCGGGGTCACGGGGGAAAGTTTGCTGTAGCGGGGCACCCGCGTCACTCGCCGCTTCTTTGGTTCTTTGATGCCTTGACATCGCGCAGGAACTTCCAAAGCGAAGCCAGTGAACCCGCTACGAGGACCACTCCGGAAACGATGGCCCACAATGAATCTCCGGGTGCGGAGGAAAAGACGTAGATGGAGTAGAAACCAAAAATAAGGGTGAGTAATAGCCAAATGGCCGGATTACGCTTCACAGTAAATTCCCTAATGAACGGTAAATGGTTAAGTCAGGTCGCGCTTTAAAAACACCCAATATGCCCCGCCGAGCGAGCAGGCAAGCCAGGTAACTGCCCCCGCAAAGGAATCCAGCTTCACGCTTCCCAACGCCCATTGGTTCACCCAATCCGTGACCAGGTTCGGGAAGAGAAGATCGGCGAATTGTCCCAGCCGGCTGGCGAGAGCTGCCGGCAGAACAAGGCTCAGGGGTACAACAAAAAGGCTCAGGAAATGGTTGCGGATGAGGGAACCGATCGCGAAACCCCAGAGCGAACCGATTCCGGCCATCGCGGCGAAGGCCAGCACGGCGGGGGCGCTGACATGCCACAGGTTAGCCACAAGTTCCCCTGATAGCCCGAAAAACACCCCTACAATTGCGCCCGTCACGAGGGCAGCGACTGTGATGGAGGCCGCTCGTCCGGTGAATGCCGCGCCACGCTGGAACATCAAGATGCGTCGATGAAACGATCTCGTATCAAAGTCCGACGTGAATGAGAAAGAGCCCACCACGGCCGCTGCGGTAAGCATCAGCGACAAGCCGGCTTCCAAGAGAGTTCGATCTACGCCCGTCATCGCCTGGCCGCCGTCTTCTTTGGAACCGATTGCCGCGGCCACAACAAGGGCGCCGATCAGACCAGCCACGAGCAACGCACAGACCGCTGATCCTTTCCACAGCCAGGGGCGCCGCATGTCAGATAAGAAGGCAGGTGCATAGTTGACCAACTAGACCCCCCTGCTCCGCAGCACCCACATCGCACCTGCTCCTCCTGCAATCAGCCATCCCAGAGAGACCAGCCATGCGTGGAACGGTCCGAGCAGGCCCTCAATCGGCAGGTTTGCGATCCCTGCCAAAGCTCCCGACGGCAGCCACCGGGCGATTTCAGGAAAGTTCGCCATGAGGGGGAGTTCCAAAGCGAGGGGAATCAGCATGGTGACGATCGTGGTTGCATAGTAATGCCTGATGATCCAGCCGAGTGAACAACCCCACAAGCACCCGACCCATGAGGCGACGACGACGCCGAGCAAAGCTTGCCAGGAGGCGCCTTCCACAAGTTCAGAGCGCACTTCCGAGGACACTGCGAGCGCGGTACTGCCGCTCCAGAGAGCCAGGCCTGAAGCTGCCGTGAAAAGTCCGACAACCAGCGAGGCTGCGTACTTGGTCCTCACAAGCTGACTCATCCCGGAGATGGCAACGCTTCGTCGAAGAGTCCCAAAATAGGCTTCCCGGGTTATGAGGTAGCTTCCTGCGAAAGTGGCAACGATTGCGATCGTCGCGGCGAGGGCCCAAAACGTCTCGACGTTTTGGGCCGATGAAAGCTTGTCCGCATGATCGGGCCAGCCAAGGAAATTAGCCACGAACCAAGGCACCAGCCCACTGAAGGCCAGGATGCCGAGGGCGGAGTAACCGCTGAAGTATCTCAGCAGCTCGGACCGGAGGCCGCCGGCGAAAGCCGCATGGACTTCGTAGTTCATCGGGCTCCCTCCAGAATCCGGAAATATGCGGCTTCCAGATTCCCGCCACCAACAGCAGTGGCGTTCTCAACGGACCCACAGAACAACATCCGCCGCTTCAGGATGACCACGTCGTCGGCTATCTGTTCCAGTTCCGTCAGCTGGTGGCTGGAAATCAGCACGCTTCCCCCGGACCTGGCGAAGTCCCTGAGGAACGATCGCAGCCATTGAATGCCATCAGGGTCGAGCCCGTTGGCCGGTTCGTCGAGGACCAGGAGCTTGGGGCCACCGATGATTGCCGAGGCGATGCCCAGACGCTGTCTCATCCCGAGGGAGTAGTCCCGGACCTTTTTGCTCGCTTGGGCGGTCAAATCGACCAGTTCCAAGACGCGATCGACGCTCTCGGGCAGAGTCCCGGCGGCAAGCCGACAGATCTGCAGGTGACGCCGGCCGGTGAGCCCAGGCTCGACGTCCATTCCGTCCAGGTTCACCCCTACTTTGGTGACGGGTCTGTGCAGGGTCCGGTAGTCAGTTCCAAAGACCGTGGCACGCCCGGACGTCGCCTCCAACAGGCCGGTCAAGCCCGCCAGGGCCGTGCTCTTTCCGGCGCCGTTGGGTCCTATCAGTCCCACGATTCGCCCGGCCGGTACATCGAACGTCAAGTCTTCGACGGCGAAACTTGTGCCTCGTTTCTTGCTGAACCCGTCAAAGCTGGCATGGATTTTCACTGTTGCCCTTCCGTCGAGACTTTGGTGGCTTGTCCGAATTTCCCTGGCCATAGCGGAGAATTCGAGGCGGCATCCCAGAGCCACTCCCACAGCCGCATATCCCTCTGGCCCGTCACCTCGGCTCGTCCCGAGACCGGGAGGGACACCGAACCTTCAAGGCTTCCCGGGTATGCACGCACAGGGACATTCGTGCCCGGAAACGTCACCGGGACGATGGTCTCCACAGGTGCAATCGAGTTCGACGGCGGTTCTGCGCCGATGGTGGCTTGTCCCAGTTCTTCATGAACCACCATTCCTTGGGACTTCAAAGTCACCCTGTCTCCCGGGGCGATCGCTTGAGCGGGCGACTCGATGGGGGTCACGATCTTTAGTTCTCCGTTGATGTAGGTGTAACCGGCCACGACGACAGACCTGATCGGAATCACGACGAGGAGTCCTGCCGCGACAGCGGTTCCGAGGAGCAAGAAACCAATCCGCCGCCACGTCGGGCTGCCGCTCTTTGAGGCCGAATGAAAAAACTGGATGATTCCCCTGAAGGCCAACACAAGCAAAAGAACAAAGACAGCGAGGACCACAATGTTTCCCGCGTAGCCGAGTTGCAGGACGATCGGTGCGAATCTTTGGAAACCAATGACCATGAAGGCGATGCCTGACAAGAAGCTTGCAAGGCCGAACCATGCCAGGAGACCTTGGTTGCCCGTATTGATACGTGAACCAAGAAACCTGGAGCTGACCACGTCTGACAATGCGGCGATGGATTTTCGACGTAGGTGCGGAATATCCACAGCTGACATCAACGCCACGTAGCCATCCAGCTTGATGAACGGAAAAAGGTTCAAGACGGCTATTGCGTAGCAAATGATTCCGTAGAGGATGGCGGCGTCTTTAAGGGACGTCGCCGGCAGAATGCCCTGAAACACCAGCGCAAGGCTCCCAAGGCCGAGGTGAACCAAGGGCCCGGCCAGCGCCACCAGCACCCTTTGTTTGGGCGAACTGAGTCGCCAGCCGTCCGTCACGTCGCAAAAGAACGCCGGGGCCAGATAAAAGAGCATGATTCCGATGCGTCTGGGCGTGCCACCGAAATAGACGAGCGCCATTCCATGACCGAGCTCGTGCAGCAAAGTGGACGCGAACATCGCGGTGGCGACGTAAAGATAGGCCTCCAAGGGAAGTGGCGTTGCCAGTACCCGCCAAACGTTCGGGCCCGCCATGAAAGCACCGATGATGCCGCTGACGACGAGAACAGCCGCCGCAGCGATGAATCCGGGACGGGCCATTGCGGCAACCGCCGGGCGGAAGAAGTTGAGGAGCGGCGCGGGATTGAACAACGTAACCTGCACGGTGAGGGGCGCACGGAACTGGACTCGGCGAGATTCTGCCTGGTTTGCCGTCACATCGAAGACACCCGTGTGGACCAATTGGCGAGCGACCCCCATGACGTCCTCAGCAGTCCATGGACTGCCAAGGTGGTGAGCTACTTGCGCAGGTTCCTTCTTGCCGTCCAAAACTTTGAGCACATTGGCCACGTCCGCAGAGACCCTGGCTTTGGGCACGCCGTTCAGAGCCACGATCCATGGCCCGCCGGCCCGCAGGGGCTCATCAATGGACGCGGTTGGAGCCAGCTGTGCAGGCCATTGAATCGTAGTTCGAGAGTGAGAGGGTCGTGTCACCGTGTCGTCGTTCCTGTAGGGGCTCATATCAACGGATGTGGCGTTGAAGCGAAGGCGTTCCGACGTGGCGGGCCGTCAAAGCTGTTCGGCACCGAGGACAGTCGCTTGGATTCGTCCATGGTGAGTGGGAACGCACCCGGACAGATCGCCTTGCCCGCTTGCCAGCCGATCTCTTGTATCGCCGCAGGAAGCCTGTGAGTGAGGCTTACCCAGTGCGAAGTGATTCCTTTCCGAGCCAGATGCTGCACCAAATCGTCCACGTCGGGTTGGGGGTGGGCACGAGGCAGTGGCGCCTTCGAGAACGACTGCACCCATGCGCGAAGTTCATCGATTGCTGGGCGCGTCATCCAGAAGTCCGCTCTCGATTCGTCGTCTGTCACCGCTGCGTGGCTTGTAACCGGGGACAGCGATCTGGACAGGAGGAGTTCACGGATTTGAAGCCCTTCCTGGAGCGCGCCCCTCAATGCCGTAATAGGGTCTGCGGAAGCCTTGATTCCGACCGCACCGAACTGTCCATGCTTCGTGTCACCGATGATGACGCTGACCGCGATTTCCAATGGCCCGTCGTCGTTCGGGACAAAAGCAAGATTGGCGTTGATACCGGAGTCGAGGGCGATTCTGAAGAGCCGAGTGAGACTGCGAGTGTCCGGATTACCAGACAGTTCTGCCGGCAAGTCTTCCATGATGATTTTCTTGAGCTGTGTCCTGTTGTGCCAAGCCCACAAGAAGGCATCACGCTCAATGACTTCAGCCACGGCGGAAGTCATGGCGAAGTGTTCCGAGGGTCCGGCGGCGGCTCCGTTGGGAGATGGATCGAACAACTGACCAGCAAGACCTTCTTCCGGGAATTTGCAGGGGTTGTAGTCCACAACCCCTGCGGGAACATGTGACTCAGTCCCGGAAACCAGGTCCGTCGCCCGGTACCACGGGAACTCAAGGCCAAGGGCCGAGGGGTGCCCTAGTCCTGCTCCCACGAAGTCGATCCTCTTTTCGTGGCAAGGGTTGGCCACGATGAGGTGTTCCGAATCGGCCGGCACTGGAACGAGCGCGAAGCGCTCCACCGCCTCGCCGGATCCCCTGGTCACCGAGGATCGCCTGTTGACGTCGAATGCTCCGACGGCGGAAGAAAGCCTGGGATGTTCCCCGTCCCACGGGGCGTTGGCCAAATACGCCACCGTGCGCCATAGACCAACCTCATTCGGGACGTAGACCTGCGCGTCAGAAACCAGGCCGAGGGAGGGATCCAAGGTCCGTGCCGGGTCGATCATCATTTGCCGCATACCCACATCTCAACCTTGTTCAGGGAAGGGACCGGCGAGGCGATCCGGACAGCTCCTCTTTCGAGAACATGCAAGCCCCCAGCGGAGAGCTCGGCTTCAATGACCCCGTTCCGGACGTAAGCCACATCGCTGACATAGGCGGCCGTTCGGTATGACTTTCCCTCATCGAAATCGATCTTGATCATGGTCACGTGCCTTGCTCCGCTATCCGGGTCCCGGCGTTCAAGATTGAAGAGGATGGAATTGGCGTCGAGCACCGAGAATCCAGTAATCGAGCCCTCGTAATCCTCCGGCGACTGGTCAGATGAGTCGGCGTCGAGGACTGTGAGCACAAAGCGGCCTTCAGGGGCCAAGGAATCGCGGACCCGGCCGAAGAGTGCCCGTCGCTGGTCATGAGTCAGAAGGGTCACTGAGCTGGCACCCAGGACGATGCAGCCGTAGTTGCCGCCAATAGGCAGTTGGGACATGTCCGCCTCTACGACCTCCACTGCGACTCCCCGAGGATTAAAGGACCGGGTCTCAGCCCTTTGCCTGAGCATTTCAAGCATTTCCGGCGAAGAGTCAACTGCTGTCAGGGGACGCCCCAGAGCCAGGAGCGCCCGGGTAATCCTGCCGGACCCCGCGGCTAATTCGAGGATGGGTCCGGCTGTTTTCCGTGCAGCGCCCAGAATCTCGGGAAGCTCGGACAGATCGTCGGAAGTGAGCCTGTCGTAAAGGCGAGACCCTTCAATGCCGTACAGATCCTCAGGAAGACTCTCGTGGCCAATGGCGCGCAGGATGTCGGCAACGGTCTTGTCAATTGCGGTTCTCATCAACTCGTACTCTCGGGAGTCAGACGTGGGGAGGGGAGTTCACGCGGGTGGCGAACGCTAGCGCTTCACCACCCGCGCGTACTGGCTAGGTCGCAGCGATGCCGACGACGATGCCGGCGATAATGATGACGTCGCCAACGCGGATGTACCACGGTGTGTCGTCAGGTGTATCGAGGTTCTCCAGTTCTTCAATGGTCAGCTGAAGGTTTGATGTTGCGATCATTGCCCCTCCTCTCGATCGTCTTGGTGTCTTGGATAGTCGGCCTTGCTTCCGCCTAGGTGATGCTGACGGCAATGATGCCTATAGCCACCCCTTGGGACACGCCGATGAACCAATTGTTGAAGTCCGGTGTATCCATGGACTCAATTTCCTGGATTGAGATATTGAGCTGTTCCTGCATCGCTTTCACCTCCCCCTGTGTCGATTGACTGGTCTTTCGGCCGGCTGCTCATCACGTGATGGTGACGGCGATTCCGACCAAAGCAAGCCCTACGGTGATTCCGTGGATACGTTCGCTCCAGTCGTCTGGAACGTCGATGCTTTCCAGCTCCTGGATTTCGAGGTCCAGAAGCCTTGGCGCGATGGTGTTGTTCATTTGCTCACCCCCTCTCCCTTGCCGCTCGTTGGTCGCCCAAAGGGCCTGGCAAGACTGGCTGTTTCTTGACTGAGTTCAGGAGAACGTGCTGGATTTGCGCGGGGTCAATGCCGCGCAGCATGGGCAGCACCCCACCCCAGCGGCCGACTGCCAATTTGGCTGTTTTCACGGCAGTTTGTTCGCTCAGGTCATCGAGCCCTTGGACGCCCCATCGCTGCAGCAACTCCCTGATGCCGGAGGCGGCAGAGCGACCGAGCGAAGGGTCAACTTCTGCCACCACGGACCATAGTTCGGACAAACGATGAGGGTTGCCCCAGGCCGTGGCGCCGCCTTCGATTTCATCCCATATGGGTCCGATGACGGTGGCAGTTGCGGTCATCTTTCTCTCACCTGTCAGGTATGCCAATTCGTTCGCGACATACCAGTGCTTCGCCCCGTAAGGGTTTCGAGCCATGAGCGACCATCCGGTGTGGGTTTCCATGCTGAGCCGGGCCGCAACAAGCCGCAGCTCAGCGGAATCTTCGTGCTGCAAGCGATGGCCCAGCCGCACGATCCGCGCCAGAAGTGAGAGGGCGTCGTCGTCGAAAGTGCTCCGGCTGCTGCCGATCATCGTTCCGGCCACCCGGAGAAACGCTTCGAGCAGCCCTTCGAACACAAGGGTCCGGGGGAGGCTCGCGAAATGCGCGGCGTCGAGCACCGCTAGGTCACCCGACAGGTGAGGTGAGGCGATCAGGTGGCGTCCGACGTCGGTGTCCAGGCATGCTACAGCGCTGACTTCGGCGCCGGTCCCCACAGTGGACGGCATCAGGATGGTTCTAGGGCGCTCGTTTGGTTCGGTCCCGAAAGGTATGACGACGAGGCCCGATCGCTTGGCGTGGCGCGCCGCAAATTCAGCGAAGCACGGATCGGCGAAGAACAGCGCGGAAAGTTTCACCGCGTCGAGGACGGAGCCGCCGCCGAGTGCCACAACGGTCTCGAGACCGTGTGCTCGAGTGAAGTCGGCAACAACCGTCAGGGTCGCGAATGACACGGGTCGGGCGTCGAGTTCCAAGACGGCCGCTCCGTTGAGACCGCCGTCCAAGAGTCGATCTCGGTGCTCGGTGAGTGCGCTGTCCACCACGAGTCCGGCCCGTCCACGAATCAGTGTGCCAAGGTAATTGGCAGGCATCCCCCCATCGACAACGACGCAGCGAGTCTTCCAGGTCCGGTCTGCGATCACGCGAAGGCTCCGTCCCGACGGGCTGCGCTGAGCCCCGCTGCGATGGCCGCGTGGAGTTCCTCGAAGTTTTCCTTCGTGAATACCAAGGCCGGCAGGAGTTGGATCCGGCTTGGGCCGGGCTGCACGATCGCTCCGGCCTGGTGAATACGCCTGACAACGGCTAAGACACCGCTAGGTGACAATGGCAATCCGTCCACTGTTTCCAGCTTGATGGCCCGCATGCAGCCCCGACCGGTGGCCGTACCGACGCCGGGAGTGCCCTGGAGTCGGCCGATGAGATCATCGAGTCCGGCCGAGACGGCCGCTGTGAGGCTGCCATGATCCAGCCTTTTCATTTCGTCGATGGTCGAAAGAATGGCGGCGCACGTGGCCGGGGTTCCTGCTTGCGTCTCTCCATGGACAAAGACAGATTCCGTGGAATCGAACTTCTCCGTTACCCGCGCTCCGATCAGAAGTGCAGCGCACGCGCTGGTGCCGTTGGTCAGGGCCTTCGACGTCACGATGACGTCCGGAGCCGACGGCCACTCATCAGAAACGAACCAGGAATTCACCCGCCCGAATCCGGTGGCCACCTCGTCCGCGACAACCAGAAAGCCGTGCTCCTCCCGGAGTTTCAACAATGAGTCCAGAAAGCTTTCCGGCACAACGTCCGCACCGGATCCGAGGACCGGTTCGACGATGACCGCGGCGACCCTGCGCCCTTCCCTGAACATCAATTGCGCCAGTTCCGCGCCCCCGTCATCGAATCTGATGTGTCGGATATTGCGCCGGTCGACACCATAGACGGCCTGACCGAGGTCGTCACCGCTGAGGGCCTGGCTCCCGTAGGTGAGCCCGTGATAGCTGCCGGTCAGGCCTACGATGATTTTTCGCTCGGGTTGTCCGTCCAGGGCGAAGTATTGACGCGCGAGCTTCATGCCGGCGTCGTTGGCAGCTCCCCCGGAGGTGGAGAAAACCACCCGCTGAAAGCGGTGGGCGGGGAGTGAGAGAAGTGCGTTGGCCGCCTCGATCGCTTTGCGATGCGCCGTCCTGAACAACGGAAGGTAGGACGCAGCTTCAAGTTCCGTGGCGATTGCCTCGGCAATACGTGGGTTGCCGTAACCGAGGTTGGCGTTCCACAGTCCGCTCTTTGCGCAAAGGCGGCGTCGACCGTCTTCAAAAGCTACGTGGACGCCGCGGGCGCTGACAGCGGTGTAGCTCGCGACAGGGAAATCGTGCTGCGCAATCAGGGGAATCCAGAGCGGGAGCTGAGTGCTGGGTATGGCACAGTCAGGTGCTGCGATCATCGGTTGTTAGTCCTTTGAGTTCGACGGGTGGCCGGCAAAGTGGAGGTTCGGAATTCAGCTGGCGCCGAAAACGTCCACGCCTGCCTGCTCGAACTGCGCGAGAATCACTCGTGCGGATTCCTCGGCAACCGCTGCAGAAATGCCCAGCGGAGCTGCTACAGCGGACGCGGCGGCTTGGACATCCCGCAGATTCGAGAGTGCCTCGATGATCGCTGCGGCATCAGGTCCGAGTCTGAAAGTCCGTCCGGACGCAGTGTCTAGGAGCGTGTGCTCTCCTGCCCTGTGGATGATGAAGGGTGCGCGCGGTGATGGGAGATCATCAGTAGGCGATGCGCCGTAGAGACTGGCACCGAAACCGACCAGCGTAGTATCGGCGCGATTGCCCTGGGGAATGAACTTCCAAGCATCCAATGCCGCCAAATAGCGGGGAATCCAAGGCCTGGCGCCAAGGGACTTACGAATCATGTCAACGTCACAGACGGAAGCGAGCGAAGACTCCGGTTGGAGCGCGAGGCACCTTTTGTGAATGTCGGCCAAGGAGTCTCCGGCCCAACCGATCTGGGTTCCGTAGGGTCCGCTGAGTACCCTTCCGTCTCGTGTGATGTGGAGCCTTGCCAGCGAGGAACCGGTAGCTGGGCGGCCGTCCAAAAGGCCCCGCTCGGCAAGAACGGCGTTCACTTCGGTGAGCTGTCGCACAAAGTAGCCCGATCGTCGGGATTCTTCCGCGTCATCGAAGAAGGCCTGCCAGTCTTCAGCCGTGGTAATCCTGACTACCGTGACGCCGATGAGATTGACGAACGGAATGGCCACATAGTCCTGGATCTCCAGACTGAGGGTTCCACCAACCAAGAGTTCTTCACCTGCGACATCGAAGAGCCCGGAGACTGGGATGACCACATCATCTTCCCCGCCGCCGTCAAGCACAAGGACGATCGACTGCTCGCCGGCAAGTTCCTTTGCAAACGGCTCATGTCCGGGATCCTCAACGAAGATGGCATGATCCGGTATTCGCCCGGGAATGCCCGTAATCCACTGGTCCACAGCTGCTGCAATGGTCTGTTGCTGACTCAGCTTCAATTCCCAACCCCCAATAGTTGTCCGCTGCATACGTTCGTCACGGCGGCCCGCCAACATTCGGTCTGCCGGGTCCGTCCTCGTGAAGGAGACTATGACGCCAAAACGGGCCTAGGTGGTGAGATGGGTGAAACTAGGTGCCCGGAGACCGGAATTAGGGGTGGGATCGCCCAATCTAGGTGTGGCTGACGGCGGGCCTAGGTGTAAATCGACGGTTTGCACCTAGAAGGATTTTCATCCGACCGTGATGGCCGCCGGCGTTGATCCCTATTGAGCTTTCCCGAGACCCTTCTTGTACCCCGCCAGAAGGAGGGCCCCGACATAGAGGAAGAACACCCCTCCGCCGGTTAAGGCCGGCAGGCGAGGAGCAGTTTCCGCCACGACCGTCGCGAGAGCTGGGTCGGCAAAACTGATCAGCGACGATCCCGCCCGGAACGGGAGGAACGCTGCTGCAGACGTTCCCCACAGCTCGGTTCTTTCCACCAACTGGCCCAGCAGCGGCTCTACCAATGCAGATCCAGCTACCAACATGGCCACAGCCCCAGTTCGAGGCAAGAGCAGTCCCACGCCGATTCCAAGGAGAGCCCATCCGTTCGCGAGGATCAGACAGCCGATCAGAACCGGTGGGTCGGATTCGAACAGGTTCGAGCTCCCCAGGACAGCATTCGACACAATCACGGACATCATCATCGACACGGTCGTCCAAGTTGTGGCTGTCAGCAACGTCATCACCAACTTGGCCGCGAACAGGGTGCCCCGTTGAGGTATGGCCAGCAGTGCCATGGCTAGCGTTCCGTAACGCTTCTCCTGTCCAAAAGAGAAGATCCCAAGCAGGCCCGGGGCAAGGAGCACCAGGGGAGAACGGGTGGCTGCCACCGTGGCCGCCTCGCCAGCAGCCTGGGCGGTCATTTCTGGCGCCATGTTGGCGATCATCACTGACATCGCCCAACTGACTAGGACGGATACCAAGATCGTCATTGCTGTCAGAATGTGGAAGCCACGCGTCGTAGTCAGCCGGACCCGCTCGTAGCGAACCGCATCCCTCATGGCTTACCCCATATCCCCTGCTGATCATGTCCAGAGTCCCCGGCGCCTACAATCTCGTTGTAGCCGTCCTCCAAGGTGCGAAGCGTCGTTGATAGTTCAAAGAGGGTGAAGCCAAATTTGTTGGCCAGAGAGCCCACGTCTCTCGCCGTCATTCCGTCAATGACTAGAGACTCCCCCTGGAGGGTCACTGTCAGGCCATCCTCTGCGCCCAATCGAGCGGCAAACTCCGCGGGACGGTCCACAGTGACGTTGACCGTTGGACCTGAGGCCGTTGTCTTGAGTTCTTCCATCGGACAATCAGCCCGGAGACGTCCACCGTGCAGAACCAACACACGATCTGCGAGTTTCTCCAGCTCGCTCAAAATATGCGTTGAAAGCAAGATGGTCCTGCCCTCCCCCGCCAAGCTGCGGATTGTGTTTCGAAACCAATGAACACCGTCCACATCCAAGCCGTTGATCGGTTCGTCAAGGATCAGCACTTGGGGGTCTGGCATCAGCGCCGCTGCAAGTGCGAGACGTTGCTTCATCCCCATTGAGTAGGAGGCAGGTGACTTCGCCGCATACTCGCTGAGCCCTACGCGGGCTAGCGCGGACTCAGCGCTTCGTTTTGATATGCCGGAAGCTGCCGCGACCATCCGAAGATGGTTCATAGCGGACCGGCCAGGGTGAAACGCCTCCGTGGACAGCAGCGATCCCACCCTCAACTGTGGACGTGTCAGGGCACGGTAAGGCATTCCGTCAAAAGTGGTTTGACCAGTTCCCGTAATTAGGTCGAGCATCCGTTTCATCAATGTGGTCTTGCCATGGCCGTTGGGACCAACGAGCCCGACTATCTCTCCCGGGTTCAGAGCGAAGGAGACGTCCCGGAGCACCTCTTTTGCGCCGTAGCTCGCCCCGACACCATCAACGACGATTCTCATTTCGCGCCCATGCTTCCATCGCGCGACCCACTAGCGGTTTGCGACTTGAGATCTTCAAGACGGACCGTGATGGCTTCGGGGAGCAAGTCCTGAAGTGAATGGGTCACTATAACCACGAGTTTGGACTCGGCCCAGCGCCTGATCTCCTCAACCATGTAGGCCACGCCTTCGGCGTCAGTGCCGTTGAACGGCTCGTCCAGGACCACGCAATCAAACTGGCCAACGGTGTTCATGACGTACCAAAGTTTGCGCACATTTCCAGTGGACAGGTTGCCCGCGTTCTCGCCCAGCCACGGTTCGATCCCCAGCTGTGTCGCCCGGAGTATCTCAGGGCCAGGATCGACATCTCGGGCAATACAGGCGAAGACAATGTGGTCGCGGGCGGTCATCTGAGCGAACAGGGCAGCTTCAGATCGGCACACCCTCCGTCTGTTCCTAGTTCCAGGGTCATCGGCTCTCGTCTCGTTGACCAGAACCGTTCCGGCCCACGGAGACAGATAGCCACTTGCCAGTTCGACGAAGGTCGATTTTCCGGATCCGTTCTTGCCCTGCAAGTGAATCAAGGCAGGTCCGGTGAACTCGAAGGAGACGTTTTCGTAGATGGGGCGCTCAGCGGAGTATCCGGCAAACACGCGATCAAAAACTATTTCTGGGAGAGAATTCTGCGTTGCAGGCAAATCTTTGCACCTCCAGTGAGAAGAGCCGTGTAAACGACGGCGGCAATGGTTGCGGGGATGTTGCCCAACAGGAAAAGCCCGAGCACCGGAGCGGCAATCAGCAAGGCAATGAACGCTGCCGCGAGAGACACTTCCATCGAGCCGTCTGCTTGCCTGACTTTGACCTTGCTGTAGGCGTTTCCAACAATGTTGCTGGCGGCAATCGACCACGGAATCAGGAGAGTCGCCATGGGCAGGACGCCGGTTGCAGCCCAGACAACGACTCCCATCGCCGGTGCAGTAAGCAGCACCAGCGGCACAGACTGTGTCAGGATTACGCCCCACACCAGAGAATTGAGGCCGAACCCGGATTCCCAGCCGTACCTCAATTGCGGAAGAAGTCCGATCGGATTGTTCGCCTTGCACATGAGTTCATTCCCCACAACTCCCGCCATGAAAACGATGCAGGCAGCAACATTCTGAATTCCGGGGACCTCCCGAAGGAATTCCGGCCCGATCCCGCCCAAGCGAAAGCCGACCGCAGCGGCAGCCGCCAAAAGCAGGCAGATCCCGATTCCACGGAAAAGGGCAAACGACTTGTCCCTGACGAGATTCACTATCAGGGCCCGCCAGAGCATGACGACCGGCGTCGTCGTCTTCCATACGGAATCTCCCCCGCGCCGTCGCGGCACGCGCGCGCTCACGGGAAACGATTCCCTCCTGATCGCTCCAACGTTCCGGATTGCGAGGAAGGAAAATACGACGACGGCGATCGCCGCTGCGGTCGCGATCCAGTACCCCTCCGCACCGGTTGCGTTGAATGGCAGGTACGACCCAAGCGCTGCACGATTCAACGCAAGCAACCCTCGGGCCGCTCCGATTCCTAGGAACGCGGCAAGGAGCAAGCCGCCGGCGAAGGCAAGCGAGCCGAGGACCAGGCTCGGAATACGAGGATCACTTGCGGCTAGCTTGGAACTCAAGGCAAGCCAAGCCGCGGTCAAGGCGAACGGGGCAACCACGAGGGCCAGGGTCAGCGGACCGCCGCCTCCATGCTCCTCATGCACAACAACCCAGGCCGCGGTACAGACGGCGGCTGATAATCCAAACAAGAAGGCAGCTCGCGGACCTCCCTCGGCGAGGAAGACGTGGTGCATCGAAACATCTGTCGCTCGGTAGAGCTCTCGGTTCGGACTAAAACGCACCGCAAATCTCCGGCTGCTGAGTGCTTCGCGCGCGAGCGCACCAACGGAGATATAGAGGCAGACGGCGAGCGCCAACAGGACGATTGTCATCGTTGCACCGCTGCTCGCATTGGTTCCCGTGCCGTCGAAGGACAGGGCATCGCGAAGCAACCGCATCACAAATAGCGATCCGGCCAGAACAACACAGGTAAACGCAATCCCCATGCTCACGCCGAGGACCACGAGTGTGCGAATAGATATCGGCCATCCGGTTACCGCCAGCAGGCGCACCCCGGTGAATTTGTAAGCCGCTCTCAAACTTCCCATTGCCGACGCCTAGAGACGATTGACGGATTTGCTTTGAGCCGACTCGGCATCCACGATGATCGCCACGGTTCCGATAGACATTGTGCCGATCGTCCAAAGCCATATCGGAAGCGATCCGGGGAAGCCAACGGTCGAGGCCGCTATGAACACACCGCCACCCATCCCGCAAATCATGAATAGGACAGCATCGCGCTTCGGACTTCGTTTTGTAGCGAGCACTACCAGCAGGGCGACCGCGCCGGCGGCCAAAGATGCCCATGCAAGCACAGGAGTCTTCGGTTCGTTATGGAGCCCAACGACGATGCTGCCCTCGATGCACGCGAGCACAGAAACAGTGGCGATAGTTCGGACCGTTGATGAGTAAATCAATATCAGACCTCTTCTAGGTTTCAGAGAGCCAGAGAAACGGCTGCGGTTGCGATCGAGGCAGCGAAAATAGCCGCAATGGTTTTGGAGGAAGATCCCGACCATTGCTTTCGGAAATTGAAGGGAGCGCACGCGCCCACGAGAGCCACGTATAGGAAGGTCAACCAGTGGTCCTTCGGGGATGAGAGCGTCAACAGCAGGCTGACGAGTTGGACGCCAAGCAGGGACACGACCGCTGTGCAGCCTAATAGGCCAACTCGGAAACGGAGTCCTCCACGTTTCAGCCCGGGAAAGAAGCTGCTCTCAGCGGTGGATATCAACGAAAAGTACAGCGTCGAAAGTACCGTCGAGAGAACCACTCCGAGGTAGAACCCAACATTCACCGCGAGCTCGGTAACCGCCGGGTCGCTAATCGCCCTAGCCGCATCAGTCTGTGCAACTTTGACTGACACAGCCCCGTGAAGTTGTTGGCTCCTCAGCAGCAGGAGACCTAAAAGTGCCCCAGCGGAACAGATCCAAACAAAGGGTGCTGTGCTCCTTGACAACGTCCGGGAGGGCTTCCCTTCGGTTGCCTGTTGCACGCTCATTGAAGATGACGTCATGGGGCGAATCCTTTTGTGGCTAGAACCGTGGCTTCGAGGAGGGCCGCGGCTAGGAGTAGGACTGAAGCAATGCCCAAGATCTTGAGGGCAAATGGGAATGTGTGCAGATATTGCTGCAACGGCCTTGCGTGCTCAGAAGTGGAGAGGGCCGACCGGACGGCGGCAGTGAGGGGCATGAGCCCGGCACCGGCACCCAACAGAAGTGCTAGAAATTCGATCGGAGCATAAATCCAAATCGAGTCCACAACTTCACTTATTCCCAAGCGAGTTTGACCGATCCGCATTGTGGAGCCGATGTAGATGGCTGTAAGCGGCCACGCGATCAACGTCGAGATGCCCCCCGTAATGACGCCGGAGAATATAAGGCACAAGGCCGGTATGTTTGTCACGAGAATCCGTCCCAGGACAGACAGCCAGGTGAGCCCTGCTTCAGTGGGCGCCGGTTGATGCGGCTCGGATTGTGCCGCCAGATCCGTTTGGAATCCGATGATGAATCCGGCCAGCATGAGCGCCAGGGACAGCATCATCGCAATGAGGAGCAATGGCTTGTCGCCGTTCCTGACGCTCATGCGCAATTTAGGTACCCTCGTTGCGGCGGCTAGGCTACGGCCGCCCGCTTACCAAACTGGAAAATTGCCCAGCGCGCAGTCGCGATGACCCCCGCTGCCACGCCACCGGAAAGTACCCCCATCACGATTGCGAGGGCAATTCCACCGACTTCCACAGCATTTACGATCTGTGAGGCTAATGCGCTGGACAGGCCGAACATGCCGGCGATGTACATGACGCTCACACTGGCCAGGCCGAGGCCCGCAACGCTCACTGCGGTTGCGAGAGTCATTGCCTTCTTCGAGGGGCGGATCGTTGTTTCCATAATTCCTCCTTGGAGCTGGTTTGACTGGGACCGGATAACCCGATCCCGTGACCAATCCAAAGGCCTGACATGTCCGTCTAGGTGGTGAGACCATGCAAAATAGGTGGTCATTGCACCCCATCTAGGTGTCAGAAGACGCGAAATAGGTGGTCACTGAGTTGCGTCTAGGTGCAGCGGCCTTACCCAAGCCCGGTGCGCACGTTTGGATTGAGCGCCTCCCCCAGCTTGACCTCCAGGACGTGTTTGGTATCCCAAACCCACACCCCCTTGACTCGCAACCCCTCCTTCTCTAAACTTTTCATAAAGCAGAATCTAAATTCCACAAAGCGGAAACTTACTAACGGCCAATCAGCCAAGAGAACAAGCCAAGCGGAACATAGATCCCAAGCCCTCCCCGGAAGGACACCTACGATGACGTACACAGTGAACTGCTCCATCCTCCTGACGGAGCTGCCCCTGCTCGAGCGCCCCGCGGCCGCGAAGGCTGCCGGCTTTGACGCCGTCGAATTCTGGTGGCCCTTCGACACCTCCGTCCCGTCGGACGCCCAGGTAACCGAGTTCGAGAACGCCATCAAGGACGCTGGCGTTCAGCTCACCGGCCTGAACTTCAACGCCGGAAACATGCCGGGCGGCGACCGCGGGCTGGTTTCCTGGCCCGCCCGCTCTTCCGAATTCCTCGACAACATCGACGTTGTCGCAGGCATCGGCGAGCGGCTCGGCTGCAAGGCCTTCAACGCCCTCTACGGCAACCGCATGGACGGCGAATCCACTGAGAAGCAGGACGCCATCGGCGCCGAAAACCTGGCCAGCGCTGCAGAAGGCGTCGCACGCATCGGCGGCACCGTCCTTCTCGAGCCCGTCAGTGGCGCCCCCAAGTACCCGCTCCTCAAAGCCGCCGACGCCCTCAAGGTGATCGCCCGCGTCAAGGAAGAATCGGGCGCCTCGAACGTCAAGCTCCTCGCCGACTTCTACCACCTGGCAGTCAACGGGGACGACGTCGCAGCCGTCATCGAAAACCATGCCAAGGACTTCGGCCACATCCAGATCGCCGACAACCCCGGCCGCGGGGCTCCCGGAACCGGTGAGCTTCCCCTCGGCGAATGGATCGCCCGCAGCCGCGAACTCGGCTACAGCGGCTACATCGGCCTCGAATACAAGGAACCGCAGGAAACGGCCTTCAGCTGGGCCATCCGCCAGCGCGTCACCTCCCACTAGCCCCCACCCGCCCAACTGAGTAGCAGTTGATGTCGTTTAGAGCCCTCAAAACGACAACAACTGCGGGCTAGTTGGGTCCAGCACACCTGAGCTAGAACAAAGACTTCAGTAAGGAAAATCATGAGCAACGTTGCAGTCATCGGACTCGGAATCATGGGCCTCCCCATGGCCATCAACCTGGTCAAGGCCGGCCACGCCGTCACCGGTTTCAACCGCAGCCAGGACAAGATCGACAAACTCGTCTCCGAAGGCGGCAAGGGTGCCACGAGCATCGCCGACGCCGTCAAGGACGCCGACGTCGTCATCACCATGGTGCCGGACTCCCCCGACGTCGAAGGTGTCGTCAGCGGCCCGGACGGTGTCTTCGCCAACGCGAAGAAGGGCACCCTCTGGATCGACGCGAGCAGCATCCGTCCCGACGTCGCCGCCCGCCTCTCGGCAGACGCCGTCGCAGCCGGCATCCGCCCGCTGGACGCCCCGGTATCCGGCGGCGAACAGGGCGCCATCGACGCCGTCCTTTCGATCATGGTAGGTGGCGACGCAGCCGACTTCGAAGCAGCACAGGATGTCCTCAACGCCGTCGGCAAGACGATCGTCCACGTCGGTCCCTCCGGCTCCGGCCAGACCGTCAAGGCAGCCAACCAGCTGATCGTGGCCGTCAACATCGAGGTCCTCGGCGAGGCTATCGCCTTCCTTGAGGCCTACGGCGTGGACACCGACGCAGCCCTCAAGGTCCTCGGCGGCGGCTTGGCCGGCTCCAAGGTCCTCGACCAGAAGGGCCAGAAGATGCTCGACCGCAACTTCGACCCCGGCTTCCGCCTGGCCCTCCACAACAAGGACCTCGGTATCGTCACCTCCGCAGCCCGCGAAGCCAACGTCGCAATCCCGCTCGGCGCCGTCGTCGCACAGCTCGTGGCCGCCACTGTCAACCAGGGCGACGGCGGACTCGACCACTCCGGCCTCTTCAAGCAGGTCCTCCAGCTCAGCGGCCGCAAGTAAAGCATCCCGGCGACAGGCCGGAAACAAGCAAAACCGGGCAACCGCCGTCGTACTTCACGACGGCGGCTCCCCCACTACACCCAAAAACCGCCCGCAACGGGCACAAACAGACTTTTCAAGGAGCACACCATGACGAAGATGCGCACTGTAGACGCAGCCGTCGCCATCTTGGCAAAGGAAGGCGCCATCGAGGCGTTCGGCCTGCCAGGCGCGGCAATCAACCCCTTCTATTCCGCGATGCGGGCACACGGCGGCATCCGCCACACCCTGGCCCGCCACGTTGAAGGCGCCAGCCACATGGCTGACGGCTACTCCCGAGCAGCGGACGGAAACATCGGTATCTGCATCGGCACCTCGGGCCCCGCAGGAACGGACATGATCACCGGCCTGTACGCGGCTTGGGCAGATTCCATCCCCATGCTCTGCATCACCGGCCAGGCCCCCGTCGCCAAGCTGCACAAGGAAGACTTCCAGGCCGTGGACATCGAGTCCATCGCCAAGCCGGTCACCAAGATGGCCATGACCATCATGGAACCGGGCCAGGTTCCGGGCGCCTTCCAGAAGGCCTTCCAGCTGATGCGCTCCGGCCGTCCGGGCCCGGTCCTGCTGGACCTGCCGTTCGACGTGCAGATGGCCGAGATCGAGTTCGACATCGACGCTTACGAGCCAATCGCCGTCGAGAAGCCGAAGGCCAGCCGCAAGCAGTTGGAAAAGGCACTGGACATGCTCACCGCAGCCGAGCGCCCGCTGATCGTTGCAGGTGGCGGCATCATCAACGCCGGCGCCTCCGCGCAGCTGGTTGAGCTGGCCGAACTGCTGAACGTTCCGGTCATCCCCACCCTGATGGGCTGGGGCACCATCCCGGACGACCACCCCCTGATGGCCGGCATGGTGGGCCTGCAGACCTCGCACCGCTACGGCAACGAGACCATGCTGGCCTCTGACTTCGTGATCGGCATCGGCAACCGCTGGGCCAACCGCCACACCGGCGGCTTGGACACCTACACGGCCGGCCGCAAGTTCGTGCACATCGACATCGAGCCGACGCAGATCGGCCGCGTGTTCTCGCCGGACTTCGGCATCGCGTCCGACGCCGGTGCGGCGCTGGACGGGCTGATCGAGCTGGCCCGCGAGCGCCAGGCAGCCAAGTCCCTGCCGGACTACTCCGTTTGGGTTGCCGACTGCATCGCCCGCAAGGGTTCCCTGCAGCGCAAGACCCACTTCGAGAACGTGCCGATCAAGCCGCAGCGCGTTTACGAGGAGATGAACAAGGCCTTCGGCAAGGACACCACTTACGTGTCCACCATCGGCCTCTCCCAGATCGCCGGCGCACAGCTGCTGCACGTCTTCGGCCCGCGCAAGTGGATCAACGCCGGCCAGGCCGGCCCCTTGGGCTGGACCGCACCGGCCGCCCTGGGCGTTGTCCGCGGGAAGCCGGACGAGACCGTTGTTGCCCTGTCCGGTGACTACGATTTCCAGTTCATGATCGAAGAGCTGGCCGTGGGCGCACAGTTCAACCTGCCGTACATCCACGTGGTGGTGAACAACTCGTACCTGGGCTTGATCCGCCAGTCGCAGCGCGGCTTCAACATGGAACAGAACGTGTCCCTGGCGTTCGAGAACATCAACTCCCCCGAGACCAACGGCTACGGCGTGGACCACGTCAAGGTTGCCGAGGGCCTGGGCTGCAAGGCCATCCGCGTGGAGAACCCGTCGGACCTGCCTGCCGCGTTCGACAAGGCCAAGGCACTCATGGGCGAGTTCAAGGTTCCCGTGGTGGTTGAAGTGATCCTGGAAAAGGTCACCAACATCTCCATGGGTGTTGAAATCAACGGCGTGAACGAGTTCGAAGAGCTGGCCGAGCGCGGGGCAGACGCCCCCACCTCGATCATCTCGATGCTGGACTAGTAAGTACTGAAGGAGGTACGGAATGCGTGTGGTCATAGCCCCGGACAAGTTCAAGGGATCGCTGTCCGCTCCCGAGGTCGCCAGCCGCTTGAGCGCCGGACTGCAGGCAGGTTTTGCCGCCAGCCGCCCGGGCGAGGACTTTGAGGCCACGCTCATTCCAGTGGCCGACGGCGGCGAGGGGACTCTCGACGCCGCCGCCGGCTCCGGCTTCACCCGCCGCAGCGCCACGGTCACCGGCCCCACGGGCCAGCCGATCAAGGCAGAGTTCGCTGTCCGCGGCAGGGAAGCCGTCATTGAGATGGCGGCGGCCTCCGGGCTCGCGGTACTGCCAGGCTTCGGCGACGGCAGCGCCCCGAACCCCGAAACGGCCAAAAGCTCCACAAGCCTGGGCACGGGCGAACTCATCCGCGCCGCCCTGGACCTGGGCTGCCGGCACATCATCCTCGGCGTCGGCGGCAGTGCCAATACCGACGGCGGCGCCGGCGTCCTGCAAGGCCTCGGCGCTGTCCTCCTCGACGCTGACGGCAACGAACTCCCCGGCGGCGGGGCCGCTTTGGCCCGGCTGGACCGGATCGACTTCTCGAACCTGGACGTCCGGCTGGAGATCACCGAGTTTGTCCTGGCGTCCGACGTCGACAATCCCCTTTTGGGCCGCACCGGCGCCGCCGCGATCTTCGGACCGCAGAAGGGCGCGACGCCGGACGACGTCGCCTCGCTCGACGCCGCCTTGGCCCACTTCGTGCGGGTCCTCGCCAGCGAGATCGGCCCCGAAGCCCAGGACGCCGCACAGGCCCCGGGCGCGGGTGCGGCGGGCGGCGTCGGCTACATCGCCATCGCGGCGCTCGGCGCGGCACGCAGGCCGGGCATCGACGTCGTCCTCGAATTCACTGAACTCGAGCAGCGGCTGGCGGGCGCGGACCTGGTGATCACCGGCGAAGGCAGCCTCGACGAACAAAGCCTGCTCGGCAAAACGCCCATGGGCGTGGCGCGGGCAGCGGCGCGTTCCGGAATCCCTGTGATTGCCGTCTGCGGCCGCAGTACGCTGAGCCCGGAACAACTTTCGGAGTCCGGTTTCGAATCGGTCCATGCGTTGACCGGGCTCGAATCCAATGTAGAGAAATGTATAGCTGAAGCAGGGCCGCTGCTTGAAGAATTAGGTAAGCACATCGGCGTGCGCCTCTCTGAAAAATCGGCACTCACCCAAGATGCAGCGCGAACCGAGACCAAGGAGCAACTCCATGTCTGAAGAAACCACCACAGCACACGGCCCGTTTGACCTGGTCATCCGCGGCCAGCGCATCCTCACCACCGCAGGCATCACCGCCCGCGAAGTTGGTGTCCGCGACGGCGTGATCGTCGCGATCGAACCTTTGGGCAACGGCCTGCAGGGCACCGAGATCATTGAACTCGCCGACGACGAAACCCTCATTCCCGGCCTAGTGGACACGCACGTGCACGTCAACGAGCCTGGCCGCACCGAATGGGAAGGCTTCGCCTCCGCCACCCGCGCCGCAGGAGCCGGCGGCGTCACCACCATCATCGACATGCCGCTGAACTCCATCCCGCCCACCACCAACGTGGACGGCCTCAAGCTCAAGCGCGAAGTGGCCGAGGACCAGGCGTTCGTGGACGTCGGATTCTGGGGCGGCGCCATTCCAGGCAACAAGAAGGACCTCCGCCCCTTGCACGACGAGGGCGTGTTCGGCTTCAAGTGCTTCCTCCTCCACTCCGGGGTGGACGAGTTCCCGCACCTGGACGCGGACGAGATGGAAGAGGACATGGCCGAGCTCAAGTCCTTCGACTCCCTCATGATTGTCCACGCCGAGGACTCCCACTCAATCGACCACGCACCCCACCCCGGCGGCGCACACTACTCCACCTTCCTTGCCTCCCGCCCCCGCGGCGCCGAGAACAAAGCCATCGCCGAGGTGATCGAACGCGCCCGCTGGACCGGCGCCCGTGCCCACATCCTGCACCTCTCCTCCTCGGACGCGCTGCCCATGATCGCCACGGCAAAGCGCGACGGCGTGCACCTCACCGTGGAGACCTGCCCTCACTACCTGACGCTCATGGCCGAGGAAATCCCCGACGGCGCCACCGCGTACAAGTGCTGCCCGCCGATCCGCGAGGCCTCCAACCGCGAGCTGCTCTGGCAGGGCCTGCAGGACGGTACAATCGACTGCATCGTCTCGGACCACTCCCCCTCGACCCTTGACCTGAAGGACCTGGAAAACGGCGACTTCGCCGTGGCCTGGGGCGGCGTCTCCTCGTTGCAGTTGGGGCTCTCCCTGATCTGGACCGAAGCACGGCACCGCGGAATCTCCCTGGAGCAGGTGGTGTCCTGGATGTCCGAGAAGCCCGCAGCCTTGGCCCGCCTGCACAACAAAGGCCAGCTGGCGCTCGGCTACGACGCCGATTTCTCCATCTTCGCGCCCGACGACGCGTTCGTCGTCGACGTCAAGAAACTCAAGCACAAGAACCCGATCACGCCGTACGACGGCAAGGCGCTCTCCGGCGTCGTACGCAAAACCTACCTGCGCGGCAACGAGATCGACGGCCGGACGCCCAGCGGCAAGCTGATTCGCCGCGGCGGCGTGTAAGGCCACAGCCATGGCCGTCAACGTCCATGCCCCGTACGGGCAACTGCCCGCACGGCTCAACGCCTCGCGGCACCAAGCCACCCGGCCTGGTCTGGTTCAATCCGGCGCGCTTCGGCCCGCCCTGCAACCGCGCGGCCTGGCCCTGTGGGTGCAGCCCGGCGAAGGCCGCGAGATCGATCCCGAGGTTTGGACCCGGGCCGCTGAAGCCGTCCTGGCCCGGGCCCGCAAACTTGCTCCGGGGGCGGAAGTCCTCCTTTGGCCCGCCGCCGGAGCTGCAACGTCCGGTGGTTCCGGCGCGTCCGGCGGCGGCACTTGTGTTTTCGGAACGGAGGCGTCCGACGCCGGAACCTGCCCCGCCGCTCCGTCGCCGATTGTCCGGGCTAACGCCCGGGCGGGCCGGCGCAGCAGCGTGGCAGTGGACCTGGCCGCGGACACCGTTCTCCTGGACGGTGTCCCGGTCAGCTTCACGGCGATGGAACACAGCCTTCTTCGCTACTTGGTGGAAAACCTGTCCCGAGCCATCCCACGTGAAGAATTGCAACGTTTTTTGGAGTCACTTGACTGTCCCGGCGCGGCATTCCGGTCGATCGACGTGTATGTTGGACGCGTCCGGCGCAAGCTGGGCTCAGCCCGCCATGTCATCGCCACAGTGCGTGGAGGCGGCTACCAGTTCGTGCCCGGACCAGGCTCCACCGTCCGCGGACCCGCGGAATACTGCATCTAGGCAGCCCGTTACACCTTTAGATTGATCGCCGGCCACGGCGGTTGCCCGACAAGTCAAGGATCGAAACGTGACCCAGAAACTCCTCGCCGGAACCCAGGCCCCCGATTTTGCGCTGCTTAACTCCGAAGGCCAGAAGGTCTCCCTGTCCGATTACCGCGGACGCAACGTCATCGTGTACTTCTACCCGGAAGCCGCCACCCCTGGCTGCACCACCGAGGCCTGCGACTTCCGCGACAGCCTGTCCAGCCTTCAGTCCTCCGGCTACGAAGTCCTTGGCATCTCCCCCGACGCTCCGGAAAAGATCGCACGCTTCGCCGGCGACTTCTCCCTGACCTTCCCGCTCCTCTCCGACGAAGACCACGCCGTGGCGCTGGCTTACGGTGCCTGGGGCGAGAAGCTCGTGAACGGCGAAGTGGTGGACGGCCTGGTCCGCTCCACTGTAGTGCTCGACGGCGAAGGCAAGGTCAGGCTGACCCAGTACCAGGTCAAGGCCCAGGGCCACGTAGCAGCGCTGAAGGCCGAACTGGGGCTGTAACGCCCGCTCACATATAGGCCCCTCCAGGCGGACGCCCGCTCACATATACGGCCTTCCAGCCGGACGCCCGCTCACATATACGGCCTTCCAGCCGGACGCCCGCTCACATATAAGGCCAAACGACGGAACCCTCCTGCAGATCATGATCTGCAGGAGGGTTCTGTGTTTTTCCCCTATAGGTGGGGGGAGCGTCCGGGTTAGTTGCCGCCGGCGGTGTTCCATGCCTCTTCGGACACGGGGATCCACCACTCGCGTGTTTTGCCTTCCCCGATGTATTCGGGCCAGCGGAAATCCGTCGGCGCACTGAAATCGGCAGGAAGCAGCGGTGCCACGGCACCGCGGCGGCGCTTCTCGGCGTCGAACTCTGCGTTTGCCTCAGCCAGCACCTCCGGCGAGGTCAGCAAGTCCAGCACCATCCCCGCAATCATCTTGCCCGTGGCCGTGATGGTGGGGTCGATCGTCTCCGGTATTCCACCCATGGCGGTCATGGCCCAGCCCGGGTATGCGGTGCCTTTCGCGTCGGGCGCCAACGTAGGCCGCGCCGTGTAGAAGCGGATGGTGGGCGCGTACCAGGTCATTTCAACGTAGTCGTCGCTGGTCCAGTTCTGCTGTGTGGCCGGGATGTGCCGGCGCAACTCTGCCTCGGCGTCCTGCGGGCTGATGAGCTCCGCCGTTGCCGGATGGAACGGATTCTCCACGGGCCCCACCCCGCACGAAGCCTGGATTTCACGTCCGATCACCCGGGCCCGCTCATCCAAAACCGGCGCGCCCACGGCAGCGATGTTCTCCCACGCCACTTGGGCAACCGTATGGTTGGCGATGCCCGGCCGGTTGCGGGCCACCCAGCGGGAACTAACGTTGCAATGCGACGCAGCCGCGGCGAGTTCCGCGTTGCGATCGAGCACGGCGAGTACTGAATCGGCTTCGGCGAGGCTCGGACAACGCCAGGAGTACTGGATCTGGGCCAGTCCCGCAGGCTGATTGTCCGCCGTCGCCTGCCCAGCGGTAAGGATCGCTTCCGACAGCGACCATCCGCCCGCTTGCGGCAGCATGGAGTCCTGCGTGGTTTTAGTCAGCGAAAACATCGTGAACAGCGCAGCGTCAGCTCCCGGTGCCCGGGCGGCGGAGTGCGACGACGGGATGGGACTATCGCCATACGTATTGTTCCAGCCCTCGGGGTTGTCGCAGGTGAAGGTGTAGATCTTGCTGTAGTACGAGCCGCAGTGGGTGTCCCAACGCGCGGTGTTGCAGAGGGGCATCATATAGAACGGGTGGTACGAGATGATCGCGTCCAGGTTGTCGTAATAGCCGCGCAGGCCGTGGACCACCTTGGATCCTTGGACTTTTTCGGCTGGCTCACCCGTATAGACCAAGGTGCCCGGTATGTTGTGCCGTTCCATGGTGTCTTTAGCGGCGAGGAATCCCGCGAGTGTCGAGATGCCCAGAGCCGAATGTGGATCCGTGTGGCCCGGCGCGAAGCGTGACATACCGGCACGGGGCTCCCGTTTGGTTGATGCGGCTTGGCAATTTCCCGGAATTGCATCGTATTCGGCGTAGCCAAGGATCCTCGCGCCGGGTCCGGCGGGACTTGTCCACTCGGCTGCGAACCCGGTGGGCATGCCCCCGCTGCCCTCCTCGACCGTGAAGCCATGTTCTCGAAGCGTTCTCACATACCAAGCGCAGGACTCGTATTCACGCCAGGCCGGTTCGGCCAGTTCCCAAATATTCGTGTGCCAGGCGGAAAGCTGTTCCTTCTGCTGGTCCACCCACCCCCATGCCGTGGCCTTCAACTCGGCATTTTTGACCGTCCCGCTCATCGTGTTCCTTCCTAAAGTCATACTGTCCAAAGCTGTTCCCAGACACACTGCCCTCGCCCGGCTGATCCTCGCTCACTTATATGGGCTTTCCACCGGACGCTCCATCACTTGCTCCAAGAAAGTGATCGAGCGTCGGCCGGACGACCGCCACAACTGAGCGAGCGTCGGAGGGGCGGCGAGGCGGTTACTGGATGCTCACGTGGATGAGGCTCGGTCCTTTGACGGCAAGAGCCTTGATGACAACGCCGGCGAGCTCGTCGAGCGAATCAACGTTGAACGCAGTCAGCCCGAAGCCTTCGGCCAGGCGCACCCAGTCCGGTTGCGCCAGGTTCACGCCGACCGGAGCCAAGTCACGGTCCTCCATGTTCTGCCGGATTTCGCCGTAGCCGCCGTTGTTGATGCAGATGATGGGCAGGTCCACGCCCTGTTCCACGGCGGTGATCAATTCCTGAACGGCAAACATGAGCGCCCCGTCGCCGATCAGCCCCACCACCGGACGATCCGGATCCGCCACTTTGGCCCCGATCGCGGCCGGCAGTCCGTAACCCAGCGTTGCGTACGCAGGCGTGTACAGGAGCTGGTGCGGCCGCTGCATGGGGAAGAAGGACGTGGTCCCGAAGTACGTGATCTGCGAGGAGTCACCCGCAATGACGGTGTCCGCCGGCAGCGCGGCCGCGAGGATCTGGTTGATTTGTGACAGCACGGGCGCCATGGAGCGGGCTTCCTCCTGCAGTTCGCCGCGCAAAAGGTCCAGTTCCGGAGCGGAGGCCGGCTCATGCCCGGCGAGCGCCGCGAGCAGTTGGGGTACGACGGCGGACGCGTTGCCCAGGAGCTCGACGTCCGGCGCAAGATTGCACTGAAGTTGGGACGGATCGATGTCGATGCGGATGCAACTCCCTTGCGGAACGATCTTGCCGCCCCACAGCTCCGATTCGCCCACCTTCGAGCCGATCACCAGCAGCGCGTCCGAGGAATTGCAAAGATCCTGTGCCGCTGCGAGCCGGATTTCCGAACCAAGGGACAGCGGATGGGCTTCCGGAATTGCACCCTTGCCATTGATGGTGGTCACCACGGGGGCTTGCAGGAGTTCTGCAAGTTCGAGGAGCGCGCCGCCGGTTCCTAGCGAACCGCCCCCGGCCAGGATCACCGGATTCGACGCCCGGCGGAGGATGTCCGCGGCGGTGGCGACGGCGTCGTCGGCTGCTGCTTTCGGAGCACCCAAGGGGCGGGCCTCCAGAGCGGAAGGGTCGACGTCGGACGCGGCCTCCAGCACGTCCAGCGGGATCTCGATGTGGACCGGACGCGGCCGCCCGTGGGCGAAGAAGGCGAAGGCCTCGTGGATCAGCTCAACGGCTTCGCTGCCGCTGGACACACGCGTGCTGCGCCCGATCAAGGCACGCACAGCGCCAGTGGGGTCCTTGGTTTCGTGCAGCAGCCCGATATCCGAGAATTCACTGCCTCGTGGCGCGCCCGGGGACAGGATGATCATCGGCCGGGACTCGCAATAGGAAGTGGCCGCGGCTGACATCGCGTTGAGCAGGCCGGGTCCGGAAGTGGTGATCACGACGCCGGGAAGCCCCTTGAGCTGGCTCCATCCGTCGGAGCCGTACCCGGCTCCCTGCTCGTGGCGGGTGGTTACGGGACGGATGCCGAGCGGCTCCAGGTGCCGGTAGAACTCGAGGTTGTGGGTGCCGGGGATCCCGAAGATCGCGTCGATCCCATAGTTCCGCAGAGTGGTCATGACGGCGAGGCCGACGTTGTTGGTGGGGATGGAACTGGTCAAGGTTGGATCCTTTGATTGTGGCCTAGAGAACTTTGGAGAGGAACGCCTTTGTTCGCTCGTGCTGGGGGCGGGTGATGATCTCGTTGGGATCACCGGCTTCGACAATGACGCCGCCGTCCATGAACGCCACAACGTCGGCCACTTCGCGGGCAAAGCCCATCTCGTGCGTCACGACGATCATGGTCATGCCGTCGCGGGCCAGCGCCTTCATGACGTCCAGGACTTCGCCCACAAGTTCGGGGTCAAGCGCCGAGGTTGGCTCGTCGAAGAGCATGAGGTCGGGCTTCATGGACAGCGCCCGGGCAATGGCCACACGCTGTTGTTGGCCGCCGGAGAGCTGGGCCGGGTAGTGCCCCGTGCGGTCGGCGAGGCCCACCTTGGCCAGGAGTTCGCGGGCTTCGGCCTCGGCTTGGGCCTTGGGAACCTTGAGGAGTTTCACGGGGCCCATCATCACGTTTTCGAGGGCCGTCATGTGGCCGAAGAGGTTGAAGGACTGAAACACCATGCCAATCCTGGAGCGGCGCTTGTTGATGTCCTTCTGGTGTGCCTCGATCAGCCTGTCACCGTGAACCTCGTAGCCGATCATGCGGCCACCTACCAGGATGGTTCCGGAGCTGGTGGTTTCGAGGTGGTTGACGCAGCGGAGCAGAGTGGACTTGCCCGAGCCTGAGGGGCCGATCAAGCAGGCCACCTGTCCGGATTCGACCGTGAAGTTGATGCCTTTGAGGACCTCCATGCCGGAGAAATCCTTGTGCACGTTGAGGAACTGGACTTCAGACATTGCCGCTACGCCTTTCGTGCCTGGATGTTGTTGCCGCGGGAGTACCGCTTCTCAATGCGCGCCTGGACGAGCGAGAGGATGGTGGTGAGCAGGATGTACCAGAGGCTCGCCACGATCAGCAGCGGGATCTGCTGGAGATTGCGCGCGTAGATCTGCTGGGTGTTGTATAGCAAGTCCCCGACGCCGATCACGATCACCAACGACGTGGTCTTGAGCATGGAAATGGTCTCGTTGCCTACGGGTGGAAGGATGATTTTCATGGCCTGCGGGATGACTACGTGGCGCAGGGTTTCCATCCGGCTGAAGCCCATGGCGTGGGAAGCCTCGGACTGTCCCGCGGGAACACCCATCAGGCCGGCACGCACGATTTCTGCCATGTAGGCGCCTTCGTTCAAGCCCAGGCCCAGGATGCCTGCGACGAACAGCGGCAGGACATCGTTGGTGTTCCATTCCACCAACATGGGACCGCCAGGGATGCCGATGCCGATGGTGGGAAACAGTACGGCTGCGAAGCCCCAGAAAAGCATCTGCACCAAGAGCGGGGTGCCACGGAAGAACCAGATGTAGGCACCCGCCACGCCACGGAGGAGCGCGTTGTCCGACATCCTCATGACCGCGACCACCAGGCCGATCACGAGTCCGAGGACCATGGCTATGACCGTGAGTTCGATGGTGGTCAGAAGGCCGTTGAGGATGCGGATATCGAACAAGTATTTGGCCACGGTTGGCCAGCCGAAGCCGGGGTTGGTGACGATGACGTAGGTGCCCATGAGGGCGAACAGGCCCACTACCACCATGGCGACCAGCTGGCCGGGCCGCTTGCGCTTGAGGACAGGCCGCGACGCCAGCTCCGCGAAATCAGGCCGTGCCTCAGCCGTGATGGGCCGGTCAGACACGGTCATGACCCCGCCGTCGGGTTGATCTCAGACTTGGTGACAATGCCGGACTTGAGGTTCCAGGCCTCCATGATCTTGGCGTACGTTCCATCGTCCATGAGGGACTGGACCGCAGCCTGGAATGCCTTGGACAGGCCGCCGTCGTCCTTGGGGCTCACCACGCCGGACAAGGACGGTTCCACGAGAATGGAGTCCACGGAGGTGAAGGCGTCCGGCTGCAGCTGGGCGTAGTAACCGGTGAGGGCGTTGTCCGCCACGAGTGCCTGGGCACGGCCCGCGGCCACAGCCTGGTTGACGTTGTCTTGCTGGGGCAGCAGCAAGGAAACAGGCTTGTCCTTGCCGGCGTCCGCGCACTTCTTGTCGAAGGACGGGAGCACGCTTAGTGCTTGGGTGGTCCCTGTCTGGGCAGCCACGGTCTTGCCGCAGAGGTCCAGCTCCGATTTGATGCCCAGCGGGTTGCCCTTTTTGACCATGACGGACGTTCCGCCGCGCATGTAGCTGACCATGTTGACCTTGTCCATGCGCTCCTCCGTGATGGAGAAAGCTGCCCAGGAGGCGTCGTACCGCCGGGCCTCGATGCCGGCCAGGATGCCGTTGAAGTCGGCCTTTTCGATGTTGATGGTGACGCCCATCTTCTTGGCGACGGCGAGAGCCATGTCCGGCTCAAGTCCGACGATCTTGCCCTGGTCATCGGTGAAGTCGATGGGGGCGTAGGTGGGGTCCGTGACGAGGGTCAGCGAACCCTTGCTCTTGATGGCGGTCGGAAGCAGCGCCTGAACCTTGGAATCGGGTTTCACGGCCTGGGCGAGTTCCTGGCCGCTCTGGCTGCTTTGGCCGCCCGCCGACGCATTGCCGGATGCGGTAGCGGCCGCACCTTCGGTGTTGGAGCAGGCCGTCGTCAACGCCAAGAAACTGATGGCTGCCGCTGCAACGAGCGAGCTTTTCACGCCTTTGCGCATCATTTGTGGATCTCCGGTTCGAGTCGGGTTGAAATAACAATATGTTCAACTTATTGTGAGATGAGTAACAACGCGTGTCAAGGGACCATGGCAACATCATGGAGAGATGACTAAAGGGCACCCACAAGGCGCCCCGCCGGATCAGCGCGACCAGACAAACGAAGGAGCAACGGCATGAGCGAGACAAACCCGGGCCGCCGCACACGAAGCGTCACGGCCGAAGCCATGGCCGAGCGCCGGCAGAACATCCTGCACCAGGCCTCGCAGGTGATTGCCCGCCAAGGCGTAGAGGGTTGCTCCTTTGCCGAACTCTCCGAGGCCTCGGGCTTCAGCATCGGCATGATCCAGCACTACTTCCGGCACCGGGAGAGGTTGATCGGCGCAGCGGTGGAGTACCGCATCGACGAATCCCTCGCCGAATGGCAGCGCATCTACAATCAGGGCACCAACGCAGTGGAACGCCTCCACGACCTCCTGACTTTCTCGATCCAGAGCGACACCCCCTTCGAAGAAGCCTGGGGTTTCTGGTTGCAGATCTACGCTGCAGCACACAAGAACTCCGAGATCCGGGACAGCGTCGCAGCAGTCTGGACTTCATGGCGTGGCCTGTTCGTCCGGGCGCTCGAGGAGGCCGTGGACGAGAACTTGATCCAGCCAGCCATCGATATTGACGAAGTGGCCACCCTGCTTCTGGCCACGATCGATGGGCTCGCGATCCAGTCCCTGAACGGGGTCCACCGCTTCACACCCGCGGAGATGATCGAGACGCTGCACCGCTTTGCTGCGAGGGAGTTCGGCATCGACGCCGAAGAATTCATCCTCAAGAAGCGCTCCAAACTCGTGGACGCCCACTAGGACACGCGCGGGCCGCATCGAAGCAGCCCGCCAACAAACGATCAAACGAAGGACCACCATGACCACCACAACAGAGCTATCCCACGTCGACCGGATGGCCAAGCGTGCGGCCGGCTTCCAGCCCTCCCCCGTCCGCGCTGTCTTCGATGTGTCCATGCAGCCAGGCATGATCTCCCTTGCCGGCGGCAACCCCTACCTGCCCGTGCTGCCGATGGAGCGCATCGCCGCCATGGCGTCCGACGTCGTAACTCGCCGCGGGCTGGAGGCCCTGCAGTACGGCTCGGGTGCGGGAACCGAGGAGCTGCAAGCCCTGATCTGCCAGGTCATGGAGCTCGAGGGCATCAAGACGTCCCCCGAAAACGTGCAAGTCACCGCAGGCTCGCAGATGGCGCTGGAGCTCGTCACCAAGCTCTTCTGCGATCCCGGAGACGTGGTGATCGCGGAAGGACCAAGCTACGTGGGGGCGCTCGGCGTGTTCGAAGGCTTCCAGGCCGAGGTGGCACACGTGGCGATGGACAACGACGGCGTCGATCCCGACCGCCTCCAGGACGTCATCTCCGGGCTCAAAGCGGCTGGCAAGACCATCAAGTTCTTCTACACAATTCCCAACTTCAACAACCCCTCCGGCATCAGCCTTTCCCTGGATCGTAGGCAGCGTGTTGTGGACATCTGCCGCGCCGAGGGCGTGCTGATCGTCGAGGACAACCCCTACGGCCTGTTGAGCTTCAATGGCACGCTCAAGCCGGCCATGCACGCGCTCGACCCGGACAACGTGTTCTACCTGGGTTCGTTTTCCAAGATCTTCGCCCCCGGCTTGCGCGTCGGTTGGGTAGTGGCTCCCCGTGATGTGCGCAGCCGCCTCCAGATCGCCTCAGAGGCAACCACTATCTGCCCCTCGGTCTTGAGCCAGCTGGTTGTGGAGCAATACATCAGCAGCTTCGATTGGCAGGACCAGATTGCCGCATACAGTGGCGTCTACGCTTCCCGTTGCAAGGCAACGCTGGACGCCCTGGCGGCTCACATGCCTGAAGGGACCAGGTGGACCACGCCCACGGGTGGCTTCTTCACCTGGGTCACGCTGCCTGAGGGCATCGACACCGAGCAAGTCCTCACCGCGGCCATCGAGGCAGGAGTTGTGTTTGTGCCGGGCAGCGCCTTCTACGCCGACGGCGGTGGCAGCAACCAGCTCCGCATCGCCTTCTCCTACGCCCCGGAAGAGCAGCTCACCGAGGGTGTCAAGCGCCTGGCTGAGGCTATCCGCCGGGCCTAGGCCTCCCTGCCACCACCCAACCGAGCGAAATCGCCGGAAGGCTGCGGGATCGCCGGAAGGCTCCGGCGAACTGGCAGGTTTCCGGCGATCTGGTGCACGGCGCCCCTCATCCCGAGGGTGGCGGTGGGGACTAGCTGGGCACAGCCGGCCGGGCTGAGATACCCGTCACCTGATCGAAGCCGTCAGGCGCACCGGAGTCCAGGTCAGCTGAGTCTTCGAAACCCCGACGTCGGCACTCACCTTGAGTGCCGACGTCGGGGTTTAACCGTGCTTGCCCCTGCCCGTGGCGAATTCCAGGGGTCGATGCAACACCCGAGGTCAGCTGGCTATCAGTAAATCACGAAGTGACTCGGCAGGGGTTT
>NZ_JAPFFT010000078.1 GCF_026241105.1 Arthrobacter rhizophilus | reverse complement strand
ACCCGGAAGCTAAGACCCACAGCGCCGATGGTACTGCACCCGGGAGGGTGTGGGAGAGTAGGACACCGCCGGACAACCATTCAGGTCGAGACCCCCCAACCACCACCACGGTCGGGGGGTCTCCCGCATTTAAACACACCACCCCACCACCGGACACCCCACCACCGGACACCCCACCACCGGACACCCCACCACACCACCGGACGCCCCACCACATCCACGCCGGAAACCACCAACGCTCCCTCACATGTGGGCGGACCCCTACCCTGACCGGCACCCCGGCACCCCGGCACCCCGGCACCCCGGCACCCCGGAACTGCAGGAAGCGTCCGGCCGGAAGGCCCCAAAACTGCAGGAGCGTCCCGTCAGGACCCGCCAGAGGTGAGCGAGCGTCCCGTCAGGACCCGCCATAGGTGAGCCAGCGTCCGGCCAGAAGGCCCCAAAACTGCAGGAGCGTCAAAATTCCAGAGCCTAGACCTGGTTTAGGGAGCCAGCCGCAAGACTGCCGGGCGGCCGAAAGTTGTGATGCTTCCCACGAGGAGCTGATTAGGCGGTCCTCGAATGCGTCCGCGGATGGCCGGTCACCTAGAATTGCATTAGAGATACGAGCCGGATCCCGGCGGCGTGAGAACAAATTACGGATAAGAGCGGCTGCGCATGCGCCAGTGGTCAGCTCACAACAGGAGGAATCCATCATGGCTGAGCACAACGGCGGCAATCGCGGCAACTTCGGCGGTGGCCGAGGCGATCGCGGCCCGTTCCGCGCCAACAACAATTCCGGGGGCGATCCACGCGGATTCCGTTCCAAGGACAACCGTGAAGGCAACACCGGCGGCGACCGCGATCGTAAGCCGTTTGGTGATCGTCCGCGTGGTGAAGGCGATGCGCGTCCGAGCTTTGGTGATCGCGATCGTAAGCCGTTTGGTGATCGTCCGCGTGGTGAAGGCGATGCGCGTCGGAGCTTTGGTGATCGCGATCGTAAGCCGTTTGGTGATCGTCCGCGCGGTGAGCGCGATGCGCGTCCGAGCTTTGGTGATCGCGATCGTAAGCCGTTCGGTGATCGTAAGCCAGCCGGCGACGGTGAGCGCCGCAGCTTTGGCGATCGCGATCGCAAGCCGTTCGGCGATCGTAAGCCAGCCGGCGACGGTGAGCGCCGCAGCTTTGGTGA
>NZ_JAPFFT010000077.1 GCF_026241105.1 Arthrobacter rhizophilus | reverse complement strand
CCGAAGTTACGTCCGTCGTGACGTGCGAGATCCCCGCCGTGGCGGGGATCTCGCTGTTTTCGGGTCGGGTTGTTCTGTCTACTTGATGTGGATGGGGATGGGCTGGCCGATGAGGTCGAAGGCTTGGCGTTGGGTGGGGGTGGGTGTCGCGAGGGTCGGAATGGCCGGCAGGTCGGGGTTGGTGCCGTAGCGGATGTCGTTGCGCGTGAGGGTTCCGAGGTGTTCGAGCAGGGAGCGGAAGCTGTAGGCCGGGTGTCCGTTGCCGGTGGTGCGGGTTGATGCTTTTTTGTGCGCTGTTTCCGAGCGGTTGGCCGGGGCGACGGGGTCGGCCGGGGCCTGGCGGTTTTCGTCGGTGAAGGTCAGGGGCGCCCAGGCCCGGCGCAGGTGCCAGACGAGGTAGGCGGCGAGCATGCAGATGAACACGTGGGCGCGGACGCGGGTGTCGGTCCAGTGGTGGATCGGGCGCAGGGACAGGTCGATGGCTTTGATGGAGCGGAAGTCCCGTTCGACGCCGGCCAGGGACTTGTAGGTGGTCACGACCCGTGCGGCGTCCATCGTGGCGGCGTCCACGGAGGTGCGGATGATGTAGATCCCGTCCAGGGCGGCTTCGGCCGTGATCTGTTCCTCGTTGCGGGCGAAGCCGAAGCCGGTTTCGGTGATGGTGAGGGTGTAGTGCTTTTCCATGTTGTATCTGCCGATGACCTTGCCGGCCCTGACCCCGATTTTCCCGGCGCCGCGGATCCTGCCGGCCTCGGCGGCGGCGGCGATTTTTGCCAGTTCGGCGTCGGTCGCGGCGAGCAGTTCGCCGCGTTTGCGGGTTCGTTCGGCGGCCAGGGCGGGGTTGCGGCAGGCGATGAGCCGTTCGCCGGGGTAGTCCGGGTGGGTGATCTCGGCCAGGTTCACCTCGTCGAACAGGGACATCTGCAGGGGCCCGTCATCGGCGGCCAGGGCCTTGATGGACGGGGCCCGCAGCGCCGTGACCCAGCCGAGGCCGCCGAGTTCTTTGAGCTGAGCGATGCGGGCGGAGGTGATCATGCCGCGGTCCCCGACCATGACCATTTCCTCAAGCCCGAAGGTTGTTTTCATTTCCAGGGCGATGGCTTCGAACGCGGCCGGGTCCGCGGTGTTCCCGGCCACGACCCGGACCGCGACCGGTCTGCCGTCCGGGTCGG
>NZ_JAPFFT010000076.1 GCF_026241105.1 Arthrobacter rhizophilus | reverse complement strand
TCTTTCCTGGTGCTGTTGGGGAACCGAGAAGAACACAATTGAGGCTCGGACTGGTGGACCGAGAGGCCTCACCCGGGTCGGACCCTGGCTACGTTCTCAGGGAACCAGACCAAGGACCGGGACCACTCCAGTCGTCCTCAGCGAGGTCATACCGTACGGGAAGCTCGCGAACATTCACTTTGGGCGTCACATAACAAACGGTGTTGGTGGGGGATGGATTGCCTTGGTAACCGGCTCTAGGTCGGTGGCGAGGTCAACGAATCGAAAAAACCGAGGCCTGCCCATCGTTTTGCCGCCTTGGGTCGGCGCATATGTGCGAAGAACCATCTGAAAGCTGCCCGGATAATCACTCCACAGGAATTCCTGCCCTGGTCCGGTGTCACACCACAATTGGTCAGCTATAAAGTCTTCTCCTTCTTCGATCGTGAAGGCTTCAACGACTTTCGCTGGCACACCATTCCGAGCCCGAAAGACAGCCACATTCCATCGAGTCGGACAGTGGCTGTCCCTCGAGAACTGTACGAGTTCGAACTGATCAAACCAGCCTATTGACACGATTAGTTTCTCCTAAAGCTGCTACCCGGAGCCATTCCAGATTGAGGAATCCATAATGCCTCCCTTGAATATCCGCCAGAACCGAGGGCTGAAGATGTCAGGCAAGGTTTGAATGTTCTTGCATGAACCCGGCGTTCTGCTTCAGCATCGTGGGTGACCAAGCCTTCTGCTAGCAATGGCCGGGCTCTTCCGGAAAAATCCTAGAGGTTGAAGTTGTCCTACGATCTTCAGTCGGAAAGGGTTGGCCCCTTGACTGCAAACGCCACAAATAGTCTGGAATGGCGCTCGATGCCTGACCCAAAGTGCGGACCTTCAGTCACTTTGTAGTTTTTCCGATTCGAGGTCGTTGCCTCCTTCAATGGGTGGCACGGCGAGGAGGCGCAGACGATCCATCACAATGCCGTGTAGCTCTTCCTGCACAATTTTTAGGTCTTCATGCGGAGACAGAGTGAGCCTCGATTTTAGTTCGGAGACAATAGTCTCGTCGGTCTTGCCGGAAACGTTTACGAGGTAGATATATCCGAAACGGGCCTTGTAGTCCTCGCAGAGCCTCAGAACGGTGGACCATGGCTGCTCCTGTTCTCGGAGCACCCCAGGATCTGCCTCGGGTAGTGCTCGACTAGTTGTTGGG
>NZ_JAPFFT010000075.1 GCF_026241105.1 Arthrobacter rhizophilus | reverse complement strand
AAGTCCGCGCTGCTTGCCGCGAACTACATCGCCTCCCGCCTCAACGAGTACTTCCCGGTTCTCTACACGGGCGAAGGCGGACTCGTGGCTCACGAGTGCATCCTGGACCTGCGTGAACTGACGGCCCGCACGGGCGTTACCGCCGAGGATGTGGCCAAGCGCCTCATCGACTACGGTTTCCACGCCCCGACGCTGGCGTTCCCGGTGGCGGGCACCCTCATGGTGGAGCCCACCGAGTCCGAGGACCTGGGCGAGATCGACCGCTTCATCGAAGCCATGATCACCATCCGCAAGGAAATCGACCAGGTCGCGAACGGCGATTTCACGGTGGAGAACAGCCCGTTGCGCCACGCACCGCACACTGCGGCCGCCGTCGTGAGCTCTGACTGGAACCGCGAATACTCCCGCGAGCAGGCAGTCTTCCCCGTCCACCACCTCAAGCAGGACAAGTACTTCCCGCCCGTAGGCCGCATCGACGGCGCCGCAGGGGACCGTAACCTGGTCTGCTCCTGCCCTCCGATCGAAGCCTTCGAGAACTAAAGGACTCCTCACGATGACTGAGAACTACACTGCGCTCTACGAAGAGCACAAGAAGCTCGGCGCTTCCTTCACCGATTTCGGTGGCTGGCAGATGCCCTTGAAGTACTCCTCCGAACTGGCCGAGCACCACGCCGTCCGCCAGTCCGCCGGCCTGTTCGACCTCTCCCACATGGGCGAAGTCTGGGTCACCGGCCCGGACGCTGCGGCCTTCCTGGACTATGCACTGGTCGGCAAAATTTCGGCCATGTCGGTTGGCAAGGCCAAGTACTCGTTGATCTGCCAGGAAGACGGCGGCATCATCGACGACCTCATCACCTACCGCCGCGGGGATTCCAAGTTCCTCGTGGTTCCGAACGCCGGCAACGCCAAGGTTGTTGCCGACGCTCTGGCGCAGCGTGCGGCCAACTTTGACGTCGTCGTCGAGGACGCCTCGGCAGCCACCTCGCTGATCGCCGTCCAGGGCCCCAAGGCGGAAGAGATCCTCCTCCGTTTGGTCCCGGCCGAACAGCACTCGCTCCTCACCGAGCTCAAGTACTACGCCGCCGTCGAGGTGCCCTTCACCTTTGCCGGGAACACCGTGGAACTGCTGCTCGCCCGCACTGGTTACACCGGTGAAGACGGCTTCGAAATCTTCGTGGACAACGATGCCGCTTCCGCCCTGTGGCAGTCCATCGC
>NZ_JAPFFT010000074.1 GCF_026241105.1 Arthrobacter rhizophilus | reverse complement strand
CGGAATTTATCAAGCTGTCTGTGACAGTTCGTTGGTTTGGGTTGGTTGATTGATCCAGGCTTCCGGGGGTGGGCCGGGGATTGTTGGTTGGTTCCGGAATCGCTCGGGATGGCGGCGGTAGTAGGCCTCGTGGGTCTGCTGCCGCCGCTGCCGTATGAGGTTTGCCGTGCCGTCGTGCACTGATGCGGGGCTGAACCAGTTCAGGCCGCTGTGGAGGCGGTGGTTGTTGTAGTCCTCGAAGAACCATTGGGTGAATTGCCGGGCGTGGTCCAGTGATTCGAAGCGTTCCGGGAATTCGAGGGAGTACTTCACGGTCTTGAATAGTGACTCGATATAGGGGTTGTCGTTGGAAACCCGCGGGCGGGAGTGCGAGGCCCTGATCCCGAGGGTCCGCAGCAGTTCCCAGGTGGTGGCGGACCTCATGGGTCCTCCGTTGTCTGCGTGGAGCACCTGCGGGGCTGCTTTGGCTGCGGTTACGGCGTGCTGGATGAGTTCCCGGGCAAAGGCTGAGGTTTCGACGTGTTCGACGCGGTGGCCCATGACCTTCCGGGAGAACACGTCGATGATGGTGTAGAGCTTGAGCTGCTGCTTCCCGGGGCCCCGCAGCATCGTGATGTCCCAGGACCACAGCTGGTTCGCGGCCGTGGCCTGGCAAACGGGCTTGGACCGGGAACCTGTTGCGGTCCCGCCGGATCTGCGCCGCCGGTCCCCGTTCTGGCCATGACGGACCATGATCCGGTGGGCCGAGGCCAGCGAGCAATAGATCTCCCCGGCATCGGCCATCCGCCGCACGGCCTGGGTGACCGAGAGGCCGGCATACTCCTCGTCATTGATCCGGAGGAGCAGCTTCTGCTCCTCCTCCGGGCTGATCCGGTTGGGGTAGGCACGGTCCCGCTGGGCGATGGTCTTCCCGCCTCGTTCTCCCCTGCGGTGCCGGTACCAGGTCTCATGCGAGAGCCCAAGCAAAAGGCAGGCCCGCCGGATCCCGAAACCGACCGTTTGCAAGGCCGCGATCACTCCGAAGAGGACGTCCCGCCGTCGGGCTTCTTCAGCCATTCCGGACGGCCAGGCTCCGGCTCTTCCAGATGAGGATCCGTCGCTGCCGCGCTCCTGGCCATGGCCTCCAGAAGCGCGGCAGCTTTTCCCAGGATCTCGACCGCGGCTTCCGATTTGTCCAGTTTTTTCTTCAGCCGCTCGTTCTCAGCCCGGAGACGTTTGAGCTCATCCCTGTCACGCGCTGTCATCCATTTGCTCCCCTCGCCTTGCCCCGGCTGAGCCCCCGGCGGCAGGAGCCGCCCTTCTTCCCGGGCAGCCAGCCAATCACGGAACGTGCCGGAGTGCACTTGGACCCTGCGGCAAAACTCGGACTTCGAACCCCAGTCCAGGCATTTGTCGTATTCCAGCAACAGATCCCACTTCTGTTGAGCAGAGAACCGATGCAACTTG
>NZ_JAPFFT010000073.1 GCF_026241105.1 Arthrobacter rhizophilus | reverse complement strand
CTAGACGATATGTGTGAAGGGTTGCGGCCCGGGTTGGGTTCTGGTCCTTCTGATCGTCCATTGTCGCCGGGCGGTTCCGGACCCCGGCCTGGGGGTGTGACTAGTTTCGGGTGGCCGCGGTCCGGGACCTTGCCCCGGCGTGAATGGCCTCCATCAGAAGGACCAGGAAGTGGTGGGCTGGAACCTTCTCTTCAATCTCCCGTGGGTTGTCCCCCAGACTTAATCCATTGGGGCAGAGCCACATTTGAAGTTTGGAGGTTCCAGCTATGCACGAGCGTACTCACGTCGGCTTGGATGTCCACGCCCTCTCGGTTGTTGCGTGCGCGATCGATGGTCAGACGGGTGAGATTATCCGGGCCCGGCTGACGCCGGATCATGGCGAGATTCTGGCCTGGATCCAGGGCCTGGCTGGCCCGTGCCGGGTGGTTTACGAGGCCGGACCGACAGGGTTCGTGTTGGCCCGGTTCCTGAGGAAGTCCGGTGTTGACTGCGTGGTCGCGGCTCCGTCCAAGCTTCAACGCCCGCCAGGGGACAGGGTGAAAACGGACCGGAACGACGCCCTGCACCTAGCCCGGCTGTTAAAGCTGGATGAGATCACCGAAGTCACCGTCCCGGATCCCGCCCAGGAGGCGGCCAGGGACCTGATGCGGTCCAGGGAAGATACCCGCGGGGACCTGATGCGGGCCCGGCACCGGGTCTCGAAACTGTTGCTGCGCCAAGGCATTCATTACAGCGGCGGGGACACCTGGACCCAGGCCCACATGTCCTGGCTCTACCGGCAACGCTTCGACTCCCCGGCCCTGCAGCTGACCTTCGACCTGGCCCTGCAGTCCGTCACCGAAACTTTGGCCCGACGCGACCGCCTGGATGCAGCCATCACGAAAATCGCCTACGACAGCGAATACACCCCCGTCGTCAGGGCGCTGGAATGCCTGCGCGGGATTTCCACACTCACAGCGTTCGGTCTGGCCGTGGAGATCGGGGACTGGAACCGCTTCACCGGTCGTACGATCGGCGCTTACCTGGGCCTGGTACCTACGGAGAATTCCTCAGGCCAACGCCGCTCCCAAGGCGGCATCACCAAGACGGGCAACACCCACGCCCGACGGCTGCTGATCGAAGCCGCATGGCACCACCGCAGACCCTACACGCACCCATCAATAGTGATGCGCACCCGCTGGGAAGCAGCGACCCCCACAGCCCGGGCCCGCGGACAAGCCGGCAACCACCGCCTGCATGATCGCTGGCTCGTCTATCTGGAACACCGGAAACGGCCTGTGGTCGCGAATGTCGCCATCGCCCGGGAACTGGCAGGATGGTGCTGGTCCCTGGCCAGCGAAGCACAATCGGCCGCCGCGCGGCCGCGAACCTGAAAAACTCCGGGATGTCTGGCCCGGGTGCCTCGCAGCGCGTGGAGTGAACTCGCGTCAACCCTATGGGCAGCCCCCAACGGCCACGCCCGACCCTAGAGAAGCGATATGCTCCAGCCGAACACCTTCGCCCTGCGGTAACCAACCCGCGCATATTAGTCTGACCACGCCGTCGCCAACGACACGCTGAGCACCCGCACAGACACCCCGGCCACAACGACACGGCCAACACCAAGAAAGCAACCCCCGGGACCGCTTCTCCCCGCCCCTTGACGGAACCAACCACATATTAGGGTT
>NZ_JAPFFT010000072.1 GCF_026241105.1 Arthrobacter rhizophilus | reverse complement strand
GGCTCAATCGTCAGGAAGCCAAGATCTCACTAGACGCACAGATTGACAGTCGCGAAAATGAAACAGTCTCCTCTCATTCAGGTCGTCCCTAGTCCAGATAATGAGTCCGTCGCTTGTCATGGACTCCACTGTTCCGACGTAGTCTCCCGTCCCCGGCACTCGGAGTGACACGACGTCTCCGCCGGTGAGGCTTGTCCATGTCAACAGGGGGTGCTGCTCCCCCACGCCACGTCGTTGTTCTTCTGCTAGGTACAAGTCGGCTTCCCGCTCTGTCACCAGGTGACCTTCCGGAGGTTCATGGGCATGGGTCCCGGTCAGGATGATTTCGTGGAATGCGCTTGGCACACGCATGGCCGCACTCCTTCACAGCAAGTCGACCTCCTTGGTGAGGCCGAATGGGACATCGGGGCTCAGGGCAACCGTGAATTTTGCGAAGTCAACCCTTGTGACGACAATCCCGCAAACAGCTCCGTTCGCGCGGAGTAGTGCAGTGGCCTGGTCTAGTTCTCGGTCCCTTGAAGCCGGGTCCTCAGCCATGATGTAGATGGTTGGGGTTGCGGTCGACATCGCCGCCCTCCTTTCGTGGATTTGAAAATGCTGAAGGAATACTGAACTATCCGGATCACCGATCACCTCGGGGGGCCTGCAGGGATGCGTTCATTTTTAGGGCCCCGGAATTGCATCATCCAAGGCGGCGGCCACGCACCTCGAGCGCCACCGGTGACCACACCCTTAGTAGCCATTCGGTGCACTACCAGGGCTTGAGTTAGCAGCTCCGACCGTGTTTGACGTATCATCTCTGGCGGAAGACGGGCCGGCTCTTCTGATCGTCTTGAATCATCAACGCCGGCTCGCGAATAGACTTTGCCGCAGGCGCTCTGCTTTGATTCAGCTTTCGCGGGGAACCTTTGCGCTACTATCGCCGCTTGTTGTGACCGGGAGCGGCCACCCAGTCACTACTTTCGGCCGGGGTAGCGCGTAGGTTCGGACTTTGGATGTCGACAGGCCGAGGCGGACCAGCGATTCGGCGATCGTAACGGCGGCTGTGACACCGTCAACGACGGGGACACCTAGCTGCAGCCGGATCTGCTCATCAAGGCCGGACATCCCTCCGCAGCCTAAGACGATCACTTCCGCCTTGTCTTCATCCACGGCGCGCCTGGCCTCGGCAAGGATGGCCGCCACTGCCCGATGCGGAAATTCCTCCAATTCCAGGACACCAAGACCGCTGGCACGCACGGACGCGCAACGGGCGTCCATTCCGGCGAGTTTGAGTCGGTCCTCAATCAGCGGCACCGCGCGATCCAAGGTCGTGACCACAGAGTATTTGTGGCCCAAGAACATGGCAGTGCTGGCGGCCGCTTCGGTGATATCCACGACGGGAACCTCCAGAAGCTCCTGAAGTCCCTCCCGTCCGTGCTCTCCATAGCCGGCTTGAATGACGGCGTCGAATGGTCTTGCATAGGACAAGACCGCGTCCATCACCGCGACGGCGGCAAGGTAGCTTTCGAAATTTCCTTCGCAGGAGGCAGCGCCGAAGCGGGGCGTAAGGCCGACGATCTCCGTCCCGTCCAAAGCAGCCGCGCGGGCCTGCAAGGCAATGGAATCAGTCATGGAAACCGTGGTATTGACGTTGGCGACGAGGATGCGCATGGTCTCTTTCCTGGTGCTGTTGGGGAACCGAGAAGAACACAATTGAGGCTCGGACTGGTGGACCGAGAGGCCTCACCCGGG
>NZ_JAPFFT010000071.1 GCF_026241105.1 Arthrobacter rhizophilus | reverse complement strand
GGCGAATTCCAGGGGTCGATGCAACACCCGAGGTCAGCTGGCTATCAGTAAATCACGAAGTGACTCGGCAGGGGTTTTCCAGCCGAGTGTTTTGCGGGGTCGGGCGTTGAGTTCCTGGGCGACGTGTTCGAGGTCCTCGGGTCCGTAGGCGTTCAGGTCGGTGCCTTTGGGGAAGTACTGACGCAGCAGCCCGTTGGTATTCTCGTTGGATCCGCGCTGCCAGGGGCTGGCCGGATCGCAGAAGTAGACGTCCATGTCGGTGGCGATGCTGAACGCCTTGTGTTTGGCCATTTCGACGCCCTGATCCCAGGTAAGGGATCCTCGCAGGTGCGCCGGCAGGGTCACCATGGTCTTGATCAGCCCGTCGCGGACGGATTCGGCGGTGTGGTCCACCGGCAGGTGCACCAGCATCACATAGCGGGTCGTGCGCTCCACCAGCGTCGCGATGGCCGATTGGTTGTGTGCTCCTGTGATGAGGTCGCCCTCCCAATGGCCCGGGATCGCGCGGTCCTGGACCTCTGCGGGGCGTTCGGAAATGTTGATCATGGGGTCCCGGAAACGACTGGCACGTTCCTCGGGGCTTTTCTGCTTTTTGCGGCGTGTCCTCCCGGTGCGCAGGGCCTCTTTGACCTCGCGCTTGAGTCCGCCGCGGGCCTGGAAGTAGAGGGCCTGGTAGATCGTTTCGGGGCTCACGCGCATCTGTTCGTCATCGGGGAAGTCCTTGATCAACGCCTTCGAGATCTGTTCCGGGGACCAGCGGATGCGCAGCTTGTCGGTCACGTAGTCGCGCAAACCCCCGGCTGCTGCCAGCTTACTTTCCTTGGGCCGTGCCCGGGCCGCCGTGGCGGTGCGGTGGGCGCCGTAGGGCTGGTAGCCGAGCACCGGGTGGCTGTTGCGTTTGACCTCCCGGCTGATGGTGCCCACCGATCGGCCCAGGGCCCTGCCGATCGCCTGCATGGAGGTTCCTTGGGAACGTAGGTCCGCGATCTTCTCCCGCTCAGGCAAGGACAGGTAGCGGGCGCTGATGAGCTGCTCCAGGGCCTCCAAAGCCAACGGAGCCGCATCCGGTGCCGCAGCGGGGGCCGACGGTTCGGCTAAAGCAGTAGTCACTTCCTGTTTATACGGCACTTCCGGGGCGTCGGAGCCAACGGCGCGGCCCTTGGCCGCATCCCGCTCGTTCTCCCACAGGTACCCGCTTTTGCGGCTCGCACCGGCGGCGGCAGCGGCTTCCATCCGGCCGACGCCCGCTTCGCGCAACCGTAGGAATTCGGCGCGTTTCCCCACCCCTGGGTGGATGGATCCGATTCCGGCATGACGGGCCCAGCTAACGCCCTGCGATCTCGCCAGACCGAGCTCCCGGGCCGCCACGCTGACGCTGCCGACACGAGCGAGGACGGCGAAGAACTCGTCCTTCTGTTCTTGGGTGGCAGACTGCTTGGCCACCGGATTTGTGCGGGGTTTGCGGGTGACGGCGCCAGCCTTGTAGGCCCAATGGAAGCAGGTCTGAACGTTGATGCCCATGGTCTTGGCCGCGAGGCTCACGCTCCCCAACCGGTCCAGCAAGACAAAGAACTTGTCCTTCTCAGCTTGGGCGTATATTTGGCCTGATTTCCTGCCGGAAGGTCCCGCCCAGGCACGGCAGGTACTGAGGTTGAATCCTAATTCCCGGGCGGTCAGCGGAATGCTTCCCAGACGCTCCAAGGCCAGGAAGAAATCCGCCCGATCAGACGACGAGTAGCTCCGATAAGTACGCTTCCGGGCTGGCGCGCCGGACGGAACAGGCTTCTTTCCTTGCGGGGATTTTTCCGTTAAGGAAGAACTGTCTATCAGTGGTGTTTCCAAGGTTGTTGCAACTCCCGGTTTTCAGGGGGTGTTGCAACAACCGCTAGAACTCGCC
>NZ_JAPFFT010000070.1 GCF_026241105.1 Arthrobacter rhizophilus | reverse complement strand
ACATCGCAACTGCGCTCAACCCGAACGCATCCACCCTGGCCCTGGTGGGATCCACCGAAGAAGGCCAGTTCCACTAAAACTTCCCCAACTAGGTAGCAGTAGGTGTCGTTCTGAGCCCCCAAAACGGCACCTACTGCGAGTCAGTTGGGATCTCAAGAGGAGAATTCCCGTGAACAGCTTCACTGACAATTACACGATCAACGGCATCACGCTGACCGCCCAGCCTATCCACCGACAGAACGAGGTTCTTACCCCGGATGCGCTGGAGTTCGTGGCTAAGCTGCACCGGGCTACGGCGGAGCGCCGCCAGGAGCTGATGCAGGCGCGGCACACCCGTCGCGGCCAGATTTCCGGTGGCCAGGATCCGCGGTTCCTCCCGGAAACGGCGGAAATCCGCAACGATCCGAACTGGCGCGTCGCTCCCCCGGCGCCGGGACTGGAGGACCGCCGCGTGGAAATCACCGGACCGGTTGACCGCAAGATGACCATCAACGCGTTGAACTCGGGCGCCAAGGTGTGGCTCGCGGACATGGAAGACTCCTCCACCCCCACGTGGCGCAACGTCATCCAGGGCCAGCTGAACCTCACGGACGCCCTGGAGCGCAGGATCGACTTCACATCCCCGGAGGGCAAGGAATACAAGCTCCGTGCCGCCGAGGAACTGCCCACCATCGTGGTGCGGCCCCGCGGTTGGCACCTGCCGGAGAAGCACATGCTCATCGACGGGAAGCCCGTTGCCGGCGGCGTTGTCGATTTCGGCTTGTTCTTCTTCCACAACGCCCGCCGCCTGCTGGCACAGGGCAAGGGCCCGTACTTCTACCTGCCCAAGATCGAGAACCACCTCGAGGCCCGCCTCTGGAACGACATCTTCGTCCTGGCCCAGGACCTGCTCGGCATCCCGCAGGGCACCATCCGCGCCACGGTGCTGATCGAGACCATCACCGCGGCCTTCGAAATGGAGGAGATCCTCTTCGAGCTGCGCGAGCACGCCTCGGGACTGAACGCAGGTCGCTGGGACTACATCTTCTCCGTGATCAAGAACTTCCGCACCCGCGGTCCCCGGTTCGTGTTGCCGGACCGCGCCCAGGTCTCCATGACCCAGCCGTTCATGCGCTCCTACACCGAGCAGCTGGTCCGGGCCTGCCACCGCCGCGGCGCCATGGCGATCGGCGGCATGGCCGCAGCCGTCCCCAACCGCAAGGACGAGGCCGCCAACACGGCAGCGTTCGAGAAGGTCCGCGCGGACAAGACCCGCGAAGCCGGCGACGGCTTCGACGGTTCCTGGGTCGCCCACCCGGACCTGGTCCCGGTGTGCCGCGAAGTGTTCGACGGCGTACTCGGCGACCGTCCGAACCAACTGGACCGCTCACGTGAGGATGTCACCCCGGACGACCGTGCCCTGATCGACATCGCCTCCACCGAGGGCACCATCACCGAGACCGGCATCCGGAACAACATCGAGGTGGGCATCCGGTACATCGAGTCCTGGTTGCGCGGCAACGGTGCTGTGGCCATCCACAACCTCATGGAGGACGCCGCAACGGCGGAGATCTCCCGCTCCCAGCTGTGGCAGTGGATCTACTCCCACGCCATCACCGACACCGGCGAGCTCATCACCCGCGAATGGGTCAACGACCTCCTGGACGAGGAGTTCGCACGGCTGGAACGCTTCGACGACGACCGCTTCAACGATGCCCGCAGCATCTTCGAGGAAGTCGCCCTGGCCGAGGAGTTCCCCACCTTCCTGACTATCCCGGCCTACGCCCGCTATCTCACGGAAGCCCGCGAAGAAGCCACCAAGGAAGAACTCGTAGCCGCCTAGTCCCCACGCCCCGCTGGGCTGCCTGCACTCTTCGCAACAAGTGACCCCGATGGCCGGGGAGGCAGCCCAGCGACGGAACTCCTCACCACCCCAAGTAGCTCGCAGTTATTGTCGTTTTGACCGGGCAAAGTCATATGGTCGTAGCAACGCTCTGATTGATGGAGCGTTTTATGGTCAGGTCATTTCCTCAGAGTGCCC
>NZ_JAPFFT010000006.1 GCF_026241105.1 Arthrobacter rhizophilus | reverse complement strand
GCGGGCACTCTGAGGAAATGACCTGACCATAAAACGCTCCATCAATCAGAGCGTTGCTACGACCATATGACTTTGCCCGCCTTATTACGACAACTAATGCGAGCTAGTTGGGTGGGGTGTCCATACTGTGACGGCTGACACAACTCCGTGCCTCGGCATCCCCTGCTCTTTGACGATAGCTTTATCCCTATGACATCGAGCGATGCCGAACTTGTAAAGCTGATATCCGACGCCGGCGAGTGGGCTGCCCAGGACCCGGACCCGATCACGGCAGCAGCACTGTCCGAACTGGCCGGACTCGCCTCCAGCGGCGTCGCTGCAGCCCGCCAACAGCTTGAAGACAGTTTCAGTGGAACACTGCAGTTCGGTACCGCGGGACTCCGCGCCGCCCTCGGTCCAGGCCCCAACAGGATGAACCGCGTGGTGGTGCGGCGGGCAGCAGCGGGTTTGGCGGCTTTCCTGAAGGACGCCGTCGCGGCGGCCTCCCCTGGAACGCGGCCGCGCGCCGTCGTCGGCTATGACGCGAGGCACAACTCAGAGGTCTTCGCGGCAGAGTCAGCCGCAATCTTTACGGCGGCCGGAATCGACACGTTCCTGATGCCTTCCGCGCTTCCCACCCCGCTGCTGGCTTACGCGGTCCGGGCCCTTGATTGCGACGGCGGCGTGATGGTCACAGCGAGCCACAACCCGCCGCAGGACAACGGTTACAAGGTGTACTTGGGCGGACGGGCAGTTGAGGAAAGTGGCCGCGGGTCCCAGATCGTGACGCCCTACGATTCGCAGATTGCCGCAAGCATCGAAGCCGTGGGCCCCCTGGACTCCATCGCCTTGGCTGAATCCGGCTGGACGGTGCTGCCCGGCTCCATCACGGGAGAGTACGAGGCCGCGATGGCCGGCCTTGCCGACCCCCTGAATTTCCCGGCGCGGGAGCTGAAGATTGTGTTGACTCCCATGCACGGCGTGGGCGGTGATACCGCGGTCTCGGTTCTCAACGCGGCCGGCTTCACTGACGTCTCACTCGTGGAAGAGCAGGCAGAACCGGATCCGGATTTCCCGACGGTCAGCTTCCCGAATCCGGAAGAGCCCGGCGCACTGGATCTGGCTTTGGCGGCAGCGGCGCGCTCGGGTGCCGACATTGTGCTCGCCAACGACCCCGACGCCGACCGCGCGGCCGTCGCGGCAAAGGACCCTGACACGGGTGCTTGGAGGATGTTGCGGGGCGACGAAGTAGGCGCCCTTCTGGGCGCCCACGTGGTGGCCCGCCATGCTGCCGACGCCCGGCAAAACGATGGCACCCGCGGCGTTTTTGCCAATTCGATCGTCTCGTCCCGGTTGCTCTCCCGCATCGCCGCGGCGGCCGGCTTCGCCCACGAGGAAACGCTGACGGGATTCAAGTGGATTTCGCGCGTGCCTGGACTCGTCTACGGCTATGAGGAAGCCCTGGGCTACTGCGTGGCGCCGGAACTCGTGAGGGACAAGGACGGCATTTCCGCCTCCCTGCTCATCGCCGAACTGGCGGCGGCGGCCAAGGCTGAAGGGAAAACGATCTTCGACACCTTGGACGAGATCTACCTGGTGCACGGCCTGCATGCGAGCGACCAACTCAGCATCCGGGTGGCGGACCTTGGTTTGCTCGACGCCATGATGAACCGGCTCCGGGCAGACCCGCCCGAGTCGTTCGGCGGCTCAACCATCGAGACTTTTGTGGACTTGGCCGAGGGAAGCGAACAACTGCCGCCCACGGACGGCCTCCTCTACCTCACCAAAGACCAAAGCCGCGTCATCATCCGGCCCAGCGGCACGGAGCCGAAGCTCAAGTGCTACCTGGAGGTCATCAAATCGGTCGGTTCCGCGGCGGAACTCGCCGAAACCCGGCACGCCGCACGGACCACCTTGGACCACATACTGGCCGACGTCCGCGAGGCGCTGGGGCTGTAAGGGTGGGTCTCTGAGGCTGGGGCCTAGACTTCGACTTCGATGAAGCCGTCAACCATGCGGGTCTTGAAAGCAGCAAGCCGGAGCTCGGGGTTGGAATAGCACTCGCCGGTCTGAAGGTCGTAGACCTCTTTGTGAAGCGGCGAGGCAATGGTGGGACGGCTGCCCCGGGAACCAGTGATCCCGCGGGCCATGACATTGGCCAACGTCGCAGGGTCCTGCTGGGCAACTGCGTACACCTTTTCGGGATCGACGCGGAAGAGCGCCACCTGCACGCCGTCAATCAGGGCTGCCTCGCCCCAGGCCACCTCAAGCTCGTCCAACGGGCATACCCGGTGCCAGCCGGACGCCGCCGGCGCGCTCATCAGTTGTTCTTCCCGCTCCAGAATGACGGTCATGTCAACCCCTTTCACTGTGCCAGCGGCGGGACGAATGTTGTCCGGGCCTTTGTCCTTGCCTTCAGGCTTGGCCGCCTAGCGGCCACACTTTCAAGGTAGGCCGGGAGTGTTTCACCGGAATGCAGTCAATGTGTCCGCTGCGTAAAAGAGACCTCACACTCAACGACATCCAATCGTGACCCAGAAGTTAAGACCACGAAACAAAAGGGAAACTGAGGCGAAACTGCCCGTCCGTAGTCTGAAGTGACAAGTTGCGGAGCACGTTCTGCGGCGCATGCGAAAGGCCACCAGTGACCGGACACACTTCCAACCCAGAAAACCTGCGCCGCATTGTTGTCGCCGGTGGAGGCCCAGCGGCCCACCGATTCGCCGACGCCATGCACACCCGCGGTCTTGAGGGCTGGCACGTCACGGTCCTGACCGAGGAGGAGCACCTCCCGTACGACCGCGTCACACTGAGCAAGGCCCTCACCGACGTGGACTATGACCTCACCTTGGGCGACATGTCCATGTGGGAGCACGAATCCATCTCCCTGCGCACCGGCGAGCGGGTGGTCAAGATCAACGCCGAAGCCCAGTCGGTGGAGACCGCGGCCGGCAACAGCTACCCCTACGACCACCTAGTGGTTGCCACGGGCTCGGACGCGGCACAACTCCCCTTCCCCGGCGGCGAACTCGCCCATGTCTACCGCACCCTCGATGACGTCTGGGCCATCAACAAGGCCATTGCCGAACTCACTGAGAAGCTCGGCCGCACTGTCCGGACCGTGACCATCGGTGGCGGACTCCTCGGCTTGGAAGCAGCGGCCGGCACCATGGAGCTCGGAGCGCAAGCCACCGTGATCAACGGTTCACGGTGGCTCATGAACGCCCAGCTGGATGAAGGCGCCGGCCAGGCATTGGGCCGGCTCGTCACTGCCAAGGGACTTGAAGTTCTTACGGGAACCTACCCCGCCGAAGTGTTGTCCGACGACGACGGCCAGGTCACCGGTGTCCTCATGAAGGACGGCCGTATCGTCCCCGCCGACATGGTCATCGCGTCCATCGGCATCCGTCCCCGCGACGAACTGTTCCGCGCCGGCGAGGATCCTGCTAACGGCAGCGAACCGCTTTTCGAACTGGGGAAGAAGGGTGGCGTGGTCATCAACGATCACTGTGCCACTCCAGTCCCCGGCATTTGGGCGATCGGCGAGGTGGCGAACTTCGACGGCATGTGCCTGGGGCTCGTGGCGCCGGCGAACACGATGGCCGAGATCGTGGCCGACCGGCTGCACGGCGGACAGGCGACCTTCCCCGGCTTCGACACCGCCACCAAGCTCAAGCTTTCCGGCGTGGACGTGGCCAGCTTCGGGGACGCGTTCGCCAGGACCGAACACTCCCTGGAAATCGTGTACGCGGACCCGGCCCGGGGCGTGTACCAGAAGATCGTCACCACCGATGACGCCAAGACCCTGCTCGGCGGCATCTTCGTCGGCGACGCCACCCCTTACATGAGCCTGCGTCCCATGCTCGGCCGCGAACTGCCCGCCGAACCCGGCGCGTACCTCACCGCCGCCGGCGGCGGGGAAGCCCCCGAAACCGAACTGCCCGACGACGCGATCCTGTGCTCGTGCAACAACGTGCCCGCCGGGTCCATCCGGGACGCCATCAACGGCTGCGGCTCCTGCGAGGGCAACGCCCCCGTCCAGGAACTGGGCGAACTGAAGACCTGCTCCCGGGCCGGCACCCAGTGCGGTTCCTGCGTGCCGATGCTCAAGAAACTCCTCGAAGGGGAACTGAAGAAATCCGGCATCGAGGTCTCCAAGGCCCTCTGCGAGCACTTCAGCCTCTCCCGCCAGGAACTCTTCGACGCCATCCGGGTCCTGGAACTGACCTCCTTCGAGGACATCCTGGCCAAATACGGCACCGGCGCGGGCTGTGACATCTGCAAACCCACCATCGCCTCCATACTCGCCTCCCAGAACAGCGAGTACGTCCTGGGCGCGGGCCGGGGCACCCTGCAGGACACCAACGACCGTGCCCTGGCCAACATGCAAAAAGACGGCACCTACTCCGTGGTCCCGCGCATCGCCGGCGGCGAAATCACCCCCAAGGGCCTGGGCGTCATTGCCGGCGTAGCCGAGAAATACGGCCTGTACACGAAGATCACCGGCGGGCAGCGCATCGACATGTTCGGCGCCCGCCTTGAGCAACTCCCGGACATCTGGAAGGAACTGGTCGAGGCCGGTTTCGAGTCCGGCCAGGCGTACGGCAAGAGCCTGCGCACCGTGAAATCCTGCGTCGGCTCCACGTGGTGCCGCTTCGGCGTCCAGGACTCCGTGGCCATGGCCATCAACCTTGAGCTGCGCTACCGCGGCCTGCGCAGCCCGCACAAGCTCAAGATGGGCGTCTCCGGCTGCGCCCGCGAATGCGCCGAAGCCCGCGGCAAGGACGTCGGCGTGATCGCCACCGACAAGGGTTGGAACCTCTACGTTGGCGGCAACGGCGGCTTCCAACCCGCCCACGCCCAGCTCCTGGCCCAGGACCTGGACGACGAGACCCTCATCAAGTACATCGACCGTTACCTCATGTACTACATCCGCACCGCGGACCGCCTCCAGCGCACCGCCCGCTGGCAGGAAGAACTCGACGGTGGCCTTCAACACATCCAGGACGTCATCATCCACGACTCCCTCGGCATCGCTGAGGACCTCGAGGCCGCCATCGCCCGGCACATCGACACCTACCAGGACGAATGGGCCGAAACCCTCAAGGACCCTGAACGGCTCCGCCGCTTCCGCTCCTTCGTCAATGCCCCGGACCAGAAAGACGAAGCCATCACCTTCGTCCCCGAACGCGGCCAGATCCGCCCCGCCACGAACGAGGAAAAGGGCGGCGTGCTCATTTCTTCCGCAAGCATCCCCATCCGGACCGGTAACGAATCCGCGGGCGAAGGGAATTGACAACCATGCAGCTCACCATTGATCCCACCGGCCGCGACGTTCTGGTCACCGGTTCGGCCCACGCCGCCCGGCAAGCCGTCCGCCGCTACGAAGCCGCCGGCGCCGTCGTCTACCGTCTCAGCACGCCGGACGGTGCCGAAGGTGACGGCCCGCTGCCAGAGCGCCCGTTCCTCGTCGCAGCCGTCGACGACGGCGAGCCCGGTTGGGAGCCGCTGCTCGAACGTTGCCGGGAAGCCGGGATCCCCATCGCCACCGAACCGGCCGCCGGGGAGCCTGGCCATGTCACGCTGGTCGGCGGCGGCCCCGGCGCCCTGGACCTGCTCACCGTCGGCGCGGTCAACGCGCTGCGGGACGCCGACGTCGTCTTCTACGACCGCCTGGCCCCCTATCAGGAACTGGTGCGCCTTACTTCTGCGGAACTGGTGGACGTCGGCAAGCGCCCCGGCCATCACAAAGTGGCCCAGTGCGACATTGAGAAGCTCATGGTCGCGGCCGCCTTGGCAGGCAAGAACGTTGTCCGCCTCAAGGGCGGTGACCCCTATGTGTTCGGCCGCGGCGGCGAAGAAGTCGCCGCGTGCACCCAGGCAGGCATCCCCGTCCGCGTCATCTCCGGTGTCACGAGCGCCATCTCCGTCCCCGCGGCCGCGGGCATTCCCGTCACCCACCGCGAAGTCAGCCACATGTTCACCGTGGTCTCCGGCCACGCCCCGTTGACCGAAAAGGAACATACCCATCTCGCCGGCCTCGGCGGGACCATCGTGGTGCTGATGGGCATCGGGACCCTGCCGCAGCTGGCGGCCGGCCTGCGCCGGGCGGGAATGGACGCCGGAATGCCCGTGGCCGTCGTCGAGCGCGGCTACCGCCCCGGCCCGCGCACCACGATCGCCGACCTCGGCACCATCGAATCCGCAGCCTCCGGCTGCAGCAACCCGGCCGTCCTGGTCATCGGCGAGGTGGTCCGGGTGGCCGAAGCCAACCGCAATCATGCCGAAGCCTCCGCAGAACTGAGCCGGCTCGCGGCTTCGCTCCTTGAAGCCTGAAGGAAATCCTATGACCACTCTGAACGCCCTTGATTCCGTTGACGCAGGCTCGCCGCTGGCCACCCCTGGACCAAACGACGATGCGCCACTGGACGGTTTCCGCATCGGAGTGACTTCCCACCGGCGGTCGCGCGACCTGATCGAGGCCCTCGAACGGCGCGGTGCGTCCGTGCTGCATGCCCCCGCATTGAAGATCGCACCGGTCCAGGAAGACATCACGCTCATCGAGGACACGAAGAAGATCATCGCGGCCAAGCCCGATATCTGCATCGCCACCACTGCCTACGGAATGCGGCGCTGGTGCGAGGCCGCGGACTCTTTCGGCATCGGCGAGCAGCTTCTCGATGTTTTGGCGGCCTGCCGCATGTTCGTGCGGGGACCGAAAGCCCGCGGTGCCGTCCGCGCGGCCGGCCTTGCCGACGTCGGGATCAGCAGCGACGAAACCACCGCCACACTGGTGGACATGCTCCTCCAGGAAGGCGTCCGGGGAAAGACCGTCGCCGTGCAATTGCACGGCTACACCGACGTCCGCCAGCTTGAGCGCCTCCGCATGTCCGGCGCGACGGTCCTCACTGTCACGCCGTACCGCTGGGTGAAGCCCGACGGCGAAGACAAGCTGCCGCGCCTGATCGAAGCCGTCTGCAGTGGAGACTTGGACGTGCTCACCTTCACGAGCGCGCCGGCAGTGGACGCCATGTGGAGCACAGCCCACGAAATGGGCCTGTACCGCCAGCTGATCGAGGCCCTCAAGACCCAGGTGACCGTTGCCGCCGTCGGGCCCGTCACCGCACAACCGCTGATCGACGCCGGGCTGTCCCCCCTCATCCCGGACCGCTACCGTATGGGTGCCCTCATCCGGCTCGTCACTGAGCATCTGGCCCTGAACCATGTGCGCCGGCTCGACACTCCTGCGGGGCATATTGAGCTGCGCGGCCGCTGCTTGAGGATCGATGGTTCGGTAGTGGAACTGGCCCCCGCTCCGCTGCTGCTGCTGCGAGCCCTCATGGGAGCAGGCGGTGCCGTGCTGTCCCGCGAAGCACTGTCCGACCTTTTGGAATTGCGGGGCTCGGTCCACGCCCTGGACATGACAGTGAGCCGTTTGCGGTCCTCCCTGCCGGACGGAACGCTCGTGGAAACCGTGGTGAAACGGGGCTACCGGCTCCGCGTCTAAGCCTGCGATCCTCGCTCACTTTTGGGCCGGTTTTGGCCGATCCTCCTGCGGATCTTCCAGCAAAAAGACGAACTGCTATTCACATCATGTGCAAGAGGGTTCGGCGATTTGGGCCCATAGGTGAGCGAGCGTCTTAAAGCAATGCGAGTAATAACTCCAGACCATGGACAGATTCGCGGCCCGGTGGGAACATGGGGCCATAGTCCACGGAGGCATCGTTCGGCTACGTCCGGGTGACTCCAGGTCAGCTCTCCTGTGAGAGGAACGGCCATGGTTCGTCTGGGGACCAGGGAAAGTGGTATCGAGACCGTCGACGCCGTGGTGGTGGGTTCCGGTTTCGGCGGGTCCGTCGCTGCCCTGCGGCTGGCGGAGGGCGGCAAATCCGTAGTCCTCATGGAACGCGGCAAGGCTTATCCGCCGGGGAGCTTCGCCCGCACTCCATCGGAAATGGGCCGCAATTTCTGGGACCCTGACCGTGGCCTCTACGGATTGTTCGACGCCTGGACGTTCCGCGGGACGGAAGGCCTGGTCTCCAGTGGATTGGGTGGCGGCTCCCTCATCTACGCCAACGTCCTGCTGCGCAAGGACCCCAAGTGGTTCGTCAAGGAATCACCGGTGCCTGGAGGCGGCTATGAGAACTGGCCGTTCAGCTATGAGGACCTGGAACCGTTCTATGGCGACGCCGAAAAGATGCTCCAACCGGTCCCCTACCCCTACCGGGACACCCCCAAGACGAACGCCATGGAGGCGAGCGCCGCCGCCTTGGGTTTGGCCATCACGCGGCCTCCCATCGCCGTGACGTTTGCCACCGGCCCCGGCGCCGAACCCCGCAGCAACCAGCCGCTGCCCGCCGCTCCGTACGGCAGCGTCCACGGCGATGGCACCGTCAGGACCACCTGCCTCCTTTGCGGCGAGTGCGATATCGGCTGCAACGTCGGCGCCAAAAACACGCTGGACCACAACTATCTGTCCGCGGCGAAACGCGCGGGAGCAGATCTGCGCACCTTCCACGATGTGCGCGGCATCCGCCCGCTACACGGCAACGGACTTCAGCGCGGCGGCTACGAGGTCCGCTACGTTGTCCATGATCCCCAGGAACCCGGCGCGCTGCTGCGCGAGCGGTTCATCCGCTGCCGTCGCCTGGTCCTCGGGGCAGGCACCTTTGGCAGCAACTTCCTGCTCCTGCGCAACCGGGCTTCCTTGCCAGGGCTCAGCGAAACCCTCGGCACGAGGTTCAGCGGCAATGGAGACCTCCTGACCCTCATCATGGATGCGAAAACCGGGGAGGCCGGCCCACCGAACGGTCACGGAGGCACACCGGGTGTCCGGACGCTTTCGGGCAGCCGCGGCCCGGTCATCACCACGGCCATCCGCGTTCCGGATACGGTGGACGGCGGCTCGGGCCGAGGGTACTTCGTGGAGGATGCCGGATATCCGGCCTTCATCAACTGGTTGATCGAAACCGCCCAGCTCGGCCAAGTGGCCCGCCGCACCGCCAGGATGGCTGCCCAAATCCTCAAGGACCGGCTGTTTGAAGGCCACCATTCCAACATCTCCGCCGACCTGGCCGCGGCGCTGGGCGACGGACGCCACTCGAGCAGCTCTGTTCCGTTGCTGGGTATGGGGCGCGACATCCCCGACGGCGTGATGAGCCTGCAGGATGGCAGGCTCGCCATCGACTGGACCCTGTCCTCGTCCAACAGCTACTTCAGCAGGGTGCAGAAGACGATGGAGGACATCGCCGGGCAGCTGGACGGAAACTTCGTGGACAATCCATTGTGGTGGGCCAAAAGGGTCATCACCGTGCACCCGATCGGGGGTTCCCCCTCCGGTAGGAATCCCTCCGAGGGCGTGTGCGATGAATACGGCGAAGTGTTCGGCTACCCCGGCCTGCACGTGGTGGACGGTGCTGCGATGCCCGGGCCGGTGGGAGCGAATCCTTCCCTGACTATTGCGGCCTTCGCGGAGCGGGCATGCCGGCACATCCTTGACGCGGACAGCCTGGGGGCCGTCACCGGAGCCGCAGTTTCCGGGGAGCGCGGAGGCATAGTGCCCGCGCAGAGCCCGCCCGTTGCTGCGGCCGCCGTCGTCGACCAAGCCGAAACCGCACCCCGAGCGCTTGCCCCCGACGCCACCAAAGGCATCTCGGGCCGCAAGGAAAAGCCGGCCTACGCGGCGGGATCCGCCACAACCCAGCAGGTTCGCGGTCTTGATCCACACGGAGCAAGCGCCGGACCAATGGAAGCCTCCGCCAGTTCCACCTCAGTCAGTTCCACCTCGGTCAGTCTCACCTCAGTCAGCTTCACAGAGCAGATGCACGGCTGGTTCAGCCCTGGCCTGTCCGATCCCGAAAAGGGCCGCAGCCTGGGCCGCGACCGGGGGCGGCGGATCATGTTTGAGCTGACCATCACGGCGAAGGACATCGACGCGTTCGTCGCAGATCCGGCCCACCCTGCCACTGCCGAAGGTTATGTGCTGGCGGACCAGTTCGGTGGACGATTGCCGGTGGAGAAGGGTTGGTTCAACCTCTTCGTGGAGGACAAGTCTCCAGACGGCACGCCGAGCAGGCGCATGCTGTACCGGCTCTGGCTGCGCGATCCGGGGGGCACCCCGCTGACGTTCACCGGTTACAAGCTCATCCACAACGGGACCGGCTTCGACGTCTGGCCGGACACCACCATCCTGTATGCCACGATCCTGAGGGGACATGTCCCGCCGCCGGAACCGGCCGCAGCGGCGAGGAAGCACGACGACGATCCCGCCGTCGTCGGCGCCGGGATACTGCACATCAGGCCGCTGGACTTCGCACGGCAGCTCACCACTTTCCGGGCTGTGGGCCCGGCTCCGGCGGCTGGGCTCACGGCGTTCGGGAAATTGTTCCTGGGCGAGCTCTGGCAGGTCTACGGGCGCACTGTCTCCAAGATTCCGTACCCCTTCCGGCAACGATCATGAAGCACTGGGAGCTTGCACAACACAGCGCCGAGCTGGGGTTTACGCCCCGCGATGCTGTCCGCTGGCTCTCGCCCATCGCCCTGGGCCGCACCGGACTCAAAGTCGCGGCGGCAACCCTCTTCGCCGATTTCGGCGACAAACGCGAGCTCGAAGCCGGACTCCCCGGTGAGCCGCTCTATCTTGACCGGCTCCCGTTGCCCGGCCAGGCAGCGCAACCGGCCGTCATGGACAAAGGCCTGCCCGCACCAGACGAACTTCGGAGCCGGGACGAAGCGCTGGCACAAGTGGCCGCAACGCAGGCTAAGGAATTGTGGCTCGATTTCACTGCCGACCTTGGTGACGGCTTCGACGCGACCTACTCGGTGGCTCTTCTGCTCGCCCAGGAGAGGCTCGAGGTAGCCGGAGACACGCTGCCGCGGGGCAACGTGCTGGTGCTTGGCGGCGACGAGGTCTATCCCGTGGCTTCGCCGGAACGCTACGAGGACAAGATGGTGGGTCCCTACCGCAAGGCGTTCCCGGCTCCCGAGCCCGGCGACTCGGCAGCTCCGCCGCCCGGCACCTGTCCGCCTGCCACGTTGATGCTGGCGTTGCCCGGGAACCACGACTGGTACGACGGACTGACTTCCTTCATCCGGCTGTTCACGAGGCAGCGCAGCATCGGAGCCTGGCGTACGGTCCAGAGCCGCAGCTATTTCGGCGTGCGGCTCACCGGCGGCCCCGGCAGCCCTGGCTGGTGGGTGCTTGGCCTGGACAGCCAACTTGGCCAGTACATTGATGAGCCGCAACTGGAGTACTTCTACAAGAACGTCACCACGCAACTGCAGCCGGGCGATGCCATTATTTTGTGCCTGGCTTCGCCGTATTGGGTCTATTCCGATTCCCCGTCGGCGAGCGCCTTCCGCCAAGTCAACTTCTTCGAGCAGGACTACTTGCGCCGCCGCTTCAACCCGGCCACGGGCAGCTTCGAGAATACCGGCGCCTCTGTCCGCCTCTGGCTCAGCGGGGACCTGCACCATTACTCGCGCTTCGAGCAAGACGTGCCCGGAGATGGAAGCGGTGCGGTCCCAGAGGGGTTGAGGACGCAGCTAGTCACGTGCGGGCTGGGCGGCGCCTACCTCGCTGACACTTCGGAACTTCCCGAGAAAATCATCCTGCCGACGCCCATCACATCGCCGAACGTCTCGGCGTCGCTCCCGACGCCGGACCTCGGCTCGGGCGGCCGTAAGTTCAGCCGGACCCCGGTCAGCTACCCCAGCTGTGACGACGGCCGGAAACTGGGGCGCCGGCTCGCCAACCCGTTCTCCCCGTTTTGGCTTCCTGCCCGGAATCCGGGCTTCGGACCGCTTCTGGGACTGATCCACGTGCTCTTCTTCCTGGCTGGATGGACTGTCTTCAGCAGCTTCCGCGGCCGGTCGCTCATGGACACCCTGGGTTCCCTTGAAGGGGCCGGCCTGGCCCGGCCGTTGATCTTCGGCGTGTTGGGACCGCTTGTAGTGCTCGGCGCGCTGGCATTGCTCTGGAAATTGTTCGGCACTTCATCGGTGATCCGGGACCGCAAAGGCCTTGTCACCTTCCTGCGCGGAGTGCTGTACCAACTCACCGCCATGGGAGTGGGCCTGGTGGTTGTCGCAGTCCTGCACTGGCCTCCCGGTTGGCCTCAATTCCTGGGTGCCCTTTTCGCCCTCGCGGTCACCTTCGTGAGCGGCTGGGTCCTCGGCAGTGAGGCCTTTGCCCTCTTCATCCTAGGCACCCGCGGCGGTGAGGTGGCCACCTGGATGATGTCCGGCCAGTCGGTGGAGGACCACAAGGGTTTCCTGCGCATCCACTTGGCCCCCGACGGCGCGCTCACGGTGTACCCGCTGGCCATCGATGAAATCTGCCGCGATTGGGCACTGGAAACCACGTCCGACGGCGTCCGTCCGGTGCCGGCCAAGGGCGGCACCGCCGCCGGGCTCCCGGCAGTCCGGCTACTTGAAACGCCCATCTCCATCTCCCGGGAAGGAATTTCACCATGACTGTCACCCGGGCCGAGCACCACACCGAGGTCATCCCCTTCCGGGCACGCGACGACACGCCGCTCAGCCTTGTGCACGTGACTTCTCCGGTCAACCCCGGCAAGGGGCCTGTGCTGCTGGTCCATGGATCGGGAGTACGCGCAGAACTCTTTCGGCCGCCAGTCCCCACCACCGTGGTCGATGTGCTGCTGGAGGACGGTTGGGACGTCTGGATGCTCAACTGGCGCGCCTCGATCGACCTCGACCCCCTTTCGTGGACGCTAGGTGACGCCGCTGTCTACGACCATCCTGCCGCCGTCGAGCACGTGCTCCGGGCCACCGGCGCCGAGACCCTCAAGGCCGTGATCCATTGCCAGGGCTCCACGTCGTTCGCCATGTCTGCCGTGGCGGGGCTGCTGCCGCAAGTGGACACCATCATCTCCAACGCGGTGTCCCTGCATCCGGTGGTTCCGGTGTTCTCGCGGCTCAAGATCGACTACCTGACGCCCGTGGTGAAGCTGTTCACTCCCTATTTGTCGCCGTCGTGGGCCTACAAGTCCGAGGGCTACTTCACCCGCCTCATCCGCTTCCTGGTCAAGGCCGGCCACCACGAATGCAACAACACGGTCTGCAAGATGGTCAGCTTCACCTACGGCAGCGGCAGGCCGGCCCTGTGGTCCCATGAAAACCTCGACGACGCCACGCACGAATGGCTCAAGGGCGAGTTTGCCGAGGTACCGGTGAGCTTCTTCGAGGAAATGGGCCGCAGCATCAAGGCCGGACACATGGTGGCGGCAGGCACCCACCCCGAGCTCCCGGAGAACTTCGTGGCCCAGGCGCCGCAAACCGACGCACGGTTCGTCTTCATGGCGGGCAAGGACAACCTCTGCTTCCTGCCGGAAAGCCAGGAGCGCACCTTCGAGTTCTTCCAAGCCCACAGGCCCGGCAAGGATTCGCTGCATCTCATTCCCGGCTACGGCCATCTGGACGTCTTCTTCGGCGCCCGGGCGTGGCGGGATACCTTCCCGATCATCGTCCAGGAGCTGAACTCATGAACAACTTCGCCCAGCTGCATGCAGCGCTGCACAGATCCTTTCAGAAAATCCTCCCCTCCCCGGTCCCCCGCCGCCAAGCCGAACTCACCGGCCAATACGCCAAGGTGGACGGCATCAAGTACGTCATGCCAGTCAATTCGGACGATTCCCCTGTGCTGATGGCGGCCTTCCCCATCAACAAGCGTGCCGCCGCCGCACTGCTCCCTGGGAAGGAAATGCGGCCATTCAGCCTGGGGGGCAAGGGACTGCTTGTTGTCACGGTGGTCAACTACAAATCGACGGACATCGGCAAATACATCGAATATTCCATGGCCATCGCCATCACCCACGGCAGCCGGCCCGTCCCGCCGTTTCTGCCGCTCATCTTCCAGAAGACGTTCAAGCTGGGCCAGTTCGTGGTGGACCTGCCCGTCAGCACCGAAATCTCAGTCAAGGGCGGCAAAGGAATCTGGGGCATGCCCAAGCACCAAGCCAACCTCGACTTCGTGGTCACGGACACCACGGTCTCGGCCCAGTACGACCAGGACGGAATGCTGGGCTGCTACATCGAAATCGAACAACCCGCTCCCATCGGGCTCCCGGTGAGGCTGGCTGCCTCCAACTACTGCGCCTTCCGTGGAATGCTCTGGAAATCAGACATCTATTTTGAGGCCACGGCGAATGTCGCTTTCGGCCGGCAGGCCAAGGCGCGCCTCGTCCTGGGTGAGGCTCCCGGCGTCGCACCCCTCAAGACCCTGCAGGTGGGAAACAAGCCTTTGTTCACCGCATGGCTTCCCGAAGCGCATGGAGTGTTGGACGACCACTACGAAGCGTGGTTCCTCACGGCAACGACGGAGGCGGAAGCGGCAGCCCTCCGCGGCGGAGACATGATGGACCGCGTGGTGGGCCTTGGCCAGAGCCAGGAGTGGCTGGCACCTCCGGACCGCTCCCGCGTCGCCGATTCCCAGCCTGCCCAAGGGAGGCCATCATGAACTGGCTCCTCCTCCTGAACGCCCTGTACTTCCTCTTCGGATCAACCATGTACGTGGGCACCATGTGGGTCCTCAAATGGTTCCTCTACCCCACCTGGCGATCTCTCTCCCGAGACAACGTGGACATGCACTTTGGCATCCCCACCCGCGCGGCCACCAAATTCTTCACGGTAGTGGTGCCGATCATGTTTGTCTCCGGGGCCATCCTGGTATGGACGGAGTGGGGCAGCATCCGGGTCATCCCTGCCATCATCTGCCTACTGGGCATCATCGCGCTGACGGTAGTTGGCCAGGGAATCATCATCCCCATCAACATCAGGATCCGCGGCGGCGATTTCAAGGACGACACCGAGCTCCGCCAATTGCTGCTGCGCTGGATGTTCCTCAACGACATCCGCTTCTACGTCTCCACCCTGACCTGGCTGTCCATGCTCTGGCTGCTCGTGGACCGCGGCAGGCTGCTGGCAAGCTACTCGTGAGATTCCCATGAGCACAGCACACCCGCACCCGCACCCGCACAAGGAACACGCTCCGGGGGTCCTGAACTGGGCCGCCGCCGATCCGTTGCGGGCCGTCCTGGCCGCCATCGCCATCATCACCGTCTTTTCAGGGGCAGCGCAGATTCCGTTCGGCGGGGCCATTCTCCGGCTGATCGGGGCAGAGCCAACGCCCGAGGCGCACCAGCTCTTCGGCACCGTGGGGATGTTCATGGTGGTGGTCGGCGGACTGCTCCTGCACACCCTGCTCAACCCCGTGGCTTCGCACGAAGTAGTCCTGTGGTCCGGGGTGCAAAAGGCAGGCGCGTTTGCCGCCGTCGGGATCGGAGTGCTGAACGGTGTGTTCGCGCCACTGGCGCTGACAGTTGCCTTCTTCGACCTTGCGACGGCGGTGCTCTGCTTCATCTATTGGCGCGGCCTTGCAGCCGCAGGGAGGGTGGGTACGTGATGCGTTCCCTGGTGCTGGCCGGAGGCGGCATGCGTGTGGCCTGGCAGGCCGGAGTGGTGCGCGCGCTCGCGGAGGAAGGGCTGGCGTTCGATCATGTGGACGGAACGTCCGGCGGGATCCTGACAGCCGGGATGATGCTCTCCGGCGTGTCTCCGGAGGACATGTGCAGCAAGTGGTCCGGCGTCAACGTCAAGGATTTCGGCTCGGCCCTCCCCCTGGGCGACTACCTAAAGGGACCGTGGTCCTTGCCCGCCATTGGCGATGCCGACGGCCTCCTCAACAAAGTGTTCCCGGCGTTGGGGATCGACGCCGCCGAGATCCGTCGCCGCGCGGCGGAACCGGGCGCCGTCGGAGGCTCCTTCAACGTGGTGGAGTTCGTGGAAAAGCGCTGCCACCCGATCGACGCCACGGAGATCGATCCGGAGCTCATGGCCGCCGGGATGTCGCTGCCCATCTTCCTCACACCGCTCCGCAGGGACGGCAAGATCTGGACCGACGCCGTCTGGGTGCGGGACGCCAACGTCCAGGAAGCGCTAAGGCGGGGTGCGGACGAAATCTGGCTCATCTGGTGCATTGGGAATTCCCCCTATTGGGGCGACGGCCCGCTGGAGCAGTACGTCCATATGATTGAAATGAGTGCCATGGGAGCGCTCCTTACGGATTTCGAGGCGGCCAAGGCCACCGGACGCGAGTTTATTCTCCATGTGGTGCGCCCGGAACATCCCCTGCCGCTCGATCCCGAGTTCTATCTGGACAGGATCAACGCAGACACCTTGATCGGCATGGGCTACCGGGACGCACGGAAGTACCTGGGCTCGATGACCACCGGCGGCTTGCCCAAGGATTCCTCCTGCACGGCCATGACCGAGCCTCCTGCCGGCGTCCGTTTCAACGACACCCTCCGCGGCGAAGCAGACGGTGAGCTACTGATTTTTACGGCCACCGTGGTGCTGCCATCCGCCGACGCCGGAGCCGCGCCTCAGGTGTCCGGCTTCCTTGACCACCGGCCCTTCGGAGCCCGGGCGTTCCTCGCGGACGGGCGCGTTGAGACCCAGGGGGAAACCGTCAGTTACCAGGCGCATGTGAAGCTCGACGGCGGCTGGCGGGACGTGTCGGTGACCCGCACCTTCCACGATGACCCCGGACCCGACGCGTGGTCAGATTCCCGCCGAGCCCGGTTGGTGGTGGAGGGGCGGCTGGATACCGAAGTCCGCATGAGCCTGGACGACGCCGCAGGGCTGATCGCCTCCGTGGAACCCGTGGGCGCCCACGGGTTCCTCGACCGCGCCGGGGCAGTCAGGGCCTTTGTATCCAATGGACTCCGGGAGCTCCTGCGGCGGTATTGACTATCAGCGCTGTCCACCATGTGACGCAGCTCATTACCGGTGGGTAACCATCAGGGAACAGGCGCCTGCGAAATGGCAACAACAGGGAAACACCGCCGAAAAACCCAACGCCTACGCTGGGCACAGGCACGTACCCACGGGTCAATCCAGCGAAGGGACCCATCATGTCCATCACCCCGTCCGCAGATTCCGTCCACCTCGTCATCGCGGGAGCCGGGCCCGCAGCCCAGGCCCTCGTGCGTCGGCTGGCAGGGGTCAGCACAGCTGCGCGACAGCCGGGCACCGCAGCCTTCCACGGCACCATCACCGTTCTGAGCAACCGCGACGATTGTTCCGATGCGCTCCTGGAGCTTGCTGCGCTCCCCCAGGTTTCCGTTCGCTTCGGCCAGGCCGCGAGCTTCATTGACGTCCAGGCACGCACAGTGACCACCACCGAGGGCATGGAGTTCCCGTACGACCAATTGGTTATCGCCACCGGCTCCGCGCCGATGTTTCCGCCGGTCCAGGGCGCTGCGCGCGGCTTGAGCTACTCCACCATCGACGACGCTGAGCAGATCGGCACCGCGGTCAACGACATTACCCGGGTCCTGGGGCGTCGGCCCCTGGGAATCCTGGTGGGCACTGGTCCTGCGGCCGGCCAGGCCGAGGCCGTGCTGCGGTCCCGCGGAGTCCGGCCAGTCCGCACCACCCTGCGCCCCGCTTCCGTCATGCCTTCCGTCGCCGGTTCGGTGTTCCCGGCCACCGGGATCGTCTTCGAAGACGGAAGCAGCATGAACGGCGATCTTGTGGTGCTCGCCGAAGAACGGCTCCCCCGCAACGAGCTCGCCGAAAGTGCCGGCCTGCAAACAGCTCCCGACGGCGGCATCAGGGTGGGGCGCGATTTCACCACCTCCGTGCCGGGCATCTGGGCGATCGGCGACGCCGCCTCCTGGGACGGCATGCGCTTGGGGCTCGTCTTGTCTTCCGATGCGGCAGCGGCCCATTGCGCCGCCCGGCTTGAAGAAGACGCCAGGTTCCGCGCTCCGAAGGCTGGGCGGACCGCCGTCGCCGCTGCCTGAGACGGCCCGGCACTTGGTATCCGCTCGTTTCGGGGCAGCCTCCGCGGCGGCCGGGCAGTGTGGCAAGATGGTCATTTGACGAGCCGCGACCCTTGCGGCACGAAGCCACCGGGCCCGCCACGGAAGGACCTCCATGAGCAACGAAGCCTCCACCGCACTGGACAATAGTGCAGGCATCGCTTCATACATCGACCACACTCTTCTCAAGCCGGAGGCCAGCGAGGCCGAGGTGCGCCAGGTCTGTGCCGAGGCAGCCGAATACAAGTTCAAATCGGTGTGCGTCAATCCGATTTGGGTCAAGACCGTCACGAAGGCACTCAAGGGTTCCGGTGTGCTCACCTGCTCGGTGGTTGGCTTCCCGTTGGGTGCTACTCCCAGCGACGTCAAGGCTTTTGAGGCCCGTGGTGCCGCGCTGGACGGGGCGGATGAAATCGACATGGTGATCAACATCGCGGCAGCCCGGGCCGGGGACAAGGGCGCATTGGTGGATGACATCACAGCAGTGGCGGAGGCGGTCCACGCGGGCGGGGCCATCCTGAAGGTCATCATCGAGACCGCGCTGCTGAATGACGAGCAGAAGGTCCTGGCTTGCGAGGCTTCCGTGGAGGCCGGCGCGGACTTCGTCAAGACATCAACCGGCTTCAACGGTGGCGGCGCCACGGTGGAAGACGTTGCGCTCATGCGCAAGACAGTTGGCCCGGACCTCGGCGTCAAGGCCTCCGGTGGAGTGCGTTCCCTGGCTGATGCACAGGCTATGATTGCTGCTGGTGCAACACGTATCGGTGCGAGCTCCGGGATTGCCATCGTCAAGGGTGAACAAGGTTCATCCGCGTACTGAAATTACCCAGTACTGAATAGCCCCGCAGCCGCCAAAGTTTTGAGCCCCCAGGGGCCGAGGAGGAAAGCATGTCCCAGAACGCCAGCAAGCCCGTCGAAAAAGAGAACAATCTGGGCCAGAGCATTTTGATCTTCGCGGTCATCATGGTCCTGTTCCTCGGCGCTCTGTATTCGCTGTCTTTCCTGACGCTGAGCAACCCGTGGCCCATGGCTGTGTGCCTCGGCCTCTTTGCCCTCGCATTCTGGATTCCGCAAACCATCCTCGGCCGCTCCAACTCGGCCGGCGAAAGCTAAGACTTAACCGCAAATACTGTGGCCCCGGACCTGGTCCGGGGCCACAGTACTTTAAGTGTGGTTCCACCACTTTTGACCTCCTTTCAACGCGAACGACGGCGACTCGCCACGAAGAAGGGCGTGTCGCCGTCGTTGTCCCACCAAAGAAGGTCAGAAATGGTGGTCGAGCCGGTTCACGGCGCGCACCCTGATCAGTCCGATGCAAAGCGCAGCCGCCACAGCCGAAACGAAGGCGACGATGCCGAAGGGAACCGGATTGTTGGCACCCGCGATGCCGACCAGGGGTGCGGCGAGGCCACCGAAAGCGAACCGGGCCAAACCAAGGAGCGATGACGCCGTGCCTGCCAAGTCCGGGTAGTCCTTCAGTGCGAGCGACGTTGCCGGCGGGCTGGTCACGGCCACTCCGCTGACCATGGTGAAAAGGGACAGGACGATGGCGATCAAAGGCAGGTGCAGGAGCGCAGTCGCGAGCAGGCCGAGGGCGCCGGAGAGAGTCATGAGCAGACCCAGGACGAGGGTTGCTTTCTCGGACCATCGTTCAGCCAGGCGTCCGGCGATGAACCCAAAGACCATGAAGCCCAGGGAGTTCAGGCCGAAGGCGAACGAGTAGCCCTGCGGGGAGAGCCCGTACATGCCTTGGAGGATGTAGGTTGCCCCGCTCAAGTAGGCGAAAATCGCCGAGTACGTGAAGCCGGTGATCAGAACGGCCCCAACGAACACCCTGTCCGCAAGGAGTCGGCGGAAGTCCCTGACCGTATGGGAAAGACCTCCCGTGATCCGCCGGCTCCCCGGCAAGGTCTCCCGGAAAACGGCCAAGGATGCCACAAGGATGGCGACACCGATGGCTGCGAGGAACAGGAAGACACCTCGCCAGTCTGTGACTGCCGCGAGTTGGCCGCCAATCACCGGGCCGACAATCGCGGCCAGTCCTCCGAGCACCGTGAGGCGTCCGTAGTAGCGGAGCAGCTTGCCGCCCGAATAGACATCCCGGCCCGCGGCTTGGGCAATCACGATCCCCACGGCGCCCGCCAGGCCCTGGACGAACCTCACGGCGATGAGTGTTTCTACGGTCGGGGCGAGCGCACACAGGGCCGATGTCGCGGTGTAGGCGAGTACTCCAATCAGCAGCGGCACTCGGCGTCCGAAGCGGTCCGAAAGGGGCCCTGCGATTACTTGGCCTATGGCGAGGCCAAGAAGGCAAGCGGTGATTGTCAGCTGGGCCACCGACGTCGTGCTTTGAAGCTCGGCCGTGAGGGCTGGAAGGACAGGCAGGTACAGGTCCATGGAAATCGGACCGAAGATGGTGAGCAAGCCGAGCACCGCCGCGAGCGGACGGCCGGCGATCTGTTCGCGCTCGGGCATCTGAGTGTTGATGGCGGTCACGCTGACTCCGTTCTGGTGGTCATGGCTCGGCCCAGGATTGTGGGCGGGCTTTTGGTTCACCTTCAATGGAAGCGAAGGAATCCATCCCTAGCGAGAGCTCTGCTTATCCGGGTTCTGGCAGTACCTCCCTACGGCGCAAAGCCCGGTGTAGCGTGAATGAGTGGACAACAAGATGGCAGTGCGAGAATTCCTCGCCTCTCGGCGCGCCAAAATCACTCCCCAAATGGCCGGGCTGACGTTCATAGGGGGTCGACGCCGGGTCCCCGGCCTGCGCCGTGAAGAGGTTGCAATGCTCGCGGGGGTCAGCGTGGACTACTACACGAAGCTTGAGCGCGGGAACCTGGCCGGTACCTCCGAAAGCGTCCTAGAATCGATAGCCAGGGCATTGAAGCTTGACGACGCCGAGCGGGACCACCTCTACAACCTTGCCCGTGCCGCGAGCATATCCGGCCAGGCTCGACGGCGCCCCCTCCAAAGCGGGACCGTCCGCCCGACTCTCCAATTCATGCTGGACTCCATCACCACGTCTCCGGCCTTCATCGGCAACGGCCACATGGACATCGTCGCGGCCAACCAACTCGGCTTTGCGCTTTATTCGGAGATGTACCGAGGACCGGCAAGGCCCGCCAACCATTCACGGTTCATTTTCCTCGACCCCCGGGCCAGGGATTTTTACCCAAATTGGGAACTGGCAGCCGATACCAACGTGGCAATCCTGCGCACGCAGACCGGACGCAATCCTTTCGACAAACGTTTAGCAGACCTCGTCGGAGAATTGTCCATGCGCAGCGAAGAATTCCGAACCCGCTGGGCCGCCCACAACGTCCGGCGCCACTACGCCGGGACCAAGTATTTCCACCACCCGGTGGTAGGTGACCTCGAACTCGCCTACGAATCCATGGACCTTGCGGAAGACCCTGGCTTCAAACTTACGGTCTACCCGGCAGTACCTGGATCCCCGTCCGATGAACGCCTCCGGTTGCTTGCCAGTTGGGCCGCGACCGAGAGAATCCAGGATCTCGCCGGTACAACCCAGCCACTTGGGGTCCACCAGCCTTGAACAAGCAGCAAGGCCCCCATTAGCGATTTCCCACAGAAGGATCGCAAACCAAGTAGTACCACTCGCTTTTGTTGGGAAAGACGGGTAGCACCACTCGTTGTTAGTTAAAGACTGCCCATGCCAGCATTTGGTCATCAAATGAATGGGCAGTCCAAGCAGGATTGGTATTTCCGAATTCCTTGCCGCTTTCGCCCATTCCGGGGAATACCAATTAACAAGGAGTCTCACCATGCGCAAATTGAGCAAAAAGGGAAAAGTATACGCGGCAGCAGCATCCGTTGCGCTTGTAGCGGCAAGCGGCGGAGCAGCCTTCGCATACTGGACCAACACCGGTAGCGGTGTCGCCTCCGGAGCAACAGGTACCAACGTCCCGATCACTGTCGTGCAGACCAGCTCCGTCACCGATCTAAAGCCGGGCGGCGCACCTCAGGCCCTGAGCGGCAACTTCAACAACGGCAACACCAGCCCGGTTTACGTTGCCAGCGTGACGGCAAGCATCGCGAGCATCACCCAGGCCGCTGGTGCAGTCGGGGCCTGCGACGCGACCGACTTCACCCTCGCCTCACCGACCGTGACCGTCGCCCACGAAGTGGCCAGCGGTACGGGTGTGGGCAGCTGGGGCGGTGCGACGATCGTGTTCAACGACAAGATCGGCACCAACCAGGACGGCTGCAAGGGCGCAACTGTCAACCTCACCTACACCAGCAACTAGTCAAGAGCTGGTGGGCCGGCAGCGGCCCACCGGCTTGTGCTGTCCTTACAGAAGCCACGCAAAACAAACCCAGAGGAGGAACCGGTGCCACGCATTCCGGAGTTATTCCGATCGCCAATCCGCACCGTTCGCACGGGAGCCAAAATGCTCCTGGCAGGCCTCCTTTTGGTGATCCTCACATCGGGCGTCGTGCTTGCCGCCAATGGCAACGGCAACCAAAACCCGCCAAAAGGCATCACGCTGCAGCTTGCACCCCCCAGCAGGTCCGTCACACAGGGGACCTCGGCAAGCTACAACGTCGTGGTCCAGCCCACAGGCGGGTTTGCTGGCAACGTTTCACTGTCAATTTCGGGGCTGCCGGCAGGCGCCACAGCATCGTTTTCGCCCGCAGTCGTCGCCGTCGGCCCAGGATCGGCGCCAACGAGCCTCAACGTATCCACAACATCCGCCACACCTCTCGGAACCTACTCCCTGAGCCCCAAAGGCACCAGCGGGACGCTGCAGTCCGCCGTCGTCGCATCCTTGACGGTGACCGCCGGGCAGCACCAACCGTTCACCATCTCAGGCGGGCCCGCAGGACTCCTGACGCCAGGCTCCGCCGTGTCGATTGATCTTCAGTTGGCAAACCCGGGTAATTCCAGCCTCAACGTCACCGGCCTGACTGTTTCGGTCACGGGAGTCACCCGGACCCTCCAAGCCGCAGCGAACAACCGGCCCTGCAATCCGTCTGACTACGTCGTCACCCAATTCAGCGGCAGCTATCCAATCTCTGCCCCGCCAGGCAATTCATCGCTTTCGACGAGCGGCATCCCCGCGGCTCGGTGGCCACAAATAGGAATGCTGGACACCTCGCTGAACCAGGACGGCTGCAAAGGGGCAACCCTCCAGCTTTCCTACTCCGGAACGGGACAGGGTAACTGAAATGCGGGTAACTGAGATGCGGTCAACTGACATGAAAGCGAAAAGGTGGATGAAGAGGGGCTCCTTGGCGGCAGCCAAAGCGGCCGTGACGGCTGCCCTGCTGAGCCTGGTACTGGGAGTCGGATCGGCCTACGCCTATTGGTCCACCGTCGGGATCGGCAGCGGCTCGGCCGCCAACGGCACCATGCAGACCGTGACCGTAGACGCCTTGGTGGCCGGTGACAGTCCCGCAACCGCCCTCGTCCCTGGTGGTACCGCGGAAGTCATCGTGCGGGCGAGCAATCCAAATGCCTTCATGGTGCAGGTGTACAATTTCACCGCCAACGGAGCCGCTACGGCGGATTCATCCCACCCGCTGTGCACCACCACGGGCGTGACGTTCAATGCCCCGGCCGCGCCTCTCACGCCAACGGTGTCCGTCCCGGCAAATTCCTCGATTCTGATCACCCTGCCCGCAGCGGCGTCAATGTCGACGGCTTCACAGTCCAGCTGCCAAGGCGCCGTGTTCCACCTACCAGTGACGATGGCGGTCCGCAAATGAACAAGCCCAAGCACTCTGCAGGCCGCGGACACAGGCACGCACTCCGCCGTCGCGTGACGTGGACGCTGCTGGCAGCGTTGTTCATCTCCTGGGGCGGTCCGGCGGCCAATGCATTTTGGCAGTCGTTGAGCAGCAGCAATTTCGGCGCGGCCAAAGGAGACACCATGCCGCAGGGCGGCGCTCCGGCGGCCTCGCTGAGCGGTACAAATGCCACGGTCAACTGGGCGGCCGCGGCCACACCGGGCGGACACGCAGTAACTGGCTACACCGTGGCCCGCTACTCGGCGCCCTCCGGCGGTACCAAAATCGCCGCTGGAGGAGGCTGCGCAGGAACGGTGTCCGGCCTCAGCTGCGTAGAACAAAACCTGTCCGGCGGGACCTGGTATTACACGGTCACACCAGTCATCTCTTTGTGGACGGGTACGGAAAGCACACGGAGCGCAGGAGTCAACACTGATTCGGCTCCACCCACCATCAGTGTGACCTCGGTTTCCCCGGCGCCGAATGGCGCGGGCTTCAACCGCACCAGTACGGTCACCGTCAATCTCGCCGCCGTTGACAATACAGGCGGTTCCGGCGTTGCGAACATCAAGTACGCTGTCGACGGCGGCACCACTGTGACGGTCAACGCGGCCACAGCCGCGGTGAATGTCAGCGGCAGCGACGGCACCCACACGGTGTCCTACTTCGCCACGGACGTCGCAGGTAACGCCAGTACACCGCAGACCCAAACCGTCAAGATCGATACCGTTGTGCCCTTCGTCGGGGTCACCTCAATCTCGCCATCGCCAAACTCCCAGGGCTATTACGCCACCAGCCCGGTGACAGTGAACCTCGGTGCCACGGACGTTGGCGGTTCGGGCGTAGCGTCCATCACCTACCAGGTGGACACCGGCACCCAAGTCACGGTCGCCGGCGCAACCGCCTCCGTGAGCGTCACAGGGGAGGCAGCCCACAACATTCACTACTCCGCTACCGATGCGGCCGGTAACTCCAGTGGCACCCAAACGCAGGCCATAGCCATCGACCTTCCGCCGACGGTCAGCTCCGTCACCATGGCCAACGGCGGCGGCGCGATCAAGGTGGCCGATAACAAAGACACGCTCACCATCATTTATTCCAATGACATGGACCCACACACTCTGTGCAGCGGCTGGAACTCTTCGTCCCCTTCCCAGACCGTGGACGGGATCGCCAGCATCAGCGCCGGCAACGTGCTGACTTTCGCCAGTACGGGCGGCACAACGTGCTCGGCGCCGTCAATCGGCAGCGTAGACCTCGTTGGCGCCTACAACACGGGCACCTCGGCCCGGAGCTTCACAGCAAGGGTGACCTGGACCCAGTCCTCCGGGACACTGGTCATCACCTTCACCTCGGACGGAACAGGTGGTACCGCGGGAACTGTCAACCCGCAGAAGAGTCCGATCTACACCCCGCCTGCAGGCGCCGCGGACAAAGCGGGCAACCCTCTGACTGGCACCTTCACGGCCAGCTCTCCCTCGAGATTCTGAGCTTCGCTCACCCGCCCAGGCCCAGCATCAGGGCCTGGACGGCTGGCCACTGGTTCCGGACGAGTGTCCAGACCGCCAGGCCAAGTCCTACCATGGCGTAGCCGCTCACGGGAATCAGGACCAGCCACTCCCGCCGCGAACCGGCCTTGCCTAGCAGAGGGATGGAGAATGCGCCATTGGCCCGCCAGATCCCGCTGACCAGGGGCAGCTTGCGCCAGAACTTCGGCGGCTTGATGACAATGGGCCACAGCAGCGGCACTCCCCCGGTGGTGATCATGTCACCCACAATGTGGACCACGACGCCGGTCAGCATGGACAAGGGCAGCCAGCTCCACTGATGCGGAGCGAACCACGTGACAAGGCCAGCCATGGCTAGACCGAAAACCCAGTTGGCGATCCAGCCGGTATTCGGGAACAGCTTGAGGGCCTTGGCTGCCAGGTTGATCATGAACATGCACAACAGCCCGGCGCCCACGGATAACCGGCCCACGGGTGTGTCCAGCTGAAACTGGGCAGCCATGGCCGCGAGCACCACAAAAGCCGAAGCGCCCAAAAGTGAATGGGTTCCCTGCCGGTGCCCTCCGCTGGCCTTCTCAATCCCGACTGCGATTACGTTCGACAACGGCGGCAGCGAGTGGGCTATGGTGCTCGCCCGGTGGTCCCAATCGCATACCAAGGCAGTCCCCGCCGTCGTCATCGCCCCAATAAGGATTCCGGTGGCGTCCAAGGGGTACCAGCCCAAGGCGTACGGGCCGGTTGACGCAATAGCTATCCACGCCGCGGCCCCGGACGCGGCGTGGTGTCCTCCCATCATCGCTTTAGCCTGCGGTCTGCGAAGCGGGCGAAGCCGCGAAGATTGCTTCGATCACGGTGTTGGCCCACTCCAGGATCTCGGCGTCCTGCAGGTCGCGGCCACCGATCCTCGCCGTTTTCGGCTTGGGGATCAGGACGGCGTCGAGGGCCGGCTTGGTCTGCGAGCCCGGGTACATGCGGTTCAAGCGCATGACTTTGGACTCGGGCAGCTGGGCGGGCGAGAAGCGGATGAAGTTGCCCTGGAGCGCGATGTCGGACAACCCGGCTTCGCGGGCCCCCACCCGGAAGCGGGCGACGGCGATCAAGTTCTTCGCGGGCAGCGGCGGCTCACCGTAACGGTCCACGAGTTCCGCCAGGACCTCGTCGATGGCCTCGTTGGTGATGGCAGCGGCCAGTTTCCGATAGGCCTCGAGGCGCAGGCGTTCTCCCGGCACGTAGTCGTGCGGCAAGTGCGCGTTGACAGGCAGCTCGATCTTCATGTCGGCGGCCTTCTCTTCGGCCTCGCCGCGGTACTCGGCCACTGCTTCACCGACCAGGCGGATGTAGAGATCGAAGCCAACGCCCTGGATGTGCCCGGACTGTTCCCCGCCCAGCAGGTTGCCGGCGCCGCGGATTTCGAGGTCCTTCATGGCCAACTGCATGCCCGCGCCGAGTTCGTTGTGGGCCGCCACGGCTTTGAGTCGTTCGAGGGCCACCTCGCCCAAGGGCTTCTCCGAGGGGTACAGGAAGTAGGCGTAGGCGCGTTCGCGGCCACGGCCCACCCGGCCGCGCAACTGGTGGAGCTGGGAGAGGCCGTACTTGTCCGCGCCGTCCACAATCAGGGTGTTGGCATTGGAAATATCCAGGCCGGTCTCAATGATGGTGGTGCAGACAAGGACGTCAAAACGCTTCTCCCAGAAGTCCACGATGATCTTTTCCAGGCGGCTCTCGGACATTTGCCCGTGCGCCACTTCCACCCGGGCTTCGGGGACCAGTTCCCGGATCTGGGCGGCGATGCGCTCAATCGAGGACACGCGGTTGTGGACGAAGAACACCTGGCCTTCGCGCATGAGTTCACGCCGGATCGCCGCCGAGGTCTGCTTATTGGTGAACGGCCCCACGTACGTCAGCACGGGGTGCCGCTCTTCCGGGGGCGTGGCCAGCGTGGACGTTTCTCGGATACCCGTCAGCGACATCTCAAGCGTCCGCGGGATCGGCGTCGCACTCATGGCAAGGACGTCCACGTTGGTGCGCATCTTCTTGAGGGCTTCCTTGTGCTCCACACCGAAGCGCTGCTCCTCATCGACGATCACCAAGCCAAGGTCCTTGAACTCGAAATCCTTGGACAGCAGGCGGTGCGTGCCGATGACCACATCCACGGAACCGTTCCTGACCCCCTCTATGGTTTCCTTGGCTTCTTTCGCACCTTGGAACCGGGACAGCGGCTTGACGCGCAGGGGGAATCCGGAGAAGCGCTCGGTGAACGTTTCGTAGTGTTGCTGGGCGAGCAGCGTGGTGGGAACCAGGACTGCCACCTGCTTGCCGTCCTGTACGGCCTTGAATGCGGCGCGGACTGCGATCTCGGTCTTTCCGTACCCCACATCGCCCGAGACCAGGCGGTCCATCGGGATCTCCCGTTCCATATCGGCCTTGACCTCGTTGATGGTGGTGAGCTGGTCCGGCGTCTCCACGTACGGGAAAGCTTCCTCCAGCTCCCGCTGCCACGGGGTGTCCGGCGCGAAGGCATGTCCGCGCGACGCCATGCGTGCCGAGTACAGCCGGATGAGCTCCCCCGCGATTTCCTTGACGGCTTTGCGGGCCTTGGACTTGGTGCTCGCCCAGTCCGCCCCGCCCATCTTGCTCAAGGACGGCGTGTCTCCGCCAACGTAGCGGGTCACTTGGTCCAGCTGGTCCGTCGGGACGAACAGCCGGTCGCCGGGGGCGCCGCGCTTGGACGCCGCGTACTCAAGCACCAGGTACTCGCGAAGACCGGCGTCTCCCCCGGAGGGACCAGAAGAGGAGCCCGCCACCTTGCGCTGGATCAGCTCCACGAACTTCCCGATTCCGTGCTGTTCGTGGACCACGAAATCGCCGGCGTGCAACTGAAGGGGATCGACGGCGTTGCGCCGTTTGGAGGGCATGCGCCGCATGTCCTTCGTGGACCCGGCCGACGTGCGGCCCAGGAGGTCCGCTTCCGTGAGCAGCCCCAGCTTAAGTCCGTCCAGGACAAAACCGCGTCCGACGGCGGCCGTGGTCACCTCGATGATGCCGGCCTGGGGTTCGTGCGCCAGGGACTCGACGCGGGAACACGGGATGTCTGCATCATGGAACAACTCGGCGAGACGCTGGGCCGGGCCCGGTCCGTCCGTGGCCACCACAATGCGCCACTGGTCGCGCACGTGGGAACCGATGAATTCGAGCATCTCCGCGACGTCGCCCTGGTAGCCCCGCGGTTCGCGGGCGTGCAGGTTGAGGACGTCGATATCGAGAACCAGCTCTTCGTCCGTCGCCAACGACGTAATGGACCACCAGGAGACACCGTGGGCCAGGGCTGCGCTCCGGGTGTCCGTCAAAGATTGGAAGCTGGCCGCGTGCAGATCCGTGGCGGCCTGCGAGGCAAGATCGAGAGGTGCGGTCCCGCCGTCGGACGCAGTGGACCAGGCCGCCTCAAGGAACTCCTCATTGGTGGCCGCGAGGTCGTGCGCGCGCGTACGGACCTTCTCCGGTTCGATGACCACACCGATGGAACCGGCGGGCAACTGGTCCACGAAAGGCACCATGGAGTCCACGAGGACGGGGGCCAATGACTCCATGCCCTCGACGGCGATGCCGCCTGCGATCTTTTCCAGCATGTCCGCGGCTGCCGGCATGTCAGCCTTGAGCCTGGCGGCCCGGGACATGACCGACGGCGTGATGAGGATTTCCCGGCACGGCGGAGCGTGCAGTTCGGTGGGGTGGTGCACGGCCGGACCGGAGAGTGAACGCTGGTCGGCCACTGCAAACCAGCGCATTTGGTCAACCTCGTCACCGAAGAATTCCACCCTGACCGGGTGGTCCTCGGTGGGCGGGAAAACGTCCAAAATACCGCCCCTGACGGCGAATTCACCCCGGTGGGTAACCATGTCCACGCGCGAGTAGGCAGCGTCGGCAAGGCGCCGTACCACGTCACTGAAGGGCATTTCCTGCCCTACCTTCAAGGTCACCGGAACCAGTTCTCCCAGGCCCGCCACGACCGGCTGGACCACGGCGCGAACCGGCGCCACGACCACCCGCAGGGGACCCGCCGTCGAGGTTTCCGGGTGGGCCAAGCGGCGAAGGACTGAGAGCCTGCGGCCCACCGTGTCCGAGCGGGGCGAGAGCCTTTCGTGCGGCAAGGTCTCCCAGCTGGGGAAGGCCACCACCGAATCAGCCGGAAGATAGGCCGCCAGTGCCGCGGTCAGATCCTCGGCTTCGCGGCCAGTGGCCGTCACGGCCAAAACCACCGCGCTGTCATCAAGACCTTGGGAGGCGAGGCCATCGGCCATTTCCGCCAGCAGCGCCGCCCTCAAGCCTGCGGGAGCGCTGATCTGGTAGTCAGAGCTGCGTTCGGTGAAGACCCGCGAAGCCTCGGGCCTGACCCGCGCGAAGGTCCGGTCCTCACCCAAGGCCCGCCGCAATCCATCAAGGGATGCGACAGTGCCGGCAGGGCTGATTCCGGAGTTGACCGCTGACGGTTGGCCTTTGGGGCTCATGGATGGCACTCCTCGGAAGAGGGAAGTCGGATGGGTGGAGGCAGCACGAAAACCCGAAATTCTCTCGAATCCCGGGGCGTTCCTAGCCTACCCCGCCCACACCGTAGGATGTTTGGGAGCCGCAAGAGCTTTCAACCGAGATATTCACGGAGGACCCCCATGGCCCTGAACGCATCCACCACCCTGCCCTACGGCGTCGACCGCGTAGCCGCTACTTTCATCGACGAAGACTTCCTGCGCCACACGAGCGAGTATGTCGGCGGCACTTTGGAATCATTCCAGATCGAGGGCGACACCTCCGGCGCCTTCACCACCGTCACGGTCCGCACCCTGCCCACCACGCGCCTCCCGGAGATCGCCCGCAAGTTCGTCGGCGAGAAGCTCACCGTCACCCAGACCGAGAAGTGGGATGCTCCGGCAGCCGATGGCTCCCGGAGCAGCAACATCTCCCTGAAGATCTCCGGCGCCCCCCTTGATGTCACCGCAGTCCAGCGCCTGGTGGCCGACGTCGGCAACACCCGCGTCGAGCTCGAAGGTGCCGTCACGTCGTCGGTTCCGTTCCTCGGCGGCAAGATCGCCGAAACGGCCGAACCGATGGTTGGCAAGGCCCTAAACATCCAGTCCCAGCAGGCCCAGGCCTGGCTCGAAAGCCACTAGCGTGAAGCTGGCGGCTGGCCTGTCGGTTGTGCTGATCGTCGCAGGGGCATGGTCCCTCATCGTGTGGCCGCAGTTCCTGCGCCGTGTCATGACGGACGTCCGCGCCCGCGACGCCAGCGGGAAGGCCACCAAGTTCCTCACCGTCCACATCGTGCTGGTCACCATCTCCATGGTGCTTGGACTCGCGACGGCGGTCATCGGAATCACGGGCCTGCTCACCTGACGCCCCTTCCGGGCCCAACTAGCTAGCAGTTAACGTCGTTATGAGGGCTCTTAACGACAACAAATGCTAGCTAGTTGGGGAGCCTCGGCGGTGTGGGCGCCCCTTCGGCTAAAATGGAACACAGGTGCGCCGGGAAGTCTGGTCGGCAATAGTTTTGTCGACCCCGAGCTTCCCAACCTCCACAGGAGCCACCATGGCGAATCGCCCGCACCCTGCTGCCCCTCCCAAGGTTTTCAGCCGCTCCAGCTTCCCCGAATATCAACGAATCCTGGCCATCCTTCGCACCGAAACCGTTGGTGGTGCGCTCCTGCTCGCCGCCACAGTGGCCGCCCTCGTCTGGGCCAATTCACCCCTTGCCGATAGCTACTTCGCCTTGCGCGATGTCAAGATCGGCTACGCCGCATGGCATCTGGAACTGAGCCTGGGCCACTGGGCGTCTGACGGGCTCCTTGCCGTGTTCTTCTTCATCGCCGGACTGGAGCTGAAGCGCGAATTCGTGGCCGGGGAATTGCGAAGGCCTGCAAAAGCGATCGTCCCGGTAGCGGCGGCAGTCGGCGGGGTGGCCCTTCCCGCGCTCATATACGTGGTCCTGAATCTCGGTTCGGGCGCGGAAACGCTCAAGGGCTGGGCCATCCCCACGGCCACGGACATCGCCTTCGCCTTGGCCGTCCTTGCCGTCATCAATACGCACCTGCCAGCGGCGCTGCGCACCTTCCTGCTGACACTGGCAGTGGTGGATGACTTGATTGCCATCGGCATCATCGCGTTCTTCTACTCGAGCGGCCTCGAGCCCTTCATGCTGCTGGCCGCAGCCGTGCCGCTTGCCCTCTTTGCCTTCCTCGTGAACAAGCCAGTCCAGAAACGCGTCCGTAGCCGGTATTTGCTGCTCCCCCTGGCCGCAGCCACCTGGGCCTTGATCCATGCTTCGGGAATCCACGCCACCGTGGCCGGGGTCCTGCTGGCGTTCGCCGTACCCGTGAGAGCCTCAGGAAGGGAGGGCGAGCCCGCGGCCGGACTCGCGGAAACCTTCGAACACCGGCTGCGTCCCTTCTCGGCGGGCTTCGCCGTGCCCGTGTTCGCCTTCTTTTCTGCCGGCGTGGCGCTGGGCGGCGGCGAGGGACTGGGCGCCGCCTTGCGCGATCCGGTGGCGGTGGGCATCGTGCTGGCCCTTGTGGTGGGCAAGACGGCGGGCGTCTTCGGCACCACATTCCTCATCACCAAGACCACTCGCGCGCGCCTGGACGACGGCCTCGCGTGGATCGACGTCGCAGGGCTGGCCACGCTGGCCGGTGTCGGTTTTACCGTTTCCCTCCTGATCGCCGAGCTCGGCTTCGGTACCGGTTCCCCGCATGATGACCACGCGAAAGTGGCCATACTGGCCGGTTCCCTCGCCGGGGCGGCGCTTGCCGCCGTCGTGCTCAAAGCCCGTAACCGGCACTACCGCCGCGTGGCGCGGGAGGAGCAGACGGACGACGACGGCGACGGCGTGCCAGACGTCTTTACCCGCGCCAATGACACCCGGTCCGAGTACGAGTAGCCGATATTTCCAATGGAGTAATGAGGCTTCCAAGTAGGGTGGTTGGCACGCTATTTGAGCGGTATCGGCTGGAATACCTTACTGATATGGACGCGAATAGTATGGAACGAGTGTGGCATGGGGCCCACAGGAAAGCCCAAGAGAAGAACTGGTCATTGATCTTTGTTTGGGCGATTCTCGGTCTCATGTCGATTTCGGTGCTCATCGCAGCGGTACCCAAATGATGCGATGACTAGGCCAACGGTACAAAAAAGCTCGGGCCGGTTTTCGCGGGTCCGAGCTTTTCTTTGTCTCCTACAATTCCAATGTTTGCGGCCATGCCCAGCCGCCATCGCCGCAGCTTGACTGCGTTATGGCCTTCGGTCTTTAATGCATCATGCCCATAAAGGCGGCAAGAATCGTCGCCGCGACGAGGGCGAGCAACAATCCCACAACCACAAATTCCGCCCTGCGGACCCTATGCTGGCTCCGGCGCCATTCGCGCCTGCTCTCCAAGGTAATCATGGTTCGAGGCTAAGTCCGGGCCACGAGTCCAAAATAGAGTGGACGCTACTCGACCTAGGGCCGGCCGCGCTAGGGAATCCGGGACACCTCTTGGCCGGCCTCAGCCTGGCGTAGCGCGTCTTCCGCAGCCACCCACGCAAGCATGGCGCACTTTACCCGGGCGGGATACTTGGCAACCCCGGCCAGCGCGGCAGCATCCTGTAGGAGTTCCTCATCCGCTTCCAACTTGCCGCGCGAGCGCATCAATTCGCGGAAATGATCAATGGTCCGTCGAAGGGACGCCGGGGACATCCCTGGTGCCATTTCACTGAGTATGGAGGCCGACGCCATCGAAATGGCACAGCCATCGCCATTCCAGTGGATTTCAGTGACGCTCTGTCCGTCTCCGGCGGCCCCGACCCTGAGCCGCAGGGTGATTTCGTCCCCGCAGATGGGATTGAGCTGGTGACTCTGCCCTGTGCCGGCCGTACCCGTCGGTGTGGCCGGCTGTTCAGCCAGGTCTCCCCCGCTGCGGGTCTTGGAGTGCTCCAGGATCAGCTGTTGGTACAAGGAATCCAGACCACTCATGACTTGGCTCCAGGCGCCGCTACCCCGAAGTACGGCCGAATCCCGGCAACCGCCCCAACCAGCAGGTCTACTTCCCCGGATGTGGTGTACAGGTAGGTGCTGGCCCTGGTGGAGGCAGTCAGGCCCAGCCTGCGGTGCAGGGGCTGCGCACAATGGTGGCCGACCCGGACGGCGATGCCCAGATTATCGAGGTACTGCCCCACATCGTGGGCGTGCACCCCTGCGACGTCGAACGCGGCGAGCCCGGTCCGTTCCTCTCCTGGCCCGGGTCCCAGCACGCGCACGCCGTCGATGGCGCTGAGGCCCGTGACAAGCCTTTGGCCAAGCTCCGCTTCACGAAGGGCCACCCGCTGCATCCCTGTTTCACTGAGGTAGTTCACTGCCGCGGCCAGGGCCACAGCCTGCGAAATGGGCTGCGTTCCGGCCTCGAAACGCTGGGGCGCGGGCAAGTACTGGGCTTGCTCCATCGTCACGGTGGTGATCATGGAACCACCGGTCAGGAACGGTGGCATCGCGTTGAGCAGTTCGCTGCGGCCGTAGACCGCGCCGATTCCCGTAGGTCCCAGCATTTTGTGGCCGGAAAATACGGCGAAGTCAACGTCCAAGGCCTTGAAATCCAAGGGGAGGTGCGGCGCGGACTGGCAGGCGTCCAGGACCACCAGGGCACCCACTTCCCGAGCCATCCGGACCAATACGGCCACCGGGTTGATGTTGCCGAGCACGTTGGAAGTGTGGGTGAAGGCCAGGATTCTGGTGCGCGCGGTAACCAGGCGCGATGCTTCTTCAAGCCGCAGCGCACCGGCGTCGTCGATGGGAATGTACTTGAGGGTGGCGCCGGTGCGCCGGCACAGTTCCTGCCATGGGATCAGGTTGGCGTGGTGTTCCATTTCAGTGACAAGCACTTCGTCGCTTGGCTTAAGGGCAAAGCGCCCGGCTTCCGCACCTGACCGGCCCACGCTGGCGTTCGAAAACGAATAGGCCAGCAGGTTCAGCCCGGCGGTGGCGTTAGCCGTCCAGATCAGCTCATCATCCTGCACGCCCACAAAACGTGCCACGGTGGCGCGCGCGTCTTCGAAAGAGTCCGTTGCTTCGACGGCTAGGTGATGGGCACCCCGATGGACAGCGGAATTTCGCTGCTCATAGAATTCCTGCTCCGCCTCCAGCACACTTCGAGGGTTCTGCGAGGTGGCACCCGAATCCAAATAGACCAGCGGTTTGCCATTGATTTCCTGGTCAAGAACAGGGAAATCATTGCGGATGCGACGGACTTCATCGTCATCGAGTGCTGAAACCTGGGCATCTCCCCACGCAGGGGTGGAAACCATCGTCAAAACCGGTGCTCCTTGTTAGGAATACGTGGCAATCGCCAGCGGCTGACCGCCAGGAGTGGCGGCGTCACCTAGTAATTGTCCCACCATTTGGCTTCGCTGCCTCATCCGCGGAGCTGCCCGGCCTACTCCTCCGGCTTCGCCAACTCGTCCCACAGCTCCGAGAGCTTCTGCCGGCGTGAGACTCCGAGCTTCCCGTAAACCCGCTGAAGGTGCGCATTGACAGTATTTACCGCGATACCCAACCGAGCGGCGACTTCCGCACTGCTCAGCCCGGAAGCGACCAGGGCAGTCACTTCGCGTTCGCGCTGGGAGAGCTTGACGATCCCGGGAAGAGTAGAGGGCCTGGACTCCGCCCCTTCTGGACCGGAGTCGTCATATGCAAACACCTCCTCCTGGTCAAAAGCCCGGTCTTGTTGAGGCGCACCCGTGTTCGCTTCTGTTCCCAGCCCTGGTCCCTGTCCCATTTCCTGTCTTCCTTCCTGTCCTGACGGCACTCCGGACTCGACACTCCACACAACCTCAGACACCCCTGGACCCATCTGCCGGTAGCCGCGGCTGCCGGTACGCGCTGCCAGGCCCAGGTTCAGCATTTCGAGTGCCCGGTGTCCCTTCTTGGCAGCCGAACCCGCAAGTTGAAGGAGCTTCCTGTGTGAGTGTTCCGCGCCAATCAGCACTGACCGTGCTGCGGATGAATAGCTTTCGGCCAGCTGCGATGCGAGGTAATTTCCTGAACTGCGGCGCGAGTCGTAGGCAGCCAGGGCGCGACGCACCTGGTTGACATCGCCCAGCAGCCACGCAGCTGCGGCAAGTCCACCGAGGGCCGGTGGCAGAAGCCCGTCGGGATCGGCTTCGTCCAGCCGGGCCTTGGCCTGTCGGAACTGTTCACAAGCCAGTTCCAGGCTCCCCTGCCTGGCAAGCACTAGCGCCCTGTAGAGGTGGGCCGCCCCGCCGAAATAGCTCATCCGGTTGCTGTAGCTGGAACTGCCGACGCAGAACATTTCGGAGCCGCCCCATTGCCCGCGCCAGATCAAATTCGATCCGTGGATGATCAAGACGGTGGAGAGGAAGTCCACTGGGCACCGTGGCAGCCTCCCCAAAGCTTCGAGGGCCGACGTCGAGAGAGCGACGGCGTCAGAGAACCGCCCGCTGACGGCGAGCCCTTGGGCGACAAGCGCCATCAAAAGCACCGAGGCCTGGGTAGGCGGTGGCGGATGGTTCTCCGAACGCAGTCCAACGTCAATCAATTGGCTGCGGCAAAGCCTTTGGAACAGCTCGCTACCCGCCGATGGCCAGCTTCCGTTCTGCACATCCAGATACAGCTGGAGAACGTCCAGTTCGTCCCGGACGGCCGCCTGGCCAAGATAGGCCGGCTCGCCCGGCTGGACCCCGACGGCGGCAGTCTCCAGCCGCCGTCGGGCATCCTGTAGAACCGACTGCAGCACATTTGCCCCCGGCGAAGTCGGCAAGAGGGCAAGCAACAGCAGCCACACGGCGTGGGCGAAGTCCGCGGTCAAGACGTCAGGGGTATTTGCGACCAAACCCTTCAGGACCGTGACAGCCCCGGGGAAGTCCCTCGTGTGATAGAGGGCCCTTGCCAGCTCCACCCCTGCGACCAATCCGAGTTCCGGCGCCCGCACCGCATCCGCAGACCGCCGGGCCCGCCGGTTATCGTGAATGTCGTTCGCCGCAATCGCCACGGCCAGAAGGTCAGCGTCGGCTACCGGCAATCCGCTTTCCTGTTCGAGCTCCACCCGGCGGAACAGCGTCCAGAGCGAGTCATCCGCAACCGGGACGGAGATGTTGTAGATGCTTCGCCGAAGTTCCAAGATCCGGGCTGGCCCCAGCTGCTGCCGGGCCAACCTCCCCTCGTTGGCGTGGCTGAGAGACGCCGTTTCCTGGTTGTCTTTCTGGACACGGACCGTTCTGTCGCCCCTGAGTGCTTCTATGGCCCGCTTTTGGACAAGCTGCTCGAGGACGGCCATCGGTATCGGCTCCCCCACCGCCAGGAGGTCCACAACCTGACGCTGCGGCACTGAATATCCCTCAAGCCGGTGCCGGGTCAGCTCGAGCGCCTGCGAACCGTCCAAGCGGATCGGTCCGGACAGCATCCAGGAATCAGCCTGCTCCACGATCTCGCCGCGTGCTGCGGTTTCGTCCAAAAGCAACTTCGCGGCCTGCAGGTTTCCTCCGGTGGCGGCATGGATGTCCCGGACCAGGCTCCGCGCGGCGTGACCTGCGAGACGGTCATCGAGGAATTCGCGAAGCTGGTCCTGCGTGAGTTCGTCCAGGGTCACCACCGAAAGCTGCCGTGAAACGACGGACTCCATCAGTTCCATTCTCAGTGGCCGGTCTGAGCGGTGGGTGGCGATCATACGGATGTCCGGTTCACCAAGGAGCTGACTCAAGAGCCAAAGGGACATGTCGTCCAGGAAATCGATGTTGTCCAGCACCAGCAGGGCCGAGGATCCGTCTATCGAAGCGCCGCGCACTGCTTTGCGGCAAGCCGCCACGATGGAACCCGGCCACACCTTGGAGCGGGCCTGCAGGTCCGGAACAAGGGCCATGGCGATTCCAAACGGGATATCCGCGAATGACTCGGACACGTTGCGGGCGATCACGCTGAACGACCCTCCAAGCACTGAAGCCGCGGCGTCCAAGAGCGTAGTCATTCCCGAGCCGCTCGGGCCTGAGATGACTATCCCGGCTGGTTCCGGCCCTGACAAGGCAAGAACAATCTCTTGAAGCTCTGCTGCCCGAATGATCGGGGGCGAGGTGTGGGTCCCTTCAGTATCGTCCATGGTCCTGTCTCATCTTCGGGCCGCCGGACACGTGTTCCTGACGGCCGCGGCACGGACCGGTGTCATTTCCAAACGTTACCCGTGGGGTTCTGTCCTGGATTGAGTGGTAACTACTTGGTTTTCCGGGCCTACTTGCACCACATCCAAGCGCTCCACGCAGGCTTGCAAACGGGAACTTTTGCTTGGCTTCGAGGCCGGATGTATAGCCCCTGTTACCGTCCTGTGATCTGACTGTGTAAGCTGGTGCCGCAAGAGTAAGTTCTGGCTGGCTACTTCTGGGGAGTCGAAGCGCAGCCTTTTTTCACAACAACTCTGTCGCGACACACCATTTGGCCGTGTACGACCCTGCGGCATTTTTGCCTGCAGGTCGCCCTACCGATTGCCTCGGTCTCCTATGTCTATGTCCCCAACAGATATGTCACCCAAAATATGAAACACCTGTTCACTGCACTCATAGCCGTGGCGCTACTGGCCTTCGGCGGGCTAGCCACCATCTCCGCCGTCCAGTCGTCACACAAATCCTCCTACCAGGCTGACGAGCGGGATTCGAGCACGCGTACAAGTCCCTCGCCTTCCGCCTCCTCCGCCCCCCAGCGTATTTCGACGCCGACGCCTACACCGACGCCCAGCAATGTTCCGGCCGCGACGCCGTCCAGCGCTCCCGCCCCGGCCGCGCCGGCTCCCGCAGCAACAGCCGCTAGTGCACCCGTTGCCGCGCCTGCTCCCTTGCCTGCCACGGGCGGGAACTACCCCCTGCACACCAACATCGTGAGCACCAGCTTCTGGGTCGGCGAAATCTTCAATGCCAGCCTCTCGGACGGCTCACAAGTCTGCTCCACTTTCAATGGCCAGTGGGCACTCCAGCACACCGGCGTTAACCTCGGGACCACCCCTGCAAGCGCGAGCGGCTGCCCGGGCAGCCCCTACGGCGGTTGCGACGGTGTCAGTTCAGGCACCGGCACGAGTTTCCAGTGCGCCACGGAAAAGCGCGTAGCCAGCAATGGATACTTCCCGCTGCACCAGCCCAAGCCTTTGCAGAACCCGTTCTACTTGGACCTGCCTTACGACGACGTCAATGACAGCGTCGCTTTCGCTGAGCGTTGCAAGGTGATTCCGTGGGCCGCCGCAGACAACGCCGCAACGGGCGTCAACCACTGCGCGGACTCGAGCTACAGCTACATGAAGAACGCATGGGTTCAGATCACTGGCCCCAACGGCGGCGTTTGCTACGGACAAGTTGAAGATGCGGGTCCCTCAAGCGGTTCGCTCTACCACGACTCCGCCTACGTGTTCGGGGCGAACAACGCCCGTCCCGCCAACAAGCAGTTCTCGGGCGACCCAAGCCAGGGTGCGGGCATGGATGCGTCCCCTGCCCTGAACGGCTGCCTGGGCTTCGCTGAGTTGAACGGCGACAATGACCACGTATCGTGGCGCTTCGTGGACCGCGCCAGCGTGCCCGCCGGACCGTGGCTCACCGTCGTCACCACCGCGGGAGTCACCAACTAAGAATCAACCCGCTTCCACGGCCTTTTGGTCGGCGGGCCTTTTGGTCCGCAAAGAGAGGCGATCCCTTGAACCGGGCGGACGCCCATGCCCCAGCCGTGATGGCTGTGTGGCATGGGCGTCCGCTTGTCCGCGTTTCCGGAACTTGTCACCCCGGCTGTCCGTAGCCCTAGCCGACCCGTGCCACCGACGGTCCGGCCTCACTCACTTCCCGGGACGGGCGTTGGATCCTTCGAACCGGGCTGACCCAAACTCCCGACGAACGCGAGGAGTACGCCCTTGGCAACACCTGGAGGCAAATGACTGCATCCAGGATCCGCATCAGGGGAAACAAGGGAGCCATCAGCAAGAAGCGCGGGCTCCGCATCGAAACGGCGGCAAGGACTGTCAGGAAGAAGTCGGGCAGGAAGACTCCAATGAGAACGTCCTGAGGCCGCAGGACACCGGACAGGAAGACAAAGACCTCCGACCGATTGCCAAAGATCCAGACCTCAACAGCGGCGATTGACGATAGCAAGAAGGCGGGCACCAGCAGCACGAAGAAGATGCAGCTGGCAACGAGCTCAACGATGTACAACCCCAGGACAAACCAGAACCTGCCGACCTGCAGTCCGTGCCGCCTGACCGTCTGCCAGAAGCCAAGGATCCACCGCCGCACCTGCTTGATGTAGTCCTTCAGATTGTCCGGATCCTGTGTATACGCAACAGCGGCGGACGGATGGAATGCAATCCGACCCAGCTTCTTCGCATGGATTTCAAAGGTCATGTTGAAGTCTTCAATCACCAGTCCCGGCGCCAGGACCTCTATTTTGGTGAGCGCGCTGGTTCTGTACATGCTGGCAAATCCCGGAACAATCGAAACAACATTGGCCCCCCGTGCTGCTTGGCCGTATTTGAGCAGCAGTTGGACCACGATGTACAAGCGCTCCCGGTAGGCCACCAAGAGGCGGCCAATCGCCGTCGGAGATGGCGGACTCATGATTGACTTGGCGCGTCCCGCGACTGCGACCACGGTGGGATCGGAAAACAGCGGCAGCCCCGTTTCGAGGTAATCCGGGGCCGGGCGGGTGTCCGCGTCCAGAAGCATGACCACCTTGAACCGCTTGCACAGATCGAAATGGGCGATTCCCGCAGCGAGCGCGCCTGCCTTGCCCCGATTCGGTTCAAGCTCAAGGACCTTTACTCCTGCGGCCCTGGCAATAGCTGCGGTGTCGTCTGTGGACATGTCCGAGATGATGTGGATGTTGCGCCGAGGGACCAAAGCGGACGCGGCAAGGATTGTCTCGTTAATGACGATCGCCTCATTGTGGGCGGCTACGAGGACTGCGACATTCGAAGGGTAGATTCGGACTCCGTTTGAACGATGACGGGCTCGTCGACGTTGCGGGGTTGGCGCCCCTCCGCCCAGCAAGAGGGAAATCCACCCACGGATCCGGTTGGACCAAACCTGGGCCCGCCACGACTGCTCAGTTGCCAGGCGCAAGAGCCCGGCAACTGACCAGAAAATCGTGCCGACCCCCAGGACCAAAAAGATTGAAAGAACTATCACGGCGACGGAGCTCCCACTGTGTCGTACATTTCGTAATCGTCGGTAGCAAGCTGGCCATCGCTGAAAAGGTTCATACCAAAGCTGATGGCTTCTGCTCCGGGCGGAACGGGCGGCGTTTCCCAGATTGCATGTGCGTAGCTGGTGTTTGCCGCAAACCATGGGCTGGCCGTCCAGTAGGTCCACGTGCCCAGCTTGTTGCGGTAATAAAGTTCAAACTGCGTCTTCGCCGTGGACTGATACCACACACGGAGTGAATAGCTGTGGCCGGCCGTGACGCTAGGGGCGCATGCCCCAAGATCGAGGACGGGAAGCAATTTCGCGTCACCGGACGAGTATCCGGTCACGTCCAGACGACGGGCCACCGCACCGCTGTGTCCCGGGTTCAAGGTGCCCAGCACCACCGCATTCTTGCCGTAGGACGAAACCTGCCAGCATTGCGGCAAACCGTACTTTCCGGCGATCTCCAGCCCGGGGTTGCGCAGCGCGTTCTTGCCCGATGCTGCCGGTGCCGCCACCGGACCGTTCACCGTTGGTTTCGCCACGCCGCCGATCACGTCATGCACGGTGCGTACAGCCATGGTCCCCTGTTGGGTTCTCGCTGCCAGCCAGGTGGCGAACTGTTCGAACAACGCGGGAGTGACGGAGCGGGGACTGCCGCTGGTGTCGATGTCGTAGAAAGCCAGCTGCAACCATCCGCCCGCCTGTTCAGCTTGCACCACGGTTGCCTGGAGGTCTGCCAGTGTCCAGCCGCTGCCGACCTCGGACGTTGCCCGCGTTCGGAACAGGTTGGCAGGGCGGACCGTTTCTGCCGGGGCACAGGTGGCGCAGTCAAGGGGGCTGTGTATCTCGCTGAGACCCCGGGCACTGTTGTAGCCGCATGCAGCAACGAGTTCCTCCGATTTCGCGGTTGAAGCCGCAAACGGATAGGCAAAAGACGTGACTTTGAATCCCCAATCCGTGAGGTTCACCCGATCGTGGCAGATCTGCCTCGAAGCTTCATCGGGTTCCACCGCAGTCACATCGGCAAGAGTGACTGTATGGCCCCCGATTTCATTTTGATCAGTGGCCAACCTGTGGAGATTCTCGATCGTCATGTAATCGGGTGCGCCCACAAATCCTGAATCGATGAAGAAAGTGCCGCGAAGTCCGTGGTCCTTGAGGATCCGGGCCGCCTCCATCTGGCTTGCCCGGCCTGAATCGAACGTCAGACTGACGGATGAAAGCGGGGCGGCAGAAGCCGTGGCGTCGTCGGGCTGGGGGGAGCCAGCCGGAGTCTGGGTTCCGTTGATCAGCGACGTTGCGCCCGTCAGCAGGAGCAGCACCGAAACCCACGAGGCGGCCCACAGGCCTACCCGTTTCCTGGAAGTGCGGACCGGGCCGGACGCGAAGTCCTTCCCCCTGGAGTTCATCGCCGAGCCTCGGTGAGTCGGTTCCTGAAGGGGCCGGTGGCGACTGGGGGAAGCCTCGGTCTCAAAGGCTTATTCACCACCGGCCCCCGCTCAGGGGCCCTCTCTATGAGGGCGCGCTGCCAAGAGGCAGCGCGGTCAATTGGCGATGGATCTTTGGGAGGGAAGGTGCTGGAACCGTCGAGGACTGACTCGAACCCGAGCCAATCGCCTTCTCGGAAGAATCCGTTGGGTTCTGATGCCGCTCGCACCGGAGCGTCCTTTTCCATTTGAGACCTGTCTTTCCCCCGTTGCCCTCGTCCAACTGACACCATCAGCCTATGGAGTGGGGAGGCGACGGACACGAGTAGGCTCTACCCGTCTTTACACTCAACCCTTGGCTTCTGAACAACGCCACTACTCGTGCGCCACGTATCGAATCCGCCTGATCAAACACCAAGGCGGAAGCACGGGCGAATCCGATCTGTTCGTGGTCAAATGGTGCATCAAAACAATCAGGGGTTTTCTGAGCGGGTATCAAGGATGGCGGAAGAGAGTGTCCAAGAAACGGGGAAGCGACACTTCCGTTGCGGCTGAGGCAGGCAACGCACGGGTCGTCCGCCACTTGTCCGGCCGGCCCCGTGGACGTCGCCGGCCGTCAAGCCTTACACGGGTCTGCATCGCCGCAGGCCTGGTCGTGGCCGGGCTCGGTGGCTTTCTCGTGTGGCGCGTAGCGACGGACGCAAACGGCGCGTTCCAGCCGCCATGGTTCTCCGGCTACGTTGATGTCACGGTAGTCCCTCAGTACCCCTTCGACGCACCCCTGGGCGAGGCCACCAAGAACGTCACGCTGGCGTTTGTGGTGGCAAACGCCGGACAGGCCTGCACGCCTAGCTGGGGTAGCACTTACAGTCTCGACGCCGCGAAAGCTTCGCTCAAGCTCGACGAACGCATCGCCAAGCTACGGTCAAACGGCGGCGCGATCGCTGTGTCCTTCGGCGGTTCGGTGAACAGTGAGCTCGCCAACTCCTGCCAGAACGCCGCGGAACTGGAAAGGGCCTACCGGGCAGTGCTGGAGCGCTATAACCCCGCGACCATCGACTTTGATATCGAAGGCACCAATCTCGCCGACAGCGCCGCCTGGCAGCGCCGGGCCGCAGTTGTCGCTGCCTTGCAGAAGGAGCGAAACAACTGGGGACATTCCCTCGCTGTCTGGCTGACACTTCCAGTCACGCCGCAGGGATTGACCGACGCCGGAACCTCCGCCGTCGATCAAATGCTCGCCGCCGGTGTTCAGCTGGCCGGCGTCAACATCATGACGATGAACTACGGCTCAAGCCGTAGTTCATCGCAGAGCATGCTTGATGCCGGAACGTCGGCAGCCCAGGCCACCCACGAGCAGCTCAGCATCATTTATCAGCGCGCAGGAATGCCCCTCAACGGCGAGCAGATCTGGAGGAAGATGGGGCTGACCCCGATGATCGGCCGGAACGATCTCCCGGGCGAAGTGTTTGACCTGGATGCGGCGCGCGGGTTGAACTCCTTTGCCCTCAGCAAGGGAGTGACACGTGTGTCCATGTGGTCCCTGAACCGGGACACTTCCTGCTCGCAGGACGCCTCGGAAGGACCGGCCAGCCACACATGCAGCGGGATCAACCAAGGAAGCCAACGTTTCTCTGATGTGTTGGGTGCAGGTTTCCAAGGCAAACTGCCCTGAGCCCGCCGCTCAACTAAGGTTTCAGGCGAGGCCAGGATGTTCTGTTCCGGCCCTGGTTTTGGCTTCGGCCGGGCGGGCAAGGTGCCGCCCGTTACCTCGCCGAAAAAGCCTCTTAAGCCATTCCATGGGTACCTCCAGTTTTCAAGGGATTGTTTGAGGGATTGCGGTAGCGGATTGTTTCGGACCGCCCCGGCCCCGGCCGCCTGGCCTACTTCACTTGGCTGGCCGTGACGATGTCCAGCCACGGCCCCGAAGGAACCTGGTCCCGCGGCACGAACTGCCAATCGACTTTGTCCGATTCGCCGTCGAGCTCGGAAAAGCCGAGACACCCGTTGAGCGCCGGTGAGACGTCCATGCCGGCCCCGTTGAAGTTCGTGTTGACAGGCCGGGCGTCACTGGAGCCAAAAACGTAGTTCTTGTCGTGGTATTGGCCGGGACCGGCGTCTTCGATCTGCCCATAGCATTCATGGCCGCCCTTGCGGATCCTGACCCACTGGTTCTTCATGTAACTGAAGGAACGGTTCTTCTCGTTGCCCGCAAAACCGGGGTCGTTGGCCCAGGGAATCACTTTGGCCCGTTCGGCAAAGGCCGTGGCATCGTTGACATCGTCATAGGGAAGATCCAGGTAAAACGGGTTCTCTTTCGGAGTCATGCTGGTCGGCGCAAATCCTTTGGCTTGCGTTCTTGCCTCGGTGGTGCAGCCGGCCTTGATGACACCGTCACAGCCTCCATAGCTCTGCATCCACTGGGAGTCGTAAGTGGACATCACCTGGCTGCCATCAGCTGCCTTAGGGTCGAAGATCTCCCCTACCCAAAAGGTTGTTGCCACGATTCCCGTGTGCCAAGGGTATCGCCCGGCGGCCGTGGATGAGGGACTCGGCCCTGGTGCCGGCCCAGTGCACGCCGCAGTCAGCAGGGCCAGGACCGCAAGTGCAGCCACTCCACCGCGACCAGGGCGCCCGGGTCCGGATCCTGAGGAATTCACATCGCGCTCCTGGGAGTGGGTTCGGCAGGTCGTTCGTCTGGCGTGGGCAGGCGACCGGTTGGCGGATCCTCCACGTGTCCGGCCACCTGTCCGTACGGTGTAGGCTATCCTGCTCCCTCGTTCAAGAGGCCAGGGTGACCTTCCAACCCGAAGGATCCAGGACTTTGGCCGGCTTGTAGTCGGCTGCGACGTTGAGGATGATTTCATCGAGGGTGGTCTTCGGGTCGAAGCCAACAAGCTCGCGGGACCTGCTGTTGTCCGGAACGCGCCGGCGCATGTCCTCGTACCCCTCGGAGTAAGCCTGCTCATAAGGAACGAGGGTAATGGGACTTTCGCTCCCGAGGAGTTCAACGATCCGTTGGGCCAGCGCAAGAATGGAAATCTCGTAGCTCCCACCGAGGTTGAACGCATTCCCGTAGGCCAGCGGTTCCTCCGAAATACGGGTGATGGCGGGAACGATGTCACCGACGTAGGAGAAGCACCTCGTCTGCTGGCCGTCTCCGTACACCGTCAGAGGCTCGCCGACGAGCGCCTGCCTCACAAGTCGCGGGACAACCATTCCATAGCGGCCTGTCTGGCGAGGTCCTACCGTGTTGAAGAGCCGCACGATAGCAACGGGCAACCCGAATTGCCGCCAGTATGCATGCGCGAATGCCTCGTCAATACCTTTGGCCGCAGCATAAGTCCACCTCGACTTGAGCGCAGATCCAAGGATGCGGTCCGCCTCCTCCGAAAGGCTGTCCGAAGTGTTCTTGCCGTAGATCTCGCTCGTGGATGCCAGCAATAGTGAGGCGCCCGACTCCAGGACAGAGTCCAGGACCACTTCCGTGCCATGGATGTTCGTGCGGAGGCTCTCCAGCGGGTGGTCCACAATCAGATTCACGCCAACGGCGGCGGCCAAGTGGAAGACCCTGTCGGCACCCGCCACAACTTTGTCCACGGCGTCCCGATCGAGAATGGTGCCCTCCACGAAGTGGAAATTCCCGTGGCCGATCACGCCCTTGAGATTCTCGAGGCGTCCCGTCGACAAATTGTCCAAGACCGCAACTTGGTCGCCGGCCGCCAACAAATGCTCAACGAGGTGGCTGCCAATGAATCCGGCACCGCCGGTGACTGCTGTCTTCATTTCTCCTGCTTCCGTCTAAACCTGGTGGATCTAGAGCCGGGTTACGTTGTCGGCTTTGGGCAAGCGGTACGTGGTGTCCAAAACTGCGGATGCTCCGGCCAGCCAGTCAATGTCCATCTGACTGTGCCTTGTGTGCAGGATCACCAGATCCGCCCCCCAGTCAGCAGGCGATTGCTCGGATTTGAGCGTCCCGCCATGGCCGTCGGGCGCGGTCTTGCACCAGGGATCGGAGTACGCTACTTCCGCTCCGTCGGCGATCAAGGCTGCGATGATCTCCAACGCCGGGGATTCCCGAAGATCTTCGACATCGGGCTTGTAGGCAACCCCGAGGACCATCACGCGCGCGCCGGCAACACCGTGGTTTCGGTCCGACAGGATGCGCCGGGCCTTTTCCACCACTTGGTGCGGCCTGCCTGCAATTCCTGCCATCGCTTGTTCGATCACTGGTGCCGTCAAGCGGGCTTTGCGCAATTGCCACAGCAAGTAGTGGGGGTCGCACGGGATGCAATGTCCGCCGACTCCGGGGCCAGGTGTGAACGGCATGAATCCGTAGGGCTTGGTGGAGGCCGCATCGATGACGTCCATGACCTCCATGTTGAGTTCATGGCAGATATCGGCGAACTCGTTCGCCAAGGCGATATTGACGGCCCGGAAGGTGTTTTCCACCAGCTTTGTCATTTCGGCGACGTCCGCCGACGGCACTACGTGGACCAACTTGGTGCTCGCGCTCAGAAGCCGCTCGGCAGCTTCACCGCATGCCGGGGTCACGCCGCCAACTACCCGGGGAACGTCTTCGTGCGAGAACGAGTCCACCCCGGGATTGATGCGTTCCGGCGAGAATGCAACGAACACGTCCCTGCCCGGAATGAGCCCCTTGGCAGCCAGCGGCAAGGCCAGCAGGTCACGGGTGGATCCCACATACGTTGTGGAGGTCAGCATCAGCAGCTGGCCAGTAGTGGCAAAGTCGACTACGGAGGCACAGGCCGCCCGGAGAATACCGAGGTCCGGGACCAAATACTCGTCAACCGGGGTCGGAACGCAAACAACCACGGCCGCCGCGTGGGCAAGCAACGACAAATCGCTGCTCAACATGAAGGTCGGGTCCAAGAGTGCGTTGCTGAGCCGCTCCTTGTCGGAATCCAGAAGATCTGCCCGCTGCTCGCGGATCACGGCCAGCCGGGCATCGGACACATCCAGGCCCAGTACGCGGCGGCCGGAGGCGTTGATGGCCAAGGCCGTGGGCAGGCCTACGTATCCCATGCCCACGATCGCCACGTCGAAAGTGAATGTCTGGTCCTGCGTGGTTGTGGTCTGAGTTTCGCCGCCCTCCGGCCATGCCGGCACCGGCGCGTGCACGGACTGAGACTTCCCGTTGAGCTCTGTCTTGAGAGTGTTTACCTTCGTGTTCGGTGTCATGGTCAGTCGACCTCCCGGTGCCTGTTGTCTCCGGCGTGAAAAAAAGCCGGCGACGAAACGGGATGTGCCCTGGTCTCAGAGGGCACGAGACCGCGCGCCGCCGGCTCGTTTGTGGGGGTACCCGCAGAGCGCGGGAAACCGGTCGCATTGGAGCTGATTTCTCGCCGGATTACCGGTTGGTTTCCCTGTAGCAAAGAATTCTTCCTGCGTTTCATCTCGAGACCCACTCGTCCCCAATTGATTGGCGGTTGCCATCAAGAAAGAGCGTATTAACCAACCCCTAGGGCGGGCGCGAGTGGGCCCTACCCGTCTTTGGATACGCTGTGCCGCCCGAATCCGCTGACTACCCGTCCGAGCACTTTTAACCACTCGATTCAGTACTCGCTTTTGGCCTTCGTGCCCGTGAATCCCGCGCATCGCGGTTCAGATAAGGCCCGCATCCCTGTTGTGCGCACCAAGGGATCGGGAGTTCGGAACCCGGACGACGGCGGAAGGAGACTAGGGGAAACGGGCACCGCAATGGAGTGGCCGCAGTGCATCGGGCAGCCGAACTTTCGGTAGCGGCTAGCCCAGGTTCTCCGTACCGCCGGCACCGTTCATCAAGTCTTCACGGTGGCTAATGCCCAGCTTGGCAAACATCCGGTAGAGGTGGCCTTCAACGGTGCGCAATGACAGTCCCAAGCTGAGCGCAATGTCCTTATTGCTTGATCCCGACTGCACAAGCGCTGCGATTTCCTGCTCACGCCGGGTGAGCTTCTGGAGATCGGGGGTACTCCCATCCATAGCCGGACCTGCCTTGTCGAGGGCAGCGGTGCGGCGTTTGAGAAGTCGCTGTCCCTCAAGCTGGCGCGCTTTGTCCCCCCTGCTCTCCAGAATCCGAAGGGCGTGGACCGCGCAATCGGCTGCAGCGAGTTCCAGTCCCTCCCGGGACGCTGATTCGCTGAGCTCAATGAGTCGATCCGCGTCCTTGTGCGTGAGGGCCAGCCCAACGCTCAGGGCAAACTCCGCAGTGCGGCCTTCAGTGCCCTCGGCTACCGCGGCCAGCCTGCGCGCCACGCTCGGGTCTCCCAGCCTCAAAACCAACATCAGGATCTCAACCTCAGCGCCTATCGCGCCGTCCGCGGCGGCCGAATCCGCAAGGGACATGAGCCGCGCGATCGCCACTTGCGAGCCGGTCTGTTCGGCTCTCGCCACTGCCGCATGGCCCTGAGCCAGCAGGGACGGATGCACACCTTCCCGGATCATTGCGTCGTACTCGCTTGAGTACGACGCAGCCGTGTCACGGCGTTTCAGGATCGACGCCGCGTACGCGGCGGCAGCAACGGCGTCGGGCAGGTCACTACCCATGTCTGAGACCCGCAGCATGCTGACCGCTTGGCGAAGCCGTGGCAGCGCAAGCCCCAGGTCTCCCCTGCGCAAGTCCACCATTCCGGCTGCCAGATGGAGCATCCCGCCCGAATAGATCAGCGAGTTCGGTCCTTGGGAAACATGATTCCTGAGGAAAGTGTCGAGAACGTCAAACTCACCCGCCTGTTGCAGGGCCAGGATGTAGCAGCGCATGACAAAGCCCGCGTACTGCAGGCTCCAATCGCCGCTCGTGGCGACCATCTCCTGGATACCCATCAGAATCTGGAGGGCTGAGACCGGCCGGCCCGTGACCGCCATGGCCTCCGCGAGGAGTGCTCCCGCCACCAGGCGGGACTCGTCGTCGTCGGTTTCGTTCCAAATCTGGCGGAGCTCGCGCTCCGTCTCGACATAGTGGCCTTCCGCTTGGAGGCCTTGCAGCGAAAGGAGCCTGCTTCCCAGCTTTCCGCGTTCCAGTTCCCCGGGGTCGATGCCCTGCGGAGCCTCGGCGAGCCTGGCGAGGGCCGCCTCCCATTCGTAGGCTGCCTGCTTGATGGCGTTCGGCCCGACGCCTTGCCGCCCAGCAAGTTGGGCCGCCAACATCGATGCGTACCGGACCGTCCGCGGATCACTCGTCCGGTCCACTACCCCGGCAAGAGACGACACCGCTCCCCTAATATCACCGCGGTACCATTTGGCCCGTGCCACCTCCACCTGGGCGGCGAGTCGCAGGGACGGATCCTTGATCGCACCGGCCACCCGTTCCACGTAACTAGGGATGAACAGCCGATTTGCCAGTTGGGCCGCTTCCAGGATGTCGGCATCCGGGACCTTGGTGCCCGATTCCAACCCCCATGAAACGTAACGCAGCAGGCCGTCCATGGTCTGCGGTTTGGCCTCCATCAAGTCCACGATGCGCCGTCGAATGGTCATGCTGTGGGCAGTGGGGACCAGCTGGCGGATCACTTCGCCGACCAGCGGCTGGGCCAGCCGGACATGCCGTGCGGGGTCGGACGCGATCTCAATGAAATGCAGCTCCTGCAGTTCATCCACGGCGTCGGAGTAGCTTGCCTGTTGCACTACGTTCAGCGGAACTGGCTCTGCCAACGCTACGGTCTCCAGGGTCTCACGCAGCTCGGGTCCCAAGAGGAGGATCTGGTTTCTCACCAGGTCCATCAAACGCACGCTGGTTCCCCGAAGCTCACCCGAAAGCATCCAGGCGTCGTTACGGCAAATCAACTGGCCAAGTGACTTGGCGTGGTCAATGAGCTCCAGCAAGAACATCGGGTTTCCCCCGGAGTACTTGCAGAGGAGGGCGCTGGCGCCTTGGACGACTGGCCCGTCCAAGGCCTGGGCGCAAAGTTGGTTAACTTCCTGCTCGTTGAGGGGATGCAGGTCGAACCGATCCACGAGTCCCTCGGACCACATCGAGAAAACCTCTGCCGGCGGGGCAGGATACGGACGGCACAAAAATACGACTTTGGCGGCTTCCGCTGCCGCCAGCTGGGCCAGGACAGCCACGCTCCTGTCGTCGATGTGATGTGCGTCCTCAACGATCAGGACGGCCGGTGCCGGGTGCGGCTGCCCTGCCGGGTTCAATGCCGCCACGACGGCCCTGAGGACGGACAACGGCTCGTTGATTTGGCCCGGTGTCAGGGCGGTCAACAGTGGCGCCAAGGCCGCAAAGGGTACCGATGCCAGAGTCGGGCCGGCAAAGACCCTGAAGGGGCGGATCCGATGGCCCAGTTCATGGACCACTTCGTTAATCAGTGCAGTCTTGCCGATGCCTGCATCGCCGAAAAGCAGCACACCCGGGCCGTTGATATCGAGAAGACAATCGACGACGGCGGCCATGACGCTGAATCGTCCAACCAACGGTTCGGTGGAAACCACCTCAGTCATCGCGCACCACCTTCAACGCTGCCAAGGGCAAAGCTCAGTTCCGAGCGTTCCACGATCTTCAGCTTGCCGAAGATCTGGTAGAGGTGCCCCTCTACCGTGCGTACTGAAACGTGGAGTTTCGCGGCGATGCCCTTGTTGCTTTCCCGTTTTGCCGCCAGTTTGGCAATCTCCAACTCGCGCGCAGTCAGCTTCAGTCCCTCTTGGTTGCCGCTCTGCGGGGTGCGCAGGCGCTGCCTACAGGTCTCCGCAAGCTGCCGGGCCTTCCGGAGTGCCGACTTGTCCAACTGGACGTGTTCCAGATGCAACACGGTCTCGGCGATGTCGAAGGCGAACCTGTCGTTCTGCATGTCTTCGGCCAACCGTGCTGCCTCAAGAAGAATCTCGGCGCTGCCCGATATCATCGCCCTCGCGTACACGGCGCACAGTTCAGCAAATCGTCCCTGGCAACTGAGTGCCGAGTCCAGCAGCCGGGGAGCGGCCGCCACAGCACCCAGCCGAACCGCTGAACTGAGGCAAAATATCTCGTGACCGGGAGCACCCTCGTTCCGGTCGGCGTCGGCCAAGCGGAGAAGTTCCTCGACGGCGGTTTCGGGGCCCTGGAGGCGCTCCCGGGCCAACGCCGCGAGGTACTTTTTCGTCCGCTCCTTCCGCCAAGTCGGTCTGCGCTGCTGGGTGGACGCTTCCTTCAGGTAGCGCAGGGCCTGATCGTGCTCACCCTGTAATGCCGACGCGTAGGCAGCCGCAGTGCAGGCGACATCGAGCATGCCTTCGTTGTCCTGGACACGCAGTTGGCTTATGACTGGAACGAGCGCTTCCATGCCGTCTTGGGCCCGTCCCTGGAGGCAAAGGAAGATCGCTTTGGGAAGATCAAGGGCCGTGGGGAGTGCCTCTGCCGTCGAGACCAAGACGTCGTCCTCCGGCTGGACCATTTCCCCTGCCTTATCCCACCTTCCGGCAAGTACGAAGGCGAACCTGAGGCGCGATGTCGCACGGCGGGCTGCCGCGACCGAAACAGCAGGATCATGACAGTCGGCCATCAGCTGCTCGGCCATGTCCGCCGCCTCGGACTGCCGTCCCGTCAAGGCCCAGGCCTCGCACAGCCAGCTTCCGGCGAGTAGACGGAACTCCGTGCCGTGGGACTCAAAGTCTTGAAGTACCTCTTCCAGCTTTGCTGCCATCTCAGCGTAGGAACCCGAATAGCTGGCCGCCTGCGATTCTGCCAGGACAAGTTCCTCCCGAAGTCCGGCGATATCCTGCCCTCCACCGACCGTCTCAGTTCCGTCGTCCAGGCGCCGCCGGACCTGTGCCAAGGTCTCGCAAGCCTGGGCAGTGGTTTCGCGTCGGGCCAGAAGGACCGAGCTCTCGGCGAGTTTGAGCCGTACCCATGCAGACAGGGTGGGTTCATCCCCGGGTCCTTCCTGGTGTTGCTTCAAGACGTTCCGGGCACCGGTTACGTCACCCAGTGTCATCAATGCGTGGGCTTCCTCGGCTACAGCCGCGGGCATAAGGGAGTAGTTTGGAATGGAGCGGACCAAGCGCAAGGCCAGCCGCGCGTCAAGTTGCTGATTCGCCACGGCGGCAGCGTCCAGGGCTTCTTCCGTACCGAGTTCGGCTCCGCAGTCCAATGCCCAGGAAGCCATGTGCAGCAACATCAGGCGCTGGCCAAGGGACGGATTCGTCGCTTGGGCCAGCATGTCCCGCAGTTCGTTGCTGCGGCCGGGAGGAACGTTGGCCCGGACCACGTCGCCCACAAGCTGGCTTTGCAGCCTGGCCATACTGGGCAGCGAATCGTCCACCACAAGGACGCCCCTTTTCTCGAGGGAATCCACATCGTCCGGTGACGCGAGCGCCAGCAGGGATTCCAGGGGGACGGCCTTTGCCAGTGAGAGGATCTCCAGGACTTTGCGCTCGCCGCTGCCCATCCGGCCCAGCCGGGTGGTGATGAGATCCGTGATCGCCCGGCCGTGCAGTTCGCTCCGTGACGTCAGAACCCAGACGCCGTCGCGCTTCAGAAGCGCTCCCGATTCGGAGAGCTCTGCCGCGAGCATCTTGAGGTAGTGGGGGTTGCCCCCGCTGGCTGCCCAAAGGGCGTGGGCACCCGACGGTGAGACCTTTGCTCCAAGGCCGGCCTCGAGCCAGGCGTGTGATTCCTGGAAAGTAAGTGGTTTGAGGTCTATCCGGTTCAGGAAGCCGTCGCCACAGAGCCTCGTGATCTCGCCACAGAGCCGCTGCGGATCCGTGCAGGTCAGGACAAGCTGTGCAGCGCCGTTCCGCGCGAGTTGGGCCACCGTCATGGCCGCCAACTCATCCAGCTCGGCCGCATTCTCAATGACCAGGTACACCGGCTTTCCCTCGGAACGCTCACGGAGTAAGGCGGTGAGTCCTGACAACACCAGGACAGGATGGGCCAGGTACCCCGGGTCAAGATCGCTCAAGAGAATATTGAGGGCGCCGTACGGTGATCCCGCCAGCGCGGCGCTGCCACGGATGACGACGACGAACGAATGCCCACGAATTTCGTTCACCGCGCGGTTGGTCAAGTAGCTCTTGCCGCTCCCGGACGGGCCCGTAACGAGTACGCCACCCTTGGATGTTGCGAGCGCAAGTGCGATGTCGTCAACAGTGGCCCTGGGTCCAATCGGCGGCCACGCCATCGAGACCACCGACTTGCCCTCGCCGCCTTCCATGGGGGATGAAGACGACGATGCGTCGAATGCCTGGTACCGCGACCCGTTTCCGGACCGAGCGGCGTGGACCGTAGATGCACTGCCTGCTGTCAACATGAGCGAGACCCCCAGTGATCGAGTGGTGACACCCCCCAATTAACCAGCTAGGCGTCCGCCCTACACCAGTAGTGGGTACTCGACTTTCCTACGGCCCGATACTCGTATGCGGGTATGAGTACCCCTGCCGCGGGTGGCGGCTACTCGGCGCCGGCAGTAGCGTCCCCCCCGAAGCGAGAGTGCGCTACCAATGCTGTGCGTCTTTCCTCGGGTTCAGCCGGCCTCGGGTGAGGCTTGTACGACGGCGACAGCCCCGGCAAGTTCGTCCCTTCCGGTGATCCCCAATTTCGAGTAGCACCGGTACAGATGTCCTTCGACAGTGCGGACCGAGATAAGCAGCGTGTCCGCAATCTGCCGGTCGCTGAGGCCCTGGACCGCCAGATTAACAATGTCCCATTCCCTCTTGGTCAGTCTTGGAGACACCGATTCGTGCTGTGTTTCCTCGCCTCCCTGACCCAATTCTTCGTTGCAGCGGGCCAGCCCCGCCCGCGCGACCGCCATGAGCTCTTTGGTGCGTCCACGATCCGGGGCATCCAGCGCCAAGCTGTAAGACCTCGCGGCCAGGTGGTAGACAGCGGCTGATTGAAGTTTCTCCCCCGCGGACAAATACCGGCCGGCACCCCCGAACTTGAGTGCCAGCCCGTACTCAGCAAGGGATTGGGCCCACGCGCCCTCAGTTGCGGCCGCAGTTTCGCAAAACCGGTCCAGCCTGGTGGTGTCTCCCAGGCCAAGCGCCAGCTCCAGGGCATGTAGTTCAAGGAAGGTAGCGCCTTCTTTCGCTGCATCGTCAGCGTTGACATACAACCCTTCGACGCCGGAGCCGTCACCTTTGAGGAGTTCAATCGCGGCTTCGAAAAAGTTGCTGGCTTGGGCCGAGAGAAGATGCATGCCGTGTTGCCCCCAGGACTTGTAGTCCGCCCTGAAGCGTTCAGCTTCAGGCAACCCGGCGCCGGCTGCCGCATAGAATGCCATTGCGGCACACAGACCGAAGAGATTCTGCGGATCACTGTCCCTCAAGGCTTCGAGGCCGGCAGTTAGCAGCGGCAAGGCATCGCCGGATTTTCCCTGCCTGATGGCAACATAGCCGAGTACTACGTAAGCTGCCCCGCCGAAGGAAGCCATGGCGACACCCGACGATTCGTAGTAGCTGTCGAGGAGCTTTTGAGCGTCCGCCCAGTCCCCGGCAGCCAAGGCGCAAACGACCTGGCGGGCAGCGATGAACTCGGGGACGAAGAATATATCGTTCTCTTGGGGCTGTTCCACGGCGGCAGCTTCCAACGCCAGCAGCTTCCCCTGGCGTCCGAAGCCGAGGGCGCAGAGCCGCTCTGACTTCAGGGACAACGCCAAGGCCTTGAACAGAACCGCCGAGGAACCTTCTACGGATCGATCCTGAAGGAGGACGCGCTCCAGGTCCGGGCCCATCCGCCGGTATTCACCGTCCAAGGAACCAGCAACCAGGCCCATCAGGGCGACAGCAAGTGGCACTGCGGCTTTCAGTTCCGGTGTCTGCTGCCCCTGGAGGCCGGGTTGCTGCTCGCCCCATTCACGGAAAGCTTTGGTATCGGCCAGGATCAGGGAAGCGGGTTGACCCACAGCGGCACGCGTGACGGCACGAAGCAGGCTGCCGAATATCAGGTGGGAGGGTCCGGCGTCGCCGTCCAGGGTTTCTTGGGTCAGGACTGCCGCGGCCTCGTCGCGGCGGCCAAGGTTGAAGTACGACCTAGCCATGATGGCCTGAGCAACCGTTTGCCACTGCATATCCCGCACGGCGGTCGCCATACGCAATGCCGCCTCGCTTTGAAGGAGCCTCCCGGCAAGGACCGCCGCTCTGATCAAGAGACGGTCGGGCACGTCTGCCCCGCAGTCAAGGGACCACGTAACCATCCGCAGGAGGGAGTCCGGGTTGTCTTCCAAAACGTCCATCCGCGAAATCAATTGTCGGTGCAGTTGCAGGCTCTGGGCAGCTGGGACGACGCTGCGAAGTACCTCTCCGTAGACGGGAGAGACGAGCCGGAGGGTTGGCAACCCATTGCCGGAGGGCTTGATCAAATGCTGGTCCACTAACTCCTGCACGGCCGTTTCACCGGCGACAACGTTGATCAGCTTCTCGTCCACCGGCTCGGCCAGTGCGATCAAGCTCAGGGCATCCCTGCCTGCGGACGAAATGCGCATGAGCTGAAGCTTGACCACAGCTTCCAGCTTCACAGTGTGGATGGGTGTTGCGGCTGTCTTGAGCCAAACACCGTGCCGCTGAACAAGCGAACCCGAGCTTTCGGCTTCCCGAACAAGGGTCTTCAACAACAGGGTGTTGCCTCCGGCCTCGGTCCAGAATCCGTGGCTAGTGCTGCTCAGCACGATTCCCCCCAGCAAGGCCTCGCACAATTCGTGGCCTTGCTCAGCCGTCAGGGGCTCCAAGTCAAACCACTCAGCACTTCCTTCGTGCCACAGGCGCAAGAGGGGTCCCGGTACCCCCGGCCGGGGGACGCATGCGGCCACGAGTTTGGCCCATCCTGCCTGAACAAGCTCAGTAAGCATCGCGCACGTGGCGTCGTCCAGGTAGTGCGCATCATCGACCAGGAGCAAAGCTGGACCGGTACCTCTGCGGATGCTCTCAAGGTGAGCCCAAAGGGCGCGCAGCACTGCCACGCGCGAGGAAATGTCGGCAACGGAAAGTTGTGCCAGATACGGGGCCAACACCCCATAAGGGACGGCAGTAAGTGACGGACTTCCATGAATCGGGACTACCGCAAAGTCCTTGCCAAAGATACTCCCGAGCTGGGCTAGAAGGGATGAGGCGCCGAGGCCTGAATCGCCCACGATGAAGACAGCCGAACAGTCATCCGCACGGATTGCGGCCGTAATTCCAGGGAGCAAATGCCCAAAGTCCAGCCAAGGTTCAAGCGGCCTAGTGCCGCCTTCTCCGGCAGGACCATGCAACGCCGCAGCGTTGTCATGCCTGCGCGGTTCCTTCAAGCTCGCTCCTTGATGAGATGCCCATTTTCGTGAAGATCTGATAGAGGTGGCCTTCAATTGTTCGGACCGAAACCTGCAGTTGGTTGGCCACCTCCTTGTTACTCAACCCTTGACTGGCCATCTTTGCAACCTGCCGTTCCCTTTCCGTCAGTTCGGGTCCGAAAGTATGTGGTGTCAGGGGCAGTACCGGAACGGTGCCGACCAGGCGGTCCAACCGTTGCTGGGCGAACCTGACGGATGATGAATCGCCAGCTTCCCGGGCGATGTCCAGTGCCAGGACGGCGCAGCGCGACTCCACCGCATCCAACTTCAGCTCCTGGGCAACGGAGGCGGCCAGCAGCAAGGTCTTCGGGTCCTTCTTTCGGGTTCCTTCCGCCACCATCCGGTTCACGGCCGCCATCTTGCCTTGGCGGCGTGATGAAACCTGCTCCAAAAGCAAAAGCTCCTCCTCGGTACCGTGGACGGTGGCCCCGAAGAGGCTGATGGACGCCGTCGTGGTCCGTCCTTTCGCCAGGTCCCGGTTGGCCGACTCGATCAGGCTCTGCTTCGCTCCAGGATCCTTCAACCAGCGCCGCGCCATCTTGACACAGAATTCGGCCATCCATGCGGGAAACCACGCCGTCTCCCCTTGCCCTTTTTCCGCCAATTCGAGAAACGTCCGGGATTCCTTCACATCGCCGGCCTGCGCATAGGCAAAGGCCAACGCAGAGTATGCCAGTGCGGGTCCGTAGTAGTTGCGTCTGATCTCCAGCTGCGCCTGGGCTCCCAGAAGGGTGTCAATCGCCACTGCGGCCCGGCCGGCGTACGTGTAGGAAACCCCCAAGGCAAGCTCGGCCGCGCCGCCGAGGTAGTGGATGTTCTTCGGCTGCTGGTCGAGTGTCGCTGTCAGCATCTGGGCCAATTCTTCCCATTGTCCGCTGCACAGCAGGGCGGCGAACAGGCCTTCGGACAACCAGTTGTGCAACCGGGGCTGTGCCTTTGCCCGCTGTATTTTGTGCTTCAGCTCGCGCGCCAGTTCGATTGCCTCCATTTCCCGGCCAAGTACCGCCCAGGCCATCGTCAGCAGGCTTCCGCAACTCAACCTTTGTTGGAGGTCGCTGCCATCCCGGTATTCCTGCTCCAAGGCTTCAGTAACTTCCAAATATTCGCCCTGATGGACCTGAAGCTCAAATCGGGCGAGCTTGAGCATCCCGTGTGCTCGCTCAAGCTCGGCGGCATCAGTGCCGCCCGCTTGTGATCGGCGGGCAAGGTCCTCCTCCGCATCGGCGACCAGACCGGGAATTTGCAGGTGCCCACCCGGAATCCATAGCAGCGCGCTGCAGAGCTCCTGGACATAGTCCGCGTAGTCGTACGCCGAAAGGCGCTGAAGTTGCTCGGGCGTCACATCCTTCAAAGCGGCGACCGCAGCCTCGTGCTCGGCCAGGATGACGTGGGAAACACAACGTTGCTGGGCCGCGGCCACCCACTCCTTGTCTTCCCGCCCAATCTGCCGGGCACATTCCAAAGCGAACCAAGGATCGAATTGCCTGTTCGCGGCCGTCGCAGCCGCCAGGGCCACAGTGGGTTCCAACGTTTCGCGTACGTTCAACGTGGAGGAGGCAAACCCCAGGAGGGCCTCGGCGTCCAGGTCCTGCGTAATGCCACCGATAACCCCGGCGGCTAGCCGGCGCAGTTCATTCCGTCGTGGCAGGTCCATCCAGCCTCGAATGACCTCACCCATGTACTCGTCACGCAGCGCCACACGGCGGGCGCCTGACGGTTCGATGCGAAGATAACCGGACCACTCCATCTCCGCAACCACTTCAGGTTCCAGGACGTCCAACAGCACGGCGAGTGGGGCCGTCCGGATGAGGGCAAGCAGCTCCAGCGCTTCCTGGACCGCCGGGCGCTCCCGGGCAAGTCGGGAACGGACCAGATCGGTGAGGACTTCCGCGGAAGAAAGATGGATTTCGCCTTTCATCGCCCAAACCTGTCCGGCCAGATGCAGGTTCCCCGAGCGAAGCTGCTCGGTGACAATGGCTTGGAGCACCAAGGGATTTCCACCGCTGGATGCATGCAGGGCACTTGCGGCAGTTGCGGTCACTCGTTTCCCAAGGACGCCCGTGAGCAATTTGGCCACTTCCGCCCGGGAAAAAACCTGGAGCTGAACTTCGTGGAGCAGTCCGTCCTTCAGCAACCTGACCAGGTCTTCCGGCATGTCAGTGACTTGGCGGACAGTAACGAGGACTTTCGCCGTGCCACTAATTAACAAGTGCACCAGTACGGCCGTGCTCATGGTGTCCATTGCAGGAAGTTCCGATAGGACCAACAGCACTTCGCGCCCCGCGGCGTCCGAACTTATCATTTGCGATATGCCGTGGATGATCGCCCCGGGGGAATCTCCAGCATCAGCGGGCAATCGGGCGACCAGATGGGCCATCGACCCAAAGGGAATTGTGGTGTCCGCTGAACCGTGGAGGTGCAGTACGTGTGTTTTTGGGGCGAGCCGTGTCTCTACGGAGCGGGCAAACGTCGCTTTGCCAACCCCGGGTGCTCCAACTACCACCACTCCATAAAAAGATGGCTCGCCGAGCGCTTCTATAACCGTGCTCTGAAGATCCTGCCGGACCAGCGACGACCATTTCCGACGTTCTGCGGCGCCAAGGGCTTGCCGCTCCGTTGGATGCCGCCCTATTTCAGATTCCGGTGTTGCTCGCAATTTAGATCACGCTACCTTCGTAGCTTTGGCGGACGTGACGTTCAGCGGGTCGTTTGCTTTCGTAATTCCCTCAGCCCCAGCAGTGATTTGCAAAGTATCATAGCGATCCCCCCGAATCAATTAGTCAGTGGGCGAGCCATCAGGGTACTTGTTAAACAATTGGATTGGGTACATGGGAATCAACGGCGCGCCCCGGGGATCCCCGGGCGGCCGCGCTGCCAGGATCAGCGCCTTCCAGGCGGTGGGTGGGCCCACGCCGCCAGGGTTCCCTGGGCGAGCGAAGCGAGGCAAGGGAGGCAAGGGAGGCGGTGGGTGGGCCCACGCCGCCAGGGTTCCCTGGGCGAGCGAAGCGAGGCAAGGGAGGCAAGGGAGGCGGTGGGTGGGCCCACGCCGCCAGGGTTCCCTGGGCGAGCGAAGCGAGGCAAGGGAGGCGGTGGGGACTAGGCCTTCACGGCGTGAAATCTCTGCTGGGCGGCAAGCAGACCCTCGGTCATCAATACTTCAACGGCGTCTGCCGCTTCATCCAGGAGGAATGGCAGCTCTTTCTTTTCCGACGATCCAAAATCCCTGAGGACATAATCCGCCGTGTCCATCCGGCCAGGCGGCCTGCCGACGCCCACACGGACCCGCAGGTAGTCCTTGGTTGCCAAAGCCTTGGAGATATCCCGCAGGCCGTTATGGCCGCCTTCTCCCCCGCCGATCTTCAACTTGACGGTGTTGAAGGGAATATCAATTTCGTCGTGCACCGCAATCACGTGGTCCGGAGCGATATCAAAAAACTTGGCCAGGCCGGAAACAGGACCCCCGGAAACATTCATGTAGCTCATTGGCTTCGCCAAAACCACCCTCGGGCCGCCGATCCCGAGCCTGCCCTCCACAACTTGCGCCCGCGACTTGTGGGCCTTGAACTTTCCGCTCATGCGCGAAGCAAGTTCGTCCAGGACCATCTGGCCGACGTTGTGGCGGTTGTGGCTGTATTCATTGCCGGGATTGCCAAGGCCGACAATCAGCCAAGTGTCTGTCATGGAGTCATCCTAGGGAATCAAGGGGGTTGAACGAACAGAAGTGGCCGGGACCCCACAGGGCCCCGGCCACTCGCAAAGGCTTTTGCCCCAGCTAGTCGCGAAGACTACTCGGCAGCAGGAGCTGCCTCTTCCTCGGCTTCCGAAGTGGCCTCCGAGATGTGGATGATGAGCGTCTCGGGATCGGTCAGCAGTTCCGAACCGGTCGGCAGGACGATGTCCGAGGCGTGGACGTGCTCGCCGGCCTTGCGGCCTTCGATGCTGATTTCGACGAATGTCGGCAGGTGCGTAGCCTCGGCTTCGAGGGAAACCGTAGTGGCTTCCTGGTTGGCGACGGCGCCGATGGCAGCTTCACCGATAACGTGCACGGAAACGTCAACGGTAACCTTTTCGCCCTTGCGGACGGTCAGGAGGTCGATGTGCTCGATGATCTGCTTGATCGGATCGCGCTGGATGTCCTTCACCAGGGCCAGGTGCTCTTCGCCGTTGATGTCCAGGGACAGCAGGGCGTTGGAAACGCGGACGGCCAGCGTGGTGGCGCGGCCCGGCAGGTTGATGTGCATGGGCTCTGCGCCGTGACCGTAGACGACGGCCGGGATCTGGCCGGCCGAACGGGCGCGGCGGGCGAAACCCTTGCCGAATTCGGTGCGCAGTTCTGCTGCGAGCTTCTGCTCAGACATGTGTACTCCTTGATTACTGTGGCGCCGGCACAATGCCAGGCAAGTCGATCAGCAAGGGCGGAGGTCTGTGGTGACCTTCCACGCCCAGCGGAATCCCAGCCGCAGGAGCAGCCGGTCCGCCTTCGTTGAAGGAGATTCAGACCCAGTCGATAACGGAGACCCGCAATCCGGAATCACGTAGAAACGCAATCCGGATGTGCTCTCCCTCGCCAAGGTATCCCCAAGAGTTTAGCAGTCCCGCCCCGATTGCCGAAAACCGAGGAAGCCGAGGAAACCGAGAAAGCTGTTAAGCGTTGCCGTCGAACAGGCTGGTGACAGAGCCGTCGTCGAACACTTCGCGGATGGCGCGTGCAATCAATGGCGCGATCGACAGCACGGTGAGCTGCGGGAAGCGCTTGTCTGCCGGAATGGGCAGCGTATTGGTGACAACAACCTCGCGGGCGCCGGAATCCGCCAAGCGCTGCGCCGCCGGTTCGGAGAACACAGCGTGCGTGCAGGCAATGATGACGTCCTTGGCACCGGCGTTCTTGAGGACCTGGACGGCGCCGGAGATCGTTCCGCCGGTGTCGATCATGTCGTCGATCAAGACGCACGTGCGGCCTTCGATCTGCCCGACGACGGTCTTCGAGACAGCTTGGTTCGGCACCGTGAGGTCGCGGCTCTTGTGGACGAACGCCAGCGGCGCGCCGCCCAGGCGCTCGGCCCACTGTTCTGCCACGCGGACGCGGCCGGTGTCCGGCGAAACAACGGTGATGTTGTCTGCTTCGACCTTGGTACGGATGTAGTCGGCCAGCAGCGGGATCGCCATGAGGTGATCCACCGGGCCGTCGAAGAACCCCTGGATCTGGGACGTGTGAAGGTCAACCGACATGATCCGGTCCGCACCGGCGGTCTTGTAGAGGTCCGCCACCAGGCGGGCGGAGATCGGCTCGCGACCACGGCCCTTCTTGTCCTGGCGGGCGTAGGGGTAGAACGGAGAGACCACGGTGATCCGCTTGGCCGAAGCGCGCTTCAGCGAGTCGATCATGATCAACTGCTCCATGAGCCAGTTGTTCAGGGGGGCCGGGTGTGCCTGAATGACGAAGGCATCGGTGCCTCGGACGCTCTCCGCCGATCGCACGTAGATCTCACCGTTGGCGAAGTCGTAGGCGTCGATAGGCAGGAGTTCCGTTTCCAGCTCCTTGGCGATTTCCTGCGCCAGCTCGGGGTGCGCCCGTCCGGCAGCGAGAACTAGTTTCTTCTCGCCGTGTGCGGTAATTTCGCTCATGCCTGTATGCCCTCTTCTGTGATTGCCTGGGTACTTGATGAATCGGGGGTGGCAGCGGAGCCCAGCGCGGCTTGCGCCAGCTGGGCCGAGTTACTGCCCTGGCGGTTGGCGATGACCCAGCCTTCGGCGTTGCGCTGAGGGGCAACGCTCAGGGTGAGGGCTCCGGCGGGAACGTCCTTGCGGATGATGGCGCCAGCGCCGCTGTAGGCGCCGTCGCCAATCGTCACGGGAGCCACGAAGACCGTGTTGGACCCGGTCCGCACACCGGAGCCGATCACGGTGCGGTGCTTCTTCTCGCCGTCGTAGTTTGCCGTGATGTTGCCGCAGCCGATGTTGGTGTCCTCGCCGATCTCGGCGTCGCCGGCATAGCCGAGGTGGGACAGCTTCGAGCCGCGCCCGATGGTCACGTTCTTGGTCTCGTAGAAAGCGCCGATCTTGCCGGTCTCCCCCAGGACCGTGCCCGGGCGCAGGTACGTGAACGGACCCACACTGGCCCCGGCCCCGATCGTGGATCCCGCGCCGTGGGTGCGGGTAACCTTCGCGCCTTCGCCCACCGAAACGTCGGTGAGGGTCGTGTCTGGCCCGACGACGGCGTCCCGCGCCACAGTGGTGGCACCGTGAAGCTGCGTGTTCGGCAAGAGGCGGACGTCTTCGTCCAGGGTGACGGTGGAATCGATCCAGGTGGTAGCCGGGTCAACGACCGTGACGCCGGACCGCATCCAGGCTTCGATGATCCGGCGGTTGTGCTCGGCTCCGAGCGCGGCCAACTGGACGCGGTCGTTGGCACCTTCCACCTGCCAGCGGTCCTCGGTGACGACGGCGGAAACCCGGCCCCCGGCGTCGCGCGCCAGTTCGAGGACGTCGGTGAGGTACTTTTCGCGCTGGATGTTCTCGGTGGTCACCTTGTGCAGCTGCGTGCGGAGAACCCGTGCGTCAAAAGCGTAGATACCCGAGTTGACCTCGCGGATGGAGCGTTCGGCGTCGCTGGCGTCTTTGTGTTCGCGGATGCCCAGCACTGTGCCGTCCTCGCCACGAAGGATGCGTCCGTATCCATTGGCGTCGTCGAGGATGGCGGTCAAGACCGTCACGGCGTTGCCCTCGGATTCGTGCGTGGCGACAAGCTCGGAGAGGAGGGAACCGGTCAGCAAAGGAACATCGCCGTACGTGACCACTACCGTTCCGGTGAGTTCGGCCTTCGCATCGAGGGCATCGAAAGCTACCTCAACGGCACGCCCGGTTCCGGGAACATCATCCTGGTCCACAATGACGGCGTCGGGATCGATCAGCTCAACGTGCGCGGCAACGAGGTCCCGTTCGTGGCGGACTACCAAGGCCAGCCGCTGGGGATCTATGGAACGTGCGGCAAGGATGGCATGCGCCACCATGGAACGTCCACCGATTTCGTGGAGAATTTTGGGAGTCCGCGACTTCATGCGCGTACCGGCTCCGGCAGCTAGGACGATTACAGCGGCGGGGCCAGTAGTATCGGGGCTCACGAAGTCGCTCTCCTTGCTCGGTTACGTCCGGGCGAACCCGGCTGCGGCATCTGCTCTATCCTACTCTTGCCGATTCACAGCCTTCTGCGCAGCCAATGGACAGCTTCGGGAGAGACAGTGCCTTCAGAGGCGGTGCCGGCAGATCACCGACAAGTTCCGCCCATAGGATTCGAACCTATACTCCACGGCTCCAAAGGCCGGGGTGCTGCCATTACACCAGGGCGGACCGTGTGCGCGTGGCCCTTGCGGACGCTTAGCCCGCGGGTTCCCGATTGACCGGGTCGCACACACAAGAATCTAGTTTGCCATGACCATCGCGGTGTTCGCGACTTGGCGCATCACCGAGTCCTTTCCGACCGAGCTGGCGGGCCCTCCACGAGCCGCTTCACGCTTGGCGTGAGGCATGATAGATGCGTGAGCAACAGCACAGGACTTCCCCCGCGCTCGACGGGTTCCAAGGTGATCAACCACGTGCCCTCAGGCCAGGTTGTACGTGCCCGGATGACTGGATCCCAACGCCGTTCCCAGCTCATCGAGATAGGCCGGGGCCTCTTCGCAGCCCGCGGGCTTGATGCCACCACCATTGACGAAATCGCAGCGGCCGCAGGAGTGTCCAAGCCCGTCATTTACGAGCACTTCGGCTCGAAGGAAGGCCTCTACACGCAAGTGGTGGAGATCGAATTCCGAATCCTACTGGAGGCCATTAACCAGTCCCTGGCAGCCGAAGCCAAACCACGCGTCCTCGTTGAACAGGCGGCCCTAGCCTTGCTTGGCTACATAGAAGAGCGGAGCGACGGCTTCCGGATCCTCATGCGGGACGCCCCGCCTTCCCAGCCCGAAGGCGCCTTCTCCACCCTGCTCTCCCATGTGGCGGACCGCGTGGAAAACCTGCTCGCCGACGAATTCTCCCGGCGCGGTTTCAGCGCAGCCGATGGCGCGATGTACGCCCAGATGCTCGTAGGCATGGTGGCAATGACCGGCCAATGGTGGCTGGACCACCGCGAGCCCGACAAGCGCGCAGTAGCCGCGCACCTGGTTAACTTGGCGTGGAACGGACTGACAGGCCTGCAAAAGGAACCGGAACTGCGGAGCGAGGGCTAGGTTCAGGTTGCCCCGGATCATGCCTCGGTCGCCCCCCGCGACCGTGTCCGTGGTCGCCTACGCGGCTGATCACCTTCGCCGTCACTTAGCGCGGAGGTTCCTACCCGAAGGCCCGCGGCACGGCTCTTGCCAATGTTTCGTTCTTGGTTTCGACGCAGATGTGCCCTGTCGACACGCAAAATCCCTGACGACGCCGGAATCCGCGTGTCCTCGTTCCGTCTCCGCGTCATGTGTCCATTTGGGTGTCGCGAAGCGCCCACGATTCACCAAGCAACCGCTTCCGACCCGCGCCTCGACTTTCGACGCCCATGCGCCCCGCCGACACACAAAATCCGTGACGACACCGGAATCCGCGTGTCCTCGTTCCGTCTCCGCGTCATGGGCTAATCAGGCTGTCGAAATCCGCCGAACCCATCCGCAGTCCCACCCCCGCGTGTCGTCCCTTTCCCTACCGCGCCTTGAGTTCCGAATGCCCTGGACCTTGTAGACCTCCGGAAGACGACGCCGGAAGTCCGCCGCCCCTCGCGACCGCCGGCCGGCGGTTCTTCGGAAAGGAGCGCATCGCGGCGCAACGGGCCGGGGAGCACGCTCAGCGAGCGAGTAGCCCTTTTGCGTTGAAGCGGCGTTCCGAGGGCCCCGAAGCGGGCTTGCGAGCTTTGGGAAGGAACCTCCGCGCTAAGCGACGCGGAAGGGCGCCACCCCCGGCACCCGAGGTGACCAGGCACCAGGCGCGGAACCTCAGGCTCCGGTCCCAGCCGACCTACTCCCCCAGCACCTCCGCCGCCTCGAGCCACTCGAGTTCCAGGACTTCCTTTTCTTCGAGCAGTTCCTGCAACTTGGTGTTCAGTTCGCCGAGTGCGTCGAAGTCGCCGGATTGGGACTTGGCAGCCATCTGGACGTGGAGTTTCTCTTCTTGCTGGGCGATCTTGCCTAACTGCCGGTCGATCCTGTTCAGGTCCTTCCGGGCCTCACGCTTTTCTGCCTCGCTGGGACCCGAAGCCGCAGCAGTCGAAGCTGAGCCGGTTGCCGCCGTCGGGCGACTGCTCCCGCTTGAGGCGCCACCAGACACTGCACCGCTCGCAAGGGCCGCTTCGCGCAATTCCAAGTACTGGTCCACGCCGCCTGGAAGCCCGCGCAGCTTGCCGTCGCCCAGGAGTGCCATTTGGGAATCCGTGACGCGTTCCAGGAGGTAGCGGTCGTGGCTGACGACGACGAGCGTACCCGGCCAGCCATCCAGTACGTCCTCGACGGCGGCCAGGGTGTCGGTATCAAGGTCGTTGGTGGGTTCGTCGAGCATCAGGACGTTGGGCTCGCCCACCAGCAGCCGCAGGAGTTGCAGGCGGCGCCGCTCACCGCCGGAAAGGTCTGAGACTGGAGTCCACTGCTTTTCCTTCGTGAACCCGAGTTGCTCCACGAGCTGCCCGGCCGTGAACTCCTTGCCACCTACGCTGAACGAGCGCTTTTCGCGCTCGATGACCTCGATCACGCGAAGATCGGATACGTCGTCGATCTCCTTGACGTCTTGGCTGAGCACGGCGGTGACAACAGTCTTGCCCCGCTTGACCTTGCCTGAACTCGGCGCGATCTCCCCGTTGAGCAGCCTCAGCAGCGTGGATTTTCCGGCACCGTTGACGCCCACCAGTCCAAGCCGCTGCCCCGGCGCGAGGCGCAGGGTGACGTTGTCGAAGAGCTTCTGGCCGGCGTCACCGCCCACGAAATCAAGCGAGACGCCCTCAAGGTCCAGCACGTCCTTGCCAAGCCGGGCGGTTGCCATCTTGCTCAAGGCCACGGAGTCGCGCGGATCGGGAACATCGGCGATCAGCTCGTTGGCGGCCTCAATACGGAACTTGGGCTTCGATGTCCGGGCCGGGGCGCCACGACGCAGCCACGCCAGCTCTTTCTTGACCAGCTGCTGCCGTTTGCTTTCGACGACGGATGCGCTTCGGTCACGCTCGGCACGGGCCAGCACGTACGCCGCGTAGCCGCCGTCGAACGGGTCCACCATGGCGTCATGCACTTCCCAGGTCCGGTTGCAGACTTCGTCCAGGAACCAACGGTCGTGGGTCACCACGAGGAACGCGCCTTGGTTTGCCCGCCAACGGGTATTCAGATGCCGGGAGAGCCAGGCCACGCCTTCCACATCGAGGTGGTTGGTGGGTTCGTCGAGCATGATGACGTCGTGGTCCTCGATGAGCAGCTTGGCCAAGGCCACTCGGCGCTTCTGCCCGCCGGAAAGTGCATGCACGTTGGCGTGCCAATCCACGTCGGCAACGAGGCCGCCCATGATTTCGCGGATTTTGGGGTTGGCGGCCCATTCGTGGTCCGCCTGGTCACCGACGATCGCGGCCCCCACGGTGAGGTCGCCGTCGAGCACATCGGACTGGTCGAGGTAACCGACATTCACGTCGCCTCGTTTGGTCACGCGACCGGAGTCCGGCGTCGATCGCAATGCCAGCAAGCGCATGAGCGTGGATTTGCCGTCGCCGTTGCGCCCAACCATGCCGATCCTGTCGCCGTCCTCCAAACCAAGGGTTACGCCGTCGAGGATGGTGCGGGTTGCGAACGAAACGGTGAGGTTTTCACCGCCGAGCAGGTGGGCCACTGGGTACTACTTTCTGGTGTGAACAATCAGGAAATTCGCTGCTTGTCGAAAAAATTTGCCAAGGCAGGTTGTCATAGGAGGGTATCGGAGATGATCCGGGCTCCGGGAACCGGTCCGTGAACAGCAAGGGCGTTATGCCCCAGATGCCGCAGGTCGTCGGCAAGTCCCTGGGCCGCGGAAGGGTTGTGCGCGAGCAAAGCCACAGTGGGGCCCGAACCCGAAACAATCCCTGCGAGGGCGCCGTTCGACTCCCCTAGCCCGATGGTGTCCCGCAACTGCGGAGCCAGGTCGATCGACGCGCGCTGGAGGTCGTTGATGAGGACCTTGCTCAGGGCGCCCGGATCTCCGTTGCGCAGCGCCTGCAGGATCTTGGCATCGACCTCGAGCGGTTCGGGAATGTCGAGTCCTTCGGCATTCCGGAGCCTGTCCAGCGCGTGGAAGACCTCGGGCGTGGAGAGTCCGTAGTCGGCACAGACCAAGACCCAGTCCATTTGCGCTTTTGCGAGGGCCGGTGACAGTTCGTCGCCGACGCCAAGCCCGACGGCGGTGCCTCCAAGCAGCGAGAACGGCACGTCCGCGCCCAACTCAGCCGCAAGATGGGCAAGTTCCTCGCGTGATAAGCCACTGTTCCAGAGGGCATCACAGGCCAGCAGGGTGGCCGCTGCATCCGCTGAGCCGCCCCCCATGCCTCCCGCGACCGGGACGCGCTTGGTGATTTCCAAGTGCACTCCGGTGGCGTTCTCCGAGACGTCCCTCATGATCGCGGCGGCCTTGTAGGCCAGGTTCCGCTCATCCAGGGGTATGTCCACCCCGTCGAGGTCCAGGGTGCTTGACGGACTGATGCTGACCGTTATTCCCTGCCCCTCGGTGCTCGTGGCGGCGACTTCCTCGTACAGGGACACCGCGAGATACACGCTGGCGACAGAGTGGTAGCCGTCCGGCCGCAACGGGCCAACGTTGAGGGAGACGTTCACCTTGCCGGGCGCCCGGACGCGAACCGTCCGTGCGACGAAGCGGGCGCGGTTCACACCGCTGATTGCCGGATTCATGCGTCCAGGGGGTGGCGGGCCTCGGCGATGCGGACAAACGCGTTGATATCGAGGACCTCTCCGCGGGCAGTCGGATCAACGCCGGCGGCCACGATGAATCGTTCTGCCTCGGCCGCGCTGCCTGCCCAGCCCGCCAGGGCCGCCCGGAGCGTCTTGCGGCGCTGGGCAAACGCGGCATCGATGACGGCGAAAACCTGCTCCCGGGTGGCGTGCGTTGCCGGTGGCGCGCCCCGCGTAAAGGACACCAGTCCGGAATGGATCTTCGGGGCCGGCCAGAAGACATTCATGCCAATTACTCCGGCCTTGCGCATGCGGCCGTACCAAGCGGCCTTGACCGAAGGGACGCCGTAGATTTTGGAACCCGGGCCCGCGGCCAGCCGGTCCGCCACCTCGTCCTGGACCATGACTAGCCCATGTTGCAAGCTCGGGAAATGCTGGAGGAGGTGCAGGACAACGGGCACCGCCACGTTGTAGGGCAGGTTGGCCACGAGGGCGGTGGGCTGCACAGGAAGCTCGGTGACCTTCATGGCGTCGGAAATGACAAGGTGGAAATCATCCACCGCGTCCGGGCGCCACGCGCGGACAGTCTCCGGCAACTTGCCGGCCAGTACGGGATCGATTTCGACGGCGACAACTGTTTTGGCGGCGTCGAGCAGGCCGAGCGTCAACGAACCCAGCCCCGGCCCGACCTCCAGCACGGTTTCCTCGGGATCAATACCGGCGGCCGAGACGATCCTCCGGATGGTGTTGCCGTCAATGACAAAGTTCTGGCCCAGGGTTTTGGTTGGGCGGACACCGATTTCTTCGGCGAGCCGTCGGATGTCCGCAGCCCCCAGAAGGGGTGCGACGGCGGCGTGTTCGGAATTCGGTTCAGTCACCTAGGTATCGTATCGTCTGCCCGACTCACGGCAGCGCCCCTCTGCCATCTTCGGGTGCGAAAAAGCCGGGCCCGGAGATTCCGGGCCCGGCCAATTTCATCGATGCTTAGCGGGAAGCTGCCCAGCCACAGCCCCACGGTCCGAGGCCGCGCTGTGCGTAGACACGGTTGGCGATATCGATCTGCTGGGCCTTGCTGGCGGCGGCTGCGTTGGGAGCGTAGGCGCCACCGCCGGAGCCGATCCAGGTCTGGATGTCGAACTGAAGGCCGCCGTAGTAGCCGTTGCCCGTGTTGATGGCCCAGTTTCCACCGGACTCACACTGGGCAACCTTGTCCCACATGGCCTCGTTCGGTGCGCCAGTAGGTCCGGAGGCAACTGCCGCGGCGGCAGCAGGCTTGGGGCGCTCCTTGGTTCCGACGGTCACCTTCGCGGAAACAGGGTTGACGTTGACATCCGAGGAGATCAGGGTCCGGGACGCTTCACGACCATCCACCAGGACGAGCTTGAACTTCTTGCTGAGCAGCCCGAGGACGCCTTCCTGGGTCACGGTTTTCTGGTCCGAGAACTGGGCCGGGTCTTGCGCGGTGACGGTATCGAAGGGAACGTTTTCCGTCTCAGTGGCGGTCTTGCTGGTGTCCACACGGGAAACCTTGACCACCATGTTCTGGACAACGGGGGCCGAGTTAGGCTGCGAAACACGGTCGTTCGGGCCGAGCACGACGCCGGCATCGCTGAGGACGGTGCCGACGTCAGCCGCCGTCGTGGTCTTTGCGGAGCTTTGGCCATCCACGATCAGGCTGATCGCCTTAGGGGTCATGATCGAGACGAACGATCCGGAAACTGCCAGCTGGGTGTCTTTGGGCTGTGAGACAGCCGAAGCGCTCGCGACGCCGAGTTCGGAAACGAGACCCTCGACATTGGGCGCCGTGGTGTTGACCGTCCGCTGTGCGCCGTCAAGGCTGACGGTGACGGCCTTGGCCAGGTTGACGTTGATGATGGAACCGTTCTGCACCGAGGAGTCCAAAGCCGGGGAAACCCGGTCTTCAGCCTTCAGATCGACCTTGGCTGCCTTGACCACTTGGTCAACTGTGTTGCCGAAGGTCTGGACGGAACTCACTTTGCCGTCGACGTTGAGGGTGACTGACTTGTTGCTGCCTGTGAAAGCAACCACACCGAGCACCAGTGCCGAAAGCACCAGCAGCTGCGCACCGACTTTGACGAAACTGAACTTACCGCCCGTGGTGAAGAACTTAACCATGTTTGCCCGTAACTTTTGGACCATCCGGGCACGGGGAAAAGCGCACAGGGGCCTCCTGCCGCGGCCCCTGAGTGCAGGCCGAAGCCATGCAGGAGGACTGCAGCGGAGTTGTGCGCCGCCACACTCAATTCAACTGAAACACCAATTGCGAACGGAGTAAGTTGTCCGAAGGCCTTCCCCGACCCCGGCTACTGGTTACCCACTGTAACCGAAGCGTTATAAAGTGACCAAGAATTTTACATACCGGGTATACAGGACAATTGCAGCTCAGTCCCACGATCCGTAGGTTGCCACGGTATTTTGGGCCAGTTGGGAACATAACGCGGAGAGCTCGGTTCCGGTAACTTCAGCCATGGAACGGACGGTGTAGGGCACCATGTAGCTCGCGTTGGGGCGCCCCCGGTGGGGATGCGGCGTCAGGAACGGGGAGTCGGTTTCCACGAGCACGAGTTCCGGATCTGCGATGGTGAGCGCGTCCCTTAGATTTGCCGCGTTCTTGAAGGTCATGGTGCCGGCAAAGGACATGTACCAGCCGTTCTTGTTGCAGATCCGCGCCAGTTCCGCATCACCCGAGAAGCAATGGAACACCACCCGCTCCGGGGCTCCCTCTTCCCGGAGGACCTGGACGACGTCGTCATGGGCGTCGCGGTCGTGGATCTGGAGGGTGAGATCGAGCCTCTTCGCGATGTCGATGTGGCGGCGGAAAGAGTGGCGCTGGTGCACCAGGCCGTCGCCGTGGGTGCGGAAGAAATCAAGACCGGTTTCGCCGATCGCGCGGACCCTCGGATGGGCCGCCAGTTCTTCGATCTCGGCGAGCGCTGATTCCAACTCTCCGCGGCCGGCGTAGACAGGAGCGTCGTTGGGGTGGATGGCGACTGCCCCGAGAAGGCGCCGGTCCGCGTCCAGCGCTTGGACCGTGAACCGCGATGACTCGAGGTCGCAGCCCACTTGCACGGCCCCCTGGACGCCCACGGATTCGGCGGCGTCCAAAGCATCCGCGACGGCTACTTCCAGCAGGCCGTGCCGGAAGTCGAGATGCGTGTGGTTGTCCATCACCGGGACCGGCAACGGCTCGGGAGCCGGCGGGTATTCCTTGCGGGAGTCGCCGGATTCGGGCGCGCGGTAGGGGGCCGGTGGGAGGGAATTACACATCCTCCCACCCTATCTTTCCTTCCTGGACCCCTCCCGACCCTGCCCTGGTCCTTCCTCTATCCCGTCCTCCAGAACGTCCCTCTGTCTGCGGCGGGCCTAGGCTGGGTAGTCTGGTACAAAAGGCGGTATATCCCGGCCAGGGCACCGCGGCCCGGCAGGGGTTCTGTCATGGCTGAGGGGTTGTCCATGGATTCAAAGCGACACGGTACCGTTGATGAGCCATTGCTGCGGGACGAGGCTGTTGTCGCCTTGCCGCCCGAACGCGAAACCCTCAACGGTCACAAGCTGCCGGTCATGGATCCCGCGCAATTCCACGCTGCGAGCGAGAAGATCCTGGCGGCAATCAACAAAGTCATCGACGGCAAAGCCGAAGCCGCCAAACTCGCCCTGACCGTGCTCCTCGCCCAGGGCCACCTGCTCGTGGAGGACGTGCCGGGCGTCGGCAAGACCCTGCTCGCCAAGACCCTCGCACGCACCATCGATTGCAAAGTCAGCCGGATCCAGTTCACCCCGGACCTTCTTCCTTCGGATGTCACGGGCGTCTCCATCTACAACCAGTCATCACGGCAGTTCGAGTTCCGGATGGGCGCGGTGTTCGCCAACATCGTGATCGGGGACGAAATCAATCGGGCCTCGGCAAAGACCCAGTCCGCCCTGCTCGAATGCATGGAAGAACACCAGGTGACGGTGGACGGTCATTCCTACCAGTTGGGCGAGCCGTTCATGGTCGTTGCGACGCAGAACCCCATCGAGATGGAAGGCACGTATCCGCTTCCGGAGGCCCAACGGGACCGCTTCATGGCTCGAATCTCCATGGGCTACCCGGACAAGCTTTCCGAGATCGAGATGCTCGAGACGCACCAAGCGGTCTCACCCCTCGCGAAAGTCACCCCCGTGGTCACGTCCTCGGATGTCGCCGCTATGATCGCGACGGTGCAGCAGGTCTTCGTCTCCCAAGCCGTCAAGGAATACACCGTTGCCTTGGGGCGGGCCACAAGAGACAGCGCGCGATTGCGTCTCGGAGCCAGCCCGCGGTCCCTGCTGCAACTACTGCGGGCGGCCAAGGCGACTGCCGCCCTTGACGGACGGGATTTCGTCCTTCCGGACGACGTCATTTCCGTTGCCGAATCGGTGTTGGCGCACCGCATCATCCTTGACCGCAAGGCCGCGAGTTCCGGTGACACTCCGCATAGCATCATCCGGGCGATCCTGGCCTCGCTCCCCGTAAGCCAGGACGCTGGCGCGGAACGCCGCGGCAGCTAGGCGGATGTCCGGAGGGGGCACACATGGCACTGATGGATCTACTTCCCAAGCATCTGTTCACCACCCGTGGCTGGGGGCTGCTGGCCAGCGGGGTTGGCGCCCTGCTCCTGGCCCAAATCATGGGCAGGCGCGACCTGCTGGCCCTCGGCATCCTGCTGATAGTGCTGCCGCTGGTATCCCTTGCCGGGGTTCGCATCCTCAAGCCGCGCTTTCAGGTGTTCCGCGAATTCAATCCGTCTTCCGTTGAAACATCTTCCACGGCAACGGTGCGGCTGGCCGTGGCACGGACCGGCGCAGCCACGGGCCCGGTGATCATGGAGGAACAATTGCCGCCGCGTTTCGGCGAACCTCCGGCCTTTCGGTTTCCCGCCCGTGCCGCTTCCGGCGGCACTAGCAGGTACGAATACCATTTGCGCTCGGGCAAGCGCGGCCAGTTCAGGATCGGTCCGGTCACCGCCGAGTTCTGCGATCCCTTCGGGTTGTCGCTGCACCGGCACGCGATCGACGACGGCGACATCCTCACCGTGACGCCTGCCGCCGTCGAGCTCCCCGCCACGGGCCTCGCGGGCGCGCGCGGAAACGACGGCGTGACCGCCACCCGGATCCGCGCGAATCCCAGCGACGACGACGTCATGACCCGCGAATACCGTCACGGCGACCCGATGCGGCGTGTCCACTGGGCGGCGACCGCGCGGCACGGGGAACTCATGGTGCGGCAGGAAGAGTCCGTTACAACGCCCGAGGCGACCATCATCATGGACCAGCGCTATTCCGCCTTTGTTTCGGGTTCGGGGGCCACCTTCGGTCCGGCCCACGAAGACGCCTTTGAACTGGTTAGCAGCGACAACTTCGAGTGGGTCGTGACGGCGGCCATGTCGATCAGCGCCCACCTTGCCGATCGGAACTACTCGCTGAGGTTCCTCGACGCCGCCGGGAATCCGGCGTTCCGTAGTTCCCACTCGGCCCCGGATCCCGAAACCGAGGAATTCAGCGGCTTGGGCGGCCTGCAATCCATTGCCGAGAGCCTTGCCGCAATTCAGCTCACCGGCGCACGGCATGTCCATGGCGAGCGCCGCAAAGAGGCCGCCGGCGTCGTTGACGGTGTCGAGGCGCCCTTCGACGACCACCTGATGGACAAGCTGGCGGCACACCGCCTGCGTGGCCCCCTTCTCGCTTTGCTCGGCAATATGCCGCTCACTGAAGCCCGTGCGTTGGCGCCCGCCGCCGGCTACGGAGCCAATGCCTTCGCGCTTGTGGTCACGGACCATCCCCGCCACGCCCAGCCGATCATCGAAGCCTTGAAGCTGGGCGGCTGGCGGGCCGTCGCCATCAGCTCGAGAACTGATCTTCCCGCCGCATGGGCAGGTTTCGATCAAGGAGAGATTCTCGCGGCCGCTGCCGCAGCGATGGACGTCCGGCGCGGAGCGGCGGTGCCGCGATGACAACCACCTCCCGGCACGAGACTCCAGGACGGACCCCGCGTCCGGCGTCGACGAGCACCGGCGAGGGAGGAGCTTTCTCCCTCGGTCCGGGGAAGGTACCCCCCGCCCGAAAGCCGGGGCCGGGAGCCTACCCTTGGGCAATGTCCGCGGCCGTCGCCATCGCCGTACTCGGGACATCGCTCTCGCTCAATGGTGTCTTCAGGGGCTGGGCTTGGTTGGTTCCTGCGATCACCACTGTGTGTACCGTCGCAATGACGCTGGCTGTCCTCCGTGCATTAAGGGCGCATGCGCTGCTCATCACTTTGGGCGGGCTCGTCTCCTTGGCGTTCATCCTGACCTTCACCTTTTTCCGGCAACAGAGCATCGCGGGCTTCGTCCCCTCCCGTGAGACGTATGTCCAGTTCGGCAAGCTCCTGAAACGCGCGGGCGAAACTGTCGTTTCGGAGACTGCTCCCGTGGCCCCGAACGCCGGAATCGTGTTTGTCGCGTGCGCGAGCCTGGGCCTGGTGGTTGTCCTCACCGATGCGTTGGCGGTTCCACTCGGGATGCCTGCCACCAGCGGTTTGGGTCTTCTGGCCGTCCTCGTTTTCCCGGCCACCATCAAGCCGCAAGGCGCAGGGCTGCTCGGGTTCCTTGCCGCTGCCGTCGGTTTCATCCTGATCCTGGGGTGCAGCCAGTGGTTCGAGCCGGATTCGCGGCTACAGACAGACAACCCCCGCGGCACGGGGCAGCTCAAACGATCGGCGGTGATCGGTGCCGTGGCCCTGGTTCTCGGGCTGCTGCTGCCCTTGGCGATTCCAGGCTTCGAGCGCGGAACGTTTCCGGTGGGCTCGCGCCTGAACCCCTGGGGCGTCTCCAACGGCCTGAACCCGATGATCACGCTCGGCAACAGCCTGCGGAATCCCACGGGCGACGGCCGCATCACCTACGCCACGAGTTCCACTGCCACCGTCTACTTGCGTTCAGTCACCATTGACAAGTTCGACGGCGATACCTGGGCGCCGGACGACCGGGAAGCTTCCCGGCGCGTCGGACCCGGCCGCGTGGCGCCGGACTATCCGCTCCCCTCCGATTTGGTGCGCCAACTGACAGTGATCGATACCGGGCAGTTCACCAGCCCCTACCTGCCGGTTCCCTATGCTCCAACGGCCGTGAACGGGCTGAGCGGACGGTGGTCCTGGGATCCCGAGACCCTCAGCATTCGCGCCGAGGATACCAACACGAGGAACCAGCAATACACCGTATATTCGGCGCTGCCAGCCCTGACCTCCGCGACGTTAAGCCAGGACAATGCCCGGCCCACGTCCATCTCGCAGGATTTCATCCAGGTGCCAAACAACGTTCCGGACATTGTGAAGAACACGGCCAAGACCGTTACTGCGGGCGCCAATGGCAACTATGCCAAGGCGATGGCGATCCAGAGCTATCTACGCTCGCCGCAGTTCAGCTACTCCCTGCAGGCTCCGGTCCAGGGCGGCTATGACGGCAACGGCTTGTCCGTGCTGGCGGATTTCCTCGAACAGAAGAGCGGCTACTGCGTCCACTTCGCGTCGGCCATGGCCGTCATGGCGAGGCTGTCCGGAATCCCGAGCCGCATCGCCGTGGGCTACGCGCCGGGCCACTCCACCGGTGTTACCGTTGCCGTCGCAGGGCAGGAACCCCTGCCGGAGTTCGAGGTGGATGCCCGTGACGCCCATGCCTGGCCTGAACTCTATTTCGAAGGAGCGGGTTGGGTCGCCTTTGAACCGACCCCTTCACGCGGTGTGGTCCCACCCTATGCGGCCGACCCGGCGTCGGCGGGCGGCCCGAGCACCAACCTGCACGACGAAAACCTGACCCCGGGGTCCGTGACCCCCCAGCCGAGCACTTCGGCGGTCCCTCCGCTTGCGGGGCCCGGCGGTGGAGCGGGGACGTCCGCCGGCTTTGGAACGGCACTGTACGTCGTCGCCGGGGCACTCCTCCTGGCGGTGTTGTTTGCCTCCCCGCGGCTGGTCCGTTCCGGCATCAGGGCGCGGCGCCTGAAGCCGCCACGGGCCAGGCGGACCGGTTCCGGAGGCGGCACCGCGCCGGCCCCACCCCGGGACGGTCCAGTCCTGGCGTGGGCCGAGCTTCGGGACCTCGCCACCGACTACGGCGTGCCACCCGTGCCCAGCGAAACGCCACGGCACTTCGCGGGGCGATTACGCAACTCAGCTGCACTTGGAGCGCCGGCCGCTTCGCCGTCGGGAGCCGCCGACGACGCCGGGCAGCAGGCGGTTGCATTGCTCACCGTCGACTTCGAACGGCAGCGTTACGGTCCCCCGACGGATCCCGCGGCGGATGGCGCATCGGAGCAAGCAAACGCGACGGCAGCGGGCAGGATCGCCGCCGTCCGTTCCGGATTGCGGCGCAATGCTAGGTGGTTCGCAACCTTCCGCGCGGACTGGTTCCCGCCGTCCTTGATGTCCCGGTGGTTCCAACTCGTGTGGACGCCGTTCCGCTGGCTGGGTGGCATTTCAGTGGCGGCAGCACGCCGGCTGGCGGCATCCTGGCAAAGCCTCTTCGGCTCCATCCGATGGCGGCGTTGAGACCCAACTGACTGGCAGTTGTTGTCGTATACAGGCCGCTAAACGACAACTACTGCGAGCCAGTTGGGCGAGAAACGCTTTGCTAGTCGGCGTACGGATCTGCGATGCCGACGTACTGCGTGGTGAGGTATTCCTCGATGCCTTCAAAGCCGCCTTCACGGCCGAGGCCGGACTGCTTGACGCCACCGAAGGGCGCCGCTGCGTTGGAAATGACGCCGGCGTTGAGGCCGAGCATGCCGGTCTCGATCTTTTCACTGACGCGCAGGCCCCGGTTGAGGTCCCGGGTGTAGACGTAGGCGACCAGGCCGTATTCGGTGTTGTTGGCCAGCTTGATGGCTTCGTCTTCGCTCTTGAAGGTGATGATCGGGGCCACCGGTCCGAAGATTTCTTCCTTCAGGATGCGGGCGTCCGCGGAGACGTTCTTGAGCACGGTGGGCTGGTAGAAGTAGCCGGGGCCGTCCACCGGGGCGCCGCCGGTGACGGCGATTGCGCCGTTGGCAACGGCGTCGGACACCAGGGCGTGGACCCCGTTGCGGGCCTTGCCGTCGATCAGCGGGCCAACAGTGGAGTCCGGCTCGGTGCCACGCGCTGTGTTGAGTGCGGCGATCTTGGCGGCGAATTTGTCGGCGAAGGAATCGGCGATGGAGTCGTGCACGATGAACCGGTTGGCGGCCGTGCAGGCCTCGCCCATGTTGCGCATCTTGGCTGCCACGGCGCCTTCGACGGCCTTGTCCAGGTCGGCGTCCTCGAAGACCACGAACGGTGCGTTGCCGCCGAGTTCCATGGAGCTGCGCAGGACCTTGTCGGCGGCTTCGCGCATGAGGGCCTGTCCGACGGCGGTGGAACCGGTGAAGGAGATCTTGCGCAGGCGGTCGTCCTTGATGAGGGGCCCGGTGACTGCGCCTGCCGTGGAGGTCTGGATGACGTTGAGCACGCCTGCGGGGAGGCCGGCTTCCTGCATGACCTGGGCGAAGAGCAGGCTGGTCAGCGGGGTCAGGTTGGCGGGCTTGAGTACCATCGTGCAGCCGGCCGCGACGGCGGGGGCTATCTTGCGGGTAGCCATGGCCAGGGGGAAGTTCCAGGGAGTAATCAGCAGGCAGGGGCCAACCGGCTTCTTCTGGACCAGAATGCGGTTCTTGCCGTCCGGGGCTGCAGAGTAGCGTCCGCTGATGCGGACAGCTTCCTCGGAGAACCAGCGGAGGAACTCGGCGCCGTAGGCTACTTCACCACGGGCTTCGGCCAGGGGCTTTCCCATTTCCAAGGTCATGAGCAGAGCGAAGTCCTCGGCCCGTGCCGTGACCAGCTCGAAGGCGCGGCGCAGGATTTCGCCACGTTCGCGCGGAGCAGTACGCGCCCAGGAGGCCTGCGCGGCGGCGGCAGCGTCCAGTGCGGCGGCGCCGTCCTCTGCTCCGGCGTCGGAGATGCTCATGAGCACCTTGCCCGTGGCGGGATCCTCGACGTCGAACGTCTTGCCGGATGCCGCAGGCAGCCACTGGCCGTTGATGAGCAGCCCGGTGGGAACGGACGCGAGAAGTTCGCTTTCGCGATCGGCGGTAACAGTCACAGTGACTCCTTCGTCAGTTGGTGCACGTTGTAGGAATGCACCAACACTTGATTTTGTGGAATTACTGTCACGGTACTGCCCGCCGGGAAGCAGTGTCTACGCCTTCGCGCACTGCCGCAGGAGCACCGGTTTGTGCAGTTGCACAGCCCCGCCTCGAAGCGCAAGCTAGCGCACGGCGAGCACCGCCCTAACGCGCCGCGAGCACAGCAGAGTACAACTCACGCTTGCTGATGCGGGCCTCTTCGGCCACGGCAGCCACCGCTTCCTTGAGCCTGACGCCCTTGGCCATGAGTTCGTTGACCGAGGCCACGTGGTCTTCAGGCTTGCCCGGCGCCTGTTCGGGTGCGCCTGCCACCACTACGGCAATCTCGCCGCGAACCTCGTTGTTTTCAGCCCATTCGAGCAGTTCCCGGACGGTTCCCCTGATGACTTCCTCATAGGTCTTGGTCAATTCGCGGCACACGGCGATGCGACGGTCCGAGCCGAACCGCTCGTGGAGGGCGCGGAGCATTGGCTCAAGCCGGTGCGGTGCCTCGAAGAACACCATCGTCCGGCGTTCATTGCCAAGGTCTGCAAGGCGGGAACTGCGTTCGCCGGCTTTGCGCGGCAGGAAGCCTTCAAAGCAGAACCGATCCGTGGGCAATCCCGAAAGCGCCAGCGCCGTCAAGACGGCGGACGGTCCCGGAAAGGCGGTGACGAAGAGCCCGGCCGCAACCGCTCCCTCCACGAGGCGGAAGCCGGGGTCGGACACTGCGGGCATCCCGGCGTCGCTCACCATGATGATGGTCTTGCCCGCCCTGACGTAGTCCAGCAGTTCCTCGGTCTTGGCGGCCTCGTTGTGCTCGTGGTAGCTGATGACGCGGCCGGACACAGTAATACCGAGCGACTGGACCAGCCGATGCAAGCGTCGGGTGTCCTCTGCGGCGACGATGTCGGCGGTCTGCAGCAATTCGATGAGCCGGCTGGAGGCATCGCCGACGTTGCCGATGGGAGTGGCTGCCAGCACGATCCGGCCCACGCCGTCGGGAAGTGCAGGAAGGGCGTGTGGTTCAACGGGCTCCGCGGGGGTGTCCATGGACTCCGAGGGCTCCGCGGAGGCAGGATCGAGGGCTTCATCCGGGGAGCTCAGCTGTTCAGTCACCCGTCTAGCCTATCTCCGCCTTCAACGGACGAGCCCCGCAGGCTGCGTGGGATTGGCTTCCCGGGGACCGCGACCGACCCCCATGCTGCCTTCAGGGAGCTACCGGTGCCAAAAGGTAGCATGGCTGGGTGATCGATACCTCCGTGCGCCCCGCCCCGCAAACCTGGTTGACACGGCCCCGCGAGGCGTTCAGCGCAGAGGCCCTGCGTACGCGGCTCATTGGCAGCATCCAGAGTTGGCGGGACTACCCGCCGTCATTGAGACTGTGGTTCTGGTTGATCCCCACCATCACTGCCGTAATCGGCGGGATCCTGCGTTTTGTCCGCCTCGATGCCCCGCATAGCCTCGTGTTCGACGAGACCTACTATGTCAAGGACGCCTACTCCTTCCTGGTCAGCGGATACGAGCGGAGCTGGCCGGATAAAGCCAACGATGCCTTCAACGCGGGCAACCCCAACATCCTGCTGAACTCCCCCGAATACGTGGTGCATCCCCCGGTAGGAAAGTGGATGATCGCCTTCGGGATGTGGATCTTCGGTTCGGACAATTCCTTCGGCTGGCGATTCTCCGCAGCCCTGACGGGAACTCTCTCCATTTTCCTGATCGCCTTGATCGCCCTGAAGCTGTTCCGTTCCCACATCCTGGGCGCGGTCGCGGGGCTGCTGCTCGCCGTCGACGGCCACCACCTGGTCATGTCGCGCACTTCCCTGCTGGACATCTTCCTGATGTTTTGGCTGCTCGCGGCTTTTGGTGCCCTGCTGATGGACCGCGACGACGGCCGGCGCCGCCTAGCGGCACGGCTCGCCGCGCTTGCGGGCACGTCGAAGGACGGCCGGCCAACGCCATCGCAACTCGCCTCAGGGCCGTGGCTTGGATTTCGATGGTGGCGATTGGCGGCCGGCGTTTGCCTCGGCCTGGCGGTCGGCACGAAATGGTCGGCACTGTTCTTCGTGGCCGGTTTCGGCCTGATGACGGTCTTCTGGGACATGAGCGCTCGGCGCATCGCGGGCATTCGAAGTTGGCCCAGCTCCGCGATCATCAAAGACGGCGTGCCGGCGTTCTTCACCATGATTCCGGTGGCCGGAGCCGTGTACTTGTCCACGTGGACCGGCTGGTTCCTTTCCAAGGACGCCTACTACCGGCAATGGGCCGAAACGAATCCTTCCGACACCTGGGGATGGATTCCCGGACCGTTGCGCTCACTTGCTTACTACCACCTGGAGGCCTACAACTTCCATCAAGGCCTCAGCTCACCCCACCCTTATCAATCGAGTCCGTGGAGCTGGCTGGTCATGGGGCGGCCCACGTCGTTCTACTACGAGTCGCCCAAACAGGGAACGTCCGGTTGCGACCTCTCGAGCTGCACCTCGGCAATCCTGTCCGTGGGCAATCCCGTGGTCTGGTGGGGTGCGACGATTGCCCTCTTCGTGGTGCTTTTCTGGTGGGCCGGACGGCGCGACTGGCGGGCCGGAGCCATCCTGGCAGGGGTCGCCGCAGGGTATCTGCCGTGGTTCATGTATCCGGACCGCACGATGTTCTACTTTTACGCCCTCTCCTTCGAGCCCTTCCTGGTCTTGGCTCTCGTCTACGGATTGGGGCTTGCCCTGGGCAAGAGCAGCGCTCCCCCGTGGCGCCGTCGCTCGGGACTCTACGTGGTGGGGCTGGTGGTGGTTCTTGCAGTGCTGCTGTCGGCGTTCTTCTACCCGGTGTGGACGGCGGAAGTGATCAGCTACCAGGACTGGCGCATGCGTATGTGGATGCCGTCCTGGATCTAGCCACTACTTTTCGAGCGGGCCGTCCCCGGAGGCGGTCGCCTTCGCATCCGCAGGGTCTTCCACAGCCGCATCGTCCTTGGCCGGCAGCCCGCGACGACGGCGGGTAGGCCAGGTGAAGATGAGCGTCAGCAGGGCGACGACGAAGACCAAAGCGCCGATCACTATTCCGGCGTCCATCCAGAACTGTCCAGGGAACAAACGGATCAAGGTGTCGTCGAGCGAAAATGTCCAGGTGCCGTTCGCGAAGAAGATCTGGTGGAACTCCGTGAAGAACTGTTGCCAGCCAAGGGCGGCAAGCGTGCCCAGCCCCAGAATGAGCACAAGAGTGACGATCGAACCGGCGAACAGGCCGCGGCGGATTCCGCCGGTGCTGCGCTTACGCAGGTACAGCATGGCGATGATGCCAATGATGATCATGAGTGCGCCCGCACCGAATGCGGAGAGTATCACGGTCTTGACGTCGGCCATGTGGGAGACTTCTCCCTCCTTGAACAGCTTCTCGCCGTTCCGGTTGACCAGCTCGCCCAAGTAGCGCGGACCGGACCAGTTGCTGAGGTAGTCCACGGCATAGGAACCGTAGGTTATCCGGTCATCGGCATTGAAGCCGTAGCCGTCGCCCGGGAACCCTGGCCGGTAGTACTCCACCCACAAAAACAACGGGCTGGCCACGGCGCGGATTGCCAGCACCAGGAGGACCACCGGGTAGAAGACGGCCAGCAGGACCTGGAAAATGCGCGGAGCCACGGGTTTGGCGTTGGCAGCCTGCTCGCGCTCATGGTTGCGGCGTTCCACCTCGGATTCCGGGGGGCGGACCTGAAGGGCCGACGTCGGCAGGGGCTCTGCGAAGAGCGCCGGTTCCGGCCCGGCTTCGGCCGCCTCGGCGGCCTTGCGGTCAGCCCGGCTCTCGGGCTGTCCGGGCGCGGATTCAACTGCCGGCTTGCCCTCGGGCACCGACTTCGTGGAGTCCTGGCCTCCGTCAGCAGCCATTGCCGTGCGCGTTTCCGGGGCCGCCGACTTGGGGGCGGGCTTCATCCAATCGAAGGCCGGCTCATCGCCGTCGTCATGGATATTCGCGTCCGGGTCTTTGGGGATCGGGCTCTTCTCGGTCACTTCAATTTCACTTCCGTAGGATTCACATGCCGGTGCGGGAACGGTCCGCTGGCAATCTTCTCTGTCTTCGAGCCTACAGTCCGCCCTCGCGGAGCGACGGGGAGCCACCCCGGCGGACGCCGGATTGCGACCGGACCCACGTGCTGTTAAGCGGCTATCTCCCGGTATCCGGCGTCGTTGCTATCCAGGTCACCTGTGGCGCCGGCATGGAACGCCCGTCCGCCCAGCACGAGGGCATAGACCCAGTATGCCGCGAGAACGAGCGAACCAATCAGTATCTTTGCCCATACCGGGAGCGGGCTGGGGGTCACGAAGGCCTCAACGAGTCCGGAAAGCAACAGGACGATCACCAGGCCCAGAGCCACTGTGATCAGTGAGCGGCCCTCGTCTGCCACGGCCTGCATCCTGCGGCGGGGGCCGGGCGAAACCATGGCCCAGAAAATGCGGAGACCACCCGCGGACGCAATGAAAACGGCGGTCAGCTCCATCAGGCCGTGCGGAAGGATGTAGCTGAAAAACACGTCCATCTTGCCGGTGGCGGCAAAAACGCCAGCTGCGATCCCCACGCCCTGTGCGTTCGAGAACAGCATGTATGGCACCCAGAAGCCGGTGATGCCCAAAGCTACGGACTGAGCCGCGATCCAGGCATTGTTTGTCCAGACAGCTCCTGCGAAGGACGCAGCGGGGTTCTCGGAGTAATAGCCAACAAAATCTTGGTCGACGTATTGCTTGACGGCGCTGCTGCTTCCCAGTGCTCTCAACGCGTCCGGCGACGTCCCGATCCACATCGTGTACGCCGCGGCTACAAGGCAAAAGAAGGCCCCGCACCACACCGTCAGCCAGCGCAAGCGGTACAACGCAGCCGGTAAGGACACAACGAAAAAGCGCGCGAGGTCTTCCATGAAATTCGACCTCGCCCCGGTGAATCGGGTGCGGGCCTGGGCCAGGGTCGCCGACAAGGAAGCGGACAGCGCGCTCTCCGGGGCCACGGATCGGATGAGGGACAGGTGTGATGACACCACTTGGTACAACCGCAACAGCTCATCGGCTTCGCTGCCGTCAAGGCGTCGTTTGTGCGCGAGCTCGTGCAAGCGGGACCATTTGGTCCCGTTCACGGCGGAGAAGGCGTCCATGTCCACGGCACTACCCTAGTGCCAACAGTCCCAACACAGTGGCAACAGTCCCAGCACAGTGCCAGAGCAGTGCTGCCGTCCCCAGCAACCCCTGCTGCACATCCGTCTCCACGGCTAGACTCGACCCAGCGGGAGCCGACCGGTCCCGCCCACATCGTGGGAGTGAGTGGCAGTTTTCGGGGGATGGCTTGAGTTCGATCATTACTGGCGAGGCCGTGGTCCTCGAACTGCGGCCGGCATCATTCGGGGCAAGGGCCCTCGGGCTCATGCTCGATGTCCTGGTGCATGTCCTGCTGCTTTTAGGATTGCTGATTCTGCTGAGCGTAGCGGCACCGGGAATCGACGAAGCCGCCGGCCGCGCTATGGTCCTGTCCAGCGTGGTGCTGTGCCTTGTGGTCGTCCCGGTGGCTGTGGAAACGCTGAGCCGTGGCCGCTCGCTGGGAAAGCTGGCTACCGGACTTAGGATCGTGCGCGACGACGGCGGCTCCATCCGCTTCCGGCATGCGCTGATCCGCGGGTTGATCGGCTTCCTGGAGATCTACGCAACCTTCGGCGGACTGGCCATCGCCGTGGCCCTGTTCAACGACAAGTCGAAGAGGCTCGGAGATGTCGTGGCGGGAAGCTATTCCCTCAGGCAGCGCGTTCCCGCTGAACGGAAGATCCTCCCCTACACTCCGCCACACTTGCAGGCTTGGGTGGGAATCGCTGACATCGGCAGGGTGCCGGACGGCACGGCGCGGCGTGCCTCACAGTTCATCCAGCAAGCGTCCCGGATGGCCCCGGAATCACGCACCAGGCTGGCTGGAGCCCTCTCCACCGAACTGGCAGCCCACGTTGCTCCGCCGCCGCCGCCTGGAACGACGCCGGAAGACTATTTGCATGCTGTGCTGTGCGAACGGCGGAACCGGGACCTCGAACGATTGCGCCGCGCAGAGCATCGCAGCGCCACGGTCGGAGCGCGACTCAACAGGCTCCCGTTCACGCGCTAGGCGGGCAACCGGCGTCGTACGCTTGCGACGGCGGTTAGCGCTTCGCGTACTGCGCCCAGGGGATGTTCCAATCGCCAAAGCCGTCGTCGAAGTTGGCGTAATCGCCCTCGGTGTTGACCACTTGGACGACGTCTCCGGTTGTCATGTTGTCGAACACCCATTTCGCACCGTCAGGTCCCAATCCGATGCAGCCGTGCGAGAGGTTTGTGACGCCAATGTAAGGCATAGCCGAGTCCGTGGCCTGATGGATGAACTCCCCGCTGGGCGTCAGACGCGTGGCGTAGTTGACGTCAAGCTGTCCGTAGTAGGCAGGATCCCCTGGCTTGAGACCGATGGTGGAGGCATCCATGTGCTCCACCCGGTACTTTTCCATGAGCACCAGGTAGCCGCGTGCGGAAGGGAACCTGGTGTCGCCCATGGTGTCCGGCCATTCGCCAACCTGCTGATCGTTGACGCTGACCGTGAAGGTGTGGGCCACCGCGTCAGCTATGGCAACCTTCTTGTCTCCGATTTTGAAGGAGTTCGTCTTGTTGAAGTTGCCGATCTGGCCGTTGCCGAAGTCCACCCCGAACAGTTTGAGATCCACTGTCACGGTGCTGTTCGCTGCCCAGAAGTTCTCCGGGCGGTAGCGCACCATCGTGTCGCTGAACCAGTGGAAGGCCCCGGCTTGGCCTGATGTGGACGTGACCGTGATGGCCTTCTCGACAGCAGCTTTGTTGACCACGGGTTCACTGAAAGTGATCTGAAGCGGCTGCGCCACGCCTACCTTGGACCCCTCCAGGGGGTACATCGCGGCGTCGGCCTCGTTCTGGGTGGAAACCGTCGCGAAGGACTGGGTTTTCGACGTGGCGCGGCCAGCCGAATCCGCCACGGTGTAGTTGAAAGTGTATGAAGTGTTGAATTCGAGGGGCGTGGTGGCCGTCCAGCTGAGGCCATCCGGGGTCAACCCGCCCTCAATGGTCTTTCCCTTGGTGCTCGTCAAAGAGACCCTGTCCAGGGTTCCGTCCTTGACGGCGATTGTGACGGGGGCGGCGGGGTTTACCTGTTTGGCCCCGCTCGCAGGTGATGCGACCACCGTGGCGGGCTTTACGACGGGCAGTACGGCACCCGCCTCGCTGCGTTCACCGGATGATCCTTCGGACTCGATCGCCGCGCTGGCCGCATGCGGCGCCACGGCAGCGAAAGTGCCGCTGAGGGCGGCAACGAGGCAGACAACCACGATCCAGGCCATCTTCCGGAACCTGCTTCGCTTCGTCTGCGCAGTGTCCAAGTGCTCGGCAGTGCCATTGTCCACGGGCTCCGCGGCGTCCGGGTGATCGAAGGCGTCAGCATGCTCGAAGGCGTCCCAGCGCTCAGAAGCGTCCGCGTGCCCGCCGTCAGGATTATGACCCATGTTTGATTTCTCCAAAAAACTCGCGCCCCCAAAAAAACTCACGCCCCACAGCCGCATCCTAAGGGGCGTGGCTTGATATTGGCTGGGAGCTCGCCGGTCAGCGCGCTCCCAGCCCGTGTTCTCAGTACCGGTAGTGTTCGGGCTTGTACGGCCCGGCAACGTCGAGATCCAGGTATTCAGCCTGTTCCTTGCTGAGTTCGGTCAATTCCACACCCAAAGCATCCAAGTGGAGGCGAGCGACCTTCTCGTCGAGGATCTTCGGCAGCACGTAAACCTCGTTCGAGTATTCACGCTCGCCTTCGGGCTGGTCCTTCTTGGTCCACAGCTCGATCTGGGCGATCGTCTGGTTGGCGAAGGAGTTGCTCATGACGAACGACGGGTGACCGGTCGCGTTGCCAAGGTTCAGGAGCCGGCCTTCGGAAAGCACAATGATCGATCGCTCATTTCGGCCATCCGCTGCGGGGAACACCCATTCGTGGACCTGCGGCTTGATTTCGACCTTCTGGACGCCCGGAAGCTTTGCCAATCCGGCCATGTCGATCTCGTTGTCGAAGTGGCCGATGTTGCCCACGATCGCTTTGTTCTTCATGCGGAGCATGTCGGAGGCCATGATGACGTCTTTGTTGCCCGTGGTGGTGATGAAGATATCGCCCTGTTCCAGCACCGATTCAAGTTTGGCCACCTGGTAGCCGTCCATGGCTGCCTGGAGTGCGCAGATGGGATCGATCTCGGTCACAATGACCCGTGAGCCCTGGCCCCGGAGTGCCTCGGCGGCGCCTTTGCCGACGTCACCGTAGCCGCAGACGACGGCGACCTTGCCGCCCATGAGGACATCCGTGGCACGGTTGATGCCGTCCGGCAGCGAGTGGCGGATGCCGTACTTGTTGTCGAATTTGCTCTTCGTCACGGAGTCGTTGACATTGATGGCCGGGAACAGGAGCTTGCCCTGTTCGGCGAGCTGGTAGAGGCGGTGCACTCCCGTAGTGGTTTCCTCGCTCACGCCACGGATGCCGGCAGCAATGCGGGTCCACTTCTTCGGGTCGGCTGCGAGGCTCTTGCGCAGCACATCGAGGACGAGTGCGTACTCTTCGGGATCGTCATCCGTCGCGGCGGGCACCACACCTGCGGCTTCGAACTCAACGCCCTTGTGGACCAGCATCGTGGCGTCGCCGCCGTCGTCGAGGATCATGTTGGGGCCAAACTCCGGGTTCGAATCCGCGCCGGGCCAGCTGAGGATCTGCTCGGCGGTCCACCAGTATTCCTCGAGGGTCTCGCCTTTCCAGGCGAACACAGGAACGCCTCGAGGATCCCCGACCGTCCCCTTGCCGACCACTACGGCGGCAGCGGCCTCGTCCTGCGTGGAGAAGATGTTGCAGGAGGCCCAGCGGACCTCGGCGCCTAGGGCGGTCAGTGTCTCGATGAGAACCGCGGTCTGCACGGTCATGTGCAGGGAACCGGCAATGCGGGCTCCCTTGAGCGGCTGGCTCGGACCGAACTCGGCGCGCAACGACATGAGGCCTGGCATTTCGTGCTCGGCCAAGCGGATCTGGTGGCGCCCGGCTTCGGCCAGGGAGATGTCGGCAACCTTGTAGTCGAAAGTCATGGAAGTCCTTAGAAGTACCGAATGGTTGAAGTCAGTTGGGGCTCAGGCGTGGCGGGGTCCGTCGTGCTGGTCCGAGGCAGCGGCGTTGGCGGCGGCCAGCAGCTCCGGAGGCAGCAGCAAGGGGATTCCGTCCTGGATGGCGTAGCGGATCTTTTCACCCGAGGCGGCCGCCGCCGTCGAGACAAGTTCCTCGCCGTCCTGCTCCAACGGGGACCCGGTGACCGGGCAACGCAGGATGGACAACAATTCAGGACTGACCTTTGGCATGGTTGAAGCTCCCTGGATGGCACCATCACAGGCGCCGCTTTGGACTGATATGCAGCTTCCAGAGTACAACCCGGCGGCACCGGGAACCTTGTCACAAAGGGAGCAGCGACACACGGGGTCAGACAGCGCGCGGTTCGTGCTGGACGCGAAGGAGTTCAGGAGGGATCGCGCAGGATGCGCAGGTGGCGCCTTGCGGTTCCCTCGGCAGGGGCCGGTCCATCAAAGGGGGCGCGGGCAGTGCGCTGTTCCGGCGCCGGGGCCGAGGCCGCTTCGCGCACGGCATTGGCCAGGGCGAGGAGATCGTCCGGCCCGGGCTGCGGCGGCGAGGACGGCATGGCGAGCCGCATGACTTCCCAGCCCCTCGGTACCGTCAGCGATTCCGCATGCTGCGCGCACAGATCGTAGGAATGGGGCTCGGCATACGTAGCCAGAGGACCCAGCACCGCCGTCGATTCGGCGTAGACGTACGTCAAAGTGGCCACCGCGGATTGGCGGCAAGCTGATCTGGAACACTGACGAATTGCACCCACAACATCCCAGATTAGCCGCACTTCGCCGCGGCGCGGTGCATTGCCCCTGAGAGGGCATTATGTCGCGTTGGAGTAGGCACGGGTCTAAAGTCGATATATGCAGTCACAGCACCACGTTCCGGGCTTCACAGTCCATTTGTCTGATACCGAGGACAGCCAGGAAACGACGACGGCGGGCACGTCCGTACGCGGCTTCAGGCAGCGCCGCAGAAACCGCCACGGGCGCGGGTTGCGCGGGGAAATCATGCTTCCCAACGTTCCCGGCTACCGGACGCGTGCGGAAAGGTTCGACGACCTCGTGCTGGATTCCGCCGAACGGCTGCAGGATATGTGGGGAAAACGGCTCGACGGCGTCTCGTTCGCCGTTGACGAGATCCCACCAAACCTCGAGGAACTGGTAGCCCAAGGCACACCGGCACCGTTGGGCTCATACGCCCCGGCAGCCCACGGAGCAGGACCCGTCATCACCATCTATCGGCGCGTCGTAGAGCACACCACCGGTGGCCGCGAGGACCTCCAGGACCTGGTGCACGACGTCGTCGTCGAATACACCGCCGAGATGCTCGGCGTCCCGCCGGAGACCCTGGACCCTGTCTACCGCCGTCGTTACCAGTAAGCCGCGGCCCGGCAGGGCTCTACCCGGTAAACCGCCGCTCAGTAACCCAGAGTGACCTGTACTTTTTCGTGGCCCGCCGCGCCATCTTGAATGGTCAAGACCGAAACTCCGGATTGATCGCCCTGGCCGAGCACGAGCGCGCCGTAGGCCGCGTCTCCTGCCGCCGACACGATATAGCCGGAAATCGCGGCACCGTCGGATTTCTCCGGAACCCCGATGACTGAGGTGGTTCCCCCGGCGATTTCCACAGTTTCCGTCTTGTGCACCTTGCCGTCCGACGTGACCGGCGTGTAGCTGACCGTGGCGCGGCCTGCCGGCACGCCGAAGCTGAGGAAGCGTGTGCCTCCCTGAGGCACCGCCATGACATGCTGGCTGCCCAAACGGACCGCGGCCGGAGACCAAGCGAAGTCCACGGGATCCTCAGCCTTGAGTCCTCGTGTTACGCGGGTGGACGCGGCGAAGGGAACGTCCGAGGTAGCGCTGACTGTGTACATACCGGCGGGGACGCCCGTGAGCGGCACTTGGGTGACCGAACCCGCTTTGGCAGTCACCGCTCCCCCGCCGGGCAGCGTGCGTTGCCCGTTCGGCCCGAACAACCGAACATCGAGCACCGCATTGGCGGGACCGGGGACGGTAATCTGCAATGCCGGAACGGCGTCGGAAAACCCTGCCTTGTCGCCAAGCGACTTCACGGCGGCCGGGTCCTGGATGTCCACCCCCGTCATGACCTGGGAGTCGGCGGCAGCAGCGCCCGGGGTAATCAGCTCGACACCCCCGGCCGTCAGGCCGCGGAGAACGCTTTGCTGGATGCTTGCCGCAACCGGCCCGCCGCTGCTGCGCAGGTGCACCGAGAGCTGGCCCTCGTTCGGGGCCAGCCCGGCCAAGTTGATGGATCGCGTAGTTCCAGGCGAAACCAGCAAGCCCCGGCTGTCCGGGGCCTGGATCTGGCCACGGGCACCGTACAGGTCAAGGTTGACGGTGGCCGGTGTGCCCGAAGCGTTGCTGATGTCCAGAATTGCTGTTTGTCCCAGTGCGGTGCCGGCGCCCAGGAGCCAGGCATCGTTGCGCGGTTGCTGGCAGGGTGCGGCCGCAAGGCCGCGGAGATCGCCGTCGCTGGCCGTGTAGCTCATCAGGCCCGCCACGGCGGCCTTTTGGCCACTGATGGGATCCGCACCCAACACGGTTACTTCACCCGCCGGCCGTTGGGCGACGACGCCTGCGTTAAGGACGGGAGGTCCGGGCGCAGGGGTCTGCACGGCGGCCGGAGGCTTGGCGATTTCGGCGACCACGGACCCGCCCAAGGCGGCCAGGCTGCTTCCGGGAACAGAGCCGGCGGCGTCGCTGAGCACTACCGCATCCAGGAAACTCTTGGCTGAACGCGAAATGGGGCTGAATTGTGTGTCGGTGCCCGCGGCGGTTCCTTCGGGGAGGCGAGGAGGCGCCGGACACACGGCGGTCGCCTTGCCCGCAGGGACATCGGCAAGGGACATGTCCAAGGTCTTGCTCCCTGACGGTGCCGGGACTATGGATGCCGCAGAGACCATGCCCGCCCCTGCCGCAAGAAGTATCGCCGCGGAGAGCACGCCCAATACAACGCCCTTGTTCTTGTTCGCGGCTTTGCGCTGGCCGCGCTCCCTTGTCTCTCCGATGCCCGACGCCGAACTTCCCCGTCGGGTGGGCGTTGCTGACGTACGGTCTTGGTTGTCAGACACTGCTGTATTCCTTACGGAGAGTTTTTTGTTCCTTCAGGAGGCCGGTTTTCGGCCTGCGGGCAGGCATGGGAATGGCCAGCAGGATAGTCAAACCAATCACTACGGCCTGCAGAATGCCGAGCCACGGTTCCCAAACAGTGGTGTAACGGATCTCGATTTTGCCGCCTGCAGCCGGCAAGGTGAACGCTTGGGCCCATCCAGAGGTGGTCGGGCTCAGCCGACGGCCATCCAGCCAGGCGCTCCAGCCGGCATCTGCCCGCTCAGAGAGCACTACCAGGCGGCCATCCCCGCCAGCCGGGATGTCACCCGCAGCAGATGTTCCGACGGAGGGAAGGAGCGCAACAACCGCGCCCTTGGCGTCCACCACCCGGACCCGGTGCGCCGTTTCGGCGTCCGCCGCGGCAGCCCGGTTCAGCGGCGTGACACGCCACAGCCACCCGGAATCGGTCTTCCCCACAGCTACTAGGCCAGGAACGGAGTCTATCCGGTTGGCGGTCAGCTGGGCAGCGGTGTCGGCTGACTTCAGAACAACGAATCCGGCACCGAGTTGCTCAAGGCTTGGCCGCGGGTCGACGCCGGTTCCCGCGACAATAGTGGCTACCGCATTCCGGATGGACGCAGTCGCGTCGTCGTCGGCCGCAAGACGTTCCTGGCCCGGCGAGCCCACGATGGAACTGGCGGCGGCCACAGTGGAGAGCGAGTCCAGCGTAGTGCCGGCCCCACGCATCAGGGATGACGTGTACCCACCGTTGTCACCGGCCGTGATGACCAGCGTGCGGGTCTGTTCGGGCCCTTGGCCGTGGTCGACGGCGGTAGCCGGAAGGGTGTTCTGCCCTGCCGGTTGAATCAGGCGCGGGGTTCCGAGGGCACCACTGGCCGACGGCACCGTATCCGTGTTGGTCATGACGTTCTGTGTTGCCCACACCCCCATGCTGGCCAGGGGTCCGGCAACCAGGAGAAGGGTTGTCACAGCAGAGAGGACTCGCACTGCGGCGCGCCTGACCGGCATGTCATCCTCCGCCTTGGCCTTGAGTTGGAGGAGGTTTTCCGCTCCAATCAGCGCGGCTCCCAGGACAGCGAACCCGGCGGCGGAAACTGCCGGCCCCGTGAAGGATGCTACGAGCATGTTGCCGTTGGCGGCTGTTGCCACATGTTCCGCGAGCCAGGCCCAGGCCAGGAGCAGGAGGGCCCCCGCCCAAAGGAAACGTGTGACACGTGAGCGCCGTCCGGGCACAAAGAGGGCCGCAACAGACAGCAGGAGGACCGGCGCGCCAACCAGGACAGCAAGCAACAGCGCCCACGGCACACCCGACGGGCCAAACAATGCCAACCCGGCCAATCCGCCGTTGATATCGAATTTCAGGGGTTGGCCCAGCAATTGCTGCCACAACGGCGCGGCTTCGAACCCGAGCGGGAGGCCTGGATCGGCCAGCATCGCGCGGGGCCGCTCCAGGACCGAGAGCACATACGGTGCAAAGAGCGCCGCGCTCGGAAGCAATGACCACCAGACCGTCCGCCCGCGCCGCCCCAGGGCGATAGCGCAAAAGACAACGAGGACGGCGATGGGGGGCAGCAGGGACGGCGCAGAGGCCGTCACTACCGCCAGCGCCAGTCCGGCCGCGGCAGCAGCGGTCCATGACGGCGTGCCGTTGATGCCCGGTTTCCCCGGCAAAGGTTTGGCTGAGGCAGCACCGGACGGCTGGTGCTGATGCTGCTTGGACTTAGCGCCCCGACCCAGTGCTGATCCCGTGGCCCGCAAGAGTGCCAGAACCAACAAAGGCATCACCACATGGGCCAGGAGGGCCCCAAGCCTTCCTTGGTTCACAGCGACCTGGAGAACCGGAGCACCGGCCCAGACCAGCGCAGCAATGAAGCGGTAACGGCGCAGCGTGGTCAACGCGCCGGCGGCAAACCAGGCACCTAGTCCGGACAAAGGCATGGCCAGCAACAACAGCCACACGATGGCTGCATTGGAGTCGCCCGCCCCGAGCATCGACACGAGCCACAGTACGTAGGCGAAGGGATCTCCGTGCCCGGGCAGTCCTGCGCCCAAGTTGATCCACCAGCTGGACGCTGAGCGCCAGATGTCAGCCGCGGTGGCCACCGGCAGCAGTCCGCCGCCGATCACCCCGCCCGCGCCCAGGAGTCCCAGCAGGCCTACGAAGGAGGCGGCCAGGGCAACGAATCCGGCCGCTACTGCACCTGCGCCGATCCACCCTCGCTCATTCGTAGCGAGGGCTGCGAAATCGTCGCCAGCATCGCCGCTCGGTTCCGGAGCCAGGGAATCCTGCGTCTCCTGGAAATCGTCTGCACCAATCGCTTCTACAAGGGAGCGGCGGTGGGCCCAAACCTCGCGCCGCGGAGTCTGCAGGCCCTTGATTACGGAGCGCCGCACCCGCCGCGTCCGGGCGGCGTTCCTCCTGGCACGCCAAATCGCCCTGGGACGGCCCAGAGCCGCAAGGGTGGCGCCGAGTTGGGATATTCCGTGGGCTGGCTCCTTGACCAGAATGCTCAAGACCAGCCGCAACAGGCCGCCGAGCAAGGCGCCGATGACGTGCAGCGGGACCTTCCATGGCGAGGCATGCGTGAGCCTCAAATGGACCTGGCTCTTGCGGGCTGCGGCAGGTGTCGACAGGCTGTGGGGCCGGTTCTCGACGTGGAACATGCGCGCCGCCGGGACCACCACAACCCTGTTGCCCGCAAGCCAGTTGCGCCAGCAGAAATCGACGTCGTCTCCTACGCCCGGTAGCGCCGGGTCAAAGCCGCCCAACTGCTCCCACGCGTCACGCCGGATCAGCATGCCCGCGGAATTCACCGCGAACGTGTCGGTACGGCCGTCGTACTGACCTTGGTCGAGCTCGTCGGCCTCGATCAGCGTGAGCCTTTCGGCCCAGCGGCTCGTGGACAGGCCGGCGTCGATGAGCTTGCGTTCCGCGTCCCAGGCCAGCTGCTTGCAACCAGCCACCGTCACTGAGGGAGCACGCTCGACTGCCTGAAGCAGCTCGGCGAGCGCCTCCGGGGCGGGAGCGGCGTCGTCGTGCAGCAGCCAGATCCATTCCGTGGTTCCCCGTTCCTTCGAAGGAGCCGAACGGGCCAGTCCGGCCATGACGGCTGCGCCGAAGCCTATTTTGGATTCGCCTGTGCTGGTGACGTTGCCCTCGCCGAGCGCCCGCCGCAGCAACGCTGCGGACTTGTCGCGGGAGCCCGTATCAATGCCAATGGCGGCATCTGCCGGACGCGTCTGGTCCAGCAGAGCCGCCAGGGTTCTGGGGAGATAGTTACCGCCGTCATGCGAGACGACGACGGCGGTAACGTGTACTGCCTTGAGAATCAGACCGCTCGCTTCCTCAGCCTGCGGCGTTCACGCTCGGAAAGCCCGCCCCAGATACCAAAACGTTCATCATTGGCGAGTGCGTATTCAAGGCACTGCGAACGTACATTGCACGCACCGCAAACCTTCTTGGCATCCCGCGTGGACCCCCCTTTTTCGGGGAAGAAGGCCTCGGGGTCCGTCTGGGCGCACAAGGCGTCCGTTTGCCAACCGAGTTCGCCTTCGTCGTCGAAGTCCCCTTGGCCAGGGAGCCCGATCCACACTGGCTGGGCCGGGTTGTCGAATGGACGGCGCAGCTCCATGGGAGGATCGTCAAGATCGTCCTCCGGATCTACCGGCATGTCCCCTACGAGGGCCTCGTGTGCGGCCAGAAGGGCTGTTGCCTGATCTTCCAACGACTCGCGAGTGGTCTCGATATAACGGTCCGCCGCCTGCGGATCTGCCGGGTCAACATACCAATCCCCCGGAACTTCCCGCGATCGGTACTTAACCGACGCATATTCCGCGACGACTGCATCTTCCTGGATACGCAACGCTTGCCCCATGGCGTCCCTTCCTGATGTTGCAGATACTGCCGTGCTCATTCGGTACCCGGTTATGTACCCGATACTCCCGCAGCGGCGTTCGATATCTAATTACACGCGTGTAACTACCAAGCCGTCAAGCCGCGCCGCGATAATAATCAACTTTCCGCACTAACTGGTGCCACGCCACGCCCGGGATTTTTCCGCGCCGCCCGCGCGCCCCCGGGAAAAACGGAAGCCCTGAATCAGTTAATATGTATTTTCGTTGAATTTCAGGGAAATCATGCGGCCCGCCGGATCGTCGCGCGAACCACCCCGCTCGGCCCCATGTGGCGCAACTCACATACGCCCCGTGGCCGCGCGGGCGCCCCGTGGCAAGATGTAGCCATGAGCACTCCCGCGATGAACCTGATGGCAGCCCTGCGTTCCGGGCACGCCACGTCACCCCGCCTGACCTGGTACGGACCGGATGCCGAACGGGTGGAGCTTTCAGGCCGGGTTCTGGACAATTGGGTCGCCAAGACCAGCAACCTGCTTCAGGACGAGTTCGACGCCGAGCCGGGCATGAGCCTGCGCCTGGACCTGCCGGCCCATTGGAAGTCCCTGGTGTGGGCGCTGGCCGGCTGGCAATTGGGCATGGAATTGGTGCTCGACGGCGGCAGCGCCGATCTTCTCGTGACGGACACCCCCGACGCCGGTGCTGGCGCGGACTTTGATGCGGTCGTCGCCGTGCCGCTGGCGGCACTCGCGATGCGTTGGCCCGGGGAACTGCCGGTCGGCGTCGTGGACTACGCAGCAGAGGTCCGCTCCCACGGCGACGTGTTCATGGCCCACGCCGAACCGGACCCCGCGCTGCCCGCCCTGCGCCGCCCTGAAGCCGGACACGCGCACAATGAATTGCTGGACGGCTTTGCCAAGGAACACGAGACCGGCGTTCGGCTGCTGGTCCGTGCGGCCGACGGCTTGGAATCAGCACTGGCGGATGCGTTGGGCGCATGGAAAGAAGACGGCTCAGTGGTGCTGGTTCACCCCGACGTTGAAGTCACCCAGCACCTGCTGGACAACGAGCGCGTTAGCGGCGCTTGACCGCTTCTTCGCCCTCACCGGAGCCGGCGCTAGCCTCGGCATTAGCGGCGTGGATGGCCTTGGCCTTGGCCTTGTGATGGGCTTCGATGAGCTCGTGGTCATGCGAGAAGGCCGGCTCTTCGTCGAGTTCCTTGTTGAACACGAGGAAGCGGTAGGCGAAGAAGCGCACAACTGTGGCCACCAGGATGCCGACCACGCCGGCACCGAAGAGGATGTTCTTATCCTGGATATTCATCCCGTATTTGGCGATGGCCGTGAGGCCGGTGGAAATACCGATGCCAATGCCGTTGATGATGATGAACATCACGAACTCGCGCACCACGTTGTCCTGGCGGCGGTGGCGGAACGTCCAGAAGCGGTTGGCAATCCATGAGAACACCGTGGCCACAGTGGCTCCGACGAAACGGGCCTTGGCCTCGCTGTCCGACATCGGACCGTGCATGAGATAGTAGGTCAGGCCGTTATCTATGACGAACGCAACACCGCCAACAGCGCCGAACTTGGCTACTTCGCGCCAAAAGAGCGAGGCAAGTCCGCGGATGCGATCTGCAAGTGTGTTGATCATGACCCTCCATGGCCGTTGTTCTAGGGGGCCGATGGGCCGAAGTCTCCATTTTAGCGCCGATTCCGTGAAGCTTGCCCAATTGTTCCGCGCCAACGGCCCCGCACGGGAACCCTTTCGGCAGCTGTGCAGGGCAACGATGGCAGCAGAATCCAGGAACGGGCTGCTGGTTCGGTAGGCTGAACCTTGTGACTTTTCCTGTAATTGGCGTGGTGGGCGGCGGCCAGCTCGCACGAATGATGGCTCCGGCCGCTACCGCTCTTGGCTTTGAACTCCGTGTCCTTGCTGAAGGTGAGGACGTTTCTGCCGTCCAGGCCGTGGCGACGGCTCCAGTCGGCGACTACAAGGACCTCGCGGCCTTGCTCGAGTTCTCCAAGGGATTGGACGTCATGACGTTCGACCATGAGCACGTCCCCACCGAGCACCTTCGTGCCCTTATCGAGGCCGGCGTCAATGTCCAACCCGGCCCGGATGCCCTCGTGCACGCGCAGGACAAACTGGTGATGCGTGCAGCGATCGACCGCCTCGGGCTGCCCAACCCGGAGTGGGCAGCCGTCCACGGCGTCGAAGACCTTGTGTCTTTCGGTGAGCAGATCGGCTGGCCGATCGTCTTGAAGACTCCGCGCGGCGGCTATGACGGCAAGGGCGTGCGAATCGTTCACTCCGCCGACGACGCCCGGACCACCACGGACTGGTTCGGGGCCATGAGCCCGCTGCTGGCCGAGGCGAAGGTTGAGTTCAGCCGCGAGCTGTCCGCGCTCGTCGCAAGAACTCCCGACGGCGAATCGCGCGCCTGGCCGGTTGTCCACACTGTCCAGGTGGACGGAGTCTGCGACGAAGTCATTGCGCCTGCCCAGGATATTCCCGTGGAAGTCGCCGCCGCCGCCGAAGAGGCAGCGCTGCGGATCGCCAATGAACTCGGCGTCACTGGCGTCATGGCGGCAGAACTCTTCGAGACTCCCGGCGTCGGGGTCGGTTTCCTGGTCAACGAGCTCGCCATGCGTCCGCACAACACGGGCCACTGGACGCAGGACGGCTCCGTCACCAGCCAGTTTGAGCAGCACTTGCGCGCAGTCCTCAACCTCCCCCTCGGCGCCACCGACGCCTTGGGCGCGGTGGTGGTCATGAAGAACTTCCTGGGCGGCGCCAACCAGGATCTCTTCAGCGCCTACCCCAAGGCCCTCGCTTACGAGCCCGCCGCGAAGGTCCACTGCTACGGCAAGTCCGTGCGGGCCGGCCGCAAGATCGGCCACGTGAACCTCGTCGGCAACTCCACAGCAGACGTCGATTCCATCCGGCACCGCGCCACCGTTGTTGCCGACATCATCCGTGACGGCCGCATGCCGGCAGAAACCACCACCGAGGAGACCGCATGAGTGCAGAAAAGACGGGTGCCGAAAACACGGGTGCGGAGAAGGCCGCCCCGATCGTAGGACTGGTCATGGGCTCCGACTCCGACTGGCCGGTCATGGAAGCTGCGGCGGACGCCCTGGCCGAATTCGGCATCCCCTTCGAAGCCGACGTGGTCTCCGCCCACCGCATGCCCACGGAAATGATCCGCTACGGGCAGAGTGCCCATGAGCGCGGCATCCGCGTCATCATCGCCGGAGCAGGCGGAGCTGCCCATTTGCCGGGAATGCTCGCATCCGTCACCCCGCTGCCCGTGATCGGCGTCCCGGTCCCGCTGAAGACCCTGGATGGCATGGATTCCCTGCTGTCCATCGTTCAGATGCCCTCAGGCGTACCCGTGGCGACCGTGTCGATCGGCGGCGCCCGCAACGCCGGCCTCCTGGCCGTGCGCGTGCTTGCTTCCGGAACCGATGAACTGGCCGTCAGGCTTCGTGGCGATCTGCTCGAGTTTGCCCAGGAGCTCAACAACACTGCCACGGAGAAAGGGGCCAGGCTCCGCGACAAGGTGGCCGAAGTGTTCTCCACTGCCAACGTCTCCGCTCGGAGCAGCCGCTAAGAGAGCGTTGCGATGCAAGCGCCCGAACTTATCCGAACGTACCGCCTCGTAATGACAAGGATCCCCTGCCGTGTACCTGCTTGAGAACGTTCTGCGACCGTATGCATGGGGATCGACGACGGCGATCTCCACCCTGCTGGGAAGGCCCGCCTCGGGCGGACCCGAGGCGGAGTTGTGGATCGGAGCGCACCCCGACTCGCCGTCAATGGCCACGCGCCCCGATGGATCCTCCGTTGCCTTGGACGCCCTGATCAACGCAGATCCCACCCATTTCCTGGGCGAATCCAGCCTGGCCGAATTCGGTCCCCGGCTGCCGTTCCTCACCAAGCTTCTTGCAGCGGACAAGCCCCTGTCCTTGCAGGTCCACCCCCGCTTGCAGCAGGCCCGGGACGGGTTCGCGAAGGAAAATGCCGCGGGCTTAGCTGCCGATGCACCCGAGCGCAACTACCGGGACGACAACCACAAGCCGGAAATGATCTTCGCGCTGACCCCGTTTGAGGCGCTCTGCGGTTTCCGTCCAGCCGCCGATTCGCAGCGCGTTTTCCAGCACCTCGCGACTCTCCTGGACCTGGCCGCCGTCGACGTCCCGGAGGTCATTACAGGGGTCATCGCAGACCTGTCTGGCCCTGATGAGTCCGCCGCTCTCAAGGCTGCGTTTATCCGCCTGATTACCGGTGGGGATGCCGTCTCAACGGCAACGGAGCAGGCGGTCTCCGTCTTGAAGTCGGGCGCACCGATGGGTATCCACACCGCGGAGCTCACCACGTTGGTGGGCATCAACAGTGAGTTCCCGGGCGATCCGGGTGTCCTGATTTCCTTGCTTTTGAATCTTGTCTTCCTGGCACCGGGCGAATCCGTGTACCTGCCGGGCGGAAACGTCCACGCTTACTTGAGGGGCCTTGGCGTGGAGGTCATGGCGGCTTCGGACAATGTGCTCCGCGGTGGCCTCACTCCCAAGCACATCGATGTTCCCGAACTTCTGAAGACCATCGAGTTCGCTTCCCTCGGGGTGCCCCGCATTGCGCCGCGGACCTCCGGATTTGGCCAGGATCTCTATGTGCCGCCGTTCCGGGAATTCCAACTCCAGCGCATCGAGTTGGCTCCCGGAGCGGAACCGGTGCCGCTGGCTCAAGTCGGTCCCGCCGTCGTCGTGGTCGTGTCGGGTTCCGTCGTGCTCGACTCCCCCAAGAGCGAACTCGCCGTCGCGCGTGGCGGAAGTGCGTTCATCCCGGCGGCCGAAGAGCCCGTCATGGTGCACCCGGCTTCCGGAGCAGCGGAAACGAGCGTTGCGTTCGCCGTCACAACGGGGCTGGGGAACTAGGCCGTGGAGTATTTCCTGCAGACGCCCGCTTGGGCGTCCTTCCAGCGTTCCCTCGGACGTACCGTGCACGAGGAGTCCGGCCTGGGGTGGCGTTTCCTTGCTGTGGAGGAAAAGAACCCTGCCGGCAAGGTGATCTACACGCCGTACGGACCCGTAGCCGATTCGCTGGAGGCCTTCGACGAGGCTGTAGGGGCACTCGTGGACATCGCCCGTCGCAACCGGGCGGTGTTTGTCCGAATGGAACCGGTCACCGCCGGGTTCGAAGCCGTCGACGCCGGTGCAATACTTCGGGCTCGCGGCCTGCAGCCTGCGCCGTCCAACCAGCAGCCGGAACTGAGCTGGATTGTGGACCTCGACGGCGATTTCAAGGACGTCCTTGCGGGCATGAAACCAACAAACCGGAACCTGTATCGCAACATCCACAAGAAGGGCGTAACGTTCCGGTCTTCGCAGAATCCTGAGGAGATCTCGGTACTTCTCGACTTCCTGCACATGACGGCGGCACGGAACGGCTTCAAACCCCAAAGCGACGACTACTTGAGCTCGGTAGCCCGCTCCCTCATGCCTGCCGGCGCTGGCACCCTGTTCATCGCCGAACTGGAAGGCGAGCCCATTGCCGCCGCTTTGGCGTACGACTCCGCAGACACGCGTACCTACGCCCACGCGGCGCTCGATGACACGCACCGCAAGCTCAGCGCGGGCATCCCGTTGCTGGTGACGCTCATGGCCGATGCCAAGGACAAGGGGCTCAAGCACGTTGACCTATGGGGCGTGGCCCCAGAAGGGGACCCCGAGCATAAGTGGGCCGGATTCACTGCCTTCAAGAAGTCCTTCGGCGGCCGCGAAATCGCCTATCCGGGCACGTGGGACCTTCCCGTCAACAAGCTCCGATACGGTGCATACCAACTCGCGCGGAAGCTCCGCGAAAAGCTCCGCTGACGCTCTTTCTCACAAAAAACCGGGGCTTGTTTCCCGTTCCGTTGCTTCAAGCTCCGGAATGGGAAACAAGCCCCGGTCTTGTGGGTCCTACTTGCGGGCGTAGCCTTCCCACTTGCTGGCCTGGTGCTCGCCGTCGACGAAGCGGATGGTGCCGGACTTGGAGCGCATCACGATGGACTGGGTCAGGACCTTGTCCTTGGAGTAGCGCACGCCCCTGAGGAGGTCACCGTCGGTGATGCCCGTGGCTGCGAAATAGCAGTTGTCGCTGGTCACGAGGTCGTTCGTGGACAGCACGCGTTCGAGGTCGTGGCCGGCGTCGATGGCCTTCTGCTTCTCGTCGTCGCTGGTGGGCCAGAGTCGGCCCTGGATGACACCGCCGAGGGACTTGATGGCGCAAGCGGCAACGATGCCTTCCGGGGTGCCGCCGATGCCCATCAGGGCATCGACGCCGGTGCCGGAACGTGCCGCTGCAATGGCGCCTGCGACGTCGCCGTCCATGATGAACTTGGTGCGGGCGCCGGCTTCGCGGATTTCCTCCACCAGCGGGCGGTGGCGGTCGCGGTCCAGGATCATGACGTTGAGCTGGTTGACCTTGACGCCCTTGGCCTTGGCGATCAGGTGCAGGTTCTGCTTCACCGGCAGGCGCAGGTCCACCATGTCAGCGGCCTCGGGACCGGTGACGAGCTTTTCCATGTAGAACACTGCGGAGGGATCGAACATGGTGCCGCGTTCGGCCACTGCCAGCACGGCGAGGGCGTTGTTGATGCCCAGGGCAGTCAGCCGGGTTCCATCGATGGGGTCGACGGCGACGTCGCACTCCGGCCCGGTACCGTCACCGACGTGCTCGCCGTTGAATAGCATGGGGGCTTCGTCCTTCTCACCCTCGCCAATGACAACGACGCCGTTGAAATGGACGGTGTGGAGGAACGAGCGCATAGCGTCAACCGCGGCGCCGTCGGCCTTGTTCTTGTCGCCGAAACCAACCCAGTGACCTCCGGCAATGGCCGCGGCCTCGGTGACGCGGACAAGTTCGAGGGCCAGGTTGCGGTCCGGCTCATCGGTTCCGACGGCGAGGGCCGGCGAAATCGTGGAATACGTCTGGGACATTGGCGCTGGAGACACGTGAACCTCTTCTTCGATGATGCGATTCGTGGGACCAGGAACGGCCACGCTTGGCGGCCTGAATCATTCCTCTACAAGAGATCATAGTCGGGGACGGGCAGACGGGTCATGGGATGACCGACTCTCGAAATACCCCTTGCGCGGATTGTCCGATGTGTATTAGCCGCTTGGATAAGGGACTATTGAAGCGTGAGTGATACGCAGGACAAAGCAATTGCCGCCTTCCCCTCGAACAATGGCAATGATGGCAGCAGTGGCGGCCCCAGCACCGACGAGGCCAGCCAACCGATCGTCAGGCCCGTCATCCCGGCGAAAGCAGCCAAACGCGCCAACGCCTCGGTGATCGGCATGCTCATCGCGTTGCTCCTCTGCGTGGTGGCATTCCTGCCGATCGTGCTCATGAACCCGGCGCCGAAGAGCAATGGCTACCGGCCCAACGTCAATGTCGCAGCAACCGCCGCCAACGCCAAAGATGTGGCGGGTTTCACACCCGTCGCGCCCGATACCGGCGACACATTTAGTCCAAACTACGCCCGCTGGGTATCCGGGACCGGTGACGGCGTACCCACCTGGGAGGTCGGGTACCTCACTCCCAAGCAAGCGTTCATCGGAATTGTCCAGACCCGCAAGGCCAATCCCACGTGGATTTTCCAGCAGACCGGCAGCGCCCCGGTCACCGGGACGCGTAACGCAGGCGGCCACGACTGGGAGCTCCATGACACGGCCAAGGGCAACCGCAGCATGGTCCTGAACTACCGCGGCACCACGATCATCCTGAGTGGCGGCGCAGGATTGGACGAGTTCTCCACGTTAGCCACAGCGGTGGTGAAGGCGGTCGACGCAGTTCCGGCAGCTTCCCCGGACGCAACCACGAAGCCTGGCGAAACAGTTTCGCAGCCTGCCACCTCCAAGCCGTAAAGTAGCGCCGTGGCCACTTATCTGACTCCTGCACTTGCCTGGCGCCGTTTGCGCGAAGGAAATGAACGTTTTGTCGCCGGCGAGTCCATGCACCCCAACCAGGATGCCTCGCGCCGGAACTCCCTTGTTGAAGACCAGCATCCCTTCGCCGTGATTTTCGGTTGCTCGGATTCCCGCCTGGCCGCTGAGATCATTTTCGACCTCGGACTCGGCGATGCCTTCGTAGTCCGCACGGCCGGTCAGGTGATCGACGACGCCGTCCTCGGTTCGCTTGAATACAGCATTTCCGAACTTCACGTCCCCCTCATCGTGATCCTTGGCCACGACAGCTGCGGAGCCGTGACAGCGACCAAGACCGCCGTCGAGACCGGTGAAATGCCCGCGGGATTCATCCGTTCCCTGGTGGAGCGCATCACACCGTCCGTGCTCACAGCCATGCGCAACGAGCAGACGGACGTCAACGACATGGTGGTGGAGCACGTCAAGCAAACGGCCCGTCGATTGGCGGACAGTTCCCGTGTGATTTCCGCCGCGATCGACGACGGCCGCGCCGCCGTCGTCGGGCTTTCCTACAAACTGGACGAAGGCCGTGCGGCGCTGGTTTCCGGCATCGGCAAGCTGTAGGCCCGGCCCTGCAACGCGGTCGATGGGGCGGTAACCAGCAGCCGTAGCTTTGCACCGCCGGTTTTCGGTCAAGCGGCCGCTCGCCATAAGCTAGCCCCATGACTTCCACTCAAGAATCCAACACGGCCGAGTTCCGTATTGAACATGACACGATGGGCGAAGTTCGCGTCCCCGTGAACGCACTGTACCGCGCCCAGACGCAGCGCGCCGTGGAGAACTTCCCGATCTCCGGCAAGACCCTTGAGCGCGCACACATCGAGGCCCTGGCCCGCGTCAAAAAGGCCGCGGCTCTCGCAAACGCCGAACTTGGGGTGCTCGACGGTGAGCTCGCCGAGGCCATTGCCAACGCTGCCGACGAGGTTGCTGCCGGAAAGTACGACGGCGACTTCCCCATCGACGTCTTCCAGACCGGTTCGGGCACGTCGTCCAACATGAACACCAACGAGGTCATCGCGGAACTGGCCACGCGCGCCCTCGCCTCCGCCGGAAGTGACAAGGTTGTCCACCCGAACGACCACGTCAACGCCTCCCAGTCCTCCAACGACGTCTTCCCGACGTCCGTCCACGTCGCCGCAACATCGGCCCTGATCAACGATCTGATCCCGGCCCTCGAATACCTGGCTGCTTCCCTGGACCGCAAGGCCGTGGAGTTCAAGGACGTCGTCAAGTCCGGCCGTACGCACCTCATGGATGCCACCCCGGTGACCTTGGGCCAGGAGTTCGGTGGCTACGCCGCGCAGGTCCGTTACGGCATCGAGCGCATCAACGCCGCCCTCCCCCGCGTTGCTGAGGTTCCACTGGGCGGCACCGCCGTCGGCACCGGCATCAACACCCCGGAAGGCTTCCCGGAGCGCGTCATCGAGCTCCTCGCCGCCGACACCGGCCTGCCGCTCACCGAGGCGCGCGACCACTTCGAGGCGCAGGCCAACCGCGACGGCCTCATCGAAGGCTCCAGCCAGCTGCGCAACATCGCGATCTCCTTCATGAAGATCAACAACGACCTCCGCTGGATGGGATCCGGCCCCAACACGGGACTTGGCGAAATCTCCATCCCGGACCTCCAGCCGGGCTCTTCGATCATGCCCGGCAAGGTCAACCCGGTCATCTGCGAAGCCTCGATCATGGTCTGCGCGCAGGTCATCGGCAACGACACCGCCATCGCCTGGTCCGGCACCAACGGCGCCTTCGAGCTCAACGTCGGCATCCCCGTGATGGCCGCCAATCTGCTCGAATCCATCAGGCTCCTGGCCAACACCAGCCGCGTCATGGCCGACAAGATGATCGATGGCATCACCGCCAACGTTGAGCGCGCCCGCTTCCTGGCCGAGGCGTCCCCGTCCATCGTGACCCCACTGAACAAGTTCATCGGATACGAAGCAGCGGCAAAGATCGCCAAGAAGGCCGTTGCCGAAGGCCTCACCATCCGCGAGGCCGTGGTCTCCCTCGGTTACCTCGAACGCGGCGAACTGACCGAGGAGCAGCTGGACAAGGCTCTCGACGTCACCACCATGACCCGCCCGGCCCACAAGGCCTAGCCTCCTCCTAGTCCAACTAGCCAGCCCGACGGCGGCCGGCATCTTCCCAACGGAAGGTGCCGGCCGCCGTTGTCGTTATCGCCCCAAGAGCCTTTTTGCACTTGGGACGAAGAGGCGGAACGCCTCGAAGCAGAACGGCTCGGAGCGTCCGCCGAGGGGACCGTCGAGAACGTTAAGGTCCACGCCGGCGAGCTCACCCGGCGCTGAGGCTAGGACATGCCCGGCCTTGGCTCGGACCAGTGGACATATCAGGAATATGCCCAGTGCCCGGGTACAAAGCTGGGCATGTCCACCGGGCCGAATGTCGGACTCCATCGTCTACTGGCCGGCCAAACAGGGGCGCCGCAATCTTCGGGGGTGCGGCGCCCCTCGCGGCCCGTCAATCGCGCTGATACGCGACGGCGGTGCCCGGTTCCAGCGCGAGCCTGATGGTTTCGCGGTGGCCGGCACTGATTTCAGGCAACTCGTCCAGGGCAAACCAGCCGACGGCGACTGATTCGTCGTCGTTGACGCGGGCCTCTCCGGAGACGTAACGGCATTTGAAGGCAATATCCAGGAAGTCGCAGACGTCCCCGTTGGGATAGGTGACCGGGCCGATCACCCCTACTGCCAGGATCCGCTCCGTCTCGGCCACCACGGCGGTTTCCTCGAAGATCTCCCGGATCAATCCCGGCGCCGGGTGCTCACCTGGTTCCAGCATCCCCGTAATCAAGGTCCAACGGCCATTATCGGCCCGTTGGCACAGAAGGACCCGGTTCTCGTCGTCCAAAACCACGCCTCGCACGCCAGGCAGCCACAGCGGATCATTGCCGATCTTCTCGCGGATTTGGAGGATGAATTCCGGAACCGCCACTGCCTTAGCCCGCTTTCGTTGAAACAGTTTTCACCAGCAAGAGCTTCGCCTCCGATTCCGGATGGGATCCGCCAGTAGGGCGAGTATCCCATTGGCGCAGCGCGAATGACAGCGGGCGGGCTGTTCGGGTGGGCGGGCTGTTCGGGTGGGCGCCTTTCGGGTCACCTGGGACGTCCGTCCTCAGGCCGGCAGGGCAAGCATCGCCGCCGCGGCACCGGCCAGCATGAAAGGCCCGAAGGGGATTGCTGATTTGAGCGTCCCACGCCGGGCAATCAGGAGCCCAAGGCTCCACAGGCCGCCGAAGAGGAACGCGGCAAACGTTCCCGCGAAGACATGCGCCCAACCCAGATACCCAAGGTACAGGCCCAGAACTCCGGCCAGTTTGACGTCGCCGAAGCCCATCCCCGGCGGATACACCAAACGCAGGATGAAGTAGAAAAGCCACAGCACAACTCCCCCGGCCACAATTCCCAAGGCGGGCACACCCAGGAAGGCGGCGCCGCCATCGGGCACGTTTCCTGCCGCTCCTCCTCCGGACAGGGTTCCTGCCGCTCCGCCGCCCAAGGCGACGGCGATCGCTGCGCCGAGCAACAACAGCCCCGCGATTGCGTAGGAGGGGAACACGATCCGGTTGGGCAGTAGGTGGTGACGGACGTCAATGACTGTTAGGCGCGCAGCCATGATCGCAAAGTACACACATGCTGCGAGAAGCAGCCAGAAGGCCGGGAAACTGGTCCCCCACAATTCGTCGAGTCGTCGGATCACCCTCGGATGCTATCGGGTTTCTGAAACGCGCGCCGGTCACGCACCCTTAGACTGTGGATATGGGGCGCTTCAGTGCAGATATCCAAGGCAATCCGGACGCCGACATGTCCTCCACCTTCCGAAACCTCTGCCGTTCCTCCCCGTGGAAATGGACCAGCCTGAGGTTCGAATACCTGGACCGGCCGGGAAACACAGGAGACACTGTACGCGCCTGGTTGCGTCGGCCGGGAGCGCTTCGGCTTGAAACCATCGATGGCACGCTGCTGCACAGCACTACGGGCATTAACGACTCCCGCGACGGGCTTTACCTCGGTTCCAAGCGCAAGTCCTGGCTCTTGCCGGCCCATTTGGTGACCCCCGTTTATGACTCCGGCGGCTTGGTCCGTCGACGCCCGGAGGCGGCGTACGGTGAACCGTCCTTCGGTAACGGAAGGCTGGCCGCCGCCCTGGATCCTGTGGAACTCGCGGGGAACGCGCCGGTTCCCATGGAATTTCCCGAATCCAACCGAGTATCGCTCGGCCCCATCCGGGAAGTCGATCACGAGGGACGACCGGCGCTCGAAACCATCGCGACCCCTGGACACAGTTACGTCGCGTCCGATGCCGCCAAGCCGCTCTGTTTTCCCGGACGCACCCTCTTGCGGGTGGACTCGGGAACGGGCGTGTGCGTTTCGAGCCAATCGCTCGACGGCGATACTACCGGTCAGGGGCATTGGATGCGGATCCTGGGGGTGGACGAGTACATGCTGGACGATCTGTTCCTCGCCGAATCGATGAACCTCACGGATGTCCGGAAGCACATCAGCTGGGACATCGGCCCCCGCGCCTGAGAGCGGACGGGCGAACCCTGCCAGCTTAGGCGAGAACGCTCGCTCACCTATCACCCCCCCCGTCGGCGAACGCTCGCTCATTTGCTAAGAGCGAGCGTTCCTGGCACCAACGTCCACGACATCCAGAGCGTCCGGCTCACCCCCGAAGCGTTCATCCGACCGGATTGGAAGCTCACAGTCGAGGGGCACGAAGCCACGGCAAAGTTCCTAGGTTCGTGAGCGAGCGTCAGCAGGAAACACGACATACGTGAGCGAGCGTCGGTGGGACGCTCAAGCACGGCGACGGTGTCCCGCAAAGGAGCGCATCGCCGACCAAAGCGAAGTGCAGGTCGCTCAGCGACCGCAGCGGAGGGCTGTGGCCCGGCGAACCCGGCCACAGCCCTCCGCAACGGTGGGACCTTAGATTTCCGCCCCTTCGAGCAGTTCCGTCACGAGCGCCGCGATCGGGGAGCGCTCGGAACGGGTCAGGGTGATGTGGCCGAACAGCGGGTGGCCCTTGAGGGTCTCGACGACGGCGGCAACGCCGTCGTGCCGGCCGACCCGGAGGTTGTCACGCTGTGCGACGTCGTGGGTCAGGACGATCTTGGAGTTCTGTCCGATGCGGCTCATCACGGTGAGGAGCACGTTCTTTTCGAGCGACTGGGCTTCGTCCACGATCACGAAGGCGTCATGGAGGGAGCGTCCGCGGATGTGGGTCAGCGGCATGACTTCGAGCATGCCCCGGTCCATGACTTCTTCAACGACTTCCTGGCTGACGAGTGCACCGAGGGTGTCGAAGACCGCCTGCGCCCAGGGGTTCATCTTCTCTGCCTCGGAACCCGGCAGGTAGCCAAGTTCCTGTCCACCCACCGCGTACAGCGGCCGGAAAACGATCACTTTGCGGTGTTCGCGGCGTTCCAGGACTGCTTCGAGCCCGGCACAGAGGGCCAGAGCGGACTTTCCAGTGCCCGCCCGGCCGCCGATCGAGACGATTCCGACGCTGGGATCCATCAGCAGATCAATGGCAAGCCGCTGCTCCGCCGAGCGACCGTGCAGTCCGAAAACATCACGGTCACCCTTGACCAGGCGTACCTGCTTGTCTGCGCCAACGCGTCCCAAGGCCGAGCCCCGGTTCGAGAGCAGCACCAGGCCGGTGTTGACCGGCAGTTCGGCTGCAGCCGGGATGAAGACCGGTTCGTGGCCGTAGAGGGTGGTGATTTCGTCCTCGCTGGCCTCGATCTCTGCGATGCCGGTCCATCCGGAGTCCTTGACGAGTTCGTTGCGGTACTCGTCCGCCAAGAGCCCCATGGCGGAGGCCTTGACGCGCATTGGGAGGTCTTTGGAGACAACCGTGACGTTGTGGCCCTCGTTGGCGAGATTCTTGGCGACAGCCAGAATGCGGCTGTCGTTGTCGGCCCCGCGGAATCCTGCAGGCAGGACTTCGGTGGAGACGTGGTTCATCTCGACACGCAGTGTGCCGCCGTCAGTTCCGATCGGGATGGGTTGATTCAACCCGCCATGCTCAATGCGCAGGTCATCCAGGAGCCTGAGCGCCTTGCGGGCGAAGTAGCCCAACTCGGGATCGTGGCGTTTCCCTTCCAATTCGGTGATGACAACGATCGGGACAATGACTTCGTGCTCTGCGAAGCGCAACAGGGCGTGCGGATCGGAAAGCAACACGGAAGTGTCAATCACATAGCTTCGGCCAGTCGGGGGTTTGGACGTCACAGTCCCACCGCTTTTGGCCCGCTTGGTGCGAGAGGTAGCTGAACTTTCCCCGTCGGAAACGATTACGGGCAGTTGCTCAGAAATAGCCACATCGACTCCAGCCCCGGGCGAACCCGGCTTATTCGTGAGGCGGCTCGGCCGGAAGGCCGGGCGCGGCCCCCCACGTAACTGGTGCGATGATTCGCTCCATCTACTGGCCTCCCCGATCAGCAGGCGGTTTGCCTACTGATGGGATTAACGTATTCCCGTGCCATTACATTTCCGGTTAGCTCAAACGGCGATTCGTGTAGACAAAATGTGAACTTCCCGTAAACGGGAGCGCACTGAGAGCAAACCGCGTCAGGAACCGAAGCGGCGCTGGCGGCCCGCGTAGTCCCGCAGGGCCCGGAGGAAATCGATCTTGCGGAACGCGGGCCAGAGTGCCTCGCAAAAGTAGAACTCGCTGTAGGCGCTTTGCCACATGAGGAACCCGGACAAGCGCTGCTCACCCGATGTGCGGATGACGAGATCGGGGTCAGGCTGGCCGCGCGTATAGAGGAAGCGTGAGATGTCGTCCACTGAAAGTTCATCGGCCAGTTCGCTGATGTCGCGGCCGTGCGCGACGGCGTCATGCAGCAATTCCCGGACGGCGTCGACGATCTCGCGCCGCCCCCCGTACCCGACCGCCACGTTAACGTGCAGCCGCTCGCGGATCGGAGTGCGGGCCGTGAGTTTGTTGAGCCGCTCGGCGAGATAGTCCGGAAGGAGCTCGGGCGCACCCATGGCGTGGACTGAGATATCAGCGTCCTCATCCAGCCGATCCAGGGTGTTGGCAATGATGCCCATCAAGATTTCAAGTTCTTCGCCGGAGCGGTTCATGTTGTCAGTTGACAGCATGTACAGCGTGACAACCTTGACTCCCAGTTCCTGGCACCACCCCAGGAACTCGTGGATTTTGTCCGCCCCTGCTTGGTGGCCTTCGCTGGTGGGAGCGTTGAATTGCCGGGCCCAGCGGCGATTGCCGTCCACCATCACGCCGATGTGCCGGGGAATCTTGTCCTGCTCAAGCGATCGGAGCAGCTTACGCTCGTAGAAGCCGTAGAGGAAGCCGGGCCACTCCATCCGGACACTCACCTGACTTCCTTTGAACGGCACCTGAAAAGCAAAACAAACAACGACGGCGGCTGGCCGGGCGGGCGACCGCCCTCACCCAAACAACCATCACCACCTCCGGCGTGCGGCCGAAGGTGCACCACCAAGGCTACCTTCCCAAGCTGGGCCACTGGCACTCCGAAGTCTTGAAACTCGATTGAAATGATCGTTACTCGGCAGTAACTTATCCGGGTGCGGGTTACGCTTAAACGATGTCGGAGCTGCTCGCAATCAAGCCAAGGTGGCGCGGCTGGATACACGCTGTGGCCACGCCGTTCGCCGTAGCAGCAGGAATCGCCCTGGTGACGTTGGCACCTACGGCCGACCGGAAGATCGCATCGGCCATCTACGCTTTCACGGGCGTACTGCTCTTCGGCGTGTCCGCGGTCTACCATCGCGGCAACTGGGAGCCGAAGACCAGAATGGTCCTCAAACGCCTAGACCACACCAACATCATGTTGGTGATCGCAGGGAGCTACACCCCCTTGGCGTGGTCGCTACTGGAGCGGCCCAAGGCAGTGCTCCTGCTGTGGGTGATCTGGTCAGGGGCACTGTTAGGAGTGTTGTTCCGTGTCCTCTGGACCGGCGCTCCGCGTTGGCTTTACGTGCCCATCTACGTTGCACTGGGCTGTGGCGCGTTGTTCTATCTGCCGGAGTTCTTCGCGGCAAATGCCCCCGCCGCGATCCTGATCTGCGTGGGCGGAGTCCTTTACATCGCCGGCGCGGTTTTCTACGGAATCAAGAAACCCAATTTCAGCCCGCGGAACTTCGGCTTCCATGAACTCTTCCACGCTCTCACCGTGCTGGCCTTCGCAGCGCATTTTGCCGCAATCATGATTGCGGTGCTCAGCTAGCTCGCGGCCCTGGGCTACTTGCGGTGCTGGCTAGCTGCGGTCCTGGGCTGGCCTCCGCCGAGCGAGTCTCAGTTCTCTGTCATCGCCGCAAGGTGCTGCCCCAGTTCCTCGGCTGAGCCTAGCGGCAGGGCACAGACCATCCCCCGGCACAAGTACACCTGCGGTGAGCCGTCCGCGGCGGCCGTGCGGGCCTCAAGCAGTGGCACCTCAGGTTGCATGACGCGGGTCTCCGGCCGCGCGCCGTCGTCGGCCGCCTCTTGGCCAGCTTCCCCGCTCTGCACGGCCACGACCATTCCGGGGCTCGGAGAGGCCAGCAGGGCACGGTGGAGTTCCCGTTGGATCGGACCAACAGGGCCGGATACTGCTGCCTCTACGGGGCCGGCCACGGCCGCTTGGGCGGTCGCAAGCAGCCAGCCCGCCACCCGCGGTGCCCGGCCGGCTATCGGAGGCAGGAGGGACAGGATGTTGCCTGCCATGACCCTGTGCTCGTGCGAACCCGAGTACGCAGCGTAGCTCAGCAGCACACCGGCAAATGCCGCTGCTCCGCTGGGCGCCGCATTGTCGAATGGGTCCAACCCCGGGTGCTGCCCCTGAGCGTTGAACACCTGGGCCGACTCCCCCACCGAGTCCGACAATGTGCCGTCCACCACAAAGCGCACGCAAGCTCCGCGGATCAATTCTTCCGCGAACCGGTACCAGCGCCGATGGCCCGTCACGGCGTAGAGGGCCAGGAATCCTTCGGCACAGAACGCGTAATCTTCCAGCAGACCACTGATCCCTCGCGCAACGCCATCGTGGGAAACCCTGATCAGCACCTGCGCACCGGAACCAGACCCACCGGAACCAGACGCCGGACGCCAATGAACGCGTACCAAGTACGCGGCCACACTTTCCGCGGCGGCGATCAGTTCCGGCCTGTCCAGGACCGCACCGGATTCGGCAAGCGCCGCGATGGCCAGGCCGTTCCATCCCGCCACTACCTTGTCGTCCCGGGCCGGCTGGGGGCGCGCAGACCGGGCAGCACGCAAGGCGGGCCGGACACGGTTCCACAACCGCGATTCCGCCCCGGTCAGTTGGCGCCCTGGGTGCAGCGGAGAGCCAAGCGCCGAGACCGTGCCCGATGCCCCGACATTCATCAGCCTTGCCACAGCCGCAGCATCCCCAGGGCCTAGCACGGCTTCGAGGCTTTCAGGGGTCCACAGGTAGGACGCCCCTTCGTGATGCACGCCATCCACCACGGTATCGGCGTCGAGCGAGGACGCAAGCCCTCCCGGGGCGGCCGGATCCCCCACGCCGAGCGAATCAAGCATCCAGTCCGCCACTTGCGAAGCCACCGTCGCTGCCTCGCCTGCCGGCATGGCCCAGTCACCGCGCAGCCTGACCCAATGGACGTAGGCGCGAAGAAGTTGGGCATTGTCGTAGAGCATTTTCTCGAAATGCGGCACGGACCAATCGGCGGTCACGGAATACCGGGCGAAGCCGCCATCGAGCTGGTCGCACAGTGCGGAACGCGCCATTGCGGCGAGCGTGCGGCCAGCCATGTCGCGGGCGGCGTCGGACGTGTCCGACGCCACGGCAGCGTGCCGGATCAAGAACTCAAGAACGGCCGACGGCGGGAACTTGGGTGCGCCGCCGAAGCCACCGCCGTCGGCGTCCTCCGAACGGGCGAGAACGCGCACTGCTTCCGACAGCAGGCTTCTATCCAGGATTTCAGGTGGTCTGTCCAGGGACACGGCCGTGGCGAGTTGGGCATCGGCCATGCCGGCCGCGAGACCCCGTGCATTCTGCTCGACGGCGTCGCGGCGTTGCAGCCATGCCTCGTGGACCGCCTCAAGCACCTGCCGGAAGGACGGCCGCCCGGGCTGGGGCGCCGGCGGGAAATAGGTGCCCGCATGGAAGGCCAGGCCCTCGGGCGTCAGGAAAACGGACATCGGCCAACCGCCCTCGCCGCTGATGGCCTGGGTGGCTGCCATGTAGATCGAATCCACGTCGGGTCGTTCTTCGCGATCCACTTTGATGGCCACGAAGTGGGCGTTCAAGTAGTCCGCCGTGTCTTGGTCTTCGAAGGACTCGTGGGCCATGACGTGGCACCAATGGCACGCAGCATAGCCAATGGAAAGAAAGACGGGAACATCGCGGGCCGCCGCGAAGGCGAAGGCCTCGTCCCCGAACGGCCGCCAGTGCACCGGGTTGTGCGCGTGTTGGCGCAGGTAAGCGGACGGTTCGGAGCCGAGGGCATTGGATGCCCCCGGCCATTCCCGGGTGGTGCCCGGGTCAGCGGGCTCCGGAGCCGGCATCGCCGTCGGAGTCTTCCGCGTTCGGCTTGCCCGAGGCGACGCCGCCGTCATCGGCGCCGCCGGTTTCTGCGACCAGCTGGACTTCTTCAACCTGGGCACGGTAGCGGACCCGGCGGATACGACGGACCATGTCCACGATCAGGAAGGTCGTGAGCACCACGATGAAGGCAGTCAGGACGAAGCCCCAGGTCCCCGGGGTCACCTGGTCTTCCGACAAGCCGGGGCGCAGCGACGGGGTCGGGGTAGGCGACGGAGTCGTGGCCAGGGCGATGAGAAAGTGGTGCACGGTTCAAACCTTCTATGGGAGTTTCCAGCCGGTTGGCGACTTCTACACATGATAGAAATCGCCGGCGATCCTATCTTAGCCCTGCGAACAGATCCTTTTCCGGCAGTTCGGCCGGGATCCGGGAGTGGACCAGCGTGAAGTCTTCCCACGGCCACGCCCTGCGCTGCATCGCCGGGGAGACAGCGAAAAAGAAGCCGAGCGGATCAACCTGCGTTCGGTGCGCCCGGAGGGCATCGTCACGGGCCTCGAAATAGTCCCCGCAATCCACCTGCGTGGTGGTCTGGTGCATCGGCCTCGGCGGAGTATGTCCTTCAGCGTCGGCTTCGAGCCAGGAAGCCAACCGTTCCGCGTAGGGCGATTGCAGGCCGGCTTCTTCGAGTGCGAAATGCAGGGCGCGGAAGCGGTCAGGGCTGAATGCGCGATCGTAATACAGCTTGCTGGGCTCCCAGCTTTCGCCGGTCCCGGGGTAGCGCGTTTGGTCTCCGGCAGCTTGGAACGCTTCGACGGCAACCTTGTGGGCCATGATGTGGTCCGGATGGGGGTAGCCACCGTTTTCGTCGTAGCTCACCAGGACGTGCGGCTTGAAATCACGGATCAAGCGGACCAGGGGCGCCGCCGCGCGCTCAAGGGGCTGAAGCGCGAAGCAACCCTCAGGCAGGGGCGGCAACGGATCGCCGTCGGGCAGCCCGGAATCAACGAAACCCAACCAACGCTGCTTGACTCCCAGCACGGCGGCCGCTTCCTTCATTTCCAGGCGACGCGCGCCCGCCATGTCCCGCTTCGGGTGCGGAGCCGATTCCATGGCCGGATTCTGGATGTCGCCCCGCGAACCGTCAGTGCACGTGGCCACCATGACCTCGACGCCGGATGCCGCGTACATCGCCATGGTTGCCGCGCCCTTGCTTGATTCGTCGTCCGGATGCGCGTGGACGGCGAGCAGCCGGAGCTGCGTGTCGGGGCTGCTGGATGTGCTCATCCGGTACGGTTCCTCTTTCCGGGTAATACTCTTCTGGGTTGCTGATGGCTGGTTACTGCTCAGGCGTTTCCGCTGTGTGCAACGAGGTGCCGGAAGCCCCCTAAACTAGGTGGGTGACTTCGGAGGACCCATCGGGCGCAGCGCTGCCGGCAACTAACAGCCTAGCCAATCGCTACGGCAGCCAAAAGCGCGCCTTCGGCGGGAAAACCAAACGCAACATCGTGATCGCCGCTCTCGTCCTTGGAATCGGGTTCCTGGCTTGGGTCACCACGTCTTCCTCGCAATCGTCTGTGTCGTATAAGGATCTCGGCTACAGCTCCACGGACGCCACCCAGTCCGAGGTCGATTTCCAGGTCACCAAGAACCCTGATGCCACGGCAAAGTGCGCCGTCAAGGCCATGGACTCCAAGTTCGCGGTGGTCGGCTGGAAAGTCGTCCAGATTGGCCCGAATGCCCCGAAGGACGGCGCCGACGGCGGCCAGACAACTGTCCAAAGGACTATCCTGCACACCGAGTCCGGGGCCGTGTCCGCCGTCGTGGACAACTGCTGGATTGTGGACAACGGCAAATAACAAACGTGTGACCCGCGACTCAGCGAGCTTGGGTTTGTCCACAGGATTGACTACACTGGATCAATACCTTAACCCCGCTGAGTTGGTTGCTGAGTTCCACGAGTGGCCTGCACCGGCGGGGTCTTTGCTTGTCAGATCCATAAGGAGAAGTCCGTGTCGACCACCAACAGCGCGCCTGCAGCTTGGCTTACCCAGGACGCATTTGACCGCTTGAAGGCAGAGCTGGACCACCTTTCCGGCCCTGGCCGTGCGGAGATCGTACAGAAGATCGAAGCTGCCCGTCAGGAAGGCGACCTCAAGGAAAACGGCGGTTACCACGCCGCGAAGGAAGAGCAGGGCAAGATCGAGGCCCGTATCCGCCAGCTGACCGCGCTCCTGCGCGATGCCCAGGTTGGCGAAGCTCCGGCCGACGACGGAATCGTCGAGCCCGGCATGCTCGTCGTCGCACGCATTGCCGGTGACGAAGAGACCTTCCTGCTCGGATCCCGCGAAATCGCCGGCGATTCCGATCTCAACGTCTTCAGCGAGAAGTCTCCGCTGGGCGTGGCGATCATGGGCCACAAGGAAGGCGACAAGATGAGCTACGTCGCCCCCAACGGCAAGGAAATCCCTGTGGAGATTGTTTCCGCCAAGCCGTACGCTGGCTGATAGTCCCGCAAAACAACGACGCCGGCTCTCCCCTTGGCGGGGAGGGCCGGCGTTTCCGTTTCCCCCAAGTAACTCGCAGTTGTTGTCGTTTTGCCGCCTCTTAGCGACTACAACTGCGAGTCAGTTGGGCTGCGCCAGGGCACGGGGGCGCGGGCGCAGCAGCACCGCGGCCGCCACTCCCCCGATGGCCCCGCCGAGGTGCGCTTGCCACGAGACGAAACCCATCACGGTGGGCAGCACGCCGAACAAGATGCTGCCGTAGGCCAGGAACAGCACGACCGAGAGCAGGATCTGCCACCAGTTGCGGTTGAAGAAGCCCCGCACCAGCAGGAAGGCAAAGAGTCCGAAGACCAGGCCCGAGGCGCCCACGGTCACGCCTCCCCCGCCGATCAGCCACACCGCAAGGCCTGAACCCAGCCAGCTGAACGCCAATGCCGTCAGGAACACCCGAAGACCTGAGAGGAACACCAGGAAACCGAAGATGACCAGCGGCAGCACATTGGACAGGAGATGTCCGAAATTGGCGTGGAGCAGTGGGAACGTCAGGATGTCGAAAACGCCGTCCAGGCTCCGGGAGCGCAGCCCGAAGACGCTGTTGAGGCTATGCAACATCAAGGTGTTGACCAACTCGATCACAGCGAGCAGCACTACGAAGCCACCCATGAACAGCAACCCGCCCCGGGCTCGGGTGGCCAGGGAGTCCCTTGCCCGCCCGTCTCCGTTGGTGTTGAGGGCCATATCAGCTGCCCGTCAGTGCACAACGATCGGGTGGAAGCCTTCGGCGCGAAGGGCCGCCAGGACCTGCTCGCTGTGCTCGTGTCCCTTGGTTTCCAGGTTGACGGTGATGGAGACGTCGCCCATGCTGATCGCGCCGCCCACGCGGGTGTGGTCCAAACCGGTCACATTGGCATCGTTTTCGGCGATGATACGGGCAATCGTGGCCAAGGAACCCGGCCTGTCGTCCAGCATCATTCGGACGGTCATGTAGCGTCCGGCCGCCGAGAGGCCGCGCTGGATCACTTTGAGCATCAACATGGGGTCGATGTTGCCACCGGAGAGGATGACGGCAGTGGTTCCCGGGTTTTCGATCTTGCCATCCATCAGCGCAGCGACGCCGACCGCACCGGCTGGCTCGACCACCATTTTAGCCCGCTCCAGCAGGAAGATGAGTGCGCGCGCCAAGGAGTCCTCGCTGACGGTGACGACGTCGTCTACGAGTTCGCGGATGATGCTGAACGGCAGCTGGCCAGGACGTCCGACGGCGATGCCGTCCGCCATGGTGGAAACTTTCTTGAGCGGCACCAAGGCATCGGCAGCCAGCGACGGCGGGTAGGCGGCGGCATTCTCCGCCTGCACGCCGATGATCCGGATCTCCCGGCCCAGCTCCTTGGCCCTTGCTTTGACTGCCACTGCGACGCCGGCGAGCAGACCGCCACCGCCCACTCCCATAAGGATGGTGTCAACGTTGGGGACCTGGTCCAGGATTTCCAAGCCGACCGTGCCCTGGCCCGCCACAACGTCGACGTTGTCGAAGGGATGAACGAAAACGGCGCCCGTCTCATTCGCGTAGCGCTGCGCTTCGGCGAGGGCCTCGTCCACATTGTGTCCATGGAGGATCACTTCGGCCCCGTGGCTGCGGGTCGCGGCGAGCTTCGGAAGCGCGACGCCGAGCGGCATGTAGATGCGCGCCTTGATTCCCAGGCTTTTCGCGGCGACCGCAACGCCTTGGGCGTGGTTTCCTGCCGAAGCCGCGACGACGCCGCGCTTCTTTTCCTCGGGAGACAGCCGTGCCATCCGGACGTAGGCTCCGCGGACCTTGAAGGAACCGGCCCGTTGGAGGTTCTCGCATTTGAAAAAGACCTCGCCGCCTACCATCGCTCCCAGAGCCCGTGAGGACTCGATGGGTGTCTTGGTAATGATGCCCTCGAGCAGCTCCTGCGCCTTAAGGACATCGTCCAGCGTGACGGGCAGGGTATCGAGGGTATTCACGGGTTATTCTCCTTTGTTGGTGTGGTCTGCGGCATCCTTGGGGGAAGTCCGTTCCGCAGCCGCGTTCTGACTGGCGGCACCTTTGCCGCTGTTGGACCGCGCCCCGGTCATGGCGCCGGGAAAGTGGATTTCCTTGATGGTGGGATCCCCATCGGAGTCCCGTGTTACGGTCCCCGCGCCAGCGTACGCCGTCGTCAGTCCTTCATCATGTTCCCACGTCCGGGCTGCAATATAGCGAATCGCCGTATTTGCTACGGCGAGGAGCGGAACGGCAAAGAGCGCTCCCGGGATCCCGGCAAGGTAGGAACCGGCGGCGACGGACAGGATCACGGCAACGGGGTGCAGTCAGCGGCTGCGCGCGCAGTCCGGGGCAGGAGGCCCACCATGAACCGCCAGATCCTGGATCCTTCCAGGAGGAAGAAGATGACGATGAAGAGGGCAAGGACCATGCCGGCGGCAAAATGCCCGGCGGTACTGCCAAACGAGAGGGCCCCGCTAAGGATGCTGCTGCTGTTGTTCTGCAATGCCGAGGTGGCGTCCTGGATGTACTTGTCGATCTGGTCCGCGGTCAGATGCAGCGGTCCTTCGGCGAGCCAGGTCTGGATTTGCTGGATGCCGGCTAGCGCCTCCTGCCACAATTCGCCGAATCCCACGGCCAGTTGCCTGCCCACCAGCGCCAAGGCTCCCGCAATGACTCCGAGGAACCCCACCACGGTGATGGCGACAGCCACTCCTTGTGACATCTTGTGCTTCCTGAGCCACTCCGTGACGGGGTAGAGCAAGCCCGCAAGAAGGGAGGCGACCATGAGCGGGATGATCAGGAAGCTGACCTTCCCTAGCAACCAGATGAGGGCTCCCGCGACCAACATGATCAGTCCCACCCGCCATGCCCAGGCGGCAGCAATCCGGACTCCGTAGGGGATGTCTTGTGCAATGTGGTGTTCCGAGAGCGGCCCGGTTGCAACAGGTGCACTCCCTGGCGTGGCGTCCGGTGCTGGCGTCATGCCCCCAATAATTCCCCAAGGCGTGCCGGATAGGAAACCCGGCTACAGCGCGCCCACAATTCCCCACTTCATGGTGAAGGCCTCCCCCGGTTCAAGCCAACGGAGGCCCTCGCCGGAGTTGAAGGCGTTCGCAGGACCGGTCATGGGCTCGATCGCGACGGCTTTCGAACGGCCAGGAAAGGTGTCAGTGACGAAAACATGGACATAGGCGCAGTTTTCGTCCTGCTCCAAGCTGACCATCCGCCCATCGGGCGCTGACAGCGTTTGGCGGGCAACGCCGCCGTCGAACTCAAGATCCTTGAACGCCACATCGATATCGAGGCTGCCCACGGTCCTGCCGCCGCCAAGATCAAAATCGCCGTCGACCGGCACCGAGCTACGCGGGATGAGCCGCTGGTCGGCTACGAGCCGCGTACCGGCGTGAACCGTCAGCACCAGCTCTTCAGGCGGAACGTCTCCAACGCGCAGATAGGGGTGCGCTCCCAGAACGAACGGTGCGGGGGCCGCCGAATCATTGATGAGCGTCTGGGATACGCGCAGCGCGAGCTCGGCATCAATCCCGTACCGGACCTGATGGCGGGCCAGGAACGGGTAGCCGTGCTGCGGGAAGATCACGGCTTCGAGGGTCACGGAGAATTCGTCTTCCTCCACGAGGGCGTAAGACGAGTTGCGCAGGAGCCCGTGGCTGGCGTTGTTGCGGGACACCTCGGTGATGTCCAGCTGCTGCTTCTTCCCATCGAGGTACCAGACCCCGTCCTCCACCCGGTTGGCCCACGGCGCCAAGGTGATTCCAGTGGCGCCAGGCGGGAGTTGATCGTCACCGTAGCTTTCCGTGAGCTGGACACCGGCGCGGCTGAACAGGCGCAAGCCGGCAGCGAGCTCGGTGACGACGGCGAGCGCGTCGCCACGGCGGATTTCGAATTGGCGGCCACTGGCAAATCGCCGGGATACGGTCTCTTCGCCCGGCGCGGAATACGGTGTTGTGAGAGGCATGGCACCACCGTACTGCATCCCGCGTGACACTTGACCCCGTTCCTCAATGTTCAATTTTGTTTGATATTTTGCCTTTTTGAGCGCCCTGTGCCACCATAAATCCATGACTCGACTTACCAGTACACGCCTCGCCGACGGTCGGGAGCTGATCTATTTCGACGACGCCGGCTCACCGGAGCGTGAACCCGGGTCGCTGACGGATCACCGGGACCTCCCTCCACGCGCCGATCCAGGCGAGTTGCGTTACGACGCGCTGAGCGGCGAATGGGTCGCTGTCGCGGCGCACCGCCAAAGCCGCACGCACCTGCCGCCCGCGGACCAATGCCCGATCTGCCCCACCACCCCCGCGAACCCTTCGGAAATCCCCGCACCGGACTACGACGTCGTGGTTTTCGAGAACCGCTTCCCCTCGCTGGGCCCGGCAGTCGGCACGATCCCCGGCGCACCCTCTTGGGGAACATCTGGCGCCGCCAATGGCCGCTGCGAAGTTGTCTCGTTCACCCCCAGCCACACTGGATCCTTCGCCGAGCTTGGCGAAACGAGGGCACGTACCGTGATCGAGGCCTGGGCACACCGGACCGAGGCCCTCAGCGCCCTCCCGGGAATCCAGCAAGTGTTTCCGTTCGAGAATCGCGGCGCCGACATCGGCGTAACGCTCCACCACCCGCACGGGCAGATCTACGCCTACCCCTACGTCACCCCGCGGGCGGCAAGCCTTGGCGCCGCCGCGGTCCGGCACTTCGACGGCGTCAAAGGACGGGAATCGCTGACGTCCTCAATCCTCAAAGCCGAACGGCAGGATGGAAGCCGCATGGTGCTCGAGGCCGAGCACTTCAGTGCCTACGTACCGTTCGCCGCGCGCTGGCCACTGGAAGTGCACCTGGTCCCGCATCGGCAAGTCCCCGACCTCGCCGCATTGAATGGCGAAGAACGCGACGAGCTGGCCTACGTCTACCTCGAGTTGCTCAAGCGCATGGACGCCCTGTACCCAACGCCTACGCCGTACATTTCCGCCTGGCACCAGGCACCCCTGGATGCCGCCTTGCGCCCGTCCGGCCACCTGCATCTGCAGCTCACCTCCCCGCGCCGTGCCGCCGACAAACTCAAGTACCTTGCCGGTTCCGAGGCCGCCATGGGAGCCTTCATCAACGACACCACACCCGAATCCGTGGCCGAACGGCTGCGCGCCGTCGCCAGCGATTCGCCACGAGCTGTTCCGGAAGGGGCCACAGCATGACCTCCACCCCCGACGCCCCCGCGCTGGGCGGCCTGTTCGGACGCTTCGAGTCGACTTTCGGTTCAGCGCCCGACGGCGTGTGGCAGGCACCGGGACGCGTGAACCTCATCGGGGAGCACACCGACTACAACGAGGGCTTCGTGCTGCCTTTCGCGATCGACAAGACCGCGAAGGTTGCGGTCCGGATCCGCGATGATTCACGCATCCGGCTACTGTCCACTTTCGGCGAGCAGGGCCTGGTCGAAGCGGACATCACGACGCTTGCCCCTGGATCCGCGAAGGGCTGGACGAAGTATCCCCTCGGTGTTGCCTGGGCCCTGCAACAGCGCGGGATCCATATCCCCGGTTTCGACCTGCTCATGGATTCCGATGTCCCCCTTGGCGCGGGACTGTCCTCCTCACACGCCATCGAATGCGCCGTCATCTCGGCACTCAACGACCTCACCGGCGCGGGACTCGGCGCCGAAGACATGGTGCTCGCTACGCAGAAGGCTGAAAACGACTTCGTCGGCGCCCCGACCGGAATCATGGACCAGTCGGCCTCGCTGCGCGGATCCTCGGGCCACGCCGTCTTCCTGGACTGCCGCGACCAAAGCGTGCAGCTGGTACCCTTCGACGCCCAGGAAGCCGGCCTCGTCCTGTTGGTCATCGACACCAAGGTCTCCCATTCGCACGCGGATGGCGGCTATGCCTCCCGCCGGGTCTCCTGCGAACTGGGTGCCCAGGTGCTGGGAGTCACAGCCCTTCGCGACGTCGGAATCGGCGATTTGGAGGAAGCCAGCGGGCTCCTGGACAGCACGACTTTCCGTCGGGTGAGGCACATTGTCACCGAGAATGACCGCGTGCTGCAGACCGTGGAGCGCCTCACCACGGACGGTCCAGCCCACATCGGCCTGCTGTTGGACGCTAGCCACGTGTCCATGCGCGACGACTTCGAGATCTCCTGCCCGGAACTGGATCTTGCGGTGGAAACGTCCCGCGCCCACGGCGCCATCGGGGCCCGCATGACGGGAGGCGGATTCGGCGGCTCAGCCATCGCCCTCACCCCGGTGGGCCATGAGCAGGAGGTGCGCGACGCCGTCGTACGCGCCTTCGCAGCGGCCGGTTTCACGACGCCGGACATCTTCACCGTTACCCCGGCTGCAGGGGCGGCGCGCCTGGCCTGACTCCCGGGCATCCGCCCGCATTCGGCTCGCGGGCCCCGGCGTAAGCTGGGGACATGACTGAGGCCGTCATTGTTGCCACTGCCAGAAGCCCCATTGGACGGGCTTTCAAAGGGTCCCTGAAAGACGAACGTCCGGATGACCTCGCGGCAGCGATGGTGACTGCCGTGCTGGCAAAAATTCCCGCTTTCGATCCGGGAGCACTGGATGGCCGAGGCCTCGACGACCTTTACCTTGGCTGCGCCGAACCCAGCGGTGAGGCCGGTTCGAACATGGCACGCGTGGTGACCGTCCTGGCCGGCCTGGACACCGTCCCCGCGGCCACGATCAACCGCTTCTGTGCCTCGAGCCTGCAGACTCTCCGGATAGCGTTCCACGCCATCCGCTCCGGTGAGGGTCACGCCTTTGTCTCCGCCGGGGTCGAATCCGTGTCCCGCTACCAGAACTGGGTCGGGGCCGGGGAAACGGACACCAGCCTGCATAACCCCCTCTTTGAAGGGGCGCGTGCCCGCACCGCTGCCCGGGCCGCGTCCAACACCCCATGGACGGACCCCCGCATGGGTGGACGGATGCCGGACGTCTACATCGCAATGGGACAGACTGCGGAAAACGTCGCGACAAGCCACGGAATCAGCCGGGAGGAACAGGATCGGTGGGCGGTGCTGAGCCAGAACCGTGCAGAGGCGGCCATAGCCTCCGGCTTCTATTCCCGCGAGATCACGGCGTACACCCGCAAAGACGGCACCGTGGTGGGCCGCGACGATTCACCCCGCGCCGGCGTCACCCTTGAAGCGGTCAGCGCGCTGGAGCCGGTCTTCCGCAAGGAAGGAACAGTAACGGCCGGCAACGCATGCCCGCTTAACGATGGCGCGGCCGCCGTCGTAGTCATGAGCGATTTCAGGGCCCGGGAGCTTGGCCTCGAACCGCTGGCACGCGTTGTCTCGACCGGAGTCAGTGCCCTTTCCCCGGAACTCATGGGCATGGGACCCGTGGAGTCCTCACGCCGGGCCCTGGCATTGGCGGGGCTGAGCATGGCAGACATTGACCTCGTGGAGCTCAACGAAGCCTTCGCCGTCCAGGTGGTGGCGAGCGCCCGCGAACTCGGCATCGATCCGGAGAAACTCAACGTGCATGGCGGGGCGATCGCCCTCGGGCACCCTTTCGGCATGACAGGTGCCCGAATGACCACCACCTTGCTCAACGGCCTCCGCGAACGGGATGGCACCTTGGGACTGGCAACCCTTTGCGTCGGCGGCGGACAGGGCATGGCGGTGGTCTTCGAGCGGCTGTCCTAGGCGCCAGGCTGTCCTAGGCCCGCGGGTGTGGGGGTTAGTCGTCCCCGCGCAGGATCGCGAGCAGACGGATGATCTCCACGTAAAGCCAGACGAGGGTGACGGTCAAGCCAAAAGCGGCAGTCCAGGAGTATCTCTGGGGAGCGCCCTGCTGGACACCCTGCTCGATGCTCGTGAAGTCCATGACCAGCGAGAAAGCAGCCAGGCCAATCGCCAGGACTCCGATGAAGACGCCCAGCGGGATGCCGAAGATGTGCACGCTGCTGCTCAAGCCGAATGGCGAGTGGACGACGCCCGTCCACACCATGACCATGTTGATTACGGCGAAGACGAGGTAGCCGAGGGTGGCAACCATGAAGAAGCGGACCGCTTTGGGGGTGGCCCGCACCTTGCCGCTCTTGAAGAGAGCCAGCGTCACCCCGAACACGGCGAGCGTGCCGATGACGGCTTGCAATCCGACTCCCGGGTACAAACCATCCAGGAGGCGCGTCAGGCCGCCGAGGAACAAGCCCTCAAGACCGGCGTAAGTGAGGATCAGTGCCGGAGACGGCTGCTTCTTGAAGGTGTTGACCATGGCCAGCACGAAGCCGCCCAACGCACCGACCACCATGAGGAGATTGGCCGTGCCAGGGGCCACGAACAAAGTGATGGCTGCGCCAAGCAACAGCACGGCGAGGCAGGCGGCAGTCTTGACGATGACGTCGTCGAAAGTCATCCGGCCGGTTTCGGCCGGACCGGCTGAAGGCTGGTTGTACATCTGCTGCAGCTGATCGCTGCTCATCTGCGGCTGTGCTGCCCAGGCGGGCTGGCCATACTGGTTCTGGCCGTGCGAATAGCTGGGAACAGGCGGTGCCTGCGTAGCTCCACGGAAATTCTTTCCGTTGAAGACCGGGTTGCCTCCGAGTGCCATGGTGGATGTCCTTCTTGGTAAGGGGGCGAAGTGATAGTTCACGCTACCAATTCCCACGCCTGGTCGGCAGCGAAAGTTCCACATGTTCACAGACTCTTTAGATACCCCCGGGATCAACAAAGGTTTACATTAGCTGGACTAACCAAATAGTTGCCTGCAGCTTCACAGTTGTTATCTGATCGCGACGTCCCGCGCCCTCTGGGGGGCATTTTTAAGGCTGAGTGAGCGGTAGCATAAGCGGACATGGGTGACGAATGTCACAAAGGTGGCGTCAATTGCAGTGAGATGCTGCCGCGGAGCCCATGACCGTTCGCACCGGCCGCAATGGCGCAGCCGGGACCACCCCCAATGTGGAAGGTTTTCCATCTTGAGAAGCACATCCAGAGACCGGTCCAAGAGACCGTCCATGGGACTGCAGAAAGCCATGGGGGCGCTATTCGCCGTCCTCTTGGCGGCACTGCTCGCAGCCCCGGCGGCACAGGCAGACACCCCATCGCCATCACCCGCCCCGGAACAGTTCCAGAACAGCATCAGCGGCTTCCTGCGCGACGATACCCGCGCCCCCATCCCCGGTGTCAAGATCACTGCAACCGGCAACGGCTTCGAGGGATCCGCGACATCAGGTGCCAACGGAGCATGGAGCATCGGAGTCCCCGTGCAAGGGGCCTACGAGGTCAAGCTGGACACCTCCACCTTGCCCAATGGCATCAAACTTGCCGAAGGCCAGGAGAATCCCCGCAAAGTCACCTTTAGCCAGACCTCCAACCTCTCTGTGATCTTCGCCTTTGGCAAAGGCATCGTGGTCACACAGCAGGACTTCGGCCAGAACCTGCTCAACCGCCTGGTTGCGGGCCTGAGCTTCGGGCTGCTGCTCGCGCTGGCCGCCGTCGGCCTGTCCCTGATCTTCGGCACCACCGGCCTGACGAACTTTGCACATGGCGAGATGGTCACGCTCGGAGCCGTGTTGGTCTTCACCTTCAATGCGATGAACCTGCCGTTCTGGCTGGCGATCGTCCTCGCGTTGCTCGGCGGCGGACTCTTTGGCTACGTTCAAGACGCCGGACTCTGGCGCCCGCTGCGGCGCCGCGGTACCAGCCTGGTGCCCATGATGATCGTCAGTATCGGTCTCGCCTTGGCGATCCGCTACGTCATCCAATTCTTTTTCGGCGGCGCCACGCAGCAGCTGCCCTACGCCCAGAGTTCGGAAATCCAGATTGGGCCAGTGTCCATCTCGCCCAACAACCTTTGGTCCCTGGTCATCAGTGCCGTGGTCATTGCCCTGATCGGCATCGTCCTGCTCAAGACAAGGCTCGGCAAAGCAACGCGCGCAGTGGCGGACAACCCGGCCCTGGCCGCAGCCTCCGGCATCGACGTCGACTCCGTCATTCGCATCGTGTGGATCGTCGGCGGCATGTTGGCATCCCTCGGTGGCATCCTCTGGGCCTACTACCGGCCAGGCGTCACCTTCGACATGGGTTCGCAAATCCTGCTGCTCATCTTCGCCGGCGTGACCCTCGGCGGTCTTGGAACCGTTTTCGGCGCACTGATCGGTTCGATCGTCGTCGGAATCTTCGTGGAGCTGACTACTGTGTTCGGTCTCGCCGCCGACCTCAAATACGTCGGTGCCTTGTTCATCATGATTGTTGTCCTCTTGTTCCGACCGCAGGGTATCCTCGGCCGGCGTGAGCGTGTGGGTTAGGAAACGGCCATGGACTTTGGATTTATTTTCTCCAGCGCTGCGGGCGAATTGATCAGCCCGACGACGGCGGCATACGCCCTGGCCGCGCTCGGCCTCGCCGTGCACTTCGGCTACTCGGGCCTGCTGAACTTCGGCCAGGCAGGATTCATGGCGGTCGGCGCGTACGGCTTCGCCATATCGACCCTGACCTTCAAGGTTCCGTTCTTTGTCGGTTTGCTCATCGCGATCATCTGTTCGGTGGCATTTGCGTTCATCCTGGGTATTCCCACATTGCGCCTTCGCGCGGACTACCTCGCCATCGTGACTATCGCCTCCGCCGAAATCCTGCGGTATATCGTCACCACCAACCAGCTGACCGGCCTTACGGGTTCGGCTAACGGCCTGGCGGCCTTCGAAGGCGATTTCTTTGTGATGAATCCGTTCCCGCCCGGTACATACCTGGGCATGAACAACCGTGACTTCTTCATCAGGGTTGTCGGCTGGGGCCTGGTGGTCGTCTGCTGCATCTTGGTGTGGCTCCTCATGCGCAGCCCTTGGGGGCGCGTCCTGAAGGGAATCCGTGAGGACGAGAACGCCGTCCGTTCGCTCGGCAAGAACGTTTACTCCTACAAGATGCAGGCCCTGATGATCGGCGGCGTGCTTGGCGCCCTGTCAGGCATGATCTTCACCCTTCCCCGAGGCGCGGTCCAGCCGTCCAACTACGGTACGGAGTTGACCTTCTTCCTGTGGACCTGCCTGCTCTTGGGCGGAATGGCCACGGTCCTCGGGCCCGTGATCGGCGCCATGATCTTCTGGGTGGTTCTGTCCCTGACACAGAGCATCCTGTATGGCCTGATCGAGTCCGGAGCGGTGACATGGCTCACTACGGTCCAGGCCGGCCAGCTGCGCTACATCCTGGTGGGCGTGGCCCTCATGCTCCTGATGATCTTCCGCCCGCAGGGCGTCTTCGGCAACAAGAAGGAGCTCGCATTCGCATGACTGAGCCTCGCGACGATTCGCATAATGTGAAAACAGAAGAAGTCAACTACATGACCGATTCCCGGCCGATCGCCATAGGCGAGAACCTACCGGGCTGCAAGAAGAGGGACCCGATCGTGGTGGCGGAAAACGTCACCCGCAGCTTTGGCGGTATCAACGCCGTCGACGTCGAGTACCTCGAGATCCCGCGGCACAAGATCACCGCACTTATCGGCCCCAACGGCGCCGGCAAGACCACCTTGTTCAACCTGCTCACGGGTTTTGACACGCCCAATTCCGGCGAGTGGAAATTCGAAGGAAGCAACATCGCGGGAGTGTCCTCCTACAAGGTGGCCCGCATGGGGATGGTCCGCACGTTCCAGCTGACAAAGGTCATGGGCAAGCTCACCGTCATGGAAAACATGCGGCTCGGTGCCGCAAACCAGCCTGGCGAGCGTCTCTCGAAAGCTCTCTTCAAAGGCATCTGGGGCGGCCGGGAAAGGGAGATCACTGCCCAGGCAGATGTCCTGCTGGAGAAGTTCAAGCTGGACGCCAAGAAGGACGACTACGCAGCATCCCTCTCCGGTGGCCAGCGCAAGCTCCTCGAGATGGCCCGTTCGCTCATGGTCCGGCCGAAGCTCGTCATGCTCGACGAGCCCATGGCAGGCGTCAACCCGGCACTGACCCAGTCCCTTCTTGACCACATCAAGAACCTGAAGGCCGAAGGCATGACCGTGCTCTTCGTGGAGCACGACATGAACATGGTGCGGCACATCGCCGACTGGGTGGTGGTCATGGCCGAAGGCCGGCTCGTCGCGGAAGGCCCACCAGGGGAAGTCATGAAGAATCCGGCCGTGATCGATGCCTACCTGGGCGCCCACCACGACGTCGATCTCGGCGACGCCGAGGGCATCAAGGAACTCGAGGCCGAACTTGAGGCAGACGAGGAATCGATCGTGGGCACGGAAAATGCAGGCATGATCGCCCCCGAAGCCGTCGCCCGATTGGAAGAGGAGGATGGCAGATGAGTGCACCCAGCGCGATGCCGGCAGCCGGCAGCACACCGGCCGACGAGGCCGTGGTGAGCGTCAAGAACCTGGTGGCCGGGTACCTGCCCGGCGTCAACATCCTCAATGGTTGCAGCATCGAAGCCCGCAAGGGTGAACTGATCGGCATCATCGGGCCTAACGGAGCAGGTAAGTCCACCCTCCTGAAGGCGATGTTCGGGCTGGTGAAGGTGCATTCCGGCTCGGTGGTGGTTCGCGGGCAGGACCTTACCGGGCTGAAAGCCAACAAGCTGGTGACCCAGGGCGTAGGTTTCGTCCCCCAGAACAACAACGTTTTTGCCACGCTGACCATCGAAGAGAACCTGCAGATGGGCATGTTCCAGAAGCCCAAGGCTTTTGCCGAGCGCTTCGATTTCGTGACCGAGCTCTTCCCGGAGCTGGGCAAGCGCCGGGCCCAGCGCGCGGGCTCCCTCTCCGGCGGTGAACGCCAGATGGTGGCCATGGGACGGGCACTCATGATGGATCCGGCCGTCCTGTTGCTGGACGAGCCGTCCGCAGGCCTCTCCCCGGTCAAACAGGATGAGACCTTCCTGCGCGTCCACGAGATCAACCGGGCAGGTGTCTCGGTGATCATGGTGGAACAGAACGCCCGCCGCTGCCTGCAGATCTGCGATCGCGGCTACGTCCTGGACCAGGGCAAGGACGCGTACACCGGCACAGGCAGGGAGCTCATGAAGGACCCCAAGGTCATCCAGCTTTACCTCGGCACCTTGGCCGACACCGTGGAGGGCGAGGGACACTGAGCTCAAAGCCCGGCACTGCAGTGCCGGGCTTTTTGCTGCCCGCTTTGGCGCGTCCTCCGGCAGCCCACTTTGGCGCTCCGGCAGCGAAGAGGGCAAAGCAAAGACCCCCGGAGGTTCTCCGGGGGTCCTGCTTACTTCGCTTCGTTATTGTTCAGTCTGCTTCAGCCTGCGGCTTAGAGCTTGCCGAATTCTTCGCGGACCGGCTGGTAGGTGTTGTCGTCCTGGTACTTGTAGATACCGATGTAGGCCTCGGTCGGGTCACCGTTGGCAGCAAAGGTCACGGGACCGGACTTGCCGTCGTAGTCGATGTCCTTGCCTTGGCGAAGCAACGTCACGCAGCTTGGGAAGTCATAGCACTTCACGCCGTCCTTGGAGACGTCCTGGAGGTGCTTGGCAATGTCCACACCCTTCGTGCTCTTCGCTTCTTCCGTTGCCAGGGCGATCAGGTTGACCGCGTCCCAGGATTCACCGGCGTAGCTGTAGTCCTTCAGGCTCGGGTCGATGGCAAGAAGCTGCTTCTTGAAATCATCCTTCGCGAAAGTACCGGGGATGGTGCCCTGGGCTCCGGTCATCGTGCCTGGCTTGAAGTCCTTGCTGTAGTCGGAGGTGTTGCCGTCGACCATGAACAACTGCGTTGGCTTGATGCCCTTGCCTGTCAGCAGCGGAACGATGCTTTTGGCTTGGTCGAAGGAAATCAGGGCAATCGCGTCCGGCTTGGCTGCAATTACCTTGTCCACCTGGCTGCTGAACTGGGAGTCGCCTTCATTGAAGAGTTCCTCCGCAACAACCTTTCCACCGGCTGCTTCGAACGCTGACTTCACGTTCTTCTGCAGGCCTGTGCCGTAGGCGTCGTTCAGGACGATCATGCCCAGGGTCTGGGCACCACAGGATGCCATGTAGTTTCCGAGGACCTTGCCCTGCAGGACGTCAGAGGGGGCGGTGCGCCAGTAGAGGCCCTTGTCGTCCCAGGTACTGAAGTCCGGCGAGGTGTTTGCCGGGGAGAACTGGATGACGCCGGCGCCCGTGATCTGGTTGATCACGGTCTTGGAAACGCCCGAAGACGCTGCACCGACGATTGCGCTGACTCCCTGGCCGAGGAGGGCCGTGGTCGATTGGGTAGCGATATCCGTCTTCGTGTCACCGGAATCACGGTGGATCACCTCGACCGGGTGGCCGAGGACCCCGCCTGCGTCGTTGATCTGCTTGATGGCAAGGTTCACGCCCGCGATTTCGGGCGGGCCGAGGAAGGCCAGCGAGCCGGTTGTAGGCAGAAGCGAACCGATCTTCAAAGGCGCGGCGGAAGTGGTGGTCGCGGGAGGCACAGGACCGGTAGTTGTTGCAGTCTGGCTTGCGCCAGCGCCTGCTCCCGCGCTGGGTGCGGGACAAGAGACGCCTGCAGGCGCGGCGGAACTGCTTCCAGTGGAGCTTGGGGTGGATGTTCCACCACAGGCCGTGGCTAGAAGAGCGACGCCGATGCCAAGCGCGGTGAGTTTGGCCGCACGGGGCGCCGCTTGGGAAAGATCAAACATGGATTGTCTCCTCGATCGAGAGGTGCGATCTGCCATTGATGCGATTGATCAGGTGTTCCTGAATAAGACTCAAACTAATGCAATTGGACCGGGAACATAAGTGATTCAGGTCACAGCCCTATAACACTCGTTGCATGGGGGAAATCTTATGGTCAGCTGGGAGTATCCCCGGACCTTTGCGGCGAGTTCCCCCCTCGACGGGGAGACAAGGATGGCGAACGTGCCCCAGCCGGGACTCGAACCCGGACTGAGCGGATTTTAAGTCCGCTGCCTCTGCCGATTGGGCTACTGGGGCGCCCGGATAATGGTAACCCAGCCCGCGGCCGGGCACGCGTCAAAGGCCAGGAGTCGGGCGCCCCTGGAGCGCCTCGAACGGCGCGGCATAGCGGAAGGTGCCACCGACGCCGTCGGGCCATGTCTTAAGAGGCAACAGCTGAAAATGGTCTCCCCACGCGGGGTCGGGCGCCGTCACGCCCAGTTGGCTGGCCGGAAGATATCCGAAGCGCGGATAGAAATCAGTGCTGCCCAACAAGGCGATGCCCGGTTCGCCCGCGTCCTCGGCCCGTCGGGCGGTCTCCCCCAAGAGCGCAGACCCGATGCCGCGCCGCTGCAGGTGCGGCTGGACGCTGATGGGGCCGAGTCCCAAGAGTTCAAGATTTCCGAGCCGGGCGCGGGTGCTGATGATGTGCCCCACGATCTCCCCGCCGATCTCGGCCACGATGCTGAACTCCGGAAGATACTCGTCGCAGTCGAACAGTTCGCGCAACAGCTTCACCTCCGCCGGGATTCCTTCGACCGGCAGGCCTGTGACCGGGCTGATCGAGAACGCGCTGGCTATCAGGTCCAGCACTCCCCCGCGGTCGGCTGGCATCTCCGTCCGCAGCACCAGTCCCTGTGCCAGCCGCTGCAGCACCTCCATGGCGTGCCCGCGTTCGGCGGAAGGAACCAGCAGGTGGTCGTGATGGAACCCGGCCAGGACGTTGCAGCTTATACCGGCTGCGGTCAGGGCGGAACTGACGGCCGCCGTCAGGCCCACCGCTTCCAGCGCGGAGTGAATCTGAAGGGTGATCCACGCGGCCTCGAAATCGTAAGACAGTCCGAGACGCTCGGCTTCCTCGCGGCGCAGCACCACGGTGAGGCCCTCCGCTTCGCGGACAGCGGCTTCGATATTGCCCTCAAGGGGTTTGCCATGCGGCCACAACGCATACACATAGTCGCCGTCGCGAACCACGGGGTGCATGGATGTCAGAAGGGTTGTCAGATCGCTTTCGCCAGCCATGCTGACAAGTCTAGGACCCGGGGTCGCGGACAGAACCGGCCCGCCGTCACAGCCGGGCCGGGAGTTAGACTTCGACGGCGGCCGCCTCCCGCGTGGGAGGCGGCCGCCGTCGACAGGACTGCTTCGGTATCGCTACTTGGCGTCAGCCGTAACCGGGGTCTTTGCCTCGGCGGGCTCAGCCGCAGGAGCGGGAGCCGGCGCAGCAGCCGGCTTGGGGGCCGGGGTCGCTGCGGACACGAAGGCACCGCGCGGGTTGTCGAGGTCCATCAGCTGGGTGGTGTCGCGGCCCATGATCATGCCCAGGAGCCAGTTGAAGATCACACGGACCTTGCGCTCACCGGTGGGGATGGCCAAGCCGTGGTAGCCGCGGTGGGCCAGCCAGGCGAGGCCGCCCTTGAGGCCGATCCGGCCCAGGAGGTTGATGTTGGCAACGCCTTTCCATTCGCCGAAGCCAGCAACCGCACCGAGGTTCTTGTGCTTGTAGTCGCCCATGGGCTTGTCCCAACGGGAGGCCCACAAGTTCTTGGCCAGGCGCTTGGCCTGGCGGAGTGCGTGCTGGGCGTTCGGAACGCATGTACCGTCCGGCAGGCCACTGCCAGTGAGGTCCGGGACGGCGGCGATGTCGCCAGCGGCCCAGGCGTTGTCGATGATGCCTTCGTCGCCCGCGATGCGGAGGTCCGGCAGGACACGGACTCGTCCGCGGGGCTCCAGCGGGAAGTCGGTGGAACGGATCATCGGGTTGGCCTGCACGCCTGCCGTCCACACGAGGGTGTCGGCTTCGAATTCCTGGGCGGGGGTCTTGTCCGGCAGGTTGATGAGCTTGAGGCTACCCTCGGCATTGTCGAGGGAGGTGTTGAGCAGGACCTCGATACCGCGGCTGCGCAGGTGTTCAACTACCCATTCGGCCTGGGCAGCGGTGACCTCGGGCATGATGCGGCCCATGGCTTCGACGAGAACGAAGCGGATTTCTTCCTGGCGGATGCGGGAGTTGTTCTTGACAGCGGCGCGGGCGAGGTCTTCCATCTCGGTGATGCACTCGATACCGGCGAAGCCGCCACCCACAACCACGAAGGTCAGGGCCTTGGCGCGCTCGGCAGCGTCCGTCATAGTGGAGGCGACCTCGATGCTCTCGAGCACCTTGTTGCGCAGGGCTACTGCTTCTTCAATGGTCTTCAGGCCGATGCCCTCATCGGCAAGGCCCTTGATCGGGAAGGTGCGGGTGATGGCGCCGGCGGCAACCACGACGTCGAAGTAAGGAATCTCGAAAGGCTCGCCACCGTCAGCCGGGGCAACAACTGCGGTGCGGTTCTGGTGGTCGATGCCGGTGACGCGGCCCTGGATGAGTTCCGTCTGCTTGAGGTGCTGGCGGTGGGAGACAACGGCGTGGCGTGCCTCGATGTTTCCGCCGGCCACTTCAGGAAGGAAGGGCTGGTAAGTCATGTAGGGAAGCGGATCAACGACGGTGACGATTCCGCCGGCATTCGCGATCTTCTTCTGCAGCTTGAGTGCTACGTACAGGCCGACGTATCCGCCGCCGACAACGAGAACACGGGGACGGTCAATGAGCTCAGGGGTGGTTGCCATAAGAATAGAGTACAGCACCTTGTGAAAATCTTCACTAACTATTTCCCGGCGCCGCCGACCCAGCGCCACGGGCTATTTCGGGGTACTCGGGTCCACGACGCCTACCACGCCAGTGGCTGGTTCTTCGGGCAGTTCCGGAGAACTCCGGTAGGCGCGCCTCAATTGGATCGAGGCGCCGGCAACGATGGCCACGAAGAGCGATCCAAAGCCGATGACCACCGCAGCGGGAACGGCCGTGTCGGCTTGGGAGGGCGCCTTCGCCACGGGAACCGTGGGATCCGCCAAGGTGGCTGCGGGGCTGCTGGGCTTGGACGTCGGCTCAGGTGTAGGGCTACTGAGGTCCCCGCGCCGATGGACCCGGATCCAGTCCACGATGGAACCCACCGGATTGCTCTTGGCCTCGGGCACATCGGCTTTCAATGCTGCTTCGGCGTTGAGGATGCCGTAGCCATAGATGGGGTCCTTGCCAGGCGCACCAGCGTCCTCTGCCGTGGAAACAATCCGGTTGATGACCTGCTTGGCGCTCATATCCGGCCATTTCGAACGAATCAGGGCCGCGACACCGGAGACTAGGGGCGCGGAGCCGGAGGTTCCGGCCCAGTCTTCATAGCTCCCCCCGGGCAGGCCGCCCACCAGCTTTTCCGCGGGCGCCGAGACACCGATGCTGATCCCCTGCGAAGAAGCATCGACGCTGGCCATGCGGTTCCGGTCAAGGCCTGCCACGGTCAATACGCCGGGAATAGTGGCAGGCGCACCCACCTGGACGTTCCCGCCAATCCGGTTGCCCGCCGCGGCCACGATCACCACGTCCTTCTGTTCGGCATAGAGGAAAGCCGCATCCCAACTCTGGGGCCAATCCGGCGAGGTACTCCCGAGGGAAATGTTGATGACTTTGGCCCCGTTATCCACTGCCCATCGCACCGCCTGCGGAATCTGCTCCTGGTCCGTCTTTCCGGCAGGGTTCGGCGAACCGAGCCAAGCGGAGACAGACAGGATCTCGGCCTCAGGCGCGACGCCGACGATTCCGTCCGTGCCGACGGATCCGGAGGAGGGTGTGGACGACGGAGACGCCGAAGGGCTGGCTGAAGCGTGTCCACGGCCAGCGAGGAGCGTAGCGACGAGGGTCCCGTGCTCAGGTTTGGCGCCGATGCTCTTCTGCCCGTTCGGATCGCCCGATCCGGAAACGTCAGTTCCGCCGACCACGGCTCCCTTGAGATCGGGGTGTTGCCCGTCTACCCCGCTGTCTATGATGGCGACTTTCACGCCCGCGCCCTTGGATACCTGCCAGGCTGCGGAGATGCCGTATTCGTTGAGCCAGTATTCCTTGTCCCGCCAGGAGTCGGCGAACGCAGCGGGTGCAGTCAGCAGGGCCCCTGCCAGGCTTCCCCCGGCCAACATGGCGGCCAGCGCGGCCGATGCGGTTCGGCGGCGCCAACTGTGCGGCAACGTCATCAGCGAATACCCACCCTTAACGAATACTCAGAATACTCAGCGCGATGCCGTCGAGGATGTCATGCTCGCTGGAGGTGGCCACGCTGATGGATCCATCCCCGATCTCAGCCAAGCGCTGGAGTATGCGGCGCCATACGAGTGCTCCGGCTCCGATGACGTCGACGCGTCCAGGGTGCATGTAGGGCAGCCTGGCGCGCTCTTCGCGGCTCATTTCGAGCAGGCTCGTGGCGGCGTCGCTGATGGTCCCCAGATCCAGGCTGGCGCCGTGGATCTGTGCGGGATCGTACTCACTCAGGCCCAGGGCATGTGCCGTGATGGTGGTGATGGAACCCGCAACGCCCACGACGGCGGTGGCGCGGCCCAGCGGGACCGTGCGGCCGGCGAGGTCAATGGCTGCATCGACGTCGGCTTCGGCTGCGGCGATCTGCTCCAGCGTCGGGGGGTCGTTGCGGAGGTGGCGTTCGGTCAGTCGCACGCAGCCGATATCAACGGATTTGGCGGCGATGACGCCGTCGGAGTTTCCAAGGACGAACTCGGTGCTTCCACCCCCGAGGTCCACCACGAGCAGCGGAGACTTGCCACGCGAAGGAAGCACACTGCTTGCCCCTGCGAAGGACAGGGCGGCTTCTTCATCGCCTGAGATGACCTCGGGTTCGACCCCCAGCAGGTCCCGGATCCCGTCAACGAAGACGTCCCGGTTGCGCGCGTCACGGCTCGCGGACGTCGCCACGAAGCGGACACTCCCGGCACCGTGATGGCGGATCAGTTCGGCGTAATCGCCCGTTGCCGCAAAGGTGCGCTCGAGCGCCTCCGGGGCAAGTTCGCCGGTGGCGTCTACTCCTTGGCCGAGGCGAACCACGCGCATCTCACGGACAATGTCGCGCAGCGGAGACCCCGCATCGGCACCGCTGGCGTCCGCGATGAGGAGGCGAATCGAATTAGTGCCACAATCGATGGCGGCTACGCGGCTCATGCGTCGTGCTCCCCTGCAAACGGCTCGCCCGAAAATGCGTCTGTTGTTTGGGAGGACGAGGACTTGCGGACAGGCGCGGGACGGCCCACGATGTCCGGAAGCCCCTGCGGGCCGTGGCGGCTGAGGTCCTTGGACGGGGCCGCCCCCGCGCTGTCCCAAGCGCCGTCGCAGTAGCAGCGGTGCGCGGTCCACCATTCGCTGATCGCTCCAATGGCCTCGTCGCCGAGCGGATTAACTCCGGGCCCTGCCGCCAGGGAGTGGCCAACCAAGACGTGGAGGCATTTGACGCGCGTGGGCATTCCGCCGGCAGAGACCCCCGCGATCTCCGGGACAGGTCCCGTCCCGGCACGTCCGGCGATTTCGTCGCGGGCGTGAAGATAGGCCTCGTGGGCGCTCCGGTAGGCCGTTGCCAAAGGCTCGTCTGCCGCGAGCCGTTCATTCATTTCATTCATGACCCCGCTCGCTTCCAGCCGCGACACTGCGGCGGTGATAACGGGGTGCGTCAGGTAAAACGTGGTGGGAAACGGTGTGCCGTTGCTCAAACGCGGAGCAGTTGCCGCGACCAACGGGTTGCCGCACACGCAGCGTGCGGGGATTTCGACGACGTCGCGGACGGGCCGTCCGAGCTGGCGGCTGAGGATTTCCAGATCGTGAGCTGATGGCTTGCGGGACTCCTGCGATGCAGGTGCCGAGTTATCTTCCACTGGCGTTGCCATCCTTCCTGCCCTGTTTTGGCCGTGCCTATCAGGGCACGACGGCGGCGGGCACCGCGTCTAGTCTGTTGCCGAACGTCTGATGGATTCCCACAGCCCATCCACCCATGGCAGATTGGCGGGGCTTCCGGAAGCTCCTGAGCCGGTGCGTCCGCCCGGTGTCCCGGCGGGAACTCCGCCGCCAAACACCCAGTAGCCTGCTTCACCCGGCATAACCATGTTAATGCGGTCGCGGGCCTGTTGTTTCACGTAGTTGGGGTCCTGCCAGCGGGTGATCTGCTTCTTGAGGCCTGCTTGCTCGGCCTGCTTGCTCGCGATGTCGGCCTCCAGGGCGGAGATTTCCGCTTTTTTCTCCAGGAAAATCTTGACCGTGGGCGCGAGCATGATGGTGATCGCGACCATCACCACGGCGAGTGCAAGCATGCGCCCTGAGAAGGCCTTTGCGGGCACGGGGCCGGTCGCTTTGTCCTTGCCGGGGTGGACCTTTGAGGCAGACTGGGGCTTGCTTTGGGCGCTGCCTTCGGGTCTGGCGGTGGACGACGTCTTGGACCGCGCGTGTGCCGGGGCCTCCTGCTGCGCAAGCGTTGCCTTACGGGACTCGCCGAAGTCGGCACGGATGACATGGCCGCCGTCGGGCTTCTTTTGGGACGACCGCCCCAGTGCGTCGGCTCGGGGGACCTTGGGACGGCGGGTGGCCATGACACTCCTGTAATGCCTGGTGCTTGCCTGGCGGGTTGCTGCGCTTTGTGTGCCTCATGGAGCCTTCGGTCTTGCCGAAGTGCTCTCACATTTCGTTAAACAGAACCGGTGGCTACGGTCTTTCCACCATAGCCACCGGTCAGCTGTTTCAACGGATACTAGCCCTTGAAACGCGGGAAAGCGCTGCGGCCGGCGTAGCGTGCGGCGTCATCGAGTTCTTCTTCGATGCGCAGCAGCTGGTTGTACTTCGCGACGCGCTCGGAGCGGGCCGGGGCACCGGTCTTGATCTGGCCCGCGTTGGTGGCAACGGCGATGTCAGCAATGGTGGTGTCCTCGGTTTCGCCGGAACGGTGCGAGGTGATGGTGGTGTAGCCGGCACGCTGGGCCAGGGAAACGGCGTCCAGGGTTTCGGTCAGGGAGCCAATCTGGTTGACCTTGACGAGCAGCGAGTTCGCTGTGGCGGCGTCGATGCCCTGCTGCAGGCGGACAGGGTTGGTCACGAAGAGGTCGTCGCCAACCAGCTGGACCTTGTCACCGATGGTGTCGGTGAGGGTCTTCCAGCCTTCCCAGTCGTTCTCGTCCAGCGGGTCCTCGATGGAGACCAGCGGGTAGTCTGCAACGAGCTCGGCGTAGTAAGCGCTCATCTCGGTGGCCGAGAGGGCCCTGCCTTCGAACTGGTAGGCACCATCCTTGTAGAACTCGGAGGAGGCGACGTCCAGCGCGAGGGCGATGTCCTTGCCCGGGGTGTAGCCGGCGTTCTTGATGGCTTCCTGGATCAGGTCCAGCGCCGCGCGGTTGGACGGGAGGTTCGGCGCGAAGCCGCCTTCGTCACCGAGGCCGGTGGAGAGGCCCTTGGCCTGCAGGACGGACTTGAGGTTGTGGTAGACCTCAACGCCCCAGCGCAGGCCTTCGGAGAAGGTCTCGGCACCGATCGGGACGATCATGAATTCCTGGATGTCGACGTCGGAGTCGGCGTGGGAGCCACCGTTGAGGATGTTCATCAGCGGGACGGGAAGCACGTGGGCGTTCGGGCCGCCCAGGTACTTGTACAGAGGCAGGTCTGCGGATGCGGCGGCGGCGCTGGCCACGGCGAGGGAAACGCCGAGGATGGCGTTGGCGCCGAGCTTGCCCTTGTTCGGGGTGCCGTCGAGGTCGATCATGGCCTGGTCGATGCTGCGCTGATCCGTCGCGTCGAAGCCGATGAGGGCCGGGGCGATTTCGTCGATGACCGCGTCAACGGCCTTCTGGACACCCTTGCCGAGGTAACGGCCCTTGTCGCCGTCGCGCAGTTCAACGGCTTCGTGCTCGCCGGTGGAAGCACCGGAGGGAACTGCCGCGCGGCCGATCTGGCCATCGGAAAGCAGAACTTCAACTTCTACTGTCGGGTTTCCGCGGGAATCAAGGATCTCGCGGGCGTGGATGGCATCGATAAGCGCCATGGACTGCTCCTTATGGTGAAGCGATTTACTGGGAATCTAGAGGGAAATTCTCGACGTCCTCGTCGCCACTAGCCTAGTCGAGAGCGGCCAACGTTACGGAATGACGTCGGACCGCTCACGTTATGTGGCTTCGCCGTCGCGTCCTTGGTAGCGGCGGACAGCGGCACGCAAGGCCCGTTCGGCGTCGAATCCCCTTTCTTTCGAGCCCGCGACGACGCCAAGCAGGAAGTCTCCAAGTGCGGCTTCGGAGTCGGGAACCTCCGTTGCCGCAACAGCGTGGCCAACGCTTTCCGGACCCCCTGAGCGAGCCGCGCGCTCGGCACGGTCAAGGGACTTCTGCGCTAAGGCGAGGGCGGGGAGGTGGGGCGGAATGCCTTCGAAGGGATCCGAGCGCTCGGGCTTTTCGGCTTTCTTCACCGCATCCCATTTTTCGACGATCTCCTCCACGGTGGCCGGGAAGGATTCCTGCAAGGACCCGTCCGGTTTGAAGACGTGCGGGTTGCGCCGCACCATCTTCTCCGTAATACTGCGGGCGACGTCGTCAAACGTGAACCGTCCTTGCTCCTCGGCGAGCCGGGCGTGGAGCACCACTTGAAGCAGCACATCGCCCAGCTCGCCGCGAAGCTCATCGGAAGTATCGGAACCGGAGGCCCCTGCCTCGATCGAGTCGACCACCTCATACGCTTCCTCGATCAAGTACTCGATCAGGGATTCGTGGGTCAGCGCCCCCATCCAGGGACAGTGCTCGCGCAAAGAGGCGATCTTTTGCACGAGCACCGTTATGGTACTCCCGGAGGGGACGCCTGCAGCAGTTTGCTCAGGCAAGGTTGGCGTAGGCGTCGTTGATGTACTCCACCAACGCTTCTTTTTCGTCCAAGGGCAGGAACGACGACTCGGCCGCGTTGAGGGTCAGTTCCAGAAGGTCGTCGAGATCGTAGTCGAAGGTCTCCACGAGAAGCTCGAACTCGTCGGTGAGCGTGACGCCGCTCATGAGCCGGTTGTCAGTGTTGATGGTGACGTTGAAGCCCAACTGGTAGAGCATGTCCAACGGGTGGTTCTCGATGCCTTCGCCGAAGTTCGCGATCGCTCCGGTCTGCAGGTTGGACGAGGGGCAGATTTCCAGCGCGATTCCGCGGTCGCGGACCCAGCCGGCCACCTCACCCAAGGTGACCATGCCAACGGTGTCCTCAGCGTCGTCGTCGGCTTCTTCGCCCTCGGCATCTTCGTATTCAACGGTGATGTCCTCGGCGATGCGCACGCCGTGGCCCAAGCGCAGGGCACGGCCGTCCACCAGCGCGGACTGGATGCTCTCCAGGCCTGCTGCTTCGCCGGCGTGCACGGTAGCCGGGAAGTTGTGCTCTGCGAGGTAGGTGAAAGCGTCCTTGAAACGGGAAGGCAGGAAGCCATCCTCGGCTCCGGCGATGTCGAAACCGACCGCGCCGTTGTACCGGTGGCGCACGGCGAGCTCGGCGATTTCCTGGCCGCGGTCCGCGTGGCGCATCGCCGTGATGAGCTGGCCCACCTGGATCTGGCGGCCGGACTCCTCTACGGCATCCACACCGGCGTCGAGCCCTTCTTGGACGGCGTCCACAACCTCATCCAAGGTGAGGCCCTTCTGCAGGTGCTGCTCAGGTGCCCATCGGATCTCGCCGTACACAACGCCGTCGTCCGCCAGGTCCTCCACGAATTCCTTGGCGACGCGCGCCAGGCCTTCCTTGGTCTGCATGACGGCAATCGTGTGGTCAAAGGTTTCGAGATAACGGACCAAGGAACCGGAATCTGCGGACTCACGGAACCACTGGCCAAGAGCTACGGGATCCGTGGAAGGCAGGGTGTGGCCGGCGGCCTCCGCCAACTCGATGATGGTGGCCGGGCGTAGTCCCCCGTCCAAATGGTCGTGAAGGGAAACCTTCGGGAGGCTCTTCAGATCGAAGTCAAGGGCAGGGGCGGCATCAACAATAGGCTCAGTCACGTGTCCAACTCTAGGGGGACGGAAGGAGCTTAGCCAGCAGGGTTTGAGCGCTCGACGCCGGCAGTCGCCTTGACTGCGGTACCTGCATCTGCTGCGGCTGCTTCCGCGAAAGCTGCTTCCTTCTTCTCAGCATCCTTCTTCTCAAGGTGCTTGTGCCACCAACGGAGGGTGTGGTCCACAATGACGCCGAGCACCACGGCGAATGCCACGGCAATCCCCACGCCGAGGAGCGGGTTGTTGTGCACCCAGTGGCCTGCCAGCGATCCAATCCCGATCGAATAACCTACCCAGGTGAAGCAGGCGAAGGCATCCAGCCAGAAGAAGGTCTTGTGGCGGAACCCGGTTTGTCCAGCGACGTAGTTCACTGCCACACGGCCCCACGGAATATACCGGGCGGTGAAGATGAGCACGGCGCCGCGTTTGTCCAGCTCGTAGTGTGCCCAGGCGAACATCTTCTGGACCTTCGGCTTGCGCATCCATTTCCAGCGGTCCAAGCCGATCTTGCGGCCAAGCATGTAGGCCGTGTTGTCGCCGGCCATGGCCCCGACAAGCGCAGTAGCGCCGAGGAGCCATAGGTTGGGCTCGCCGCGGTGCATTGCAAGCGCCGACAGTCCTACGATCGCGGTCTCACTGGGAAGGATCGTGGCAAAGCCGTCGATGAAAAAGAAAACCAGGAGCACCGGGTAGATCCACGGTTGCCCGGCGGCGTGCTCGAGCATGTGGTTCATGAATTCCACGCAGGCATTGCTCCTCAATGAAAGTCACGCGGTTGCGTGACACAGATCGCTATCCAGTGTCCCACGGCCGGAACGTCGTTCGCTACGTCCCGGCCAGAGAAGGACACAACTTAACGCTAGCTCGAAACTTGGCTAGGTGACGGGTTCGTCTTCGGTCTCCCCGGCATCTTCGACCGCTTTGACCTCTTCTGGCGAGGGCGTGGAGCCACGGACTGTGCTGATGACCCGGTCCACGATGATTCCGAGGATGACTGCCGCGACGATCGCGATGATCGCCCCGAGCAAGTGGTTGTGTTCGAACCACTGCCCGAAGAACAAACCGATCGCCACCGAGTAGCTGGCCCACAGAACGGCAGACACGGCTGTAAGCGCCACAAACATGCCGTGCGAGAAGCGCGTGGCTCCAGCGGTGAGGTTGACCGCCACCCGGCCGACGGGGATGAACCGGGCCACCATGATCAGCGACGCGGCCCGGCGTCGAAGTTCCCGTCCAGCCCAACGGAACGCACCCTGCATCCTTTGGGAACGCATCCACCGCCAGCGGCGAACACCTATTTTGCGGCCGATCAAGTAGGCGATGTTGTCGCCAGAGAATGCCCCGAGCGCGCCCACCAGAATCAGCAACCACGCGTTGGGCACTCCGGCCGTAGCGGAGACGGCAGCCAGTCCAACCACTACCGACTCGCTGGGAATAGGTGGGAAAAATCCGTCGATCACACAGCAGGCAAAGACCAGAAGCAGGACCCAAGGCTGCCCTGCGGCAGCGAGGATGAAATCGTTGATTGCCTGCACGGTCTTCCTAACGAATGGCCGTAAGGATTGTCTCCCGGCCATCCGAAAATGCCCGGGAGGCCAGCCTAGGAGATCCGGTCGATGATGAGCCGTTGTGCCGGCCGTGAGCCTTCCGGCGCGATCAGCACGGCTCCTTCCAAGGCTTCCTTGGCTCTTTCGAACTTTTCAGGGGTGTCGGTCAGGAGGGTCATCAGCGGCTCCCCCGCCCGCACCAGGGCGCCCGGCTTGGCATGCATCCGCACCCCTGCGCCGGCCTGGACGATGTCTTCCTTCCGGGCACGTCCGGCGCCCAGGCGCCACGCAGCCACGCCCACCGACAATGCGTCCAGTTCCACCAGGACTCCGTCGGCCGGAGCCGGGATGACCTCGGATTCCTTGGCCACGGGCAACGCCGCACGCGGATCGCCGCCCTGCGCTTCGATCATGCGGTTCCAGACGTCCATTGCCCGGCCGTCCTTGAGCGCGGCCGCGGGGTCGGCGTCGTACACACCTGCACAGGCGAGCATCTCTTCGGCGAGCCTGATGGTCAGCTCGACGACGTCCTCCGGACCGCCGCCTGCAAGCACCTCCACCGATTCCTCCACCTCGATGGCATTTCCCGCAGTCAGGCCCAGCGGAGTGCTCATGTTGGTCAGGAGGGCTACGGTGTTGACCCCGGCATCCTTGCCCAGCGCCACCATGGTCTCGGCCAGCTCACGGGCGCGTGCTTCGTCCTTCATGAAAGCCCCCGAGCCCACCTTCACGTCAAGCACCAGGGAACCGGTGCCCTCGGCGATCTTCTTGCTCATGATGGACGAGGCAATCAGTGGGATGGCTTCCACCGTGCCCGTAACGTCCCGGAGGGCGTAGAGCTTCTTGTCTGCCGGTGCCAATCCCGTGCCGGCAGCGCAAATGACCGCTCCGACGTCCTGTAGTTGGGCCAGGATTTCTTCGTTGCTCAGATCCGCACGCCACCCGGGAATTGCTTCCAGCTTGTCCAAGGTGCCGCCGGTGTGGCCCAGTCCCCTGCCCGAAAGCTGGGGAACCGCCACTCCGAAGACCGCCACCAAAGGCGCCAGCGGAAGGGTGATCTTGTCCCCGACTCCCCCGGTGGAGTGCTTGTCGGTGGTGGCCTTCGTGCCGCCGTCGGGACGCCGAAGGCTGGAGAAGTCCATTCGCTCGCCCGAGGCGATCATCGCCGCGGTCCAGCGCGAGATCTCGGCGCGGTCCATCCCGTTGAGCAGGATTGCCATATTCAGGGCGGCCATCTGCTCGTCGGCGATGACGCCCCGAGTGTAGGCGTCGATGGTCCAGTCGATCTGTTCCGGGCTCAGGGTGCCCTTGTCCCGCTTGATGCTGATGATCTGCACGGCATCAAACGCTTCAGTCTGTGTCACCGGTTCTCCTCGAGGTTGTCGGGACCGAAGGCATCGGGCAGCACTTGGTCCATGGTCTTGATGCCCTGTGTTGTCATGAGCTGCATGCCGGGTGCACGGAATTCATACAACAACTGCCTGCAGCGGCCGCACGGCATGAGGACGTTCCCCTTCGCATCGACGCAATAGAACGCCCGCAATCTGCCGCCGCCACCCATGTGGAGGTCACCCACCAGGGCGCACTCGGCACACAAGGTGAGGCCATAGCTGGCGTTCTCGACGTTGCAGCCGCTAACGATCCGCCCGTCCTCGGTGAGGGCAGCGGCCCCCACCGGGAACTTCGAGTACGGAGCGTAGGCCTTCCCCATGGCAGCGACCGCAGCAGCCTCCAGGGCCGCCCAGTCCACGCCTTGGGTATCCGTGACCGTCACGGTCAACCCTTCACGTACGGTATGCCGCTTGCCGCCGGCGGCCGGGACCTGCCTACCAATCCAGCGACGGCGAAGACCGTCAAGGCGTAGGGCAGCATCGCCATGAACTGGCTCGGCACGGGCGATCCGATGATCGTGATGACGCTCTGGAGGTTGTCCGCGAAGCCGAACAGCAACGCGGCCAGGAACGCGCCGATCGGGTTCCACCGCCCGAAGATCAACGCTGCCAGCGCGATGTACCCGCGGCCTCCGGACATGTCCTTGCTGAAGGCGTCCACGGATACCAGCGTGAAGAAGGAGCCGCCAATGCCTGCGATCGCGCCGCCCATGAGCACGTTCCAAAAACGGGTCCGGTTGACATTGATGCCCACGGTGTCAGCGGCCTGAGGGTGCTCGCCGACCGCCCTCACACGGAGGCCCCATTTCGTGTGGAATAGGCCGAGGTAGACCACGATCACGGCGATGTACATCAAATAGCCCACGAGGGACTGGTGGAACAGGATCGGGCCAATGATGGGGATATCGGACAGGAAGGGGATATCCACCGGGGGCAGGCGGCCCGGCTTGTTGAGGCCTTCCGGGTCGGCTGTCAACAGCGTCGAGAACAGGAAGCTCGTCAGTCCACTGATGAGAACGTTGAGGACGACGCCCACGATAATCTGGTTGACGAGGTACTTGATGCTGACCACTGCCAGAACCAGGGAAACAAGCGCCCCGGCCACCGCCGCGGCGACCAGCCCGGCGTAGACGTTGTGTGTCACCGTGGCGACAACGGCAGCGGAAAACGCACCCAAAAGGAGCTGTCCTTCAATGGCGATGTTGACCACGCCGACGCGTTCGCACAGAACCCCGGAAAGGGAACCGAACACCAGCGGCACGGCCAAGGTTACGGATCCTGCGATCAGGCCGGCGAGGGAGATGGACGGCTCTGCGTCATTTCCGTGGGCCACGATCCAGACCATGAAGCCGATCAGGAAAAGGGCGGCGAAAGTACCTCCCACCCACCGGGGAATGGTCCGCTTTGCTTGCGTGAGGTACACCGTGTAGCCCGCCAGGCCCAGCAAAACGACTGCGCAGATCCAGCCTATGGCCGCGGAAGGAACCGTGATCCGGACAACCTTCGCGACTCCGAGCGCGGCAAGGCCCAGGACCACCACAGCGGCGACCGTGGCTGCGGGCAGCCAGCCCGGGACCTGGCCTGAACCCGACGCGAGGCCTGAACGACGGCGGACGAACCATAGGTATCCGAGCCACGCTGAAAGCAGAAGGGCCAGGACCAGCGTGACCCACGCAGCTACATTCGAGGCTGCTTCATTGGCCGCCTCGGCGATGCCGAAGCCTGCCGACTTCGAATTGGACATGAATCCGAACAGCACGGTTCCCAGGATTGCAAGCAGGGACAGCCCGATTCCGGCCTTCCAGCTCACCAGTTCGCTGACACCCGGTTTTCCGGAGCGCGCAGGGGCGTTGCCGGCGGGGGTGCCACTGCCGGATGTTGTTGTTGTGGTGCTCATGCTGTTGCCGCTCCGCTCTCAATTTTTCCGGAGGGGATCGTTCCGGAGCCAGGGCCGCCCGGGGCCTTCTTCTTTTTCCGGGGATTCAGCCCGAAGATCGCACGCACCAGCGGCGGCGCCGCAATGAACAGGACGATCAGCGACTGGATGACCAAAACGATGTCGATCGGCGTCTGGGTCTGTGCCTGCATTGCGACCCCTCCCGCCCTGAACGCACCGAACAGGAGACCGGCGAAGAAGGTTCCCCACGGCGTCGAACGGCCCAGCAGGGCAACTGTGATGGCATCGAATCCGATGGAAGCCGCGACGCCTCCCGAGAGGTATTTCTCCGTCCCTGATACCTGCGCAATGCCAGCCAGGCCCGCAAGCGCACCCGCAATCGCCATGACCAGGATCACGGCCCGTGGAACATTGATCCCAGCGGTGCGTGCGGCGCTCTGGTTGGCGCCGACGGCCCGGAATTCGAAGCCAAGGGTGGAGCGGTTCAGGAGCCACCAGACGAAGACCGTTGCCAGCACGGCCAAGAGGAAGCCGGCGTGGAGCCTGAACTGCGGACCGAGCAACTCCGGAAACAGCGCCGACTGGTCCAAGAAGGGCGAGATCGGGTTGGTCGAGCCTTTTCGCTGGAAAGCCGGCGTGGTCAGGAGAAAAAGGAGCAGGAAGTTGGCGATGTAGTTCAGCATGATGGTCACGATGACCTCATGCGCGCCGGTCCTCGCCTTGAGGAGACCGACGACGGCGCCCCACACCGCGCCGCCGACGAGTCCGGCAACGATGACCACCAGGAGGTGAACCAGGAACGGCAAGTGCCACGTGAAGCCAACGTAGGCGCCGAACAGGGCACCAAAGATAATTTGACCTTGCGCGCCGATGTTGAACAATCCCGCACGGAACGCCAACGCCACGCCAAGTCCGGCACAAATCAACGGCGTGGACACCGTCAGTGTTTCAGTAATCGGGTACAGCTGGGCTGCGGCGTCGGCCCCGGCCCAGTTGAACAGCGAGCCCTGGACCAGCGCTACGTAAGGTCTGAACACCTCGGTGAGCATGTCCCCCGGCTGCGCGAAGAAATATCCTGCCGTTTCGGCCACTTTGGGGTTGGTCACGGCCATGAGGATTCCGCCGAGCACAATCGCGAGGAGCACTGACAGCACCGACACCATGGCGTTTCCGGTCACGATCTGCCGGAAGACCGAACCACCGGCGGCGTGCGGGATCTGTCCGCCTTGGCTCGTAGCCGGAACCGCTGACGGGGCCATCGCACCGTCCGCAGTGTCCAGTGCGACGTCCGCAACGACGTCGTCGCCAATCGATGTATCCGGGAGCACCGGCTTGACCCCGTGTTTGTGTCGAGGGGTGTTGGACTCAGACATTTGTTCCTCCCTCGAGGGTTTTGTGCGCAGTCAGTTCTGCCTCGTGTTCCGGAACGCCTGCCATCATCAAGCCCAGCACATCGCGGGAGGTACCGGCGGGGACAATCCCTACGAGCCTTCCACGGTAGAGAACGGCGATCCTGTCAGCGAGCTCAAGCACCTCATCGAGCTCTGTGGAGACGATCATCACCGGAGTTCCGTTGTCCCGTTCGGCAATGACCCGTTTGTGCACGAATTCGATGGAGCCGACGTCGAGTCCCCGGGTGGGCTGTGAGGCGATGAAGAGTCTCAATGGTCTGGACAGCTCCCTTGCCAGCACCACCTTTTGCTGGTTTCCACCGGAGAGCGTACCTACTGCGACGTCGATCGACGGCGTCCGCACATCGAACTCTGCGACCTTTTTCTCCGCATGGGTAGCAATCAAGGCCGGTTTCATGCCAATGCCCTGGGCGAAAGGCGGCTTGTCGTACAGGTCCAGGATCATGTTCTCGGAAATGGAGAACGTCCCTACCAGACCGTCGATCTTGCGGTCCTCGGGGACGAACCCGACGCCGGCGGACAGGACTTGCTTGACGCTCTTGCCGAGCAGTTCGACGCCGTCGAGGGTGATGGATCCGGTGACGTGGGGCTGGACGCCTAGGATGGCCTCGGTGAGCTCGGTCTGGCCGTTGCCTTGGACTCCAGCAATGGCAAGCACTTCACCCTTGGCGATGTCGAAACTCAGCCCGTCCACGACGTGCTGGCCATTGTGGTCAACAACGGTGAGGTCCCGGACCTTGAAGGTCGCCTCACCCGGTTGGGCAGGCTTCTTTTCCAAGGTCAGGCTGACCGCGCGGCCCACCATCGCCGAGGCGAGTTCTGTCGGGGACGCCGAGGGATCAGCCGAGCCGACCACTTTCCCCCGCCGGATCACTGTAATGATGTCCGAAATTTCCTTGACCTCACGCAGTTTGTGCGAAATAAAGACAATGGATTTTCCGGCAGCCTTGAGCTGTCGGATGATATCCAGAAGCTCGTCGGTTTCCTGCGGAGTGAGAACGGCAGTCGGTTCATCCAGAATCAGGACTTCTGCGTCGCGCACGAGCGCCTTGATGATTTCGACCCGCTGCTGCACTCCCACGGGAAGGTCTTCCACGAGGGCATCGGGGTCGACATGGAAACCGTATTGCTTGGAAATCTCGGAAATCTTGCGGCGGGTTTCATCCAGGTTCAGGAAACCGGCTGCCTTGGTGGCTTCGTTTCCCAATGCGACATTTTCGGCCACCGTGAAGACCGGAATCAGCATGAAGTGCTGGTGGACCATGCCGATTCCGGCTGCCATGGCGTCGCCGGGACCCTTGAAGACCACCGGCTTGCCGTCGACCAGGATTTCACCGTCACTGGGGTCGTAAAGTCCGTAAAGGACATTCATCAGGGTGGATTTACCGGCACCGTTTTCGCCCAAAAGGCAATGGACTTGGCCGGGTTCAACCACGAGGTCGATGTGGTCATTGGCTACGAGGGATCCGAAGCGCTTCGTGATCCCTTTCAGTTCGAGTTTCAAAACTCCAACCCATCTATAAAGGATGGCCCCTCGTCATCACCGTGCTCCCAGCATAGTGCTCGGCAAAGGAGTGTCGAAGAGCAAATTGAAGGCAACGCAGAACGCGCTGCCCTTCTGCCAAAACTCGGCTGAAGGGCAGCGCGGCGTGGTTTAGCCCGGACTATTACTTAGGGCTGGACTTTGATTGGACCTTCACTGCGCCGGAGATAATGTCCTTCTTCAGCTGGTCAAGATCGCTCTTCATGTCAGCCGGCACCGCGGAGTCTAAATCGTGGAACGGGGCAAGTGCCACGCCCCCGTTGTCGAGCGTGCCAACGTAGGGGCTCGGATCGAACTTGCCGTCCTTGTCCGCCTTGATGACCGTTTCGACAGCCGTGGCCATGGTCTTCTGGACCGAGGTCAGGATGACCGACTTGTAGGCGGGTGCCGTCAGGTAGCCGTCCGAGTCGACCCAGATCAGCTTGGCGTCCGTGCCCTTTGCCTTGGCGTCAAGGATGGCACTGCCGGCGCCCGCGCCAACGGGACCAGCGACGGGAAGGACGACGTCGGCGCCCTGGTCCAGGAATCCCTGGGTGAGGACCTTGCCCTTGTCGACCTGCTTGAAGTCGCCTACGAACGTTCCGTCCTGCTTGTCCTTGTCCCAGCCAAGCAGCTGGACGGACTTACCCTTCTTCTGGTTGTAGTACTTCACGCCGTCAGCGAAGCCGTCCATGAAGATGCTCACGGTGGGAATGTTGAGACCACCGAAGGTGGCAACCTTGCCCGTCTTGGAGGTACCTGCCGCCAGGTAGCCGGCCAAGAATGAGGCCTGGGCAGTGTCATAGACAATCGGCTTGACGTTCTTCGGGAAGGTGGGGTCCGAGTAGTCGATGATGGCGAAGTGGCTGTTCGGGTTTGCCGTGGCAATCGACTTGGTTGCATCGCCCAGGAGGAAGCCGACGGTAACCGTCAGCTTGCAGCCCTGCTGGACCATGGAACGAAGGTTGGGGTCGTAGTCCGTGTCGGCCTTGGACTGGACGTGCTTCTCCTGGACGGCAAGATCCTTGGCTGCTGCCTGAAGGCCTTCATAGCCTGATTGGTTGAACGACTTGTCGTCGAATCCACCGGAGTCGGACACCATGCAGGCGGTGTAGTCCGACTTCGTGGCACTGCCCGAGCTCGACGCAGACGGTGCGCTACCGCAGCCTGCCAGCAAAAGAGCAGCGGCGCCCGCAGTTGCGACGCCCGCAAATGAACCGCGCTTCAGGGTGGCACGCAGTGATTGCTTCAATTTTCCTCCAGGAAGAAAGTGATTGATGCTACGACAGTTGGTCAATGAGTGTCCGTTTCGAAAACTCGAGGCTGAAATTCTGTTTTCACTGATGCTTCGCAGCACTGCGCCTGGGGCGCACTGATGCCACAACTTTAGTGGGATGGAACACACCCGGGTAACACAAAAGCCCAACAACCCTAAGATTGTTGAGCTTTTGTTACCAAGCAGTAGCGGAACTCCCAGCCAACGGTCCTAGGATGCCCGCCGACCGTGGCCGGCGCTCAGTGCAGGCGGACCAGCATTTTGCCGGTGTTGGCCCCGTCCAGGAGGTCAATGAAGGCCTGCGGCGCGTTTTCCAGCCCGTCCACGATCGTCTCGTCGTAGCGGACGGTTCCGTCGGCGAGCCATCCGGCCATCTTCCCGGCAAACTCGGCGGCGTGCTGGCGCTGCCCACTCACCAGGAAGCCGCGGAGGGTCAGTTGCTTTCCAATGGCCACAGCCAGGTTGCGGGGGGCAGCTGCGGGCGCCTCGGAGTTGTACTGCGAGATCGCACCGCACATCGCCACGCTGCCGCCCACCGTGAGGACCGCTAGGGCAGCCTCAAGGTGCTCGCCGCCAACGTTGTCGAAGTAGACGTCGATGCCGCGCTCCCCCGCCGCCTCACGGAGTTGAGCCACCACCGGACCGTCGTGGTAATCGAAGGCAGCATCGAAGCCGAGTTCCAGCAAGCGCGCCACCTTCTCGGAGGAACCGGCACTGCCGATCACTTTGGAGGCACCCATGGCCTTGGCGATCTGGCCCACGATCGAGCCGACGGCTCCTGCCGCGCCGGAAACGAAGACGACGTCGCCCGTTTTGAACTCGGCCACTTTGAGCAGCCCGGCATACGCTGTCAGTCCCGTCATGCCGAGGGCTCCAAGGAACGCCGAGGTCGGCGCGAGGCCGGCCGGGACGGGCGTCACACGTGTGCCGTCCACCACGGAGAACTCGCGCCAGCCGAGCTGGTGCACGACGACGTCGCCCACCTTGTGCGCTTCGGAGCGGGACGCGATCACCTCACCAACCGCGCCGCCGTCGAGCGCTTCATCAAGGCGGAAAGGTGCCGAATAGGACTTCGCGTCGTTCATGCGGCCCCGCATATAAGGATCGACCGACATGAACTCGTTGCGGACCAGGATCTGGCCGTCCTGCAGCTCCGGCAGATCGGTCTCCGCCAGCCGGAAATTCTCCTCCACAGGACGCCCCTGCGGGCGGGATGCCAGCTGGATTTCGCGGGTGCGGTTGGGAAGTGCGGCGCTCATGCGGCCACCTCCACAAGCTTGATGTCAACGGCGATGTTGCCGCGGGTCGCGTTGGAGTAGGGGCATATCTGGTGGGCCTTGGCCACGAGCTGCTCGGCGGTTTCCCGGTCGAGGGCAGGTAAGGCGATCTCAAGCTCGGCGGCAAGTCCATATCCTTCGCCGCCATCCAGGGCGCCGAAGTGGATCTTGGCGGCTACCGCGGAATCGCTGAGATCCACCCGGGCCTTGCGTCCCACCAGCCTGAGCGCTGAGTGGAAGCACGCCGCGTAACCGGCGGCGAAAAGCTGCTCAGGGTTGGTTCCCAGGCCATTTCCACCCAGTTCCACCGGGCTGGCGAGTGCTACGTCCAGCTTGCCGTCGTTGGTGCGTGCGTTGCCGTCACGGCCTTCACCGGACGCAAGCGCCTCGGCTGTGTACAAAGTCTTCACTGTGGTTCCTTTTCCTTCGGAGGGGATAGACGATCAGATGGCTGAATGGAGGGCTGCGGTAAGCCGGCCCAGGGTGTCGTGAAGCTGTGAAAGCTCGGCGGCACTCAACCCTGCGGCGTCGGCCAGCCGCTGTGGCACAGCGCCGGCCCGGGCACTGAGGGCAAGCCCCGAGTCCGTCAGGTGGATTTCGACACGGCGCTCATCTTCGGCCGAACGCCGGCGCTCCACCAGGCCCAAGGCTTCAAGCCTCTTGAGCAGCGGCGACAAGGTGCCCGAGTCGAGTCCCAGCTCAGCACCCAGTTCCCGTACGCTTCGCGGCTCGTTTTCCCAAAGAACCAGCATCACGAGGTATTGCGGATACGTCAGCCCAAGCTCATCCAGCACCGGCCTGTAGACCGCCGTCGCCGCCTTCGATGCGGAGTAGAGGGCAAAACAGACCTGGTGGTTGAGACGGGGGGCTTCACTCATGGAAATAACAATAGCCCACAATTAGATTGTGCACAACTCAATGGGCAACAACGCTCACTCCCAAATAAGCCCAAACGACGGGATCCTCCTGCAGATGATCTGCAGGAGGATCCCCGGCCTTTCGACCAAAAGTGAGCGAGCGTCGCAGTTTTAGAGATCCCGGATGGTGCGCAATGCCGCGGCAGCCAGGACTTGGATGGCGAAGCCAAGGGCCCGTTCGTCCACGATGAAGTCACCCCGGTGGAGATCGTATTCTTCGCCGCCCGGCGTGTGGGTGCCGAGCCGCATCATGGCACCGGGCAGGTCGGCCAGGAACCAGGCGAAGTCCTCGCCCCCCATGGACTGGGGGGTCAGGACAACGGCGTGCTCACCGAGTTCAGCCCTGGCCGCGGCCTCGATGAGGGCAGTTTCGTGTTCCGAGTTGACCACGGGAGGGACCCCCCGCGTGTGCTCGAGGTGGACGTCCACCCCGTACGGCGCGGCAACTTGCTGGACGACGTCGTCCAACAACTCCCCCGCGCTATGCCATGCATCGCGGTCAAGGCAGCGCATGGTGCCGGCCATGTAACCGCTGGCGGGGATGGCGTTGGGCGCGGATCCTGCCGTGATCTGGCCCCACACCACAGAGACTCCGCTGCGGACATCCACGCGACGGGAAAGCACGGCCGGGACGTTGATGGCGATCTGGGCCAGTGCGAAGACCAGGTCCTCGGTCAGATGCGGCCGGGAAGTATGGCCGCCACGTCCGGTCAGTTCGATTTTGATGGTGTCCGAGGCTGAGGTGATCGCCCCGATCCGCGTGCCGATCTGGCCAACGTTGATGCGCGGATCACAGTGCAGCGCCAGAATCCGCGGGACTCCCTGAAGGACGCCCTGCTCGATGCAGGACAATGCACCGCCGGGCATTGTTTCCTCGGCCGGTTGGAAGATGATGCGCACCGTGCCGCCCAGCGGCGATTCCTGGTGCATGGCATGCAGCACCAAGGCAATCCCGAGCATGCTGGTGGTGTGGACGTCATGCCCGCAGGCGTGGGTCACTCCATGGTTCTTCGACGCGAACGGAAGCCCGGTTTCTTCGATGATGGGGAGTGCATCGATATCACCGCGCAACGCCGTAGCGATGGGCCCTTCGCCGACGTCGACCGTCAGGCCCGAGCCTTCGAGCCGGCGTGGCTCCAATCCCGCGGCTTCAAGCCGCTCCACGAGCTTGTCCGTGGTGCGGAACTCCTTGAAGGACAGCTCCGGATGTGCATGCAAATCCCTCCGGAATTCAAGGAGTTCCGGCAAAAGATCGTCAAGCCACGGCCTCACCACGGGGGTCGGCTCGGTTTCAGTAGTGAAATTGCGCACCTCACAACTCTAGCCATCCGCGCCCCTCTAATAACGAAAGGGGTCTCTTGGTTACGGACTGCGCCTCAAGCACTTTGCTTAGAGTACGTCGGTATCCCCGCTGGCCTTCAGCGCGTCCACCGCTCCCTTGACCCGCTGAGCGTGCTCCTTGGTGGTGACAAGCAGGGCGTCCGGCGTGTCCACGATCACCACATCCTTGATGCCGATAAGCGCGATCACACGCTTGGTGTCGGAGACAACCACGCCGCTGGCGTTCTCGGTGAAGACACGCGCGCCTTCGCCGAGGACCGTCACTTCGTCGACGTCGCCCGCATTGTTGAGGCGGCCGATCGCCGCAAAGTCTCCGACGTCGTCCCAACGGAAGGTACCGGGCACTACGGCGACATCCCCCGCCGCTGCGGCAGGCTCTGCCACGGCGTAGTCAATGGCGATCTTGGGCAGCGTGGGCCACACGCGAGCCGTCACTTCATCGCGCTCAGGAGTGTCCCAGGCTTCCGCAATTTCCTGCAGACCGGCAAACAGGACCGGCTGGTTTGCTTCAAGATGCTTGAGCATGAGCGCCACCGGGGCGACGAACATTCCGGCGTTCCAGACGTAATCGCCGGTCTCGAGGTACTTCTTCGCAATGTCTTCGCTCGGCTTCTCGACGAATTCGATCACCGCATGCGCGTTCGGCGCGTCGTCGATATTGAGCAAGTCACCGGTGCGGATGTAGCCGAACCCGGTTGAGGGATGCGTGGGCTTAATGCCAATAGTGACGATTTTTCCGGCAGCAGCAGTGTGGATGGCCTCGCGCACAGTTTCCTGGAAGAGGTTGTCCGGGCTGATGACATGGTCGGCGGCGAACGAACCCATGATGGTGTCCGGATCGCGACGGTACAGGATGGCGGCGGCGAGGCCGATTGCAGCTCCAGAGTCCTTCGGTTCACTTTCCAGCACCAACTCGTCGTCTCCCACTTCGGGAAGCTGGCGGCAGACAGCCGTCCGGTGTGCCACGCCCGTAACAACCAGGACCCGGTTGCCGGCCAGTGGTTCGAGTCGGTCGTATGTAGCCCGCAGCAGGGTGCTTCCCGAACCTGTGAGGTCGTGCAGGAATTTTGGCGCAGCAGCACGCGAAAGCGGCCACAGGCGCGTGCCCACTCCGCCGGCCGGAATAACCGCATGGAAGTGGCGCAATGGCGATTCAAGGCTCGCAGCGTTTTCTATACTCACCGCAACACCTTATCCGACACCCGCGCAAGTCCCACTTTGTGGTCTTCGTCTCACCCTCGCGGCGAAAAGACCGGAATTCAGGCGAACACCCGCAATCTCGTTACAAGAAGGGGCCCCTAAATTGAATAAGCTGTGAGCGAAGCCTAGATTTAGGCTGAGCTACGAGTGCTCTCGCAGCTGGCGTTCCCCCCGCATGGATCCCGTGCCAGCGCCGCTGTGTTGCAGGAAGGTTTATTCAGTGCCGACAAAACCAGCTGGCACCTTGTACCGCGGCCGTGAAGGCATGTGGTCCTGGGTTGGACATCGCATTACCGGTGTTGTGATCTTTTTCTTCTTGTTGGTCCATGTGCTGGACACCTCATTGGTGCGTGTGTCCCCGGAGGCCTATACGGCCGTCATCGGCGCCTACAAGAACCCCCTCATGGCCCTCGGCGAAACGGGCCTCGTCGCAGCGATCGTTTTCCACGCCTTCAATGGCTTGCGCATCATCGCCGTTGACTTCTGGAAGAAGGGCGCCAAGTACCAGCGCCAGATGCTGTGGGTCGTCCTGGCACTCTGGCTGGTTACTTTCGCGGCCTTCGCTATCCGCCACCTGTCCCTCGCTCTGGGAGGCCACTAAGCCATGAGTACTGATATTCAGAATCCCCGCAGTGGACAAAACAGCAGCGGAAAGATCGGTAGCGGAAAGATTGCTCCGCAGTACCGTCGCGGCACCGGTTCCAAGGGGAACTTCGAGATGTTCGCATGGTTGTTCATGCGGCTCTCCGGCGTCGTGCTCGTAGTGCTGATCTTCGGCCACCTCTTCGTGAACCTGCTGGTGGGAGAAGGCATCCACGCCATCGACTTCGGTTTCGTGGCGGGCAAGTGGGCAGACCCGTTCTGGCAGTTCTGGGACCTGGCCATGCTGTGGCTCGCGATGCTTCACGGCACCAACGGTGTCCGCACCATCATCAACGACTACGCCGAAAAGGACGCCACGCGCTTCTGGCTCAAGGTGGTCCTGTACGCGGCCAGCTTCGTCATCATCGTTCTGGGCACCCTGGTGATCTTCACGTTCAACCCGTGCCCCGTCGTCAACGGCGTTCAGCTGCCGGGCGGGTTCTGCCCGGCGCCGTAGCGGCTCCGCTGCACCGCCGGCAACGTCCGGTCGGTGCACACCACGCGGAGCAGGCTCCGCCGACCATCTGACTTAGAGAGAAAGAGCATCTGGTATGCAGGTCCACAAGTACGACGTCGTTATTGTCGGTGCCGGCGGCGCCGGCATGCGCGCCGCGATCGAATCCGGTCAGCGCGCACGCACCGCAGTACTGACCAAGCTCTACCCCACCCGTTCCCACACCGGCGCAGCCCAGGGCGGCATGTGTGCAGCTCTGGCCAACGTCGAAGAGGACAACTGGGAGTGGCACACATTCGACACCATCAAGGGCGGCGACTACCTGGTTGACCAGGACGCAGCCGAGGTCATGGCGAAGGAAGCCATCGACGCCGTGCTGGACCTGGAAAAGATGGGCCTGCCGTTCAACCGCACCCCTGAAGGCCGCATTGACCAGCGCCGTTTCGGCGGGCACACCCGCGACCACGGCAAGGCTCCGGTCCGCCGCGCCTGCTACGCAGCAGACCGCACGGGCCACATGATCCTGCAGACGCTGTACCAAAACTGCGTCAAGCACAACGTTGAGTTCTACAACGAGTACTACGTCCTGGACCTGCTGACCGTCGAGGAAGACGCCGTCCGCGAGGACGGAACGCCGTACAAGCAGAAGCGCGTTGCCGGCGTCGTGTCCTACGACCTCGCCTCCGGCGAATTGCATGTATTCCAAGCGAAGTCCGTGGTGTTCGCCTCGGGCGGCGCAGGTAAGGTCTTCAAGACCACCTCCAACGCCCACACCCTCACTGGTGACGGCATGGGCATCGCCTTCCGCCGCGGAATCCCGCTGGAGGACATGGAGTTCTTCCAGTTCCACCCGACCGGTCTTGCAGGATTGGGCATCCTCCTCTCGGAAGCTGCCCGCGGCGAGGGCGCGATCCTTCGCAACTCCGAGGGCGAGCGCTTTATGGAACGCTACGCCCCCACTATCAAGGACCTTGCGCCCCGCGACATTGTGGCCCGTTCCATGGCAAACGAAGTCCGTGAAGGACGCGGCTGCGGTCCGAACAAGGACTACGTCCTCCTTGACCTCACGCACCTTGAGCCGGCCCACATTGACGCGAAGCTTCCGGACATCACCGAATTCGCACGCACTTACCTCGGTGTCGAGCCGTACACGGAACCGGTTCCCGTGTTCCCGACGGCGCACTACGCCATGGGCGGCATCCCCACCAACATCACCACCGAGGTCCTGCAGGACAACGACACGATCGTGCCCGGCCTGTACGCAGCCGGCGAAGTTGCTTGTGTCTCCGTGCACGGTTCCAACCGCTTGGGTACCAACTCGCTGCTGGACATCAACGTCTTCGGCAAACGCGCGGGCATTGCCGCCGCCGAATACGCCAAGACGGCTGACTTCGTGGAGCTCCCGGAAGACCCGGAGGCATACACGCTGGATCTGCTGAACCACGTCCGTACTGCCGATGGCGGCGAAAGGGTTGCCGCGATCCGCAAGGAACTGCAGGACACCATGGATGCCAACATGCAGGTGTTCCGTACTGCGGGCACCCTAAACCAGGTGCTCAAGGACATTGCGTCCCTCGAAGAGCGCTACCAGCGCATCAGCGTCCAAGACAAGGGAAAGCGTTTCAACCTTGACTTGCTCGAAGCGGTGGAACTGGGCTTCCTACTGGAGCTGGCCAAAGTCATGACAGTTGCTGCCCTCCACCGCGAAGAGTCCCGTGGAGGCCACTTCCGGGAGGACTTCCCGGAGCGCGACGACGAAAAATTCATGAAGCACTCCATGGCGTATAAGGACGAGCACGCCCCTGCGGACGGATCTGCGGAAGCAATCGCGGGTATCCGACTCGGCACCAAGCCTGTTGTCTTTACGCGCTACGAGCCGATGGTGAGGAAGTACTAAGATGTCTGCTGAACTTGCTGAGCCAGCATCCAAGATCGAACTGCCCGCGCACATTGGTGGCGGTGGAGAAATTCCCACCTTCAACATCACGCTGCGAGTGCGACGCTACAACCCCGAGATCTCGGAAGAGCCCGTATGGGAAGACCACCAGCTGACGATGTACGGCACCGACCGCGTGCTGGACGCCCTGCACAAGATCAAGTGGGAGATCGATGGCTCGCTGTCCTTCCGCCGTTCCTGTGCACACGGCGTTTGTGGCTCCGACGCCATGCGCATCAACGGCCGTAACCGCCTCGCGTGCAAGACCTTGCTGAAGGACCTGGACACCTCCAAGCCCATCACCGTTGAACCGATCAAGGGCCTCCCGGTGGAGAAGGACCTGATCGTGGACATGGAGCCGTTCTTCCAGTCCTTCCGCGAGGTCATGCCGTTCTTGATCAACAAGGGCCACGAGCCCACCAAGGAACGCCTGCAGTCCGTCGAGGACCGTGAACGGTTCGACGACACCACCAAGTGCATCCTGTGCGCTGCCTGCACGTCGTCCTGCCCCGTATTCTGGACGGACGGCCAGTACTTCGGCCCGGCCGCGATCGTGAACGCGCACCGCTTCATCTTCGATTCCCGTGACGACGCAGGCGACATGCGCCTGGAGATCCTCAACGACAAGGAAGGCGTGTGGCGCTGCCGCACCACCTTCAACTGCTCGGAGGCTTGCCCCCGTGGCATCCAGGTGACCCAGGCAATCGCCGAGGTCAAACAGGCCATCCTGGCACGCAAGATCTAGTTTCCGAAGTTAGAGTACGACGACGGTGTCCCCCTTTGCGGGGTACGCCGTCGTCGTTGTTTAAGAGCCGTTCAGGAAAAGCCGGGCGACTCGCAGAGTGAAAGGCGGACGGGGTGTCCAAATCCATGAAGATCAGCTTCGAAGGCAGCACCGGAGATCTCCTGGCAGGAATCGTGGATGTGCCTGAGGGCCCGGTCCGGGGTTGGGGTGTGTTCTCCCATGGCTTGACCCTCGGCAAGGACAGCCCGTCAGCCTCGCGTATCTGCAAGGGCTTGGCGGATCTCGGCGTCGGCATGCTTCGCTTCGACAACCTTGGACTGGGCGACTCCGCCGGCGATTGGTCCGCAGGATCGTTCAGCGTGAAAGTGGCAGACACCATCCGCGCCGCCGAGTTCATGCGTGCTGATGGCAAGGAAATCTCCCTGCTCGTGGGCCACTCCTTCGGAGGGGCGGCTGTGTTGGCTGCCGCCCTCAGCCTCCCCGAAGTACGGGCCTTGGCGACTGTCGGCGCTCCCTTCGAGCCCAAGCACGTGGAGCACATGTTCGACGCCGAGGTGAGCACGATCCTCAGCGAAGGCAGCGCAGAGGTCAACCTGGGCGGCAGGTGGATGGAGGTTCGTCGCCACTTTGTGGAAGACGTGGAGCAGGCCGACCTTAGGGACTGCATCCGTACCCTGCACAGACCCCTCATGGTCCTGCACTCCCCCACGGACAACACCGTGGGCATCGACAATGCCAGTGAGATCTTCCAAACGGCACGGCACCCGCGAAGCTTTGTTTCGCTCGAAGGCAGCGACCACCTGCTGACGGGCAAGGGACAGGCAGCCCGGGTTGCCCGGATCATCTCAGCCTGGGCCGGGCAGTACCTCGGCGACTAGCGCCTACTTGGCTTTCTCAGGGAATGCTTTCGCCGGGAAGGAATGGGGCGAAGGGTGCCGTGATCCGAGGGCCGGCTTGGGGTGCTCGTGCGCGGCGGTATCCGCTTCCCTAATGGCTGCCCACGCGGCGGAGATCAAGTAGACCTGGCTGACCAGGTTGAACCAGATGAGAAGCCCAATGATGATGGCGAATGAGGCCAGAATGGGATTCCGTCCGGCATTCGCCAGCAACTCCGTGCTGAAGATCTGGAGGATGGTGGTCCCGATACCGGCCAGCACTGTTCCTTCCAGGAACCCTTGGCGGTGAAGCTTCAGGCGGCTTGCGAAGCGGAACATGATCACCGCCGTCGCCCAGTTGAGGACCAGTGGAACGGCCGTGCGAACGAGCCAGGTGACGGGGCCGGCCACGGCGTCGGCCAACCCGAGCCGTTCGATGATCCATCCGGCTGCTGTCCCGAACACCAGCGAAACACCGGCGCTGACCACCAAGGCTGCGCCCAGCAGCAGGAGGGTACCGGCGTCGCGGGCCTTCATCAGCAGCGGGTTCTCTTGCACGGGCTCCAGCCCGCAGACTCCGCGAAGACCCTCCCGAATCCCCGCGATCCAGCCGAGCGCGGTAAATACCGTGACGACGGCGGCTATGGCAGCCGTCCAGCCAAGGCCTGTGGGATTCAGGAGATCATGCGGATCCACCAGGCCGCTGCCTCCGTTGGTTTTCAGGAGTCCCGGGGCCGCCGTGGCGACGCTCGAGACGATTGAATCAACCAGTTGGGGCTGCCCCTTGAGGACCAATCCGGTCACGGCGAATCCCGTGGCCAGCAGGCCTGTGATGGAGAAGAACATGGTGAAGCCTATGCCGGCGCTCAACAGGGGACCATGGCGCAGGTTGTAGAGGCTAAAGGTGCGCATGGGCCGGAAGTTGCTCAGCCGGGCGAGGGCCAGGTTGATGAACGCTGGTATTCTGGCGCCTCTATTGCCTGAGCGCCGGGCTTTACCCCATTCGACCTGACGGTGAATGAGCTGCAGCTTCAGCTGCGCCCCTTCAGTCGGCAGTGGTGGCCTCTCTGCCTGCCGCCGGTCGTTGTGCTGTGCTTTTCCGTGATTGGTCTGCGTCCCCGCCAAAGTCGAGCTCTTCCCGTAGCTGCCAAATGCCATTGTCGTCGTGCTCGTAAAGTCCCATGCTAACCACAGGGAAGGTGGCGGTGTAGTTCTTGAGCACCGTTTCGGCCTCATCCAGGCTTTCGGGAGCGACGTCGTGGGCTACCGTCACGTGGGGGTGGTAAGGGAAAGGAAGATCCCGTTCGAGTGGCCCGGTCTGCAGTTGTTCATGCAGGCCCACACACTCCGTGAAACCGTCTTCGACCTTCAGGAACACCACCGGGGATACCGGACGGAAGGAGCCCGTGCCGGAAATCGTGATTTTGAACGGCGCCTGGCGCCGGGCGACCTCCCGAACATGCTCCCGCGTGGCTTCCCAATCCCGCGCAGGCGTGGTGGTGACCAGCGTGATGTGGGCAGGGATGGCCTCGGCCATGGGATCACCGAAGGAGGCACGCCATTGCTGCAGCTCCTGCGCCACATCCAAGGGAAAGCCCAGGATGACGCCCACGCACATGCTGTCGCCGCACGCGCTGGCAGACTGGTTTGCATCCGCGTCCGGGCGGGCATCAGTGGCCTGGCCGGCTCCCCTTGAAAGAGAGCCGACCTGGACGCTGAGCTTGCCAGCTGCGCACATGGTTTTAGCGGATTCCTGGTGCTCCGCCGTAAGGCAGGAAGCCCACCTTGGCGTAGACGTCGGCAAGAGTGGCGGAGGCGATCTCGCGGGCTTTGTCCGCCCCATGGGCCAGGAGCCGATCGAGCTCCGCCGGGTCCGCCAGCAGCTCGTTGGCGCGGTCCCGGATAGGTCCAAGGTGCCCGGCGACGAGTTCGGCGAGATCGACCTTCAGGTGGCCGTACATCTTGCCCTCGTAATCCGCGACGATCTTTTCCACAGTCTGCCCGCTGATGGATGAGTAGATGCTCAGCAGGTTGGACACACCGGGCTTGGCTTCACGGTCGAAACGGATTTCCGTCTCGGTGTCGGTGACCGCCGACTTGATGCGCTTGGCCGTGATCTTCGGGTCATCCAGCAGGTTGATCAAACCAGCCGGCGACTCTGCGGACTTGGACATCTTGGCCCTGGGGTTCTGGAGATCGTAGATCTTGGCCGTTTCCTTCTGGATGAAGGCCTGTGGGACTTGGAACGTCTCGCCGTAGCGGCTGTTGAAACGCTGGGCGAGATCGCGGCTGAGCTCAATGTGCTGCCGCTGGTCCTCGCCCACGGGTACGCCGTGCGGCTGGTACAGCAGGATGTCGGCTGCCTGCAGGATCGGGTACGTGAAGAGCCCGACGCTGGCGTGATCCGAACCGTGTTGCAAGGACTTGTCCTTGAACTGGATCATGCGCGAGGCTTCACCGAAGCCCGTAATGCAGCCCAGGACCCAAGCGAGCTGTGCGTGTTCAGGAACCTGGGACTGGACGAACAATGTGCACTTGTTGACGTCTACTCCGCCGGCGATGTACTGAGCAGCAGTGACACGTGTACGGCGGGCAAGCTCAGCAGGATCCTGCGGCACCGTGATGGCGTGCAGGTCCGGGATGAAGAAGATGGCGTCGTACTCGTCCTGCATACGGACCCAGTTGACTAAGGCACCGAGGTAGTTGCCCAGGTGGAGGGAGTCAGCGGACGGCTGCATGCCGGACAGCACACGGTGCTTGGCTCCGGCAGCCAGTTTTGTGGATGTTGCCATGGTTGCGGCCGCAGCGGGTTTAGTCGTGGTGGAACTGGTCATGAGGAAACTTTCGAAAGCTTAGAGCTGGTAGTCGACTACCAGCGGTGCGTGGTCGGAGAAACGGGTGTCCCACGACGGCGCCCGGTCAACGACGGCCGAAAGAGCGGCTGCCGCGAGTCCAGGAGTGGCCATGTGGTAGTCGATGCGCCAGCCTGTGTCAGTGTCAAAGGCCTTACCGCGCTGGGACCACCAGGTGTAGGGGCCATCGACATTTCCTGCCAGGCCCCTGTGGACATCCCTCCATCCGATCTCGTCGCCGAAGAAGCGGTCGAAGTACGCACGCTCTTCAGGAAGGAAACCGGCACGCTTGGTGTTGCCCTTCCAATTCTTGATGTCGAGCTCCGTGTGGCCCACGTTGAGGTCGCCGACCACCAGGGCGTGGTCACTGTGCTTGGCGAGCTCCGGAAGCCTCGTGGTCATGACGTCCAGGAAGCGGTATTTGTCCACCTGCTTGGGGGTGTCTACTTCGCCGGAGTGCACATAGGCGCTGACGACCGTCAGGGTAGTATCCTCGCCGCTTCCGTCCCGAACGACGTAGTCGGCCTCGACCCAACGTCCGGTGGTGGCAAAGTAATCGTCGCCGATACCCACACGAGTGGCAGTAGGTTCCTGCCGGGAAGCAATCGCCACGCCCGCGCGGCCCTTGGCCTCGGCTTCGGCGTGGAGGATGTGCCAGCCTTCGCCGATTAGCTGGTGAACCACCTCATCAGGCGCGCGGACTTCCTGCAAACACAGGATGTCGACGTCGCGCGGTTCCAGCCACTCCGCCATGCCCTTCTTGTAGGCGGCGCGAATGCCGTTGACGTTGACCGTTGCGATGCGAAGGAAGTCCTTCTTCAATGCCGAGCTCACCCCGCCTACTCTAGTCGATGATGGTGCCCGAGACGGGCTCGTCGCCGCCACCGGAGGACTTGATCATGTCCCGGGCGTTGCTTGACGTGATGGCGATGGTCTCCAACGCACGGTTGATGGTGTCTTGATCGGCAGAATCGCCCTTGGCGCGCTCAGCCTCCACCACGCGAACCTGCACCTGCACAATCTTGAACGAGTGGTCCAGTTTGAGGTCGCGGATTTCATCCGCTTCGCTGCGTTCCGCGACCACGCGTGTGCCGCCGTGGTCGGCGCTCGACGACGACGGCGCCCGGCCGGTTGCCGCGTTGAACGCGTTCTGTGCTTCGGTGAGTTTTTCTCCAGCCCGCTTGGCAGCCCTCTGGATGCTGAAGACCACGAAAGCGGCCAAGGCGAGCCAGCCGAAAGAAACAACGGCGACGATCCAACCGACCACGTCGTTCTGGTTTGCCGCGAAGATCACGGCCACCAGGAAAGCGATGAGCACCACCGTCATCCCCAGTCCACCGATGCGGAAGCCCTTGAAAGGGCTCTTGGCGGAAGCGGACGGGGGAACAGATGACGGGGCGTCGCCGAGAGATTGCATGCACCCATTGTCGCAAACTCCGCAGGACGAGCCAGCCGCTTCCACCCCCGGCGAACAGCGTGGTTGCTATTTGAGGAAGAGCTTGCGCAGCCGTCCCGTGGTGAGCATGATGCCGAGGGCGATCATCACAAGGTAGTAGGCGATATGGACTGCCGTGGCCGGACTGAAGGAGCCAATGCTGATCTGCCGCAGGAGTTCCACGCCATGCCACAAGGGCATGGCCTGTATGAGCCATTGAATGTACTGCGGATAGACGGTTATCGGGTAGAACGTCGCGCTGAACAGGAACATGGGCAGCATGAAGAAGTTGATCCAGTCCATCTGCTGGAAAGTCTTCATGAAGCTCGTGATGCCCATGCCGAAGCTTGCAAAGCCGAAAGCAATCAGCACGGACGCCGGGATGACCAGGATGGCCCACGGCGTCGTGATGAGGCCCATGACGGCCATGACCGCGGTGAAGCCCGTCGCGTACAGGAGCCCACGAAGCAAAGCGAGGAAAATCTCCCCGATGGCCACATCCAAAGGCCCAAGGGAGGTGTAGAGCATGCCTTGGTACAGCTTGGCGAAGTTCATCTTGAAGAAGACGTTCCACGTGGAGTCGTAGACTGCGCCGTTCATGGCGGACACGGCTAGGAGCGCCGGCGCAATGTAGGCCGCGTAACTGATTTCCTGGCCACCAGGTCCGGCCACGGTGCCTACAATCGGGCCCAGCCCCACTCCCATGGAGATCAGGTACAGCACCGGCTCGAAGAACCCGGACACCAGGATCAGCCAGGTACTGCTTTTCGCCGCCATGAGGCCCCGGGCCACAACGGCGAGCGCGTTCCGGGAGTACAGCGGGCCGAACGTACGTTCGCGGGCTGCCTCAGTGGCGCTATGGCCCCCAGTCAGAACGCTCATGCCCCCATCCTCCTGACGAACTGGCGCCGCGTCAGCGTCCAACCTGCAGCGGCCGCGCCCACAAGGAACACGACGTGGGTCAGTGTCAGCACAGGGCTCTCCTCAAGTCCGTAGGTGAAGACGCGTCCCAACTGCGTACCGTGCCACACCGGCGAGATCCAGCCGATCCAGCGCACCCCCAGCGGCAGCGAGTCCAGCGGGAAGAAGGTCCCCGAAAACAGGAACAACGGCACAACGATGAACCGCTGCACCAAGGCGAACTGGCCGGAGTCTTTGGTGATGGTCGAGGCATAAGCCATGAGCGGCAGCCCGAAGGACAGTCCGGCCACCGTGGCAACTATCGCCGACACCCAGCCCCACGGGCTCGGCGAGGCGCCGAACATGGCCACGATGACGAAGTAGACCACCGATTGCACGAGGAACTTCAAGGCACTGGCCATGATGTGGCCCGCGGCGATCTGCTGCGGTACGAGCGGCGAGGCGTGCGGGCCATAGAACACGCGGCGCCATTTGAAGCCGTCCATGATCGGGTAGGAGAAGTCCCCCGACGCCGTCATGACCGCGGATGAGACCAGCAGTGCCGGCGCGATGAAGGTCAGGTAGTTCACACCGCCGAACACCGACGTACTGTTCGCATTCACCAGGCTGGCGAGCCCGATGCCCATGGCGAACAGGTATGCCACCGGCTGCCCCACGCTGTAGAGGAACACGGACCAGCCGTAACCACGCATCACACGAAGGACCTGCTCGGCGTAGAAGAACGATCCCCAGCGCCGCGCGCGGCTGGCCGAGACGGCCGGCGAGTGAGCGCGCAAGGGATGGTCCGCCGTCGGGAGCTGCGCGTCAGTCATGCGTCCTCCCACTCAACTGCTGTCCGCTAGTCAACTGTCCTCTAATCAACAAGACTCCGCCCGGTCAGGCGGAGGAAGACGTCCTCCAGCGAAGAACGCCGCACCAGCGAGGTCAGCGGACGGAGCCGGCGCGCCGAGACCTGCTCCAAGGCCGATTCGCCGTCGTCCGCGTAGATGAGCACACGATCCGGCAGCGTCTCCACCCGTTCTCCGACGCCTTCGAGTTCGACGCCGATCGTAGTATTGCGTTCCGAGCCGAAGCGGAGTTCAACGACCTCGCGAGTGGAATATTCGCGGATCAGGCTGGCCGGCGAGCCTTCGGCCATGATCCTGCCTTTGTCCACCACGATCAGCCGGTCGCAAAGCTGTTCGGCCTCATCCATGTAATGCGTGGTGAGGATCAACGTGACTCCTTGTTCCTTGAGCCTGAACAGCCGGTCCCAGAGGATGTGCCGGGCCTGGGGATCCAGTCCCGTGGTGGGCTCATCCAAGAGCAGGATCTTGGGCTCGTTGATCAGTGAGCGGGCGATCGTGAGGCGCCGTTTCATGCCGCCCGAGAGGGCATCGACCCTGGACTTGGCTTTGTCTGTCAGTTGGGCGAACTCGAGCAGCTCATCGGCCTTGGGACGCAAGTAGCTCAAAGGCAGGCCGAAGTAGCGTCCATAGACAATCAGGTTTTCGCGGACCTTCAGTTCCTCGTCCAGGTTGTCCTGCTGGGGCACCACGCCCAGGTGCGCGCGGACTTCCGGCCCGTGGGTTTCCGGGTCCAGGCCCATGATGCTGAGCTTCCCGGACGTGCGATGGGAGACTCCGCCAATCATTTTCATGGTGGTCGATTTGCCGGCGCCGTTCGGGCCAAGCAGGCCGAAGGACTCCCCTGCCGAAACTTCGAAGGAGATACCGTCGACGGCTGTGAGCTCGCCGTAGCTCTTGGTGAGATTCTCGGCTGTGATGACTGCGGGTGGGTTCATCTGGAAGCTGGCTGACGTGGAGAAAGAGCGGGTGGCTTCATTGTGCACCCCAGCAGACTAGTAGAGCCAAGGAATACGTGAAAGAGGTATTCCGCAATTTTCTGGATTAACCCGGGGCCCAACTCGCCGCGGAAGCCAGCCTGCGCGACATTCTGCTGGATCACTCCAAGCATCAGGCCCTGGAATCGCATGATTCCAGGGCCTGATGGTCTATCAATGCGGCTGATCCAGCAGAATCCGCCAGTCCCTCACTTCGTCGGATGCGTCCGCAGCACTTCCAGGCGTTGGCGGTACTCGGTCTCATCGATTTCGCCGCGTGCGTAGCGCTCCCTCAGCACGCTTTCGGCGCCCTGGGTTGCGGCCCAGTAGTGGTTCCGCCGCCACATGCGGCGGCCAAAGAAGATGAAGAATCCGATAACCAGGAACCAAAACAGCGGGATCAGCAGGAAAAACGGCCAGAAGACGAATCCGTCCCCCGGTCCATGGACGACGTCGGCGGGAAGCTGCGCGGCCGCCGCGCCGATGGTGGTGCTCAGTGATGTCAACATGTCCAGTCCAAACTCTCAACAGGCCGTATCTCGGCTCTGTTTCCAGTCTGGGTTTTCGGCCCACCCAAATGCGTCGGCCACCGGGAGTCACTTGCGTCCGGCCGCCTACTCCCCCGGGAGACTGCGCGGAACGGCTAGCTGCTCCAGCCGGGCCGGACCAAACCGGATTCGTACGCCAGAACCACCAATTGCGCCCGGTCCCGCACCAGCAATTTCGTCATGATGCGGGAAACGTGCGTCTTGGCCGTCAGAGGGGTGATGAACAGCCGCTCGGCGATCTCGGCGTTGTTCAAGCCTTCGCCGACCAGCGCAAGGACTTCCCTTTCGCGCTCAGTGATCTGGTCCAAGGGAACTGTCTTGGACGCCGCCTTGCTGTGCAGGGCCAGCTGGGCCATGATGCGGCGGGTAACCGACGGCGAAAGGAGGGCATCGCCGTCGTGGACCACCCGCACAGCGCGGATCAGCTCCTCCGGTTCGGTGTCCTTGACGAGGAAGCCGGCCGCACCGGCGCGCACAGCCTCGGCGATGTATTCGTCCAGTTCGAACGTGGTGAGGATGATGATGCGGGTGTGCGCGAGGCGAGGGTCAGCCAGGATCTGCCGGGTGGCGGCCAGCCCGTCGCCATCGGGCATGCGGATGTCCATGAGGATGACGTCGGGCGCCTCACGCTCGGCCAGCCTGACCGTGTCCTTGCCGGTACCCGCTTCCGCCACCACTTCCATATCCGGTTCAGCATCCAGGAGCGCCCGGAATCCCGCCCGGATGAGGGTCTGGTCGTCGGCAAGCAGCAAGCGGATCATGGCCGGTGTTCTCCTTGGGTAAGGTTCAGCGGGAGCATCGCTTCAACGCGCAACCCCGGTTCCAGCGACGTCAAGCCAAGCGTGCCGCCCAGAGCCTGGACACGCTCGTGCATACCTGTCAGCCCGTTGCCGGCTGCCGCTCCCCGCATGCCTGCACCGTCGTCGTCGATCCTCACCTTGAGTGCGTTCCCCGCCAATTCCAGAAGTACGACGGCGGACGCAGCCCCTGAGTGCCTGCGGACGTTGCTCAGCGCTTCCTGGACAATCCGGTAGGCCGTTTCCTGCTGTGCCGCGCCCAGGTGTACCGCGCCCAGGTGTTCCGGGCCCACTCGCTCCGGGTCTACGGAGTTCTCGAATCGCACCTCCAGGCCGCCGCGCCGGGCGTCCTCCACGAGTTCCGGGATCCGCGCCAAACTTGGCGGTGCGGCAGGACTCAACGGAGCGTCGTCGCGCAGTACGCCAAGGAGCTGACGGACCTCGGCCAAAGACTCCTTGCTCGCCGCTTTGATGGCCTCCAGTGCCGGGCGGAGCTTCTCGGGATCGTTGGTGCCCAGGTGAAGCGCCACGGAGGCCTGGACGTTGATCATCGACAGGGAGTGGGCCACAACATCGTGGATATCGCGGGCAAGCGTGAGCCGGTATTCATCACGTTCGGCCTGTTTCGCGGCTTCGCGCCGGCGTCGGTATTCTGCCATCCGCTCGCCCCGCCGCCTGAAGCCTTCACCGATCAGGACAAGGATCGCCACCCACGCGATGCCGGCGGATGCCCGGACAAGCCCGGTCTCACCTCCCGTCAGGACGGAGAACAAGACGACGGCGACGGCGCAGATCCCTGCCCCAAGCCAGGCCTGCCAGCGCAGCCCCGCGGCCGCGGTCAGGATGATCGACAACGCCAGGGACAGCACGATCGGGCCCCAGGCGTAACCAAGGATCACATAGCTGAAAGTGGCCGCCAAGGTGACCGGAAGCATAACCACGGGCCTGCTGGACCGGAAAGCCAGGGCCGCGGGTCCCGCCAGCAACAGGATGAATGCCAGGGGGTCCAAGGGGCGCAGCGCAGCCTGGTGTCCCGCCGAAAAGACGGTCCCCAGGACTTGGATCAAGGCCACCGCGATCACGATGAAACTCGTAGGGGGACCCTGGAAACGCCGCTGCATGCTCCGAGCCTAGCCGCGGTGGGCTCCGGCGTCGTCGGGTTAACGGTGTAGGACGCCTACTCCCGAGGGAGTAGGCGTCCTACATGGCGGTGGGGAGCAAAATCAGACGACGCCGGAGACGCTTCCCGCTGCCAATTGGCGTTCCGCGGCTTCGACCACGTTGGTCATGAGCAGCGCCACGGTCATGGGACCGACGCCGCCGGGGTTCGGCGAAATCCAGCCGGCTACATCGGCAACGGCGGGATCGATGTCGCCGTGGACCTTGCTCTTGCCCGTCTCGGGGTCGGTTTCACGGGTTACACCGACGTCGAGCACCGCCGCACCCGGCTTCACGTCCGCAGCCTTGACGATGTGCTTGGCACCCGCCGCGCCCACAATCACGTCCGCCTGCCGCAGCAGCTCCGAGAGGTTCTTGGTTCCGGTGTGCGTCAGCGTCACGGTGGCGTTCACGGCCCGCCGGGTGAGCAGCAGGCCGATCGAGCGGCCGATCGTGACGCCGCGGCCGACCACCACAACGTGCTTGCCGGCGAGGCTGTAGCCGTTGCGCTCCAGGAGCTCGATGACGCCGCGGGGCGTGCACGGCAGCGGCGAGGTGATCTCTCCGTTGACGTTGAGCACCAGCCGGCCCAGGTTGGTCGGGTGCAGGCCGTCAGCATCCTTGGCGGGGTCGATCCGCTCGAGGATCGCGTCGGTGTCTAGGTGCTTGGGCAGCGGCAGCTGCACGATGTAGCCGTGGCAGGCGGGGTCCGCATTGAGTTCGTCAATGAGGGCCTCAACCTGGGCCTGGGTGGCATCCGCCGGAAGCTCACGCTGGATCGAGTTCATCCCGATCTCCACAGACTGCTTGTGCTTCATGGACACGTAAAGCTGCGAAGCAGGGTCCGCGCCAACGAGCACAGTGGCAATGCCCGGAGTTACGCCGTGGGCCTTCAGGGCAGCGACGCGCTCAGTGAGCTCAGATTTGATGGCGGCGGCGGCGGCCCTGCCGTCGAGGATCTTCGCGGTCTGCGCCATGGACGGGTTCACCACTGCTCGTGCTGCGGGTACAGCGGGAAGTCGGCGGCGAGCTTGTCGACCCGGGCCTGCAGGGCTTCAACGTCGGTGGCGGAACCGGCCTTCAACGCCGAAGCGATGATCTCGGCAACCTCGGTGAACTCAGCAGCACCGAATCCGCGGGTGGCCAAAGCCGGAGTACCGATCCGCAGGCCGGACGTGACCATCGGCGGGCGGGGGTCGAACGGAACGGCGTTGCGGTTGACGGTGATGCCCACCGAGTGCAGGAGGTCCTCGGCCTGCTGGCCGTCCAGCTGCGAGTTGCGCAGGTCCACGAGGACCAAGTGGACATCGGTGCCGCCAGTCAGGACGGAAATGCCGGCTCCGGCAACATCGGCCTGGTTCAGGCGGTCCGCGATGATCTTGGCGCCTTCGATGACTCGTTCCTGGCGCTCCTTGAATTCCTCGCCCGCGGCGATCTTGAAGGCAACGGCCTTGGCGGCGATCACGTGCATGAGCGGACCGCCCTGCTGGCCCGGGAAAACGTTGGAGTTGAGCTTCTTCGCCCATTCTTCCTTGGCGAGGATCACCCCGGAACGGGGACCGGACAGCGTCTTGTGCACCGTGGAGGTGACGACGTCGGAGTGCGGCACCGGGCTCGGGTGCAGGCCTGCTGCCACAAGGCCGGCGAAGTGGGCCATGTCCGTCCAGAGAAGCGCGCCAACCTCGTCGGCGATGGAGCGGAAGGCCTCAAAGTCGAGGTGGCGCGGGTAAGCGGACCAACCCGCGATGATCACCTGCGGCTTCTCGGCAATGGCCTGCTCGCGGAGCTTGTCCATGTCCACGCGGAAGGTGTCTGCTTCAACCTGGTAGGCGGCAACCTTGTACAGCTTGCCGGAGAAGTTCAGCTTCATGCCGTGGGTCAGGTGGCCACCGTGGGCGAGGGACAGGCCCAGGATCTTGTCGCCCGGGTTGATCAGGGCGGAGAGGGCAGCGGCGTTGGCCTGCGCACCCGAGTGCGGCTGCACGTTGGCGTACTCTGCATCGAAGAGGGCCTTCACGCGGTCGATGGCCAGTTGCTCGGCGATGTCCACGTATTCGCAGCCACCGTAGTAGCGCTTGCCCGGGTAGCCTTCGGCGTATTTGTTGGTCAGGACAGAACCCTGGGCCTCCATGACGGCGCGGGGCGCAAAGTTCTCGGAAGCGATCATTTCCAGGGTGCCGCGCTGGCGGCCGAGTTCCTGTTCCAGAACCGCTGCGATCTCGGGGTCGAGTTCGGAAAGCGGCTGGTTGCTGATGGTCGCGGAGGTGATGGTGGTGGTCACGAAGATCTCCTGGATAGGCAACGGGTATTTCTACAGGTCAGGCTACCGGCTGGGTTTTTTCCATGCCGTTTGATTACGGGGCATGGCACAGCGACAGTAAAACGTGACCCTCGGCCCAGGCGTACGATCCGTGGTCTTCATCAATGCCGCTCCCTGGTGGTACACCACCCAACGCCAGTCGCGACGACTTAAACAGTACAACAGGTGCGCAACGGTAGGCTTGACTGTGTGACTGAATCCACCCTGCCCACGTCTTTTGTTGTAACCCTGTCCTGCCCGGACCGGCCCGGAATTGTGCACGCCGTTGCAGGCGCATTGTTAGAGGCTGGCTGCAACATCGCCGATTCCCAGCAATACGGCAGCCCCAGCACGGGAAATTTCTTCATGCGGGTGGAAGCCACCACGTCCTCGACCCAATCTGAACTGAGTTCGGCGCTTGCCCCGGTGGCCGAGGCATTCGGGATGAAGTGGCAGATCAACCCTGTGGGCCAGAAGGTCCGGACCTTGATCCTGGGTTCAAAGGACGCACATTGCCTTAACGATCTGCTCTTCCAACAGCGTTCCGGGACGCTCCCCATCGAGGTGCCGGCCATCGTGTCCAACCACCGGGATCTCGAAGGCCTGGCGGAGTTCTATGGCATTCCCTTCCATCACATCCCCGTCACCGCGGACACCAAGCCCCAAGCCGAGGCGAAACTCCTTGCGCTCATTCATGAGCACGGCATCGAGCTGACTGTCCTGGCGCGCTACATGCAGGTCCTCTCCAACGAACTCTGCACCGAGCTCAGCGGCAAGGCCATCAACATCCACCACTCCTTCTTGCCGTCCTTCAAGGGTGCCAAGCCTTATCACCAGGCGCATGCACGGGGAGTGAAGATCATCGGCGCCACTGCCCACTACGTCACGGCGGACCTCGATGAGGGTCCCATCATCGAGCAGGAAGTCATCCGCGTGGATCACGCCCGCACCGCAGAGCAATTCGTGCAGATGGGCCGCGACGTCGAGGGCCGCACCCTCGCGCAGGCGGTGCAGTGGCATGCCGAACACCGCGTCCTTCTGGACGGAACCCGCACGGTGGTCTTCAACTAGCGTTCCCCGCCCAACTAACTCGCACTTAATGTCGTTTTGACGCCTCATAGCGACACCTACTGCTAGTCAGTTGGGTGTCCTACGCTGGGTGCATGGACGGGACCCCGACGGCATCCAGCGACGAAAGCGTCGACCACGAGGCGGACCTCGCCGTTTATTACGACCGGCAGGCCCCCACCGGGAACACCCGGGCCCTGACGCCGCATCGGGCGGAATGCCGCGATTGGTTCATCCGTCTACTCAAGGATGAACACAGGCATTCGCTGTTCGAACTGGGCTGCGGGACCGGCGTCGAAGGACTGGAGTTCGTGCGAGCAGGCCTGCACTACACCGGCGTCGACCTGTCCGAGGAAAGCATCCACCTGGCACGGGCCAAGGGCTTGGACGCGAGTGTGGCCAGCGGCCGCAACTTGCCATTCGCCGACGCCGCGTTCCCCGCAGTGTGGACCATGAGTACCCTCCTGCATGTCCCCAACACTCGAATCCACGACGTCGTCGGTGAACTCGTGCGGGTCGCCGCACCCGGCGCGCCAATCGCCGTCGGACTCTGGTCCGGTGACGATGAAGAAGTCCTAAACCCCGAGGACGAAGACGAGCCGCGGCGGTTCTTCAGCCGGCGGAGCGACGACGCCGTGCGCCGGATCTTCGGGGCGCACGGCGACGTGGAGCACTTTGAGACCTGGCCCGAGGGCACGGGAGCCGAGTCCGGGCCGGGCGCTGGGAAATGGACTCAGCACTACCAGTTCTTGGTCCTCCGAACGCCGGCGGCCTCACCCAACTGAGTCGCATTTGTTGTCGTTCTCCTGGCTCATAACGACACCTAATGCGAGTCAGTTGGGATGGGCGGGCCAGACGGCGTGTTCTAGGCTTGGCCCATGGCTCCCATTTACACCTTTGCCGGGGACACCCCGGTCATCCATGACACCGCCTTCGTGGCACCCACGGCGTCGATCATCGGCAAGGCCACCCTCGGCGAGGACTCCAGCGCCTTCTACGGTGTGTCCGTCCGGGCAGACACCGCCGCAATAAGCGTCGGTGCCGGCTCGAACCTGCAGGACAACGTGGTCCTGCATGCCGACCCCGGTTTCCCCTGCACCGTAGGCGAGCGCGTCAGCGTCGGGCACAGCGCAGTCGTGCACGGTTGCACGGTGGAGGACGACTGCCTCATCGGCATGAGCGCCACCATCCTGAACGGCGCCGTGATCGGTACCGGTTCGCTCGTGGCCGCTGGCGCCGTCGTGCTCGAAGGAACTGTCATTCCGCCGCGTTCCTTGGTTGCCGGAGTGCCCGCCAAAGTGCGCCGCGAACTGAGCGAGGAAGAACTCGACGGCGTGAAGCGCAACGCCGCCCACTACCGGGAGCTGGCCGCGGCGCACCGCGAGATGCACGCGGAGGGCTAGTCCAGGCTGATCGGACCCAGTTCGTCCAACAGTTCACCGGGACCGGGGTTGCCAGCCACGGACGAACCGCCCAGATGGTTCACCACTCCCCACACAGCGTTCAGGCCTGTGGTGACCGCACCCTCTGCCCAGCCAGCGGTGAACGAGACGTCGTCGCCGGCCAGGAAGATGCCTCGCTGGCTCTCCGGCAGCTTGTCCTGCTTGAAGTGCGTGAACAGGCGCTGCTGGTAGCGGTAGTGCCCGGGCAGGTTCGCCTTGAAGGCACCCATGAAGTTGGGGTCGGCCTCCCAGGAGACCGTGATGGGCTGGCCCACAATGTGGCTCGCGATGTCCACACCCGGGTAGATCTGCTCAAGCGAGTGCAGCATGAGCTTGACGCGTTCCTCGGCGCTCAGCGAAAGCCACTTCAAGGCGTCGTCGTTCCACGTGTAGGAAAGCAGGATGACGGCAGGCTTGTCCGGGCCGTCGTCGAGCAGGTACGTTGCCCGGTTGAGCCGGTCGGTCAGGGTCATGGACAATACTTCGCGGCCCGTTTCCGGGTCGATGTCCTTCCAGAACGGTCGGTCCACCATAACGAACGTCTTGGACGACTGCATGTAGTGCGAACGCTCTATCGCGGTCCACAGCTCCGAGGGAAACAACGATTCCTGGGTGTGGATGCGCGTGGACAGCAACCAGGACTGGCACGTGGTCACAACGGCGGGGTAGCCGGTTTCGCGGCCCCAACGTTCGCGCACCAACAGATCGCCGTTCCCGCCGCGCTCAATGCGGTCTACGGCTCCGCGCGGGGAACCGGAGTGCAAGGATGCCAGCGAGCTGCCCTCGGGCCAGTGGGCCATGCCCGACGGCGCGTGGTGCCACAGTGCCTCGGGGAGCCGCTGCGCTCCCCCAGTGATGAGCCGGTGCTGGTCATCGGCGTCGGTGTAGACAACGCGCAGGATCTCGAGGATGGAGTTGGGGAAGTCGGTGTCCCAGCCTCCCGTGCCGAAACCTACCTGCCCGAACGCCTCGCGGTGCGCAAATCCGGCCTCCTTGAACGACTTGCTTGCGGCGATGAAGCCGTAGAAGGTCTGTTCGTCCAGGAGCGGCAGCAGTTCGTTCCATAGCTCCTTGATGCGCTTGGTGTCGCGGGCACGGATGGCCTCCTGCATTTTCTGGAAGGCAGCACCGTCATTCACTGCGGTCTTCCAGGCTGCGGCAACTTCGTGGAAGAACTCCGGCAGGTCCGCGGACGTGGCCGCATAATGCTTCTGCCCGGCCAACTCGATCACCGTGCTCGATGTTGCGGGCGCGAGCGGGTTGGGGAATTCCTGGGTGTCCAGGCCGAGGAGGTCAATGTAGTGGTAGAACGCTTTGCCGGACACCGGGAACCGCATGCCGCCGAGATCTGCCACCACTCCCGGAGCCGAGGGGAAGCTTGCGGTGCGGAGCCGCCCGCCGATCTGGTCAGCCTCGTAGACCACGGGGCGCAGCCCGAGTTTCATGAGCTCGTAGGCCGTGACGAGTCCCGAGAGGCCGGCGCCGATCACGGCGACCTGCGTGCCGTACAGTTCCGGCGGAACAACCGCCAGGCCGTCGGGGTGGGCCAGGTAGTGGTCGTAGCTGAAGGGGAAGTCTGGGTTCAGCATGGTGATCGGAGCGTCGGCCGGCGTTGCTTGGGAAATCCCGGTGTTCCCCGTGCGGGGTGTGGGTTCCGTGGGCAATTCGGTGGCGGTGGTCATGAAAGTTCTGCCTTCACAGTTTCCGGGTCGGGGACCCTTGCGGATAGTTCACGGTATTCCTGTTCGGTCAGCGCCGCTACCTTGGAGTTCCGGCGTCCGTAGCCGAAGTAGAGTGCGATCCCCACGAGCATCCAGCCGCTGAACACCACCCAGGTGTCTGCGCCCAGGTTGGCCATGAGGTAGGCGCACATCAGCGTGCCGAGCACGGGGGTGATCGGGTAGAGCGGGACACGGAAGCTGCGCTTGAGCTCAGGGCGGTTGCGCCGCAGGTAGATGACGGCGACGTTCACCAGCGCGAACGCAAAGAGAGTGCCGATGCTGGTGGCATCGGCCAGCGCGCCGAGCGGGACAAGCCCTGCGGTGAGTGCGACGGCGGTGCCTACGATGAGCGTTCCGGCCACCGGGGTGCCGGTGCGCGGGGAGATGCGGCCGAAGACTTCGGGGACCAGTCCGTCGCGGGACATGGAGAGCAGGATGCGGGTCTGGCCATAGAGCACCGTCAGCACAATGCTGGCGATCGCGAGCACGGCTCCAATGGAGAAGACGAGCGCGATCCATGGCTGGTGGGTGGTTTCCTCGAGGATCTGGACGAGGGCTGCCTCGGTGCCGCCGAACCACTCCCAGGGGCGGGCGCCGATGGCGGCCACGGCAACCAGAACGTAAATGCTGGTCACGATCACCATGGAAAGCAGGATTGCCCGGGGCAGGTCGCGCTTGGGGTTGCGGGCTTCTTCGCCGGCGGTGGAAGCGGCGTCGAAGCCGATATAGGAGAAGAAGACTCGGGATGCGGCGGCCGAGACGCCTGCGGCTCCCATCGGCATGAGGGGTTCGAAGTTCCCGGCATTGAACGCCGTGAAAGCAACGGCGCAGAAGAACAGCAGGATGACAATCTTGATGGCCACGATCACAGTGTTGATCCAGGCGCTCTCCTTGGCGCCGCGCACCAGCAGGATCATCGCGAGGACCACAATCGCCATGGCGGGGACGTTGACCACGCCGCCGCTGCCCGGCGGCTGGGACATGGCGTCCGGCAGGAATTGCCCGAACGCTGCCAGGGTTTCGTTCACGTATTGCCCTGCGCCGACGGCCACGGCCGCCACGGAGACGGCGTATTCGAGGACGAGGCACCAACCACAGATCCAGGCCATGCCTTCGCCCATGGTGGCGTAGGAGTAGGAGTAGCTGGAGCCGGCAACGGGCACCAGGCCCGCCATTTCCGCGTAGGACACTGCGGAGAATAAGGCAGCAAGGCCGGCCACCACGAAGGAAATCCAGACCGCGGGGCCGGCCAGCGGCACGGACTCGCCCAGGATCACCAGGATCCCGGTGCCCAGGGTGGCGCCGACACTGATCATCGTCAACTGGAGGACACCGAAGCTGCGGACCAGCGGCGTTCCGCTTTCGCTGCTTCCGGCTTCGCTGACCATCTGCCCGATGGGCTTCCGGCGCAGCAGTTGCGCACCGAGCCCCGGACGGCGGGCGGCCGTGCCGGCTTGTGTATTCGTGGATTGTCTTGGCTCGGTCTGGGTGGAGGTAGGCACAGTCACCGTTGACGTCCCTTCAGAGTAGTTTGCGGTTTCCCGTGTCCACCGTAAGCCTGTGAGCCAGCTCTCATAGAGGTGCAAAATGACCTATAGTGATCAACCATGAGACGTATTGCACAATCAGAACCGACGCCGGAAGCGGCGCTTTCCGGGCAGGTCAGCGTTGATCTGTCTGCGATTTCAGACAACATCAAAGCCTTGAAGGAGCGCACCGCCGCGCCGTATTTCATGGCCGTCGTCAAAGGTAACGGCTACGGGCACGGTCTGGTGGATGTAGCTCGCACGGCAGTGGAGGCAGGAGCTGACTGGCTGGGAACAGCGCAGCTCAGCGAAGCCATCGCGCTCCGCAAGGCGGGCATCACCGTGCCCGTCTTGTCCTGGCTTTATCTGGCATCCCAGACCAGCGCAACAATCCGAGAGGCACTCGAGTACGACGTCGACGTTTCGCTTGGGAGCGTCAGCCAGCTTGAGGTCCTGGCGGGTATCGCGAGGCAGTTGGGGCGCCCCGCCGTCGTACACCTGGAACTGGACAGCGGCCTCAGCCGCGGCGGCGCACGAAAGGAAGACTGGCCAGAACTGGTGGCCCACGCGCGCAAGGCCGAACAAGACGGCACGGTGCTGGTCCGCGGCATCTGGACCCATCTGGCCTGGGCCGATGTTCCCGCGCACCCGGGCAACGCGGCCGCCGTGGCGGAATTCGAGGATGCCGTGCGCGAAGCGCGGGCCGCCGGACTGGACCCGCAACTACGGCACGTATCCAGCTCGGCCAACATCCTGGACCGGCCCGAATTCCACTTCGACATGGTCCGTGCAGGCCTGGCTATCTACGGGCTGGCGCCCGCGGATCACCTGAATCCCGCCGACTTCGGACTGCGCCCCGCACTGAGCGTCACCGCACCGCTGGTCATGGTCAAGAAAGTCCCCGCGGGAACCGGAGTCAGCTACGAACACCAAGCCATCACGCATGAGCCGCGCCATCTCGGTCTCATTCCCTTGGGCTACGCCGACGGCATCCCCAAGGGAATCAGCGGCCGCAGCCTGGTCCAGATCGCCGGACGAAAAGTCCCCGTGATCGGCAAGGTATGCATGGACCAGTTCATGGTGGACCTGGGTCCCGATGCATCCGGGATCGAGGTCGGAGATACGGCGGTTCTGTTCGGCGATCCGGCCGGAGGAGCTGCGAGCGCAGACGATTGGGGCGCCGCAATCGGAAGCCACGGGGACGAGATCATCAACCGGATTGCGCCGCGCCTCCCCCGCGTGTATGAGTCCCGCGCTTACGAGTGCCCCGATTACCAGGATCCCGCAGCCAGGAAGGCACCGAGCGATGTCGCCTGATCCGAGCCAGGGCCGCCTGAGTTTTGTCACGCTCGATCAGTTCCTCAAGCAGCTGCCGCCCGAGTTGGAAATACTCCACGACGGCGGCAGCGGCGAGGAACTGCTGCGTTGGGTTGAGCCCAGCGAACTGGACGATCCCACCCCCTACCTCCCGGAGGGAGAGTTCCTGCTGACCGCAGGGCTCCCCTTCCTGGGCGACGGCGCTTCCCAGGAGAACGTTGACGCTTACGTGAAGCGGCTGGTGGGGGCCAAGGTGGCGGCGCTGGGGTTCGGCATCAGGCCGTATTTCGACGCCGTCCCGTCCGAGCTGCTGAAGGCTTGCCGCCGGCACAAACTCACTCTGATTGAGATCCCGGAATCCATCCCGTTCGCCGCGATCGGACTGGAGTTCTCCCAGCTTCTGGAATCGGACAACGCGAAGGTTTTCCGCCAACTCGCGGACACCAACAGGCAGCTCATGCGGGCTGTCCTCTCGCCTCGACCTGAACACGAACTGCTCGCCGCGCTGGTCCAAAAGGCGCCTGTCTGGGCCCTGCTGGTCGGCGCGGACGGGCGGATCCGTGCACGCGCCCACGCCGCCGGCGGCAGCACCGGCGTCGAGCTTTCACTGCTGGAGCCAATGCTGGAGCGGCTCCTTTCGGGCAGAGGGCCGCGCGTTGAGGTGGACGGCTTTGAGCAGCCGGGCTCCGCGATGGTTTTCGGCCACCCGCTGCGGAGCACCAAGGATGCCAACCTGGGCGCCCTGATTCTGGGTTCGGACGTTGCGCTGGCTCCCGCCCAAAACAGCGTGGTGCAGTCCGTGGTGGGGCTGCTGGAGTTGCTGGTCCGGCAACGGACCAGCGGTTCGCTCGCGCCGAGCCAGCTGGCCACCGCATTGCTGCTGCACCCGGAGAGCCTTGCTACTGGCGGTACGCGGCACATCAACGGGTTCAAGGACCTCCTCGCGCAAAGCTTGTCCTCCACGCGCTCCGCTCCCCTGCGGGTGGTCCAGGGCATCAAAATGGACTCTCCCGAATGGCCGGCCGGCGACAGCCCGGTGCGTGAGCTATTGCAGTGGCGGCGCCTCTTCGACACCAAACTGGTTGAAGTCACCGATTACGGATTCGCTGCGATTACCCGTTTGAAGGTGGATGACGCGCTCCTGGCGGACGTCGAAAAGCTCGGTTGGCGGCTCGTCATCGGAGACCCGACGGAACTGACCGGGCTCGCCACAGCGCACCAGCGGGTGACGTCGCTCCGTTCACGGGTCCAGTCCAGCGGACGAAGCGCCCGGGTCGACGAGGTTACCTGGTCCGTCACCGGACTCCTGGGACGCGAGGCCGGGTCCATGCTGGCCGCGCGGCTACTTGAACCGGTACTCGCCTTGGAGCCCGAGCGACGGGATCCGCTGTTGGCCGTGCTGCGGGGCTGGTTGAGCGAGAACGGCAGCTGGGACGCCTCCGCCAAACTGCTGGGCCTGCACCGCAACAGCGTGCGCCGCCAGATCGGGCTGCTCGCCGAGCTTCTTGATACCGACTTGAACCAGGCCCAGGTGCGCGCAGAGCTTTGGATCGCGCTGCAGTACACAGATGAGTTGGTGCGTGGAGCGGACGGCGGCGGTTAGCCAGCATCCTGGCGTCGTTGTGGTTGGTTCGTTGGAATTGGGCGACCAGGGCCGCCGTGGCGAGGGTCGGTGATCTTCAGCTCGCCATCCGCTTCCAGAAAGCGACGACCCACGCCATCGCGGCCGCGGTAGTCATCCCGGACGAGAGAGGCTGTGCGGGCCGGGATCCCGGCCCGCACAGCCTTTCGTGGGCGTAAAGCCAGGTTTCGGTGACGCTACCAGGTGACTAGGCTCAGGCCATAGTTATTTGCGATGGTCCGGGTTGAGGTGAAGAGGACTGCCTGCGAGCACAGGTAGCCGGGGTCATGGACTGAACCGCAATTGTCGTAGTGGGCATTTAGGACGGCCTGGATCATCCCAACGGCCCCTACGGTGCCGTCTGAGTAAGGCATGAGGACGGGCCCGCCGCTGTCGCCCTGAATGGCCGCGATCTGAGGCCAGGTCATCTGGAAGGCCTCGATGTTATAGGCGCTACCGTAGCCGTCATCCCACAAGTACCACATGCCCTCGACCTGGATTCCGCAGTGGACCCCGGAGTTGCCGCCGCTTGTGCAGATCCAATCCCCGAGAGACACGTCTTGAAATCCGGCTGTTGCCTTCGAGTAGCCCCAGCTGTTGTCCCACGTGCCGTCGTACATCCATTTGCTGCCGTACCCGGTCATCAACGATGATTGGCCCCCGGAAGAATCCCAGAATTCGCTTCCTAAGGAAACACCCCAATCGTTGCGGTCATACCAAGGCCCGAGGTCACAGTGTCTGGCAGTAATCGTGTACGTCCGATTCGCATCTGCGAGGGCGAATCCTGTGGTGCATTTGGAGTAAGAGCCAGTTTGCATGTAGGCACCCGAGTTAAATGGTGAGGAGTCGTTGGAACGTGTTGCAGGTGTGCTTCGCTTCCCGTCAACCAATCTGACCGCCGTGCCTGCCGCTTGTTTTGCGGCGTCGGCTACTCTTGCCGTGTCGACGGCAGCGGCCCCAATCGCGTGACCTTCAACTGCGATGGCTCCGTCATCGTCCCGAACTCCGACGATTCCCTCAATTTGGAACCCCAAAGCCGTTATTGCCTTCTTCTGGGCGTCGATCCGTTTGATGGCGGCACGGATTTCAGGCAACGAATACGGGCGCTCTGAGAATGTCACTGATATCCCACGGGCCTGGCCCTCGGTTTTCACAATGTCACGCAGGACCGAAGGACCTTTCCAAAGGATCTTTGAGGATCGGGTCTCAGCATTGTTCACCTGCTCGACGTAACCGGCCTGTTCGATTCCGGGCTGTTCGGTGATCCAGTGTTTGAAGTCCGAAAGCTCCTTCTGGGTGTCGAGAAATGTATTCCCTTTGGCCGCCATGTAGCGATCGATCTCACTGGATCCGGCAGGACCTGTGGGCGGATTCGGGTCGGCTTGAGCTGAAGCAGCTCCTAGACTTGAGACTGCCAACAGCAGCGCAGAACACATGCGAATAGAACCGAGTGCGATCTTCACGATTTCCCCTTCTTCAATATTCGGTGCGTGGGGACGACTTCGACTCTGGGATGCGGTGGATGGCTACTTTGGCTTGAAGGCCAGCGAGTCGGTTCCGCTGGTCCATGTCAGAGTGCCGTTGTTGTATGCCATATCGATGGGCTTCTTAAGGAAGGCCAGGACCCACTGCTGCTGGGAGGCGGCGAGTTCGGCGCAGGCGGCGGCACCCACGGCGATATCTCCGACCGTGAGAACAGTTCCTGTCCTTGTTGCGGGACCGCCTAATGGTCCACACGTAGTCGTGACGGTCAAATGGAGTGATCCGCCCACGGTCTGCAGTTTCGCGGTAACAGCTCCGGAGGATGCCCAGGGAAGATCCTTGCCGTCTTCCGTGCCCGAAACACTCGCGTAGGTCCCGCAGGGAGCTGTCGGCAGGAACGACGCGCAGGTCTCCGTCGGTGAGGGGGTCGGAGCAGCGGTGCCCGGGCCGGGAGCTGCCCCACACGCCGCCAGCGCGAAAGAAGCGATCAGAATGGGTAATGCCTTCTGCCACCAGCGAATGTTCGCCATCGTTCCACCCTCAACGTAGATTTGACGAGAATTTACATTGAGGGTGTCTGACTGAGAAGCGGGGATCTTAGCCATCGTGAGACCGTGCCGATTGTCTCGGCATCAAGTCCTCTTCCAAGACGGTATTTGGACTGAGATCCCTTAGCTAGGAAACTCAAACGCCACTGTTCCATGACTCCCCCAATATGCGCTAAATCCATTGGAAACCACGACTATCCTCGTCGCGGTTAGCAGACTCTCCTCCGCCACCAGGCTCCCTGTCAATACCCCATGCCCACTAAGAACATCGATTGTAAAAAATGATCTCAACACAACGTTCCCCGGCTGCAGGGCCAAGTCATGAACTCGCGCCAACCGCAAGCCTCTCCTGTCCAAATGGGGCTGCGTGAAAAGCCGGCATGTTGTCCCCGGGCTTTGGTGTGTGGTTCGCAGATTACAGATTCGCTCAGCCGGGGAATATCTACGGTTCGGAATAACGGTCTCTGCCATGCCGATATCCATGCCGTCCGGGTGAGGAAGACTCACGAGGACGCGGGCTTCTCAATGAGCCTCTATTTTGAAATATCCGTCTTTGAGGTTGGACCCGACGTCAGGCGCCCAGCAAGACGCGTCTCTCTCGAATCCCCAACACTAGAGAAATAGGGCTACGAATCCCACTCGCGGTAAAGCTCCGGGCGGCGTTCGCGCAGGTACGGCACTTGTTCCCGCGCCGTCTTGACGCTTTCCGTGGAGATCTCAGCGAACAGCAGTGCGGCCCCGTCACCGGCGGCAGCCAGCAGCGAGCCGTCTGGGCCGGCGACCACACTTCCACCAAGGAAATCACAACCGTCCTCGTGGCCGCTGTGGTTTGCGTAGGCCACATTGAGTTGACTCTCCCGAATGGCCCGCGGGCGACAGCCCGGTGCGTGAGCTATTGCAGTGGCGGCGCCTCTTCGACACCAAACTGGTTGAAGTCACCGAATACGGATTCGCTGCGATTACTCGTTTGAAGGTGGATGACGCGCTCCTGGCGGACGTCGAAAAGCTCGGTTGGCGCCTCGTCATCGGAGACCCGACGGAACTGACCGGGCTCGCCACAGCGCACCAGCGGGTGACGTCGCTCCGCAGCCGCGTGCAATCGAGTGGCAAGAGCGCCCGGGTCGACGAGGTTACCTGGTCCGTGACCGGACTCCTCGGGCGTGAGGCCGGGTCCATGTTGGCCGCGCGGCTGCTTGAACCGGTACTCGCCTTGGAGCCCGAACGACGGGATCCGCTGTTGGCCGTGCTCCGGGGCTGGCTAGGCGAGAACGGCAGCTGGGACGCCTCTGCCAAACTGTTGGGCCTGCACCGCAACAGTGTGCGCCGTCAGATTGGTCTGCTCGCCGAGCTTCTTGATACCGACTTGAACCAGGCCCAGGTGCGCGCAGAACTTTGGATCGCGCTGCAGTACACGGATGAGTTGGTGGGCCGAGGGGACGGCGCATAACTGCCGCACTCTTTCGCCGTGATTTTTTGCGGAACACACCTAGGCCGTGTCCAAAAGGGCCCCGAAAGGCTAGGTGAAGGCCGATTTTGCACCTATTTTCATGATTCCTCACACTCATTTTTTGCCGGACTACACCTAGACGGGGTTTGCGAGACCTAGCCTTCGAGTGCCGTCTCTGTGTTCGTTGAATGCAGGTAAATCAGAGCCACGCTATCCGTCGTGGTGGCACAGCGACGACGTGCCACCACGGCCTGAGCATCGGAAGCGCCACTCATGACACTCTGGTTGGGTCCCCGAGTAGGAGTCCAGTGTTTGTGTGAGTTTCGTGTCCGAGAATGGACGCAGGAGGAAATTCACGAATCATGGCACGCAGACACACCCCCGAGCAGGTCATCGCCAAGGTCCGGCAGGGCCAGAAGATGCTCAATGACGGGCGCCCGATGGTCGAGGTCGTCAAGGAGCTCCAGGTCACCGAAGCCACTTGGTACCGGTGGCTGAACCAGTACGGGTCCGAGAAGAACGCCGAGGCGTCCAAACGGACCAGGGAGCTGGAGAAGGA
>NZ_JAPFFT010000069.1 GCF_026241105.1 Arthrobacter rhizophilus | reverse complement strand
CACGGCCAACACCAAGAAAGCAACCCCCGGGACCGCTTCTCCCCGCCCCTTGACGGAACCAACCACATATTAGGGTTCGGTCTGCGTCTTTTTGAGAGCCTGGCTGCCCAATGCCGGGCCGCCTTAGCTCTCCGCATCCTTACTCGCGGCGAGGGCAAGCTCTGCCAGACTTTCGCTGTCCCTAGTCACCGTCGACGCTAAGAATATTCCCGCGACGCAGAAGAGGAGCGGCAGCAAGAAGGCAAAGGTCAGGCCTAGCATCCCGCCGAGCCATCCAATGATCGCGGGTCCAGCTAGAAGCCCGATGTAACCGGAGCTCACCACGCGCGAGAGCGTCTTACCGGCATCTGATCGGCCCATACTCCCGGCCGCGGAGTAAACCTGCGGAATGATCCCTGAGAGTCCCAATCCGAAAAGCAGCCAGCCGAAGAGGGACAAGGGATAGAAAGAAGACGCGACAACGACGAGCATTCCGGTTGCCGCAATGAGAGATCCGAATCTCACGACCTTGACCGGTCCGATCGCATGTGAAATACGGTCAGCAAGAAGTCGGCCAATGGTCATCGCGGCAGCGAAGGCCCCATATGCCAAGGCAGCTGCCGCCTCCGGTTCGCCCAAACGCTCAACGGTCTGAAGTGCACTCCAATCATTAGCTGCGCCTTCCGAGAGCAACACCAGAAACGCTAGTAGTGCCAGTGCCAGCATTCGGCCGCGCTTGGGCGCCACTGGATGGTCGGAAGAGCCCGTCGCACTCGGCGCAGCGCGGTTTTGGTCCAAATCGAGCAGTTCTTCACTGGCTTTCGGAAGCATCGAAAATGCCGACCAAGCTGTACCAACCAGACCCAGCAGGGCGGCGCCCAGTAGAATCCATGACACGTGCAGGTGGATCGATTGGCCAGCAGCCCCGGCTACAGCACCCAGGGCACCTCCTAATGAGAAGAACGCGTGGAAAGCGGACATGATGGGCCGTCGATACCCGCGCTCGACCACCACAGCGTGCTGGTTCATCGCCACGTCTGTCAGGCCGTGACCGAGCCCAAAAATGAAGAGTCCGATGCCCAAGCTCAGAGCGTCTGAAGCCATGCCGGGAAGGTTCACTGAAACCAGCAGAAGGCCAAGGCCCATGAGCGTCGGAGTTCTGCTGCCGAAGCGCCTGATCAGAAGCCCTGCAAATTGCATGGAGATGAGCGCACCCAGACCAAGCAAAAGGATCAATCCGCCGAGAACGGCGTGGGAAGCTCCTGTCCGTTGCTGGATGTCGGGAATGTTTACTAGCCAAATCGCGGTGAGGAAGCCGACGATTGTGAATGCTCCGAATACACCCAATCGTGCCCGAAGCAGTTGGGCGGACGTGTTGCTGAGAAATGAAGCCATTAGAAGTCCTTCAAATAGGGTCGGCGACTTGCTATGTGGAGACCCAGGTTGCTAGTAGACGCCGTTAGCTTTCGTTTAATCAGTCCGATGTATCATTTGATCATGAATGGAATCAAGCGGCACGAGCGCATTTTGGAGCGACTGAACAGGGATGGGAAGGTCGACGTGGCCGGACTGTCCCAGCAGCTCGGCATTTCGGAAGTGACCATTCGCCGGGACTTGGAACACCTTGCGCAAGCCGGTGTCTTACGGCGAACACGTGGCGGCGCGGTGAGCACAATGATGCTCGGAGAGGGACTTCCGTACGCCATGAGGGAAATCGAAGTGGCGGAAACCAAACGACTTCTAGCTGCCGCAGTTGCCAAACTGGTCCGAAACGGTGAGGCCGTGGCCCTCGATAGCGGTACGACGTGCGTTGAGATAGCCCGTGTCCTTGTCGGCACCAGGCTCACTGTGATGCCGTTTTCAGTGCAGGCGATCGGCGCCTTGTTTGGAAAATCCAACATCAATCTCATTACCCCGGGCGGGTCGGTTCGCCATGATGAGGGGTCGATTACAGGGCCGCTGGCGGAGGCATCACTCCGCTCGGTTCGGTTCGACACAGCCATCATTTCTCCGTGCGGGGCATCCCCGGAAGATGGTGTTATGGCACACGATCTCCAGGGCGCTGCCGTCAAGCGAGCCATCATTGATGCCGCCAGAAGGACCATTCTGGTTGCTGACAGCAGCAAGTTCTCCCGCTCGGCCATGGCCGCAGTTTGTCCGTTGGAGTCAATCGACATCTTGGTGACTGACTCGGAAGTGCCTGCCCAAGTGGTTGAACGATTGAGTGCCGGTGGAGTGCAAGTAATTGTGGTTTGAATCATGAAGCTCCACGGTTCATTAAGGAAGACCGGAAATGCACGCTGGCAAGCAGTCGATCTTCCTTACATCCCTTAGTCCTGGCTGAAGGCGGCGTCGAAGCTGGTTTGGGAGGGCGGGTAGTCGTATTTTTTGAGGTTGGCGAGGGCTTCGGGGGCGCCGTGGAG
>NZ_JAPFFT010000068.1 GCF_026241105.1 Arthrobacter rhizophilus | reverse complement strand
AAGAGAGGTTGGACGTGGCTGCAGGAGAAGAGACCTCACACATCCTTAGCGGGTTGACTTCCCAGCTGCCTGATCGTGATCCGGAAGAGACTGCCGAGTGGGTTGAGTCTTTGGATGCGTTGATCAGGGAGCAGGGCACGGAGCGGGCGCAGTTCATCATGCGCAGCCTGCTTCAGCGGGCGGGGTCCCAGTCGGTGGGGGTGCCGATGGTGACGACCACCGATTACGTGAACACGATCCCGGCGGACCAGGAAGCGACGTTCCCGGGCAACGAGGAGTTCGAGCGCCGGTACCGGGCGTACATGCGCTGGAACGCGGCCGTGATGGTGCACCGGGCGCAGCGGGCGGACATCGGGGTGGGCGGGCACATCTCGACCTATGCCGGGGCCGCGACCCTGTACGAGGTCGGCTTCAACCATTTCTTCCGCGGCAAGGACCACCCCACGGGCGGTGACCAGGTCTTCTTCCAGGGACATGCGTCCCCTGGAATGTACGCGAGGGCGTTCATGGAGGGCCGGCTGTCCGAGGAGGACCTGGACGGGTTCCGGCAGGAAAAGTCCAAACAAGGCCATGCCCTGTCTTCCTACCCGCACCCGCGCCTGATGCCCGCGTTCTGGGAATTCCCGACCGTGTCCATGGGCATCGGCCCGATGAACGCGATCTACCAGGCCCAGTCCAACCGCTACCTGCACGACCGGGGCCTGAAGGACACCTCCGGCCAGCAGGTCTGGGCGTTTTTGGGCGACGGGGAAATGGACGAGCCCGAGTCCCGGGGCCTGCTTCAGCTCGCCGCGAACGAGAACCTGGACAACCTGAACTTCGTGATCAACTGCAACCTCCAGCGCCTGGACGGGCCCGTGCGGGGCAACGGGAAGATCATGCAGGAACTGGAGGCGTTCTTCCGCGGCGCGGGCTGGAACGTCATCAAGGTCGTCTGGGGCCGGGAATGGGATGATCTGCTGGCCCGGGACACCGACGGGTCCCTGGTGAAGATCATGAACGAGACCGTCGACGGGGACTACCAGACCTACAAGGCCGAGTCCGGCGGGTTCGTGCGGGAACACTTCTTCGGCAAGACCCCGGCCACCAAGGACATGGTCGCGGACCTGGACGACAACCAGATCTGGAACCTCAAACGCGGCGGCCACGACTACCGCAAGGTCTACGCCGCGTACAAGGCCGCGGCCGAATTCCAGGGCAAACCCACCGTGATCCTGGCCAAGACCGTCAAGGGCTACGGACTCGGACCCCACTTCGAGGGCCGCAACGCGACCCACCAGATGAAGAAACTCACCATGGAAGACCTCAAAGCCTTCCGGGACCACCTGCGCATCCCCATCACCGACGAGCAGCTCGACACGGACCTGTACCGGCCCCCGTACTACCACCCCGGCATGGACGCCCCGGAAATCCGGTACATGATGGACCGCCGCGCCGCCCTGGGCGGGCCCGTCCCCGAACGCCGCTCCACCCACACCCCCGTGACCCTGCCCGAGGAGAAAGCCTACGAGGTCGCCAAGCGCGGCTCCGGCAAACAGCAGGCCGCCACCACCATGGCCTTCGTGAGGCTCCTGAAGGACCTCATGCGGGACAAGAACTTCGGCAAACGCTTCGTCCCGGTCGTCCCGGACGAGTCCCGCACCTTCGGCATGGACGCGTTCTTCCCCACCGCGAAGATCTACAACCCCAAGGGCCAGAACTACCTCTCCGTGGACCGGGACCTCGTCCTGGCCTACAAGGAATCCCCCATGGGCCAACTCATCCACCCCGGCATCAACGAAGCCGGCGCCGTCGCCGCGTTCACCGCCGCCGGCACCGCCTACGCCACCCACGGCGAACCCCTCGTGCCGATCTACGTGTTCTACTCCATGTTCGGCTTCCAACGCACCGGGGACGCCTTCTGGGCCGCCGCGGACCAGATGACCCGCGGCTTCATCATCGGCGCCACCGCAGGACGGACCACCCTCACCGGCGAAGGACTCCAACACGCCGACGGCCACTCCCCCATCCTGGCCTCCACCAACCCCGCCGTCCTCACCTACGACCCCGCCTACGGCTACGAAATCGGCCACATCATCCGCGACGGACTCCAACGCATGTACGGGGAACACTCCCGGGACCGGAACCTGATGTACTACCTCACCGTGTACAACGAACCCATCACCCAGCCCGCGGAACCGGAAAACCTCGACACCGAAGGCCTCCTCAAAGGCATCTACCTGCTCGCCCCGGCTAAAACCGACGGGCCCCGCGCACAGATCCTGGCCTCCGGCGTCTCCGTCCCCTGGGCCCTGGAAGCCCAGAAACTCCTCGCCGCCGACTGGGGCGTCTCCGCCGACGTCTGGTCCGTGACCTCCTGGAACGAACTCCGACGCGACGGACTCGCCGCCGAAGAACACGCCTTCCTCAACCCCGGCCAGGAACCCCGCACCCCCTTCGTCGCCCAGCAACTCGCCGGCGCCACCGGACCCGTCATCGCCGTCACCGACTACATGAAAGCCGTCCCGGACCAGATCCGCCAATTCATCCCCAACGAATTCGCCTCCCTCGGCGCCGACGGCTTCGGC
>NZ_JAPFFT010000067.1 GCF_026241105.1 Arthrobacter rhizophilus | reverse complement strand
ACCAACGGCACCGCGTACACCTTCACGGTGACGGCGACCAACGCGATCGGCACCTCCCCGGCGTCGGCGGCCTCGGCCCCGGTCGCCCCCACGGCGACCGCGACGGCGCCCGCCGCCCCGACAGGGGTAACAGCCACCGCCGGGAACGCTTCGGCGACTGTGTCCTGGACCGCGCCGGCCAACGGCGGCTCTCCGATCACGTCCTATGCCGTGACCCCGCATGCCGGCGCCACGACCCTGGCCCCGGTGACGGTGTCCGGCAACCCGCCGGCGACGACCGCGAGCATCACGGGGCTGACCAACGGCACCGCTTACACCTTCACGGTCACCGCCACCAACGCCATCGGCACGTCCCCGGCGTCGGTGGCCTCGGCACCGGTCACCCCCACGGCAACAACCACGTCAGGCATTGCCAACGGCGGGTTCGAATCCGGGCTGACGTCCTGGACCACCGGCGGGGTCAGGGCACCCGTGGCCTCCACCACCGCCCACACCGGAACCGGCTCGGCACTCCTCGGGCTGGCTTCCGGCAACGAACCCCTCGGCGACAGCAGCCTGGCCCAGACCATCACCGTCCCCGCCACCGGGACCACCACACTGTCCTTCTGGTACCAGCCCCACAGCGCAGAAGACCCATGCACCGGCAACGCCTGCGCCTACGACTGGATGGAAGCGCAGGTCCGCTCCACCAACGGCACGGTCCTCGGCAGCCTGTTCAAGCTCTGCAACGACAACGGCACCTGGACCCAGCTCAGCGCCGATCTCTCCGCATACAAGGGCCAGACCATCACGCTCTGGTTCAACGTCCACCTCGACGGGTCCAGCCCGGCGGATGACACCTGGATGTACCTCGACGACGTCACCCTCACCAACCACTGAACGGCGTGCTCTAACAGTCACGGGATAGAGGACTGCCTGAGTCATGGCTGATTAGGGCTGGCTTGACGCGCCGGGCTTCGTGCCTGGCCGGAGGACCGCCTAAAGTCCTGCTGCCTAGTAGCGAGTAGAACGGACGATAGAGATGAAGTTTCGTGCAGGCCTGCGGAACCCCAGACCTTTCATGCGCCGGGGACCGAATGTTGATCCGATTTCCGATGACAGCCGAAAAGGCTGGAACACTAGCGGAAACGTCCTGACCATGCTGGTTGCACTGATACTCGTCCTCGCCGGGTTTGCCGCAAATCCCGCCCAAGCCGTCACCAGAACCTACCCGATTCACACCAACATCGTTTCCACCACGTTCTGGGTCGGCGAGGTCTTCAATGCGAACGCTTCTGACGGATCCCAGATCTGCTCAACTTACGATGCACAATGGGCCCTCAGTCATACCGGGGTAATCAAGGGAGTCGCCCCGTCTTCAGCAGCTGGCTGCCCCGGCTCGCCTTGGGGAGGATGCGATGGTGTCGATAACCGTGGCACAACGTATGCCACGTTCACCTGTTCCACTGAGGTCAGGAGTGCGACGACAGACTACTTCCCGACAAGGCAGACAAAGCCCTTGCAGAATCCTTTCTACCTCACCTTGCCATACGACGACCTGAACGATCCGATCGGCTTCGCCAACCGATGCACCAACATCCCGTGGGCCAATGATCCTGGATATGCAGGGCACTGTACCGACCAGGGGTTCAGCTACATGAAAAACCGGTGGGTAGCCATCACCGGACCGAACGGTAGAACATGCTATGGCCAGATCGAAGACGCCGGACCCTCAAGCGGCACTCTCTACCACGACGCTGCCTACGTCTTCGGGTCCACGGACGCGCGGCCGGCGAACACCCGCTACTCGGGGGACCCGACCCAAGGCGCTGGTATGGACGTTTCCCCGGCGCTGAACGGCTGTCTCGGCTACGCCGAGCTTGATGGCGACACTGACCACGTTGCCTGGCACTTCGTCGACGACCCCGATGTGCCCGCCGGTCCGTGGACGGACGTGGTCACCGCTAGCCAAGTCATAATCACGGCCCCGACGGCGCCTGCGGCTCCCACCGGAGTGAGGGCGACGGCGGGGAACGCCTCCGCGACCGTGTCGTGGACGGCGCCCGCGAACGGCGGTTCTCCGATCACCTCCTATGCCGTGATCCCGCATGCCGGCGCCACGACCCTGGCCCCGGTGACGGTGTCCGGGAACCCGCCCGCTACCAGCACCACGGTGACGGGCCTGACCAACGGCACCGCCTACACGTTCACGGTCACGGTCACCAACGCCATCGGCACCTCGCCGGCGTCGGCGGCGTCGGCCCCGGTCACCCCCACGGCTGCGGCGACGGCGCCTGCCGCCCCTGCCGGGGTGAGCGCGACGGCGGGCAACGCCTCCGCAACCGTGTCCTGGACCGCGCCGGGCAACGGCGGCTCCGCGATCACCTCGTACACGGTGACGCCTTCGTCCGGCGGCACGGCTTTGGCGCCGGTGACGGTGTCCGGTAACCCGCCGGCGACGACGGCGACGGTGACGGGTCTGACGAACGGGACGGCCTACACCTTCACGGTGACGGCCACGAACGCGATCGGCACCTCACCGGCGTCGGCCGCGTCGGCGCCGGTCACTCCCGTGGCTGCGGCGACGGCGCCTGCGGCCCCGACCGGGGTGAGGGCGACGGCGGGGGATGCTTCGGCGACCGTGTCCTGGACCGCGCCGAACAACGGCGGTTCTCCGATCATCTCCTACGCGGTCACCCCGCATGCCGGCACGACCACCCTGACCCCGGTGACCGTCACCGGCAACCCGCCCGCGACGACGGCGAGCGTCACGGGCCTGACCAACGGCACCGCGTACACC
>NZ_JAPFFT010000066.1 GCF_026241105.1 Arthrobacter rhizophilus | reverse complement strand
CGCCGGACAACCATTCAGGTCGAGACCCCCCAACCACCACCACGGTCGGGGGGTCTCCCGCATTTAAACACACCACCGGACACCCCACCACATCCACGCCGGAAACCCCGCACCCCCCATCACATCCACGCGGGAGATCCCGGACGCTCCTTCACATGTGGGCACCCCCCACCAACGCTCCCTCACATCCACGCCGGAAACCACCAACACCGAACCGTACAATGTCAGCATGAGTAGCATGCAACAGGTTATTCCCGGGGTGTCACTCACAACACAGGTCACGGAAATGCTGCGCGCGGCGATAACTTCCGGCGAGATGACACCGGGGGACCACTATTCCGCGATTGGGCTGGCCGAGAGGCTTGGCGTGTCCCGGACGCCGGTGCGTGAGGCCCTGCAGTTGCTAGAAAAGGAAGGCATTGTCCGGATCGAGAAGAACCGCGGTGTCCGCGTACTGCAGATTTCACTTGACGAGATAGTGCAGATCTTCCAGATTCGAATCATTCTCGAGCCTCCTGCCGCAGCTCGGGCCGCCGAGGTTGTTACCGAGGAAGACCTTGAGCATTTCCGCATGCTTCACGGTCGCATCCTGGACGCCGCATCCGGCGACGACGGCCCCGGCACCCTCCAAGCCGACAAGGAATTCCACTTATTTCTGCTGGGTTTGGCGGGCAACCCGCGGCTAACGGCACTGGATGGTGAGCTGCGTAATCTCGTTCTTGCGCATGGTCTAGTGACCATCCCCTCGGTCCGTAGCAGCCAAGATCTGGCCGATGACCGCCGCGACATTCTTGGGGCATTGGAGCGGAAGGATCCGCAGGCTGCCTCCGCTGCGGTTCGGGAACATGTCACCCGCACTGCGCGACTTCTCATCACAGGCGTGTGCGCCAAGACGCCGGGGCTTTCCGCAGATGCGTATTTGGCGAAGTTGGATCAGTTGACGAAATTCCGCGGCTGACGTCGACACCTCGAATACTGTTTACAAGCTCTGCCAGTTCCCTTACTGTTGCATGCAACATACAACAATCGGAGGAGATGCAACGTGGCATCCACACCGCAGAGCAATCAAGGCGGGCCGCCGCCGTTGGCAGGTATACGGATCGCTGATTTCTCCCGCGTTCTGGCCGGACCGTTGTGCTCAATGATGCTGGCAGACTACGGTGCCGAGGTCATCAAAATCGAGGGCCCAGCCGGCGACGATACCCGCGCGTGGATTCCGCCTGTCGCGGCGGACGGCACGGGCACCTATTTCGCGAGCGTCAACCGGAACAAGAAATCCGTGATCGCCGATCTCACGTCCGACGAGGGGCTGAGCTATGCCCGTGGCTTGGTGGCTGGCTGCGACATCGTCATCGAAAACTTCCGTCCTGGAGTCATGGCGAAATTTGGGCTTGATTATCAGACCGTCGCCAAGGATCGGCCGGACATCGTTTACTGCTCGATCTCGGGTTTCGGGACCGGTGCTGGCGCGGATCTGCCCGGCTACGACCTTCTGGTTCAGGCGCTCGGCGGCCTGATGAGCATAACTGGCTTCCCGGAAGGGGAACCTAGCAAGGTTGGGGTCGCCCTGGTTGACGTCCTCGCCGGGCAGAATGCCATTGCGGGCATCCTGATGGCACTGCGGGTTCGCGATGCCACTGGGACCGGCCAGCAGGTGCAGGTTAGTCTCCTCTCGTCGCTACTCGCAGCCCTGGTGAACCAAGGCGCCGCGATGTTGGCCACGGGCAATTCACCTGCCAGGTTGGGTAACGCCCATCCGAGTATCGCCCCCTACGAGACCTTTCGCACGGGCGGCGGTACCCTTGCCGTTGCGGTCGGTAACGACCGGCAGTTCGCGGCACTGGCGTCGGCGCTGGGAATCCCCTGCCTGGCTGAGCAAGCCAGATTCCTCACTAACGAACGCAGGGTGGGGTCCCGCGCGGAGCTTCGCGCCGTGCTTGAAGGTGCATTCCTCGCCGACACCGCTTCGCAGTGGCAACACAAATTGCTTGCAGTGGGGGTGCCCGCAGGCAAGGTCAACACAGTCGGTGAGGCTTTCGAGCTGGCTGACAGCCTGGGGCTGGAGCCGTCAGTTGTTGTCACAGATCCCGCCACCGGCCGGGAATCCCAGCAGCTCGCCAACCCGATCCGGCTGTCCGCAGCAGCGCCGAGCTACCGGCAAGTTCCCCCGGCTCTTGGCGAGCACCAAGGATCCACGTTCGCCCTAGAATTTCCAGCAACTTCCGTGAAAGGTTCATAGATGTCTGACCTCAGCGACCTGATTGACTTCGATTCCCTACTCAGAGCGGATGAACGTGCGCTGCGCGATTCCGTGCGGTCCTTCGTCGACAGGGAAATCAAGCCGAACATTGCGGGCTGGTACGAAGAGGCCGTCTTCCCGCTTGAAATTGTCCCTGAACTGGCCAAACTGGGTCTACTCGGCATGCATCTGAAGGGTTACGGCTGTGCCGGCCGATCCGCCGTCGAGTACGGACTGGCTGCCGCCGAACTTGAGGCCGGTGACTCGGGGCTGCGCACTTTCGTCTCGGTACAAGGCTCATTGGTCATGAGCGCCATCTACAAGCATGGTTCGGACGAACAGAAGGCTGAATGGTTACCGACGATGGCCAGGGGAGAGGCGATCGGCTGCTTTGGCCTGACAGAGCCGACCGCTGGATCGGATCCGGGCAACATGGCCACCTTTGCGCGCCGTGACGGGAGCGATTGGGTCATCAACGGATCAAAACGCTGGATCGGCCTGGCGTCCGTGGCCAAAGTCGCCATCATCTGGGCCCAGACCGACGGCGGGGTCCGGGGTTTCGTCGTGCCAACCGATACTCCCGGATTCACGGCCACGCCGATCGACTCGAAATTGTCCATGCGAGCCTCCATCCAATGCGACATCGAATTGTCCGAGGTGCGCCTGCCCGGGAACGCGGTGCTGCCCAACGTCGCCGGGCTAAAGGGCCCCCTCTCATGCCTGAACGAAGCCCGCTATGGGATCATCTGGGGCGCCATGGGCGCTGCTCGCGACGCGTTCGAGGCTGCGCTCGAATATTCCAAGGAGCGCTTTCAGTTTGGCAAGCCGCTTGCCGGCTACCAGCTGACCCAGCAGAAGTTGGTGGACATGGCTCTGGAGATCAACAAGGGATTCCTGCTTGCCCTGCATCTCGGCCGTAGGAAGGATGCCGGCACGTTGCAGGCGGACCAGATCTCGGTCGGCAAACTGAACAACTGCCGCGAGGCCATCAAAATTGCCCGCGCGGCCCGAACGATCCTCGGCGGCAACGGAATCACGCTGGACTACTCACCGCTACGTCACGCGAACAACCTGGAATCCGTTCGCACCTATGAGGGCACCGATGAAGTCCACACACTCATTCTGGGTAACAGGCTCACCGGCGTCGCCGCCTTCCGCTGAACACAGGGCCCGACGGCGGAACTCCCGTTCCGCCGTCGGGCCTTCGTGGCGTGCGAGCGGACCTCCCGCTCCCCTTGATTTGAGAAGCCGAAGGAGTGCCGGGCGGGCGGATTTGCGTAGGGTGCGGGATCCGTGTAATGTCTTCTAAGTCGCCGCGAGGGAGACAGCCTAGAGCTGGGAACCACGGGTGGCCAACCCTTTCGAATCGAGCCTGAAACGGCCGGCGCTTTTTGCGCCGCGATTCGAGGGAAATTCGAATTGTTCCTGTGAAATTGGTTGAAACACTGATTTGCAAAGCGGTAATTATTCGGGTAAGTTTGGGAAGTTGCTCCGGAGCGATCGCGGGCCCTTTGTGGGTGTGGGTGGTGTCGGGTGTGTCTGTTGTTT
>NZ_JAPFFT010000065.1 GCF_026241105.1 Arthrobacter rhizophilus | reverse complement strand
CAGAACAACCCGACCCGAAAACAGCGAGATCCCCGCCACGGCGGGGATCTCGCACGTCACGACGGACGTAACTTCGGACTAGCGCGGGGGTTTAGGGCTCCAGCGTCTCCGCTAGTCCCGCCAACACCGGTTCGCGTCCGAGTTCGATGTGTGAATACGCAAGGGTGTAGGCGAGTTCTGCCTTGCCGCCAAGGATGGCGCTGCACAGTTCCATGTGCTCGTCGCGCTGGAGTTCGTTGCTTCGGTTGTGGGCCAACCCGAAGATCCAACGCATGCGGCCGAACAGCGGCTTGACGGATTCGATGAGCAGCCGGTTGCCGGAGAGCCGCACGATTTCGGCGTGAAACGCCGCACTAAGGCGCACGACGTCGTCAGTCCGGCCGTCGTCGATCGCTTCCCTTGCGTCGTCCAGCAGTTCTTGGAGGCGCCGGCCCGGCTCTCCCGCCGCGACGCGGACGGCCGCCATCCGGGCGGCAAACGTTTCCAGGCACAGCCGGACGTCGAAGAGTTCATTGACGTCGGTGAGCGTCAATTTGCGCACTACGGCACCCCTGCGGGGGAACGTCTCCACGAAGCCATCCTGCTCGAGGCGTTGGATGGCTTCGCGGACGGGGATTCGCGAAACGTTGTAGAGCTCAGAAAGCTCCCTCTCGCGCAGACGCACGCCCTGCTCGTATTTCCCGGCCACGATTCCCTCGAGAACCAGCTGGTAGACCTGTTCAGCGCGGGCCTCGTCGTCGCGGCCATTCAGGGTTTCCGACATCGGCTTTGGCCACCCTTCCATTCCCCATTGTCTTCGTCCATGGAGTGCAGTTGTCCTTGGAGCCGGACGGACGTCGCCGCTCAGCGCTCCACCCGAGCATACACGCGCTGAAACCGCTCTCAGTCCCTCCTCCGGACGAGTCCCATAGCGAATACCCGGACGGGCTGTTTGGTATCCCGGATGATGCATTGTTGGTGATTTACATCGTACCAATCGTGCTCTACGCTTTTTTGGTATACAAACTATCAAGGGAGCCATGCTTTGAACACCCTGATCCGCGCCGTCCGACCCTGGGGACAAGCGCTGAGCGACGTCCTCATCATGGACGGCAAGATCGCCGGCGTCGAACCGCATGACCCGGCCCGCGCAGCCGCGGCTGGCGACGTAACCGTAGTCGATGGCCATGGCCGTCTCCTCGTGCCGTCGTTCTCGGACGTCCATGTGCACTTGGACTCCACCCGCATCGGTCTGCCGTTCCGCGAACACACCGGCGGCCCCGGCGTGTGGACCATGATGATGAACGATCGCGAGAACTGGCGCAACGCCGAAGTCCCGCTTCAGGAACGCGTCAAGAACACCCTCGGTCGGATGATCGCGCGCGGCACCACCCGTGTCCGTTCCTACGCCCAGATCGACGTTGACTGCCGTCTCGAGCGCTTCGACGCCGTGATGGCTGCCAAGGAGCAGTTCAAGGACCAGGCCGAAGTGGACATCATCGCGTTCCCGCAGGCCGGCCTCCTCCTCGAGGAAGGCACCTTGCCCCTCATGGACGAGGCCCTCAAGGCCGGCGCCAACGTCATGGGTGGCATCGATCCCTGCAGCCTGGACCGCGACCCTGCAAGGCATCTGGACATCGTGTTCGGGCTGGCCGAAAAATACCAGGTCCCCATCGACATCCATCTCCACGAGCCAGGCGAACTCGGCGTCTTCAGCACGGACCTGGTGATCGAGCGCACCCGCGCACTGGGGATGCAAGGCAAAGTCACTCTGTCCCACGCCTACCAGCTGGGCAGCGTCTCCGAGGCCACTACGCGCCGCCTCATCGAGGAGTTCGCGGAGCTGGACATCTCCATGGCCTCCGTGGCGCCGTCGGTCTCCGGCCAGCTGCCCATTCCGCTGCTCGCTGAGGCGGGCGTCCGCATGGGCTTAGGTGAGGATGGCCAGCGTGATTACTGGTCCCCCTACGGCAACACGGACATGCTGGACCGCACATGGCAATTGGCCTTCACCCACGGCTTCCGCAAGGACGAGCTCATCGAGCACTGCCTCGCGATCGCCACGGTGGGCGGCGCCAGCATCCTGGACCCCTCCGCCACCCGCCTGAAGGGCACGGCACACCGCCCGGGCCTTGAGGTGGGCGATCCTGCCGAACTCCTGCTGCTCGACGGCGAAACGGTCGCCTCCGCCGTCATGGACCGCGGCGCCGATCGTACGGTGATCCACCGAGGCACGGTCGTGGCAGACCAGCTCGAACTCGTCTAAGCGGCAGAGGCTTAGATGGCTTTACCAGGGTTGAAGATTCCAGCCGGGTCGAAAAGCGCCTTGATACGGTGTTGCAACTCGCGGATGGGCTCTGGCTGCTCGAGCCCGAGCCATCGAAGCTTGTACTGCCCCACCCCATGTTCGCCGGTGATGGTTCCGCCCATCTCGAGCGCGGCATCGATGGAGTCATCCAGCGCCCTGTTGAGGCGGGACATGGCGTCCGCGTCTACTTCCATGTCCACCCGGTCTACCCAGAACGTGGGGTGCAGGTTGCCGTCGCCAGCATGGGCCACCACCTTGAGCCTGACATCGTGGGTGACGGCCATTGCTTCGAGCGCGGCCACGTAGTCCACCAGTCGCGACCTCGGAACGGCGACGTCTTCGCCCACCCGGTATTCGTTGTCCGCTTCGTCGCCTCGGCTTGAGCGCCGCATGTCGATGAGGCGTTCGGCTTCGGCGTTCGCTCCGGCCATCACCATGGCGCCCCCAGCCGCCAAGACCTCCCGCACCAATGCCGCCTCCGCGGTGGCCCCGAATCCGTCTGTCTGGATCAGCAACAGGGCCTGTCCACGTTCGCTAAGGTCAGAGCCGTACAGTTCGTCGAGCTGGGCCAGTGTTCCGGCATCGAGCATTTCCATGATGGCGGGCTGGACACGGGCCTTGCCAACCGCCAGGACGCCCGCGGCGGCGCCGCGGAAATCCGGATAGAAGGCCGCTACGGTTTGTACATCCCGGGGCAGGTAGCGGAGGCGCACCGTCACGCCCACCACAATCCCCAACGTTCCTTCGGAGCCCACAAACAGGGCCGTGAGATCGTAGCCTGCCACGCCTTTGAAGGTCTGGTGTCCGGTGTGAATGAGCGATCCATCGGCCAGCACGACGTCGAGCGCAAGCACTGAATCCCTTGTCACCCCATACTTGGCGCAACGCAGGCCGCCGGCATTCGTGGCCACATTGCCGCCGATGGTGGACATCTTGTAGCTCGCGGGGTCCGGCGCATACATCAGGCCGTGTTCGGCCGCCGCAGCGTTCAGATCAGCGTTCACCACACCAGGCTCTACGACGGCGGTTTCGTCATCCGCGTTGAGCTGCAGAATGCGGTTCATCCGTTCCAGGCTGAGCACGATGCATCCCTGGCTGGCATGTGCGCCACCCGAAACACCGGTCCCCGCGCCACGGGCAACAATCGGGACCCCATACTTGGCGCAGCTGCGCACCACGTGCTGGACGTCTTCGACGGAATCCGCAAACACGACAGCCAAAGGCAGCTGCAGGTCCAAGACGGGTCCTTGGTCCACAGAGTAAGTTCTGCGAGTGGACTCGTCGACGGCGACTTGCCCCGGGTTCAGCGCGGCGGCAAGCTCATCCATGAAGCCGCCAGTGCGTTTGGTGTCTCCGGCAACGGCTGTGTAGTCCGACAAGATGGGTCCCTTCGCATCTGAGCACCGCGGACACGCCAATTCGGCAGTCTTCGCGGTGTTTTCAGTGCTTCGAGTCTAGTATGCGACGATGGCCCGGTGCTCCGGCTGGCTCGGTCCAGAGGGCTGCGGAATCCGGCGGGCCATGACGATTTCCAACCTGGCTTTGTCCTGCGGATAGGGCCGTGTTGCGCCTGTGACTTCAAATCCGTGCCGGGCATAGAACGCCTTGGCGCGGGCGTTATCTTCGTGGACCCCCAACTCGATCAAGCCGGCCCCAAGCTCGGCGCTTGCTACAGCGCAAGCCTCATCAAGCAACTGGTCGGCCAGGCCCAGGCCCCGGTGCTCAGGTGCCACATAGACGCTTATGAGCATGGCCTGAGGCGCCTGGGAGGGATCCTGCGGCTGCTTGATAACGACGCGCATGAGTCCCATGATCCGGCTACCGTCAGTCCCGTCATCCGCCACCAAGGTGACGCTGGAGTCGCCTGACATGGTTGCGGCGCGCTCTTGCCATTGCGTGTCAGTCTGGCGCCGCGCCGCCGTCAGGCTCTCCACGTAGGCCATAGGAGTGTCCAAGAGCATCTCCAACCGGACCTCGCGAAGCAACCGCCAGTCCGCGGATTGAAGACGACGGATTCTATTCACTTCCGCCGCCCATGAATCGGACATAGCGATCAAGAACTCCCGGCCAGTCAGCCGCGTAGTCTGCACGGGTTCGAGCAGGGTCCTCGGCGCCTTCCCAGCCGTCGTGAACCAGCCGCAACTCCGTACCCCCATCAACCGCATGGAAGGCCACTCGAAGCTCAGTGGACCACATCGCAGTGCTACCCGGATACCAGCTCGCGTGGAACGACAACGGCGGTTGCCAATCGTCGATCGTTCCCCAAACGGACGTACGGCCGTCGTCAGCCGTCTCCACGATCAGGTTCTCCTCGAACTCGACGTGCGAGCCCGCGCCGTAGACACTGTGGTCCTCCATTGGCCACCACAAATGCGGGTGATCGGTGAAGCCCATGAAAGCGTGCGCCACGGGCGACGGCACGACGACGGTGCACACTACGGGGTCCAGCTCACCGGACTGCTCTGGCTGGGGTCCGGAGTCCGACGCTGCGTGACTGAAAAGGCTCTCCATGTGCACCAACATTACCGTCCAGCGACCCAAGCGGCTCGAGACTCATTGCGCTCCCCTTCCGACGCTCGCTCACCTATGTGGCCCTCTGGCCGGACGCTCCTGCAGTTCCGGGGCGTCCCGGGGTGACGCTTGCTCACCTATGGCCGGTCCTGACGGGACGCTCCTGCAGTTCCGGTTG
>NZ_JAPFFT010000064.1 GCF_026241105.1 Arthrobacter rhizophilus | reverse complement strand
GGTGCCGGCATGCACATCAACCCAGCCCACCTCGATACCTCGGTCGCCTCGAAGTACACAAGCCAGCTGCCCAGCAGTAACCCTGTGGACTTCTTGCTGAGCATCATCCCCACAAGCTTCGTCGGCGCCTTCGCCGACGGCGAGGTCCTGCCCGTTCTCGTCATCGCGCTGCTATGCGGCTTCGCCTTCAGCAAACTCGGCGCACCGGGCCAGGTGGCTCTCAACGTGGTCAACAGCTTCAACAAACTACTGTTCGTCGTATTCGGCTTCCTCATGAAGGTGGCACCCATCGGGGCGTTCGGCGCGATGGCGTTCACGGTCGGCAAGTACGGAGCCCATTCCATCGGCAACCTCGGGATGCTGATCCTCGCCTTCTACACCGCGTGCATCGTCTTCGTGGTCCTCGCCCTCGGCATTCTGGCGAAGCTCAGCGGGTTCAGTCTCTGGCGGATCCTGCGCTACTTCCGCGACGAGTTCCTCATCGTCCTCGCGACATCCTCAAGCGAACCCGTCCTTCCGCGCCTGCTCACCAAGCTCGAGCGCATCGGCTGCGACCGTGGCGTCGTCGGCCTCGTGATCCCGACCGGCTACTCCTTCAACCTCACCGGCACCGCGGTCTATCTGACACTCGCTTCGATGTTCATAGCCCAGGCCTGCGACATCCACCTCAGCTGGGACCAGATCCTGCTCATGCTCGGGATGATGCTCCTGACCTCCAAAGGTGCGGCGGGCGTGACAGGCAGCGGCTTCGTCGCACTCGTCGCGACCCTGACGGTCATGCCCACGCTTCCCGTTGCCGGCGTGGCCCTGATCGTCGGCATCGACCGGTTCATGAGTGAAGCCCGCGCCCTCACCAGCACCGTCGCCAACATCGTCTCCTGCGTCGCCATAGCAAAGTGGCAGCACGCGCTAGACACCGAGAAGCTCCAGTCCGAACTCAAGACGGGCTTCATACCGACTGAAGCCGAGAAGCTCGAGCTCACGGAACCAGCCCTGGCCCACTGAGGGCACCCTCACGAGGCAGGCCCGGGCTTCGGCAGTGACCTGACCCGCCCACCCGGCGACCTCCACCGGGTCCACACAAGGCCGCATCGGACACCCGGCCCTGCATATCCATCGCAACAGGTAACCCGACAGTCGGGCGCAGGAACGGGGTCCGGTGCCAACGTGGCGGGGAGCAGACACGCTGCTCCCCGCCCCGACAAAGAAGATCAGGCTGATTCGCCCGCCGTTCGAATTATCCGCCAGGCATCTTCCTTCACCCAGCTATTGACGAGGAAGAAATCGAAGACAGCTTCAGCAGCAACGACGGTGAGAAAGATCCATCCCGGCGCGCCCGTGGCGAGAACCCAGATTCCGAGTGCCACCAAAACTGCAGCCATTCCATAGTTGTAGACGCGTCGTCCCGGTGTAGCCCTGCGAGCTTCTGCCATTTCGCGCACATACTTCAGCATGATGTTCCTTCTGGGCCTACCGACAGTATCGAATACATTCGCCGTTGGCCCTCGCTCCGCGCCCGCCGCGATTCTTCTCGCGAGGCCACGCCAGTCCGCCAATAGCGGCTGCAGCACCCGCCGAAACAAGATGCGTCCACCATGGCCACTTTGAATCCGAAACCGACGCCAAAGCCATAAGGATCAGCAAAGTCGAAGCCCCGGTAATCGCGGCGGCTAGAAGGTTCTCAAGGTCACGTCGAACCCTGATCAGCCGACCGATGCCAAAGGTCAACGCAGCGATGATGCAACCTGACACAGCACCCACCCACGCGCCGCCAAGCCCGCTGAGAATCGCCAAGCCCGGGCCGCTGGACCCGCCCAGGAGGAGAATCACCAGCGCATAGGTGCAACCGAACCCGGCCCCGAGGAATAATCCCCTGCTTACTGATTTGTTCAAGGTTTTCTCCGACTCTGGAGGCTTTCAGAATGCTGCCAGTTTCAAAGCCCTATGTATGGGACTCACTACGACAGGGACCGCGGAGCGCCGTCCGCATGGTCAGATGAACTATCGAGCCCCATAGGAACTGGGTCGGCAGCAAACTGGCACACACGGCAGTCCCGTACGTCGACACGACGATTTTTGCGACGGTGACCGCCAATTTCTTCTTCAAAGCTTCCCCTTAGCTCGCAGCGTGTTCGTGACGGGAAGGCTACCGTCGAAAATGTCGTCTAGGTGGTCGCTCCCCGGAAACTAGGTGGTCAAAACCCGGAATTAGGTGCTGGCGAAGGCCAAATTGAGTGGTCGTCGAGCGCCCTGTGAGTGTCCGGCCGCCCGGCTCCCCGCCGCCACCTCCGCGAGCCGCCAGGGCATCCGCCTGCACTGACACCTGGAAGCAGCTGACGACGGCGAACTCACCTTCACGGACTCCCTCCCCGCACGCCTAGCGACACTCAAGGCCGGGTTCGGCCACGGCATCTTTGGCGTCCGATTTCGGCGGCCAGCACTTCGAAATTGAACCGGGAGTCTGCACTCACTTGGTCCTCGCGAACACCTAGACGAACTTTTTCGACACTCATTTTCGGCTTTTTGGCACTCATTTTCGGCTTTTTGACACTCATTTTGACGATTTTCACCACCTAGTCGCCGAATCGGGTCATAGCCTTTGCCCACGGAAACTGTAGGTCTCGCTAGGACGTGTCGCTCCGAGCCAGTCGCCGTGTGGCAGTAAGGAAATGACAAGACACGAGAACGCCTTCCGAGTATCGCGCCCTCGTCTGAACACAAACCACTCATAGGGGGCTTTGATGTTGATGCGTCAAAAGATCGGTGCAGCAGCTATTGCACTCGGAATTGCCCTGGTGGGGATTCAGTCGCAAGCTGTTATTGCGAAGGACAATAGGGGGCCTGCACAGCCCACTCCTCCAGCCGCGGGAGACAGCCCGGCCGGCAAGCCGGACACGGAATCGGCAGCAATCCAGCGTGTCATTGCTCGGGTGATCGACCGCAGGAATCATCAGCTGGTCAGGGGGAACGCACCCGCAAAGGCTGATGAAATAGGCCAGGACATCGCCGCTGATGCTGTGGCTTCAACCGAGCAGGAATACTCAAAACTACACACACGCCGGGACGAGCTCGTGACCTACGGGGTTGTCTTTACCGGGAGCCAGTCCGAGGTTGAGGTCAACGATCTAACCGTGACAGACGCTCAGGCGTCAGCAGTAGTCACGGAAACGACCCACTTGTCGTACGCACCGCAGAACGGAATGGCCAGCCCCGACCAGATCTACGTCTACGAACAGAAATTCGAACTGGTGAAGACGGGGGCGGCCTGGAAGGTCGCGGGCACGCAGCCCACGAAACCGAGTCCCCAGTCTCCGACAACTGTCATTGGTCCCGCTGACCAGTCTGCACCGTCCGGACCGTCAGTGCAGGGATCTGCACACGCCAAAATCTACCGCGATGCCAACGGTAACCCCGCCCCTCTTCCCAAGGAACTTCAGCATCCGAAGAATCTCGGACCCAATGGTGAGCCGAAGGGGCAGCCAGCGGGATCGACGTCGACGTTGCCGCAGGTGACGACTTCATCGACGTCAAAAGGGTCGATGACCGTGCCTGCGTCGACGTCCGTCCGGGCGCCGATGGTCGCTTCGGCGTACTACAACTACTACAACATGATTGTCTACGCGGCGACCTGGTTCAACGGGCACGGTGAATTCTCTGGGGCTTGTCGTCTATGTGTTCACGCATGTTTTTCATCAAAAGAATTGGGGTTTGTTTGATGTTTGAAACAAGATTTTCTACTCGCCATCGGAACCGATTTCCCCGTGTCCTGGCAACATTCATGACTGTAGCCTTGATCATGGCCTTTCTGATTGGCAGCTTCTCCCGGGCCCAGGGCGTCACCGCTGAGCAGACTCAGTCGCTGGACCAAGTCGTGTCCAGCCATCAAGAGGTCGATAGCGGGCTGGACGTCAGTACCGCACTTGCTGGAAATACACCACAGAAAAGCGTACCCAAGCCTCTGACGCCCTCAGAACAGCAGGAAGCAAACCGCATCGTCGCAGGAGCACAGGCAAGATAAGCTGCCGAAGATCCGGCTTCATATGCCAAGGCAAAAGCAGCCTTTGATGAAATGCTCAAGGCGCACAACACTGCGTCGGGTGCCGGTTCGGGTACAGCCGTCGGCCCGGGTGCAGTCATCCATCGAGCCGACTTTATCTGCGTCCCGGTCTACAAGTGGGAGCTCGAGTCGATCGCATGGTTCGTGATGATCGCGGGCGGCGCGACAGCAGCTGTCGGGGGGTTCATTGACGCAACGATTGTTGGGTTGCCTGTGGGCGCGGTTCTGAACGCTGTCGGTATTGGTACGGGATTGTCAGGTTCAGCACTTTTGTGGTGGGCCGACACGTACTACGAAGACGGCAGCGCCACCGTATGCTTCTGGTCATGAGGAAGCAATGAGCGGCCAAGTAATTCTTGCCCTGTTTTTCGCGGTCGTGGTGATCCCCATCATTGCCGGTGCCGGTATGGCTGCGAGGAGGCGACGGGCAACGCTTGCAGTTCAAAGAGGGGTGGGCGTCCCGCCGGCAAAGATCCAATGGCCCCAGGCCCCGATCATTCTGCTATTCCTCCTCTTGCCCATATTCGTGGTATTTCTTGTGCTTGTTGCTTCGGGAATTCTGAAGATCTGAGCACTTCGCCGCCTTCCCCGCCGCCAGACGGCCGACGGGGAAGGCCATGGAGTATGTTGCGGTGGCGGGGCGGTGAGTCTCCGAGGACATTCGCCCCGAAGGAGAAGCAGACCTCGCACCTAGACGCGGGTTGCTCTCCACTCAATTTGGCGGGATTTCACACCTAGATCCGCGCATTCCGCACCTAGTCGAGAACCAGGGCGCTTAGTTTTTCCCTATGAGAGTCCTAACTCTCTCCTCGGCCGTCCTCTTTTTGCTCGTTGCCATCATTGCGTTCTTCAGCAACCCGGCTCTGGGAATCTGGTGTCTGGCCACCTCGGGCGGATGTCTTGCGACGTGGCTCGTCTACAAGAAGCAATCAAAGTAGTGGTTGGGCCCCCGTTAGCAGTCCAGCGTTTATGCGATAGCTAATTGGTTTTCTTGCGTCCAGTTCTCCCAGTAGCG
>NZ_JAPFFT010000063.1 GCF_026241105.1 Arthrobacter rhizophilus | reverse complement strand
GCGGGCACTCTGAGGAAATGACCTGACCATAAAACGCTCCATCAATCAGAGCGTTGCTACGACCATATGACTTTGCCACGTCAAAACGACAACAACTGCGAGTCAGTTGGGAAGGACCCGCCGCGGGACTGCTACCCGCAATAAGCGCCCGTGGAGGCGCTGTGCACCAGCTTGGCGTACTTGGCGAGGACACCCTTGGTGAACTTTGCCGGGAGGGGCTCCCAGCCGACCTTGCGCGACTCGAGCTCGGCTTCGTCCACCAAGAGGTCGAACGAGCGGGCAGCGATGTCCACACGGATCTCGTCGCCGTCCTTGACGAAGGCGATGGGGCCGCCGTCGACGGCTTCAGGCGCAACGTGTCCGATGCAGAGACCGGTGGTACCACCGGAGAACCGGCCATCGGTCAGCAGGAGCACGTCCTTGCCGAGGCCTGCTCCCTTGATGGCGCCCGTGATGGCGAGCATCTCACGCATGCCCGGGCCGCCCTTGGGTCCTTCATAACGGATTACGACGACGTCTCCGGCCTTGATCTCGCCCCTGTCCAAGGCGTCGAGGGCACCCTGTTCGCGCTCGAAGACGCGGGCCGTACCTTCGAAGACATCGGCGTCGAAGCCCGCGCTCTTTACGACGGCCCCTTCCGGTGCCATGGAACCATGCAGGATGGTGATGCCGCCGGTCTTGTGGATCGGATTGTCCAGGGCGCGCAGGATCTTGCCGTCGAGGTCCGGCGGGTTGATGAAGGCCAGGTTCTCGGCAAGGGTCTTGCCGGTGACCGTGAGGCAGTCTCCGTGCAGCAGTCCGGCGTCGAGCAGTGCCTTCATGATGACCGGCACACCGCCGATCTTGTCGACATCGGTCATGACGTAGCGGCCGAAGGGTTTGAGGTCGCCCAGGTGCGGGATCTTGTCGCCGATGCGGTTGAAGTCGTCCAGGGTCAGTTCGACCTCGGCTTCGCGGGCGATCGCGAGCAGGTGCAGGACAGCGTTGGTGGAACCGCCGAAGGCCATGGTGACTGCGATGGCGTTCTCGAACGCCTTCTTGGTCATGATGTCCCGGGCGGTGATGCCGAGGCGAAGCAAGTTGACCACTGCCTCGCCGGACTTGCGGGCAAAGTCATCACGACGGCGGTCTGCCGAGGGCGGGGCAGCCGAGCCCGGCAGGGACATGCCGAGGGCTTCACCGATGCACGCCATGGTGTTGGCCGTGTACATGCCACCACAGGCACCTTCACCTGGGCAGATGGCCCTTTCGATGCGATCCAGGTCTCCGAGGCTCATCTTGCCCGCAGCGCAGGCACCCACGGCTTCGAATGCGTCAATGAGGGTGACTTCCTTCTCCGATCCGTCCTCGAGCTTGACCCAGCCCGGCATGATGGAACCGGCATACAGGAACACACTGGCGAGGTCCAGACGGGCGGCGGCCATCAGCATACCCGGGAGGGATTTGTCGCAGCCAGCCAGCAGGACGGAGCCGTCAATGCGCTCGGCCTGCATCACAGTCTCGACGGAGTCGGCAATGACTTCACGGGAGACCAGCGAGAAGTGCATGCCCTCATGGCCCATGGAGATTCCGTCCGAAACGGAAATGGTGCCGAACTGCATGGGGAAACCACCGCCGGCGTGAACGCCTTCCTTGGCGCCCTGGGCGAGTCGGTTCAGCGAGAGGTTGCACGGCGTAATTTCGTTCCACGAGCTCGCGACGCCGATTTGGGGCTTGGCGAAGTCGTCGTCGCCCATGCCTACGGCCCGGAACATGCCTCGCGCGGGGGCGGCATGGATGCCGTCCGTTACGACCCGGCTGCGTGGTTTGATGTCCGGCTGGTTGTCTGTCGCAATTGGGGTGTGGTCACTCATGGGCACGAGTCTATGACTCTTGGGCTGTGGCCAACGAACACGGTGGACGGGTTGAGGCAAATTTGGCGCTATTTCATTCAATATTTCATTCAAATAGTGGACACTTGTCTCAATATGCGAGACGGCGTGAGACTGAACCCGCGGTCCAACTGTCACTCGTCACCCAGTCGAAGCTCGCGGGCAATCACCGCGGCTTCCTCCTGAAGCAAGCTGAGAGTCTGCCTGATGGTGGTACGGGCAGCCACCTCCGGACGGGCAAGGGCCACAATGCTGCGGCTGGCGCGGACCCCAACGAGCGGCCGCAGGACCAACCTCCTTCCTTGGTTCGCTCGGGCGGTGTAGCGCGGAAGGAGGCAGATTCCGTGCCCCGAACCAACCAAGGCCTCGAGGACCCGCAGATCGGGGTACCGCTGGCCGCGCACCGCCGTCGTGCCTGCCTGGAGCTCAATCTGGCGGAGCACGGTGTCAAAGGGAAAGCCAACAGGAACGCCAAGCCACGGGTAGCCCGCTACGTCATGGGCCGTCAGCCGCGCCTTGGTCGCGAGCTCGTGGCCCGCCGGCATGGCGACGTCCAAGGCTTCCTCCAGCAGTGGAAGTACCGCTAGGCCATGCCGGGCGAACACCTCCGGACCATCCACGCTGTGAGCAAGGACGATGTCGTAATCCGCAGCCAATCCGGCGAAACCGTCCGTTCCGGGATCCTCGAAATGGGCTTCGAAATGCAGCCCTTCAATAGCCTTGACACGGTGCAGCAGTCCAGGCAACAGCATCTCGGCGGCGCTCGGGAAGAAGGCTGCCCGGATGTGGGCCTGCCACCCTTGGCGATAGGTGTCCACCGTCGATTCCGCCCGGGCCATCGCCGTGGCGACGTCTGCTGCCGCTCCCGCCATTGCGAGGCCCGCCTCGGTCAGCCGGACTCCCCTCCCGTCCTTCTCCACGAGAACGACGCCGAGCTCCTCCTGGAGTGTTTTGAGCTGTTGCGACACCGCGGAAGCTGTCACATTCATCGCTTCCGCCGTGGCGCCGACCGTCTGCCGGTCCGCCAGCTCGCGGAGGATACGCAGCCTCTTGAAGTCCATGAAGACACCCTAGGGGATGCGGGTCCTGGCTCGGTTCTTTCCAGCCCCGGCACCGGCGTGATGCGGACGCGGCGCCAGCCTCGAATCGATTGACAAACCTAGACAGCCCCTTGCCACGGACGTAACGTCAAATCACGACAGCTGTGAATCGAATAGAAGGGCTCCTCCCATGGAATGGTTGATCACGGTCATCGTCATTGTGTTGATCGCCGCGATTGCCTGGTGGCTCTTGAGCCGCAACCGCGCGAAGTCTTCATCGGGCGGCATGGCCCCGTCCTCTCCGTCGCAGACTGCCTCGTCACCGCAAATAGACACCACGGCGGCCGCCCTGACAGGCTCAGCCCCGTTGGTCGCTGCAACCGCCACCGGCGAACAGGATCTAGCCGGGTCACGCTCCGCCGAGCGCGAGCCGTCACCGGAGCCAGGCGGTGTCGACGTCGACGATTGGGAGCGCCCTGACTCGCCGCTCCAGTCCGGAATGGCCGCCCCGGCAGAGTCCCCAACTGTTGGAGCCGCCGTGGAGGAGCCACTCTTCGAGGAGCCCACACTCCCGGAACCAGTACTGTCCGAAGAGATGGTCGCGGAGACCGCTTCCGAAACCGCTGTCTCTGAAGAGGCCGAACCGGTCGTTCCGGAGCCGATCGTTCCGGAACCGATACTTTCCGAGCCGGAACTCGAAGCGGGCGTGACTGCCGACGACGTCGCCACGGCGGACGACGGACCTGCCGTTCCTGCCGCAGCCGGCAGTTCGGTGGCGGCAGGAACGCAACCAGCCACCCCCGCACCAACCACTCCCGAACAGCTGGCCGACAGTGCCGAATGGGAAGCCACGTGGAGCGAAGTCGGCGCACCGGCCGCACCGGTTCCGGTCCATCACCGCGAGTACACGGACGCCCACGCACCGACACTTCCCGGCGCCGAATCCGCCGCGGCGGAGATCGACAACACCGCTCCGGACGGGCACCAAGGAGAGCAGCAGGCTTCCGACGCCGCCGCGGCGCCGGTCGCGGCCGCCGGCCCGGAAGTCGTTTCCGGCGATGCCACGCCGCTGGGCGGCCATCTGGCTGCCGACCAGCCGTACGGCGAGGGCTCGGCTGCCGCGGGCGCTGACGGGAGCGGCCCTGATGGGTACACGGTCAAGGGCAACGCCGACACGATGACCTATCACGACGAAGACAGTCCGTCCTACGACGAGGTCAAGGCCGGGGTCTGGTTTGTCTCGAGCGCCCACGCCGAGGCCGCAGGCTTCCGGCCACCTCGCCGGAATCGCCGCTGACACTATGAACCAGGCAAAGGCGGGTTCCGGAAGCTTTCTCCGGCCCCGCCTTTTGCCTGCCCGGGCGCTCCTGGCGGCGGCCTGCATCTCGGCTTTGCTGCTGAGCGCATGCACCGGGAGTTCCCCCGGCACCGGCTCGTCGCCAGGAGGACCGTCCACCGGGTCGCCGGCAGCGTCACCGTCCGCGAGCCAATCACATGCCGTCCAATCCCCCAAGCCCGAAGGCAACGGACCGGAGTTGCTTCGGAAACTGGACCTGAATCTCACCCTCCCGTGGTCCATCGTGTTCCTCGACGACGGCACGGCCATCATCTCGGAACGGGACACCAGGCTCATCAAATCCGTCCGGAATGGCCAAGCCACCACCATTGGCGAGTTTCCCGGCGTCGTACCCGGCGGTGAGGGCGGCCTGCTGGGACTGGCCCTCCCCCCGACGTTCTCCGGAGACCGCCTGCTTTACAGCTATTTCACGGCTGAATCGGACAACAGAATTGCCCGGACCCGGCTGGAACAGGCAGCAGACAACCGCCTCAGTCTTGGCACGCCCGAAGTCATCTTCTCCGGCATCCCCAAAGCCCCAACCCATAACGGTGGCCGTATCCGCTTCGGACCCGACGGCTTCCTCTACGTCGGCACCGGTGATTCGCAGCGCCCGGAGCAGGCACAGGACCGCAATGCGCTTGGAGGGAAGATCCTGCGGCTCACACCCGATGGAAAACCGGCGCCGGGCAACCCCTTCGGCAACAATCCGGTGTACAGCTACGGACACCGCAATGTGCAGGGCCTGGCGTGGGACAGCGCCGGCAGACTGTGGGCAAGCGAATTCGGGCCCGATGTGAACGACGAACTCAATCTCATCAAAGCGGGCGGCAACTACGGCTGGCCGGAAGTAACCGGGGCGCCGGGCCGCCCCGGTTACCTTGATGCCAAGGTTGTGTGGCCGTCGACGGCGGATTCCTCCCCGAGCGGCCTGGAAATTGTCAATGGAACGGCGTTCACGAGCGCGTTGCGGGGGCAGCGATTGTGGACGGTGCCGCTCAGTGGTGAAACGGCCGGGACTCCTGTGGCATACTTCACAGCCCAATACGGCCGGCTCCGGGACGTATCGCTTGCGCCGGACGGCGCACTGTGGGTTCTCAGCAACAACCAAAACCCCGATTTTGCGCTGGTCCTGAAGCCTCCCGGGTAGCGCCGCGGAGGGGCCTCGGGCCGATTTCACACTTCGACAAGTCTCGTGTAGAGTTACATGTCGTTGCGGAGATCAACGAGGGAAGAAAAGCCTTCAGGTGATCGAAATCGACGAATGCACCTCTAGCTCAATTGGCAGAGCAATTGACTCTTAATCAATGGGTTCCGGGTTCAAGTCCCGGGGGGTGCACCA
>NZ_JAPFFT010000062.1 GCF_026241105.1 Arthrobacter rhizophilus | reverse complement strand
CCGCGCCTGGCCAAGGTGTGTTCTTCGGAGACCCGGCCGCGGAGGCGGACGACGTCGGTGGCCGAGTAATCGCGGGTGACGCCTTCCCAACGCGGGTCGGCAGCCCATTCGAGCTCCAGATCCTTAGCTTCCAGCGCCATGGTCTGGTGATTCTGTTCCTGCGTCATGTGATGTCTCCTTCTACGGTGGTGGATGCTGATTCCACGTTTGGTTATCGTCGTGATCGCCGTTCGGGCGCGGCATACGGAGAGTCTGCCGCTCTACAGTCCCGGGATTCGCCGGAGCGGTCGGTCACGCAATTGAGGACGACGGCGACCGTGGTACCGCCGGCGGTCTCGGTGTCCCAGTTCGCGATACGTCCTGATCCTTTGGGGCAGCAGGATGTCCAGGCTGATGCCGGACGGTGTGGAGAGTTCGTATTCAATGGCCTGACCTAGCCGCTGGCAGAATGCTTTGGCCTCTGACCGGCGCCGTGGCGTTCGTCGACGATGTGGTCGACGAGACAAGCGGCCTGCGGGATGGGACGTTCACACCCTGGGCGGCGGACATGGCTGGGGCTAACCCGGTGCCGCGGTGAACAATGGCGCTGGCCGCCTCCGGAGATAACGGGGACAACCAAGCATGGCGCGCGGCGATCCTCCGGTCGGCCGGCAGCAACGTCGGCGCGTCGCCGCCACACCCCTGACCCATTGGCCAGGACACGGTCGGGGTCTGGAGACCGATCAGCGAACATCTTTGTTCCTCCGGAGTAAAAAAGAATGTGACCCGAAGCACTGGCTCACTGGACTATCCTCTAGTACAGTGGGTGACCTTGTCAATACTCCTCCGTGTAAACTTGTGTCAACACGTTGTATTCGAAGGGGAAGCAGTGAAAGAAATCCGGGCAGCACAGCCTTTAAGTCGCGTCCCCAGGCCGCGTCTCTATGAGCAGCTTGTGAAACAGCTTCTGGACTATATAGAGGCCGAACAGCTGGGCCCGGGGGATCTGTTGCCGGCTGAAAGGGACTTGGCGGAGAGGCTAGGGGTGTCCAGGGCCACTCTGGTCCAGGCCCTGGTGGCGTTGGAGGTTCTAGGAGTCATCGATGTGCAGCACGGCACCGGCGCCGTGCTCGTGCACCGGCCCAGGATTGCAACAGTGATCAAGAGCCTCAGGGAGCATCGAAACAGGCTTCCGGAAATCGTTGAGGCGAGAAGTACGCTCGAAGTGAAGCTCGCAGGCCTTGCCGCGATCCGGCGCACCGAGGCCGATCTCGATTTGATCGATTCAGCGTTGGAAGTGATGGCCGCTGACATCGAAGGAGGCGGACGGGGACTGCAGGGTGACGAACTGTTCCATCAGGCGGTCACGGCGGCAGCCCATTCCGCGGTCATGGCCCAACTGATGACATTCATCGCGGAAATGATTTTGGAGACCCGCATGGAATCCTTGGGCCAGCCGGGACGCCCAGAGCAGTCCCTCGCCTCCCACCGCAAGATTGCCGATGCAATCCGGGTCCAGGACCCGGATGCTGCAGCGGAAGCGATGCTCTCCCATATCGAACTCGTTTCCGACGTTGAACTGCTGAGGTAAGAATCGGCTTCTGATGAGTGTGGGCCGCTGGATCACCGTTTTGGGCCGGCAGGTCCTGCAAATACTGATCTTCCCCCATCCCGCGAACCCGAACAAAGAGTGTCAGTCTGCTGTCGTGTTGCTGCCCACCGCACACCTTCGCTGCTAATACGAGCGTGTCAGAATCTCAGGGGCTTCTCGTTTCCGGGATTACCAGGGTTTTCATGACTGCTCCCTGTGGAACGTTAGTCGGATATTTCGCTAATTCACAAGCCCTACTTCCGCCCAGCCCGTCTGCCAGCTCCCGGCCTGAATGCACCCTCTCGGTGTTGCTCCGGGACCTCAGACTCTCCCTCCCTACCTCTGGCGCTTGGGGGACGACCGGCGTAGCGTCCATTAAAACCATGAAGGCGGCGTTGGGCGCTGGATGTCTCAGGCCTCCTTGTTAAGGAGCTTTGGTGGCAGGGTGGAATGCTGATACGGCGGCTGGGCCGTTAGGTGCCGGGACGGTCACTTTGGTGGAGGGCACATCCTTCTGTATCTCGTCACCGAACGGCGATATCCATCCTGAATACCCCCACGGGGTTTTCTTCGAGGACACCCGCATCCTGTCCGGCTGGGGCCTGACCGTAAATGGCCGGGGGCTGGAGCCGTTGGCTGCGGAGGCGAAGGAGCCGTACCGGGCGCTGTTTGTCTCCCGTGTTGCCCGCTTGGACGGGTACGCGGACAGCCCGTTGCTCGTGGATCGGCTGCGCGAAGTGGGCGTGGGGATCCGGGAGCAGATCACGGTACGGAACTATGGCCAGGATCCTGCGGAATGCGTTGTTTCCCTGAGCATCGAGTCTGATTTTGCGGATCTTTTCGAGGTGAAGGAGGCGCGGATCCGGCGGCGCTGGGATGAGACCCGGTCTCCGGATGGCGACGCGCTGACCATCCGGGCAGCGTGGCAGGATGCCCGGAAGGGTGTCGTTGTCAAGGCACCGGGTGCCGATGTCACGGCTGAGGGCCTGACGTACCGGGTGGCTCTCCCGCCCCAAGGGCAGTGGAGCACGGTGGTCAGCGTGGTGCCCCTCGTTGACGGAATCAACCCTGGAGCGCTGTTTGTGCATCCGGCCGCCGGTGAGCCGTCCCCGAGTGACCGGCGCCGGCAGGAGTGGGTGGCCAAAATCCCGGTGCTGCAGCTGGGAAACCGCTCCATCGAACGGACGTTGCGGCGCAGCTATGACGACCTGGGTGCCCTTCGCATCGAGGATCCGAACCATCCGGACCGGGTCGTGGTGGCCGCCGGGGCGCCCTGGTTCATGACCCTGTTCGGCCGGGACTCGCTGTTGGCCTCGCATATGGCGCTGCCCGTGGACCCCTCCCTGGCCCTGGGGACGCTGCAGACGCTGGCGGACCGCCAAGGCACCGTGGTGGATCCGATGAGCGAAGAAGAACCGGGCAAGATCCTGCACGAGGTCAGGCTCGGTGTCTCCAGCGGGTTGTCCCTGGGCGGCAAGTCCGTCTACTACGGCAGCGTCGACGCCACTCCGCTGTTTGTGGTGGTGCTGGGGGCGGTCAGCCGCTGGGGATTCGCCAAGGACACCATCGCCGCCCTCCTGCCGCACGCGGACCGGGCGCTGGACTGGATCCGGGACTACGGGGACAAGGACGGCGACGGGTTCGTCGAGTATCAGCGCCTCAATGACCAGGGTCTGATCAACCAGGGCTGGAAGGACTCCTGGGACGGGATCAACTTCGCCGACGGGACCCTGGCGAAGCCGCCGATCGCGCTCTGCGAAGTGCAGGCGTATGTCTATGCCGCATACATGGCCCGCGCTTGGATGGCGTACGACGCCGGTGACGCGGCGTTGACGGGCGAGCTCGCCAGCCGGGCGGCACAGTTGAAGAAACGGTTCAACGAGCAATTCTGGATGCCTGATCGCGGGTATTACGCCGTCGCACTCGATGGTCAGAAGCGGCAGGTCGACGCGTGCGCGTCCAACATGGGCCACTGCCTATGGCTCGGCCTGGTGGATGAGGACAAGGCCCCGCTGGTGGTTGAACGGCTGATGTCCCCGGAGATGTTCAGCGGTTGGGGCGTACGGACCCTGGCCAGCGACATGGGCGCCTACAACCCCGCCAGCTACCACAATGGATCGGTCTGGCCGCACGACAACGCGATTATCACGCTAGCGTTGATGCGCTACGGCTTCGTGGAGCAGGCCCAGCGGATCGCCACCGCCCTGCTGGAAGCGGCCGAGTACTCCGGCGGCCGCTTGCCGGAGCTGTTCTGCGGCTTTGGCCGGGAGCATTTAGCCGCACCCGTGCCCTATCCTACCGCGTGCTCGCCGCAGGCATGGGCGGCGACCACACCGATTCATCTAGTGACGAGCCTGATGCGCTATGACGCGCATGTATCCCAAGGCGGCCTGTGGATGGATCCCGTCCTGCCGGAAACCTACGGCGACCTGCAGATCATGAACGCGCCTCTGGCCGGGGGGCGGATCACCATCGACGTTGCCGGTTCCAGGGCTTCCGTCCACGGGCTGCCGGAGGGCATGGTGTTCCACCGCGGGCACCGACCGTGGATGGCCGAACTTGTTGAGCAGGCCAAAGTGCAGCAGAGGATAAAGCGGAGATAGACGGTGGACGCTGAAACCTTCGACGCGGGAACGGGTCTGAGGAGGATCGCTTCGGACTTCACACGACCTCGTCGAGCACCTCGGTCGCCGACTGCGCGAGCACCGTAAGCGGGATCGGGTAGCGGTGCTGCGGATCGGGTGGGTCCAGCGCCTGCACGGTCAACCGGGGGCCCGACCGTGGCCAGGAACCGACGCCGCTCTGCGGGCAGCACTGACAAGTCGAGGGTGTCCGCGTCCAAGGGTGGTGTCTCGATCGCCGGTCTTGCAACCCTAGGGATACGAGACGTCTCACAGGCTCGGCCCCTGTGACGATTTCAACATCATATTTTTCGCCGAATCGTCAGAGTTCTTCCGTCGCCGGCGATTCTCCTAACTATGTCTCGAAACCTTCTGGTTGAATCGCTGTATCCACCATTAGTTATGAGACACATCGGAGCAGCCTATGGCCAAACTGATTGGCTATGCACGCGTTTCCACGCGACAGCAATCCACCGACCGGCAACAGGCAGACCTTCTTGCCGCCGGAGTCCGGCGCGATTCCTCTACATTGACCACGGCGTGTCCGGGGCGCGAAATTCACGACCACAGTTTGATCGGGCCCTCGAAGCGCTGACCGATGGCGACACTCTCGTCATCACCACGCTGGACAGGCTCGGACGTTCCACCCAGAACATGCTCGCCTTCGCCGCTGAACTCCGCAGTCGAGGAGCCGGCCTGCGCGTTCTAAACCTAGGTGGAGGCGATGTCGATACTGTGACCCCAATGGGATCCATGTTGTTCACGATCATGGCCGCCCTCGCGCAGATGGAACACGAGATCAAGCGCGAACGCGTCACCGATTCCATCGCCAAACGCCGAGAAGCCGGGATGGATCTTGGTGGCCGACCTCGCCGGGTCACTGACAGCCGGATTCGAAGCGCGGTCCGTCTGGTCGAAGGCGGCGAACCTGCTGCTCAAGTCGCGCGCGATCTCGGAATGTCCCGAGCAACCTTTTATAGGCGGTCGCGAGCACTCTCGAACCAGCAGGCCGCCATTTAGCGAAGCAAAAAAACCGCCATTTATCGCTGACCGTCATTTCAGCACCAGCCTGCACGACGGCCCGCGTGTTTTCGGGGTTCCGAAGCCGCCTGCACGGAATGTCAGAAGTCCTCTACCGTCGGCACCAGGGAGCAGTCATCTCGGCATGGGCCGACCAACGGCCAGATGGCACGTGTCCACGTTGGTGGCTCAAGGAACGAGAACCCTGCGCGTAGTGGCAGCACGGGATTCACGAACTGGGGTTGGTTGCTGCGGGTGTTGGGGTTTGCAAACGCTTCGCCGTTGACAGGAACACGGATGCAGCCTGCTGTCCGGCGGGGCTGAGCCTGCGGTTCGCGAGGTGGGCGAGGAGGATCCTCCGGGTGGGGGAACCGGCGAG
>NZ_JAPFFT010000061.1 GCF_026241105.1 Arthrobacter rhizophilus | reverse complement strand
TGAATTGGTTGTTTTGGCTGGTTTCGTGTCGCTTCGGTGGTGCGGGGCTGGTTTTTTACAGCTGGTTTCAAATTTTGTGCAGCTCTTCTGCCGTTATTTCCGGTGGTTGTGGTTGTGTCTGTTTTTGTTTTACTTCAACGGAGAGTTTGATCCTGGCTCAGGATGAACGCTGGCGGCGTGCTTAACACATGCAAGTCGAACGATGATCTCCAGCTTGCTGGGGGGATTAGTGGCGAACGGGTGAGTAACACGTGAGTAACCTGCCCTTGACTCTGGGATAAGCCTGGGAAACTGGGTCTAATACCGGATATGACCGGCCACCGCATGGTGTGTTGGTGGAAAGCTTTTGCGGTTTTGGATGGACTCGCGGCCTATCAGCTTGTTGGTGGGGTAATGGCCTACCAAGGCGACGACGGGTAGCCGGCCTGAGAGGGTGACCGGCCACACTGGGACTGAGACACGGCCCAGACTCCTACGGGAGGCAGCAGTGGGGAATATTGCACAATGGGCGAAAGCCTGATGCAGCGACGCCGCGTGAGGGATGACGGCCTTCGGGTTGTAAACCTCTTTCAGTAGGGAAGAAGCTTTCGGGTGACGGTACCTGCAGAAGAAGCGCCGGCTAACTACGTGCCAGCAGCCGCGGTAATACGTAGGGCGCAAGCGTTATCCGGAATTATTGGGCGTAAAGAGCTCGTAGGCGGTTTGTCGCGTCTGCTGTGAAAGACCGGGGCTCAACTCCGGTTCTGCAGTGGGTACGGGCAGACTAGAGTGATGTAGGGGAGACTGGAATTCCTGGTGTAGCGGTGAAATGCGCAGATATCAGGAGGAACACCGATGGCGAAGGCAGGTCTCTGGGCATTAACTGACGCTGAGGAGCGAAAGCATGGGGAGCGAACAGGATTAGATACCCTGGTAGTCCATGCCGTAAACGTTGGGCACTAGGTGTGGGGGACATTCCACGTTTTCCGCGCCGTAGCTAACGCATTAAGTGCCCCGCCTGGGGAGTACGGCCGCAAGGCTAAAACTCAAAGGAATTGACGGGGGCCCGCACAAGCGGCGGAGCATGCGGATTAATTCGATGCAACGCGAAGAACCTTACCAAGGCTTGACATGAACCGGTAACGCCTGGAAACAGGTGCCCCGCTTGCGGTCGGTTTACAGGTGGTGCATGGTTGTCGTCAGCTCGTGTCGTGAGATGTTGGGTTAAGTCCCGCAACGAGCGCAACCCTCGTTCCATGTTGCCAGCACGTAGTGGTGGGGACTCATGGGAGACTGCCGGGGTCAACTCGGAGGAAGGTGGGGACGACGTCAAATCATCATGCCCCTTATGTCTTGGGCTTCACGCATGCTACAATGGCCGGTACAAAGGGTTGCGATACTGTGAGGTGGAGCTAATCCCAAAAAGCCGGTCTCAGTTCGGATTGGGGTCTGCAACTCGACCCCATGAAGTCGGAGTCGCTAGTAATCGCAGATCAGCAACGCTGCGGTGAATACGTTCCCGGGCCTTGTACACACCGCCCGTCAAGTCACGAAAGTTGGTAACACCCGAAGCCGGTGGCCTAACCCTTGTGGGGGGAGCCGTCGAAGGTGGGACCGGCGATTGGGACTAAGTCGTAACAAGGTAGCCGTACCGGAAGGTGCGGCTGGATCACCTCCTTTCTAAGGAGCACCATCATCGCCCTTTTGCTGTCCGCATGGATGGTGCGGGGGTGGGTGGAAGCAAAGCCCATTGCGCAGGCGTCTGTTCTGCGGTGGGTGCTCATGGGTGGAATATCAGCAGATAGCGGCCGGTGGTTTCTTTTCCTGCCCTTAGTACGGATGCTTTCGAGTGTTTTGGAACGGTGCGGGTGGGGGAGGGCCGGTTTTCGTGTTTGGCACACTGTTGGGTCCTGAGGCAACAGGGCCGCGGCCTGCGGGCCCCCTTTGGGGGGGTGCGGGGTTGCGGGTTTGGTGTTTCTGGTTTCCTGGCTGCATGTCTTCGTGCGTTTGGGCTGTTCCTGTCCTTTTTGTGGCGGGGGTGGTTGGTGCGGGGGGTGTGGTACGGGGTTGTTGTTTGAGAACTACATAGTGGACGCGAGCATCTGACACGGGCAGGCCTTTTGTGCTTGTTTGTGTCTACAGCAATTTCTTTTTGATGAACCTGGATCCGGCCGTGCTTCGGCGTGGTTGGTTTCCGTGGTTCTCTCGAAATGTTTTTGATCTTTGTGTGGTCAAGTTTTTAAGGGCACACGGTGGATGCCTTGGCATTAGGAGCCGAAGAAGGACGTAGGAATCTGCGATAAGCCTGGGGGAGTTGATAACCGAACTTTGATCCCAGGATGTCCGAATGGGGAAACCCCGCCAGACGCTGTGAGGTGATCTGGTGACCCGCATCTGAACACATAGGGTGCGTGGGGGGAACGCGGGGAAGTGAAACATCTCAGTACCCGCAGGAAGAGAAAACAAGAGTGATTCCGTTAGTAGTGGCGAGCGAACGCGGATGAGGCTAAACCGTTCCATGTGTGATAGCCGGCGGGCGTTGCATGGGCGGGGTTGTGGGACTTTCCGTATTGGTTCTGCCGGACCGGTGGGGTGAGAGCACGAGCATAGGTGAACGGTCTTGAAAGGCCGGCCGTAGAGGGTGGGAGCCCCGTAACCGTAATGTTGTGTGCCGCCTGGAGAGGATCCCAAGTAGCACGGGGCCCGAGAAATCCCGTGTGAATCTGTCAGGACCACCTGATAAGCCTAAATACTTCCTAATGACCGATAGCGGACCAGTACCGTGAGGGAAAGGTGAAAAGTACCCCGGGAGGGGAGTGAAACAGTACCTGAAACCGTGTGCTTACAATCCGTCGGAGCAGTCGTGAGTAATCACAAGTAACTGTGACGGCGTGCCTTTTGAAGAATGAGCCTGCGAGTTAGTGTTACGTCGCGAGGTTAACCCGTGTGGGGTAGCCGTAGCGAAAGCGAGTCTGAACAGGGCGTTCGTAGTGGCGTGATCTAGACCCGAAGCGGAGTGATCTACCCATGGCCAGGTTGAAGCGACGGTAAGACGTCGTGGAGGACCGAACCCACTTCAGTTGAAAATGGAGGGGATGAGCTGTGGGTAGGGGTGAAAGGCCAATCAAACTCCGTGATAGCTGGTTCTCCCCGAAATGCATTTAGGTGCAGCGTTGCGTGTTTCTTGCCGGAGGTAGAGCTACTGGATGGCCGATGGGCCCTACAAGGTTACTGACGTCAGCCAAACTCCGAATGCCGGTAAGTGAGAGCGCAGCAGTGAGACTGTGGGGGATAAGCTTCATAGTCGAGAGGGAAACAGCCCAGACCACCAACTAAGGCCCCTAAGCGTGTGCTAAGTGGGAAAGGATGTGGAGTTGCGAAGACAACCAGGAGGTTGGCTTAGAAGCAGCCATCCTTGAAAGAGTGCGTAATAGCTCACTGGTCAAGTGATTCCGCGCCGACAATGTAGCGGGGCTCAAGTACACCGCCGAAGTTGTGGATTTCAGATAGTAGACAAGCCTTCGTGGTTCAGTCGTCTGGAGTGGTAGGGGAGCGTCGTGTGGGCGGTGAAGTCGCGGTGTAAACCAGCGGTGGAGCCTACACGAGTGAGAATGCAGGCATGAGTAGCGAAAGACGGGTGAGAAACCCGTCCGCCGAATGATCAAGGGTTCCAGGGTCAAGCTAATCTGCCCTGGGTAAGTCGGGACCTAAGGCGAGGCCGACAGGCGTAGTCGATGGACAACGGGTTGATATTCCCGTACCGGTGAAGGACCGCCCATGCCAAGCGGGGGATACTAACCGCCCGGAGCCTGCCCAAGCACCCTTGTGGTGTGAGGGTTTTGGCCGAGCGCGGGACCTGATCCCGGGAGGTAAGCGTATTAACAGGTGTGACGCAGGAAGGTAGCCGGGCCGGGCGATGGTTGCCCCGGTCTAAGGATGTAGGGTCAGCGATAGGCAAATCCGTCGCTGTGTCTTTGATGACGTTCCTGAGATCTGACGGGACCCCCGCGAGGGGGGATCCGGTGATCCTATGCTGCCTAGAAAAGCATCGACGCGAGGTCCCAGCCGCCCGTACCCCAAACCGACACAGGTGATCAGGTAGAGAATACCAAGGCGATCGAGAGAATTATGGTTAAGGAACTCGGCAAAATGCCCCCGTAACTTCGGGAGAAGGGGGGCCCCAACCTTGAACACCACTTGCTGGTGGGAGGGGATCGGGGCCGCAGAGACCAGGGGGAAGCGACTGTTTACTAAAAACACAGGTCCGTGCGAAGTCGCAAGACGATGTATACGGACTGACTCCTGCCCGGTGCTGGAAGGTTAAGAGGACCGGTTAGCCGCAAGGCGAAGCTGAGAATTCAAGCCCCAGTAAACGGCGGTGGTAACTATAACCATCCTAAGGTAGCGAAATTCCTTGTCGGGTAAGTTCCGACCTGCACGAATGGAGTAACGACTTCCCCGCTGTCTCAACCATAAACTCGGCGAAATTGCAGTACGAGTAAAGATGCTCGTTACGCGCAGCAGGACGGAAAGACCCCGAGACCTTTACTATAGTTTGGTATTGGTGTTCGGAGTGGCTTGTGTAGGATAGGTGGGAGACGTTGAAGCCCGGACGCCAGTTCGGGTGGAGTCATCGTTGAAATACCACTCTGGTCACTTTGGACATCTAACTTCGGCCCGTGATCCGGGTCAGGGACAGTGCCTGATGGGTAGTTTAACTGGGGCGGTTGCCTCCTAAAAAGTAACGGAGGCGCCCAAAGGTTCCCTCAGCCTGGTTGGCAATCAGGTGTCGAGTGTAAGTGCACAAGGGAGCTTGACTGTGAGAGAGACATCTCAAGCAGGGACGAAAGTCGGGACTAGTGATCCGGCGGTACATTGTGGAATGGCCGTCGCTCAACGGATAAAAGGTACCTCGGGGATAACAGGCTGATCTTGCCCAAGAGTCCATATCGACGGCATGGTTTGGCACCTCGATGTCGGCTCGTCGCATCCTGGGGCTGGAGTAGGTCCCAAGGGTTGGGCTGTTCGCCCATTAAAGCGGTACGCGAGCTGGGTTTAGAACGTCGTGAGACAGTTCGGTCCCTATCCGCTGCGCGCGCAGGAAATTTGAGAAGGGCTGTCCTTAGTACGAGAGGACCGGGACGGACGAACCTCTGGTGTGTCAGTTGTACTGCCAAGTGCACCGCTGATTAGCTACGTTCGGATGGGATAACCGCTGAAAGCATCTAAGCGGGAAGCTCGCTTCAAGATGAGATTTCCATACACCTCGTGTGTGAGAGGCCCCCAGCCAGACCACTGGGTTGATAGGCCGGATGTGGAAGACAGGACCAAAGACTGTTGAAGCTGACCGGTACTAATAGGCCGACAACTTACACCACACAAACACAAGCTGCTTGCGTCCACTATGTGGTTCCCGAACAACAAACACCCGTCACGGCTGTTTGCCCGTTCCAGGAACCAACCACAACTGAATAACAACACCACAATGTTGTAACCAGTCTTCCCACACCACCACCCCCCCGGGGGCGGCGGTGACGGGTAACAGGGTTACGGCGGTCATAGCGTGGGGGAAACGCCCGGTCCCATTCCGAACCCGGAAGCTAAGACCCACAGCGCCGATGGTACTGCACCCGGGAGGGTGTGGGAGAGTAGGACACCGCCGGACAAC
>NZ_JAPFFT010000060.1 GCF_026241105.1 Arthrobacter rhizophilus | reverse complement strand
CTCGGACGACTCGGAATTTCCATAAGGTTCCTTCCCCGCCACAAAAGTGTCACGCAACAGGCTGACACACAGGGAATTCCGGTGTCGCAGGGCACGATGCGGGTCGCAGGGCACGATGCGGGTCGCAGACTTTCCGTGACGCCGCCCTTTCCCCGGCCCTGAACGGCTTTACGTAGAATGGGGACCATGACTCCCGCCGTTGACACTGCCGCTGCCCGTGCCCGCCTCCTTGAATTGATCAAAGAACTGGCGGTCGTCCGCGGCAAGGTGATCCTTTCCAGCGGCGCCGAGGCGGACTACTACATCGACCTGCGGCGCATCACCTTGCACCACGAGGCCTCGAAGCTGGTTGGCCAGGTCATGTTGTCGATGATCGACGACGCCGGAATTGCCGTTGAGTGCGCCGGTGGCCTGACGATGGGGGCAGACCCGGTCGGCACCGCTGTGATGCACGCTGCTGCCGATACTGGCCGTGCCGTTGACGCCTTCGTGGTACGCAAGGCGCAGAAGTCCTACGGCATGGGCCGGCAGGTGGAAGGCCCCTCGGTCGAAGGCCGCAACGTCGTGGTTCTCGAGGACACGTCCACTACCGGAGGCTCGGCCTTGACCGCCGTCGAGGGAGTCCGCAAAGCCGGTGGCAACGTGGTGGCCGTGGCCGTGATCGTGGACCGCAACACTGGTGCCAAGGAAAAGATCGAAGCCGAAACCGGCGTTCCCTACCTCTTCGCCTTCGGCAAAGACGAGCTCGGCCTCGACTGACCTCGGGCGGGACTGAGGGGGATCGTGTGACCGTCAGCCCAAGCGCCTAAGCTGGCTGGGTGGACTTTCAGGCGGGGAAATTCCCTCGTAAGCAGCGCTGGCAGGATCCGGGCTCCCCGGCCCAGGTTCTTCGCCATGCCGCCGAGCTGAAGAGTTTTTCCCGTAGGACCTTCTTGATCGGCGCTGGCGCTTCCTCGGCCCTCGCGGCGGACATGCTGTTTACCCGCCAGGTCCAGGCCGAGCGCCGCACCACCAAGATCCTCCCGGTTGGGGATGACTTCGCGGAGTCCTCTTACCCCAACTCGAGTTGGATTCTCTTTCCTGGCTACAAGACCAGCTGGGAAGAAGCGCAATGGATCCTCAATTCCCTCCGTGGTTCTCTGCGGCAGAGAGGCCAGCTGGCCGCCGTCGGGTACTCCAACCTCGGGTTGGACGTCGCTGAGGTGGCGGACGCCGTCGTCGGCTACATCAATGGGCGGAAGCTGAACACGGTCTACTTCTATGGCCACAGCTTCGGCGGGATGCTGGCCACTGAAGTGGCCGCGCTCTTGCGTGAACGGAACGACGTCGGCGTCAAGCTGATCCTGTTGGATTCCTCCCCGTTCAGCAAGTACGACATCCTTGACCAAAGCTGGTTCGACGGCGTGGTGTTCTTGTACGAGAGCGGTTTCCAGGTTCCGTCGGTCATTCGCGGCGGTTACGAACTGGGCGAGCGCGTGGTCAACAAACATGAACGCACGTGGGGGCAGATCTGGGACCAGACCCTAGAGCAGCTGTCGCCGATCGCTCCGTCGAGTGTCCTGATCCAGAGCGAATCTGACTACATCTACCACTTCGATGGCACGCGGTTTACGGACAGGCTGGGGGATACGCGCATGGCTTTCATCGGAAATCCCCGCGATGACACGGTCAACTACGAGACTGCCCGGGCCGGGTGGGCCAAGACGTTCCCCCTCAACATGGCTTCCGCGGGACGCAGGACCGACGGCGCCCGGCCCGCCCACGCGAGTCCCCAGTGGAACCCTTTTGTCTACAATCCGATCATCGAGGATCTGCAGAACGAGCTATTCCCCTTGCCCAGGGCAGGCTCGCGGGTGGTCATCAGCTGACCAGTCTCAGCTACCCCCGCCGCAGTCCGTCCAACTCCGCACCGCTGAGGCCGGCGTCGTTCAGGTAGTCCGCCGCGTTTCCGAACTCGCGGGCGAACCGGTCCAGGAAGTACTCCATGGCAGCCTCGGGGGATTGCAGCAGCATGAGCGAGGGACTGAACGCCTCCTCCGGTACTTCGGGGACGGCCAGCCGCCACGCCGCGGCCATGGTCTCCAGCATCAGGGGCAGCGCCGCAGTGCTGGCAGCGTAGTCCGCCACAACGGCTGCGTGGTCCGTGCCGGTCGCGAGGAGCGCCAAGGCGGATACGACGCCGGTGCGGTCCTTGCCGAGGGAGCAGTGGATGAGCGTCCGCTTGCCTTGGGCGGCGGGCCGCAGGGATTCCGCCACCCAATCCGGGCGGGTGCGAACCCAGCCCAGGTACAGCTCGCCAAGGTCTTCGGCTGTGTGGATCGTTTGGAGCCCGGCCGCGGCGACACGCGGATCGAGGGGGTTTTCCACGAGCTCCACCGCGCCGTTGGCCAGCTGCCACGGCACGATGGCGCGCTCGTACCCGCTGCGCAGATCCATGACCGTCCGGATGCCGTGCAGTTCAAAGAAGGCTGCTGTCGCCGCGGTATCCATGCCGAACGGCTGGCTGCCCCGGAGGATGCGGCCGCCGGCCAGGGAACGCAGGTTCAGCACAGCCATGGCATCGGCCTAAATCTGGCTTTTGAGATCCGCTACCGAGTTCAGGACCTGGTTCGGCCGGAACGGGAAGGCCGCGATGTCCTCGCGCTGGGTGATGCCGCTGAGCACCAAGACGGTGTGCAGCCCGGCTTCCATGCCCGCGATGATGTCGGTGTCCATGCGGTCACCGATCATGGCGGTGGTTTCCGAATGCGCGTCGATCTGGTTCATGGCCGAACGGAACATCATGGGGTTCGGCTTGCCCACAATGTAGGGCTCGCGGCCTGTCGCCTTGGAAATAAGCGCCGCGATGGCGCCGGTGGCGGGCATCGGGCCGTCCTTTGACGGGCCGGTGGCGTCCGGGTTGGTGGCAATGAAGCGGGCTCCGGCGAGGATCAGCCGGATGGCCATGGTGATGGCTTCAAAGGAGTAGGTGCGGGTTTCGCCGAGCACTACGAAGTCCGGGTTCTGGTCGGTGAGGATGAAGCCCGCCTCGTGGAGCGCCGTCGTGAGCCCTGCCTCGCCGATGGTGTAGGCGCGGTTGCCGGAATCCGAGCCGCGCACCTGGTCCTTCAGGAATTGTGCTGTGGCCAGGGCCGATGTCCAGATGTTCTCCTCCGGGATTTCCAGGCCGGAGGAGCTCAGCCGGGCCGCCAGGTCCCGCGGCGTGAAGATGGAGTTGTTGGTGAGGACAAGGAATCGCTTGGAGGTATCCACCCAGCGCTGGATCAGTTCGGCCGCTCCGGGCACCGCCTGGTTTTCGTGGACCAGGACACCGTCCATGTCCGTGAGCCAGCATTCGATCTCATGGCCGTTGCGGTAAATGGTTGAGCTTTTCGGGGCCCCGGTTGCGTTCTCCATGCGTTTCCTCCGCGTGTTGGCTGGTTCTCGTCCCAAGTCTTTCATCTTTCGGTCTACGAGACACCCGAGCGTCCTGCGTTACGGTGCCCCGGCTAGGGTTGAGGAGTGACTGACCGGCCCCAGAACCCTGCCCCTACCGATACCACTGCTGTCTCGTCTAACGACGGCGAGCCCGAAGCGAAACCGGAGGTCGGCGTCGGGCCCTGGGAAGGTGATTGGCCGGAAGGCGAGCACTGGGATCCGGACCTCCTGGCGGACGGCGACCGCCGCAACGTGGTGGACAAGTACCGGTACTGGAAGCACGATGCGATCGTGGCGGATCTGGACGCCCACCGGCACGATTTCCACATCGCCATCGAGAACTGGCAGCACGACCTGAACATCGGGACAGTGGTGCGCACCGCTAACGCGTTCCTCGCCAAAGAGGTCCACATTATCGGACGACGCCGGTGGAACCGCCGCGGAGCCATGGTCACCGACCGCTACCAGCACGTCCGCCACCACCCCACCGTGGAGGACTTCGTGGCGTGGGCGCAGGGGGAGGGGCTGGCCATCATCGGGATCGACATCTTCCCGGATTCCGTGCCGCTGGAAACCTACGACCTTCCGCGCAACTGCGTGCTCGTGTTTGGACAGGAAGGCCCCGGCCTGACGCCCGAAGTGCACGAAGCCGCAGTCGCGACCCTGTCGATCGAGCAGTACGGTTCCACGCGGTCCATGAACGCGGCGTCGGCTGCGGCAATCGCGATGCACGCCTGGATCCGGCGCCACAACTTCGGACAGCGCGTGTCCTAAGAGGAGCCCGGCGGCAAAGGTCCGCAAGTGTTACCCGTCTCCATGACTGGAAACACGGTGCCGGATTCGAAGTCGCTAGGATGGTGCCTAGCCGTATAGGTCTACTCCAGGGTCAACAAAACCCACAGACGAAAATCAGCATAGGAGTCAGCATGCCCATCGCAACCCCAGAGATTTACTCCGAAATGATCGATCGCGCGAAGGCCGGCGGCTTCGCGTTCCCGGCAGTGAACGTCACCTCGTCGCAGACCCTGAATGCCGCCATCCGCGGCTTTGCCGAGGCCGAGTCGGACGGCATCATCCAGGTCTCCACCGGTGGTGCGGCTTACTGGTCCGGCGCATCCGTCAAGGACATGGTTGCCGGCTCCCTGGGCTTCGCGGCTTTCGCTCGCGAGGTCGCGAAGAACTACAACGTGAACATTGCCCTTCACACTGACCACTGCCCGCAGGACAAGCTGGCTGATTTCGTTCTTCCGCTCCTGGCCGCTTCCGAGGAAGCCGTCAAGGCCGGCAAGGACCCCATCTTCAACTCGCACATGTGGGACGGCTCGCACGAGACCCTTTCCGAGAACCTGCGCATCGGCCGCGAACTCCTGGAACGCGCTGCTGCCGCCAAGATCATCCTCGAGGTTGAAATCGGCACGGTCGGCGGCGAGGAAGACGGCGTCGAGAACGAGATCAACGAGAAGCTCTACACCACCACCGAAGACGCCCTCGCCACCATCGAGGCACTCGGCACGGGCGACAACGGCCGCTACCTGACCGCCCTCACCTTCGGCAACGTCCACGGTGTGTACAAGCCGGGCAACGTCAAGCTCCGCCCTGAACTGCTCAAGCAGATCCAGGCCGAGGTCGGTGCCAAGATCGGCAAGACCAACCCGTTCGACCTTGTCTTCCACGGCGGCTCCGGCTCCACCGAGCAGGAAATCGCCGACGCCGTTTCCTACGGTGTCATCAAGATGAACATCGACACCGACACCCAGTACGCGTTCACCCGCCCGGTTGCCGGACACATGCTCTCGAACTATGACGGTGTCCTGAAGGTCGACGGCGAAATGGGCAACAAGAAGACTTACGACCCCCGCGTCTGGGGAGCCTCCGCCGAGGCCGGCATGGCTGCCCGCATCGTGGAAGCCGCAAAGCAGCTCGGTTCGGTAGGCAAGACCTTCTAATGTCCGACGAATTCCGCAAGAACCTGATGGGCCCAGAGCCGACGCTCCTGCCTGCCGAGACCGAGGTGTACCAGCACCTTGCCTTGGGGCAGGAGGCCCTGGACCTCGTAGCCAAGTACCCCACGTCTTCGTTGCTGTGGGCGATCCTGGCCGAGGAAGCCTGGGCCGACGGCCGGACCATCGATTCCTACGCGTATTCCCGTGTTGGGTACCACCGTGGACTGGATTCGCTGCGCCGTAACGGTTGGCGCGGCGTTGGCCCCATCCCGTGGGAGCACGAGCCCAACAGGGGATTCCTGCGCGCTCTGTACTCGCTCGGCCGGGCTTCCGCAGCCATTGGCGAAGCCGAGGAACCGGAACGGATTGAGAAGTTCCTGAATGACTCCGATCCCGCCGCGAAGGCAGCGATCGAAGGCTAGGACTACTGAGTTAAACGCAGACGGCGGCCGCGCACCGGAAGGTAGGCGGCCGCCGTCGCGCTTTCCCCGCCCAACTGAATCGCAGTTAATGTCGTTATGAGGGGGCAAAGTCATATGGTCGTAGCAACGCTCTGATTGATGGAGCGTTTTATGGTCAGGTCATTTCCTCAGAGTGC
>NZ_JAPFFT010000005.1 GCF_026241105.1 Arthrobacter rhizophilus | reverse complement strand
GCTACCGCGATGATCCGGGAGATGGGCAACCTCCCGGACCACCTGCGACAGTCGATCACCTGGGACCGCGGCACGGAGCTCGCCGACTACGCGAGGATCCAAACCGCGCTCGACACCACGCTTTACTTCTGCGACCCGCACTCGCCCTGGCAGCGCGGGACCAACGAAAACACCAACCGGCTCCTGAGATTCTGGTTCGAGAAAGGCTCGGACCTCTCCGCTCACACCCCGGAGGATCTCCGCCGGGTCGCCGCGAAACTCAACCGCCGGCCACGGCCCACCCTCAACCTGCAAACCCCAGCCAACCGGCTCAACCAGCTGCTGCAGGCAGCCTAAACCCGAGCGTTGCTCTGACCAGTTGACTTTGCCGGCCTTATAACGACAACAAATGCGAGCCAGTTGGGCTAAGGAGCCCCGGCGAGTTCGGTCATAACGGTCTGTAGCGCTTCGCAGACCGTCATGACCGATTTCCGCTTCAGGGTTTCCGGCCTGGCCAGGATGTCGATCTTCCGCACCGAATTGACCCCCGCCAGCGGACGCAGGACCACGCCCGCATCCAGCACGCGCCGGGCAGTGAACCGCGGGAGCAAACCAATCGCTCCACCGGCTGCCACGAGCGAGGCCACTGTGGAGTAGTCGTTGATGCGGTGGAGGACGTCCGCGGGGCGTCGGCTGACAGCGACGACGGCGGCCAGCACGTCTGCGGGGGAGTAGCCTGCGCGGCTGGTCACCCAAGTCTGCCCGACGACGTCGGCCGGCCTGAGTTCGCGGCGGGCCGCGAGCGGGTGCCCGGCAGGCAGCGCGACGTCGAGCGGTTCGTCGGCGAGCGGGATCACAGCCACCTTGTCGGTGGGCCACTCCGGACTGTTCTCCATCCGATGCGCGAGCACGAGGTCGTACCGTGCCGCGAGTCCGGGAAAGTCCTCCTGGGCTACGTCCTCGTCGGCGAGTTTCAAGCGGGGGACGCCGCGTTCCGCACCCGCGCCGCCGGCAGTGGTCAGCAAGGCAGCAAGCGGAGCGAACAGGGCCTGCCCCGCACTGTGGAAGGCGCTCACGGTCACGGTGGAACCCGGGGAGTCGTGGTAAGCGCCGATCGCTGCCCGTGCGTCCGCGAGCGCGTTCACGACGGCGGCTCCGGCGTCCGCGAGGACCCTGCCGGCATCCGTTAGCACCAAGGCGCGGCCTTCCTTGCGCGTCAGGGGCACGTCGACGGACTTCTGCAGGAGCGCGAGCTGCTGGGAGACGGCGGACGGGGTGACCATGAGCGTCTCGGCTACGGCCTTGACACTGCCGAGATCTCCTAGTTCCCTGAGCATTTGGAGCTGATGTACTTCCATTTAGCAAATGCTAAATCGTTGATTGAGAAAAACCTAGTTGTGCTAAACCGTCAGTGGGGTTTCAATGAAGTGAAACGGCACACAAACGGCCCATCCACTGAGTTAGGAAGACCCATGAAGGCTCTCTACAAGTCCGGTGCGCACGCCGGTTTTGAACTCGTCGAACGTCCCGAACCGGAGGCCGGTCCCAGCGACGTCAAGATCCGTGTCATGACCACCGGTATTTGCGGAACGGACCTGCACATCCAGTCCTGGGACGCGTGGGCGCAGGGCATCATCGAGGCGCCGCTGATTGCGGGTCACGAGTTCTACGGCGAAGTGGTGACCGTGGGAGAGGACGTCCGCGACGTCAAGGTCGGCGACCGCGTCTCCGGTGAAGGCCACGTGGTCTGCGGAATCTGCCGTAATTGCCGCGCCGGTCGCCGGCAGATGTGCATCCACACTGTGTCCGTCGGCGTGCAGCGCGATGGCGCCTTCGCCGAATACGTGGTCATCCCGGAGACCAACGTCTGGGTCCACCACGATCCTTCCGTCACGCCGGAGCTCGGCGCCATCTTCGACCCCTTCGGCAACGCGGTCCACACCGCTCTGAGTTTCCCGCTGGTCGGCGAGGACGTGCTCATCACCGGTGCGGGGCCCATCGGACTCATGGCAATCGCCGTCGCGCGCCACGCAGGTGCCCGCAAGATCGCCATCACGGATGTGTCCGCCCCGCGGCTTGAGCTGGCCCGGAAGATGGGCGTGGACCTCGCCGTCGATGTCTCCAAAATGCGCGTCAAGGATGCCCAGCGCGAGCTCGGCATGCGCGAAGGATTCGACATCGGCCTGGAAATGTCCGGGCATCCCACGGCCCTGCCTGAGATGATCAACAACATGAACCACGGCGGACGCATCGCCATGCTTGGCTTGCCCAGCCAGTCCATCGACATCGACTGGGCCAAAGTGGTCACCCACATGCTGACCCTCAAGGGCGTCTACGGCCGCGAGATGTACGAGACCTGGTACGCCATGAGCGCCATGCTGTCCTCCAATCCCATACTGCACCGCAACATTTCCGCCGTCGTCACGGACAAGCTGTCCGCTACCGACTGGGAAAAGGGCTTCGAGATCGCCCGTGCCGGCTCAGGCGGCAAGGTAGTCCTCGACTGGACCGAAATCTAAGACACCGTAAAGTCCTCCCCAAGACCCAGTACCAGGAGCCACCAATGTACTCAAGCATCAAAGACCAGTTGCAGGGCGAACTGGAAGAGATCCGCACCGCAGGACTCTTCAAGACTGAACGCCACATTGACTCGCCGCAGGCCAGCCACATCTCGGCCGGCCAGCTCGGCCAGCCCGCCAATACCGTCTTGAACTTCTGCGCCAACAACTACCTTGGACTGGCGGACCACCCGGACATCATTGCCGTCGCCAAGGCCGCCATGGACGAGCGTGGCTTCGGTATGGCATCCGTCCGTTTCATCTGCGGTACCCAGGACCTGCACCTCGAGCTCGAAGCCCGTGTCTCGGAGTTCCTGGGAACCGAGGACACCATCCTGTTCTCCAGCTGCTTCGACGCCAACGGGGGAGTGTTCGAGTCCTTGTTCGGGCCCGAGGACGCCATCATCTCGGATTCCCTAAACCACGCCTCCATCATCGACGGCATCCGCCTCAGCAAGGCCAAGCGCTTCCGCTACGCCAACCAGGACATGGCCGATCTCGAAGCCAAACTTCTTGAAGCCGCGGGTTCCCGCCGCAAGATCATCGTGACGGACGGCGTCTTCTCCATGGACGGCTACCTCGCCCCGCTTGCGGCCATCTGCGATCTCGCGGAAAAGCATGACGCCCTGGTCATGGTGGACGACTCCCACGCCGTCGGCTTCATGGGAGCCACCGGCGCCGGAACCCCGGAACACGCAGGCGTCTCCGACAGGGTCGATATCTACACCGGCACGTTTGGCAAGGCCCTCGGCGGCGCTTCCGGCGGTTACGTCGCCGGGCGCGGCGAAATCGTCGCCATGCTGCGTCAGAAGGCCCGCCCGTACCTGTTCTCCAACTCTTTGGCTCCGGCAATCGTTGCAGCCACCATCAAGGCCATTGAACTCGTCCAGGGTTCCGGCGAGCTGCGCTCCAGGCTCTTCGAGAACGCCGCCCTATTCCGCCGCCGCATGAGCGAGGAAGGCTTCGAACTGCTCAACGGCGAACACGCCATCATCCCGGTGATGTTCGGCGACGCCGTGGTGGCCGCGAAGGTGGCCGACGAGATGCTCCACCACGGAGTCTTCGTCACGGCCTTCAGCTACCCGGTGGTACCCAAGGGAGCCGCCCGGATCCGTGTGCAGCTCTCGGCAGCGCACAGCTCCGAGGACGTCGAGGCGTGTGTCCAGGCCTTCGTGAAGAGCCGCGCCGCCGCGGGGCTCTGAGTTCCGATGATCCTCACCATCCTGGGCGGCGGGGGATTCCGGGTTCCCTTGGTCTATTCGGCACTCCTAGCGGACCATGGGCCCGGCAGGGTCACCGAACTGAGACTGTTCGACGCCGACCCCGCGCGCCTAGGGGTGGTGGCCAGGGTCCTCGCCGACATGGCCGAGGGGGTGCCCGATGCGCCGGTAGTCCGCAGGTTCACGGAGCTGTCGGAGGCGCTGCCGGGCACCGACTTCATTTTCTCCGCCATCCGCGTGGGTGGTTTGGAGGGACGCGCCGCCGATGAGCGGATTGCCCTCGAGCATGGGGTCATCGGGCAGGAGACGGTGGGCGCCGGGGGAATTTCATACGCCCTGCGGACCATTCCCGTGGTCCTGGACATCGCCGAGGCGGTAAAGAGGCACGCTCCGGACGCGTGGTTCATCAACTTCACCAATCCGGCGGGCGTCATCACCGAGGTCATGACAGGAGTCCTTGACCGCAAAGTGGTGGGGATCTGCGATTCGCCGGTGGGGCTGGCCCGGCGCGCCTTGAGCGCGGCCGGAATCCACCGCGGCGCCGCGGCCTTTCGCGATGGATCCGTGGAGATCGACTACATCGGGCTGAACCACCTGGGCTGGCTGCGTGGCCTGGTGGTTGACGGTGAGGACGTCCTGCCTCGCCTCCTGGCCGATGGGGACGCCATCGAGTCCTTCGAAGAGGGCCGGTTGTTCGGCGCTTCGTGGATCCAGGCACTTGGCGCGGTACCCAACGAGTATCTGCACTACTACTACTTCACGCGCGAAGCGCTCGACGCCGATCGGCGCGCCGCGAGCAGCCGCGGCGCCTACTTGTCGCAGCAGCAATCGTCCTTTTACGGCGGGCTAGGGGAAGCGAACGACGGCGGTGCGGGGCCACCTTCGCGGGAGCCTTCCTCGAAGGCTGCCCTGCGGCTCTGGGAAAAGACCAAGCTGGATCGCGAAGAGACGTACATGCAGAGCAACAGGGACGCGGCTGGTACCTTCGAACGCGACGCCGCGGACCTGGTGTCGGGCGGCTACGAGACCGTCGCTCTAGGCATCATGCGGGCCATCAGCCAGGGGGAAGCTGCCCGCCTGATCCTGAACGTCCCCAATAACGGCACCCTGGCTGAGCTCGACGCCGACGCCGTCATCGAGGCACCCTGCTTGGTGGATGCCGGTGGAGTCCGCTTGCTCCCGGCGAAGTCCTTGCCGGACTACGCCCGGGGACTCGTCATCAACGCAAAGGCCGTGGAACGCGCCACAATCGACGCTGCGCTCACTGGTTCCCGGCGCTCCGCTTACAAGGCGCTGTCCATGAACCCTTTGGTGGATTCGGTCAGAGTGGCGCAAGAGCTTTTGGATAGCTACATCAGCCACTTCAGTCAGCTCCAATACCTACGCTGAACCCCTAAGCCCTGTCCCGAGAGGGGTCAGAGGCCTAGGATCGGCAGCATGGACAATGATGCAGCACAACCTCGCACCGAGGTGTTGGATTCCCAGCAATGCTGGAATCTCTTGAGGGGCGTGTCCGTCGGCAGGCTGGCGGTGTGGCTCGGAGACCACCCCGACATTTTCCCCATCAACTACGCCGTGGACCAGGGGACGGTTGTCTTCAGAACCGGGGCGGGCACAAAGCTCGCCGCAGCCATGGGCGAATTCCCGGTCGCCATGGAGGTGGACGGCGTCGATGCGACCACCGGAGTCGCATGGAGCGTCGTGCTCCATGGCAAGGCAGCCCCCGTCAAACAGATCGACGACGTCGTCAACTCGTTCTCGCTGCCCCTGTTTCCGTGGGAAGCCGGCCGGAAGGACCACTTTGTCCGGATTCCGGCGGACTCGATCTCGGGACGGCGCTTCACAGTCACGGAGCCACTGACCTGGTGGACACCGTACAGCGGGATTAAGCCGTCCGCGGTGGAGTAGTGCCGCTGATCCCCTCGCAACTGGCCCTCTCGCTTCCGAGCTTCCGCGCTGACAGGATGGAGGGATGGCTGCAAACTATGACGTGGTAATTGTCGGCGGCGGCATCGCCGGATTGTCCCTGGCCTCGGCGCTGGCCGGCCACTGTTCGGTAGCGCTCGTGGAGGCCGAACAAACGCTGGCCTACCACACGTCGTCCCGCTCGGCCCGGCAGCTGATCCCGAGCTATGGACCCGCCGTCGTGCAGGAACTCACCGTCCGAACTCTGGAACTGTTGGCAGCCCGCGACGCCACGTTGCCGGTGCCGGTGCTGGCACCGCGCTCGTTCATGTTGGTGGGCGACGAAGCAACGGTCAGATCAGAGGCCAGTGGCCATATGCATCCCATCACGCACGCCGAAGCCCTTGAACTGTGCCCGGCCCTCAACCCGGAGTCCTTTACTGCCGCAGGTCTGGATACCGGATCATTCGCCTGCAATGCGCCCGTGTTGCTGGAGGACCATCGCCAACGTGCCGAAGCCGGCGGAGTGGACATCATCACCGGCGCCCGGGTCCATTCAGCCCAACGCCTCGGCTCTGGCTGGCAACTGGGCGCCGGGCTGGAAGGCTTCCAGTCCGCCGTCGTCGTCAACGCCGCCGGTGCCTGGGCGGACGAACTCGCGGTGCTCAGCGGGGTGGAGAAGCTGGGCTTGCAACCCTTCCGCCGCACGGCGGCGATCGTCGACGTCGAACGCCCACTTCCGCCGGGAAGCCCCATGGTGGCGGCAGCGGATGATTCCTACTATTTCCGGCGCGAGGGGGCGCAAGTGCTCATTTCGCCGTCGGAGACGGTGCCGAGCGGCCCCGAGGACGCACAGCCGCGGCCCGGCGACGTTGAAGAGCTGGTGACCCGGCTGAACTCGCTCACGTCGCTGGGCATCCGATCCGTGGCCAAGGCATGGACCGGGTTGCGCACGGAAGCCGCCGATGGCGTCCCGGTGGTGGGTTTCGACGCCGAGGCTCCCGGCTTCTTCTGGCTCGCGGGCCAAGGCGGCTACGGTTTCCAGACTTCCTCGGCCATGGCCGAACTGGCGGCCGCCGAGATTCTGGGCTCCATATCCGGCGTCAGTCCGGTATCCCGGACATCGGGTTCGCTCGCGGCCACCCGTTGGTCCATCCGCCGTTGAACAATAGGTTCATGAGCGGGCAGACGAGCACACTGATCAGCAACATCGGCGAATTGATGACCCAGGACGTGGAGCGTCGCGTCCTCAAAGACGCCGCCGTGGTGATCGAGGGTGAGCGGATCGCTTGGATCGGCCCCGCATCCGAGGCTCCCGCCACTGACGAGCGCGTGGACGCTGAGGGCCGCGCCGTGCTTCCGGGCTGGGTGGATTCGCATTCGCACCTGATTTTCGCTGGAGACCGCACTGCCGAATTCGAGGCCAGGATGGCCGGTCAGAGCTACAGCGCCGGCGGCATCGCCGTCACCACCGGTGCCACTCGCGCCGCAAGCGATGAGGAACTGACCCGCCTCGCCGCCGGACGCGTGGCCGAAGCCGTCTCCCAAGGCACCACCTACCTGGAGAGCAAGACCGGCTACGGACTGGATCTGGAGAACGAGGCCCGCAGCGCCCGCATCGCCGCTGCCACCGTGGACGAAGTCACCTTCTTGGGCGCCCACCTGGTACCGGCCGGAACCGATGCCGAGGAGTATACGGACCTCGTCTGCGGACCGATGCTCGAGGCCGTCCGCCCCTACGTCGGTTGGGCCGATGTTTTCTGCGAGCGGGGCGCCTTCACCGAGGAACAGTCGCGCCGCGTGCTGTCGGCCTGCCGGGATGCGGGCCTGGGCCTGCGCGTCCACGGCAACCAGTTAGGTGTTGGACCCGGTGTCCAGTTGGCTGTGGAGTTCGGCGCTGCCAGCGTCGACCACGTCAACTACCTTTCCGAGGCCGATATCCAGGCGCTCGCGGGGACGTGGAGCGGCTGGGACGCTGCGACCGGAACGGGCACCCGCGGCACCGTGGCTACCTGCCTGCCTGCTTGCGATCTCTCCACCCGCCAGCCGCTCGCCCCGGGCCGTGCGTTGATCGACGCCGGAGTGCAGATTGCCTTGGCTGCGAACTGCAACCCCGGCACCTCCTATACGAACTCGATGGCCTTCTGCGTCACCACGGCCGTGTTGCAGATGCACTTGAGCGTGCACGAGGCCGTCCGGGCCGCAACCTACGGCGGTGCGCTCGCGCTCGGCAGGGAGTCGGGCAACGACGTCGACGGCGAGCGGGCGGTGGGCTCGATCGCCGTCGGGCACCGTGCAGACCTTCACATGCTCAAGGCGCCGTCGGCCACCCACCTGGCCTACCGGCCCGGTATCCCGCTGACTTTCGCGGTATGGCGGGCTGGAGTCCGCGCGCTGTAGAGCCATCTCCGCGACACCAAGCAGGGCCTCTCACATGGAGGGGCCCTGCTTTTTCTTTCGATGAGTCCACAGCTCTCCGCGATCCTTGTGCGATTGATAATGATCGTTTAGTGTTTCTATAGATCAGAAAACGTCAAAGCGTTGAGTTTGAAAAGTGCGTCGAAGAAGCGCGGACAGGAATGGTAAGTGCGATGAGTAACAACACCCTCGGGGCCTTCATGGAAGAAGAGCTTGTTTCGCAGCCCGAGGTCTGGCAGCGGGCCATCGAGCAATCGAAGGCGGAGAATTTGCTTCCTGCCGATGGCGAGCGGATCGCCGTCGTCGGTTGCGGTACCTCCTGGTTCATGGCGCAAAGCTATGCAGCTGCCCGCGAAGCCGCGGGCAAGGGCGTCACGGACGCATTCGCAGCGTCGGAAGCCTTCCTTAATCACAACAGCGCCGGTCGCCAGTACGACGCCGTCATCGCCATCACCCGCTCGGGCACCACCACGGAGGTACTGGACCTGCTGGAAGCCTTGCGCGGAATGGCCGTAAGCGGAAAACCCAGGACGGTTGCGGTGATTGGCGACGTGAATTCACCCATCACCGCCTTGGCCGACGCCGTGATCGGACTTCCCTACGCCGACGAGAAGTCGGTGGTCCAGACCCGCTTCGCCACTACCGCGCTGGTGTACCTTCTCACGAGCCTGGGCATCGAACTCGGCACCGCCATTGAGCACGCCCGTACCGCAGTGACGGACCCCGTCTCCCAGGAGTTGCTCGACGCCGAACAGTTCACCTTCCTCGGCACCGGCTGGACGGTTGGCCTGGCCCACGAAGCCGGGCTCAAGATGCGCGAGGCCGTGCAGGGCTGGACCGAGTCCTATCCGGCGATGGAATACCGGCACGGTCCCATTTCCATTGCTGCCCCTGGCCGGGTCACGTGGCTCTTCGGCGCGCAGCCTGAAGGACTGGATGCGGATATGGCCCGGACCGGCGCCCTGTACGTCAACACCGGCAAGCACCCGCTCGCGGAGCTGGCACGCGTCCACAAGGTCACTTTGGAGCGGGCGCGCGTGCGCGGCCTCAACCCGGATCTGCCGCGCAACCTCACGCGCTCGGTCGTCCTGAACACCACGGCCTAGGTCTTCCCATGGTTCTCGGAGCCGCCGAATCCGCGGTCCTGGCCTTCGACGTCGGCGGAACGGACCTGAAGGCAGGTCTCGTCGACGCGGCCGGGAACGTCCTGGGCTTGCGCCGCGTCGCAACGCCACGTGATCCCTTGCGGCCGGGCGATGCGATCCTGGACTCCATCGCCGCACTGGCTGCTGAATTTACCGCCGAATTCCCCGGCCACCCGGCAAAGGCAGCCTGCATTGTTGTCCCGGGAATCGTGGACTCCGACACCGGAGTGGGGATCTACTCGGCGAACTTGGGCTGGCGTAATTTTCCCTTTGGCGAAAAAGCCACGCAGCGCTTGGGACTCCCGGTTTCCTTCGGCCACGATGTCAGCACGGCGGCCGAGGCCGAATTCCGTTTCGGAGCCGCCCGGGATTTTCGAAACGTCGTAGTGATGGTGGTTGGCACCGGGATCGCCGCCGCTGTCATCTCCGATGGCTACCCCGTGCGCGCAGGTGGCTTCGCCGGAGAACTGGGCCACGCCCTTGTTCCGGACCCCGACGGTCCCGGGACCACGATCCTCGAACGTGTCGGCTCCGCTGGAGCGATCGCCCGGCGCTACAGCGACAAGGCCGGAACCCCGCGTGCCGGCGCCCGTGAAGTCCTGGAGCGTGCCAAAGCGGGCGATGCGCTCGCAGCCAGGATCTGGGCTGACGCCGTGGACGCCCTCGCCTTCAGCCTCAGCCAGTGCGTGAGCATCATCGGCACGGAAGCCGTAGTGGTGGGCGGCGGTCTTGCCGAAGCAGGGGATGGACTCCTGCAGCCGCTGCGCTCGCGCCTTGACGAACTGCTCGATTTCCAACGCCGGCCGATTATCACGCGCGCCCAACTTGGCCAGGACGCAGGGTTGCTCGGTGCTGCGATGAGGGCCCGGGCCCTGCTCCCTGCGGCGAAGGCCGCCTCCGTCACGGGATCCAGGCCATGAAGCGGGTTGTGACGGTTACGCCCAATCCGGCCATCGACCTCAGTTACCAGGTCGCCGGGATAACTCCGGGCGCAAGCCATCGCGTGGCCGCGCCCCTTAGCCGCGCAGGGGGGAAAGGCCTCAATGTTGCCCGGGTGGCGCACCAGTTGGGCCATCCTGTGCTGGCCCTCGCGCCCTCCGGCGGCGCCGTCGGAGCGGAATTCGCCGCTGAACTCCGCAGTAGCGGCGTGCCCCATCGCCTGGTTCCGGTTGCCGCGGAAACTCGACGCAGCATCGCCCTCGTGGACACGGTGGGCGGCGAAACCTCCATCTTCAATGAACAAGGGAGCCCCCTCCAACCGTCCGAGTGGCAGGCGCTGGCTGCCGCCGTCGTCGAGGCCCTCGACGGGCAAGGCGCCGGAGTGCTTGTCGGCTCCGGCAGCTTGCCGCCGGGCGCCCCGGCGGACTTCTACCCCGCGCTGGTGCGTCTGGCGCACGACGCCGGGATTCCCGCCGTCGTCGATACCTCCGGTCCCGGAATCATCGCCGCCGCGCGGGCCGGGGCGGATTTGCTCAAGCCCAACAACCACGAACTCCTCGAGGCAACAGGGGAGGGCAGCCTGGAAGCTGCCGCGCGGCAATTGATCGCACTGGGTGCCAAGACGGTCCTGGTCAGTGCCGGCGCCGAAGGCATGCTTGCTTTCCACCATGAGGCTCCCGGCGGCTACTGGAGCGCACGGCTCCCGGAGCCACTCAGGGGCAACCCCACCGGAGCCGGCGACGCCGGAGTGGCGGCGGCCGCCGTCGCGCTCGCGAGCGGAGTCTCCGACATTCTCACGATCCTGCGCAGCGCGACCGCCTGGTCCGCCGCCGCGGTGCTCATGCCCGCCGCCGGCGAGATCTCGCCGCTCTACGCGGACCTCGAAAATCAACTCATTCTCACCTGGAAGGAGACCCTGTGACCCTCGTCAGCACACGGGAACTCATGGACACCGCCGCGGCCAATGGCATCGGCCAAGGGGCCTTCAACGTCATCCACCTCGAAACGGCTGAGGGCCTGGTGGCGGGAGCGGAGGCCGCCGGGGTCCCGTTGATCCTGCAAATCTCGGAGAACTGCGCCCGCTTCCACGGCGGACTGGAGCCGATCGCCCGGGGCGCAATGTCCATCGCCAGAGACTCTTCGGCGCCTGTGGCCCTGCACCTGGACCACGCCGAATCCGAAGAGCTGGCCCTGCAAGCTGTAGACCTCGGCTTCGGTTCCGTGATGTACGACGGCGCGCACTTGCCTTATGACTGGAACGTTGAAGTCACGCGGCGGGTCGCCAAATACGCCCAGGAACGCGGCGTCTACGTTGAGGCCGAACTCGGAAAGGTCGGAGGCAAAGACGGAGCCCACGCTCCAGGAGTCCGGACGGATCCGGCCGAGGCCCGTTCCTTCGTGGACGCCACCGGCGTCGATGCCCTTGCCGTCGCGGTCGGTTCATCGCACGCCATGACCGATCGGAGTGCCACCCTGGACTTGGCGCTGATCACGCGGCTGAAGCAGGCCGTCCAACTGCCGCTCGTCCTTCACGGTTCCTCGGGCGTAGCAGATGAGGCCCTGGTGGCGGCAATCCGGGCCGGTATGACTAAGATCAACGTATCCACACACTTGAACGGGTTCTTCACTCGCGCCGTCCGTGAGTACCTGGATGCCAACCCCTCCGTGGTGGACTCCCGCAAGTACATCAAGGCCGGACGCGATGCCCTGGTGTTGGAAACCGCACGTTTGCTGACGCTGTTCGCGAAAGTGAATTAGCCTCAATTTCCGGAAGGTTCGTGATGACCCGCAACGATCGACTGACAGCCATCCTTGATCTCCTCGCCGAGTCAGGGCATGTTGAGGTCGAGGATATCGTGACCCGCCTGGGCGTCTCACCGGCCACGGCCCGCCGTGATCTCGACAGCCTCGCAAAGCAACGGCTCCTGAGCCGTACCCGCGGCGGTGCAACCACAGGATCAGTGTCCTACGAGCTCCCGGGGCGTTACAACAGGGATGACCACGCGGAGGCGAAGCAGCAGATAGCCCTGGCCGCTTCGGAACTCATCCTGCCCGGGGCCGTGATCGGACTCAGCGGCGGGACCACCAACACGGCCCTGGCCCAAGTCCTGTCCACGCGCGAAGACTTGAACGCGCCGTCCAACCGGCCCATGCTGACGGTGGTCACCAATGCCATCAATATCGCCGCCCAGCTTGCCGTGCGCCCTAACATCAAGATCATGGTGACCGGTGGCATCCTGAACCCGCGTTCGTACGAACTTGTTGGGCCATACACCGATGTCATCATGCAGAAGGTTGCCCTGGACATCGCCTTCATCGGCGTCAACGGGGTTGATCCGAAGATCGGCCCCACCATTACGGACGAGGGCGAGGCGATGGTGAATACCGTCATGGCACGCCGTGCCACGGATTCCTATGTCCTGGCCGATTCCACGAAGATCGGCAAGCGCGCGTTCGCAGCGATGGCCGGGTACGATTTCCGCCGGCTCATCACCGATTCCGGGATCACTGCCGAGGACAAGGCCGCGTTCGAAGCCAGCGGCACCGAAGTGATCGTGGCCAAGGACGCGTAGCTTCGCCCGTCAGAAAGCCATCGGGGGAGCGTTCAGCACGGTTTCGTCCGTGCTGCGCTGCACCCATTGGCTGAACGGTGCGTCGAGATCGTACTTGCCCTGATCGTTGAGGATAAGGGTCCGTAGCGCCGCGTTGCCGGGGTTGTTGAGGGACTCGAAGTACTCCACCGACCAGTGGAACCACCGCATACAGAAAAGGCGCATCGTGAGGCCGTGGGTCACCAGCAGGGTGTTGGGCGCGTAATCGGGTTTTTCCCAATGCCGGTACAGGGTTTCCATGAAAGACGAAATGCGATCGAAGACATCGGAACCTGATTCGCCTTCCCGGAACCGGTAGAAGAAGTGGCCGTAGAGGTTGCGAAGCTCCTTTTGGTCCCCGATGTCTCCGGCAATCTGGAAGTTGGCCCAGTCCTGTTCACGCAGCCGGGGTTCCTCGATCACCCTTTCCGTGAGGTTGCCCAGATTCAGTGCCTCAAGTGTTTGGTATGCCCGAAGGTACGGCGAGACATAGACGCACACAGGCTCGCCGTCGAGCTTCTTGCGCAGCTCCTCACCCGCGGCCCTGGCCTGCTCGACCCCGAGCTCCGTCAGCGGGATGCGGTAGTCGGGGACACGGTTGTAGATGGAAGTGTCGGCGTTGGCGGCGGACTGGCCGTGCCGGATCATGAAGATTCGTGCTGGCGCGCTCATCCCACCAAGCATAGGGTCCCCTGCCGCCCTTGCCGTGCAGGCGACCCTCGGAGAATGAACTCCCGGGAAAACATCAGCCAAATGCAGGCAAGATAGGAGCATGCTCCTTGCCTCAACGCGCCGGCTGCGCGCCGAAGTGCTGATAGTCCTTGGCCTGTCCCTTGGCCAATCGGCCGTGTACTCCGTGGTGCAGTTGTTGGACAAGATGACCCGGGCGCCCCTGTCCCAGGGAACGTCCACCCTCAATCGTTCCCAGAACACGCGTGAGTACTTCGATCTCACATACCAGTTGCTCGATATTGCTTTCGCCTTGGTCCCCGTGGTGCTGGTGTTCTACTTCCTGTCGATCCACCGCCAAACGGCAGAGAGCCCTTCGGGATTCACGCGTCTAGGCTTCAACTTCGCCCGCCCGGGCCGCGACGGTCTCCAGGGGCTCGGTCTCGCTGCGCTGATCGGAATCCCGTCGCTGGGCCTCTATGCGGCTGGCCGTGCCTTGGGAATCACGACGGCGATCATCCCCAGCGGCCTGGACTCATACTGGTGGACAGTGCCTGTGCTGGTCCTGTCCGCGGTGCGGCACGCCGTCGTCGAAGAAGTCATCGTGGTGGGCTACCTCCTGGACCGTTTCGGGAAGTTCGGATGGAGCACTCCACTGGCGATCGGGCTCAGCGCGCTCCTGCGCGGCAGCTACCACCTGTACCAAGGCTTTGGGCCCTTCATCGGCAATGCGGTCATGGGTTTGGTATTCGGCTGGATCTACACCAGGACCAAACGGGTCATGCCACTCGTGGTGGCCCATGCACTCCTGGACATCGTGGCATTCGTCGGCTTCAGCGTCTTCGGCAAGGCGATCGGGCTGGGGTAGGAACAACGCCGTTAAAAGGTTTCGGCCGCCATCGCGGGTGACGTCATTGGCACCCGCATATGGCGGCCGAAGTTTTCCGGGCCTTCCTAGCCGGACGGTCCGTCAGATCGTGACGGCTCCGTTGGCAGTTTCGAACGTTACCGACATGATTCCAGGCGTTCCGTGGGGAGCCATCCATTGGACTGCAACGTCCTCAAGGGGCTTCTCCACGGGTTCCCCGAGCCACTCTGTGACCCGCTCCGCTGAACCAGCAATGGTGAGGCTGGACATCTTGACGTCGCTAGGGTAGACGAGGGACGGGTGAAGCGCGGGGTCCCCTTCCCAACGGAGCAAGTAGGGGACCTGGGGATCCGCGATCAGTCCCAGGATGCCGATTTGCGACCAGACGAGTTCACGGCCGTCCGGGAACTTGCGGTTGCCGGGAACAGCCGCCCGTCCGAGCCGTTGTTCGAACGGGCTCAGGTCGTCCACAGCGACGCACCAGCCCATCCAACCACCTCCTGCGGCGGAGCGTGCACGGACGGCTTGTCCAAAGGGTGCCTTGTCGGATGCCGGGTGGTCAAGGACCTCGACAACTTCCAGGTATTTGTGGTCAGCAAGGGGAATGATCATGTTCCGGGTACCGAAGCGCGGGTGCACTCCGCCCCGGACTGCGTCCACTCCCAATGCTGCGGAAATCCGCTCGGTGGTGGCCAAGAGGCCATCTCGTTCACAAGCGTAAGAGACGTGATCCATGCGCATGGCTTCATCTTGGCACTTTGTGATGGAGCTCTCAGCTAAGTCAAGCCTAACCAACGTGGGATGTGTCGAAAAGGGGGCTCGGGGTCCCTTCGGGACGGGCCAGGAGGGAAAAATACTGCGTTCGTCACAAAGCTTCCGGAGCCCGCAATGCCGTCTGGGAACGGCCGCTGGCGGCTCAGCCGCCGAGGTAGTAACCCGAAGTGTCAGCGATCAGTTGGACGGTGCCGCTTGAGCTGTTCGTGAAGCTCACCGTGCCATCGGCCCCGACGGGCGTAATAGCGAAATTGGGGACCGTCTGGCCCGGCCCGTAGTTCAAGTTCGAGGTATTGGGCGCCGTCCCGCCGGCGAAGGCGGTGATGAAGCCGGCTGATGTCGGTTCCGTAACCGTGATGTTGAGAGCCACAGCAGAGACTCTGGAGACGGGAACGCCGCCCTGACCCGTGATCTGGACCCTGATGGTCTGTCCGGGGGCGACTGGACCGCCCCCGGTTCGGCTATCCAACTGCCTCTGTGGCGGGGCCAGCACTCCGAACGCGCCCGGCTGGCTGGGAGGAGGGCCGCCGATGATATAGCCGAAAGTGTCGGCAATGATCTGGACAGTGCCGCTGGAACTGTTGGTGAAGGAGACTGTTCCGTCGGCGGCGACGGGGGTGATGGCGAAGTTGGGGACGGTTTGTCCTGGTCCGTAGTTGACGTTGGAGGTATCGGGCTTGGCGGTCCCTCCGGCGTAGGCGGTGATGTAGCCTGCCGCAGTCGGCGCGGTGACAGTGATGTTCATGGCCACGGCGGAGACGCCGGTGGGAACGTAACCGCCATCGGCGAGCTTCACTTTGATAGTCTGCCCGGGCCCGATCGGTCCGTTGATGCCGCCGGTACTAGTTCGCGTGTCTAGCTGCCTTCGCGGCATGACAAGCGATTTGAATGTTCCGGACTGGGTGGGCGTGCCGCCGAGATAGTAGCCGGAGGTGTCGGCAATGAGGTGAACGGTGCCGCTGGAACTGTTGGTGAAGGAGACGGTTCCGTCGGCGGCGACGGGGGTGATGGCGAAGTTGGGGACGGTTTGTCCTGGTCCGTAGTTGACGTTGGAGGTATCGGGCTTGGTGGTCCCTCCGGCGTAGGCGGTGATGTAGCCTGCCGCAGTCGGCGCGGTGACGGTGATGTTCATGGCCACGGCGGAGACGCCGGTGGCAGGGATGCCTCCGCGTCCCGTCACGGTGAGGTTGATAGTCTGCCCTGGAGCGATTGGCCCGGTGACTCCGCCGGTGACTCCGCCGGTACCGACACGGGTATCCAGAGCGCGGTACGGGGCGCGGGAGACGAAGCCTCCCGCCGACACAACGGCCCCGTTGTTATCGCTTGGGCCTACGTAAAGAAGACGGTTCGGGGTTCCCTGCCCTGCGGGAGCCGCGATTGCCCCCGCGGTGGCGGAAGACTTCAACGCATCGGAGACATTTTGGGGGTTCCATGTGGGATTCAGCGAGAGGAGCATGGCCGAGGCACCGGCAGCGTGCGGAGCTGCCATCGAGGTTCCTTGGAGGATGTTGGTCGCGGTGTCTGACGTGTTCCAGTCGGATGTGATCTGGACACCAGGAGCGTAAAGGGCAACGCACGGGCCGTAATTCGAGAAGTAGGCCTGTCCGTCAAACATGTCAGACGCGGCCACCGTCAGGGCCTCTGGCACCCGGGCAGGGGACCGCGTACAGGCGTCCACGCTGGGCTGCCCGGCATCCGAATTCCCGGCGGCCAGGGTCACGGTAATGCCGGCCTTGATGGCATTCTGCACCGCAGTATCAAGGCTAGTGTTCGCAGCGCCAGACAGGCTCAGATTGGCGACGGCGGGCCCGGGGTGGGCCTGATGATCTTGCACCACCCAGTTCAGGCCTGCGATGACGTCCGAGGCAATTCCGCCGCCATTGCAGTCGAGCACACGGACCGGGACGATGGTTGCCGACTTGGCCATCCCATAGGTACTTCCCGCCGCGATTCCAGCCACATGAGTTCCGTGACCAGCCTCCAGCGTTGGAGCGCTGGTGCACGGATCCGTGGCGGGTTTCCCGGCGAAGGCGCTCCATCCCGCGGTCACTCGTCCACCGAAATCCACGTGGGTGCCCAGCACGCCGGTATCAACCACATAGATGGCGACGCCTGCGCCGCTGGCGGGGGGTGTGTAGGTTCCGGACAAGGGAAGCGTGCGCTGATCGCTGCGATCCAGACCCCAAGGAGCACTGTCCTGCGTGGTGTCAATTCTCACTGGCGTGTCTCGCTCAACGGCAGCAACGCCGGCGGACCTGGACAATTCTGCGGCCTTCTGGGGGGTGGCTGCCACCACTGCGCCCTTGACTGCATGCGAGAACGTCTTCCCCACACGGACACCTTGAGACTGCAAAGATGCCGTTTGCCCCGCAACATCGGACCCGTCGGTGTACCGCACAATGTAGCGCGCTTCGCCGGCGTTCGTGTCGGGCTCGAATGAGTCCACGCTGACGTCGCCTGAAGGTTTCGTTTCAACGCTGGCCTGCCGGGCGGGTCCGGCCTGGGCCGCGGCTGGTGGTACCAAACCCAGAGGCACCATCAGGAGCGTCGCTGTAGCTATGGCCAGGCGCTGGGCAAAGCGCATGGATCCTCCTGAGATTGAAATTGCCTTGCGTCTTGTTGGCATGGACCACATGCAGACTGCTGTACCTGATTCTAGCGAGTCACACGCGCATCATGCTCCCCTTCGGTAACCGGCCTCTCCGCACCGGCTCGCACGAACAAAACGCGGCCAAGTGTCACATAGATGTCATAATCTTCGTCAGAAGGGGTCCGGTTTTCCTAGACTCTTCGTATTAGGTCATGAGTGCCAGTGACAGCCCCGGCTTGCTGGCCGGCAACCCTCCTCTCGCGGTGGGGTGCCCCGGGTGAAGACCTGGCCCTTCGCTTTGTTGGCGACGGGCAAGCGCGATGTGAGGTGTCAACGAATGACAATTGCTGCAACAGCCATACCCCTTTCCGGCACCCAGGACGGAACTCTCAAGTATGTTTCCGTGGGTGGACTCGAACTGGAGGCCGGAGGTTTTCTCCCGGACGTCGTCCTTGCGTACGAGACGTGGGGGCGGCTCAACGCCGATGCTTCAAACGCCGTGCTCGTGGAACATGCCCTGACGGGCAGCACCCATGTTGCCCGTGGCGAAAGCGACGAAGAAGGCTGGTGGGAGCAACTCGTTGGGCCCGGGGCGACCATTGACACGAACCACTACTTCGTCGTCTCCGTCAACATCGTGGGAGGCTGCTACGGCAGCACAGGGCCGTCGTCGAGCGCGCCCGACGGCAGGCCGTGGGGTTCCCGTTTTCCGCTGGTGACGCTGCGGGACAGCACCGCGGCGGAAGCCCGGCTGGCCGACGCATTGGGGATCCACAGCTGGCACACGGTGGTAGGCGGATCCATGGGCGGTGCGCGTGCCCTGGAATGGGCGGTCAGCTATCCGGACCGCGTGAAGCGATGTGCCGTGATTTCAATCGGGGCGTACAGCACTGCCGAGCAGATCGCGTTCGCCCAGGCCCAGACGCTCGCCATCCGGCAGGACGCCGACTTCAACGGTGGTGACTACTATGGCCGGCGCACGCCCGAGGCAGGATTGGCCCTCGCCCGGCGGATCGCCCACATCACCTACCGTTCGGCGGAAGAACTGGATTTCCGCTTCGGCCGGAATGCCCAAGGTGGCGAAGCGCCCCTCCGGGCTCCCGCGTTGGGGGACCGGGGCCGGTACCAGGTGGAGAGCTACCTCGACCATCAAGGAAGCAAACTGGTCCAGCGCTTCGACGCCAACAGCTACATTGCCATCACAGAGGCGCTGATGAGCCACGACATCGCCCGCGGCCGGGGTGCCCTGGAGGATGCCCTGTCCGTGGCCACTGCCACGTTCTTTGTTGCCGCGGTGGACTCGGACCGGCTCTACTTTCCGGAGCAATCCCACGAACTGGCCAAGGCGCTGCCCGGCGAGGTCTCAGTGCACGTCATCGAAGCACCCATCGGGCACGACGGTTTCCTCACTGAGATCGGCCAGCTTGGCCCCCAGTTGCGCGAAGCTTTCTTTGGCTGACGCAGGCTTTGTTCTCCTGAATCAGCCGTTCATGATCTCCTGGCGGAGCAACATGTAGTCCTCCATGGCAATTTTCCCGTCGCTGTACTGCTGGTCCAGTTCGGCCAGTTTCCGGGCCCGGTAGCCATGGGGCGCGGTGTCCGGCTGGGGAACGGTCGACGACGGCGGAGCGGCCTCTGGTGCGGGCGTCGCCACCGGAGGCTGCGGCTCAGCCGGGATGATTACCGGTGGTTGCGGCGGGTATCCGTAGGGGTAGTTCTGCGGAGGGTAGTTCTGCGGAGGGAAGTTCTGGCCCGGGTAATTCTGCGGAGGGAAGTCCCTGATCCTGCGTTGGCGCGAACGGTTGTACATGCGGATCCCCATGGGAATCAGCCAAGAGCAGACGATGATCCAGAAGATCAAATTGTTCACGGTGGAGGCCTCCTAGGTCTTTCTCCAGCTTAGCCCCGGCCCCCTGTGACAAGCGTCGTGGTCCTCCGTCAGTTTCGGGGCAAAACGGAGTCGGCCGGACCGAAGACGGGTCCCGGCGTCGGGCGTTTTGGCAAGATCCCGTCGCCGGAGGACTGGTGCCGGATCCGGCGGATGACCCAAGGGACAAAGTACTCCCGTGTCCACACGAGGTCGCCGGAGCGCGCTTCCCGCCAGCTCCGCTGTGGCAGTGGCTTGGGCTGGAGCGGCTCCAGACTGTGCGGAACGTCGAGCGAATCGAGGACCATGGTGGCGATCGTGTGGTGGCCAAGTGGCGAGAAATGCAGGCGGTCTTCATCCCACATCTGCGAATTGGAAAGTTGCCGCAGGGACCACATATCCGCCACCACGGCGTCATGGCGGGAGGCTACAGTCCGCAGGTTTTCGTTGTAGATGGCAACCTTGCCGCGGATCCGCCCAAGAACTGACGACACGGTGTCCGGGCCGTTGAAGAGAACCACCGTGGCGCCTTCTGAACTCAGGGTCTGTACCGTGGCATCGAGTCTCTCGGCCAGGGCATCGGGATCGCTACCCGGACGGATGAGGTCGTTGCCACCTGCGGAGATGCTCACGAGGTCCGGCTTAAGGTCCATGCACGGGCCAAGTTGTGCGTCCACGATCTGCTGGAGCAGGCGCCCCCGGATGGCCAGGTTGGCGTAGGCGAAATCCCTGTGACCGCGGCTCAGTTCCTCGGCCACACGATCAGCCCAGCCGCGATGTCCGCCCGGACTGTTGGGCTCGGGGTCGCCGATGCCCTCGGTAAACGAATCACCCAAAGCCACGTAGCGGGTCCACGGATGAATCGGCTCATCCGCGCCGTGCCTCACCGGGGAATCAGTGCCACTCACGTCCATATCCTGCCTTTTGCTGCAACGCTACGCGCCCGTAGCTTGTTACTCATGGGTAACTGCAAGAATAGTCCCATGAGTCAAGCTTCCGCCTTTCCCGCCCCGGTCGTTTTGTGGTCCCACGAAGATGAGGAACGGGCTGGAAAGCCGTTGCTGGTCTTGTTGCACGGTTATGGATCCAACGAGCAAGACCTTTTCAGCCTCGCAAGCCTGCTGCCCCAGGAGTTCGTCGTCGCCTCGCTCCGCGCCCCGATCGCCACCGGCCCGGGCTTCACGTGGTTCCCGCTCACTGCGTCCATCGACTACTCGCTCGACGCCGTCAAGGCCGCGGCCGAGTATGTGTTTTCCTGGTTGGACCCGTTCAAGTCCAACCACAGCTCGGTGACGCTCCTCGGGTTCTCCATGGGCATGGCTATGGCCACCTCGCTGCTCCGGCAGCGGCCGGCGGACTTTGCCGCCGTCGTCGGGCTTTCAGGTTTCGCCGTCGACGCCGATGCCGACCCCACGTTCCGGGACTCCGAACTGGACGGTTCCGTGCCGCTCTTCTGGGGACGGGACCAGCAGGATCCAGTCATTACTCCGGACAAGATCGAATTCACCATGGGGTGGGTCCGAAAGCACACGGACCTTACAAAGGTGCTCTACACCGGCATGTGGCACGGCATCAACCAGCAGGAAATCGGCCACGTGGGCGAATTCCTGGAGCACAAGGTCCTCACGTCCGTCTGAAAGCATAGCCAAAACTAGGACTCCTTGGTGACCTTGACCGTCTGTCCGTTGACGGTCACAGTGTCGCCTGCATGGAGCTGGCGGCCGCGTCGATCGTCGATCTCTCCGTTGACTTTGACCAGTCCGCTTTTGATGAGCTCGGTGGCCTCCACGCCGTCCTCCACCAGGTTGGCGAGCTTCAGGAGCTGGCCGAGGCGGATCATGTCGTCGCGGATGGGGATTTCTTGAATTTCCGGGTTGCTCATACAAGCAATGATGCCTGAAGTAAGGTGGTGAAAATGCCGCAATCGTCCCGCCCCGCCTCCCGAAGTACTTCCGGAAGTACCTCCCGAACTTCCCTTCCCTTGCTCACCGGCCTGCTACTGGCCGTGGCCACTGGACTTGTGATTCCCCTTCAGGGCCGGATCAACGGGGCGCTGGGAGCAACGCTCGACGACGGCATCGCGGCCGCCGTCGTGAGCTTCACCACCGGGCTGGTACTGATCGCCGCGATCGGGCTGGCCGTCCCCAAGGGCCGCGCCGCCCTGCGACGGATCCTGCCAGCCCTCAAGGAGCGCAGCTTCCCGCGGTTCTACGTCCTGGCTGGCGGGATCGGCGCCCTTTTCGTGTTTGCCCAATCGTTCACCGTTGGCTTGCTCGGTGTGGCACTCTTCACGGTCGCCGCAGTGACGGGTCAAACCCTTAGCGGGCTCCTCGTGGACCGGCTCGGCATCGGGCCCGGCGGCAAGCGTTCGATCACCGGTGTCCGGATCCTCGGCAGCGTCCTGACGATTGCCGCCGTCGTCTGGGCCGTCTCGCCGCGCTTGGGGGCGGCCACCGACGTCGGATCCCTGTTGCTCCCCATCCTGTTGCCCGTCGTCGCGGGCTGCCTCATGAGTTTCCAGCAAGCCATGAACGGCACCGCAACCGTGCACTACGGCAGCCCCATCGCCGCCACGCTGGTCAACTTCGTCGCCGGAGCAGCCATCCTCTGGGTCGCCTGGCTCGTCAAACTGATGCTGGTCGGCCCCGGCCACGCCCTGCCTGCTGAATGGTGGTACTACCTGGGCGGCCCCATGGGCTGCGTCTTCATCGGTCTCGCGGCCTTGCTGGTCCGCAGCCTGGGTGTCCTGGTGACGGGGCTGGGGATGATCGCCGGGCAGTTGCTCGGATCACTCGCGTTGGACCTGGTCCTCCCGGCACCCGGAACGGTTGTGGCCTTGCCCACGGTCCTTGGCACCTTGTTGACACTGTCGGCCATCATCGTGGCCACTTTGCCTTGGCCGAAGGGTGCCCTCGCTTCCCGCGGTTCCGTCCGGGGGCAGGCAGGCCAGTCCCGGAAGAAGGACAGCGGCCAAAGGCCGGTAGGCTAGGACACGCAGCTTCCTGCACAGCACTACCTTCGCGCACAACCGCGGACCGCACCCAGCGGCCCTGTAGAACATTGGAGTACCCATGGCAGCAAAATCCGTCCTCGACCAGGTCATTTCCCTCTCCAAGCGGAGGGGCTTCGTGTTCCAGGCCGGTGAAATCTATGGTGGCTCCCGCTCTGCGTGGGACTACGGCCCCCTGGGTGCCGAGCTGAAGGAAAACATCAAGCGCCAATGGTGGCAGAGCGTGGTCCGTGGCCGCGAGGATGTTGTGGGCCTGGATTCTTCCGTGATCCTGCCGCGCCAGGTATGGGAAGCTTCCGGCCATGTCGAGGTGTTCTCCGACCCCCTGGTCGAGTGCCTTTCCTGCCACAAGCGCTACCGCGCGGACCACCTCGAAGAAGAGTACGAGGAAAAGAAGGGCCGTCCCGCCGAAAACGGCCTCAAGGACATTGCCTGCGCCAACTGCGGCACCCGTGGCGAATGGACTGAACCGCAGGAGTTCTCCGGCCTTCTCAAGACCTTCCTCGGCCCCGTGGCCAGCGAAGAAGGCCTGCACTACCTTCGCCCGGAAACCGCGCAGGGCATCTTCGTGAACTTCAGCAACGTACTCACCACGTCGCGCAAGAAGCCGCCGTTCGGCATCGGCCAGATCGGTAAGTCCTTCCGCAACGAGATCACGCCGGGCAACTTCATCTTCCGCACCCGCGAGTTCGAGCAGATGGAAATGGAATTCTTCGTCGAGCCTGGCACGGACGAGGAATGGCACCAGTACTGGATGAAGGAACGCATGTCCTGGTACACGGGCCTGGGCATCAAGGAAGAGAACCTGCGCTTCTTCGAGCACCCGTTGGACAAGCTCAGCCACTACTCCAAGGGCACCACGGACATCGAATACCGTTTCGGTTTCCAGGGCTCCGAGTGGGGCGAGCTCGAAGGCATCGCGAACCGCACGGACTTCGACTTGACCACGCATGCGAAGGCGTCGGGCACGGACCTGAGCTACTTCAACCAGGCCACCAACGAGCGCTACACCCCGTACGTGATCGAGCCCGCGGCCGGCCTGACCCGTTCCTTCATGGCGTTCCTGATCGACGCCTACACCGAGGACGAGGCACCCAACGCCAAGGGCGGCGTCGACGTCCGCACTGTCCTGAGGCTTGACCCGCGCCTGGCTCCCGTCAAGGCAGCCGTGCTTCCCCTGAGCCGCAACGAGGACCTGTCCCCGAAGGCGAAGGACTTGGGCGCCCAACTGCGCAAGAACTGGAACATCGACTTCGACGACGCCGGTGCCATCGGCCGGCGCTACCGTCGCCAGGACGAGATCGGTACTCCGTTCTGCATCACCGTGGACTTCGACACCCTTGACGACCAGGCGGTCACGATCCGTGAGCGTGACACCATGAGCCAGGAACGCGTCTCGCTCGACAAGGTTGAGGGCTACTTGGCCGCACGACTGATCGGCGCTTAAGCGTGCCAATCGAGTACCGCGAATGGCGTGATGGCGACGACCTGGCGCTCCTGGAAATGTGGGGTGGGCCAGAAACCTTGCCGGCCCAGCAGTTCCGGCCGGCACTGGCGCCATCGGGCAACGGCGGCGAAGGCCGGCCTTGGCGCAGGTGCATCGTGGCGGAAGACGTTGTTGACGGCATCGGCATCCCGGTGGCTGCCGGCGTGGTCCATGAAGCTTCCCTGCATCCGGAACGCCTCTGGGCCTACATCGAGGTTGCCAAGGATCACCGCCGGAGCGGGATAGGGGCCACGCTCCTCACCATGCTGCGACGCGAAGCCGAGCAGTCGCCGTCGGGGGTTACAAAGCTACGCAGCAAGGTGGAGCCCGGCACCTCCGGCGCCGCTTTCGCCGAGTGGGCAGGACTCGCGCCCATCCAGCGCTCACAGCTTGTGGTAGTGGATCCGGAGCCGCTGAGGCTTCCGGTGTTTGGCGACGGTTCCGAGGAAGCAGCTTCCGAACAGGTTGAAGACCTCGCTACCGGATCCGTGGAACTGAGCGACGTCGTCGGCCGGTACTACACGGCAGTGCACCACTGGGACAGCCCGGGCGAACTCGGCATCCCCACGGTGCAGCGGCTGTTCCTTGACGAGCTGACGGGGGCGCACGGTGCCCTCGTGCTGCGCGCTCCGAAGGCCAGTGCTTTTGGTTCGGGCGTTCCGGCCACCCGCAAGGGCAAATTGCAGGCCTTCGCCATCAGCTATGCCCATGGCAGCTCGGATGAACCCTCGGAAGTGTTCCTGGGCCACGAACCGCGTTTGCAGGATGACGAGGCCCGCGAGGCAGTCCGTGATTTGCTGGCGCTTATTGCCTACCAGCATCCGGTGCTCCTTGAAGTGGACGATTCCATGAGGGCTGTGCGCGCAGTCGTGGATCCGCTGCTCAAGCTGGGCAAAGCGAAGCTCCGGGGCGCAGACACCTTGGTGGTCAGCGACTAGCCCCGGACGAACCCTTGACGACGCCGCTGCCCTGGGTGTAGGCATGACGACGTAAGCCCCAGTCGTTGGTCTGGTGGGGTAGCGGCAGGTGGAACGAATCCGGTCTCCTGAAGAGAATCGGCGGTAACACCCATGAACGGAACAGCGCTCGACGGACTGCGCGAACAGCTCCGTGGGCAGCTCATTACACCAAATGATCCTGACTATGATTCTGCCCGCGCTGTCTATAACGGGATGATCGACAAGCGCCCGGCAGGGGTCGTCCGGGTGGCGCAGGTGGCGGATGTCATTGCGAGTGTGAACTTCGCCCGGGAAAACTCCCTGCCCTTGGCCATTCGCGGCGGCGGCCATAGCGCCCCCGGCTTCGGGACCTGGGACGACGCCCTTGTCATAGATTTCGTCAACCGTACCGGAGTCCGTGTTGACCCCGAAGCCGGCACGGCCCGTTCCGAGGCAGGAACAACCTGGGCAGACTTTAACCACGCCACCCACGCATTTGGCCTTGCCACCACCGGCGGCATCGTGGGATCCACCGGTATCGCAGGCCTGACCCTGGGCGGCGGTATCGGCTATCTCGCCCGCAAGCACGGCCTGTCTTGTGACAATCTGATATCCGCGGACGTGGTGACGGCAGACGGCAAATTCCTCACTGCCAGCGAAACCCGGAACGAGGACCTCTTCTGGGCGTTGCGGGGAGGCGGAGGCAATTTCGGCGTGGTGACGTCGCTTGAATACAAACTGCACCCGGTGGACATGGTCCACGCTGCGATCATCATCTACGGCATGGAGCACGCTGAGACCGTAGCGAAGTTCTACCGCGACTACATGGACACTGCCCCTGAGGAATTCGGGGCGTTCGTGGGCTTCCACCAAGGGCCGCCCGTACCGTTCCTGCCGGAGGAGTGGCACGGCAAACCAGTCTGCGTGGTCATTGGCATGTGGACCGGTGATCCTGGAGAAGGAGGGGCCCGTTGGCAGCCGTTCCTGGATGTTGCTCCCGTGGCGGGTTCGCTGGTGGGGCCGATGCCGTACCCGGCACTCAACTCGGCATTTGATCCGCTTCTTCCGAAAGGGATGCAGGCCTACTGGAAAGCGGATTTCCTCTCCGAACTCAACGACGGCGCCATTGCGGCCCATCTTGAGTACGGAAGCAAAGTTCCGAGCGTGCAGACGTCTGTCCATGTCTACCCGATCGACGGTGCGGTGCAACGCGTGGGTCAGACAGACACCGCCTTCGTCAACCGCGGCGTCAAGTTCTCTCCGGTGATCGCCTGCATGTGGAACGACCCCGCAGACAACGAGGCGAATATCGACTGGGTCCGCAGTTACGCCGCGGCATTGCGCCCGCACTCCTCGCCGGGAGGCTATATCGGCTTCATGGACGGTGATGATCAGGGCAGGATCAGTGAGAACTACGGGGTCAACTACGAGCGACTGCAAGCCGTAAAGAGCAAGTACGATCCAGGAAACCTCTTCCACGTGAACCAAAACATCAAACCCGCCTGAACCCGGCTGCGAGCCAGTTGGGCGGGACTCAGCGCCGGCCCACGTAGGGTTGTAGGCATGAGGTTTTGCAGCTAATGGGTCACGGTCATTCACACGGTCACACGGAACACTTGGAGCCAAGTCCACGGGCGCTCGCGGCGCGCAAACGGGCCAACTGGCTCCTCGTAGCCGTGCTGGCGCCGCTTGCCGTGCTCACGATCGTCGCCATGCTCGTCATGTGGCCGTCAGGGAGCAAAGCGGGCATCACGTTCGCGAGCCCGTACGCGGCCGCTCCCGGGGTGACGTTTGATACCGGCAAGATCCAAGCCGTCACCCAGGAAAGCTGTACGCAAGGGACCCAGGCATCGGGTACGAACGGTGCGAACCAAAGCAGCGGCACACAGCCGCAGGGGTCCCAATGCACCTTCGCGTCCACGCAACCGGATAACGGCGGCAGCCCCGTAAGAGTGGTCATCAACCCGGATGTCGCCAAGTCCCACGGCGTCAAAGTGGGGGACAGCATCCGCTACCTGAACCTCTCCGGGGTGCAGGGCGCAGCGGCAGGCAACGGCTCGCCGTCGTACGTTTTCCTGGATTTCGTGCGGACCGTTCCCATGGCCCTTCTGGCGATCCTGTACGCGGTGGTGGTCATTGCCGTCGCGCGCTGGCGCGGCTTCAGGGCGCTCCTTGGACTGGCCGGAGCCTACGTGGTGATGGTCAGCTTCATGCTTCCGGGATTGGTGGAGGGCAAGCCGCCGCTGCTCGTGGCATTGGTCGGCTCCACGGCGATCATGATGGGGGTGCTCTATTTCGCCCACGGCTTCTCCGCCAAGACCTCCACTGCGTTGCTGGGCACGATCTTCGGCCTCAGCATCACGGCGCTGCTGGCGGCCTGGGCCACGGATGCGGCTAATCTGACCGGGATCGGAAGCAGCGAGGGCGCCACGCTGGTGAACATGTCAGACAAGATCTCCCTCTCCGGGATCATCCTCTGCGGGCTGATCATCTCCGGGCTCGGAGTCCTCAACGATGTGACGATCACCCAGTCCGCGGCCGTGTGGGAGCTCTACGAGCTGGCGCCGGAGACTGGCGCGCGCAAGCTGTTCACGTCCGCCATGAGGATTGGCCGTGACCACATCGCCTCCACGGTCTACACCATCGCCTTTGCCTACGCTGGCGCTGCGCTTCCGATCCTGATCATTGTCATGCTGTACGACCGCCCGCTGGTTGATGCGCTCACCAGTGCAGAGTTGTCCGAGGAAGTCATCCGGACGCTGGTGGGTTCCATCGGCCTGGTGCTGGCCATACCAGTGACTACCCTGATCGCAGTGCTGGTGGTCAAAGCGACCGGTCCGAGGCGGCTCGCGGCCGCCGGCGCGGCGGATTCGGCACCAGCCGACGACGACGGGAAGGTCCGTGAGCTTGAAACCGCAGAGTCCGCGGACGCCTTCGAATCGTTCGACACCGGCGAGCTCGCCGCCGTCGTCATGACCAGGCGGGCACGCAGGGAAGCAGAACGGCGCTAGCCCCTCGATGACATTTGTCATCCCTCATCGGTGACACACGCCCGGGCGCCGGACGCGGATCTCGGCTTTGATGGGTAGTGGAGCAAACCAAAGCCAAGGAGCGTCATGACAACAACGAGTGTGCCGGCCGTCCACGCCGCCGGACTGCACAAGAGCTTCGGGAAGGTCTACGCCGTCCGCGGCCTGGACTTGACCGTGCAGCCGGGTGAGGTGGTGGCGTTCCTCGGTCCCAACGGGGCGGGCAAGACCACTACTATAGACATGATCCTCGGATTGAGCGCCCCGGACCGGGGAAGCGTTTCCATCTTCGGGCACACTCCCCGGGGAGCGATCGCCCGCGGCCAGGTGGCCGCGGTGATGCAGACCGGCGGCTTGCTGCGGGACATCAGCGTCCGCGAGACCGTGCAGCTCAATGCAGCCATGTTCGATTCCTCCCGCCCTGTTGACGAAGTCCTGGCGCGCGCGGGCATCCTGGAGATCGCGGACCGCAAGGTGGAGAAGTGCTCCGGCGGCCAGCAGCAGCGGCTGCGCTTCGCCATGGCTCTAGTCTCCGATCCTGGATTGCTCATCCTGGACGAGCCCACTACAGGCATGGACGTCGCCGGGCGGCGCGACTTCTGGAGCGCCATCAGGGCCGACGCGTTGCGCGGACGGACCGTCGTCTTCGCCACCCATTACCTCGAAGAGGCCGATGCCTACGCGGACAGGATTGTCCTGGTCCGGCAGGGCAGCATCGTTGCCGACGGTACCGCCGCCCAAATCAAGAACCTTGCCTCCGGCCGCACCGTCAAGGCTTCGCTTCCTGCAATAGAGCGCGGGCTGCTCGCCGGGATGCCGCCGGTGGAAAGCATGGATTACGACGGCGGTCGCCTCACCGTCCGCACCGGCGACTCGGACGCCGTCGTCCGCTACTTGCTCAACAACACCGGAGCGCATGACGTCGAGGTGGCAGCCAACAACCTCGAGGAGGCCTTCGTCGCTCTCACTGGAGACGACGCAGCACCGGAATCCACGAGCATCACTTTTGAAGGAGACCTCGTATGAGCGCGGCAACAGTCATCCAGGACCGGAAGCCGTCCGCGGGCGGGGTAAACCGCACGTTCCTCTGGATCGAGATCAAGCGGATGCTCCGGAACCGCCGGACCATCATTTTCACGGTGTTCATGCCGGCCGTCTTCTTCTTCATTTTCGGCCTGTCCAACAAGGACAAGCTTCTGCCCAACGGGCACAGCTACGGCCAGTACATCCTCATCAGCCTGACGGTCTATGCGGCAATGACCGCTGCCACCGGTGCGGGCAGCCAAGTGGCAGTGGAACGTGCCCAAGGCTGGAGCCGCCAGCTTCGCCTCACGCCCCTCCTGCCCGGCGCATACATCGCGGTGAAAGCCCTGGCCGCCCTGACGCTGTCCCTCGTTGCCGTCGTGGCCCAGTTCGCCATCGGTGCCTTGGCGGGGGTCACCATGGATGCGCAGACTTGGCTGACAGCGGGGTTGGTAGCTTGGCTGGGCTCCCTGGTCTTCGCGGCGCTCGGACTGTTCGTCGGCTACCTCATGCCGAGCCAGAACGTCATGCAGATCCTCGGCCCGGCCCTGGCCATCCTCGCCATGCTCGGCGGGTTGTTCATGCCGATCGAGGTCATGGGGGAGACCTTTGGGAACATTGCTAAATTCACGCCGGCCTACGGGATCGGGCAACTGGCCCGGAGTCCCATCACCGGCACCTTCGACTGGGCGTGGATCGTCAACGTGGTTCTCTGGCTCGTAATCTTCGTGGCCGGGGCCGCGATGGCGTTCCGCCGCGACACTAAACGTGTCTGAACAGGCCGTTAGGGTAAGCACCATGACCAGCAGCGCAGGCGGCACTTCCGTCAGGGATGTGTCAACCGGAAACGTGTTAACCGGCACCATGTTCCGCGGGCCAGGGCCACGGGGCTGGTTCATCGGCGCGGGACTCTCAATCCTGCTCTGGGCCTGGCCGACGTGGAACATCGTGTGGTCCGTGGACCAGCCGCTGGCCTGGAAAGCGGCGGCCTCGGCGTCCCTGGTCGTGTTTTTCGCTGCCTACGCTTTCCTGCCCCAGATCAGTTGGCGCCTTGGCATCCGGGCAGGCGCCGTGTCCGTCTGCATCCTGCTGGCCCTGAACGGGGTGATCATCTTCTTCATCGGAAGGGATGCATTGTGGACCTGGACGTTCCTCGCCTGCGCCATCGCCATGACCACCCTTCCGCCGCGCGCGGACTTCTTCCTTATCGTCACCTTGTCCCTTGCCTCCCTCTCCACCCAGCTGTTGACGGGCAACGGGGAGCAGGCGCTGCTCCAATCCGGACTGATCCTGTCCCTCGGCCTCATGATGTCCGCCTTTGCGCGCCTCATCAGGCAGACGGCACGGCTCCGGGAAGCGCAGACCGGGTTGGCTGATGCCGCGGTCGCTGCCGAACGCAGCAGGGTGGCCCGGGACATGCACGACATCCTGGGGCATTCCCTGACGGTGATCGCCGTCAAGGCCGAGTTGGCCGGGCGGATGCTGGACGCGGTCCCCGGTGGCCCTGCCCGGGACAGGGCCGCTGCCGAGATCGCCGCGGTGCAGGACCTGGCCCGTGGCGCACTCGCCGACGTCCGCGCCACGGTGGCCGGTTACCGCGGCGTCAACGTCCTGGCGGAGCTCGCAGTCGCCCGGACCGCCCTGGAATCGGCCGGGATCGACGCCGAATTGCCGGGAACCGTTGAACAGGTTCCGGCAAGGCACCGGGAACTCTTCGGCTGGGTGTTGCGCGAAGGGATCACCAACGTCGTGCGGCACTCCGGCGCCGCGCGCTGCCGCGTCCGGTTGACGGCGTCGAGCGTTCTGGTGGAGGACGACGGCGTCGGCCCGGCATCCGGAGGCCGCTCGGGGAATGGACTGGCCGGAATCCGCGAACGCGTGGGCGCCGCCGGGGGAACTGTCAGTATTGGCCCGAGTGACCTGGGAGGGTTCAGATTGGCGGTTGAGGTATGAGCATCCGATTGGTGATCGCAGACGATCAGGCGCTGGTGCGCGGGGCACTGGCAGCTTTGCTGGGTCTGGAGCCGGACATCGAGGTGGTCGCAGAACTGGGCGACGGCACCGGTGCGGCGGCCGCCGTCGTCGAGCACTCCGCCGATGTGGCAATGCTGGACGTCGAGATGCCCGGCCTGGACGGCATCAGCGCGGCAGCGGCCGTGCGGCAGGCCGCGCCATCGTGCCGGGTCCTCATGGTCACCACGTTCGGACGGCCCGGCTACCTCAAGCGCGCCATGCAGGCAGGAGCCTCCGGGTTCGTCGTCAAGGACACCCCGGCGCGGCAACTGGCCGAAGCCGTACGCCGAGTCCACCAGGGGCTAAGGGTGGTGGACCCAGCGCTCGCCGCCGAATCATTGACCGCCGGAGACAGCCCTTTGACCGAACGCGAGGGGGAGGTGCTCAAGGCGGCGTCCGACGGCGGAACGGTCGCCGATATCGCGAAGTCGGCGATGCTTTCCGAAGGGACCGTCCGCAACTACCTGTCCGCGGCCATGTCCAAGACCGGCGGGCGGACCCGTGCCGAGGCCGTGCGGATCGCCGAGGACAACGGCTGGCTGCTCTAGCGGCCTGCACCCACGTATTCGGCCGTTCCAGCCGATTTGCCCCGCTTTGAGACAATGGACGGGTGACTGTAGTAGCAACACCCCCTTCGCCCAAGCTCGAGCTGCCCCCGTTGCAGCTTGGCCGGATCACGGTGGACACTCCCGTGATCCTGGCCCCGATGGCCGGAATCACCAACTCGGCGTTCCGCAGGCTGTGCCGTGAATACGGCGGCGGCCTGTACGTCGCCGAAATGGTGACCTCCCGTGCCCTGGTGGAGCGCACGCCGGAATCGTTGCGCATCATTTCCCACGACGACGACGAAAAGGTCCGGTCCGTGCAGCTGTACGGCGTGGATCCCGTCACCGTGGGCCAGGCCGTACGCATGCTTGTCGAAGAAGACCGCGCGGACCACATCGACCTCAACTTCGGCTGCCCCGTACCCAAGGTCACCCGGCGCGGCGGGGGTTCCGCCCTGCCGTGGAAGATCGACCTCTTCACCTCCATCGTCCAGACAGCGGTGAGGGAAGCCTCCAAAGGCGATGTCCCGCTGACCATCAAGATGCGCAAAGGCATCGACGAGGACCACCTCACGTACCTCGACGCCGGCCGGATCGCCCGCGATTCCGGAGTTGCCGCCGTCGCGCTCCACGGCCGCACCGCCGCCCAGTTCTACTCCGGCCAGGCCGACTGGTCCGCCATCGCCCGCTTGCGTGAGGCCCTTCCAGACATTCCCGTCCTCGGCAACGGCGATATCTGGTCCGCCGAAGACGCAGTGCGCATGGTGCGAGAAACCGGGATCGACGGCGTCGTGGTCGGCCGCGGCTGCCAGGGACGCCCGTGGCTCTTCGGTGACCTCCAGGCGGCCTTTGAAGGCAGCGATCAGCGCCACCGCCCGGGTCTGCGGGAGGTCGCCGACGGTGTTTACCGCCACGCCGAACTCATGATCGAGACCTTCGGCAACGATGAGTACAAGGCCCTGCGCGAAATCCGCAAGCACATGGCCTGGTACTTCAAGGGCTACGTGGTGGGCGGGGAACTGCGCGCCAAACTGGCCACCGTGCCCACCCTCGAGGTCCTGCGCGAACTACTGGACCAACTGGACATGGACCTGCCGTATCCGGGCATCGACTCGGAGGGCCCGCGCGGCCGAGCAGGTTCACCCAAGAAGCCGGCCTTGCCCAAGGATTGGCTCCTCAGCCGGCAGATGGACGCGGACCAGACCCGCGACATCGCTGCAGCCGAGCTCGACGTCTCAGGCGGCTAAAGCGCGGCCTGGCCTCGACCCGTGCACGCGCACGGCCCGAGTCGTGGAAAACTGGCTGCATAGGCACTGGCTGAAGAGACGCTGGTGGACGGCAAGCGGAGGAGGCGGATACCCATGGGAACTGAAGCGATGTCTGCGGCACGCACTGCCGAAAACGGAGCGGGCATTCCAGGCTATGTGGAGGCCGACTCGGCACGCTGGGTCCAGGAGCCTCGGAAGAACACCTACCGTTCGGACTTCGAGAGGGACCGGGCAAGGGTGCTGCATTCTTCCGCCCTGCGGCGCCTCGGGGCGAAAACCCAAGTGGTTGCCCCGGATACCGACGATTTCGTCCGCACCCGCCTGACGCACAGCCTTGAAGTGGCCCAGGTAGGCCGAGAGTTGGGCCGCGCGCTTGGTTGCGATCCGGATGTTGTGGACACGGCATGCTTGAGTCACGATCTTGGCCACCCGCCCTTCGGCCACAACGGGGAATCCGCCCTCAACGAGGTAGCCCACGGAATCGGTGGCTTCGAAGGCAACGCACAGACCCTGCGCCTGCTGACCCGGCTTGAGCCCAAGGTCCTCACCGCAGACGGCCAGCCCGCCGGGTTGAACCTGACCCGCGCCAGCCTTGATGCGGCTTCCAAATACCCATGGTCCGCCGTCGACGCCCCGGTCATCCACGGACAGCGGAGCAGCAAGTTCGGCGCCTACGAGGACGATCTGCCGGTGTTTACCTGGCTTCGGGACGGTGCGCCCGGGAACCGCTCCTGCATCGAGGCCCAAGTGATGGACCTCGCTGACGATATCTCCTACTCGGTCCACGACGTGGAGGACGCCATCGTTGCCGGTCACTTCCAGCTGAAGTGGCTTGACAACCCGGATCACCGCGCACGCGTGGTGGGGTACACCAAGCAGTGGTACCTGCCCCACAACGACCCCGCGGAAATCGATGCTGCCCTCGCCCGCCTCGAAGCGACCAGCGTCTGGGTTCGTGAGGCTGACGGCAGCCGCAAGTCGATGGCCGCGCTGAAGGACATGACCAGCCAGCTGATCGGCCGTTTTTGCCAGAGCGCCTTGGAGACCACGCGGGCCCACTTCGGACCGGACCACCTCACCCGGTACGGCGCTGAACTCATGGTTCCGGAAGGAACCGTCACCGAGATTGCGGCCATGAAGGGCCTTGCCACGACATTTGTGATCTCCACCGACCACCGGCAACCCGTCTATGAACGGCAACGGGAAGTCCTGCACGCCCTGGTCGGCGTACTCAACGCGAGCGGAGACCGGCATCTGGAACCGATGTTCGCTGCGGACTGGCGGGACGCCCCCGACGACGCCGCCCGCCTTCGCGTCGTCATCGACCAAGTGGCGTCCCTGACGGACGCTTCGGCGCTGGCGATGTACGAACGCCTGGTGGGTAGTTTGCCGTCGCTCTGGTAGCCGCCCCGGTAGTTCCCGGCCCGGGGCAGGTCCGGCGGAGCGACTAGGATGGTGACGTGGCTGGCCTGATCAAACGTGAAGATATCGACGAAGTACGCCAGCGCACCGATATCAAGGAAGTGGTGGACGGTTACGTCACCCTCAAGGGGGCTGGCCTGGGCACCTTCAAAGGCCTGTGCCCCTTCCACGACGAGCGCTCGCCGTCGTTCACTGTCCGTCCCCAAGTAGGCCGGTACCACTGCTTCGGCTGTGGCGAAGACGGCGACGCCATCTCCTTCGTCCAGAAGATGGACCACAGTTCCTTCCATGAAGCCGTGGAAAAGCTTGCAGCCCGGATCGGCTACGAGCTGCGCTATGAAGACGGTGGCACGGGTCCCAACCGCGAAGAGGTCGGTAAGCGCCAACGGCTTCTGGACGCCCACAAGATCGCCGACGAGTTCTTCCGTGCCCAACTGCTCACGGCAGGCGCCGCGGAGGGCCGCAACTTCCTCCATGGCCGCGGTTTCGATCGGACCGCCGCCGAACAGTTTGGGGTCGGCTACGCGCCGCAGGGCTGGGACTCGCTCCTGAAACACCTGCGCGGCCGCGGGTTCACGGACGCTGAATTGAAGCTGACGGGGATGTTTTCCGAAGGCAACAGGGGCATTTACGACCGCTTTCGCGGCCGGCTCATCTGGCCCATCCGGGACATAGCCGGAGACACCATCGGCTTTGGCGCCCGCAAGCTTTACGAGGACGATCAAGGCCCGAAGTACCTGAACACCCCGGAGACCGTGCTCTACAAGAAATCACAGGTCCTCTACGGCATCGACCTTGCCAAGCGGAACATCGCCAAGGACCGCCAATTGGTGGTGGTGGAGGGCTACACGGACGTCATGGCCTGCCATCTGGCCGGCGTCGGTACCGCTGTGGCCACCTGCGGTACGGCTTTCGGTACGGACCACATCAAGATCGCCCGCCGCTTGCTGTCCGACGACGGCTCCGGGGGAGAGGTCATCTTCACCTTCGACGGCGACGCCGCCGGGCAGAAGGCGGCCTTGCGCGCCTTCGAGGAGGACCAGCGTTTCGTCGCCCAGACCTACGTGGCAGTGGAGCCTAGCGGAGCCGATCCCTGCGATCTGCGCCAACTCAAGGGGGACGCGGCTGTCCATTCGCTTGTGAAGTCGCGGCGACCGCTGTTCGAGTTTGCTATCCGTACTACCTTGAAGCAGTTCGACCTCGACACGGTTGAAGGTCGGGTGCAGGGATTGCGGGCATCGGCCCCGGTCGTGGCCGCCATTCGTGACATTTCGACGCGTACGGGGTACAGCCAAGCTCTCACAGGATGGCTGGGACTCGCGGACCCCAACGAAGTACTTCGAATGGTGAATGCTGCTGCCAAGCGCGCTGCTTCCGGCGCTCCCGCGACGGTGGCTGCGGGAGCTGCAGGGACCGGTTCCCGAACAGCGCCGGCCCAGGCCGGCCAGCCGGCGGCAGCACCGCCGTCGGACGCTTCTATCGCTTTCATGCGTCCGGATCCGCGGGATCCCGTGGCCGCGATGGAACGCCAGGCCCTCGAGGTGGTCATCCAGAACCCTGCTGTCCTTGGAGGCGAAGCCTGGGAACGGTTTGAGGCCTGCCACTTCGTCACTCCGGCCTACTCTGCGGTACACACGGCGGTTCGGGCCGCCGGGCTCGCTCATGTGGGCGACCCTGTTGCCTGGGTGGAAGGGATCCGCCGGGAAGTTCCGGAGCCACTCAGAGGCTTGGTTTCCGAGCTTGCCGTTGTACCCCTGCCGGCCAGTACGCCTGAAGCTCTCCAGCGGTACTGCCGCGACATCCTGGCGCGGCTGTTCGAACTGCAGATCACCCGTGTCAAGGCGGACAAGATGGGCCAGTTGCAGCGTCTGGATGCCTCGGCCCAGCCGGAGGAGTTCCAACGCCTCAACCGGGAACTCATGGAGCTGGAAATGCAGCGCCGTGCTCTCCGGATGGATAGCTGAGGGCCTTTCGCGGCGCCGATTTCGTTTACCGGCGGCCCTTTGTTAGGCTGGTACACGCTTCATTCCTCCGTAGCTCAATTGGCAGAGCATTCGACTGTTAATCGAAGGGTTACTGGTTCAAGTCCAGTCGGAGGAGCGCTACTCAAAAATCCCCGTCCTCAGTAGAGGGCGGGGATTTTTGGTTCAACGCTTTGTTCGTTCAGCGTGCGCGGTTGCCGAGAGGAACGACGGCAAGCGGGTGAGGCTCCCGGAGACGGAGTCGGAGGTGAACATCACGGTTCTGTCCGGGCGGACAACCGCAGCAGCGACTCGATAACGGACCAGCCACTGGTGGAGCTCAGATCCGGGGTCGGGGACGACAGGTGCCGCGCCCTTGTGAAGGATGCGTTCGCACTCCTCGGGCGTGATCGCGAGAGCCAACAGCGCGAATCCGTCTCCGGCGACGTCGTCGAACCGGTTGGCGTCGGGGTTAACCGACGTCGGGGCGTTGGGACAGAGACGTCCGACGACGGAGGTGCGGGCGAGTGCCGAGAGCCGAACGCGAGAGCCAGAGGGTAGCGCTGCCCAGGACCGGGCGGCGAGTCCTGCCACGAGGTGCAGGCCCGGTCCGAGGAACCTCCGTAGGCCGGTGCCGAAGCGACCGCCCGCGGTCATAGTGAGGCCGACCAGCTTTGCGAGGGTGATTGTTCTTCTCGCGTGTCGCTTGCGCTCGGCCTGGTAGCTTGCCAGCGCGGTTGCGGGGAGGTCGCCGGCAAGAACGCCGGCGAGCTTCCAGGCCAGGTTCATCGCATCTCGGAGTCCCGCCCCCATGCCCTGACCGATGAAGGGAGGACTCAGGTGAGCGGCGTCGCCGAGGAGGAAGACGCGGCGGTCGCGCCACTTGTTGGCGATCTGGGCGTGGAAGGTGTAGTCGGCCACCCGGAGCACGTGCAGATCGTCCGCCGGGATGTCGCCGGTCCACGGCCGGATCAGCGGATGGAGAGTGTCCATCGTCGCGAAGTCGGCGGCAGTCTCGCCAGGCAGCAGTCGGAACTCCCAGCGGTAGCGCACTTCTCCGACGCGCATGTAGGTACCGGCACGGTAGGAGTCGCACAGCTGGTGGACGCCTTCCCATTGGTTCAGTGGCGCTGCGGTGTCGATGTCGATAACCAGCCATCGCTGTTCGAAGCCCAGATCCTCCATGTCCGCCCCGATGGCTTCCCTCACCTCGCTGTTGGCGCCGTCGCAGCCGAGGACGTGGCTGGCACGGACCGACTCGCGTATCCCGGTGACACGATCCGTGAAGTCCACCCGAACTGCCGCGTTGCCTTGGGTCACACCGAGCACCTCCACATTGCCGCGCAGGGTCACCGTAGGCATCATCCGGAGGTTGTCTCGCATGAGCTGCTCAAGGTCCGGCTGGTCGAACATGTTCGCTTGGGGGTAGCCGTGGGCGCCGATGTCGGTCGATCGCTGGAACTCCGCGATCACCTGGTGGCCGGGTGTGAGCAGACGTAGCCCGCGTGCGGGGCGGCTGAGCCCGGCGAATTGCGTCGCCACGCCTAGGCGGTTGAGGATGCGATAGACCTCGTCGTCAAGATGTACCGCTCGTGGTAGCGGGTAGACGCCCTCCCAGCGGTCCAGGACAAGGCACTCGACTCCGTACAGGCCGAGTAGCGTGGCGACGGCCAGCCCGGAAGGGCCAGCGCCGATTACGACCACAGACACCGCGCCACGGTTGTGGGTGCTCATGCTATTGCCCCCGCAATGAGAACAAGATAGCTGACGAGTGCCGCCGTCATGACCACCGCCGGGGCGATCTCGCGTGGACCGTCGCCTTTCCTGAGGTGGGTGACGCAGGCTCCTGCCATCAGAAGCACGAGGCCGACGGCTGCTGCGAGGCCGATCCACGCCTCGATCAGCCCGAGCAGGAGGCCGAGGACGGCAAGCAGCTCCAGCGCGCCGATGCGCTTGTAGGCGTCGCTGTTGAAACCCACATGCGCGGCGCGGACGAGCATCCCCGGCGCGCCGACCACCTTTGCCAGGCCGAGCATGGTGAAGCATCCAACCAGGACTGCCGTGAGGACGATGATCATCGATCCGCCTTTGGTGCCGGACAATGCCTGACCCGCCATCGGACGCCGTACTCGCCGAGGGCATGCTTGACGGCCGTATGCGATGCCTCGTCAGCAGTCACGGTGACGACTATCGCGCCGTCCTCGATATCGGCTTCCACGGCGTGCACGGCGGCCATCTCCCGTAAGGCCTCCCTCAGCGCTTCCCTTGTGGCGTCCGCCCGGAGCGCGAGCTTGTATGGTTTGCCGACCGCGGTGACCGGAAGCTGGTCGACGACGGTGACGGACTTCGGCGTGGATGCCCGTTCCCCGACACGGTCCTCCGCCCATCGAATCAGGTCCTCGGTCCTGGTGGTCGCACCCGCGGTCAATGTGACGTAGGCGACCGGTACCTCCCCCGCATGCCGGTCGGGTCTGCCGACCGCCGCTGCGCCGGTCACGTCCGGGTGGGTGAGGAGGACGTCCTCGACGATTGCGGGGTCGATGTTGTGGCCGCCTCGGATTATCAGGTCCTTGGCGCGACCAGTGAGCTGGATGAAGCCGTCCTCATCGATCTGTCCGAGGTCGCCGGTGTCGAGCCAGCCATCCCGCAGTTTGCCGAGGCTGTCTAGCAAGAGGCCGCCGGGGCCGTTCCCGATCACGTAGCCGGGGAAGACCGTCGGGCCCTTGATCACCAGCAGGCCTCTCGTGCCTGGTTCGAGATCATGCCAGCGTCCGGCGTCGTCGACATGCACCGCCTTGATCTCTTGGTATGGCAGTCGACAGCCGAGCGAGCCCTTTGTGGCGTCTGGGAAGCTCCGTACGCTTACGCACGTCGCTTCCGTCAGGCCGTACCCTTCGGTGAGGGCGACGCCGGTCGCCGTCTCGAAGCCGGCGCGCACGGCTGCGGGCAGGGGACTGGCTCCGACCATGGCGTGGCGCAGGCTGCTGATGTCGGCATTCACGGGAGACGCGGCGAGCTTGGCGTAGACGGTAGGGACGGCGCTCATCGCGGTAAGCCGGTGGTGCTCGACGAGCTTCCAGAAGACCTTGTAGAGAGCCGGTTCGCGATAGCCCAACGGTCCGGACCACACCACCGATTGGCCCTTGAAAAGGGGAGCGAGGACGGTCACCACGAGGGCGTTGACGTGGAACAGCGGCAGGGCGGCGAAGTACACCGCGTTCTCGTCGACGAGCTCGTTGGCTGCGAGCATCCAAGCGTCTGCGATCTCATTGGCCTGGGTGTGTGCCGCCAGCTTCGGGGTCCCGGTAGTGCCGCCGGTGTGGAAGAGCGCCGCCAGATCGCCTGGTCCGGGCTGATCGCCGTGGAACTGCTCGGACGATGCGTCTGCTGCCCGCCGCATCAGGTAGTCCACGCTTGCATATCCCACGGTCCCGGCCGGGCCGGCTGGCGCCTGTCCGGTTGATGACAAAAGGAGCACATGGTCCACCAGGCCCTTGTTCGCAAGGCTGAACGCGGTCTCGGTGACGACCGGATCAAGATCAGGCCCGGCGGCCACCAGCACACGCGCACCCGAGCGCTGGAGCAACTCGGCAATATGATCCTCGGATAGGCCGGGATTAATCGGGACGGCGATCCCGGCAGCCTGGGAGGCCAAGGTCGCGGCGATGAGCTCCTGGCAGTTGGGCGAGAGTAAGGCAACGGTGTCTTGGCGGCCAACCCCGATTTCTGCCAGCAGGTTCGCTATCCGGTTCACGTCCCAGAGAAGCTCGGCGAACGTCAGCTTGACCGGTTCCTGCCAACGCTCAGAGTCCCGAATTATCGCCGCCGCCGTGCGATCCGGCCACAGCTGGGCGGCCCTACACAGCAGCTCGTATGTCGACGCCGGAAGACCGCGTTCCGAGAGGGGCGTCCTCTCGATCTCGACGACGTCGTCCGGGCTCGAGTACCGCGGCCAAAGAGGCGTACCGTTCACCGGGCCTCCCTCACCATCGTGCCCTGGCGCCCCAGGTCGACCTTCCCGTCGTCGGTGCTGATGGCGATCTCTATGACGTCACCCCCCTTGAGGTACTTCGGATTGCGGCCTTGGGCCTTGAAGAAAAGACGCCACTTAATGGCCGGAGGTAGCAGATTGGCGATCATCTCGACTGGCTTCGGTGGTGCGCTCAGTGCGGTGCCGGCAGGTGTGCCTGTCAGGACCAGGTCACCCGGTGAGAGGTGCTGGAAGCGGGTGAGTGCCCGCAACGCCTCGACCGGGAGGTAGATCATGTCGGCCACCGTCATGTCCTGGCGGATCTCACCGTTTACCCAAAGCCGCAACCGCAGCTCACCAAAGCGCTTCCAGTCCTCATCGTCGAAAAGCACGAGCGTCGGTCCGGTGGGGGTGAAGCCCGGATAGGACTTGGACTCGTAGAACTGGGTCTTCAGGAGTTGCAGGTCGCGGGCCGAGACGTCGTTGGTGATCACGAGTCCAGCGACGTAGTCGGCGATCGTCTCATCGCTGATGACAGCGCCGACCGGGGTCTCACGGCCCATCACGAGGCCAATCTCAGCCTCGTAGTCGAGGAACCGCACGTGCCCGGGCCGGACGACGTCGTCATAAGGCCCGCTGATCGAGCCGGAGGACTTGCGGAAGAATGTCAGCGGGATCTTCTTAGGATCCATGCCGGCGTCTCTTACGTGCGAGGCAAAGTTCGTCATTTGGGCCATCACCCGGCACGGCACTGTGATCGGCGAAACGAGGTCGAGGTTTTCCACGGGCACAGTCTCACTTCCGCCGATAGCGGCTTGGATGGCCGCCCGATCGGCGAGCAGCTCGCCCGTGGTGGTCGCAGGGGTGGCGATTCGGATAGCACCAGTGGGCGTATGGACCCACCAGCCGTCGGCGGTACGCAGGATGGAGACGGTCATGAGGTGGCTACTTTCATCAGGCCGCGCAGCCTCGTGAGATCGAACTCGTTGTCGTCGCGGAGCGCTGAGACCATCGAGGCCAGCTCGCGCAGCGACTCTCGGCCCGGGGAGATACCGAGGAAGTCCTTGCTGGCCGGAGGGCCCCACTGGGCGAGACCGGAGGCGGACATTTGTGCCCAACCGGGCTCGAGGGTGCAGTCGAACATGTCCCCATCAGTGAAGTGCTCAACCAGGAAGCCGTTGGGGTCGCGCCAGTAGTCGAAAATTTGGCTGCCCTGGATGTGGCGGCCGATCCCCCACGAACGCTGGTACCCAAGGTTGCGCAGAAGCTCACCCCCGGCGGCAAGAGCATCAATGTCGGCGACCTGGTATGCGGAGTGCACGTAGCGATTCGTCGGTCCCAGCGTCATCGCGATCGTATGATGATCGGTCGGTGTCGAACCCCGGTCGCACCGGATGAAGCTCATTGTCGGACCGCGCTCGCGCTGCCCCGGGTAGTAGAGGAAGTCACTGACGATCAGGCCGAGGTGCTGGAGGTACCAGTCGAGCGTTTCACGGTACTTTGTGCTCTGCAGCACGACGTGACCGAGGCGCTGGACCGTCGCTGGTTGACGCAGTGGCCGCTGGGCCTGGTTGGTCCGCGCCACCGCGTGGCCGGCGTTGAACGTGAGGGGCGTCTGGGCCGGTAGGGCGGGGAGTTTGTGTGTGTCTGCGACGACGCGGATCGCAGCGCCGCTCGGATCCACGAGGCCGACTCCTATGCCGCCGATTGTCTCCGGCAGCTTCTTCGAGGTCGCGCCCGTCGCGTCAGCCAGGCGAAGGACGTCCGATGCTTCGGCCGCAGCGAACGCGGCACCCACGTAATGCGATCTCGGTCCGCGCCGTACGATCACGCACGGCGCTCCGGTGTCAGTGCCGCGGAGATGCAGTTCGTCACGGGTTCGCAGACTCGTGGCGAAGCCGAAAGCGTGTGCGAAGGTCTCTGCAGCGGGCAGGTCTGGCTTCTGGAACTCGAGCCAGGCGATGTCGTGCACCTTGATGATCGGGTTCGCCGCCCGTCCGGGGTGCTCGCCTCGCAGCGCCCCCTGGTCACTGTGAAGATCGCTGTGGGTGCCGTGGTGGTCGTGGTGGTCGTTCATTGATTGGCTCTCTTTCTGACTAAATCATCGATTATGACGATATCGTCAGTCAAGGGCAATTGAAGATTTCTTCATATCTGACGGCGCGCTGCTAAGCTTCCTGTGACCGAATGACTTCAAGGAGGCAGCGATGACCCCACCCCCAGCCTCGTCTTCTGAACCCACCCGGTCGCATCGGCGGAAGGCGCAGACTCGCGCCGCGTTGGTCCGCGCAGCACAGTCATTCCTTGCTCAAGGACAGACCAACATGCCGGTGCTGGAAATTACCCAGGCCGCGGACGTCGGACTCGGCTCCTTCTACAACCACTTTGAGTCGAAAGACCAACTGTTCGAGGCAGCTGTCGATCACGTCTTGGATCTCCTCGGCGCGGTCCTCGACGAGCTCACCTCCGACGTCGACGACCCCGCCGTCGCGTTTGCGACAAGCTTCCGGTTGACCGGTCGCTTCCACCGCCGTGAACCTCAGCTCAGCAAGGTGATCCTGCACAGCTCACTTGACCTCCTCGGCGCGCAGACAGGACTGACACCGCGTGTCCGGCGTGACATCCAGGCCGGCGTCGAGTCCGGTCGGTTCACAATGACAGACGTCGACGTCGCCGTGGTGTGCGCCGTCGGGGCGGCAACTTTCCTCGGACAGCTCTTGCATGCTGAACCGGACCGCGACGACGCCGAGACGACGGATCGGGCGGCCGAGGCACTCCTGCGAATGCTGGGTGTGTCTTCCAACGAAGCGCGTGCAATATGTCGCAGCCCACTCCCCGAGCTCCATACGGCAGAGCTGCGCGGTGCCGTCGGCGAGGCGACAACCGACGGAGACGCGGCTCGCTGAATTGCGTGACCTTGGGCCGCTTGTTGGCTACTCGATCAGGTGGGTGGCTCCTTGATGCTCAACGGCTCGGCTGGCCACCGCGTCGAGGTACTCCTGGCGCAATTGCCCGTTTGGGCGATCACCGAGTCCTACTCGCTCCGATGTATCCGGAGCATCAAAGTGGCTATCCGAAATCCCCGTCCTCAGCATGAGGGCGGGGATTTTTGGCGTCTGATTCTTTACCTCGTGGTGAGGGTGACGTCGTCGAGGTACATCCAGGTGTCGTCCGCCGGGCTGGACCCGTCGAGGTGGACGTTGAACCAGAGCGTGATGGTCTGGCCCTTGTATGCGGACAGATCGGCGCTGAGCTGGGTCCAGGTGCCGTTGTCGTTGCAGAGCTTGAACAGGCTCGCCAGGACCGTGCCGTTGGTGGAGCGGACCTGCGCTTCCATCCAGTCGTAGGGGCAGGCGTTGCCGGTGCATGGGTCTTCTGCGCTGTGGGGCTGGTACCAGAAGGACAGTGTGGTGGTCCCGGTGGCGGGGACGGTGATGGTCTGGGACAGGCTGCTGTCGCCGAGGGGTTCGTTGCCGGACGCCAGGCCCAGGAGTGCCGAGCCGGTGCCGGTGTGGGCGGTGGTGGAGGCCACGGGTGCCCTGACCCCGCCGGTGGTCCAGGACGTGAGCCCGGATTCGAAGCCGCCGTTGGCAATGGTTGACGTGGTTGTTGCGGTGGGTGTGACCGGTGCCGAGGCCGCGGACGCCGGGGACGTGCCGATAGCGTTGGTCGCCGTCACCGTGAAGGTGTAAGCGGTGCCGTTGGTCAGCCCCGTGACGCTCGCCGTCGTCGCCGGCGGGTTGCCGGTGACGGTGACCGGGGCCAGGGTCGTGCCGGCATGCGGGGTCACGGCATAGAACGTGATCGAAGAGCCGCCGTTGGCCGGTGCGGTCCAGGACACGGTCGCCGAAGCGTTCCCGGCGGTGGCTGTTACCCCGGTGGGGGCGGCGGGCGCCGTCGCGGTTGCCGTGGGGGTGACCGGGGCCGAGGCCGCCGACGCCGGGGAGGTGCCGATCGCGTTGGTCGCGGTGACCGTGAAGGTGTACGCGGTGCCGTTGGTCAGGCCCGTGACGCTCGCCGTCGTCGCGGGCGGGTTGCCGGTGACGGTGACCGGGGCCAGGGTGGTGGAGCCGGCATGCGGGGTCACGGCGTAGGACGTGATCGGGGAGCCGCCGTTGGCCGGCGCGGTCCAGGACACGGTCGCCGAGGCGTTCCCGGCGGTGGCTGTTACCCCGGTGGGGGCGGCAGGCGCCGTCCCCACCGATTGGCTGTTGGTGAGGGTGACGTCGTCGAGGTACATCCAGGTGTCATCCGCCGGGCTGGACCCGTCGAGGTGGACGTTGAACCAGAGCGTAATGGTCTGGCCAGCGTAGGCGGAGAGGTTGGCGGTGAGCTGGGTCCAGGCGCCGGAGTTGCTGCTGAGTTTGAACAGGCTGGCAAGGGTGGCGCCGCTGGTGTTGCGGACCTGGGCTTCCATCCAGTCGTACCGGCACGTGGTGCCGCTACAGGTGTCGTCCGCGGTATGGGGCTGGTACCAGAAGGACAGCGTGGACGTCCCGGTGGCGGGCACGGTGATGGTCTGGGCCAGGGAGCTGTCGCCGAGGGGTTCGTTGCCGGAAGCCAGGCCCAGGAGTGCCGAGCCGGTGCCGGTGTGGGCGGTGGTGGAGGCCACGGGTGCCCTGACGCCGCCGGTGGTCCAGGACGTCAGGCCGGACTCGAACCCGCCGTTAGTGACGCCGGGAACGGGCGCCGTCGGCGTGACGGGCGCCGATGCGGGCGACGCCGTGGACGCCCCGACGGCGTTCGTCGCCGTCACGGTAAACGTGTACGCCATGCCGTTGGTCAACCCAGTGACGGTCGCCGCAGTTGAGGGCGGACTTCCGGAGACCGTCACCGGAGCCAAAGCCGTGCCACCAGACGACGGGGTCACGGCATACGAAGTAATCGGAGAACCGCCGTTGGCAGGCGCCGTCCACGACACCACAGCAGAAGCGTTCCCCGCTGTCGCGGTCACCCCCGCGGGAGCACCCGGAACCGTTGGCGCCGTTGGGGTGACGGGTGGTGAGGCGGCAGACGGCGCGGACGTCCCGACGGCGTTCGTCGCCGTGACGGTGAACGTATAGGCCGTGCCGTTGCTGAGCCCTGTCACGGTGGTGCTGGTCGCCGGGGGAGCGCCGGTGACGGTGACTGGGGCCAGGGCCGTACCACCGGCAGAAGGCGTCACCGCATACGAGGTGATCGCGGAGCCGCCGTTAGCCGGAGCCGTCCAGGACACTGTGGCAGAGGCGTTGCCGGCCGTCGCGGTCACCCCGCTTGGTGCCGCGGGCGCCGTCGCAGCGGCAGCGACAGTTACCGGGTGGGTGACCGTCCCTGTCAGGCCGCCGTTATCGGTCACCGTCAGCTTCACCTGGTAGGTTCCCCCCGCGGTGTAGGTATGAGACGGCTTCACGCCGGTTCCTGCCGGGGACCCGTCGCCGAAGTCCCAGCTATACGAGGCCACAGTCCCGTTCGGATCAGTCGAAGCTGAACCGTCAAACGTCGCCGTCAACCCTGACGTCGAGGAGGTGAAGGCGGCCGTCGGCGGCTGGTTCGGCGTATTTCCCAGGGCCTGGGCAACCGTTTGTACGGACGTTGTCCCGTTGGCCGTTCTCGCCGCGAGCCACGTAATGAAGGTGTTGAAGAGCGAGGGGCTGATGGTCAGGGTGGGGTCTGTCCCGACGGCAATATGGTGGAAGGTCAGTTGCACCCATCCGCCACCCGGTTCTGCATTGGTGACCAGGTCCTCGAGGTTCTGCAGCGTCCAGGTGCTGTCCACCTCATCCGGCGCCGCTGTGTTGTAAGGATTGGCCGGGGGAAGGGTCTCCGCGAAGGGGCAACCTGAGCAACTGGCAGGGGAACGGATGTCACCCAAATTGCGCGCACTGGCAAAACCGCAATTCTTCACGATTTGCTCGACCGAAGAGTTTTCGGCGGCGAAGGGATAGGCAAAGTTGGTGGCGTTGAACCCCCAGCTGGCAAGGGTGGTCCGGCCGCCGCAAACCTCGTTAGTGGCTGCCGAGGCGGACAGGGTGGTGAGGTCCGGGTGGGTGATGGTGTGGCCACCGATCTCGTTGCCGTCCGCAGCAATGCTGTTCAGGTTGGCCCGGGTAAGCCATGACGGATTATCGATCCAGCTGGTCGTAATGAAGAAGGTCCCGTGCAGTCCATGGGACTTCAGCACCTGTTCGGCCGCGAGTTGATCGTCATTGCCGTCGTCGAAGGTCAGGCTGATGATTGTCTTTGGCAGCGCCCGCGCCGGGGCTCCGACGTAGACCATGGAGTAGCCAGACAACAACAGGACGGACGCGGCAGTTGCCCAGCGGAACCATGGGTTCCGACGGCCAGGTAACTTCTCGCGCCCTCCCGAAGCTTGCCGCAGCTGTTGGAACAACAACCTGGGCTGCCGGAAGGATATGGGCCGCCGGAACAGTATGGTCAGGAGCCGCATCGGCTTCCCCTTAGGCTGAACAGACCGGATCAGTATCCCCAGGTCCGGAGCTTATGGGCTCGGCACTGCACGGGTTAAGAGTGGGCGGTACCTGTTTTGAGCGGTCCCGGCGCTCTTCACTCAGGCTCCGATACGCGTACCGGACTGGAAGCCAGGGACTCAACCGAAAGGTGGGGTAGGAGCCCCAGCGGACATTTGGCCCACCACGTTTGCGGCGCGGGCGATACCCGGGAGGGGTATCTTGCCGGCTTGCCCACAGTGATCTTGGATCGATTTCACTTGCGGCAAAACCTTTGCTAAAGTCATAACCGCTTCATTCCTCCGTAGCTCAATTGGCAGAGCATTCGACTGTTAATCGAAGGGTTACTGGTTCAAGTCCAGTCGGAGGAGCGCGAAGGCCCCGCACCGGTTTTGATCGGTGCGGGGCCTATTTTTTTGCTTCGATTTGTTCGGATTTCGCGCGATCATTCAGACGAAATCCATCTCCACTTGCAAAAATCTAGCCGCTTCGGCCACGGCCGTCCGGAAAGCCTCCTCCTCGGTGGGTGGCGTCCTCGGTTCCCGGGGGTGCCATTCGTGGGCAGCGGAGTGAACGCGTGTGAATCCGCCACCTGGGGGCGCGTAGAAGATTCCGAAGCGTTGGACGGGCCATTCGGGCGAGGTTTCCGGAGCCACAAGCAAGGCCGCGCCATTGATCGGATTGAACCATTGGGCAATCGGGCGGCGGCGGTCCTCTGTGAAGAGTCCGGCCGCGTAGAGGGCCGCAGACTGGGGGCTGGTCACAGTGCACAAGCGATCCCACCATAGCGGCAGGATGCCGTCATCCCTGCGCTGCCATGGGGCTGGAATAGGTTGCAGTTCCTGCCAACGGGGCACATCTCAACTTTATCGCCGGGCCATGCCCTGCAACAGGCCTCGACACGACGGACGGCTTGCCTAGTCCCGCTTCCAGGGCCCGGGATTGATCCGGTAAAGAATCGCCGAGCCGACGACGGCGCCCAGCAGGGCTCCGAACACGGGGTTGCCGGCGCCGCGGCCCAGCAAGAAGCCGACGACGGCGCCCAGCACCGCCCCGAGGAACAGGCCCCGGCCGTTGCGGTGCGGTTTACGCGTCATGGATTGAGCCTACTTGCCGCCGGAAGGTGCGGTCTTCGGGCATCAGCGGATGGATTTGCCCGCATCAGTGGATGGAGGGAACAGTGCGGGGTCGCACAACAAGCCAGAGGGCCGCAACGGAGCACCCGAGGCACACCGCCTGGACGGCTCCCATGGGCACGGCCGAGCCAACGCCCAACCAGCCGACCACCGGCGGAATGATCCCGGCCATCAGGAAGTTCGACGCACCCAGCAGGGAGGCCGCGGTTCCAGCCTGCGCGCCGTGGTTGGCCAGGGCAATCACCTGGACGCACGGGAACATGAACCCGGTGGCAAGGATGTAGAACCACAACGGGACCATGATTCCCCACAGTCCGAAGTGCAGGAGATCGAATACCACAATCAGCAGCGCCATCAGCAGCATCCAGGCTGTGGCGAACGCCAAGATCCATTGGGGTGCCACGCGTTTGATGACCCTGGAGCTGATCTGGACGCCGGCGACGATGCCAAGGGAGTTGATGCCGAACAACAGGCCGTATTGCTGCGGGGAGAAGTCGTAGACCTGCTGGAACAGGAAAGTCGATGCCGAGAGGTACGCGAACAGCCCGCCGAAGTTGAACCCGCCCACCAGGAGCATCCCGACGAAAATCCGGTCGGCGAACACGGCTTTGTAGCGCTGGCCCGCCGTCGACGTGGTCTGCCTGCGGAGTTCGGCAGGATACGTTTCGCGGATAAGGAACACCGCGGCAATGAACACAAGGATTCCGTAGCTCGCCAGGAAGTAGAAGATGCCGGGCCATGGCATCACCAGCAAGAGTTGGGAGCCGATGATCGGGGCCAGGATCGGTGCGAGGCCATTGACCAGCGACATCCGGGAGAACATCCGCACCATGGCGTAGCCCGCGAAGAGGTCCCGGACCATGGCCATGGCCACCACGCCGCCGCCGGCCGCACCGACGCCCATGAGGACGCGGAACAGGGCGAGCGTGTTGATGTCCGTGGACAGTGCGGCGCCGAGGGAGGAGCCGATGTGCAGGGCCGTTGCCAGGATCAACGGCATCCGCCGTCCGAATTTGTCGCTGAACGGCCCCACCATCAACTGCCCGACGGCGAAGCCCACAGTTGTACCGGTCAATGTGAGTTGAATCGCAGCCGCCGACACGTCGAAGTGGTGCTCCAGCGCGGGGAATGCAGGTAGATAGAGGTCCACCGTAAACGGACCCAGGGCGGTCAATGCGCCAAGTAGCAGGATGTAGAGGAGTTTTTCGCGTCGGCTGAGGGAATCGCCCGGTACAGGGGGAGTGTTCACGATTATCAATCCTATGTGCCACAGATCAGATTTATCAGGGATGGCGGGGCGCGCCGCAGGACTGTCCCGGAAGTTGAGGCTGAGGCTGAATGGTAGTTTTGTGGACAGGTGCGCGTGGGCGGTTGTTCCGCCCCGTGCCAGTGCCGGGTAGGAGCAAGTAGGAAGCAGTGAGGCGGAACCAATGAGTGGACGTCACAGCGGCCGGGCTAGCCAACGCCCGGGCATTTCGGCATTGCCGAACACCCTCAAACTCGCCGCCCGGCTTGCGCCGCGGCAGCTCAATGACGAAATCAGCATGGCTAAGCTTGAGCTCAAGGGCAAAGGCAAGCATCTGGGGGTTGCCGGTGCATTCGTCGGCGTCGCGCTGATCTTCCTCTCTTTGCTCGTCATCGCCTTGGTAGTTGCCGCCATCCTCGGCTTGGCCACGGTCATGCCGGCGTGGCTGGCTGCGCTTGTGGTTGCTGCAGTGTTCCTCCTGATCATTCTTGTGGGAGCCCTCGTGGCATTCCTCGCCTTCAAGAGGGCCATGCCTCTTGTACCTGAAAAGACTATCCGCGGTATCAAGCACGATCTCGGCATTATCAAAGAGGGGACGTCGTTCGACGCCAGCATCCTGGACCCATCGTCGGAGGCCTATAAGGCTGCGGAAGCAGCGAAAGCGGCAGCAGCCGAGAAGGCCAAGGCCGAGAAGGCCGCCAAGGAAGAGGCACACAAGGCCGAGCTGCCCCCCGCCCCGAGCGAGACCGAACTGCTCCGCCGTCTGGAGCAGCGCCGCGAACACCTCGCGGACGTTCGCGATCAGCTCGGCGTCGAGCTCGATGTCAAGACCCAAGGGAAGGTCCTCCTGGACGTTGCCGGTCACAAGGTCGACGACGGACGCCAGTTTGCGGCCGACAAGCTTGCAGATCTCGCCGAGAAGGTTCCGGCGGGGCTGCCGGAGCAGCTCGCCGCACGCTGGAAGGAGCTACTGCTCTTTGCCGCGTCCGCCACGGTGGCTGCAGTGGGACTACGGAAGCTGTTCAAGAAGTAGTCGGGACAGTAAGCAACCACATCAGCCGCGGACCATGGAAAGGGGGACAGATGAAGTTCATCGGTGCAGGCGCCCGCCCGGGGCAGCCGCAGATCGACCACGATCTCATCTTCACCGTCCCCAATTTCCTGACAGTCCTGCGCTTCATGGGCGTTCCGCTGTTTGTGTGGCTGGTGCTGTGGCAGAGGGAATACGGTTTCGCCGTGTTGGTCCTCGCCATCATGGGCGGCACCGACTGGGTAGATGGTTACGTCGCCCGGCGCTTCAACCAAACTTCGAAGCTGGGCCGCATCCTCGATCCGGTAGCGGACCGCCTGGCACTCATCACTGTCGCTGTCACGCTTGTCATCGCCGGGGTAGTGGACTGGTGGTACCTGGCCGCCCTTGTGGTGCCCGACGCCGTACTCGCCACCGCCTCGTTGTTCTATTTCCACAGCCACCCCGACCTCCCGGTAAGCCGGATCGGCAAGATCCGGACGGCGTTCCTGCTCCTAGGCACGCCACTTCTGGTCCTCTCCAAACTCGCGATTCCTTTCGCCGGCGTCTACTTCGTCATTGCTTGGGTCTGCCTGGGTTTGGGCCTTCTGGGCCACTGGGTGGCTGCGTACAACTACTTCTGGGCGATCCTCCGCAAGGGCAAAGAGCTCAAAGCCAACGACGGCGGTCGTAGCTGATGGTCTGGTTTGCAGTCCTTCTTGCGGTGCTTGGCGCCTTCTGCCTTGCCATCGGTGCCCAGCGCCAGGGCAGCGCGGTCAAGGCCGATACCGGTGGACTCGCCTTGAGTTCCCGCGGATTCTTGAGACTTCTCAGGAATCCACGCTGGATGTTAGGCCTGCTGTTGCTTGCCTTGGGCATGGGCATGAACGCCATCGCCTTGGTGTCAGCTCCCTTAACCGTGGTTCAGCCCATTGGAGCCATCGCTTTGGTGATCACCACGGTGGTCAACGCCAAGGACCAAGGACTCAGCATCAATCGCGGCACCGTGGTGGCGATCTCGGCCTGCGTGACCGGCTCGGCGCTGTTCGTCCTTCTGGCGGTCAACGCCACCCAGGAGAACCACCATGTCAGCGGCGAGGACGAAATAACCATCGTGCTCCTGCTTGCGCTCGCCGTAGGGCTCTTTGGAACTTTGGCTTTCATGTTCCGGCACCGCCTGAGCGCCTTTGTGTACATCCTTGGCGCCGGTGTGTTGTTCGGATTCGTCGCCGTACTGACGCGCATCATTGGCAGGCACCTTCTGGATCCCAACGGGCACTTTCTGCTCAACGTCCAGTGGTACACAGTGGTGGCCATCGCCGCGGCCGGCGGGCTCGGTTCCTGGTTCGTGCAAAGTGCATACTCCGGTGGGCCGCCGGATTTGGTGATCGCAGGCCTCACTGTGGTCGACCCCATTGTCGGGATCGCCATCGGGATCGCCATTTTGGGTGAGCTTCGTCCCGATGTCCACGCCGTGCTCGCAATCGGCATGGCTGTGGCCGCTTCACTTGCTATCGTGGGGGTTATTGCCTTGAGCCGGCACCATCCCGAGGTCACCAAGCGGAAACGTGACGCGAAGGCGGCAGCAAGCCGGAAGGCTTAGGGCAAAGTTCGACAACCGTGCCCCGCACAACCGCGGCAGGCAACCGGCGAAGACACCGCAGGGCCAGGCGTTTTGCGATGTTCGCACCGTGACCATCAGGAGTTCTCCACGTGACCGTTCCCGAAACCAACAAACCCCTCACCATCCTGATTGCGGCGGAAACTTACCGCCCGCAGGTCAACGGTGCTGCTCAGTTCGGGTACCGGCTTGCCAAAGGCATGAAGGCGCGGGGGCACGACGTCCACGTGCTTGCCTGCCGGGCAGACAACGGCAAGAGCTTCACCGAGTTCGGGGATGAGGGCACGGTGCACCGCTTGAAGTCCCACGGAGTCTTTACGCACGAGTACTTTCGCATCTGCTACCCCTGGGAAATCAAGAACGACATTCGGCTGCTCTTCGACAAGGTGCAGCCCGACGTCGTGCACATCCAGAGCCACTATATGATCGGTGAGCACGTTCTCTACGAGGCGAAGAAGCGCGGAATCCGAATCATTGCCACCAACCACTTCATGCCGGAAAACCTGAACCCCTTCCTCCCGTTCCCACAGTGGTTCAAGGACATCATCGGGCGCGTCTCGTGGAAGGACATGGGCAAGGTCATGGGCCTGGCAGACGTCGTCACCACGCCCACGCCGCTTGCAGCCAAGGCAATGCACCAGCACGCATTCCTTCGCAAGGTCCTGCCGCTCTCTAACGGTATTGACTCCGCAGCCTACGAGTTGAAGCCGGGGGAAGAGATCGAGCCGCATGCCAACCCCACCGTTCTCTTCGTAGGTCGCCTTGCAGAAGAAAAGCACGTGGACGTGCTGATCGACGCCATTTCCAAAACGCCGGCAGACCTCAATGTGCACCTCGAGGTGGTAGGCGGCGGCGAGGTCCGCTCAGGACTGGAGGCCCAGGCCAAGCGGCTTGGTTTGGGGGAGCGGGTCAAGTTTCTGGGCTTGGCGAGCGATGAGGACCTCAGGAAGGCGTACATTCGCGCCGACCTGTTCTGCATGCCCGGAACTGCCGAACTGCAGTCCCTCGTGACCCTTGAAGCGATGTCTGCGTCGACGCCGGTACTCCTCGCCAATGCGATGGCGCTGCCACATCTGGTGCGCGAAGGCGAGAACGGGCACCTGTTTACGCCGGGAGACAGCAACGAGTTGGCAGCCCGGATCACCGAGCTCCTGCGTTTGCCGGCGGGTGAGCTCGAAGCCATGGGCAAGGCCAGCCGTGCCATGGTGGAGCCCCACAGCATCCAGGGCACGTTGCAGACTTTCGAAGACCTGTACCGCGGCGCGTCCTATGAGGACAAGGTCGTCTAGTCATCTGGCTCCGCGTGGTTCTCCGGTTGGCATCGGGAGTCGAATTGTTTTGCTAGAGTGTTTTGGCCGGGAAGGACGCTGACAAAGCGGTCCCCTTGCCGACTTGGGGCTATAGCTCAGCTGGTTAGAGCGCGGGACTCATAATCCTAAGGTCCTCGGTTCAAGTCCGAGTAGCCCTACCCGAAAAGAGCCCCTGACCTGCGGAAACGCAGGTCAGGGGCTCTTTCATTTTGGAGTTCTGAGGCCTGGGCTGATGCCAGGACGAGGGCCAGCGGCATGGCAAGCAACGTTGGTACTTGTAGCGTCGATGCCTTGATCTCCAGACATTGGAGGCCAACTGCCGCCCCTATACCAGCGCAGCCGAGGAAGGCCGCTAAACCGACAAGCCATGCCACCAAGACAATGGAGGACGGCTGGGCCGTCCGAAGTTTGACAAGCCCACGCGTGGCCAAATTGCGCATCGCCCTCAGCCGCTGAGCCAACACGGCCGAGCCGCTGGCCGTGAGTTCATAAGACGGCGGCGGTCCTCACCGGGCAATGCGCTGATGTGGCCTCGGTTCTTCCAAACGAGCCAACGCTCCGTAAAGCGTTCCCAGCCCGAGCGTTATCCCCACCTGCTCCTCGGTGTCCTGGATGAGGGGTCGCTATTGGCTTTGTGGATCGTTTCCAACGAACGTTCCTGGCGGCATCCAGGCGCCAAACACGGGGCCGGGGTCCGGCCTCTTTGCGTGCCGCCCGTCGTCGGAGATTCTTTGTTTGAGACGTTGCAGGACCCATGGGAACAAGTGCTCGCGTGCCCAGATAATGTCATCGGACCTTGCTTCGCGCCAAGTACGTCCAGGTAGGTCTTTCGGTGTCATCGGCTCGAGGGTGTGGGGGACGTTGAGGGTGTCGAGCACCATGATGGCGATGGTGTGCTGCCCCAGTGGGGAGAAGTGCAGCCGGTCCGGATCCCACATTCGTGGGTGGGTGAGTTGACGCAGAGCCCAGAGATCGGCGATGACCGCATCATGCCGTGCGGCGATGGTGCGCAGGTTCTCGTTGAAGATGGCTACCTTGGCGCGGGTCCGTCCCAGCACGGGCGTGGCGCCCCAGTCTGGGCCGGCGAACAGCACAACCGTTGCGCCGGTAGAGGCAAGGAGTTGCACGCCGGCGTCCATCCGGACGGCGAGTTTGTCGGGATCGCTTCCGCGGAAGATCAGGTCATTGCCCCCGGCATTGAGAGTGATCAGATCCGGTTGCAAGGCCAGCGCCGGGCCAACCTGCTCATTGAGAATCTGACGGAGCAACCGTCCACGGACCGCCAGGTTCGCGTAGGCGAAATCTTCGTGTCCGGCGCTCAGTTCTTCCGCGACCCGGTCCGCCCAGCCTCGCAGGCCCCCCGGGCTGCGAGGTTCCGGATCTCCTACCCCTTCGGTGAACGAATCACCCAGGGCGACATAACGGCTCCACGGATGCAGGCGGGTCGCGAAACCAAAGGGGCCAACCTGCGCCGGACTTTCGGCGCTGGGGGCGTTCATCCCTCCATACTGCTCCTACCGGGCCGGACGCGCCACGGCGGGCTGGAAGCAGCGTGCTTGACTGGTGGCGCCCCATATGACCACAGAAGATTCGGGCGACTCCAAAGGACTAACCCTAAGATCCTCGGTTCAAGTCCGAGCGACCGTACAGGAAAGGAGCCCCTGACCCGTGGAAACGCAGATCAGGGGCTCCTTTGATGTGACCGTTACTCGCCGGCGCTCTTGCCGTCCTTCGAGTTGTCCTCAGCGCCGTCGGTGAACATCAATCCTTTGGGGTGAATGGCGGCCAGTTCCTTGATAGGAGCGAGAGCGCCCGTGCTCAAGTCAAGGTTTGCCAAGTATGCCGGGCCCGCATCGGGTACCACTGTGGAAACGGCCTGGCCTGCCTTGAACGGACCCGTCACGGAGAACACCTTGTTGTCCTTCGGGTCGGTGACCAACAGGGTTTGGTTGGAGTGGGCCGCGAACACGGTGTCATCCAGGGGCTGGGCAACCGACAGTACCTGGAGTGTTTGCTTGCCATTACCCGGGTTGGAGGCGAAGATCAGCTGTTGGTCACCTTGTGCATCAAGCATGAAGGAGTCCTTGAACCGCGGAGCGGCAGCCGGAACCAGGGTGTTGGAGTCCGGGTCCGTGAGGGCCAGCGTGGTTTCTTTTCCTGTCTGGGGGCCGTTCGCAGCCTTCGCAGTGGCATTGTCGCTAAAAAGGGGCGTCAGCTTGGCCGTGGTGCCTTCCAGCGCCACGGAATAGGCTGCGGGACCCGAAGCATCAACCGGCGCGGAGGCGCTGACGAGGATCTTCCCGTTGACGACAGATACCGCGTCGGTTCCGCCGCCGTGGGTGAGGCCCGAATACGTGTACGTGGCCAGCGGTTTCGCCTGGTCCGGGTTGAGGGTGGAGAAGCTGGAATTGCCGTCCTCGTTGGCGGTGAGGAGGAGACGGTGATGTTCCGGATCGGCCGTAAGACCATCAACCTTGCCCGTGACTTGCCAGGACTTGCCGGGCTTTCCGTCGAGGCTGAACTGCTGCACGGTGCTGGCCGTGATCCCGGTTGCGGACGGCTCACCCAAAGGGCCAACGCCGTTCTGGAACGATACGTACACTGAGTTGCCCATCCGGGTGATGTCGTCCGGAGCGGATTCGTTGCCGACCGGGGAAAAGGACTTCACGGTGTATCCGCCCGGCGCGGCGTGACTCTCACTCTCATCCGCGGCGGAGGCGGGCAGTGCCATGGACGCAATCGTAGAGGCAGCAACAGCCGCGCCCACCAGTACCATCGAGGTGCGCTTGAGCTTGTTCGGTGTGACAGGCATTGAAAATCGTCCTTAGCTTGGGGAAACGATGTCATAACCAAGCTAATGAAGCGGGCTGGGAACGCGCCGTGCAAAGCACCAACACCCGGGGGCATGGAGGTTAACGAGAGCGGTCCAGGGCGAGCGGGAGCTGGGGGGCTGGAGAGCGAATTTGCCCGGGAAGCGGTCTCCCGCCTGCTTCGTGGAGGCGTTGTCTGGCGGCAATGTGTTCTTGTGCGGAGGGCTGGCGTTGAGGTATGTTACTCATCAGTAACTTACGCAAAGGAGCGCCATGTCCAAGGCAGCGATCGACCTCGAGAACCTCCCATACGCCGATGGCGACTTCTATGGCTTTGAGCAACTGCTTACAGGCAAGGAGCAGGACCGGCTGGCCGAAATTCGGGCCTTTCTCTCCCGCGAGGTCAAGCCGATTGCGGTCGATTGCTGGAACCGGGGGGAGTTCCCCATGGAGCTGATCCCCAAACTGGCTGAGATCGACCTCGTGAGCCCCGTGAGGCGGCAAGGCTATTCAAATGTGTTTGCAGGCCTCGTCCATGCGGAGGCAACCCGTGCGGATGCCTCAATTGCGACGTTCATGGGCGTCCATGACGGTTTGTTCACAGGGTCCATCGAGGCTCTGGCGTCCCAGGAGCAGCAGGATGCTTGGCTGCCGGACATCTACTCCCTCAAAAAGATCGGAGCCTTTGGGCTGACTGAACCGCTGGGCGGTTCGGACGTCGCGGGCGGCACCCGGACCACCGCGCGTCGCGAGGGCGAGAACTGGATCCTCAACGGAGCCAAGCGCTGGATCGGCAATGCCACGTTTTCCGACTGGGTGGTGATCTTTGCCCGCGACCTCGCCGACAACCAGGTCAAAGGCTTCATGGTGGACACAAGCCTCCCGGGATTCAAGGCCACCAAGATCGAGAACAAGATTTCGCTGCGCACAGTCCAGAACGCCGACATCACTCTCGAAAATGTCGTGATTCCCGACTTCTTCAAACTGGCCAATGCCAACAGCTTCAGGGATACCAACAAGGTCCTCAAAGTCACGCGGCTTTCGGTGGCCTGGCAGGCGGTGGGCCAGCAGCTTGCAGCATTCGATGTTGCCCGCCGCTACGCGGTGGAACGGATGCAGTTTGGGAGGCCCTTGGCTTCGTTCCAATTGGTGCAGCAGCAACTCGTTCAGATCCTGGGCAACACGGTCAGCTCCATGGGCATGATGGTGCGGCTCGCGCAGCTCGAGGATGCCGGAGCGGCCAAGGACGAGCAATCCGCGCTGGCGAAAGCCTTCACCACAGCCCGCATGCGCGAAAGCGTTGCCCTGGGCCGCGGCATCCTGGGCGGCAACGGCATTGTCACGGACTTTGAGATGGCCAAGATCTTCGCCGACGCCGAGGCAATCTACTCCTACGAAGGCACCCACGAAATCAACACCCTCGTCACGGGGCGGGCCATCACGGGAATTTCCGCCATCGTCTAGCGGCAGCAACACGGACGGGCGAAGATCCATGACGAACGCAAGCGGGTTGACGTAGTCCTCCCCGCGCCGCACACCCCAGTGGACGCAAGTTGATTCGGAGCAGTGACTGGCGGCGACCATACCGATTGATTGGCCCCTGATTACGGTGGCGCCCTCTTTGAGTTCGCTGCTCACGGGTTCAAAGCTGCTCCGGAGCCCGTCGCCGTGGTCGATCACGATCACCGGCCTGTCCACCACGACGCCTACGAAGCTAACGGTGCCGTCGGCAGGAGCAGCGACCGGGACGCCGTCGCCGGCTGCCTGCAGGTCTACGCCGCGGTGCCCGCTTTGCCAGGGTTTGTCCGGAGGGTCGAAACTACGCACGACGGCGGGCTTGGGGGAGAGCGGCCACGCCCAGTCCGGACGGGGACTGGCGGCGGTTGCGCCGGATCCCGGGGCGGAAGCGGTGGGCGTCGCGCCCAAAGCCAGTACCAAGGGTAAAAGGACCAGAAGGTTTGCCGTTCTCATGGAACAAGCCTTTGTCAGCCTGGTGAGTCTCGGAAGCCGCAAGGCTGACTATGTGGAAAACCCGGCGAGAAAACGCGGGAATGCGGAGCCTGAACCCCGTGCAATTGCGGTCAAGAGGGTGGGGGCGCTGTAGTACACTTGGTGGAGCAGTTTGCTATGCCCTCAAGCTTGTTCAGAAGCGCCTCTCATTCAGTTGCGCGGGGGCTCCAGGCTGACTACGCGTATCCACCCCTCCAACTGCGAATCCTTGCGGATTCAACGCTGCGGAGGATTGTGCCTCTTGCGGTCCGGCGAGTCATTGGCCGGATGAGAAGTGCAATGGATGCCAGGAGCCAGGGCCCGTTCGGGTTCGGCTAACTAACCGTCAACTATTGGCAGGGTAAGAGCGGCCCGTGTGGCGCTCTCATGAATGACCTGCCGGAAGGAGCGTCGGCATGCCCGTCGTAACTATGCGCCAGCTGCTTGACAGCGGCGTCCACTTTGGACACCAGACCCGTCGTTGGAACCCGAAGATGAAGCGATTCATCTTCACGGAGCGCAACGGCATCTACATCATTGACCTTCAGCAGTCGCTGTCCTACATCGACCGCGCTTTCGAGTTCGTCAAGGCTACTGTCGCCCACGGCGGCACCGTCCTGTTCGTCGGCACCAAGAAGCAGGCCCAGGAAGCAATTTCTGAGCAGGCTACCCGCGTCGGCCAGCCGTACGTCAACCAGCGTTGGTTGGGCGGCATGCTCACCAACTTCCAGACCGTTGCCAAGCGCATCCAGCGCATGAAGGAACTCGAAGAGATCAACTTCGAGGACGTTGCAGGCTCCGGCTACACCAAGAAGGAGCTCCTGCTCCTCAAGCGTGAACTCACCAAGCTGGAAACCAACCTGGGTGGTATCCGCAACCTGACCAAGGCTCCTTCCGTCCTGTGGGTTGTTGACACGAAGAAGGAACACCTTGCCGTTGACGAAGCCAAGAAGCTCAACATCCCGGTTGTTGCCATCCTGGACACCAACTGCGACCCCGACGAAGTTGATTTCCCGATTCCGGGTAACGACGACGCCATCCGGTCCGTAAACCTGCTGACCCGCGTGGTTGCTGACGCTGTTGCTGAGGGCCTCATCGCCCGTAACCAGCGCGCAACCGGTGCTGCAGAGGCTCCGGAAGAGCCGCTGGCTGAGTGGGAGCGCGAGCTCCTCGAAGGCAGCAAGGCCGAAGCTGCTGAAGCTCCGGCAACCGAAGCTCCGGCAACTGAAGCTCCGGCTGCGGAAGCCGCTGAAGCCCCAGCTGCGGAAGCCGCTGAAGCCCCGGCCGCCGAGGCCACCGAAGCTGCTGTTGGCGAAGCCGAAGCAGACAAGTAAATCCGGATCTTTCCTGCGCCTCATATCGGTGCGGGGAGCTACTGACAGGATGGCGGCCCACTAGGTGGGCTGCCGTCCTGTCAGTCCGTAAACACATAAATTTCTAGACAGAGGGGTTCACATGGCGAACTACACTGCTGCTGACATCAAGGCTCTGCGCGAGCGCACCGGCGCCGGCATGATGGACGTCAAGAAGGCTCTTGACGAGGCCAACGGCGACGCCGAGAAGGCCATCGAGATCATCCGCATCAAGGGCCTCAAGGGCGCTACCAAGCGTGAAGGCCGCTCCACGGCTGAAGGCCTGGTTGCAGCCAAGGTCACCGGCGGCGTCGGCGTAATGATCGAGGTCAACTGCGAGACCGACTTCGTCGCCAAGGCTGACAAGTTCATCCAGCTGGCTGACAAGGTCCTGGCCGTCGCTGTCGAATCCGGCGCTGCGGACCTCGAGACCCTGCTGGCCATCGACGTCGACGGCAAGCCCCTTTCCGAGGTTGTCGTCGAAGAAGGCGCAGTCCTCGGCGAGAAGGTCGTCGTCCGCCGCATCGCCCGCATTGAAGGCGGCACGGTTGACGCTTACCTGCACAAGACCTCCAAGGACCTCCCGGCCCAGGTCGGCGTCCTGTTCGCCGTTGAGGGCGAGGGCGACGCCGCTGCTACCGCAGCTCACGACGTTGCCGTCCACGTTGCAGCCATGGCTCCGAACTACTTGAGCCGCGAGGACGTCCCGGCCGAACTGGTCGAGTCCGAGCGCCGCATCGCGGAAGAGACCGCCAAGGCTGAAGGCAAGCCGGAAGCCGCTCTCACCAAGATCGTGGAAGGCCGCTTGACGGGCTTCTACAAGGGTGAGGTTCTCCTGGACCAGGCATTCGCCAAGGACTCCAAGAAGACCGTTGCCCAGGTTCTCGAAGAGGCCGGCGTCAAGGCAACCGCAGTCGCTCGTTTCCGGGTAGGAAACTAGTAAGACTTCAAAAGGGGTGGTCACTGCGGTGGCCGCCCCTTTTGCATGCAATGGCAGGCACGCACCGAGTGCATCTACAGTCGGTGGCTTTCTGCCCGGCCCACAGCAAGATAATCTAGCCAGAGTCCACAAACGGGAAGGCACCATGGAAACCGAGAACACTGCAATCCAGCCCGGAAAGACCCGCCGCCGAGTGCTGCTGAAGCTGTCCGGCGAGGTCATCGGCGGCGGAAAGCTCGGTGTAGACCCGGAGACCGTCCGCGCTATCGCCAAGCAGATCGCCGCAGCCGTTTCCGAAGTCGAGGTGGCAATCGTGGTAGGCGGTGGCAACTTCTTTCGCGGCGCCGAACTGTCCCAGAGCGGCATGGACCGCTCCCGCGCCGACTACATGGGCATGCTGGGCACCGTGATGAACTGCTTGGCGCTGCAGGATTTCCTGGAGCAAGCAGGCGTCGAGACCCGGGTCCAGAGCGCCATCACCATGGGCCAGGTGGCCGAGGCCTACATCCCGCGGCGGGCTATCCGCCACATGGAGAAGGGCCGCGTGGTCATTTTCGGCGCAGGCGCCGGACTTCCATATTTCTCCACCGACACCGTCGCCGCCCAGCGTGCGCTCGAAGTACATGCCGACGTCGTCCTGATGGCAAAGAGCGGTGTGGATGGCGTGTACACGGCAGATCCCAAGAAGGATCCTACGGCTGAGAAGCTTGAAAAGCTCAGCTATGACGAGGCCCTGCGCCGTGACATCCGCGTGATGGACCAGACCGCCATGACCATGTGCAAGGACAACGATTTGTCCATGGTGGTCTTCGGCATGGAAGGCGAAGGGAACGTCACGCGGGCCATCCTCGGCGAAAAACTGGGCACCCTGGTCACTCCCTAGCAAGGGCTAGGATATTTCTAGGACTCTTCCGCCCGCAGGGGCGGAAATTTACTGTGCATCGCGGCCCGTGGAACGGGGCGCGACTATTTCTGAGGAGAAACCATGATCGAGGAAACCTTGCTCGAAGCCGTCGAAAAGATGGACAAGGCGGTCGAGGTAGCCAAAGAGGATTTCGCGACGATCCGTACCGGCCGTGCCAACCCCGGGCTCTACAGCAAGGTGATCGTGGAATACTACGGCACCCCAACGCCGCTGCAGCAGCTGGCTTCTTTCGCCATTCCGGACGCAAGGACCATCCTCATCACCCCTTACGACAAGACCGCCATGCGCGACATCGAAAGGGCCCTGAGCGACTCGGAGGTGGGCGCGAACCCGTCCAACGACGGCAACGTCATCCGGATCACCATCCCGGAGCTGACCCAGGAACGCCGCAAGGAATACGTCAAGATCGTCAAGGGCAAGGGTGAGGACGCAAAGGTCAGCATCCGAAGCATCCGACGCAAGGCCAAGGACTCCTTGGACAAGCTCGTCAAGGATGGCGAAGCCGGCGAAGACGAGGGCGCCCGTGGCGAAAAGGAACTCGACGCCATCACCAAGGCCCACGTCGACGGCATCGACGAGCTTCTCAAGCGCAAGGAAGCCGAGCTGCTCGAGGTCTGATGAGCGAGGCTGAGCCGGCGCCCGCGCAGGGAATCCCCACGCGCGCCAGGCGCCTACGGGGCAACCCGACGCCCAAGGCGGGAAGGAATCTTCCGGCCGCCATCGGCGTCGGTCTTGCCATGCTCTTTGCCGTTCTCGGCGGGCTGCTGTTCCTGCCGTTGGGGTTCGTCCTCCTGACCACTGCATTTGCGGTTCTCGGTGTGTGGGAGATTTTCCGCGCGCTCGAAGCCCAGGGAACCAGGATGCCGATTATCCCGGTGATGACCGGCACTGTGGCGATACCGCTGGCGGCCTACTTCGGTGGCCCTGAGAGCCAGCTCTTTGCCATGCTGGTCAGCAGCGCGGCCGTCCTCCTCTGGCGCTCGCTTGAAAGCGCCGCCGGCGCTCCCCGTAGCGTCTTTGCCGGAATTTTCACTCTTGCTTGGGTGCCTTTCCTGATCAGCTTTGCCATCTTGCCCCTCCACATCAGCGGGGGAGCGACGACGGCGGGACTCTGGCCCGATGGACAGGTTCCGGCAGGTGCCTGGCAGATTGCCGTCATGCTGTTGCTGGTGGTGTCCAACGACACTTTTGGATACCTCGTAGGCTCTTTGTTCGGCAAGCACCCTATGGCTCCCAAGATCAGCCCCAAAAAGTCCTGGGAAGGTTTCGCAGGCTCGGTGGCAGGAGCCATGGTCATCGGGATCCTGGCCAGCGTTTTCGTCCTAGGGAGGCCCTGGTGGGTCGGCGTGGTGTTGGCCGTCGGCATGGTCGCTGCGGCCACCGCCGGTGACCTCGCCGAATCCATGGTCAAACGGGAGCTGGGCGTCAAGGACATGAGCAGCATCCTGCCCGGGCACGGCGGGATCATGGACCGCCTCGACTCGATCGTCTTCGCGGCACCGGCCGCATTTATTCTTTTCGCGCTGTTGAGCGGCGCCTGACAACCACCCAGAAGGAAAGCAGTGGCAGTGGACATTCGTCGCCAGATCCCCGCAGCATTTGAGCGCGTGGAGCGTAGCAAGTACGGCTACAACGCGAAGCAAGTAGACCAGTTCTTCCAGCGCGCCCGGATGTCGTTTGAAAACAGGGCTGAGGCACCGGAAAGAGTCGCCAGCAGCGATGTCCGCGCTGTTTCCTTCGATCCCGTCAAAGGCGGCTACGACGCCACCGCTGTGGACGCCGCCTTGGACCGCCTCGAAGATGCCTTCGCCCGCCGGGAACGTGACGAGCTGATAGCGGCAGAAGGCGAGGAAGCCTGGCTGCTGAAGATCGGCAAACTCTCCGGAGTGTTACGAGGCCGTCTGCACCGACCAGATGGCCAACGCTTCCGCCGGCCGGAGAGGAAGCGTGCGCGCAGCTACAACATCGCCGAGGTCGACGCCTTGTGCGTTTCCCTGATCGGCTACCTGGAGAATGACAAACCGCTCAGCGTCGACAATGTCCGACGCGCCGCGTTCTCCGAGGCGAGAGGTCACGGCGGCTACGAAGAGGCCCAGGTTGATGCCTTCCTGGACCGGGTTGTCGAACTCATGGCCGCCATCGACTAACGTCGAACGACAAGCCCGGACGCAAGCCGGCATCCTTCAGCGGACGCAAGCCGGCATCCTTCAGGGGACGCAAGCCGCCCGCCTTCAGCGGAGCTGGCGTTTCGTGGCCAGGGGCCGTTCCGAGGCAAGCGGCCGTTCCGGGACGTGAAGCCGGGTCATCAGCCGGGTCACGGTCCCCGGAATCCGGTGTTTTGTTGCCCGCGAGACCAATATCATCACGCCAAACGCGGCTGGCACAGTCCAAGCCGCGGGCTGGGCAAGCCAGCCGGGCGCAACGGACGAACCCATGAAAGTGCTAGCCACCAGCGCACCCCCGCAGAGCACGGCTCCCGTCAACATGCCGGCAATCGCGCCCGTGTCGCTCAGGCCACGCCACCAAATGCCCAGCAGGAGGACGGGACAGATAGTGGACGCCGTGAAGGCGAAGACCAGCCCTACGCTCCCGGCCAAGGCCGTCGAATCCGTGGTGAATGAAAAGGACAAGGGGACGACGGCGGCCAGGAGTGCGGCGACCCGGAATCCGCGCACGCTTCCGCCAAGAAGGTCCTGGCTGATGACGCCAGCCAGCGAAACTACCAGTCCTGACGTCGTCGAGAGGAACGCCGCAAACGCTCCGGCGACCACCAGCGCCGAGAGCAGATCGCCAGGCACGCCGCCCAGCAGCTTTCCGGGCAGCAGGAGGACCAAGGCATCGGGTTGTCCGTTGCGCGCGAGCTCGGGTGCGAAGACCCGGCCCAGGAGGCCGGACGCTGTCGGGAACAAATAGAAGACAGACAGCAGGCCCAGAACAATGAGGGTTGTCCGGCGCGCCGATTGGCCGTCGGGGTTGGTATAGAAGCGGACCAGGACGTGGGGGAGTCCCAGTGTTCCGAAGAGGAGTGCCACCAGGAGCGAGACGGTCTGATAAAGGCCTGCCGCAGGAAGGCCCGTGGGATTGCTGGATGCATCCGCCAAGGCTGGCATGCCGGCGTCGGCCTGATGCATCAATAGGAATACCACAGGGACAGCCAAGGCGGTCAGTTTGAGCCAGTACTGGAAAGCCTGGACGAACGTGATGGAGCGCATGCCGCCGGCCACCACAGTCAGGCAGACCACCACGATGACGGCGATGGAGCCTACCCATGAAGGCAAACCCGTGCTGATCCGGATGGTGAGCCCGGCTCCGTGTAGCTGCGGCACTATGTAGAGCCATCCGACAGCCACCACCACGAGGCTCGTGACGCGGCGGACGGCTTTGGACTGGAGCCTGGCTTCCGTGAAATCAGGGATGGTGTAGGCGCCCGATCGGCGCAAGGGAGCGGCGACGAACAGCAACAGCATGAGGTAGCCGGCGGTGTAGCCTACCGGGAACCAGAGGGCGTCTGTTCCTGTCAACAGGATCAGCCCCGCGACGCCCAGGAAGCTCGCTGCGGACAGGTATTCACCGCCGATCGCCGAGGCGTTCCACCAAGGCCGCACAGTGCGTGATGCCACGTAGAAGTCGCCCGTGGTCCGCGAAATGCGGAGCCCATAGAAGCCGATCGCCGCCGTCGCGAGTGCCACCCCCAAAAAGGCCGCGAGGCCGACGGCAGGATTCACTTCTCCTCCACAAGATCGCGGTAGCGGGCTTCGTTCCTTGCTGCTGATCGGTTGTACAGCCACGCACTCAGCCCGATCACCGGATAGAGCGCTACTCCGAGGATGATCCAATTGACGGGGATGCCGAGAATCCGCATTTGCGCGAGGTCCGGGACCAACGCAACCATGAGGCCGTAGGCGGCCAGCACCAGAAGGAAACCCGAAGCCACCACCACTGCGAGGCGCAACTGCGAACGGATCAGGGACCGGACGAAGACCTGTCCGACGTCTGAGTCTTCGGCCGCCTCGCGCGAATGGTACGGACGCGTGGGCGCTAACCTGGCCGCCGACTGCGGGGCGGTGACCCTGACCCGGGTCATCCTTGCGGCCGGATCCGGGTGGATTCGAGCTTGTCCCGCACGGACGGAAGATGCCTGCGGCTGATCGGCAGTTCGGCCCCGGCCACGGTGACACTAGGGCGTGCCGCGGCCAGTTTCATGTGCCCCACGTGATTGAGGGACATCAGGTAGGAGCGGTGGATGCGGATGAATCCGGCTTCTGCCCATTGTTGTTCGAGGTCGCTCAGCGGCACCCGGATCAAGTAGCTCGCCTCCGCGGTGTGCAACCGGGCGTAGTCGCCTTGGGCCTGGACGTAGCTGACGTCGTCGCGCCGGATCATCCGTGTGGTCCCGCCCTGGTCAACCGTGATCATCTCCGGGACCTTGCTTCCATCCTTGATGAGTTCACTGATGCGGCTGATGGAGCGGGCCAGGCGCTCGGCACGCACCGGCTTCAGCAGGTAGTCGACGGCGGCCAGTTCGAACGCCTCGAGCGCACAGTCTTCGTCGGCAGTGACGAAGACGACGGCGGGCGGGCGGGCGCTGTGCGAGATGGCGCGGGCGATGTCCAGGCCGGAAACCGCTGGCATATGGATGTCCAGGAAAACAGCGTCGACGGATTCTGTTTCGAGGGCGCGGAGGGCTTCAGCACCGGAGGCTGCCCGGTGGATGGTACCGATGCGCTCGTCCTTCCCCAGCAGGAAGGCGAGCTCTTCAACGGCGGGGAGCTCGTCGTCGGCGACGAGTACGTTGATCATGGTTATAGATTAGCCTCAGGCATCATGGCTCGGCTGGGACTTCGGCACGCGCATGGTGATCAACGTGCCTTCGCCCGGCGCGGTCTCGATGACCAGCCCGTGTTCGTCGCCATAAACCTGCCGAAGGCGGGCATCGACGTTTCGTAGTCCAACGTGGTCGCCGTCGGCATGGCCGGCCAGCACGGAGCGCAGGTGTTCCGGATCGATGCCCACGCCGTCGTCCTCGATGGTGACTTCGGCGAAGGCTCCGGAATCGTTGGCACAGATGGTGATGTGACCCGGTCCTTCCTTCGCTTCAAGCCCGTGGCGCACCGCGTTTTCGACCAGCGGCTGCAGGCTCAGGAAGGGAATCACCGTGCTCAGGACTTCCGGCGCGATCCTGAGGCTCACCTGCACCCGGTCCCCGAAGCGAGCCTTCTCCAACAGCAGGTAGCGGTCGATGCTCCGAAGTTCCTCGGCCAGGGTGGTGAAATCGCCGTGGCGCCGGAAGGAGTATCGGGTGAAGTCCGCGAACTCCACCACGAGTTCTCTGGCCCTGGCGGGATCGGTGTTGATGAACGAGGCGATGGCGTTGAGTGAGTTGTAGATAAAGTGGGGGCTGATCTGCGCGCGCAAGGCCCGGACTTCGGCCTCGATGAGTAGAGTGCGGGAAGCATCGAGTTCGGCCAATTCCACCTGCACGGCTACCCAGTCCGCCAGTTCGCTTGTGGCCCGGACCAGGCCCGCCCCGGCTTGCGGAGCGAAGGCGGCAACGGCTCCCACTACGCGGTTCCCGGCCCGGATCGGCGCGATCACGGCGTTCAGTTCGCGCGATGCGGACACAACCACCGTCCGCGCGTCTGAGAGCACTCCCGCGGCGAGCCCCATGAGGACAGCTTTCAGTTCTTCCGCTGACCCATCCCACGCTAGGACGGACTCGGTATCTGTGATGGCCAGGGCGTCGCAGCCGAGCAGGGAACGCAATTGCTTGCTCGCCTTGGCCGCTCCCGCAGCGTGGAGTCCCGTGCGCAGGTGCTGCCCCGCGCTCGACGCCGCGTGCAGGGTTTGGTAGGTGGCCCTCTCGGCGTCCGTGCCCAGCTCGCGGAAGGAGCGGACCACCTTGAGGCCCACCCCAACGACGACCGCCACGGCGAGCACGATGACCGCAATCGCGGCGGCGGTGACGAGTGGGGAATCCGGCATGGAGCAAGACTAGCGAACCCGCCGTTCGGCGCAGCAACGTGTCCGCTGGGCGACGCCTGTGCCTGTGGATCTGGAAGTGGTGCAGAAGCCGGGCGGATAGTGATTCCAGTCACGTTGGCTAGGAGTGTGTGGTCAATGTAGACATTCACAATCAGGAGGAAGCCATGGGTAACGAGGCCCAGACACCGGACGCAGCAGCGTCTGTGGATTTCCAGGAAGTCCAGCAAACGGCGCAGTTCCAGGAGCTCCGCAAGCGCCACCGCAGTTTTGTCTTTCCAATGGCCATCGCATTTCTGCTTTGGTACTTCGCCTATGTCCTGCTGGCTGACTACGCAGTGGGCTTCATGTCCACGAAGCTGTGGGGCAACATCAACGTCGGCCTGGTCTTGGGCCTGCTGCAGTTCGTCTCAACCTTCGGAATTACGGCCTGGTACGTCCACTACTCCAACCGGAAGCTGGACCCGATCGCCGCGGAAATCCGGAACGAGATCGAGGGCCATGAGTTCGACAAGGGCAGCGCAGTGAGAGGGGCAACAAAATGAGCGCCATGGTCCCGATGGTCAACGTTGCCGCCCTGAAAGACACCACGCTGTTGAACATGGGCATCTTCGCCCTGTTCGTCCTGGTCACCATGGTGATCGTGTTCCGGGCCAGCCGGAACAACAAAACGGCTGCCGACTACTATGCGGCGGGGCGCTCGTTCACGGGCTCGCAGAACGGCACCGCGATCGCCGGCGATTACCTCTCCGCCGCCTCTTTCCTCGGGATCACCGGAGCAATCGCCGTCAATGGCTACGACGGCTTCCTGTACTCCATCGGGTTCCTCGTGGCGTGGCTTGTGGCCTTGTTGCTTGTCGCTGAATTGCTGCGCAACACGGGCAAGTTCACCATGGCCGACGTGCTTTCGTTCCGGCTGCGACAGCGCCCGGTGCGGATCGCCGCCGCCCTGTCCACCCTGGCCGTCTGCTTCTTCTACCTGCTGGCACAGATGGCAGGCGCCGGAAGCCTCATTTCCCTGCTCCTGGGCATCAGCGACTGGGGCGGGCAAGCCCTGGTGATCGTCGTCGTCGGCGCCCTCATGATCATGTACGTGCTCATTGGAGGGATGAAGGGCACCACCTGGGTCCAGATCATCAAGGCCGTGCTGCTCATCTGCGGGGCGGCAGTCATGACCTTTTGGGTGCTGTCCATCTACGGCTTCAACCTGTCGAACCTGTTGGGCGCCGCGGCGGATTCCGCCAAGAACCCCAACGTGCTGAACCCGGGCCTGCAGTACGGCAAGACCGAGACCTCCAAGCTGGACTTCCTGTCCCTCGGCCTGGCGCTCGTCTTGGGCACAGCCGCCCTGCCGCACGTGCTCATGCGCTTCTACACCGTGCCCACCGCCAAGGAAGCCCGCAAATCGGTGGTCTGGTCCATCTGGTTGATTGGATTGTTCTACCTGTTCACCTTGGTCCTTGGTTACGGCGCCGCGGCACTCGTTGGCGCTGACACCATCAAGTCCGCTCCGGGCGGCGTCAACTCCGCTGCACCGCTTCTCGCGTTCCATCTGGGCGGGCCGTTGCTGCTGGGCTTCATCTCCGCCGTCGCGTTTGCCACGATCCTTGCGGTGGTGGCCGGCTTGACCATCACGGCAGCGGCGTCGTTCGCCCACGACATCTATGCGAACGTCATCTCCAAGGGCAAGGCCGACGCCGGGACCGAGGTCAAAGTGGCGCGCCGGACGGTGGTGGTCATCGGGGTCCTCGCGATCCTCGGAGGCATCTTCGCCAACGGCCAGAATGTCGCCTTCCTCGTGGCGCTCGCCTTCGCCGTGGCGGCATCGGCCAATCTGCCGACCATCGTCTACTCCCTGTTCTGGAAGAAGTTCACCACCCAGGGAGCCACGTGGAGCATGTATGGCGGCCTCGCGGCGGCCGTCATCCTGATCGCGTTGTCGCCGGTGGTTTCCGGTGCCAAGACGTCCATGATCCCGGGCGCCAACTTCGCGATCTTCCCGTTGAGCAACCCCGGAATCGTGTCCATTCCGCTCGCGTTCCTGCTTGGTTGGCTCGGCACAATGCTGGACAAGAGGCGCGAAGACGCGGCGAAACAAGCCGAGATGGAGGTCCGGTCACTGACCGGCATCGGAGCGGAGAAAGCCGTGAATCACTAGGAATTCCTGCTGGCTCAAGATAGCAAGAATCCTTCCCACACGCTGTGTGGGAAGGATTCTTGCTTCAGGCGTCGGTTGGGAGGGTTAGTGGTTGTGCCCGCTCGGTATCGAGTGCGATCCGTGCGGGACGGCATGCTGTCCGGCCACCGAGGCGGCCAGCCCCGGCGTCGTCACTGCTGCAACCACGACGGCGGCGGCAAAGGCTGCCCCCACAAGCGCACCAGTCCGCGGGGGAGCCGCGGCCGTTCCGCCGTCGTCGTCGCGGTACCTCCGGGCCAGCCAAGCAGACGATCCCAGCGCCATGAGGACGAGGAAAAGAGCAGCCAGGTGCCCGCCGTCGAGCAATCTTTGGGCCACACCGGCCACTAGCACGGCTACGTGGACCAGCACGGCCGCGATGAGTCCGATGGTTGTTGCTTTACGGAACCGGAGCCGTCCGCGTTGCAAGCTCGCAATCGATCCCGCGAGCAGGGCCAGGCCCCAGACCGCGAAGATTCCGCCCGCCCACATGAGGGGCCCTCGGCTCGAAATGTAGCTTGATGCGATGGAAAGCTCCACAAGGCCGGCCCCCATTCCCGCAAAACACGAAAACAGGGTGACGGATGCTCCGGTGGTCGGTCCTACGGACGTCGCTGCTTGAGCTGACACGGACGGCTCCTTCCGGGGTTCGAGGTCTTCTAGACGTGGGCCCTGGCGGTGGTGGCCGGAACCTTGTCTTGGGAAAGACCGACGCCGAGAAGTACCACGGCGCTGGCAAGGTGCAAGACGTTGTCTGCGCCGTTAAGGGCAATGATATTCAGCGCAGACCCCACGAGGAACAGGCCGAGGATGCCGACCAACAGATAGACGCCGCCGACCGTGGTGTTGATTGTCTTGGACAGCACCGTGCTATTCATGCCCGCGTAGAGCAGCGCTCCACCGATAGCGAGGTGAATGATGTTGTGCAGGGGATTTACCGCAAAGATGATCAGGTTGGCACCTTCGGTAGCAAAGAATCCAATCCCTGAGGTGACGAAGAATCCAACGACACCCACAAGCAGGTAGACGGCTCCAAAGATGGTGGCGATCAGGCGGTTGGGCGAAGTGCGCATGGTCCAAACCTTCCGGTAAGGCCGGGTTTGTATCCGGCCTGTGTTCGAAACCCCGGACGGGGCTCTCAACCTGATATTCGGACCATGTGGAGCCGTGGATGGGTGGGTGGTGACTATTTTTTTCCGCGCTAGCCCTGCGGCTGGAGGCTGATGGCGTTCATCTTCAGGTCATTGCCCACAAAGCTGTACCTGAGCTCGAAGCTTCTTCCTTGGCATTGCAAGGTTCCGGCGACATCGGCTGTGTTGGTTCCATTGACTGAATTCGCCATCACGGAGTCGTAGTGGGGCGTGCAGCTGTTGTCCAGCTGAAGGCCAGCGACGCCGGCAACAAAGTCCGCCTTAGGCAAGCTTTGGGCGACGGCAGGGTTCAGGTACTGGTCGTAAGCTTGCTCGCTTTTGCCATTCACGATCAGCCGGGTGAAATCGTCGGAAATGGCCCGGGCCCTGTTCGTGGCGTTTCCCACCACGTTCGCCAGCACGATGACCCCCACGACTATCAACACCAGAACTGTGCCCACCACTCCGAGAATGATCCAGAGGAGCTTTCGGTTTTTGGCGGCCGGCGGTACGTCCGGGGTGCTCAAGGTGGTTCCCCTTCCCGGCGAACTCAGTTGGCGCCGAGCGCCGTCTTTGTTGTGCGGTTCAGCAACGGCTGTACCCGGAACGGAATCAATTCGCCCATGGACATCGCGGTATCGGTTCTCTCCACACCGTCGCACGCCAGGATCTTGCCGTTGATCCGGAACAGGTCCTCGGCGTCGAGGGCTACAACCCGCAACAAGAGGTCAGCCGATCCGGTGAGCCCGTACCCCTCCAGGATTTCCGGGATTTCGGCGAGTTCCAAAGCGAGCTGTCCGAGCTTCTGCTGCTGCACGTGCACGGAGATGAACGCCATGAGCGGATAGCCGAGGGCAGCAGGGTTGATGCGCCGTTCGAAGGAGAGGAACGCATGCTTCTTCTCCAGTTGGGCCATCCGTGCCTGGACCGTATTCCGTGATAGTCCCAGCTTCTGCGCCAAGGCCACCACCGTGCCGCGGGGGTCCTTTGCCATGGCCGAAAGCAGGCGGGTGTCTGTGCCATCCAAAGCTTGCATAATGCGCAACGTTAGCACGGTGCCAGTGGTCAAGACAGGGCAGAATGCGCAGGATTTTCGGTGGTGGTTGTACCCAATGAGCATTGTGAGTAGGGTCACAATTAATCCAGGCGAAGACGCCAGGATGCTGGCACGCGGCTGGATCACAAGTCCATCCCAGGCCTGCGAGCACGAGCTGAAAGGTGCGATCAACTGTGTTGACGGACAAAGCCGGCCAGGACGCCTACAAGGCTCCGAATCCCGGAATCAGTGCAGAAAACCCTCGTCGGACCGGCGGAAACCTGGTCCAACTGATTTCCCCCGAGGGGGAACGCATCAGCCACCCGGAGTTCGATCTCTGGGTCAGCGATGTCACCGACGAGCAGTTGTGCTCGCTGTATGAGGACATGACAGTCATCCGCCGCATCGACTCGGAGGCCACTGCCTTGCAGCGTCAGGGCGAGTTGGCCTTGTGGCCGCCGCTGCTGGGGCAGGAAGCATCGCAAATCGGTTCGGGCAGGGCCCTCCGGGATGACGACTTCGTATTCCCCAGCTACCGGGACAACGGCGTGGCCTACTGCCGCGGCGTGGAGCCGACGGACCTGGTCCGTGCCTGGCGCGGCAATGCGTCCTCCGGCTGGGACCCGTACCGCCACAACATTGCCACCCAGCAGATCATCATCGGCTCGCAGTCATTGCACGCAACCGGCTACGCCATGGGCATCCAGCACGATGGCGCCGATTCCGTGGCGGTTGCATTTTTCGGCGACGGTGCCACCAGTGAGGGTGACGTCAACGAGGCAATGGTCTTCGCCGCGAGCTTCCAAGTGCCCGTGGTCTTTATCTGCCAGAACAACCATTGGGCCATCTCCGAACCCGTCCGGATTCAATCGCACATCCAGATCGCCGACCGTGCCTCAGGCTTCGGAATCCCCAGCATGCGGGTCGACGGGAACGACGTCCTGGCTGTTTTGGCTGTCACCCGAATTGCGCTGGACCGGGCCCGCAAGGGCGGCGGACCCACGTTTATTGAAGCGGTGACCTATCGCATGGGCCCGCACACGACGGCGGACGACCCCACCCGCTACCGCGACGCCAATGAGCTTGAGGACTGGGCGGCCAAGGACCCGATTGCCCGCCTGAAGGCGCTGCTTCGCACCAAGGGCCTGCTGACCGAAGAAGTCGAAGCCAGGACCCAGGCCAAAGCGGACGAGGTGGCCAGGAACCTGCGGGCAGGCGTCATCAACATGCCGGATCCCGCGCCGTTGGACCTCTTCAACCACGTCTACAGCACGCCCAACTCCTGGATCGAACGCCAGAAGGACCACTATTCCCGCTATCTGGAAAGCTTCAGCGGATCCACTCAGGAAGGTGCACTCTGATGAGCAAGCTGACATTCGCCCGCGCCATCAACGCCGGCCTGCGCAAGTCCCTCGAGAACGATCCCAAGGTTGTCCTCATGGGTGAGGACATCGGGGCCCTCGGCGGTGTTTTCCGGGTAACCGACGGCCTCCAGAAGGACTTCGGCAAGCACCGGGTGGTTGACACTCCGTTGGCCGAATCCGCGATCATCGGCACGGCTGTCGGGCTGGCCTACCGCGGCTACCGACCGGTCTGCGAAATCCAATTCGACGGCTTCATTTACCCGGCGTTCGACCAGATTGTCAGCCAGGTCGCCAAGATGCACTACCGGACGCAGGGCCGCGTGAAGATGCCCATCACCATCCGGGTTCCTTTTGGCGGCGGGATCGGCTCACCCGAGCACCATTCCGAATCCCCTGAGGCCTACTTCACCCACACCTCGGGACTGCGCGTCATCAGTGTCTCCAACCCGCAGGATGCCTACACCATGATCCAGCAGGCCATCGCCTCGGACGATCCGGTGCTGTACTTCGAGCCCAAGCGCCGCTACCACGACAAGGGCGAAGTGGATGAGACCGCAGATCTTTCCACTGCGCTGTCCATGGAAAAGTCCAGGGTGGTCTCCCCAGGGAGCGACGTCACCTTGGTGACGTACGGCCCGCTCGTGAAGACCGCCAGTGATGTAGCCATGGCCGCCTCCGACGAAGGAATCTCCGTGGAGGTTATCGACCTGCGCTCGCTGGCTCCGATCGACTTCCCGGCAGTGGAGGCGTCTGTCCGCAAGACCGGCCGGCTGGTCATCACCCATGAGGCTGCGCAGTCCGGCGGGCTCGGCGCGGAAATCGCCGCGAGCATCACCGAGCGCTGCTTCAACTACCTTGAATCGGCGCCAGTCCGGATCACGGGATTCGACATCCCTTACCCGTACTCAAAGCTCGAGATGCATCATCTGCCGGATCTGGACAGGATCCTTGACGGCGTGGACCGCGCACTTGGCCGCGGTAACTCCCTGAGCGGCCTGGAAGGATGAGCGCCACGATGATCAAGGAATTCAGGCTGCCGGACCTCGGCGAGGGACTCACCGAGTCGGAAATTCTCAGCTGGAAGGTTGCGGTGGGGGACACCGTGACCTTGAACCAGGTCATTGCCGAGGTGGAAACGGCCAAGGCCGTGGTTGAGCTTCCCTCGCCTTTCGCGGGAACGGTAGCCGTCCTGCACGAGCAGGCCGGCTCGGTGGTGGAGGTCGGCAAGCCGATTGTCTCCTTTGAAGTCGACGACGCCGGAGCCTCGCCGTCCGGTGTTCCAGGTTCCGATGGGGGCGCTTCCGGTGGGGTCGCCCCCACGGGCAGCCCGCTGGAGGCCACGGGGAAACGTGAGCCGAACCTCGTAGGCTATGGCGCCGTCGTCGAAAGGTCCGGACGCCCGGCGCGACGCCAGCGAGGCTTTGACGGAGGCGTCGCCGAACGCGAGCCGGTCCGGGAATCGGTTCCCGTCGTCGAACCCACCACACCGCTCGCAGTTCCTGCTGAACCGACTGCGGAACAAGAGCGGCCGCGGTCCACCCCTCCGGTCCGCAAGTTGGCTAGGGATCTTGGAATTGACCTTGGGCTGGTCACGGGAACCGGGCCGGCGGGGCTCATTACCCGTTCGGACGTCCAGGACTTCGCTGCTGGGCCACAGGTCCAGATATTGGGCCGCGTCGATGCTCCTACTGCTGTGCCCGCCGTCGGGATCTCCGCTGAACGCGAGACTCGCACGCCCATCAAGGGAGTCCGCAAGTTCACGGCCGCCGCCATGGTGCAAAGTGCCTTCACGGCGCCACATGTGACGGAGTTTCTCACCGTTGATGTCACGCCCACCATGGAACTGCTGACGCGACTCAAGGCCAGCCGCGAATTTGCCGGATACAAGCTCACGCCGCTGACCATCGCGGCCAAGGCAGTGTTGATTGCCCTGCGCAGGAACCCGACACTGAACTCCCGCTGGGACGAGGCCGCACAGGAGATCGTGCAGTTCAATTACGTGAACCTGGGTATCGCGGCAGCCACGCCGCGGGGACTGACGGTTCCCAACATCAAAGACGCGGACAGGATGACGCTGTTGGAGCTGTCCAGTGCGTTGTCCGAGCTCACAGACACAGCACGCTCGGGAAAGACCTCTCCGGCAGATCTCACGGGCGGGACCATTTCGATCACGAACATCGGTGTCTTCGGGATCGACGCAGGAACTCCCATCTTGAATCCGGGCGAGGCTGCCATCGTGGCGCTGGGATCGGTGCGGAGGGCTCCTTGGGTGCACAACGATGAACTCGCGGTGCGTCAGGTGATGTCCCTGAGCCTGTCCTTCGACCACCGGCTCGTGGACGGGGAGCAGGGTTCGAAATTCCTAGCTGATCTAGGCGCGATCCTGTCCGATCCTGCAACAGTCATGACGATGATCTAGCGCTCGCGGCCGTTTCGACGGTTCCGCGCGCACACCGATCCGTGCAGGCACGATGTTCGCGCAACGCTCGCTCGCTTTTGGGCCCAAAATGCTTAACGCTCCTGCACAACTGCCGTCTTGCTGTCGGACAAGTGCAGGAGCGTCCGTTAGAAACGCCCTAAAAGTGAGCGAGCGTCGGCTATCGAACGGTCAAGGCCGCCAGGGCCATGCGTTCGAGGATGGGCCTCGCGCTTTTGACCGCCATGCGTCGTCCGTGGTGCCGGACGGAGTGGGGAGTCGAGTTGATCAAGCCGAAGGCTGCGTGTGCCCGTACCCGCAGTTCGGCAGGATCCGTGTCCGGATGCAATTCGCCGAGCACCCCCACCCACAGTTCCACGTAGTTACGCTGCAGGGTACGGACTTCGGCTTGGTCGGCATCGCTGAGGTTGCTGAAATCGCGGTCCTGGACCCGGATGACATCGGGATTGCTGAGGGCGAAGTCCACATGAAACTCCACCAATCCGCGCAACCCAGCTTCGGGGTCGGGGGCCCCGGACACTACGCTGCGGCCGCCGTCGAGCAGATTGCGGCTCACGCTCAGCAGTAGCTCAGCAAGGACGGCCTGTTTTCCGGGGAAATGCCGGTACACGGCCGGTCCGCTGACTCCTGCGGCGGCTCCGAGGTCCTCCAGCGACACGCGATTAAAGCCGTCGGCGGCGAACAACCCCGCTGCGGCGGTCAGGAGCGCCTTGCGCCGGGTTTCCTTAGCCTGGCTTCGCTGGGTCTGGCTGTCTTGTTTGGGGCTCCGCTGGGTAGGGCCGTCCTGCTGGGAGCTCCGCTGGAAGGTGACCACAATTCCTCCTTTTGCAAGCGTCCAATTCAGCGTCGATACCGGGGCGGCCCCAGTGCCGAGGTGATGGACAACACAGTTAATAGAGACTAACCTAAATTCCAGTTATGCGGTACTAACTGAGATGGCCTTTTGGCCGGGATGGGACACAGCCGATGGAGACACTCGCCAGCCAGCTGGATACCAGCAGCGACCAGTTCGCGGCCAACGCGGAAGCGCAGCTGTCCCTGGTACAGGAGTTGAAGAAGCGACTTGCCGTGGCCGCCCTCGGCGGACCGGAGAAATCGCGCGAGCGGCATATTTCCCGAGGAAAGCTGTTGCCGCGCGAACGCATCAACTACCTGTTGGACGAGGGAAGCCCGTTCCTGGAGATCGCTCCGTTGGCCGCCAACGGGATGTACAACGACGATTCGCCAGGCGCCGGGGTCATTGCCGGGATCGGCTTGGTCCATGGCCGCCAAGTGATGGTGGTTTCAAACGACGCCACGGTCAAGGGCGGGACGTATTACCCCATGACGGTGAAGAAACACCTCCGGGCCCAGGAAATAGCCCTGGAGAACAGACTGCCGTGCGTCTACCTCGTCGATTCCGGGGGAGCGTTCCTGCCCAAGCAGGACGAGGTGTTCCCGGACAAGGAGCACTTTGGCCGGATCTTCTTCAACCAGGCGAAGATGTCCGCCGCGAAGATCCCGCAGATTGCCTCGGTCATGGGGTCCTGCACCGCCGGGGGCGCTTATGTCCCGGCCATGAGCGACGAGACAGTTATTGTCCGCAACCAGGGCACCATCTTCCTTGGCGGACCGCCCCTCGTGAAGGCCGCCATCGGCGAGATCGTCACGGCAGAGGAACTCGGCGGCGGGGAAGTCCACTCGCGGATTTCGGGTGTGACGGACCACCTCGCCGAGAACGACGAGCATGCGCTGCAGATCGTCCGGGACATCGTCTCGACCCTGCCCAAGCCGGCCGCGCCCGCGTGGGTCGTGGACACCGCCGTCGAGCCCGTGGTGGACCCGGGCGAGACCTATGGTGCGGTTCCCACGGACGTCAACGCCCAGTACGACGTCCGCGAGGTCATTGCCCGTCTGGTGGACGGTTCCAGGTTCCACGAGTTCAAGAAGAACTACGGCACCACCCTGGTCACCGGGTTCGCGAAGCTGCACGGCCACCCTGTGGGCATCGTGGCCAACAACGGAGTGCTGTTCAGCGAGTCCGCGCTCAAGGGCGCGCACTTCATCGAGCTCTGCGATCAGCGTGGCATCCCGTTGATCTTCCTGCAGAACCTTTCCGGCTTCATGGTGGGCAAGGACTACGAGCAGGGCGGCATCGCGAAGAACGGCGCCAAGATGGTCACCGCCGTCGCCACCGCCCGCGTCCCCAAGCTGACCGTGGTGATCGGCGGATCCTTCGGCGCCGGAAACTACTCGATGTGCGGCCGGGCGTACTCGCCGCGGTTCCTCTGGATGTGGCCGGCGTCCCGGATCTCGGTGATGGGCGGGAACCAGGCCTCCAGTGTGCTGGCCACCGTCAAACGGGACCAGTACGAGGCCCGCGGCGAGGAATGGTCCGCGGAAGACGAGGAAGCCTTCAAGGCCCCCATCAAGCTGCAATACGAGGACCAAGGCAGCCCCTATTACTCCACCGCCCGGCTCTGGGACGACGGCATCATCGACCCAGCAGATACCCGGCGCGTCCTGGGCATGGCCCTCGATACCGTGTCTCGCCAACCCCTGCCGGAAACCTCCTTCGGCCTCTTCCGGATGTGACCCCCATGACAATCAATTCTTTCGACGCCGTCCTTGTCGCCAACCGCGGCGAGATCGCCTGCCGCGTCATCCGCACCCTCAAGGCGATGGGCATCCGCTCGGTGGCGGTCTATTCAGACGCCGACGCCGGGGCCCGGCACGTGCGGGAAGCGGACAGTGCCGTCCGGATCGGCACAGCCGCGGCGGCGGACAGCTACCTGCGGATAGACGCCATCATCGAGGCGTGCCTGCAAAGCGGCGCCCAAGCCGTCCACCCCGGATACGGATTCCTGGCCGAGAACGTGGAGTTCGCCAAGGCCTTGGACGCCGCAGGGATTGCGTTCATCGGCCCCGGCATTGACGCCATCGAGATCATGGGCGACAAGATCCGTTCCAAGAACCACGTCATGTCCTATGGCGTCCCCTGCGTTCCGGGCATCGCCGAACCGGGCTTGAGCGATGCGGAACTGATCGAGGCGGCGCCCGGCGTCGGCTTCCCCCTGCTCATCAAGCCCTCGGCCGGTGGGGGCGGCAAAGGCATGCACATCGTGGAGCGGCTGGAGGATATGGCGGCCACGCTGCTGACCGCCCGCCGCGTGGCGGCGAGCGCCTTCGGTGACGACACCCTCTTCCTGGAGCGGCTCATCCAGGCGCCCCGGCACATCGAGGTCCAGGTCCTTGCGGACAACCATGGCAACGTGATCCACCTTGGCGAGCGCGAATGTTCGCTTCAGCGCCGCCACCAGAAAGTCATCGAGGAGGCGCCGTCCCCCTTGCTGGAGTCCCTGGCAAATGGAGCCGAGGTCCGGGCTCGGATCGGCGAGGCCGCCTGCCAAGCTGCCCGAAGCGTCAAGTACAGCGGTGCGGGAACGGTCGAGTTCCTTGTCTCGGACAAGGATCCGGAGCACTTCTTCTTCATGGAGATGAACACCCGCCTCCAGGTGGAACACCCGGTCACGGAAATGGTGACCGGCGTCGACCTTGTCGAATGGCAAGTGCGCATAGCGGCAGACGAGGTCCTCACGGTGGCGCAGTCCGACGTCGTGCTTGATGGCCATGCGATTGAGGCGCGCGTCTACGCAGAGGTCCCCGAACGCGGATTCATGCCGTCGATCGGCGAGGTCGTGACGCTCCGGGAACGGGCCGGCGACGATCCCCATGTCCGCGTTGACTCCGCCATGCTGCCGGGACTGTCCATCACCGGCGACTACGATCCCATGCTGGCGAAGGTCATTGCCTGGGGTCCGGACCGCAAGGCGGCGCTGGACACCCTTGACCATGCGCTGGGGGACTACACCCTGCTGGGCGTTCACACGAACGTTGAGTACCTGCGGCTCCTGATCAACGACGACGACGTCCGCGCCGGGCGCCTCGACACCGGCTTGATCGAGCGAAAGCTGGAGGGACTGGAGTTCCGTCAGGCGACCGACGCCGAGCTGATCGCCGCAGCGATCCTGAGCCGTTCGGGGCTGCTGAGCCGCCAGGTCCCGGCGCCTGTCGGGACGGAATCGCCCTGGAACACCGCGGATGGTTGGCGCATCGGCGCTCCCGCGCCGTGGAAGACCACCATCGGACTTCCCGACGCCGGCCTGGCCACCGTTGCGCTAACCGGCAACGGTTCGAGTATCACGGCGCGCGTGGATGGCGGCGTCGTGCACACTGCAGAGATGCGGCCGGGAACCGCGGGACATACGACGCTGGTGCTCGACGGCGTCGAGCACCATTTCGCGCACGGCTCGCCTTCTCCGGGGCGCGAGACACACGACCTTTGGCTTGGCAGCGACGGCTGGTCCTGCCGGCTCGAGATCCTGGACCGGGAGGCCCGGCTCCAACGCATCCTCGCGGGCATCCAGCGCGAAGAGGGCGCCGCGGATCCGGAAGTCCGGTCTCCCATGCCGGGAACCGTCGTCTCCGTTTCGGTGCACAACGGCGACCACGTCGAAACCGGCCAGGTCCTCCTTGCCGTGGAAGCGATGAAGATGGAACACCAATTGCTGGCCTCGGTGTCCGGCACAGTACATCTCAGCAGCAAAACCGGGGACCTCGTCAAGGCCGACCAAGTCCTCGCCACCATCCACGTGGCTGCAGAAGCCACTAAAGAACCCACCCCGGAAGCCACGGGAGAACCGACAGAAAACCAGAAAGACGAGGAAGTCTAGCCATGGCAAGTTTTGAACTCAGCGAAGAATACCAGGACCTGAGCAACTCCGTCCGGGAATTCGCCGACGAGGTAGTGGCCCCGGTGTCCACCAAACACGACGAGGAACACAGCTTCCCCTATGAAGTGGTCAAGCAGATGGGCGAGATGGGTCTCTTCGGCCTGCCCTTCCCTGAAGAGTTCGGCGGAATGGGTGGAGACTACTTCGCCCTCGCGCTCGCGCTGGAACAGCTGGGCCGGGTGGATCAGTCCGTGGCGATCACCCTTGAAGCAGGCGTATCTCTGGGCGCCATGCCGCTGTACCGCTTCGGCACCCAAGCGCAAAAGGAACAGTGGCTGCCGCAGCTGACATCTGCCGAAGCGCTCGCCGGGTTCGGCTTGACCGAGCCGGAAGCTGGCTCGGACGCAGGCGGCACCAAGACGAACGCACACCTTGAGGACGGCCGCTGGGTCATCAACGGCAACAAGGAGTTCATCACCAACTCCGGGACGGACATCACGCGCCTGGTCACCGTCACCGCCGTCACCGGACAGCATGAACGCAAGGACGGGAGCATCAAGAAGGAAATCTCCACCATCCTGGTTCCCACCGACACGCCCGGGTTCACCGCGGAAAAGGCCTACAACAAGGTGGGCTGGAACGCCTCCGACACCCACCCGCTCACACTGAACAACGTCCGGGTGCCCGAAGAGAACCTGCTCGGTGTCCAGGGGCGGGGTTATGCCAACTTCCTGTCCATCCTGGACGAAGGCCGTATCGCCATCGCCGCCCTCGCCACGGGCGCGGCACAAGGTTGCGTCGAATTGTCCGTGAAATACGCCAAGGAACGTATGGCTTTCGGGCACCACATCGGCAAGTACCAGGCCATCCAGTTCAAGATCGCCCGCATGCAGGCGCGGGCCCACACGGCACGCTTGGCCTACTACGATGCGGCCGCGAGGATGCTGGCCGGCAAGCCGTTCAAGACCGAAGCAGCCATCGCTAAGATGGTCGCAGGCGAGGCAGCCATGGACAACGCACGGGACGCCACCCAGGTGTTCGGTGGCTATGGCTTCATCAACGAATTCACGGTGGCACGGCACTACCGCGACTCCAAGATCCTGGAAGTCGGGGAAGGCACCACCGAGGTCCAGTTGATGCTCATCGCCCGCGAGCTGGGCCTTTAACCGTCAGGGAAGGTAAACGATGATCGACAAAGTTGTTGCCAGCGCCGCGGACGCGGTGAAGGACATCCACGACGGTGCCTCGCTCGCCGTCGGAGGGTTCGGCTTGTGCGGTATCCCCGTGGCGCTGATCGATGCGCTCCACGATCAAGGCACCAAGGACCTTGAAACGGTCAGCAACAACTGCGGCGTGGACGACTGGGGCCTGGGTATTTTGCTCAGGGACGGGCGCATCCGCCGGACCATTAGTTCCTATGTTGGTGAGAACAAGGAGTTCGCGCGGCAGTACCTAGCCGGCGAGCTCGAGGTGGTCCTCACCCCACAAGGCACCCTCGCTGAGAAACTGCGCGCCGGCGGCGCCGGCATCCCCGCGTTCTTCACGGCGGCCGGCGTCGGGACCCAGGTCTCGGAAGGCGGCCTTCCGCAAAAGTACGACGCCGACGGGAACATTGCGATCGCATCCTCTCCCAAGGAAGTGCGTACGTTCAACGGCGCGGACTATGTCCTGGAGGAATCCCTGACGCCCGATTTCGGACTGGTCCATGCCTGGAAGGGCGACCGTCACGGGAACCTCGTCTTCCACGCGACGGCCATGAACTTCAATCCGTTGTGCGCCATGGCTGCCCGGATCACCATCGCCGAGGTAGAAGAGCTCGTGGAGCCAGGCGAACTCGATCCGCAAAACATCCACACTCCAGGCATTTTCGTCCAGCGGGTCGTGCTTGCACCGGACACGGAGAAGCGTATCGAAAAGCGGACAGTTGCGTTGACCCAGGCATCGGCTGCGGGCACTACCGAAGCTGCCGGCACTACCGAAGCTGCCGGCACTACCGATCAGGCAGGAGCGTAGCCATGGAATCGAACATCACCCAGGATGTGCCGCCGCGTCCCGAGGCGGTCAGGCACGAGTACCGCCGGGCCAACGTCGAACATCACGAAGGCAAGGGCTGGACACGGAACGAACTGGCCGCCCGCGTGGCCCGCGAGCTCCGCAATGGACAGTACGTCAACTTGGGGATCGGCATGCCCACCCTGATTCCCAACTACATCCCTGCCGGAGTCGAAGTGATCCTGCATTCCGAAAACGGCATCCTGGGCGTCGGCCCTTATCCGGCAGAGGACGCCGTGGACCCCGACCTGATCAACGCAGGCAAGGAAACGGTCACCGTCAATGCGGGCGCAGCGTTCTTCGACTCCGCAACATCGTTCGGCATGATCCGCGGCGGCCATGTGGACGTGGCCGTGCTGGGCGCCATGGAGGTTGCGGCCAACGGGGACCTGGCCAACTGGATGATCCCGGGAAAGATGGTCAAGGGCATGGGTGGCGCCATGGATCTCGTCTTCGGCGCCAAGCGGGTGATCGTGATGATGGAGCACGTTGACCGCAACGGCAAGCCCAAGATCGTCAAGGAATGCTCGTTGCCGGTGACAGGGAAGGGCTGCGTGGACAGGATCATCACGGATCTCGCCGTGATCGACGTGGTCTCCGAGGGTGGGGCATCGCGGCTGGTCCTTCGCGAGTTGGCGCCGAATGTGTCTGCAGAGGACGTTGCGGCTGCGACCGGCGTCGAGCTTTTCGAAGAAGACCAGGAGCTGACTGTATGACAGCGAGCCCTGAAACCCCGGGCAAGGCTGGACCCCGAATTATTGAACAGCGGGGACTCTACTTCGACGAGCTTGAGGAAGACGTTGTTTACGCCCATCGGCCCGGCCGGACCGTCACGGAAACGGACAACGTCCTGTTCACCACACTGACCATGAATACCCAGGCATTGCACTTGGACGCGGCCTGGAGTGCCGCCCAGCCATTCGGCCAGCGACTCATGAACTCGATGTTCACGTTGTCCACCATGGTGGGGCAATCCGTCACGCAGCTGACCCAGGGCACCATCATTGCCCAGCTTGGCCTCACGGACGTCTCTTTTCCGCACCCGCTCTACCACGGCGACACCCTCTACACCGAGACTGTCGTGACCGGGAAGCGGGCGTCGTCGTCGCGTCCCGGGCAGGGCGTCGTGACCATGAAGCACACCGGCCGCAACCAAGACGGAACGGTTGTGGCCTTGGCCACGAGGGCTTGCCTCATGTGGACCCGGACCGCGCATCTCGAGGCGCAACGGGGGACAATCAGTACATGACCTTCACGATGGGCCCCGCACTACTTTTCTGCCCCGCCGACCGTCCGGAACGGTACCAAAAGGCCGCCGAGCGTTCCGACGCCGTGATCCTGGACCTCGAGGACGCGGTCGCCCCCGCGGACAAGAAACGCGCCCGGGGCGCCATCCTCGCCCAGCTTGGCTCGGGCGCCGAGACCGCCGAACTCGACCCCAGCCGTACGATTGTGCGCGTCAACCCGGCTGGCACCCCGGACTTCGAGAAGGACCTGCACTGCCTCAAACACACGCCGTACCGCACCGTGATGTTGGCCAAGGCCGAGTCCGGCGAACAGCTGAAAGTGCTCGAGGGGTACCACGTCATCGCGCTGTGCGAGACGGCCAAGGGGATCCTCAACGCGAGCGAGATCGCCCAGGCCCCCAACGTCGTCGGGCTCATGTGGGGTGCCGAGGACCTGATCGCCTCCATGGGCGGCACCTCCAGCCGCAAGGACGACGGCGGCTACCGGGCCGTCGCCATGCATTCCCGTTCCGCGGTGCTGCTCGCCGCCAAGGCTGCGGGCAAGGAAGCCATCGATTCGGTCTATGTCGACATTCCCGATCTTGCCGGATTAGCCGTGGAATCCGCCGACGCCGTGGCCAGCGGATTCGGAGCCAAGGCCTGCATCCACCCGAACCAGGTTGCCGTTGTCCGCGAAGCCTACGCACCCTCGCCGGACGCCGTCGCTGAGGCACGGGAGTTGCTTGAAGCTGCGGCTGCGGCCGGTACCGGCGTGTTCCAGCACAAGGGGAAGATGGTGGACGGTCCTATCCTCAAACACGCCGAATCGACGCTGCACAGGGCACGGCTTTCCTAAAGGCTCAGTCCTAGCGTCCACGCCGCCGCGACGGCGGATGGCCCAAGGGGGCGATGACCTCGTAGAGCTCCATCCGGATCCAACGCTGGCCCGTTTCGCGGAACTCGGCCCTCGTGGCGAAGCGGTAGAGGAAGCTGCGTGCCCGCACCCAACGCGGCCGTGCGCCGTCGAACGGGTCCTGGCGCAACAAGCGCAAGGTGGGCTGGTCGGCGTCGAGCAGTTTCCCGAGGAACGCGTAGAACCACTCCTCGTGGACGGTGCGCAAGGGCAGGAACCACATCAACCAGTCGAGGCGCAGGTGGTACGGCGCCCATTGGCGGGGGAGCCGGCGGAGGTCGCCGGGTTTGCCCTTGAAGCCGTATTCGCGCCAGTCGGCCTCATCGACGGGAACGTCCGCCTGCGTGCCCTCCACCACGATTTCCACCCGGTGCCGGGTCACCGTACCGAACGCCCCGTAGGTGTTGACCAACTGCCAGCGGTTGAAGCTGGCGTTCATGAGCTGCTCCCGCGAGAGCAGGTTGCGGATGGGCCAATAGCTGAGCGCCAGGAGGAACACAGTCACTGCGAGTACGACGGCGAGCCACCACAACGGGGTCTGCGGAACCGCCGCGGAGGCCGGGTTGCGCTGCTGTGGAATGAACGGCAGCACCGCATGGGCCTCGGGATCGCTCACTGCAGCGAAGGCAAGCACGATCGCGGACCAGTTGAGCCACGCGAAGTTCCCGCTCCCCACCAGCCAGAGCTGCGTGAAGACCACGATTCCGGCGGCAATGCTGGCTAGCGGCTGTGGAGCGAACAGGAAGAACGGCACCACCAGTTGGGCGAAGTGGTTGCCGAGCACTTCCACGCGGTGAAGGGGCTTGGGTAGGAGGTGCGCCTGGCGGCTTAGCGGTCCGGGCATGGGCTGCGTTTCGTGGTGGTAGTACAGGGCGGTTAAATCACGCCACTCGCTTCCGCCGTGGATCTTGATCATGCCGGCGCCGAACTCCAGCCTGAACAACAGCCACACGAGCAGCACGAGGATGGTCTTAGGCGGGGGAGTCTGGTCCGAACCGAGGAATGCAACTGTGAATCCCATTTCGAGCAGCAGCATCTCCCAGCCGAAGCCGTAGAAGGTCTGGCCAACGTTGACGATCGACATGTAGAGCAGCCACAGAGCAAGGAACGCGGCCAGGGGAAGCCACGGTGGGCCAAGCTGCGGAAGTCCGCCCACGAGAGTCAAGGAGATGGCGAGTCCGGTGGCGCAGACTGCTCGGAGCAAAGTGTCCGAATACTTCCAGCGGAACAAGCTGGGTCTGCGCAGGATCCTGTGACCGTCAACGTACCGGGGGACAGGGAGAAGCCCCTGTTCACCGAGGAGCGCCGGGAATTGGTTGAGGCTGGACAGGAACGCGATGAAGTAGAGCGCGGCCGTGCCGCGCTGGAGCACCTGCCGGGCGAATTCATAGTCCGGCGCCTCGAACCACGAGACCCAGTCCACAAAACAACGCTACGCCTGGCGTGCGGGATACTTAAGCCATGCAGCCGCGCAAGATCATTCTCCTCGGGTCCACTGGTTCCATTGGCACACAGGCGATTGAGGTGGTCGACGCAGCCCCCCACCTGTTCGAGGTCGTGGCACTGAGCGCGGGTGGCGGCAACTTGGAACTGATCGCGCAGCAGGCTGTCCACACTAAGGCGCAGGCAGTCGGGATCGCCTATGGCGACGCCCATGAACTCCAGAGACTCATCGGTGCTGCCGCCTCCGCCGTCGGACTCAGGAACTATGATCCGGCAATCATCACGGGACCGGACGCGTCCACCAAGATTGCCGCGATCGAAGCGGACGTCGTACTCAACGGCATCACCGGTTCCATCGGCTTGGCCCCCACGCTGGCAGCCCTCAAGTCCGGCGCCATCCTCGCCTTGGCGAACAAGGAATCCCTGATTGTGGGCGGTGCCCTTGTGAAGGCCGCCGCAGCCGTTGACCAGATCGTGCCCGTGGATTCCGAACACTCGGCCATTGCCCAGTGCCTCCGCGCGGGAACTGACAACGAGGTTGAAAAACTCATCCTGACAGCTTCCGGCGGTCCGTTCCGGGGCCGGAACCGCGAGCAGCTCCGCGACGTTACGCCGGCCGAGGCTCTTGCCCACCCCACGTGGGACATGGGCCTGATGGTCACCACCAACTCAGCCAGCCTGGTCAACAAGGGCCTGGAAGTCATCGAAGCGCATCTTCTGTTCGACGTCCCTTTGGACAGGATCGACGTCGTGGTGCACCCGCAGTCAGTGGTGCACTCCATGGTGGAGTTCGTGGATGGCTCCATCATCGCCCAGGCTTCGCCGCCGGACATGCGGTTGCCCATCGCCCTTGGGCTCGGGTGGCCGGACCGCGTGCCCCGGGCCGCCAAGGCCTGCGACTGGACCCAGGCCACCAGTTGGACCTTCGAACCCCTTGACTCGGTAGCATTCCCCGCGGTGGAGCTGGCCAAGGACGCCGCGAAGCAAGGCAGTACTTTCCCGGCTGTCTTCAACGCGGCCAACGAGGAAGCCGTTGAAGCCTTCCATGCCGGCAGGATCAGGTTCACGGATATTGTGGACACGGTGGAGTCCGTCCTCAGCGAACATTCAGGATCCTTGGAGCTGACGGTGGACTCGGTGTTGGATGCTGAGAGATGGGCACGCACGCGCACCCACGATCGTTTAGCCAACAGCACCCTTTAGGAAGCAGTACTTAAGGCATGAATCCCGTCATCCTGTTCATTCTCGGAGTCGTCTTCGTCGCGATCGGCGTGGCCGTCTCCATCGGGCTGCACGAGGTGGGGCATCTCGTGCCCGCCAAGCTTTTCAAAGTGCGCGTCACGAAGTACATGATCGGTTTCGGCCCTACCCTGTGGTCCACACGGAAAGGCGAGACCGAATACGGTTTCAAGGCCATTCCGCTCGGCGGCTACGTCTCCATGATCGGCATGTACCCGCCCAACCAGGACGATGGCAGCGTGCGTCCGTCCAGCACCGGCATGTTCCAAACCCTCGCCACCGAGGCCCGGTCCGCGGCCCATGAGGACGTGGGACCGGGCGACCAGAACAGGGTCTTCTACAGGCTGCCGGTCTGGAAAAAGATCATCATCATGCTGGGCGGCCCGGCTATGAACCTGCTCATTGGCCTTGTGCTGACCGCGGTGTTGCTCATGGGCTTCGGTGTATCCACCGCCACTACCACCATTGCCAATGTGTCCAAGTGCCAGGTGAAAGCGGGAGAGACCGTTGATCCCAGTTCGCCGAACTGCCAGCTGACCCCGGCGGCGGTCGCCAAGCTCCAACCCAACGACGTTGTCACCAGCTTCGACGGAAAGCCTGTCACAAGCTGGGCTGAAATGAGCAGCTGGATCCGGGCTTCCGCCGGCAAGGCCGTCCAGGTCACCGTGGAGCGTGACGGCAAGAGCGTCACCTCCCAAGTAACCCCGGTCCTTTCCGCACGCCCTGTCATTGGAGACAACGGTCAGCAGGCCAAAGGCGCGGACGGCAAGCCGTTATATGAGGAAGTCGGATTCCTCGGCATCGGTCCCCAGACCGCCATGGTGCCCCAGCCGGCGTCGACCGTTCTTCCGATGGCTGGCGAGAACATTAAGCAAATCGCCGGAGTCATCCTCAACCTGCCCGCCAGGGTGGTCGGCGTGGCGCAAGCGGCCTTCAGCTCGGAGCCGCGCGATCCAAACGGTCCCATCAGTGTGGTGGGAGTCGGCCGGGTTGCCGGTGAAGTCGCGGCCATGGATCAGGTTCCGCTGCAATCGCGCGTCGGAGCGCTCGTGGGGCTCCTCGCGGGGCTGAACTTCGCTCTCGCCATCTTCAACCTGGTTCCGCTGCTGCCGCTCGACGGCGGACATGTGGCCGGCGCGCTCTATGAGGGAGCCCGGCGTCGGATCGCCAAGCTGCGCGGCCGGCCGGATCCCGGCGCTTTCGACATCGCCAAGCTCCTGCCGCTGACGTACGTCGTGGCCAGCGTGCTCATGGCCATGGGGGCGCTCCTGATCTACGCCGACATCGTCAAGCCCGTCAATATCTTTGGCTGATCTGCCTGATCTGCCTGATCTGCCTGATCCGGCAGGTGCCGGAGGCGCGCGGTGGACGCCCCGGATTGGGCTGGCCCCTGAATTGTACTGGGGGGATAGGCTATCCATATGACTGTTTTCGCTGTTGAGTACGTGTACGACGCCGAGTCCGCCGGGGTGCGCGACGCGAACCGCCCCGCCCACCGTGCCTGGCTCGCCGGCCTTGCCGAGCAGGGGACCCTCCTGGCAAGCGGCCCTTACGCCGACGGTGCGGGGGCGCTTTTGCTGCTCAAAGCCGCAGACGAGTCCGAGCTGAACGCCACGCTGAAGGAGGACCCCTTCGCCGCTGCACAAGGGATTGCAGGCATCCGGACCTCGGAGTGGAATCCCATTATCGGAGTGCTCTCCACCCACGCTTCCTAGCCGCTTGACCGGACGGGGCCCGGAACCCAGCCCCACGATCCACCCACTTCAACCCAAGGAGTCCACGTGACCTCGGTCAGCCTGGGAATGCCATCAGCCCCGCCCCCCGTTCTCGCGCCCCGCCGCAAGACCCGCCAGATCAAGGTGGGTTCGGTGGGCGTCGGCTCCGATTCACCCATCAGCGTGCAATCGATGACCACCACCCCCACCACGGACATCAATGCCACGCTGCAGCAGATCGCGGAGCTGACGGCGTCCGGCTGTGACATCGTGCGTGTCGCTTGCCCTTCCGCGGATGACGCCGAGGCGCTGCCGATCATTGCCCGGAAGTCGCAGATCCCGGTCATTGCGGACATCCACTTCCAGCCCAAATACGTCTTCGCCGCGATCGAGGCCGGTTGCGCCGCGGTACGGGTCAATCCGGGCAATATCCGCAAGTTCGACGATCAGGTGAAGGAAATCGCCAAGGCCGCCAAGGACCACGGGACTTCCATCCGGATCGGCGTCAACGCGGGATCCCTGGAGCCCGGCATCCTGAAGAAGTACGGCAAAGCCACACCGGAAGCCCTCGTGGAATCGGCCGTGTGGGAGGCTTCCCTGTTCGAAGAACACGGCTTCCACGATTTCAAGATCTCGGTCAAACACAACGACCCCGTGATCATGGTGGCGGCCTACGAGATGCTTGCCGAAAAGGGCGATTGGCCCCTGCACCTTGGCGTGACCGAGGCCGGACCGGCGTTCCAGGGGACCATCAAGTCCGCAACAGCCTTCGGTGCACTTTTGTCCCGCGGCATCGGCGACACCATCCGCGTGTCCCTGTCCGCGCCGCCCGTTGAGGAAATCAAGGTAGGCAACCAGATCCTGCAGTCCCTCAACCTGCGCCCGCGCAAGTTGGAAATCGTCTCCTGCCCCTCCTGTGGACGCGCCCAGGTGGACGTCTACACGCTCGCCGAGCAGGTCACCGCCGGACTTGAAGGAATGGAGATTCCGCTTCGCGTCGCAGTCATGGGTTGCGTAGTGAACGGTCCGGGTGAGGCTCGCGAAGCCGATCTGGGCGTCGCTTCCGGAAACGGCAAGGGGCAGATCTTTGTGAAGGGTGAAGTCATCAAGACTGTTCCCGAGAGCCAGATTGTTGAGACACTGATCGAAGAGGCCATGCGTATCGCTGAAGAGATAGGGGAGGCCGATGGCGAAGGTGCTGTCAAGGGTAGCCCCGTGGTTAGCGTCTCGTAGTAAAGATGGAACCGGGCTGGACGGTGTCACCGTCCGGGTGCTCGGCGCCGCCGACACCCGGTCGCTTCGCGCGCTCGCGATGGAAGACGCTGTAGCGAACGTCTTCATTTTGGCGCACCTTGACTCGTCGGGGAGCGCCGCCCCCACTTCCGGCGGCGCGAGCGTGTTCGGAGTGTTCGACGGCGACACCCTGGTGGGTGCCTGCTGGGCCGGTGCCAATCTGGTTCCGGTGCAGCTCGACCCGGAATTGGCTGCCCGCGTGGCCTCAGCTGCGCACAGGGCAGGCCGTCGCTATGCCTCGATCTTCGGGCCCGCGCAGTCCGTGCTGGCACTTCACTCCCGGTTGGAGCAACTGGGTCATTTCGCCCACGAGGTTCGCGCCGACCAGCCGCTCCTGGCAATATCGGGCCCACCCGCTGTCCAAGCCAACCCGCAGCTCTGTTTCGGAGACATCGCCGACTTTGACCGCATCCTGCCCGCTTGTGCAGCCATGTTCGAAGAAGAAGTGGGTTATTCGCCCTTTCTCGGGAGCGAGGACTTCTACAGCCGCCGGGTGGCCGGGCTGATCCGGCAAGGCCATTCCTTGGTGCACATCGACGGTGGAACCGTGAAGTTCAAAGCCGAACTCGGTGCCGTCACGGGGCAGGCAACCCAGGTCCAAGGCGTCTGGATGAACCCCGAGTTCCGCGGCCAAGGACTCAGCGCCGGGTACATGGCCGGCGTGGTTGTCCTGGCCCAGAAGTTCGCGCCGGTCACCAGCCTGTACGTCAACGAATACAACACCAGGGCGCGCGCCACCTATGAGCGGGTCGGTTTCCAACGCCTCGGAACCTTCGCTACCGTTCTGTACTGACTGGCCCAACTAGCTCGCAGTAGTTGTCGTTATGAGCCCTGATAACGACAACAACTGCGAGTCACTTGGGGAGAACCAGTTCGCCTGTGAGGTAGTGCTGGACGTTCGGTGCCACGAGCCGCACCACCTCGTCCTGGGAGGCCGAAGCCAGTGGTTCGAGCCGGACTACATAGCGCATCAGCATAAGCCCGACCATCTGCGTGGCAACAAGGTTTCCGCGCATCCGGGCCTCTTCGGGCGAGCCGGAAAGTCCGGATGTGATCCTGGAGAGGATGGTCCGGGCAACCATCTCCCGCAGCAAGGCGGTCTTGGCCTTGGAGCCAATGGTTCCCCTGACGAATGCCACGAGTCCGTGCTGCGCCGGGCCTTCCCACAACCGCAACACAGCACGGACAATCGTCTCCGAACGCTGCGCCGGATCCAGTGATTCGACGCCGGCAAGCACCTCCGCAGGATCCGCCGGAAGCTCGACGCTCTGGGCGAAGAGTTCGTCCTTCCCCTTGAAGAAATGGTGGACCATGGCCGGGTCCACCTCTGCTTCGCGGGCTACTTGTCGCAGGCTTGTGCCGTCGAAACCATGCTCGGCGAAGAGCCGGCGCGCCGTCGCCAGGATCAGTTCGCGCGAGTCGCTGCCGCCGCCGCGGCGTCCCCGCCGCAGGGGAGGCAAGGCGCCGCTCATGAGGTCCGCCGTCGTAGGGTAAACGAAGCCAGGACCAAAACTCCCACCACAATCGCCGCCATCACGCCGGCGTCCTGCCACATGGCCTGGGTCGCCTCGGCGTTGCTGGCGATCTGCTGGAGCGCATCAACCGAAAACGTCAGCGGCAGCACGTTCGAAATGCCCTCCAGGAGGCCGTTCATGTGGTCCCGGGCGACGAAGAGCCCGCACAACAGGATCTGCGGGATCACCACTACTGGCATGAACTGGACTGCTTGGAATTCAGTCCGGGCAAAGGCCGAGCACAGCAGACCGAGGGCGACCCCCAGCACAGCGTTTATGACGGCGATCAACACCACATAACCGGGACTCCCCTTGATATCCAGATTGAAGATCCAATAGGCCACGGCCGTGGCTACAAGCGATTGAAGGGCCGCCATGATCGAGAACGCCAACGCGTAGCCGAACAGGAGATCGGCCTTGTGGATGGGCGTCGTCAGGAGCCGTTCCAGCGTCCCCGAGGTCCTCTCACGCAACATCGTGATCGACGTGACCAGGAACATCACCACGAACGGGAAGATGGCCAGCATCATGAGTCCCACGCGGTCAAAGGTCCGGGGGATTCCGGGCGGCAAGGTTTCGTTCTCGAAGAGATAGTAGACGCCGGTGAGCAGCAGGGCGGGAACCACCATGATGAGCGCGACGCTGCGGTGGTCATGCCGCAGTTGTTCCAAAACCCGTCTGGTAGTGGCAAACATCATCCGCGGATTCATGACGCCACCTGGCTTTCATTGGCACTCCGGCGGTTCGAAGCGGCGCTCGTTTCCTGGATGATGTGCAGGAAGGCCTTTTCCAGGTCGTTGCTGTGGCCACGTTGGCTGAGTTCGGCCGGGCTGAGTTGCGCCAGCAGCAGGCCGTCGCGAAGCAAGAGCAGGGACGAACAGTGCGAGGCTTCCTCCATAACGTGGCTGGACACCAGCAAGGTGGTGCCCGATTCGGCCATTGCGGCAAACCGTTCCCACAGTTCGGCGCGCAGCACCGGATCCAGGCCAACCGTCGGCTCGTCGAGGACCAGCAGCTGTGGGTGCGAGACGAGCGCGCATGCCAGCGAGACCCGGCTGAATTCACCGCCGGACAGGTCTGCAGTCTTCCGCCGGGCCAGTGCTTCGAGCCCGACGGCGGCAATCGCCTCCGCGGTGTCCGCCGCCGAGGCGCTGTGCATGGCTCCGAAATACCTGACGTTCGCTTCGACGCTGAGGTCCGTGTAGACGCTCGGTGCCTGGGTGACGTACCCGACGTCGTGCCGCAACGATGGTGTGCCGGCTGGACGGCCCAGCACTTCTATGGATCCTGAAGTGAGCCGTTGGACTCCGACGATTCCCCGCATGAGGGTGGTCTTGCCGCTCCCGGAGGGGCCGAGGAGGCCCGTGATGCGGCCGGGCTCCATGGCGAAGTCCAGGCCGCGCAGGATCTTCTTGTGGCCACGGGTGACGTGCAGGCCCTCCGCCTTGACCGCCAGTGGCATGTCTGGGGTGGTATTTCCTGATGCGCTGTGGGACATCGTCGCCTCCGGGGTAATTTATTCATCAGGTGATGAATAAAAGGTAGACCCGGTACCTGTCGCGGTCAACAAAATATTGATAAGTCCAAGCCCTTGAATAAAGTGTCCGCGATCACATATGTTCAGACCAGCCGTGTCGTTGGGGCGCGGATGGTTTCAGAGAGGAAACACAAACAAATGGCTGTAAGCGTTGATCTTTCGAAGGCATTCGACACGTCCGACTAAGCCTCTAAGACAGCGCCTGCGGCCTACCAGCCGCTGAGCCACGCCATGGCAGGATGACCAGCCGCCCAGCGGCCAGGGGCTTCCAACCACCATGGCGTGGCTCATCTGCGTTGGGCAGGATTCTACGTTCGTGAAGAGGCCCGGGCGAGTGGCCCGGCTGTAAGCCGGTAGATTAGTACGCAGTAGATTTTGCCAGCTCTTGCCATAGAAACGGATTCTGACCCGTGGTCATTCGCCTCTCCCAGCTTTTCCTGCGCACCCTGCGTGAAGATCCCGTCGACGCCGAAGTCGCCAGCCATAGGCTTCTTGTCCGCGCCGGCTACATCCGTCGCGCCGCACCGGGCATCTACACATGGTTGCCTTTGGGATTGAGCGTCCTCCGCAAGGTCGAGGCAATCATCCGCGAGGAAATGGCCGCCATTGGCGCCCAGGAAGTCCACTTCCCGGCGCTGCTGCCACGCGAACCCTACGAAGCCACCAACCGCTGGACCGAATACGGCGAGGGGCTGTTCCGCCTCCAGGACCGCAAGGGTGCCGACTACCTGCTCGCCCCCACGCATGAGGAAATGTTCACCCTCCTGGTCAAGGACTTGTACTCCTCGTACAAGGACCTGCCGTTGAGCCTCTACCAGATTCAGAACAAATACCGCGACGAAGCACGCCCCCGGGCAGGCCTCCTCCGCGGCCGTGAATTCATCATGAAGGACTCCTACTCCTTCGACGTCGACGACGCCGGCCTGGACGCCAGTTACGCCGCCCACCGCGGGGCGTACCTGAAAATCTTCGAGCGCCTTGGACTCGAGGTCATCCCTGTTGCCGCGACGGCAGGTGCCATGGGCGGATCCAAGAGCGAGGAATTCCTGCACCCTACCGAGATCGGGGAGGACACCTTCGTGCGCTCGCCGGGCGGCTACGCGGCCAACGTCGAAGCTGTGACCACGGTGGTCCCGGCAGAGGTCGACTTCAGCAACGCTCCCGCGGCACGCGTCCTGGACACTCCGGACACACCCACCATCGAAACCCTCGTGGCAGCTGCCAACCAGCTCGCTCCCCGCAGCGATTCCGACGGCGGCGCCTGGACTGCCGCGGACACCCTCAAGAACGTGGTCCTCGCCGTCACTCTGCCCACGGGCGAGCGCCAGATTGTGGTCATCGGTGTTCCCGGTGACCGCGCCGTGGACCTCAAGCGCGTCGAAGCCAATATCGGTTCCTTCCTGCCTATCGCCGGAGAGATCGGACTGGAGGCGGCCAACGAGGAAGACCTCAAGAAGATCCCGGAACTCGTCAAGGGCTACATCGGCCCCGGGCTGGCTCTCGGAGAAGCCGTATTGGGACTCGAAGGCACGTCCAAGCTGCTCTTCCTGGTGGATCCTCGGATCGTCTCCGGCACCAGCTGGGTCACCGGAGCGAACCAGGACGGCAAGCACGTCTTCGGCCTAGTAGCTAGCCGCGACTTCGCCTGGGACGGGGTCATCGAGTGCACCGAAGTCCGCGCCGGGGACGAAGCCCCGGACGGCTCCGGCCCCCTGGAGACCGCACGCGGCATCGAAATGGGACACATCTTCCAGCTCGGCCGCAAGTATGCTGAGGCCCTTGACCTGAAAGTCCTGGACCAGAACGGCAAGCAGGTGGTGGTCACCATGGGCTCCTATGGTGTCGGCGTGACCCGCGCCGTGGCTGCGCTGGCCGAGGCCAACAACGACGACCGTGGCTTGATCTGGCCGCGCTCGGTAGCCCCGGCGGACGTCCACGTGGTCGCCGTCGGACGCGGTGAGGAAATCTTCGCAGCAGCCGAGAAGCTCTCGGCCGAACTCGAGGCTGCCGGCCTCGACGTGATTTACGACGACCGCCCCAAGGTTTCCCCAGGCGTGAAGTTCGGTGACGCGGAGCTGGTGGGCGTGCCCACCATCGTGGCGGTCGGCCGTGGCTTGGTAGACGGTGTTGTGGAGATCAAGGACCGTCGCACCGGTGAGGCCGAAAACGTGGCGGTCGAGAAGGCTGCCGACTACGTGGTCAACGCCGTACGCCAGAAGTGATCTCCGGCTTCGAGTCGGTTCAGCTCACCACGCTCATCATGATCGTGGTGGCTGGATTCGCAGCCGGTTGGATAGACGCAGTGGTGGGTGGCGGGGGACTGATCCAGCTCCCCGCCTTGCTCCTGGTTCCGGGGATCACCCCGGTCCAGGCGTTGGCCACCAACAAGATGGGCTCCATCTTCGGCACAACAACCAGTGCCGTTACCTATTACCGTCGGGTTGGCCCTGACCTCAAGACGGCCATGCCCATGGCGGTGATTGCCCTCGCCGGCAGCTTCGGCGGAGCCGTCTTGGCCGCCAACCTTCCCTCCAGTGTGTTCAAACCCATCATCGTGGTGGCGCTGATCGCCGTCGCGCTCTTCACAGCGCTGCGCCCCAACGCGGGAGAGCTGACCGCGCTGCGGCACGACGGCCACAGGCACTATGTCGTGGCCTGCGCCATCGGGGCCGTGATCGGGTTCTACGACGGGCTGATCGGCCCCGGGACTGGCTCGTTCCTGGTGATCGCCCTCGTTTCCGCCATGGGCTATGCCTTCCTCGAGGCCAGCGCCAAGGCGAAGATCGTCAACATGGCCACCAACGCCGGGGCGCTTTTGTTCTTCCTGCCGCACGGATCATTGCTGTGGGGCGTCGGTGCCGTGCTGGGGCTGTCCAACATGGCCGGCGGGTACCTGGGCGCCCGGACCGCCGTGAAACAAGGCAGTCGCTTTGTGCGCTTGGTGTTCCTGATCGTGGTTGGCGCGTTGATCGTCAAACTCGGCGTGGACGTCTGGCACGACTACTTCGCCAAGTAACCGCGCTGGTTCCCGCCGGCGATAGCCGGGGTGAAGCCGTGGGCGTAGCATGCACTCATGTGGGTCGATTCCAGCGGCTATGAGCAGGCTCTCGAACGTGCATGGGAGCACACCCGGGAGTGGTTGAGGGCCTTGCCTGGGAGGCCTGTGCGGCCAGGCAACACCGCCGATGACGTCACCGCGATCTTCGGCGGCCCCCTTCCCGCCAGTGGACTGGACCCGGCCGCGGTCATCGATTTCCTCGCTGAGCACGCCGAACCGGGGCTCATGGCGATGCAGTCGGGGCGCTTTTTCGGTTGGGTCATCGGCGGTACGGTTCCGGCGGCCATGGCAGCGGACTGGATGGTCTCCGGGTGGGACCAGAACACCGGGCTGCGTTTCGCCACACCCGCCACAGCCGGAATCGAGGAGGCCGCCGGGCACTGGCTGCTAGAGCTGCTCGGCCTTCCGGAAGGGTCCGACGTCGGATTCGCCACCGGGGCAAGCATGGCCAATTTCACGGCACTCGCCGCGGCCCGCTGGCGCCAGCTGACCATAGCCGGCTGGGACGTCAATGTCGGCGGACTCCAAGGCGCCCCGAAACTGCGGGTCCTCGTAGGAGCCGAGCGGCACGAGAGCCTGGACATGGCATTGCGCTTCCTGGGACTGGGGACTCCTGAAGTTGTCCGCGCCGATCCCGAAGGACGGATCGATCCTGCCGCGCTCAGGGCCGCGCTGCAGTCCGGCTCCGGCCCCGCGATTGTGTGCCTCCAAGCCGGGAACCTCCACTCGGGAGCCTTCGATCCTTTCCCCGAGGCGATCTCGGTTTCCAAGGAGTACGGCGCGTGGGTCCACGTTGACGGCGCCTTCGGCCTGTGGGCAGCAGCCGTTCCGGGACTACGGCCCTTGGTCGAGGGGGTTGAGTTGGCTGACTCCTGGGGGACCGATGCCCACAAGACCCTCAACGTGCCCTACGACGCCGGAATTGTGGTGGTGCGCGACGTCGCCGCCCTTCGATCGGCAATCGGCATGCACGCCGAATACCTCATCCAGGACGATCACGGCCCCGGCGACCCCATGGAAAAAGTCCCCGAGCTGTCCCGCCGGGCCAGGGGAGTGCCGGTGTGGGCGGCATTGCGTTCCTTGGGTGGCGACGGCGTCCGGCAGCTTGTCGCAGGACGTGCGGAATGTGCTGCGGAGTTGGCCCGGCGGCTTGCAGAAGTGCCGGGCGTGGAAGTGCTCAACGACGTCGTGTTCACGCAATTGTCCCTGGCCTTCGGTTCAGACGAGAGGACCCGGGCCGTCACGGATTTCATTATGGCCGATGGGCGAGTCTGGATGTCCGGTTCGCGATGGAAAGGCCGGGACATCCTGCGCGTTTCGGTCACCAACTGGTCCACGGATTCAGCCGATCTCGATGTTGCCGTGCAAGCCATCAAGGATGCGTTGGAGGCAACAGCCTGAGCCGAGTGGCTTGGCCCAAAGCCCTCTTGGCCCAGTGCCCTCATAAGCCGCAAAACCCTAATCGGATCCGGCCACGCCCGGTTCGGGCAGGTCGTGGGCGGCGGGCAGTCCCTCCAGGGGCCGCCCCGCGAGGGTGCTGGCCACCCACAAGGAGCGGGCCAGATCGCCTTCATGCCGTGGTTTTCGGGCATACCACAGGGCGTTTTCGACCTCGCGGACAAGGCTCCATTCCCGGGCCGCTTCGCCGTCCAAGCCGGCCGCGCTGCTGAAATCTGCGCAACGTTCAAGGAGCGCAAGTTCCGGAGCCGTTCTGGAGAGATCGCGGATACGGTTCCACAGGATCGGAGCGACGGCGAATTCTGCCTCCCCGACCATCGGCTGCGGATCGATGGCCACGTATCTGCGCTTCCTGACGGACTGGTGGCCGTCGGGATGCGGGAGGATGTTCATGAAATGCAGATCGCAATGCACCAACACGTCCCTGCCCGCGCGGCGTCCAACAGCGCCCCGTGTCTGGCACACTTCCAGCGCGGCTTCCAGGAGCCAGCGGGGGAAGGGCTGGCCGAGTTGCTCCCAGTCCGCGGGCAACTCATCGCTCCAGCGCTCTGCCCGTGCCGCGATGTGCTCGAACGCTTTCCACTCCGGCCGCTCGTCCGGTTCGATGCTGAGTTCCTTCAGGAGCGTTCCCCAGACGTCGCGTGCTTCGTCCATCGGGGCGCTGTATAGCCAGCGGTCAGCGTCGAGCCGCTCCAGTACCATCGCGCAGGACGCGGCATCGGCGTCGTGCAGCTTTACCGCTCCGGTACCGCCCCAGAGGGCCAGCGCATGCCGTTCAACAAGTGCCTCCTCGTGCGGGAACGCTATTTTGAGCACTGAACGGGCGCCGTTGTAGATGACCGGAATGACGATGCCGCCGTGGCCGTTCCATGGTTCCACCCCCGGTTCCAGGTCAACGGACAACTGCCAACGCTCCAAGCTGCTGTTGATCAAGCCGGGCAGCCCGGAGAGCCATGCCCGTCCCTCCGCTGTTCGGGAGTAGCGAGCCTGGAGATCGCCAGGGATGGAAACGAAGGTAGTCATCACCGCCAGCCTACCCAAGCCGGTCCTGGAGCGGTTTAGACCACTCCGGTAGAGCCCAGGAGGCTTCCGATGAAGAAGGTCGCGGCGAGGGCAAGGGCCCCGCCGATGACGACGCGCACGGCGGCCCGAGTCTTCGAGCTACCACCGATCCAGGCTCCGAGGGCTCCCGTAATTGCCAGCGCGAGCAAGACGGAAATGAAGGTCAGCGGCACACGCAGCCCCGGGGGCGGGAGCAAGATCGCAAGCAGAGGCAGCACCGCGCCCAAGGTGAAGGCAATCGCCGAAGCGAAGGCCGCATGCCATGGGCTGACGATGTCGTCTTCGTCGATGTTCAGTTCGGCGGAAAGGTGAGCGGCCAAGGCGTCGTGCTCCGTCAATTCCACGGCCACTTTCCGTGCGGTTTCAGGCCGCAGGCCCTTGGCCTCGTAAATCGCAGTCAGTTCGGCAAGCTCCTCGTCAGGCTGCTCAGCCAGCTCCCGGCGCTCCTTCTCAATGAGTGCCTTCTGACTGTCGCTTTGGCTGCTGACGGACACGTACTCGCCCAGTGCCATGGACACTGCGCCACCTACGAGTCCGGCTGCGCCGGCCGTGAGGACGGCACCGGTGCTCGTCGTTGCTCCAGCGACGCCCACCACGATCGCGGCAACGGAGACGATTCCGTCGTTGGCGCCAAGGACGCCTGCCCGGAGCCAGTTGAGCCGGTGGGCGAGGTCATTGTCGTGTGGTTCGTTTTCGTGCAGGGCGGCAGTTTCTGTAGAAGCCATGGAACAAGCCAAGCACTTGGGGGCCGCAGCCGCCAGCAAAGGAAGGCTTTCCTACGGAGCCGGAGTGCTCGATGGAAGCGGAGGCAGGGCGGCGCTATCAATCGAAAGTCCTGGGAATGGTCCAACAGGAGTTCCCCAAGCTTGGCTGCGCTTGGCGGCATCGACCAGTCCGTCGATGGCCCATTGCCGCGTCTCACCGTCTGACAACGCCACGAGGTCGGCATAAGCGGTCAGTGAGCTGGCCTCCATCCCTCCCAGTGCGGCCCCGGGTTTGGCGGCGAAGCTGGCAGGCAGGCGGTAGCCGGCTTCCCGCGGCGGGGTGGCAACACAGTGCAGCCTGCCCTGGGCTTCCGCTCCGCGGAGCAGCTCTTGGTGGCGGGCCAGCCACGTGGCAGCGGTCGCAGATGCCTTCGCGTCCAGCTTGGTCAGGGCCACCTGGTAGGCGTAGATCGCCTCCTGTTCGGAGCTGACGACGGCGCCAACGGCAGCGGGGAGATCGGCCCGGGACGAAGCTGTGCCGGGGGGCGGCGCCGCTGTAGCCGACATTCCGGGCAAAGCGGGGCAGCTCGGGGCCGGTGTCGGGGCGGGAGTCGCCCCGGGGGTGGCCTCCGGTACGGGCAGACCCCAGATTGTTGCCAGTCTGGATGACTCAAGCAGTTGGGAGGTCCCGACGGCGGCAAGCAGCCGTGCCGTGCCGCCGTCGGCTTGTGCGGCGTCCGCCAAGCGACGGGAAGCGCTCGAGGAGAGTGCTGAGACGAAGGCGGTCGGAGTCGTGGTGTCCGGGGTGGCAGCGGAACTTGGGGATACGGAACCTGGGGACGGTGGTTTAGGGGACGCGCCACCAGGGGTGCGGGAAGCGGACGATGCTGGCTGCCCGGAAGGGGGCAGCAACGCCCGCGCCTGATTTGTCAGCAACGTCACAGAATCCGGCAGTCCACTGCCACCGGACGCCTCGCCCGCGGCGCCACCCGGCGTCGTGCCCTCCAGCAGCGAGGCGCTGTCCAGGAGCGCCTCCGTCGCGGAGAGGGCTTCGGAACGGGCGGTTTCGGAGAACGGGAGGGCTTGCGGTTTTCCGGCGTCGCGGGGAACGAGCACGGCTCCGACTCCCACCACGAGGACTGCCAGCAAAGCCAGGAGAAGGGCTCTCGTCCAGCCGTGGCTTCGTGGTTTTTCAGCAGTCCCGTGGTTCACAACAGACCATAGTGTCACGCTCGCGGGCAATCTGATGCCAGTACGCCTGGACGGGCACCGGGTGACCACTCAATTTCCGGGGCTATCAGCGCGATCGCACCACCCGTGCACCACGGCGCCGCAAATATCGTTAAGCTAGTAGTCACAACATCATCTATCGGGAGGCGGCTGGCCAGTGAGTCATTCGGAAGCCACGACTTCAACAGACCAGGCTGGAACGGATCCGACGAATCCACCACAACACGAGGTCCGCAACCCGGAGGAAAGCAGGTTGAGGGCCCTTCTGGAGCCTGCCGTCCAGGCAAGCCGGCTCTACCTTGAGGATGTTGCCATCCAGGTTGCCGGTTCGCACCGGGTTGTCCACGTGATCATCGACCTGCTCCAGGAAGAAACCGGCGGCGTCAGCCTGGACGTCGTCGCGGACGTCTCCAGGGCCCTGTCGGACATTCTGGACAACGATCCCAATACTGACGCCCGTCCCTACGACCTCGAGGTCTCCTCGCCCGGCGTCGGACGGCCGCTTACGGAACCCCGCCACTGGCACCGCGCCCGCGGACGCATGGCCAAGGTCAACGTCATCCAGGGCGACAACCTGACGGGCCGGATCCAGTCCGTCGACGACGACGGCGTCACACTTGTTCCCGAGCAAGAGGTCAAGAAAGGGATGAAGTCCAAACAGGGCGACCCCGTGAAGATTCCTTTCGACAGGATCCGCCAAGGAAAAGTCGAGATAGAGTTCAGCCACCTCCACGAGGCCGGGCTGGAAGACGAGCACAACGGACCTTCCGAGGAGGCCTAATGGATATTGACATGAGTGCGCTGAGACTCCTGGAGCGTGAGCGTGAAATCCCGCTGGACCTCCTGATCCCCACCATCGAGCAGGCGCTCTTGGTGGCATATCACAAGACGCCGGGCGCTTTCGAGAAGGCCCGCGCAGAGCTTGACCGCAAGAGCGGACACGTGACCATTTGGGCTACGGAAATCGACGACGACGGCGAAGCCATCGGCGAGTTCGAGGACACCCCCGCCGGGTTCGGACGCATCGCGGCGAGCACGGCACGGCAAATCATCCTGCAGCGGTTGCGCGATGTTGAGGACGACAACGTCTTGGGCGAATTCAAGGGCCGTGAAGGTGAACTCGTCGCCGGCCTGATCCAGCAGGGCAATAACCCGCACATGATCCAGGTGAACCTCGGTTCCGTCGAAGCCTTGCTTCCGCCGCCCGAGCAGGTGCCGGGGGAGAAGTACACCCACGGCAACCGCCTGCGCGCCTTTGTGGTGGATGTCCACCGCGGCGCCAAGGGACCTTCCATCACGCTCTCGCGTTCACACCCGGGCCTCGTCCGGAAGCTTTTCGAACTGGAAGTACCGGAAATCGCGGACCGTTCGGTCGAGATTGTCGCGCTGGCACGCGAGGCCGGGCACCGGACCAAGATGGCTGTCAAGGCGAACACCCCCGGCATCAACGCCAAGGGCGCTTGCATCGGTGAAATGGGCTCGCGCGTGCGCGCCGTCATGACCGAACTCAACGACGAAAAGATCGACATTGTCGACTTCAGCGACGATCCGGCGACGTTCATCGCCAACTCCCTCTCGCCGTCGCGCGTGAATTCGGTCACTATCACCGACGAGGCCACTCGGTCCGCACGCGTGGTTGTTCCTGACTATCAACTGTCCCTTGCCATCGGCAAAGAAGGCCAGAACGCCCGCCTTGCCGCCAAGCTCACCGGCTGGCGCATCGACATCGTCTCCGACGCCGCACCGGCCAAGAGCAACTAAACCCGCCCAGAGGCGCCCGCCCCGGATCCCTGCGCCATATGGATTCGGTGGCCGGGCCTCCGGGGGCTTAGACTGGATGGAACCGGGCCTATGTCCGGTGTCCGTGCGCTTTGGCGTGCTCGTGAATTGTGGAGGCAACAATCTCAACAAGGCGGGAGCGAGCGCCAAGGAAAGCAGAACCGCAAAGGCAGGGAAAGACACTGAGGCAGGTTGATACACCCAGTGGCTGAACTGCTTCACACCAGGCGCGAGCCTGTGCGTACCTGCATCGGATGCCGGAAACAAGGCAGCCGGAGTGAGTTGATCCGGCTCGTCGCCGAAGGCGGCGGGTCACCCGTCGTCCTGGTGGATGAACGACGCCGGATGGCTGGCCGGGGTGCGTGGCTGCACCCCAGCAACACATGCCTGACGCTGGCAACCAAACGGCGTGCTTTCGCAAGGGCCCTCGCGGGCGCAAGCGAAGTCACCGCCGTCGAACGCTACCTGGCGGCAGTCATGCCCCCTGCGGACACCCCCGTGAAAGCAGGAAAACCGTCCAAACCTGAAAGCGGGTCAGAAAACTGATGGAAACCCGATGAGTTCCCAGCGATGAGTGCGCAACGATGACAACTTTGTTGCGCTCAGCACAGGGCCTTTCCGCCGCGTTCGCGGCTGGGGCCCGCAGTAAGAAGTAGACGGTTCGTGCCTGGCTCGGTGCGGACCGAGACAGGAGAAATGTGGCCAAGGTCCGCGTACATGAGCTTGCTAAAGAGCTCGGTATTACTTCCAAAGATGCAGTGACAAAACTGCAGGAACTGGGCGAATTCGTTCGCTCCGCCTCTTCAACCATTGAGGCGCCCGTCGTGAAGAAGCTTCGCGACGCCTACCCGGGTGCCGGCGCTGCAAAGGCCGCTGCCTCGGCAACGGTTTCCGTTGCAACCCCTAAGGCACCCGGTGCCCCTGCTGCACCCGCAGCATCACGCCCGGCTCCGGGCCCTGCAGCGCCCAAGGCTCCGGTTCCCGCCCCCAAGGCTGAGACCCCCGCCCCGGCAGCGCCTGCGGCTCCCGCAGCTACCGCAAGCCCTTTCGCCAAGCCGGGCGCCCGTCCGGCGCCCAAGGCCGAAGCTCCGGCCCCGGCACGTTCCGGTGGCCAGGCTCCGCGCCCCGGCGGTCCCCGTCCGGGCAACAACCCGTTCGCGACTTCGCAGGGCATGCCCCGCGGCCGTGGCGACGGCGAGCGTCCTCCTCGTCCGGGCAACAACCCCTTTGCGCCTTCGCAGGGTATGCCCCGTGCCGGTGGCGGTCGCACTGAAGGCGAACGTCCCGGTGGTCCGCGTCCCGCGGCCGGCGCAGGCGGTCCCCGTCCCGCAGCCGGTTCCGGTGGACCGCGTCCCGGTGCACCGCGCCCGGGTGCTCCCCGTCCGGGCGCACCGCGTCCCGCAGGTGGGCCTGCAGGAAACCGTCCTACTCCAGGCATGATGCCCAACCGTACCGAGCGTCCCGCTCCCGGTGGCGCAGGCCGTCCGGGTGGCGCCGGTCGTCCCGGTGGTGGCCCCGGCCGTCCGGGTGGCGCTCCTGGCGCAGGCACTGGTGGCGGAGCTCCCGCCGGCGGTGGCTTCGGCAAGGGTGGCCGCGGACGTGGCGGCACCCAGGGTGCCTTCGGCAAGGGTGGCGCAGGACGCGGCAAGCAGCGCAAGTCGAAGCGTGCAAAGCGTCAGGAACTGGAGCAGATGAGTGCTCCGTCGCTGGGTGGGGTATCCGTACCCCGCGGCGACGGCAACACCGTGGTCCGGCTCCGTCGTGGCTCGTCCATCACGGACTTTGCCGACAAGATCGAGGCGAACCCCGCCGCGCTGGTCACCGTGCTGTTCCACCTTGGTGAAATGGCAACGGCTACCCAGTCGCTGGACGAAGACACCTTCGGCCTGCTCGGCGCTGAACTCGGCTACAAGGTCCAGGTTGTCTCTCCGGAAGACGAAGAGCGCGAGCTCCTCGACTCCTTCGACATCGACCTCGATGCCGAGCTGGAGGCCGAAGGCGACGACGTCCTCGAACCGCGTCCCCCGGTTGTCACTGTCATGGGTCACGTTGACCACGGTAAGACCCGACTGCTCGATGCCATCCGGAAGACCAACGTGGTTGCAGGCGAACACGGCGGCATCACCCAGCACATCGGTGCCTACCAGATCAGCCACATCCACGAAGGCACTCCGCGCGACATCACCTTCATTGACACCCCCGGCCACGAGGCGTTCACCGCCATGCGTGCCCGTGGTGCCAAGGTCACCGACATCGCCATCCTGGTTGTCGCAGCCGACGACGGCGTCATGCCGCAGACGGTGGAAGCACTCAACCACGCACAGGCGGCCAACGTGCCGATCGTCGTCGCGGTCAACAAGATCGACAAGGAAGGTGCGAACCCGGACAAGGTCAAGGGCCAGCTCACCGAGTACGGTCTGGTTCCCGAAGAATACGGTGGCGACACCATGTTCGTTGAGGTTTCTGCCCGCCAGAACATCAACATCGACGAACTGATCGACGCCGTCCTGCTGACCGCAGACGCCGCCCTGGACCTGCGCGCCAACCCGGACAAGGACGCTCGAGGCATTGCCATCGAAGCGAACCTGGACAAGGGCCGCGGTTCCGTGGCCACTGTCCTGGTCCAGTCCGGTACCCTGGCCGTCGGTGACACGATCGTGGCCGGTACGGCCCACGGCCGCGTCCGTGCCATGTTCGATGAAGACGGCAACGCCCTCGACATCGCGCTTCCGTCCCGTCCGGTCCAGGTCCTGGGTCTGTCCAACGTACCGCGTGCAGGTGACACCTTCCTGGTGACCTCCGACGAGCGTACGGCCCGCCAGATCGCTGAAAAGCGTGAAGCAGCCGACCGCAACGCGGCACTGGCCAAGCGTCGCAAGCGCATCAGCCTGGAAGACTTCGACCAGGCAGTTGCCGCGGGCAAGATCGACACCCTCAACCTCATCCTCAAGGGTGACGTTTCCGGTGCCGTTGAAGCCCTCGAAGACGCACTGCTCAAGATCGACGTCGGCGACGAAGACGTTCAACTGCGCGTCATCCACCGCGGTGTGGGTGCCATCACGCAGAACGACGTCAACCTCGCCACGGTGGACAACGCCATCATCATCGGCTTCAACGTCAAGCCCGCCGAGCGCGTGGCCGACCTTGCCGATCGTGAAGGCGTTGACATGCGCTTCTACTCCGTCATCTACTCGGCAATCGATGACATCGAGCTGGCCCTCAAGGGCATGCTCAAGCCGGAGTACGAGGAAGTCCAGCTCGGTACCGCCGAGGTCCGCGAAGTCTTCCGTTCTTCCAAGTTCGGAAACATCGCCGGTTCCATCGTCCGCTCGGGCATCATCCGCCGTAACACGAAGGCACGCGTCAGCCGCGATGGCAAGGTCATCGGCGACAACCTCACCGTTGAGACGCTCAAGCGCTTCAAGGACGACGCCACCGAGGTCCGCACGGACTTCGAGTGTGGTATCGGTCTTGGCTCGTACAACGACATCAACGAAGGTGACATCATCGAGACCTTCGAGATGCGCGAGAAGCCGCGCGTCTAAGTTGTCCTAGCGGGGAGCCTCCGAGTTGTGGGGGCCATCCGGCCCGTTCCGCCGATATGGGGGCCCCGCCCCTACGCTGGGCGGCAAAGGATCTGCGATCCTCTGCCGCCCAGCTTCGGCAGCGGTGTCAGCCTTCCCAACGCTCGCAAGCTCGCATTGGGACCCTCGGCTGCCACCTTAGCCACTCCCGGGCCCCCATATCGGCTCCACGGGCCTCAGTGGGAAGCTCGCGGTCCGCTTCGTGTCTTTTTCGGCGCGTCGCGCATACAGAACTTAAGTACGCAAGTCGCCACCGCGCCGTCGTACGCAAATTTTAGGAGTAGAAATGGCTGATCCGGCACGCGCTGCCAAGTTGGCGCAGCGGATTAAGGTTGTTGTTGCTGAGGCACTGGGCCGGCGGATCAAGGATCCTCGGGTTGAGGGCATCACCATCACGGATGCCCGCGTCACCAACGATCTTCAGCACGCCACCGTGTATTACACCGTTTTCGGTGACGAGGCTGCTCATTCTGATGCTGTGAGGGCGTTGGAGAAGGCCAAGGGTGTTCTGCGTCAGGAAGTGGGCCGCAACATTACCGTGCGCCTGACTCCTACCCTGGAGTTCGTTGCTGACCTTATCCCGGTCAACGCGTCGAACCTCGAGCAGCTGCTGCGTACCGCCAAGGAACGCGACGCCGAGGTGGCCGCGCTGGCCGCGGGCGCCAAGCACGCAGGCGATGCAGATCCGTATAAGAGTGATGCCCCGCAGGATGCGGACATCGACGAAGACGATTTTGACGAAGAAGACATCGACCTCCGCGCCGATGAAGACATCGACGAAGACGGCGGCAAGTAGTCCACCGACTTCCTCAGCGGGGCCGGATCCGGCAGTCCTGGCGACTACCGGTCCGGTCCTGTTTGTTTAACCATGAAAAGTCGGGTCAAAGGGCCGGGCCATGGCTAAGATCGGAGCATGGCGGCGCACGATGCAGCTCAGAGTCCCGAGAACTACCTTGAATACGCCCTGCGGCTCGCAGTGCAAAACGTGGCCGACGGCGGCGGGCCTTTCGGCGCCGTCGTGGTCACCCCGGACGGACGGCTCCATGACGGCGTCAACCGGGTCGCCCGCGACAACGACCCCACAGCGCACGCCGAAGTGGTCGCGATCCGGCGGGCGGCGTCGGAACTTGGAAGCTTCGATCTCAGCGGCTCCGTGCTCTATTCAAGCTGCGAACCGTGCCCTTTGTGCCTCTCGGCGGCCTTATGGGGCCGGGTAAGCCGGGTCTACTTTGCCGCGGACCGGCACGGGGCCGCGGCCGCCGGCTTCGACGACGCGGTGTTCTACGAGTACTTCAACGGCATCCGGCCGGAACTGCTGCCCGTCCACCACGCGGAGGTTCAGGCGTCGGACGCTCCTTTCGATGCATGGCGCGGGCACAAGAACCGGACCAAATACTGAGCCGAACTTCGCCAACTGCCAAGCCGCCGGGCCTCAAGACCGCGTTGGGAGCCGTCTGACGCCATCGAGCAACTGCTGTTGATCGCCGCACAGCGCGATCCTGATCCACCCCTCGCCGATGGAACCGAACGCGGTACCCGGCGCCACGGCCACTCCGAACTCCGCGAGGAACGCGCGCACCCAGGCGCGGACGTCGCCACCGCTCACATGCGAGACGTCGGCCCATAGGTAGAAAGCTCCTTGGGCGCCCAGGAAGGGAATGCCCTTCTCCGCCAGCACTGCTGATGCGGCATCCCGGTTGGAGCGGTAGTGCTCCCTGGCGGTGTCCACATAGTCCTGGGGGCCGGTCAGTGCCGCGACGGCGGCGTACTGGGAAGGCGAAGCCACGCAGGAAACGATTGCCTCCATGACGTTGTTCATCTTCCGCTCCAGGCCCGGCGGGCAAATGAGCGCTCCAATCCGCAGTCCCGTCAGTCCGTAGGTTTTGGACAAGGTCAGGGAGGTGAAGACCCGCGCTTCGCCGGGAACAGTGCTGTCGAAGCGGGCCGGACTCGTGTGCGGAACATCGAACGTGAAGGCTTCGTAGCATTCATCCGAAATGATCCAGAGATCGTGTTTGACAGCCAGTTCCACCAGTTGACGGGTGACTTCCGCGCCGATCACCGCGCCCAAGGGATTGGACGGCGAATTCAGGACCAACACCTTGGTCCGGGGTGTGATCAGTGCCTCGATGTCCTCGATGCGCGGCTGGAACTCGTGCTCCGGGTAGAGCGGGTACTGCACCGGGACGGCGTTCAGCAGGTGGCCGGTCATGGCAAAGGTGGGATAGCCAGGATTCGGAATCAGGATCTCGTCACCGGGGGAGAGGAGCAGGCTCATGGCGAAGTGAAGGCCCTGTTGGGCCCCGTCCACGACGTACACACGCTCCGTGCCGACGTCCACCTTGTTGTGGGCGCGGAATCGGTCGGCAAAGGCTTCCCGCAGGGCCGGGATCCCGGCATTGGGGGTGTAGTTGGTCTCGTCCCTGTCCAGGCAAGCGATTCCCGCGTCCAGGATGTGACGGGGCAGCGCAAAGCCGGGCTCGCCAATGCTGAGGACAATCGCCCCGGGAGATGCCCAAGCGGCCTCGGTGATCTCGCGGATCTGGTTCACGGGGACTTCGCGGACGTGCGCGGCAAGCTCTGGCATGGGAGCCATCTTAGCCGCGGCGCCGTACCGTTCCGGGACGCTGCCCCGCAGGATGCATGCCCTGGCGCGGATATACTGGGAGGCGTGCTTTCTGGACTGGTAATCGTTGACAAGCCGCAAGGATGGACCAGCCACGATGTGGTTGGACGGATGCGGCGGCTGGCCGGTACCCGGAAAGTAGGCCACGCAGGAACCTTGGACCCCATGGCCACCGGTGTCCTGGTGCTGGGGATCAACAAGGCAACACGACTGTTGACCTACATCGTGGGTACTTCCAAGACGTACTCCGCCACCATCCGGCTCGGCGAATCCACCATCACCGACGACGCCGAAGGCGATATCACCGAAAGCCGCAGTGCCGCCGGGGTCACCGGGGAGGCCATCCGTTCCGGCGTCGCCCGGCTCACCGGGGATATCCAGCAGGTTCCCAGCAGTGTCAGCGCCATCAAGGTCAACGGCGAACGGTCCTACGCCCGTGTCCGTTCGGGTGAAGAGGTCAAGCTAGCTGCCCGCCCCGTGACCATCCACCGTTTCGAGATCCATGCCATCCGCAGGATCGACGACGGCAGGGTAGTGGACGTCGATGTCACCGTTGAGTGCTCCTCCGGTACGTACATCCGCGCGCTGGCACGCGACCTTGGCGGGGCCCTCGGCGTCGGCGGACACCTCACAGCGCTGCGCCGCACCCAAGTGGGGCCGTACTCCCTTGACCAGGCCCGCACACTCGAACAGCTCGCCGAGGAACTCGAAGTCCTCGAAATGTCTGCCGCTGCCCGCGCGCTCATGCCGAACCGGGAGCTGAGCGACGCCGAAACCATCGAAATTTCCTTTGGCCGCAGAATCGCCGCCGGGCCAAATGCGGGCACGGCGGAGGCTGCCACCGCCGAGAACCCCGCTGCCGCGTTCTCCCCGTCTGGAGAACTGGTGGCGTTGCTGGCCGACACGGGGAGTTTCGCCAAGCCTGTGCTGGTGTTCGCACCGGACAACGAAAAGCAGGCACACTAGCCATGGACGGATACTTTTACGCTGTCCTCGTCGTCGGGCTGCTGTCCACGATCATCTGCGTCGTGGCGGGCCTGATGAAAAAGGCCCCCAACGACATTACGATTCTGTCCGTGGCCGCCGTCGAACTCGTCCTGCTGGTCTATCTTGTGGGATCGATCATCCGCGTGGCGATGGGTGAAAAGATTGCGGGGGAGCCCTGGGAGTTCTGGGGATACATCATCACCGCGCTCATGCTTCCCATCGTGGCAGTGTATTGGTCCATCCTGGAGCGGACCCGTTGGAGTAATTTCGTCATGGGCGCCGTGGGCGTCACCGCATTGGTCATGGCGGCCCGCATGAACCAGATCTGGTACTGACATTGGAAGAAGCACACGAAGTGACTGTTGAGACCACCCAGAAGAAGAACCGGGACACCCGCAACACCGGTCCCGGGAGGCTGCTGATTGCGGTCTATGCGGTTTTCGCGATCTCGGCGACGGCCCGTGCCGGATACCAGATCCTGACAAAGTTCTCGGATGCGCCCCTGGCCCACATCCTCTCGGCTTTCGCGGCTGTGGTGTACCTGGTGGCCACGGTCTCCCTCGCCAAACCGGGCCGCACCTGGTTCAAGGTGTCCTTGGCGGCGGTCCTCGTGGAAATGCTCGGCGTGATCGTGGTTGGAGCCATCAGCCTTTTCGATCCGGTGGCTTTCCCGCACGACACCGTCTGGTCCTTGTTCGGCCGCGGATACGGCTTCGTCCCGCTGATCCTGCCGGTCCTTGGCTTGCTCTGGCTCTACCGGCGACGCCCGGCACGGCTTCCGGAGTAGGAACGGCGGGCCTCGGCTCCCTGGCAGGAGAGCTCGGGACAGCAGGTAACCTTAGAGAATTCCGGCGCCGGACCAGGCCGCCGGGCATAGTGAATACCAGCAGTAAAAGGCGAGGTTGATGGTCCACATCTGGAACGATCCCACCGAGGTCCCCGAGGATTTCGGTCCCAGCGTCGTTACCATCGGGAACTTTGACGGCGTCCATCGTGGACACCAGCAAGTGCTGGCGCAGCTCCTGCGCACCGCGGAGCAGCACGGCGCGCGGTCCGTCGTCGTGACTTTCGATCCGCACCCGGCCCTGGTCCACCGGCCCGATTCGGCACCGGAGCTCATCATGGGGCTGCAGGACAAGCTCGATGCCTTGGCCGACGCGGGCGTGGATGCCGTGCTCGTCATGAAATACAACCTCGCTCTGGCAGGAATGACTCCCGAGGAATTCGTCGGCACCGTCCTGCTTGACGGGCTCCACGCAGCGCACGTCGTAGTGGGCCACGATCTCCGTTTCGGCGCAGGCAATTCCGGCGACGTCGGCACCATGCAGGAATTGGGCAGGGACCTGGGATTCGGCGTCCACGTAGTCAACGAATTTGGCGCGGAGGGGTTTCCAGTCCACGACGACGGCGGCACGGACCGCCGCTGTTCCTCCACCTGGGTGCGGGAAGCCCTTGCCGAGGGCGACGTCGAGACCGCGGCCGCGGTACTTGGCCGGCCGCACCGCATGCGGGGCGAAGTGGTCCACGGCGCCGCTCGCGGACGAGCCCTTGGCTTTCCCACGGCAAACCTTGACCATGGAGCCACCGGCTACGTGCCCGCGGATGGAATCTACGCGGGCTGGCTGATCGACGGGCCCGGAAATCGCTGGCCCGCCGCGATTTCCGTGGGTTCCAACCCCACCTTCGACGGTGTGAGCCGCCAGGTGGAAGCCCACGTCATCGACCGCCCGGAAGAGGCCGTGGAGGACTTCAACCTCTATGGACAGACCGTCGTGGTGGAATTTGCTGCGCGGCTGCGGGGCATGGTGGCATACCGTGGACCTGAGGCGCTTGTTGATCAGATGCGGCTTGACGTCATCCAGGCCCACGATCTTTTGCTGAACAAGTAGGCCCATGCGTTAGCAGGGATTCGGAGGGCATGTAGCGTGAGCGTTGAGAAGAACACCCGGCCACTCGACGAAGGCATCGTCAAGGATTTCAGCTCACGCATGAGCTACGGCTCCTACCTGCAGCTTCCCCTGCTGCTCAGCGCGCAGCAACCTGTCAGCCAGCCGGAGCACCATGACGAACTCTTGTTCATCATCCAGCACCAGACCACGGAGCTTTGGCTGAAACTGGTCCTCCACGAGCTCCGCAGCGCTGCGACGTGGCTGCGCCAGGACGATCTTGGCGCCGCGCTCAAGGGCATCGCAAGGGTCAAGCACATCCAGAAGACCCTCACCGAGCAATGGTCGGTGCTGGCCACCCTGACCCCCACGGAATACTCGCAGTTCCGCGGCTTCCTGGGGAACGCCTCCGGCTTCCAGTCGAGCCAGTACCGTGCCGTCGAGTTCATCCTTGGCAATAAGAACGCCAAGATTCTGCCGGTGTTCGATTCGGATCCGGAATCGCGGGCAATGCTGGAGGAACTCCTGCACGCGCCCAGTATCTACGACGAATTCCTGGCCTACCTTCACCGCCATGGCTACGACGTTCCGGCGTCCGTCCTGGACCGGGACGTCTCCCAGGCACACCAGTTCGCCCCTGAGCTCTTGCCGCTCTTCAAGCACATCTATGAACATGCCGCAGACAACTGGGCGGCCTACGAGGCCTGCGAAGAACTGGTGGACCTTGAGGACAACTTCCAACTGTGGCGCTTCAGGCATTTGCGCACTGTCCAGCGGACCATCGGCATGAAGACCGGAACCGGAGGTTCAAGCGGAGTTTCATTCCTCCAGAAGGCACTTGACCTGACGTTCTTCCCCGAGCTGTTTGCCGTCCGAACTGAGATCGGGCAGTGACCGGAACCCGTCTTTGAGGAGGGTCACACGGCAGCTTTCGACAAGATTGCCAGGCTGCCGGTAAACTGAGGGATGGATCCGGCTGCAGTCCGTGGCGGCTGGACCTGTTTTGTGTGCGGTCATTGGCACATCACAACCCGGCAGCGAGGCGCTGAATCGGGACGCACGGCACAACTCTAGGAGTTCACGTGGCACTTGAAGCCGCTGTTAAGCAGTCCATCATCGAGGCATACGCAACGTCCAAGGGCGACACTGGTTCGCCGGAGGTCCAGATTGCAGTCCTGACTCAGCGGATCAAGGATCTGACTGAGCACATGAAGGAGCACAAGCACGACTTCCACACCCAGCGCGGTCTGCTGGCTATGGTTGGTCGTCGCAAGCGCATGCTGGGCTACCTCAAGAAGACTGACATTGCCCGCTACCGTGCGCTCATCGAGCGCCTCGGCCTGCGCCGCTAGTTTGACTTCGGGCGGCCCGATCCTCCGCGGACCGGGCCGCCTTTTCTCCATAACTAAATCCAACACTTAACAGGAGTTCAACCGCATCGCGCATTCGCGGTCCTCGGTAGTGATCTCCGGGAACAGCCTTCTGCGATGAAGGCGTAGCCCGTGGGTCTCGATCGATGACCGGGTGTCGTACAGGCCAGGAACAGACGCTGGCCTGGGTCGATGCGGACGAACTTCCGCTAAACCAAGAAACGGAGGTGACTCTCAATGGAGGGTCCCGAAATCCAGTTCTCAGAAGCCAACATCGACAACGGCCGCTTCGGCAAGCGTGTTATCCGCTTCGAAACCGGCCGCCTTGCCAAGCAGGCAGCCGGCGCAGCGATGGTCTACATCGACGAAGACACCGCCCTGCTGTCCGCAACCACCGCGGGCAAGTCCCCGCGTGAAGGCTTCGACTTCTTCCCGCTGACCGTCGACGTCGAAGAACGCATGTACGCCGCCGGCCGCATCCCGGGCTCGTTCTTCCGCCGTGAAGGCCGCCCGTCCACCGAAGCCATCCTGGCCTGCCGCCTCATGGACCGCCCCCTGCGCCCCGCTTTCGTCAAGGGCCTGCGCAACGAGGTCCAGATCGTGGTCACCGTCCTGGCGATCAACCCGGACGAGCTCTACGACGTCGTGGCCATCAACGCCTCGTCCATGTCCACCCAGCTCTCCGGCCTCCCGTTCTCCGGCCCGATCGGCGGCGTCCGCGTTGCCCTCGTCGCCGACGAGCAGGGTTCGCAGTGGGTTGCGTTCCCGAAGCACTCCCAGCTCGAAAACGCCGTCTTCAACATGGTTGTCGCCGGGCGCATTGCCGGTGACGACGTCGCCATCATGATGGTTGAAGCCGAAGCCACGGACAACTCATGGAACCTCATCAAGGAACAGGGCGCTACAGCTCCCACTGAAGAAGTTGTTTCCGAGGGTCTCGAAGCTGCCAAGCCGTTCATCAAGGCCCTGTGCGAGGCCCAGGCCGACCTGGCCGCCCGCGCTGCCAAGCCCACGGTTGAGTTCCCGATCTTCCTGGACTACCAGGACGACGTCTACGCCGCTGTCGAAGCCGCTGCCGCCGAAAAGCTTGCTGCTGTCTTCCAGATCGCCGACAAGCAGGACCGCGACAACGCCTCCGACGAGCTCAAGGACGAAGTTCTTGGCGCCCTCGGCGGCCAGTTCGAAGGCCGTGAGAAGGAGCTCTCCGCAGCCTTCCGCTCCCTGACCAAGCAGGTTGTGCGCCAGCGCATCCTCAAGGACCAGATCCGCATCGACGGCCGTGGACTGACGGACATCCGCCAGCTGACTGCCGAGGTAGAGGTCCTGCCCCGCGTTCACGGTTCCGCTATCTTCGAACGCGGCGAAACCCAGATCATGGGTGTCACCACGCTGAACATGCTCAAGATGGAACAGCAGATCGACTCGCTGTCTCCCGTCACGCGCAAGCGCTACATGCACAACTACAACTTCCCGCCGTACTCCACGGGCGAGACCGGCCGCGTCGGCTCCCCGAAGCGCCGCGAAATCGGTCATGGCGCCCTTGCAGAGCGCGCCATCATGCCGGTGCTGCCGTCACGCGAGGAATTCCCGTACGCCATCCGCCAGGTGTCTGAGGCCCTCAGCTCCAACGGTTCGACGTCGATGGGTTCCGTTTGTGCCTCTACGCTGTCCTTGCTCAACGCAGGTGTGCCGCTGAAGGCCGCTGTTGCCGGTATCGCCATGGGCTTGGTTTCCGACCAGGTTGACGGCCAGACCCGCTACGCAGCCCTGACCGACATCCTCGGCGCCGAAGACGCTTTCGGCGACATGGACTTCAAGGTTGCCGGTACCTCCGAGTTCGTCACGGCTATCCAGCTGGACACCAAGCTTGACGGCATCCCGGCATCGGTCCTGGCAGCAGCCCTGAAGCAGGCACGTGAAGCCCGCCTGCACATCCTGGATGTCATCAACGCCGCCATCGACACCCCGGACGAGCTCTCCGAGTTCGCACCGCGCGTCATCGCCGTCAACATCCCCATTGACAAGATCGGTGAGGTCATCGGCCCCAAGGGCAAGATGATCAACCAGATCCAGGAAGACACCGGCGCCGACATCTCCATCGAGGACGACGGCACTGTCTACATCGGCGCCACCAACGGTCCGGCTGCCGAAGCAGCCCGCGCCGCGATCAACGCCATTGCCAACCCGCAGATCCCGGAAATCGGTGAGCGTTACCTGGGCACGGTCGTCAAGACCACCACCTTTGGCGCGTTCGTTTCCCTGACCCCGGGCAAGGACGGTCTGCTGCACATCTCCGAGCTGCGCAAGCTGGCCAGCGGCAAGCGCGTGGACAACGTCGACGACGTCGTCTCCGTGGGCCAGAAGATCCAGGTCGAGATCACCAAGATCGATGACCGCGGCAAGCTCTCCCTCTCCCCGGTTGTGGCCGAGGAAGAAGGCGCCGTCTCTGAGGAAGCTCCCGCCGAAGAGGCTGAAGTATCCGCAGAGTAGCCTGAACCGGCACTGCACGCGGCAGGACCGGTGGACATGTCCACCGGTCCTGCCCGGTTTAACAACGAATTCCCGCCCCAAGGGCGATGTGCCCGCTGGTACGATTGCAGCCAGATTTGGCACCCGTGATTTCCCGCAGAACTGAAAGGTCTTGATGACTGTCGTACCCCTCCCTCTGGTGCAGACCGTGCCCGGCGGCGAACTGATCCATGGTGCCGAAGGCGGCTCCGTTGTCCGGCGTTCGGTGCTACCGGGGGGTGTTCGCGTGCTCACCGAGGCCATGCCCGGGCAGCGCTCGGCAACCATCGGATTCTGGGTGGGGGTCGGTTCCCGCGACGAGGCAGAGGGCCAGCACGGCTCCACCCACTTCCTGGAACATCTCTTGTTCAAGGGGACCAGACGGCGTACGGCCCTCGAGATCGCGTCTGCTTTTGACGAGGTGGGCGGTGAATCGAACGCGGCCACAGCCAAGGAAAGCACTTGCTACTTTGCGCGGGTGCTGGATACCGACCTGCCCATGGCCATCGACGTCATCGCCGACATGATTACCGGCGCGGTGCTGGATCCGGCGGAACTCGAGCAGGAACGCGACGTCATCCTTGAAGAAATCGCCATGGACAGCGATGACCCCACCGATGTGGCCCACGAGAAATTCGTGGCCGCGGTACTCGGCATTCACCCGCTGGGGCGCCCGATCGGCGGCACCCCGGCTGCCATCAAGGCCGTGTCGCGCGATTCCGTGTGGGAGCACTACCGCCGCTACTACCGGCCTGACGAAATCGTCATCACCGCCGCCGGCGGATTGGATCACGACGTCGTTTGCCGGCTGGTGCTCGATGCCTTGCGGACAGCCGGCTGGGAGCTGAAAGACGGCGCGGCCCCGGTCGATCGCCGTTCCACCGCACGTGCGGATATCACCGGTACGTCCGGGCTCCATGTGGTCAAGCGCCCCGTGGAGCAGGCCAATATCATCATGGGCTGCCCCTCGATCGTTGCCACCGATGACCGCCGCTTTGTCATGAGCGTCCTGAACGCAGTCTTGGGTGGCGGGATGTCCTCGCGGCTCTTCCAGGAGATCCGCGAAAAACGCGGCCTCGTATATTCCACCTACTCCTTTGCCTCCGCCTACGCGGACGCAGGCTACTTCGGCATGTACGCCGGCTGCACGCCGTCGAAGGTCAAACAGGTTCTGGAACTTCTGGGGGCTGAACTGGACAAACTTGCTGCTGACGGGATCGCGGACGAGGAATTGCGCAAGGCCGTAGGCCAATTGTGCGGCGGAATCGTCCTGGCCTTGGAGGACACCGGTTCCCGGATGTCCCGCCTGGGCCGCGCCGAACTAGTCTCCGGCGAATTCCAGGACATTGACGAAACGCTTCGCCGGATCAAAGCCGTCACCGCCGAGCAAGTGCAGGAGCTCGCCGTCGTGCTCGCCGCTGCCCCACGCACGGTGACGGTCGTCGGGCCCTTCGACGAGACCGAGACTTTCGGCCTCTAGGCACACGCCCCTCCCTAGGGACATGCCCTCCGTTGGAGCCAAGGTGCGGACATGATCCTGATATGTCCATTCCTGGCTTGGAACAGGGGGCATGTCCCATGGGGAAGGCTGGACGAGCCTGCTCGATCGGGAACATGATGGTGACGTATCCATCGTCGATGCGCAGGAGTCGCCATGAACGAGCCATTTAAGAGTCATGCAAACACTGCGCTGGAGACGTTCCTGGGGCATTGGCGGGGGAGCACCGAGCTTTCCGCTTCTCCGTGGGGCCCGGCCCGGACCGCCGACGCAGAGGTCACCTTCTCACGCGCGGCCGGAGGATACGCCCTGGTGCAGAGCTACCGGCACGTCGAGCCTGACGGTACGCACTTCGAAGGGCACGGTGTGTTCACGGTTGACCCGGACCACGGAGACACCCTGTGGTACTACGTGGACAGCATGGGCCGGCCGCCGGAAGCACCGGCCCGTGGCCACTGGCAGGACGGCACGCTGAGGCTTGAGCGGCGTAGCCCTCGCGGGACCGCGAGACACACCTTCAAAGTAGATGGCGGGGTACTGACGCACATGGCCGAACTCCGGCTCGGCGATGCCGCGACCTTCAGCCCGTTCATGATCTCGGTCTGCAGGCGGGTCTAAGGCCGACGTCCGGGGAGTGCAGTCCAACAAGTACAGTCCAGCAGATACAACAGTCAGAGCGTCTTGGCCTCCACAGATTCCACGATCCGGGTGTCCGGCGCGCCGTCGAGCGAGGCCGGCCTTCCAGAGCCGCTCCACACCCGTGTCCGCAAGGTGTTCAGCATTGATTCAGCTTGCTCCCGCTCGGCGAAATCAAGCTCAATCAGGACGCGCTGCGAATCGTCGACGGGCCTGAAGACCCTGTAGGAAACAACGCCGGAGCCAGCACGATCTGCCGGGTCAGAGTCGAATGACTGCTTCCATGCGGCGAAGTCGTTCACAGCGTGTTCGATCTGGAGTGTGTACATGGCTGTCCTTTGCCGTTGCGCGGATAGGCACAGCGTAGGCTCCTCGGGCGCGGAGAACCACCCCTCGGCCTGCGTCGGCTCAGCCCCCGGCAAACGGCGGAAGGACGTCGACGACGTCGTCCGCACCGAGGACGGCCGAACGGTCGCGAACCGCCACCTCATTGCGCAGGAAGCTGCTGCGGGAAATAATCCGGGCCAGCGTGGGCGTGCCTGCCGGAGGTTCCGGACGTTCGACGGCGAGCAGGGCGGCGATGAGGCCGTCCAGGGCTGTTCCTTCCGGAAGATCGTGGTGTTCCTCTTCGACGCCTGCGGCGGCGCGTGCGGCAGCGAAATAACGTACGAGCACAGTTTCAGCCTCCGATGGCGCTCATGCTGCGGTCCGGCTGGACAAAGCCCGGTGCGCCGAGGCCGGTGTGGTCCATGCCGTGCGCCTTGGGTTTGAGCCACATGGCGTCCTGCCAGCGTTGGGCGAGTTCGTCGTCGCTGGCCCCTTGCCGGAGCAAGCCGAGGAGATCGAATTCCTCGCGGGAGAACAGGCAGCTCATGATCTTGCCTTCGGCGGTGATCCTTGTGCGCCGGCAATCGGAACAGAACGGCTCAGTGACCGAGGCGATAATACCGACGGTGCCTAGAACAGCTCCGTTGGCTTCCGCGGAAGCCGGGTCCCGGCGTCGTACTTCGAACCGTTCGGCCGGTGCGCCGTCGCGTTCGCGAGGGTCCGGGCTGAGCACGAAGTCCCGCGAGAGCAATTCGCGGATCTCCGCTGCGGTGATCATGTTCCGCAGGGTCCAACCGTGATCGGCGTCCAGGGGCATTTGCTCGATGAAGCGCAGCTCATAGCGGCGGTCCAAAGCCCAGGCCAGGAGGTCCGGGGATTCGGCGTCGTTGATTCCCCGCATGAGGACGGCGTTGATCTTGACCGGTCCGAGGCCCGCGGCCCAGGCGGCGTCGACGCCGGCAAGCACCTTGGCGAGGAAGGGTCGCCGGGTCAGCTTGGTGAATGTCTCTTCATGCAGGGAGTCGAGGGAGACGTTGATGCGTGTGAGCCCGGCTTCCTTGAGCGCGGCCGCCTTCTTGTCCAGGCCGACGCCGTTGGTCGTCATGGAGATCGGCAGATCGGCGTGTGCCTTCCGGAGGGCGGAGATGATGTCCACGAGGTCGGCACGCACCAAGGGCTCGCCGCCGGTGAGACGCAGTTCGCGCACCCCGAGTTGTTCGACGCCGATCCGCACTATCCGGACAATCTCGGCGGCGGTCATGACCGCTTGCTTGGACAACCATTCGAGCCCTTCGGCGGGCATGCAATACGTGCACCGGAGGTTGCATTTGTCGGTCAGGGACAGCCGCATGTCAGTAGCCCGGCGTCCGTAGCGGTCGAACAGGCCCACAGGGGTTCCGGCAGGGCGCGGCGGGGGCGCGGACATGTTGCTCCCTGTCCCATCGCCCGTAGCGGGCGACGGCATGCCTAGCTGAACACTCATGGATTCAGGCTACGCCAGGCAGGGCTCAAGAGTGATATCGCCCACTGGTCACGTTCGTCGGCCGCTCGCGGTGGAGGGCAGCGCAAAGCGTGAGTTCTTACGGAATACGTACGGTTGGCCCACGGGCGGCCGGATCAGGCACCGCGGGCACTTTGCGAATCTATGCTGAAGGTGTGAATACGCAGCCCGCCCTGCACGCTGCCGAACCTGGCAACCGCCGCATCCTCTTGGTCGAAGACGAACAGACCATCGCCGACGTCGTCCGGGACTATCTGGTCCAGGCAGGCTTCCAGGTCGATCTCGCGGGCGACGGCTTCACAGCCCTGAGCCTCGCAGCTGCCAGGCGGCCTGATCTAGTCATCCTGGACCGCATGCTGCCTGGACTCGACGGGGTGGAAGTGTGCCGCAGGTTGCGGCTGGCCATGAGCGTTCCCATCATCATGGTCACCGCCCTCGGCACGGAGGACGACCGCATCCTGGGGCTGGAAACCGGAGCGGACGACTACGTCACTAAGCCCTTCTCGCCGCGCGAACTGGTTCTCCGGGTGAAATCCGTGTTGCGCCGCAGCATCAAGGAATTCAGCCCGGAACCTCCCGTGGAACTTGCCGGCTTCGAATTGGATCCGGCCTCGCGCACGGTGCTCCATGATGGAAAGCCACTGACGTTGACAGTGCGCGAATTCGATTTGTTGGCTTTCCTGCTCCGCCGGCCCAACCAGGTATTCAGCCGTGAGGACCTCATCAAGGCGGTGTGGGGCTGGGACTTCGGGGATCTGTCCACCGTGACGGTACATGTCCGCCGCTTGCGCGAAAAGATCGAGGACAACCCCACAACCCCGGTTCTTCTCAAGACTGTCTGGGGAGTCGGTTACCGCTTCGACGCTAAGGATGGTGGACATGCAGGCATCTGAAATGTTCACGATCCTGTCCTGGATGCTCCTTTGGGCTGTCTCCATCGGCGCCTTGACCCTTGCCCTACTGCGTTTCCTGCGCGGTGCCTCGATCCTGGTGCAGATATGCCTCGTGGTGGTGGCCACCGTTGGCGTTCTTGTGGCCGGCATGGTGAGCGCGTTCAACGCCATGTTCATTTCGGCCCGGGACCTCGAAGTCATGTGGTACATCCTGGCGGTGGCCTCAGCCGTAGCAATTGCCATCTCCCTGGTCCTCGGCGCCGGAGTGTCCCGCAACGTCATCCGGCTCGTGGCCGCCACGCGCCGCCTCGGCAGCGGCGAAGCCCTCGACGGCTCCGTCCTGCCACCATCGGCATCGCGGCGAACCGCGCCGGCCATGAACTCCGAGCTGGCCCAGCTCGCCCAGGAACTCGAAGCGAGCAGCCTCAAACTGGAGGAATCCCGGAAACGGGAAGCCGCCGTCGAGACCGCCCGCCGCGAACTGGTCTCCTGGATCTCGCACGACCTCCGGACTCCCTTGGCGAGCATGCGGGCCATGGCCGAAGCACTGGAAGACGGCATGGTGGCCGACGTTCCCGCCTACTACCGCAAGATCATCGGGCAGACGGACCAGATGGCGGTGATGGTCAACGACCTCCTTGAACTGTCCAAAATCCAGGCGGGAACGCTCCGTCTGAGCGCGGAAGCCCTGGACCTCTACGATCTCGTGAGCGACGCCATCGCCGATCTTGCCCCGCTTGCCGCGCAGCGCGGCATCCAACTCGACGGAGGTGGCGAGCGGGAGTGCATGGCCGTCGCGGACGGGCCCAGCCTGGGAAGGGCCGTCCGCAACGTGCTGCTGAACGCGATTATCTACAGCCGGCCCGACGGCGGCGTCCGGGTAAGCGTCGGACGCGAAGGCGGCGACGCCGTCGTCGACGTCGCGGACAGTTGCGGGGGCATCGATGACGAAGATCTCGCACACGTTTTTGAAACCGGATGGCAAAAGAACCGCTCCAGGAGCCCAGGAATGCGGTTCGAAGCAGGACAACCGCGCTACAGCGGAGCCGGTGTGGGGCTCAGCATGGTGGCAGGCATCGTCAAGGCCCATGGCGGCAGCGTCACGGTAGCGAATACCGGGGAGGGGTGCCGATTCACTCTGCGCCTTCCCTCAGGCGCACAAGCAGCAGCATCGGACACCGGCGCATACCCGATAGAAGCAGCTCCCGCTGACACAACTCCTTTAGCGGGCACCAAACAGGCAGGCAACACATGAGCAGTACCGCTCCGAAGGCAGAGAAACGCAGTACCAGGACGGCGGCACGTTGGGCTGCGGCGTGCGGCGTGGTGGCCATCGGTCTCGGGGTGGCAGCCGGAGAGCTGCTGGCCGGGTTCCTGAGTCCGACCGTCTCACCCGTCACAGCACTTGGCGGCGTGGTGATCGACGCCGTACCGGGTTGGGCCAAGGAACTGGCCGTCAGCCTTTTCGGCACCGCGGACAAAATCGCCCTGATCGTCAGCATCGCGCTGGTGACGTTGGTCCTTGCTGCGCTCGCCGGCTTCCTGGAGTACCGGCGAAAGGGAGCGGGGCTCGTGCTCGCGTTGCTCGCCGGAGCCGCCGGATTGGCTGCCGTTTTGACCCGCGCCCAGGCGGCACCCACCGCAGCCATCGCGCCGGTCGTAGCCACGATGGTCACCATGCTGTTCCTCCGCCTCCTGACCCAACGGCTCGAAACCTGGCGCCCCGGACCGGAGGCCAGCGACATGCCATTGGCCCGCCGGAGCTTCGTGCAATTGTTGGGCGGAACGGCAATAGCAGCCGTGGTCGCGGGAATCGTGACGACCGTGGCGCGCAGGGCAGGAACCGTGGTTTCCGATTTCCGCCGCGGGGTTGTCCTGCCAGCGCCGGCGACGCCGGCCCAGAAGGTCCCCGACGGCGCAGCACTCACCTTGGCGGGACTGCAACCGCTTGTCACGCCGAACCCCGACTTCTACCGGATCGACACCGCCCTGATTCCCCCGGCCGTGAATCCACCGGAGTGGATCCTCAAGGTGACGGGCTTGGTGGAGCGCGAAGTCCAAGTGGATTTCGCCACCCTGTTGAGCAAACCGATGATCGAGCGCCACGTGACCATCGCCTGTGTATCCAACGAGGTCGGCGGAGACCTGATCGGGAATGCCCTCTGGCTGGGCTGGCCCGTCCGCGAGCTCCTGGCCATGGCCGGGCCCAAGCCCGGTGCGGACATGGTGCTGTCCCGTAGCACCGACGGCTGGACTGCCGGTACTCCCCTCGAAGCGCTCACCGACAATCGGGACGCCATCCTCGCCGTCGGAATGAATGGTGAACCCTTGCCGCTGGAACACGGCTTCCCCGTCCGGATGATCGTGCCGGGCCTTTATGGATATGTCTCGGCTACCAAATGGCTGACGGAGCTGAAAGTCACCCGCTTCGCGGACGACCAGGGCTACTGGACGCCGCGCGGCTGGAGCGACCATGGACCCATCAAGACGCAATCCCGGATCGGTGTGCCGCGGGATGGCCGCTCGGTCAAGGCCGGAATGGTCCAGTTCGGCGGGGTCGCATGGGCGCAACACCGCGGTGTCGCCAAGGTGGAGGTACGGGTCGACCGGGGCAATTGGCAGGAAGCCAAGCTCGCCCCGGGAATCTCCACGGACACGTGGTACCAGTGGCAGCTAGGCCTTGAATTGGGTGTTGGAGGCCATGAGGTCCAGGTCCGTGCCACGGATGCTACCGGCACACCCCAGCCCGAAGCCCGCACTCCCGTGGCTCCGGACGGGGCCACGGGATTCCACACCATCCGGATCACCGTCAACTGACACTAGGCTGTGTAGGTCTGAGCGAAAACAATCGGGAGGAACACCGTGGCCAGATCCGTCGCAGCCCACCGCGAAGCGGTCAAGGAGCTTCTGTCTGGCCTTGCGCGCCAAGGAAGCACCGAAGAGTTGCCCTTGATGGCCGCGCTCGGCCGCGTCCTCGCCGACGATGTCCTGGCGCCGCTCAGCCTGCCGCCGTTCGCCAACTCCCAGATGGACGGATTTGCCGTTCGCTCGGCGGACCTCGCACCTCACTCAGGGAGCGACGTCGGAGCGGAGCTGACAGTCGTGGATCCAGTACCGGCGGGCGCGTTCCCGGCGCGGCTGGTGCCCGGCACCGCGGCCCCCATCATGACCGGCGCTATGATGCCCGAGGGTGCAGACGCCGTCGTGCCCATCGAACAGGCTGTGCCTGATGTCTTCCCCGCGCCCGGGGTGGCAGCAACCGTCCGCCTTCCGACAACCGAGCCGGGAACGTTCGTCCGCGACGCCGGGAGCGACATCACCGAGGGGACCGTTGCCTTGCGGGCCGGAACTGTCCTTGGGCCCGGGCAGTTGGGGCTGCTCGCGGCCTTGGGAATGACCGCCGTCGAGGCCCGCACCCCGGTACGAGTGCTCCTCGTGACTACGGGCGATGAAGTCGTGGAACCCGGCACGTCCCTGCCGGAGGGCAAGATCTACGATTCCAACGGAACCCTGCTGGAAGCCGCCATGGTGCAATCCGGTCTCCGGGTTACGCGGACGGGAATCAGCGGTGACGATCCTGCTGCCCTGAAAGACCTCCTGCACACCCACCTCGGAGCAATCGACCTCATCGTGACCACCGGGGGAGTCAGCAAGGGCGCCTACGAAGTGGTGAGGCAGGCCATGGATGGCCAAACGGTCGAATTCGTGTCCGTGGCCATGCAACCCGGCGGCCCCCAAGGGATCGGAACGTTCGACGGCGTGCCCCTCCTCGGATTTCCCGGCAACCCGGTGAGCTGCATCGTGTCCTTCGAAATGTTCCTTCGCCCCGCGCTCGCCGCGGTCGTGGGAATCCCGGCATTGCGGCCGAGCCTGCAGGCGCGCCTTACTGAGTCGCTTACCTCTCCCGCGGGAAAGCACCAGGTGCGCCGCGGAACCCTGCTTCCGGGTGGAACAGTCCGGCTGGAGGGCGGCGTCGGTTCCCATCTCGTCCATGCGCTGGCCAACTCGAACGCGCTGGTCCAGGTTCCGGCGGACGTAACGGAACTCGACGCCGGGGCGGAAGTGGAAGTATGGATGTTGTGAATGACACTTCAGACCCCGCCGGCATGGTTGGCGGCCTTACGCATCTGCGCCAGGACGGAACGGCCCAAATGGTCGATGTCTCCGAGAAAGCCGTGACCACGCGCGAGGCTACCGGCACCGCAACCGTCCACAGCACCTCCGAGGTCCTTGCCCTGCTCGGCGCCGGCGAGCTTCCCAAAGGGGACGCCCTGGCCGTGGCGCGCGTTGCCGGGATCATGGCGGCCAAGAAGACCTCCGAACTCATTCCGCTGTGCCACCCGCTGCCGATTTCCAAGGTCACCGTGGACTTCGAACTCGGTCCGGACACAGTGGTGGTGCTGGCGACGGTCAAGACCAGGGGCGTCACCGGGGTGGAGATGGAAGCATTGACTGCGGCATCCGTGGCCGCGCTCAGCGTCTACGACATGATCAAAGCAGTGGACAAGCACGCCGTGATCAGCGGAATCCAGGTGCTCGCCAAGAGCGGCGGAAAGAGCGGTGACTGGGTCCTTCCAACCTCGTCCGGCTCGCCCAGCGAGGGGTCACGCGCATGAGCGCCTGTGAACCCCAGCGCGGCCCGCGGAAGGCCGGCGTCGTCATTGCCTCCACCCGGGCCGCGGCAGGAATCTATGAGGACAAGAGCGGTCCCGTGATCCTGGACTGGCTGGCCGAACACGGCTACGAGACGTTCCCCGTCATGGTGGTGCCGGACGGCGAGCCAGTCGGTGCGGCAATCCGTGCGCTCCTGACCCAGGAACCCGCCGTCGTGATTACCAGCGGAGGCACGGGCCTCAGCCCCGACGACCGTACTCCCGAAGTCACGCTGCCGCTGTTGGATCGCGAAATACCCGGCCTCATGGAAGGCATCCGCCGCGCAGGGGCCGCCAAGACCCCTATGGCCATGCTGAGCCGGGGGCATGCGGGCACTGCAGGCAAGACGTTCATCGTGAACCTGCCGGGTTCGCCGAAGGGCGTGATGGACGGGCTTGCCGTCCTTGATCCCGTGATCGCCCACCTGTGCGATCAGTTGGAGGGAAACCATGACCACTGAAACCGACTTCGAAGTAATCAGCGCGATCCTCAGCGCTGAAGCGATCTCCGTGGATCAAGCCATCGCAGCAGTGGAATCCGACACGGCGGGAGCGGTGGTGAGCTTCAGCGGCGTGGTCCGCAACCACGACGGCGGCAAGCCCGTGGACAGGCTCAGCTACAGCGCCCATCCCACCGCCCACCAAGTCATGGCCGACGTCGTGGCGCAGCTCGTGGCGGAGCACTCGGGAGAGGCTGCCCAGCCTGTCCGCATTTGGGCGGCCCACCGGATCGGCATGCTGGAGATCGGTGAGCCTGCGCTCGTTTGTGCCGTTGCCGCTGCCCACCGTGGACAGGCCTTCGCCGTGTGCTCGGAGCTTGTGGACAGGATCAAGGCGCAGGTGCCCATCTGGAAGGAACAGTTCTTCAGCGACGGGACGGTGGAATGGGTCGGGGCGGACGAGTAGCCGGCGGCGCAGGGGAGTAGCTGGGGGTTGTCACCGGGCGATCCCGGCGCGCTCCGCCCGGTAGGGTTAAGGGCATGACCGAACAACTTGCTGTTGCCGTGCTGGGCGCCCACGGGCGCATGGGTATCGAAGCCGTCAAGGCGGTGGAGGCAGCCGCAGACATGAAGCTCGTCGCGGCACTCGGACGCGGCGATTCCCTTGATGTAATGCTCGACGCCGGTGCCAAGTATGTTGTGGACCTGACTGTTCCGGACAGCACCGAAGCTAACGTCCGTTTCGCCGTCGAGCACGGTATGCACGCTGTTGTCGGCACCACCGGCTGGGACGCCGCGCGGCTTGACGCCTTGCGCGAGTTGCTTGCAGTGAACCCCGGCTCAGGGGTCCTGATCGCACCTAACTTCGCCCTCGGTTCCGTCCTCGCCTCGGCGTTCGCGGCCAAAGCCTCCAAATATTTTGAATCGGTCGAGATCGTCGAGCTTCACCACCCGAACAAGGTGGACGCGCCTTCGGGCACGGCCGTCCGTACGGCGCAGCTCATCGCGGCCACCCGCGAAGAAGCCGGCGTCCCGGTCAGCCCGGACGCTACGGCCACCGCCCTCGACGGTGCGCGCGGTTGCGACGTAGACGGGGTCCGCGTCCACAGCGTCCGCCTGCGCGGGCTCGTGGCGCATCAGGAAGTGCTACTCGGTGGTCCGGGGGAGCAACTGACCATCCGCCACGATTCCTTCGACCGGGCTTCCTTCATGCCCGGCGTGCTGCTGGGACTGCGCAACGTTGCGGCCCACCCCGGGCTGACAGTCGGCCTGGACTGCTACCTGGACTTGGGGCTGTAGGCGCATGGGTTCGCTCTGGAACGCATTCAAGAAGAACCGCACCAAGATCTGGGTGGGCGCTGTCACGCTGCTGCTGGTTCTCTACCTGGTGGTCACCTTCCAGCGTTCGATCCTGCTGCTCAGCGACCAGAACCTGGTAGCCAAGGGAATCGGCGCGGCCTACCTGGTGCTCCCCATCATCGGAGCCTGGGCGTTGGTCCGCGAACTGCTCTTTGGCGCCCGCACCGAGAAAATGGCCAAGGTGCTCGAAGCCGAGGGCGGCCTGCCTGTGGACAACCTGCCGCGTACGCCTGGTGGGCGCATCGTCCGCGCCGCCGCGGACGCAGAGTTCGAGAAGTACCGCGTGGAGGCCGAGGCTGCGCCCGAGGACTGGCGCTCCTGGTTCCGTCTTAGCTGCGCCTACGATGCCGCCGGCGACCGCAAGCGTGCCAGGGAATCCATGCGCGACGCCGTGCGCCTCTTCCGTGCGCAGCCCACCGCGGCCGAGCAGTAGCCGCGGTCGGTCCGAACGGAAGAATCTTGTATTCGAATATATGTTCGAATACCATGGCTGCATGAACGATCCTTCGAAGCGGCCGAACGCGTACCCCCAAGGCCTGGACGCGCCCATGAAGGCGATGAGCCCGGGCGTCGTCGATTTCCTCTTCCGGCAACTCGTCGCGGGGGAGCCGCCGGAAGATGTGCAGTGGCGGCGCGAGGGAACCGTTCTGGGCGATCAGCAACCGGGAGCCGAGCTTGCCAGGCGGCTCGCGGAGACTGACCTCGAAGCGTTGACCCCTGTTGAACTGTTCAACTATGTGCGTGCCGCCCAGCGGCTGTGTGCGTGGGCGGACCGCATGCGGGAATCGGCGGTTGCCCGGTATTGCTCGTCGGAGACGGCTGCGAAGCCCGAGGGGAAGAGCCCGGACAGCCCAACGACGTTCGGCAATCGCCATCGCGACGCTTCAGCCTGAGGCCTTGCTCCCATTTCGCTGAATTTGACGACAATCGCGACGCCGCCATTCTCCTATCCCGCAGCTGACAGGGTAACGTTTTTCATATGTCTGACTCTCGTACGAACGTTCCTGCTCTCGGTACCCTTCTGACCGCCATGGTCACCCCGTTCACCAAGGACGGCGAAGTCGATTACAAGCAGGCAGCGGAACTGGCAGTCAAGCTCGTCGACGACGGCTGCGACGGCCTGGTTGTCACGGGAACAACCGGAGAGACGTCAACGCTCACGGATGCGGAAAACCTCGGCATGTTCCGCGTCGTGAAGGAAGCCGTCGGCGATCGCGCCGCAATCATCGCGGGAACCGGAACCAATGACACCGCACACTCAGTGCACCTCTCCCAGGAAGCGGCGAAACTCGGCGTAGACGGCCTCCTGATCGTCACGCCGTACTACAACAAGCCGAGCCAGGCCGGCGTCCGGGCCCACTTCGAGACCATTGCGTCGGCCACGGAGCTGCCCGTCATGTTGTACGACATTCCCGGGCGTTCTTCCATCCAGATCGCACCGGAGACCATGATCGGTCTTGCCGCCCACCCCAACATCGTCGCGGTCAAGGATGCCAAAGCCGATTTCGCTGCCGCAACGCGCGTCATGGCCGAAACGGACCTTCTTTTCTACTCGGGGGACGATGGCCTGACCCTCCAGTGGATGGCACTGGGCGCAGTCGGCCTGGTAGGCGTCACGACGCACGTGGTCACCCGCCGATTCCGTGAGCTGGTCGACGCCATCAACGCGAACGACTTCGGCACGGCGCGCAAGATCAATTTCGAACTGGAACCGGTGGTCCGTGCAACCATGACCCGGGTCCAAGGCGCTGTCGCCGCCAAACAAATTCTTAAATGGCAGGGAGTCCTGCCCAACTCGGTTGTCCGTTTGCCCCTCGTGGAGCCGGACGCCGCCGAGATCGCAACCATCCGCGAGGACTTGGCGGAAGCTGGAATGGACTTCACTGTCTAGAAGGATTCCGCCGGAAAGTAGCGCATTATGACCCAAACCGCCCTTCCCGGACTTGCCACCCCGCCCAAACTTCCGCAGGGAACACTCCGGATTGTGCCCCTTGGGGGGCTGGGGGAGATTGGCCGCAACATGGCCGTTTTCGAAATCAACGGCAAGCTGCTGGTTGTCGACTGCGGCGTGCTCTTCCCTGAAGAGACACAGCCGGGTGTTGACCTCATCCTGCCCGATTTCTCGTACATCGAGGACAGGCTCGACGACGTCGTTGCCATCGTCCTGACGCACGGCCACGAAGACCACATCGGCGCTGTGCCGTACCTTCTGCGCCTGCGCCCGGACTTGCCCTTGGTCGGTTCCCAGCTGACGCTTGCACTCATTGAGGCCAAGCTCCAGGAACACCGGATCAAGCCGTACACGCTCACGGTTGCCGAAGGGCAAGTAGAGCAGTTCGGGCCGTTCGAATGTGAATTCGTTGCAGTCAACCACTCGATTCCGGACGCCTTGGCTGTCTTCATCCGAACCGCCGGCGGCAATGTGCTGCACACAGGCGACTTCAAGATGGACCAGCTGCCCCTGGATGGCCGCATCACGGACCTGCGCCATTTCGCCCGCCTCGGCGAAGAAGGAGTGGACCTGTTCATGGCCGACTCCACCAACGCGGATGTCCCAGGTTTCACCACGGCCGAGAAGGAAATCGGTCCCACGCTGGACCGTCTGTTCGGCCAGGCCAAAAAGCGCATCATCGTTGCGTCCTTCTCCTCGCACGTTCACCGTGTCCAGCAGGTTCTCGACGCCGCCGCCAAGCACGGCCGCAACGTCGCCTTTGTGGGCCGGTCGATGGTACGCAACATGGCCATCGCGGCAAAGCTGGGCTACCTTGACGTCCCACCGGGAATCCTCGTGGACATCAAGAACATCGAAAAATTGCCGGACCACCGCGTAGTCCTGATGTCCACGGGCTCCCAGGGTGAGCCCATGGCAGCTCTTTCCCGCATGGCTAATGGCGACCACCGGGTAGTGGTCGGACAAGGCGACACCGTCATTCTGGCCTCAAGCCTCATCCCCGGCAACGAGAATGCCGTCTACCGGATCATCAACGGGCTGCTCAAACTCGGCGCCGACGTCGTCCACAAGGGCAACGCCAAGGTGCACGTTTCCGGCCACGCAGCCGCGGGCGAACTGCTTTACTGCTACAACATCCTCAAACCGCTGAACGCCATGCCCGTGCACGGCGAAACCCGCCACCTCATCGCCAACGGCAACCTGGCGGAGGACTCCGGCGTCCCGTCGGACCGCGTGATCCTCAGCGATAACGGCACGGTCATCGACCTCAGGGACCACAAGGCCAACGTTGTGGGCCAGGTTGAAGTGGGCTTCGTGTACGTTGACGGCTCAAGCGTGGGTGAAATCACCGACGCCGACCTCAAGGACCGCAGGATCCTCGGCGACGAGGGCTTCATCTCCGTCATCACCGTGATCAACCGCACCACGGGCAAGATTGTCTCAGGCCCGGAGATCCACGCCCGCGGCGTGGCCGAGGACGATTCCGTGTTCGATGAGATCATTCCCAAGATCAACGCCGCCCTTGAAGACGCAGTGCTCCACCACGCGGACCACACCAACCACCAGCTGCAGCAAGTGGTCCGTCGCGTGATCGGAACGTGGGTCAACCGCAAGCTTCGCCGGCGACCCATGATCATCCCGTTGGTATTGGAGGCCTAGCTTCTAGAGGCATAACCAGCACGGACGCCCCGGAGCCAGTCTCCGAACGGCCCGGTTCTTGCGAACCGGGCCGTTCGTGTGCTCGGGCCCAGGTCCGGGTGACACCGAGCCCACTGATTGTTCAACAGGGGCAACATGGTTCCTCCGCGCCCCTGAAATCCGCGGGATTCCGCACGGACTGGGGTACCGTGGCGGGTATGGCGACTCGTACTACCTCCGCGCCTAGAGGCAGCTCCAATAACAAATCCGGCGGCTCGGGCAGCGGCCGGACCCCGGCCAAGTCCGGCAGGAGCGGCACAGCGACGGCCCGCGGCAAGCAGGCTGCCGTCGTCGAACCCCAACAACCCTGGATCCTGCGTGCGTTTGCTGGAGCATGGCTGGGAATCGGCCACGTGGTGGGTGCAGGCATTCGCCGGATCGGCCACGACGTCAGCGACCTTGATCCTTCGGACCGCCGGGACGGCGCCGCGCTTTTCAACCTGGCGCTCGGTGTCTTCATCGCAACCTTCGCCTGGTGGGGCTTCAAAGGTTGGTTCCCGGACGTCGTCTATGGCATCGTGAACGGGACCTTCGGCTGGGTGTCGCTGATTCTGCCGCTCATGCTTTTCGTCTGCGCAATCCGCCTCTTCCGGCAGCCGTGGGACAGTCGCGGCAACAACCGCGTGGGCATCGGCTTCCTGGTCATGACCTTCGCCGGCACCGGTTTGGCCCACATCATCGGGGGCCATCCGACCGTCGCTGATGGCTTCGACGGTCTCCGGCGAGCCGGGGGAATCCTTGGCTTCCTGGCGGCGTCGCCGCTTGCCGTCATCCATCCCGCAGTACCGGTCATCGTCTACGGCGCCTTGGCGTTCGTCTCCCTCCTCATTGTCACGGCCACGCCTTTCGGCGCCATTCCCCGACGTATCCGCGGCGCATACGAGCACCTCATGGGCGTCGACCTGATGGATGCCGACGCCGGACACGGTGATTCGCACGATCGCAGTTACCTCCACGAAAACGAGGTGGCCGTGGGGCCGAAGAAGAAACGCCGCAAGCGCTTCTTCGGCAGGGACCACGACGACGACGCCGGGCTTGAAGGCTACGTCGGCGATGAGGCTTTCGAGCACGCAATCGTCGACGACGACGCCCCTCCCGCGAAGGGCGCGCCTTCCGTGCCGCCCGGGGTGCGCCGCCCGACCCAAGCCGAAATCGCCGTCGAGAAGATCAAGGCCGCACAGGGACTTGGAAGCCCGAAGGCAGATGCGGACAACGCCACAGAAGCTATCCCCATGATCGCGCCGGCCGCAGCCCTTTCGCCGGCCGTGCCGCCCGTCATTGTGCCTTCATCGCCTGTCAGTCCGCCGCCGCCCCCGACACCGATTCCGCAGCGCACCGAACAACTTTCACTCGCCGGCGACGTGACCTACACACTGCCGTCGTCGGACAACCTGACTCCTGGTTCCATCCCGAAGGAACGCACGGAAGCGAACGACGCCGTGGTAGCTGCCCTGACGGACACCATGCAGCAGTTCAACGTGGACGCCACGGTCACCGGCTTCAGCCGTGGCCCCACCGTGACCCGCTACGAGATTGAACTTGCGCCGGGCACCAAGGTGGAGCGCGTGACAGCCCTGTCCAAGAACATCTCCTACGCGGTGGCGTCAAGCGATGTCCGTATCCTCAGCCCGATCCCCGGCAAGTCAGCAATCGGCATCGAGATCCCCAATACGGATCGCGAGACCGTGTCCCTCGGCGATGTCCTGCGTAGCCAAAACGCGAGGCGCACAGACCATCCCATGGTGATGGGCGTCGGCAAGGACGTCGAGGGCGGCTACGTCGTCGCAAACCTCGCCAAGATGCCCCACTTGCTCGTGGCAGGTGCCACGGGTGCCGGTAAGTCGTCCTTTGTGAACTCCATGATTACGTCCATCCTCATGCGGGCCACGCCGGACGAGGTCCGCATGGTCATGGTGGACCCCAAACGCGTGGAACTCACCGCCTACGAGGGCGTTCCACACTTGATCACTCCGATCATCACCAACCCCAAGAAAGCTGCTGAGGCGCTGCAATGGGTGGTCCGCGAAATGGACGCCCGCTATGACGACCTTGCCAACTATGGTTTCAAGCACATCGATGACTTCAACAAGGCAGTCCGCGCCGGGAAGGTGATTCCGCCGGTTGACTCCAAGCGCGTCATCAAGCCGTACCCCTACCTGCTGGTGATCGTGGACGAACTCGCCGACCTCATGATGGTGGCCCCGCGGGACGTCGAAGACTGCATCGTTCGAATTACCCAGCTTGCCCGCGCCGCCGGTATCCACTTGGTTTTGGCGACCCAGCGTCCTTCGGTGGACGTTGTGACGGGCCTGATCAAGGCCAACGTTCCTTCCCGCATGGCCTTTGCCACGTCCTCTGTCACCGACTCCCGTGTGGTCCTGGACCAGCCCGGCGCGGAGAAGCTCATTGGCCAAGGTGACGCGCTCTTCCTTCCCATGGGCGCCTCCAAGGCGATGCGTGTGCAGGGCGCCTGGGTCACCGAATCCGAAATCCACCGGGTGGTGGAGCACGTCAAGGGCCAGCTCAAGGCCGTCTACCGGGACGACGTCGCGCCCGAGGCGCAGAAGAAGCAGATCGACGACGACATCGGAGACGACCTCGAAGTCCTGCTGCAGGCTACAGAACTCGTGGTCACCACGCAGTTCGGCTCCACGTCGATGCTGCAGCGCAAGCTTCGCGTCGGCTTCGCCAAGGCCGGCCGCCTCATGGACCTGCTGGAATCGCGCGGGGTCGTGGGGCCGTCGGAAGGCTCCAAGGCCCGCGATGTCCTGGTCAAGCCGGACGACCTCGCTCCCGTGCTGGCAGCCATGAAGGGCCAGGAGGCGCCAGCTACGCCTGATGCGCACACCGCCGCCCTCAGCGACAACGCGAACGCGAACATCGCCGTCGGAGGCTACGCCGAAGACCTGGTCGCCGCCGATCTCGAACGCCGCAAGCAGGTGACGGATTACCACGACGTGGCAGACAGCCCCGATGACGAGGACGACGGCGGCGAGGACGCCTGGTCACTGACCGGACGGTAGCCTAGGGGAGTGACTACATCCGAGGGCAGCAAAGCCGGTTCCAACGGATCGGACATCTGGAACCTGCCAAACATCCTGACGATGCTTCGAATTGTCCTGGTCCCGTTCTTCGTGTGGTTTCTCCTCGCGGACAACAGCCAGCACGGCATATGGCGCTGGGCCGCCGTGGTCGCCTTCGCTGTGGCCATCTATACTGACAAGCTCGACGGCGACATCGCCCGGAGCCGCAACCTCGTCACCAACTTCGGCAAGATAGCCGACCCCATCGCGGACAAGCTGCTCATAGGATCCGCGCTGGTTCTTCTTTCAGCCCTGGGGGAGCTGCCCTGGTGGATCACCATCCTCATCCTCGTGCGCGAATGGGGGATCACCGCCCTGCGCTTCTTTGTCATCCGCTACGGCGTCATGCCGGCCTCGCGTGGCGGCAAGCTCAAGACCGTCATCCAGACGGTCGCCATCTTCCTTTACATCCTGCCGTTGTATTCCCTTGCGCCATGGCTCGGGAGCGTTGCCTTCTGGGTCATGCTGGTCGCCCTCGCCATCACGGTGTGGACCGGCGCCGAGTACGTCATCGAGGCCGTCAAGCTCCGAGCCGCAGGAAGGCGGGCTGCATGAGCTGGACCGCCGACGAGGTGGCCGCGACCGCCGTCGCCCTGGCCATCGAGCGCGGCCTTACGGTGGCTACCGCGGAATCGCTGACGGCCGGCCTGGTTGCTGCGACCCTCGCTGATACACCGGGCGCCTCAGGCATGCTCCAGGGCGGCGTGGTCGCCTATCAGAATTCAGTGAAGGCGGCGGTTCTGGGGGTCTCGTCGGAGCTGCTCTCTGCGGTCGGGTCCGTCGACGCCGCGGTGGCGGTGGCCATGGCCGACGGCGCCAGGCGCGCATGCGGCGCCGACGTCGGGGTGTCCACAACGGGGGTTGCCGGGCCCTTGCCGCACGACGGAAAACCGGTGGGAACCGTCTTCATCGGCGTCGCGACGTCGAGCGGAACTACGGCGCACGCCTACTCCTTCCACGGGGATCGCCCAGCCATCCGCGCGCAGGCAAATGTGGCCGCGCTGGAGCGCTTGCTGGAGTGCCTTGTTCGGACCGACCTACCACGCGTAAAGTAGCCGGGAACAAAAACCGAGGCTCAATAGTTGTTACATTGTGTCGCCTCGGAATGGCCGAGGCGCCTAGGATGTAGAAACAACCGGTGCACCTGAGCGGTGAACCGGACTCACGAGGGAGCAAGGCGATACAGATGGTTAAGCAGCCCGTATCCGTAAACGGCGTTGTCCGCTGGAAGGATGTGGGCTTGGCCGAGAAGGCACCGAGCGAACAGAAGGAGCGCAAAATGGTTGTACTGCGTCACGAAATCGGTGATGTTCTGCGCGATGTCCGCCAGCGTCAGGGCCGTACGCTCCGCGAAGTCTCGCACAGCGCCCGCGTTTCCCTTGGCTACCTGAGCGAAGTTGAGCGTGGTCAGAAGGAAGCATCCTCAGAGTTGCTGTCCTCAATCTGCTCGGCCCTGGACGTTCCGTTGTCCGGCATGCTCCGCGAAGTCAGTGACCGGGTTGCCGTGGCCGAAGGCGTCGCCGTTCCGGACACCGTCCCGCAGGAATTCGCCCAGCGCTATGGCCGCGATCTCGACCGTGAGCTGAGCGCCGAATTGAACGGTGACTTCACCCAGGGCATGCTCTCCGGAGCCCGTTAGACGGACCCTGCGCTCCGGTAAGCCGTTACCGGAGCGCGATCCAGCACGTTCATGCCCGGTCGCCCGGGATACCGTGCGGTGAGACATAGCCGAATACTTGAAGTAATGAAGGAGGGCCTCCAGTTGGAGGTCCTCCTTCTTGGGTCTGTGTGGCTTGGGTCAGTCCTTGCCGATTCCTTCGCCGTAAGCGGCGTTGAGCCGCTCAATGTAGTCTGCCAGCGTCTGGATTTCCTCCAGCGGCCACTCACCCAGCCGTTCCCGGAATACCTGCCGGCGTGCATCCTGGACCTGGTGCATCTTTTCTTCGCCCTTAGGGGTGAGCCGAATCGACTGCGCACGGCCATCTTGGGGATCGGCCTCTTTGTAGACCATGCCGATGCTCTCGAGGAACGCGATCTGGCGGCTCACCGACGGTTTCCCCACGCCGATGCATGAGGCGAGCTCCGTCAGGCGAATGGGGCCCTCTTTCCGGATGATCGACAGCAGTCCGTAAGCAGCTGGTTCCATGTCGGGATGGACCTGCCGAGATAACTGATGGGACAGCGATCGTGCGCGTCGCCAGAACATGCTCAGCTGGTGTTCCACCTGCTGGAGGGCGGCGTCGACGTTGTCGCCTGCCTCCACCATCTCTGGTGCGTCGTCGGGAGTGTTGCTCATGACAACCATTCTAGAGTCCGGTCCCGTGAGAGACTCTATTGGTGCGGATCAGTGACTTCTGGCGGCTGATGGACGATGAATTCGGGGCTGGCTACTCCCGGGTCCTCAGCAGCTCCCTTGTATTGGCCGGCGTCGGTGGCCGTACGGCAAGCGACGCCCTGGCTGCGGGCTACAGCCCCCGCGACGTCTGGCTTGCCTTGTGCGACGTCCAGGACGTTCCGCCGGAGCGACGGCTCGGCAGGGACGTCAAGCCTGCCGACAAGGGCTCAGGAACCTTCTGATTTCCAGTTCCCGGGGACACGCCAACAAATTTGTTCGAATATCTGTTCGGATGAGGCTATGCTCCTTTCAGAGGAAAATTGACCCTAGCGGACCGGTTTTCGCATCATTCGAATCCTGTGGTTTTCCACATAGACGAAGTCGCACGCAAAATTGTCAGCGGCTCGTACTAGCGTCGGATGAGACAGGAAAGCGGCCGTTCAGGCCAGTCCACAGCGAGAAAGCATCAGAGGTGTGAACCATGGCGGCAAATCAGGATCGTGAGAAGGCGCTCGAGGCAGCGCTTGCCCAGATTGACAAGCAATTCGGCAAGGGCTCGGTCATGCGCCTGGGTGACGAAGTCCGGGCGCCCATCGAGGTCATTCCTACCGGCTCCATCGCCCTGGATGTCGCTCTTGGCATTGGTGGCCTGCCTCGTGGCCGTGTCGTTGAGATTTACGGCCCGGAATCCTCGGGTAAGACCACCGTCGCGCTCCACGCTGTGGCCAACGCGCAGCGTCAGGGAGGCATCGCAGCCTTCATCGACGCCGAGCACGCCCTCGATCCCGAATACGCGGCGAAGCTGGGCGTCGACACCGACGCGCTCTTGGTTTCGCAGCCGGATACCGGTGAGCAGGCGCTCGAGATCATGGACATGCTGATCGGCTCCGGCTCCTTGGACGTCATCGTGATCGACTCCGTCGCCGCATTGGTTCCCCGCGCGGAAATCGAAGGTGAAATGGGCGACTCCCACGTCGGCCTTCAAGCCCGTCTTATGAGCCAGGCCCTGCGTAAGATCACTGGTCGGCTGAGCCAGACCAAGACGACCGCTATTTTCATCAACCAGCTCCGTGAGAAGATCGGCGTCTTCTTCGGCTCCCCGGAGACCACTACAGGTGGTAAAGCCCTGAAGTTCTATGCCTCCATCCGCATCGACGTCCGCCGCATCCAGACGCTGAAGGAAGGCGCGGATTCGGTAGGTAACCGCACCAAGGCCAAGATCGTCAAAAACAAGATGGCTCCGCCCTTCAAGATCGCTGAGTTCGACATCATCTATGGCCAGGGCATTTCCCGTGAGGGCGGCATCATCGATATGGGCGTCGAGCACGGCATCATCAAGAAATCCGGTTCATGGTTCACCTATGACGGTGACCAGCTGGGGCAGGGTATGGAGAACTCCCGCCGCTTCCTGCGAGACAACCCGGAGTTGGCCGCGGACCTCGAGCGGCTCATCAAGGAAAAGCTCGGTGTCGGAGTCAAGCCTGCCGAGACCGAGGCGTCGCCGAAGCTGAAGGCCGTTGGCGGCTAAGCGCCAAGGCCACTCTCAGTCCTCGCGTTCTGCTCGGTCATTCGGGTCTTCAGCGTCTTCGGAGTCCGCCCGGTCTGCCCGGCCGTGGGGTCCGTCCGCGGATTCGCCCGTGGCAGCGGACCCTGAGGCCAATCCGGAAGCGGTTGCCCGGACTATTGTGTTGCGCCAACTGACCAACTCGCCCAAGAGCCGGCTCCAGCTTGAGCGCAAACTAGCTGAGCGGAATGTGCCGGAAGATGTGGCCGAAGCCGTATTGGACCGTTTCCAGGAAGTCCGGCTCATCGATGACGCCGACTTCGCTCAGATGTGGGTCCGTAGCCGCGCCCAGTCGAGGAAGCTCGCCCGGGGTGCCTTACGGCGTGAATTGGCGGACAAGGGAATCGACGCCGAGACGGCTGAGGTTGCCTTGGCGCAACTGAGCGATAACGACGAGCGGAACGCGGCCAGGGAGCTGGTCGCTCGACGGCTGAGGGCCGGCGTCGACCTTTCGGACAGGGCCGAACGCGATAAGCAGACCCGTCGCCTTGCCTCGATGCTCGCCCGAAAGGGCTACCAACCATCAGCGGCTTTCCGGATCGTTGGCGAGATCCTGGACGAAGCCTTGGCAGGCGAATCGGAGCTCCGTAACGGCTGGGAAACCAGCGCGCCGGAGAGGGACCAGACCACTTAGACGGGGAGCCCCGGCACACTGAGAGCTACCTGTGAGTATCCTGCCCGGAGGCGACGTTGGGTATGTGCTTTGGTGACCGTCGGCTAAGGTTCTGGACTAGTGTTCCGATTCGGAAGCAGGTCAGATCCAATGAAACCGTTGCCTTGGCGGCTTTCGGCAGTCGTTGTGCCTTTGCTTGTTGCGTCGTTGCTCCAAGCAGCCCCGGCCTCGGCCGACGACGCTCCGCCCTCCGGCTATCCCAGTTGGGCGGAGGTGCAACAAGCCCAGGGAAATGAGGCGGCCGCGAGTGCCGAAGTGGCGCGCATCAACCAATTGCTGGTGGGCCTGCAGCAGAAGTCCGGCGAACTTGGTGCAGCCGCCATCAAAGCGGGAACCGAGTACGCCAAGGCCCATGACGCACTGGTGCATCAGCAGGAAGTGACCCAGAAGCTGGTTGAGGCGTCCCAGCAGGCCAAGGCCAAATCGGATTCCTTGAAGAAGGCCACCTCATCCCTTGTGGTGAAGGCGTACGAGTCTGGTGGATTTGATCCCGGCCCGTGGTCCCTCGCGAATGCCGCCGTCGAACCTGACAACCTCCAAAGTTACGCTCTGCTGAACCGGGTTTTGGATCGTACGGCGAAACTCCACGCGGATGCCCTCAGCGCGGCCCAGGCATCCGCGGCCGCAACGGCCCAGGAGCAAGCTGCCCGGGACGTCCTGGCACAGTTGGACAGCGACGCCGCGGCAAAGGCCCAGGCTGCAGAGTCTGCCAGGCGCGCTGCCGAAGACAGTGTCGCCGCCACGGAAGGTCAGCGTAAGACCCTCGTTGCCCAGCTCGCGTCCTTGACCTCCACTTCCGCCGCCGTTGCGCAAAAGTACCAAGATGGCCAAGTGGCGCTGGCCGCCTATCAGGCAGCGCAGGAGGCCAAGAGGCAGGCAGCACAGCGTCAAGCGGAAGCCGCCGCAGCGGAAGCCAACAGGCAAGCCCAGCAGGCTCAGCAAGCCCTACCGCCCATCAGCAGCGGACTCGGCGGCGGAGGAGGATCCGGAGGCGGCGGAACCGGTTCCGGGTCCCGAGGCGGTGCCGGGGGAAGCGTCGTCAACGATCCGGCGGGGGCGCGTCTGTATGCTTCCTCGCGGCTCGGCGCCTATGGCTGGGGCCAGGAACAGATGCAGTGCCTGTCCCAGCTATGGACCCAGGAATCAAGCTGGATGACGGATGCCACTAATCCAAGCAGTGGTGCCTATGGCGTTGCGCAGGCCCTGCCGCCGGACAAATACTATTCCGCGGGCAGCGACTGGCTCAGCAACTACCGGACCCAGATCGATTGGGGGCTTGGCTACATCCGCGACCGCTACGGTTCTCCCTGCAACGCGTGGCAGCACGAGATGGGCTTCAACTGGTACTAGTCCGAGGGGCTACCCTAGATTGGTGAGTTCTCCTTCCGTAGCACCAGCACCAGCCTCCCTTGAGCAGCCCAGCCCGTCCCCTGTGAGCGATGCCGCGCCCGCCCCCGAGGCGCAGCGCACTTACCAGGTCCGCACGTTCGGTTGCCAGATGAATGTCCATGACTCTGAGCGCATGGCCGGACTTCTCGAAGATGCAGGTTACGTGCCCGTCGACGGCGGGGTCGCCGACGTCGTGGTCTTCAACACGTGCGCAGTCCGCGAGAACGCCGACAACAAGCTCTACGGCAACCTCGGAGAGCTCAAGCAGGTCAAGGCGGCGAACCCCGGGATGCAGATCGCGGTGGGCGGATGCCTGGCACAGAAGGACCGCGAAACCATCGTGCGCAAGGCTCCCTGGGTGGATGCCGTGTTCGGCACCCACAACGTGGGTGCGCTCCCGGCGTTGTTGGACCGGGCCCGGCACAACAACGAGGCCCAGTTGGAGATCCTGGAATCGTTGGACGTCTTCCCGTCCACCCTTCCCACCAAGCGCGATTCCGTGTACTCGGGTTGGGTTTCCATCTCCGTAGGCTGCAACAACACCTGCACGTTCTGCATCGTCCCATCGCTGCGTGGCAAGGAGAAGGACCGTCGTCCGGGCGAGATCCTTGCTGAAATCCAGGCGCTGGTGGACGACGGCGCCGTCGAGGTCACCCTGCTTGGCCAGAATGTGAACTCCTACGGCGTGGAATTCGGTGACCGCCTGGCCTTTTCCAAATTGCTCCGCGCTTGTGGAGACATCGAAGGCCTTGAGCGCGTGCGCTTTACGAGCCCGCACCCGGCTGCCTTCACCGACGACGTCATCGACGCGATGGCCGAGACCCCCAATGTCATGCCGCAGTTGCACATGCCGCTCCAGTCCGGATCGGACAAGGTGCTCAAGGACATGCGCCGTTCCTACCGCTCCACGAAGTTCCTGGGCATCCTTGACAAGGTCCGGGACAAGATCCCGAATGCCGCGATCACCACCGATATCATTGTGGGCTTCCCCGGCGAGACGGAAGAGGATTTCCAAGCGACGCTTGACGTCGTCGAGAAGTCACGCTTCGCCTCGGCGTTCACCTTCCAGTACTCCAAGCGCCCGGGCACCCCGGCCGCGGACCTTCCGGACCAGCTGCCCAAGGCGGTTGTTCAAGAACGCTACGAGCGCCTGACGGACCTCCAGGACCGCATCGCAGCCGAGGAGAACGCGAAACAGCTTGGGCGGCGGGTTGAGCTCCTCGTCACGGCCCAATCAGGTCGCAAGGCCGAGGAAACGCATCGCTTGTCCGGCCGCTCCCAGGACCAACGGCTGGTGCACTTCTCCGTCCCGGAGGACGCAGAGGTGCCACGGCCAGGCGATTTTGTCACGGTGACTATCACCGATGCAGCAGCGTTCCACCTCGTTTCAGACCCGGCCACGACGGCGGATTACAGCCTGAGGCGCTCCCGTGCCGGGGACGCCTGGGACCGCTCGCAGGCCGATTCGTGCGGCGCTCCGGCACCAGGTGCCGGGACCTCCGGTGCACGGGGCGTCTCCCTCGGTATGCCGTCGCTGCCCGTGCGGCGCGGCTAGCTGGACATGACAGAAGCATCGGCCGGATCAGCTGATCCGAAGCCGCCCGTGATCGCCGTCGTCGGGCCTACAGGGTCCGGCAAGTCCGATCTTGGCGTCGCCCTCGCCCTAGAGCTTGACGGCGAGGTCATCAACGCCGACGCCATGCAGTTTTACCGGGGCATGGACATCGGCACGGCCAAGATCAGTGTCGCGGAACGCAGGGGAGTGCCCCACCACCTCCTGGACACCATGGGCGTGACCCAGGAAGCCAGCGTTTCCGATTTCCAGGCTGAGTGCCGGTCCGTTATTCGCGACATTCATAGCCGAGGCAAGCGGGCCATCCTGGTTGGCGGTTCAGGACTTTACGTTCGGGCAGCGCTCGACGTGCTGGAATTCCCGGGCACGGATCCCGACGTCAGGCAACGGCTGGAGCAGGAGCACCAAACATCAGGTCTCCCTGTCCTCCAGGAGCGCTTGGAACGTGTCGATCCCGTTTCCGCGGGCAGGCTCGGCGACGCGCGCCGCGTCATCCGGGCCTTGGAAGTCTTCGAGCTCACCGGACGCCCGTTCAGCTCATTCATGCCGCAGCGCGAGTACTTTCAGCCGGCGGTGCAGATAGGGCTCGACGTCGATCGGGACGTACTGCGCGATCGGCTCGCCGAGCGGGTCCACCGGATGGTCGACACTGGACTTCTGGAGGAGGTTGCGCGGCTGGACGCCGCCGGGCTGCGGCGAGGCAAGACGGCCTCGCGTGCGCTCGGCTACGCCCAGTTCCTCAAGGTTCTCGACGGCGAGTCGGACACGGCCACGGCGGCCGAAGAGACCATCGTGGCCACTCGCCAGTTCGCCCGCCGCCAGCTCACTTGGTTCCGTGCCGACTCCCGGATCCACTGGCTTGACTGGCAGGATCCCGATTTGGTGGCCAAGGCCGCAGATATCTGCGCAAGCCAGGCGTCGGCGATTTAGGCGCAACCCGCCGTACGGGTAGCCTTGATCCATGGACGAAACCCTTGCATTTTCCGCCCCGCAGCCCGCCGCTGCCGGCGGTGCCGTACCCGCCTCCGGTCTTCACGGGCTGGCCTTCTCCAAGGGGCACGGTACGGGCAACGATTTCGTCCTGATCGCGGACCCCGAAGACGCGCACCAGATCTCTCCGGAGCAGGTCGCGGCGCTTTGCGACCGCCACTTGGGAGTGGGTGGGGATGGGCTCATCCGAGCAGTCCCGTCGCGTTTCCTCGCTGAAGGCCGCCAGCTCCTCGACGCAGACCCTGATGCCGAATGGTTCATGGACTACCGCAACGGCGACGGCTCGCTGTCCGAAATGTGCGGCAACGGCGTCCGCGTATTCGTCCATTTCCTCGTCGAGCAGGGTTTTGTCGCCCTTAACGCTGGTGAGTCCTTGACGATCGGAACCCGCGGCGGCATCAAAAAGATCGTCCGCACAGCTGACGGTTACGCGGTTGACATGGGCCCTTGGGAGTTCATTTTCCCGCAGGATGCCACCAGCAAGGCCATGGACTCCCTCGTCAGTGCCGACGGATTGGAAGTTGCCCGGCCCGCCCTGTCGGTCAGCATGGGCAACCCGCACACGGTGGTGGCACTCGCCGAGCTTTCGGAGCTTAAGGCTACGCAGCTCTTCAAGGCACCGGTTGTGGATCCCAAGCCGGCCAACGGTACGAATGTCGAATTCGTGGTTCCCGCAGAGCCCCTCGTGCACGAAGGGATAGGCAACATCACCATGCGCGTCCACGAGAGGGGCGTCGGCGAAACCCAGTCGTGCGGCACGGGTGCCTGCGCGGCCGCCGTCGCTATCCGCCACTGGGCCGGGGAGGGCGCTCCCGATACGTGGCGCGTCAACGTGCCGGGCGGCGTCGTCGGGGTGCGGTTCTTCCCGGGCGCGAGCGGACGGGAACACGTGGAGCTCAGTGGCCCCGCCGTGATTGTTGCTAGCGGGACGCTTTCCTGATTCGCAGGATGCGAAACGATTTCGACGTACTTTCCCGGGAGACCGAGAAAGAATCGTTGAGAGTGTCGGCAAGCCAACGCTGAAGTGAATCCGCGCCGAGGTTTTTCTGGACCACGAGCCAGGCGTTTCCACCCGGCGCAAGCCGCGGCAGCCACGTAAGCAGCAGATTGTGAAGTTCATCCTTGCCGATACGGATGGGCGGGTTGGACCAGATGGTGTCAAACGTCACCGCGGGGTCGATGTCGTCCGGCAGGCTGGCGGTAACATTCCGGAGGTCCAGCAGGGCGGCGTTCTCGTTTGTCAGAGTGATGCAGCGTTCGTTGACATCAACCGCGTGGACGCGAGCATGCGGAGCCATCAGTCCCATGGTCAACGCGATGGGTCCCCAGCCGCAGCCGATGTCCAGCAGGTTTCCCTGCGGGGCCGGGGGTGGAACTTCGGAGAGCAGGATCGCTGTTCCCTTGTCGATCCCGTCGGGGCTGAAGATGCCGCCCGATGTCTGGAGCCGGCGGGTCGCGCCGGCCAGTTCCACCGTGAGGGGCTTGCGGGTGAACGGCCCCGCGGGCTGTGCGCTGAAATAGTGAGCAGACTCCATAGCTTGCCAGATTAGTGGCCAGCAGCGGGCAAGGGAAACCGCGGGTCGCCCAAGCCGAGCTTGACCTGGCCTGATAGTCTGGTGCGCATGTTCTTGATCTTTGAGTAGTCGGCACCGCCCGCGATGCAGGCCTGCTTCATTTGCAGCGCCATTCCGCCTTGGCAAGTCCGTTCCAGACCTTTCTTATCGACGTCTGGACACTCAGCAGGCCGTCCCCTTCCCGCCGTGGGTTCAGTGCGCGCAATCCGCGTACGCCGTCCCGGATGGAGAGCTCCGACCATCGGCAGAGCCTCGCCAGGCATCAGCCCTGCGCGAATTCCGCGCCACAAGACCCGAATCGGCACTATTCTGGAAATGCCGAACCCCTAAAGGAGACCATGACCACGCAGAAGAACACCGGACCCGATTCCGACGCCCAGGACATGAGTCCTGAAGAAATCCAGGCTGTCATCGACCGGATTCTCTCCAAGGACGCACCGGCCATAGAGCAGGAACGCGAAGAACCCAGGGGCGTGTTTGGCAAGGCCCAGGCGATTTCGCGCCTGGACGAAGAACACAGCATCTACGACGGCGATCAAGAGGATCTGGCCGAGCGCCGGGCCTTGGGCCGCACCGCGGGTCTGTCCACGGAACTTGAAGATGTCACCGAAGTCGAATACCGGCAGCTGCGCCTTGAACGCGTGGTGCTTGCAGGCCTCTGGACCGAAGGAACCCTGGCCGACGCTGAGAACTCCTTGAGGGAACTCGCAGCGCTGGCCGAGACTGCTGGTTCGGAAGTCCTGGATGGGATCGTCCAGCGACGCATGAAGCCGGACCCCGGCACCTTCCTTGGCTCAGGCAAGGCCCTGGAGCTCAAGGACATCGTCTCGTCCACGGGCGCGGACACCGTGGTGGTCGACGCTGAATTGGCGCCGTCCCAGCGGCGCGGTCTGGAGGACATCGTCAAGGTCAAGGTGGTGGACCGCACCACGTTGATCCTCGATATTTTCGCGCAGCATGCGAAGAGCCGCGAGGGCAAGGCCCAAGTCGAACTGGCGCAGCTGGAATACCTGTTGCCGCGCCTGCGGGGCTGGGGCGATTCCATGTCCCGCCAGGCCGGTGGCCAGGTGGGCGGTGCCGGAGCAGGCATGGGTTCGCGAGGTCCCGGTGAAACCAAGATCGAACTGGACCGCCGTCGAATCCGCACGCGGATGGCCAAGCTGCGGCGTGAAATCGCCGCGATGAAGCCGGCCCGTGAGACCAAGCGGGCCAACCGCCGTCGTAATGCCGTTCCTTCGGTCGCCATCGCCGGCTACACCAACGCGGGAAAGTCCTCCCTCCTCAACCGTCTGACGGACGCGGGCGTCCTCGTGGAGAACGCCCTGTTCGCCACGCTGGATCCAACGGTCCGCAAAGCCCAGACTCCGGACGGGATCGGCTACACGCTATCGGACACGGTGGGCTTCGTGCGTTCGATGCCCACCCAGCTCGTGGAGGCGTTCCGCTCCACGCTGGAAGAGGTAGCCGACGCCGATCTGATCCTCCATGTTGTGGACGCCTCGCACCCGGATCCGGAGGGCCAGATCGCGGCCGTCCGTACGGTCTTCAGCGAAGTGGATGCCCGGAAAATCCCGGAAATCATCGTCTTGAACAAGGCAGACGTCGCCGATCCGTTCGTTGTCGAGAGGCTCAAGCAGAAAGAGCCACGCCATGTGGTGGTGTCTACCCGGACAGGCCAGGGCATCGCCGAGCTTCTTGGGGCCATCAGCACGGCCATTCCGCGTCCCGGTGTGCGCCTTGAGGTTCTGATTCCGTACAACCGTGGGGAGCTCATCAACAAGCTGCACAACACCGACGCCGAAATCCTGAGCCTTGAGCACGAGGAAGAAGGCACCCGAGTGGTAGCCATGGTCCATGAGAACCTGGCCGCCGAGTTGGAGTCGTTCGTCAGCAATGGTTGATCCGGAAGCGGGGGAACGCGGCGAAACCGTGCGTGAACGGACCGCCCTTGAACTCCTGGACAAAGCCGTCGCCGGTATGGGTGGCCAAAACCGCGCAGGCCAGCACCAGATGGCCAAACACGTAGCGCGGGCGATCGAGACCGGTGAGCACCTACTGGTGCAGGCTGGAACGGGCACGGGCAAGTCCCTCGCGTACTTGATTCCGTTGATTGCGCACGCGATGGAGAGCAAGAAGCCCGCGCTAGTGTCCACGGCCACCCTCGCCCTCCAGACGCAGATTGTGGGCCGGGACCTGCCGCGGCTTCTGGAAACCATCAATCCAGAGCTGGAGCGGCCGGTCAGCATCGCGTTGGTCAAGGGCCGGGCCAACTATGTGTGCAGGCACAAGTTGGAGGGCGGATTTCCCAGCGAGGAACCCGCCGAAGGGCAATTGTTCTCCCTCGGCGAGGACACCAGCGTTCCCCACCTTGCGGCCGCGATCGGCGGGCCCTCGTCCCAGCTCGGCAAGGAAGTGCTGAGGCTGCGGGAGTGGGCCGGGAAGACCATGACCGGGGATCGCGACGAACTCATGCCGGGCGTGACGGACCGGGCCTGGCGCCAGGTGTCCGTCACGTCCATGGAGTGCCTTGGGGCGCAAAAGTGTCCAATGGCGGAGGAATGCTTCAGCGAGCTGGCCCGCCACCGCGCCGCGGAATCCGACGTCGTAGTCACCAACCACGCGATGCTCGCCGTCAGCGCCTTCGAAGGCCTGGCCGTGCTGCCCGAGTACGACGTCGTGGTGGTCGACGAGGCCCACGAGCTCCAGGACCGCGTCACTGGTGCAGTGTCAGGGCAGCTGTCCGTGGCAATGATCCATGCTGCCGCCTCCAGCGCCCGCAAACACACCGCCGTCACGGTGGACGCGCTGAACGCCGCAGCGGACCGCCTGGAGCTTGCAGTTGCCGGGGCGCCTTCCGGCCTCCTGCCCAACGGGCTCAACGACGAACAACTTGATTGCGTGGACCAGCTCAGGGAAGCCTGCCGCGCCGCCCTGTCCGATTCGAAAGGGGATTCGTCCAACGCGGTGGACGGCGGACGCCAGCTCGCGCGCTCCCGGCTGATGCTGATCCTGGAACTGTGCGAGAGGCTGCTCTCCGCCAGGGAAAACAAGGAAGTCGTGTGGCTCTCGCGGAACAGCGCTTTTGATCCGCAGCAGGGCTACACGGCGCCGGATGAGGAATCGCCTGCGCTCATCAATATCGCCCCGCTCAGCGTGGCGGCACGGCTCCGGGAAGGGCTCTTCGCGGGGCATACCGTGGTGTTGACCTCCGCCACCTTGGCTATTGGTTCCGCTTTCGAGGCCACCGCCGGAGGACTGGGACTGACAGGTCAAGGCGCTCCGAGCTGGACTGGCGTGGACGTCGGCTCGCCGTTCGATTACCCCAAGCAGGGCATGCTGTACGTTGCCAGGCACCTGCCCAAGCCCGGACGCGGCACCTCGCCCGAGGCGCTTGACGAACTTGAAGAGCTCATCAAGGCCTCCCACGGCGGAGCCTTGTGCCTCTTTTCTTCCCGACGGGCAGCGGAGGAAGCCGCGGACGCGATGCGGTCACGCTTGGAAGTCGAGATCCTGTGCCAGGGTGAGTCGACCATGGCCGCGCTGGTGAGGCAGTTTGCCGAGGAGGATGACACCTGCCTGTTCGGCACCATGTCCCTTTGGCAAGGCGTCGACGTCCCGGGCGGTTCATGCCGGTTGGTGGTCATTGACCGGATCCCGTTCCCGCGTCCGGACGATCCCCTGATGACAGCACGGTCCCGCGCCGTAGCGCAGGCCGGCGGCAATGGTTTCATGGCGGTGTCTGCCACGCACGCGGCCATCCGGCTGGCGCAGGGCGCCGGCCGTCTCATCCGTTCAAACGGTGACAAAGGCGTGGTGGCAGTACTCGATTCACGGCTTTCGACCGAGCGTTACGGCAACTTCCTCCGGGCAGCCTTGCCGCCCTTCTGGGCCACCACCGACCGCACAGTGGTCCGCGGCGCGCTCGAACGGCTTTACGCCGAGTCAGCCAAGGCCTGAAGCGGATGTCCTAGAAGCGGGCGCGTCCTAAGTGAGCGCGTCCTAAGTGAGCGCGTCTTAAAGTGAGCGCAGCACAGAGACGACCTTGCCCATGATCGTGGCATGGTCGCCCAGAATGGGTTCGTACTGAGTGTTCTGGGGGAGCAGCCACGTGTGGCCGTCACGCTGACGGAAGGTCTTGACGGTGGCTTCGTCGTCCAGGAGAGCTGCCACGATGTCGCCGTTGATGGCATCATTCTGGCGCCGTACTACTACCCAGTCTCCGTCGCAGATGGCGGCGTCGATCATGGAATCACCGGCGACCTTCAGCATGAAGAGCTCGCCATGGCCTACCAACTGGCGGGGCAGCGGCAGGACGTCCTCAACTGTCTGATCCGCCAAGATGGGTCCGCCAGCGGCGATGCGGCCAACGAGGGGCACCATGGCCGTATCGCTGGCACTGGCAAGCTCGGTGACGGCCAAGCCACCGGCGCTGCGGAGTTTCGACGGCGCTTCAACGCCCGGTATGACAGAGCCGCCATCCAAGGTCAATGGCATGAGGACTTCCATCGCCCGCGGACGCTTGGGATCGCGACGAAGATAGCCGAGCTTTTCGAGCTGCGACAACTGGTGCGTGACGCTGGACAAGCTAGCCAGGCCAACAGTGTCCCCGATTTCGCGCATTGACGGCGGGTAGCCGTGATCGTTCACTGAACGCTGGATGGTCTCCAGGATCTTCTTTTGGCGGACGGTCAGGCTCTTGGGAGCCTTCTGCGGCTGCGGGCTCCGCGGTGAGGCCGATCCGCTGCCAGTGGCTTTCGCTGCCATGTTCGCCAACGCCCTTCCGTTCCGCCCGATCTGCGCTGAGGCGCTTGCCGGGACTGTTGGCCTGAAATGTCAGACCCTCCTGTTGCACTGATTCAGTGCTTGTTTCTTCACTCAAACGTAGGGCAGGCACAGGCGTTTATCAAACATTTGTTCTAGCGAGTCTCGACATCGTTCGTTGATAAGTGCTAAAAATGTCATAGCAAGGTTCGAATATGTGTTCTATAAAAGTGCTGCAGGTCCGGGTGTTCCTTCGAATCGTTCGAAGACATCAGCGAACAACCGCCCTGTAAGCACTGACTGAAGGCAAGAATTAGCAGCCGCATTCCAGAGATTCCGGAACGCGGCATTGTTCAGAAGGGCTCAGCTCATGTCCGCTATCACCATCAACCACACATCCGGCCGCCGTACGGCACCGGTCCGGCTTCGCTTGACCCGCCGGGGCCGCATGGTCTTCTTCGGTGTTCCAGCAATGCTCCTGGTTGCAGCGCTGCTGAGTCTGGCGGGATTTCTGAATTCGCCGGCCAAGGCCGCTGATTCAGCCACCGAGCTTCAGCCCACCTCCAGTACGAGCGTCACGGTGCAAATGGGCCAGTCGTTGTGGGGGATTGCCGGAACTGCCGCACCTTCCCGGGATCCACGCGACGTCGTTGCCGAAATTATCCAACTGAACAACCTGCAGGACGGCCACATCGTGCCGGGCCAGCAGCTGTTCATCCCTGCCACTTAATCGCAGCTCTGACCGCGATAACAGGTCCTCTGAGCGGCCGCTTGGCCGTCACAGTTTCAGGGCAGCAGTCGGCGCACCTTAAACTGTCATGGTGAGTGACCAGCTTGAGCGACTTGACCGACTTCCCCTCCGGACCAACCTGCGTGGCCTGAGCCCCTATGGCGCGCCGCAGCTTGATGTGCCGATCTTGCTCAACGTCAATGAAAACACCCATGGCGTGCCCGCGGATGTCCAAGCGGCGATCACCGAAGCCGTGGCGGCGGCCGCCACGGGACTGAACCGCTACCCGGACCGCGAGTTCACCGAATTGCGCGAGGCCCTCGCAGAGTACCTGGGCCACGGAATGGCTGGCGAGAACATCTGGGCGGCGAACGGCTCCAACGAGGTTCTGCAGCAGATCCTCCAGGCCTTCGGCGGCCCGGGACGCACTGCTCTTGGCTTCCCGCCCACGTACTCCATGTACCCCCTGCTCGCCAGTGGGACGGACACCGCATACATTGCCGGGGTTCGGGCTGAAGACTACGGCCTTGATGCAGCCTCCGCCGCCGCACAGGTTCGCGAGATCCAGCCAAACGTCGTGTTCCTGTGTTCTCCGAACAACCCCACCGGCACAGGGCTTGGCATTGACGTCGTCGAGGCCGTCTACGAGGCCGGAGAAGCAAGCCAGGCGATTGTGATCGTGGACGAGGCGTACCACGAGTTCGCCCACGACAACACTCCGAGCGCGTTGACGCTTCTCCCGGGCCGTGAGCGTCTCATCGTTTCCCGGACCATGAGCAAAGCCTTCGCCCTCGCTGGTGCTCGCATCGGCTACATGGCAGCGGCCCCCGAGGTTGCCGACGCGATCCGCTTGGTCCGCCTCCCGTATCACCTCTCGGCGATCACCCAAGCAACCGCGCTGGCCGCACTGCGGCACCGCGAGGCCCTCATGGCGGACGTCGAAGACATCAAGATCCAGCGGGACCGGATTGTGAACGAGTTGACCCGGATGGGGCTCAAGCCCGCCGCTTCGGATTCCAACTACGTGTTCTTCGGTGGGCTCAAGAACCCGCACGCCTTGTGGCAAGGCCTGCTGGAGCGTGGGGTCCTCATCCGTGATGTCGGCATACCGGGCCACCTCCGGGTCACGGCCGGTACCGAGCCGGAGACCACTGCCTTCCTCGAGGCGCTCGAAGCCTTGCTGGACGGCCAAGTCGCCGCACCGGCCTAGACTTGAACCAGTCCCACCACTCCTTCCTCCTAAGGACATCTCAATGAGCGAAAACGGCGCCGGCACGGCGGCCGCCCGGACAGCACGCATGGAACGCACCACCAGTGAGTCCTCCGTCCTGGTCGAAATCAATCTCGACGGCACTGGGGTCTCGGACATCAGCACCACGGTGCCGTTCTACGACCACATGCTGACGGCGCTCTGCAAGCATTCGCTCATCGACATGACAGTCAAGGCCACTGGGGACACCCACATCGACGCCCACCACACGGTGGAAGACGTTGCCATCACCCTCGGTGAGGTGCTGCGCACCGCGCTGGGCAACAAGGCCGGCATCCGCCGCTTCGGTGAGGCGACCGTTCCGTTGGATGAAGCTCTGGCCCACGCCGTCGTCGACGTTTCCGGACGTCCTTACCTGGTCCACGGCGGGGAGCCCGCTGGCCAGGAATACCACCTGATCGGTGGACACTTCACCGGTTCGCTGACGCGCCACGTCTTTGAAGCGATCACCCTGCACGCCGGCATCTGCCTCCACATGAACGTCCTGGCCGGCCGGGACCCGCACCACATTGTGGAGGCTCAGTTCAAGGCCTTCGCACGTGCACTCCGTTCCGCCGTTGAGTCCGATCCCAGGGTCGAAGGCATCCCGTCCACGAAGGGCGCCTTGTGAGTGGGCAGATCCTCAAGGATGGCGCCATCGTGAACCCGAAGGCTGCAAGCCGCATTGTCTCGCCTGAGGGAAAGCCGACAGTAACTGTCCTGGACTACGGGTCGGGAAATGTCCGCTCTGCCGTTCGGGCGCTTGAACGTGCCGGTGCAGATGTCACGCTGAGCGCCAAGCCTGAAGACGTCCTGAACGCCGACGGTCTGTTGGTCCCGGGCGTGGGCGCCTTCGAAACGGTGATGCGTGAACTCAAAGCAGTCGATGCCATCCGGATGATCGGTCGTCGCGTTGCCGGCGGCCGGCCTGTCCTGGGCATCTGCGTTGGGCTCCAGGTTCTGTTCGAGGCGGGCGTAGAGCATGGAACAGAGGCAGAAGGCATGGGCGAGTGGCCCGGCAAGGTGGAGCTCCTCCCAGCACCCGTTGTCCCGCACATGGGCTGGAACACCGTGGACGTGCCGGAAGGCTCAAAGCTGTTCGCCGGCGTCGAGCACGAACGGTTCTACTTTGTGCACTCCTATGGTGTGCAGAAGTGGGAATTCGACGTCGTCCAGCCCCGCATGGCGCCGCCGAAGGTGACTTGGTCCGAGCACGGGGCCCCGTTCATCGCCGCCGTGGAGAACGGTCCTCTGTGCGCCACCCAATTCCACCCGGAAAAGTCTGGCGACGCCGGAGCTCGGCTCCTGCGCAACTGGGTCGAGAGCCTGCGTCCGGACTCTCCGGCACCAGAGACGGGCACAACTGCCTGACATGTGGTCAATCATTTTCATGGGCTTGGCCGGTTTGCTGGTGGGCGGAGGAATCTCCTTCCACCAGCAGAAACGCCCCGCCTGGGTCTCCGTTTCGTTCTACGTACTGGCCGGTCTGGCACTGCTGGCGGCCTACCTCTTCACCTTGCCCCCTAAATGACACGGCCGGGCAACTGACGCCCGTCCCCACAACACCGAGGACTTCAATGACCACCGCCTCCGAACTGCCCGTTCTGGAACTCCTGCCCGCCGTCGACATCGTGGACGGCCAGGCCGTCCGCCTCCTTCAGGGAGAAGCCGGCTCGGAGACCAGTTACGGCACCCCGCTGGAAGCAGCCCTGAACTGGCAGAACGCCGGTGCCGAGTGGGTGCACATGGTGGACCTGGACGCCGCTTTTGGCCGCGGCAACAACGCCGACCTCATCAGCGAGGTCGTGTCGCAGCTGAACGTCAAAGTGGAGCTGTCTGGCGGACTTCGCGACGACGAATCCCTCGAACGTGCGCTGGAGCTCGGCGTCGCCCGCGTGAACCTCGGTACTGCCGCCTTGGAGAACCCGGAATGGACCCGCCGGGCGATAGACCGCTTCGGTGACAAGATCGCCGTCGGGCTCGACGTCCGCGGCACAACGCTCGCGGGTCGCGGCTGGACCAAAGAAGGCGGAGATCTCTGGGAGGTGCTGGCACGCCTTGAGGACGCCGGCTGCGCCCGCTACGTGGTCACCGACGTCACGAAAGACGGAACGCTTCAGGGCCCCAACGTCGAACTCTTGCGCCAGATGGTGGAAAAGACGGGCAAGCCGGTGGTTGCGTCCGGCGGCATCTCGAGCTTGGAAGACCTGAGGGTCCTGCGGGAGCTCGTGCCGCTCGGCGTTGAAGGAGCGATCGTTGGCAAGGCGCTATACGCCGGTGCTTTCACGCTCCCGGAAGCCCTGGACGTCGCCGGCCGCCGCTGATGTCCCAGGATCCACAGTCCCCAGTTGCCGGCAAGGCTTCAACCCCGGCCTCCCGGCAACTGCCCGGGCACATCGCGGCGGCCCTCGCGGGCGCCGGGGGAGCAGGCGACTCTGCTGGCCAGCCCTGGGCGGGCCGGAACCTGAGCGGTGATGCCGCCAAGATCCACAATTTCGAGGACGACGACGGAACTGCCGACGCCGGGTACCTCGCCGCTGTCTCGGCCCTCCTTGCCGGCACAGGAAGCGAAGCCGGTGTGGTGGCTTCGTTGGCAACAGCGAGGGTCTTTGTCCCGGTGGTGGCCCAGCTCGCTGAGGAAGCCGAGGGCGTGGATGGTCACCATGCCGACAAGCAGGCCGACATGGCGCTCGTGACACTGAAAGCGCCGGATGGCCGCACGGCCATGCCCGTGTTCACCTCGGCCTCCGCCTTGGAAGCCTGGCACCCGCAGGCCCGTCCGGTGGCCGTTTATGCAGCCCGGGCAGCACTGTCTGCCGTCTCGGAGGGAGCCCAGCTACTCGTGTTGGATCCCGGCTCGGATGTCACTTTCGTGGTGCGCCGGCCTGCCATGTGGTCACTGGCACAACAGCGCGACTGGACGCCGTCGTACCTTGATGATGAACTGGAGTCTGCTCTCAATTCCTTGGCGGGGACGTACCCGGCAGTGCGGCGCCTCGAGATCCGGCCAGGTGCCGGGGTAGCTTCGCTCACGGCCGATGGTTCGACCATGGCCGGTGGGGGACCGGGACCCGAACTGCGCGTGGTGCTGTATCTCGAAGACGGCCTGGATGCCGCTGCGATCCAGGATCTGGTCTCCGGGCTGAACGGGCGTTGGGCGCAGAACGAATTGTTCGCCGAGCGGGTTGACTCGATCGAAGTCAGCTTGCAGCGGGCGGCACAGTAGCCGAAGGCGCGGGGGGAACGTCCTTGTCCTGCCGTCGGCAGAACAGAGGATATAGCTCGTGAATTTCTCTCTCTACCGGGAGATGCTGTCCATCACGTCCGTGCGGCGTCTCCTGCTGGTGGGCATGGTTGCCCGAATACCGCACTCGGCAGCAGGGGTTCTGCTCACCCTGCACATCGTGCTGACCTTGGGCAAGGGATACGCTGCCGCCGGTGCTGCCGCCGCGGTATTCACCATCGGCATTGCGATTGGCGCTCCGTGGCGCGGGCGCCGCGTGGACACTGTTGGCCTGCGCAAGGCGCTCATCCCTTCCGTGGTCTCGGAACTGGTCATTTGGTCCGTTGTCCCGCACGTGAGCTACGAATGGATCCTGCCCCTCGTCTTCATCGGTGGCCTGCTGACGCTGCCGATCTTCAGTGTCATCCGCCAGTCGCTCGGCGTGCTGGTAGATGGTGAGCAACGGCGTTCCGCGTACGCCTTGGATTCGATCGCCACCGAAGTGGTCTTCATGATCGGCCCCGCAGTGGGCGCGGTTGTGGCCACGAGCGGGTTCACCGTCCTGGGCCTGACCATCGTGGGCGTCTGCACGTCGGCCGCCGGGCTTTTCCTTCTGTGGTTCAACCCGCCCACCCGCAGCGATGATGTCCTGGATGCCAGCCAAGCGGCTGACCGCGACGCCGACGAGCTCCACGCCGCCGAAGCTGCCGTTGTGGCATCGGCTCCGGCCCATCTCCAGGAGGCTGCTTCGGAGATGGCCCAGGCGGCTTCCCAGCCTTCCGGATTGCGGGGAAAGATGGCGAGGAACTTCACTTGGTTCACCGCGGCAGTGGCCGCGGTGTTCGCCGTTGCCGCAGGATCGGGCATGGTCCTGAGCGGAACCGACGTCGGAATCGTGGCGGTATTGCAGCGCGGCGGGCACGAGAGCGAGATCGGGATTGTTTTCTTCTTCTGGTGCGCCTCATCGGTAGTCGGCGGACTCATTTACGGAGCGATGCACCGGCCCGTCTCGCCGATCCTGCTCCTGCTGGGCATGGCGGCCCTGACCATTCCGATGGGCTTCGCCGGGGACACGTGGACCCTTGCCTTGTTGTCCCTTCTGCCGGGTCTGCTTTGCGCGCCGGTGCTGTCCGCAGCCTCTGAAAAAGTCGCGGACATCGTGGATGAGGACCGGCGCGGCGAGGCAATGGGCTGGTATGGCTCGGCGTTGACCGCGGGCGTGGCCTTCGGTTCGCCGGTCGCCGGGCTTTTTATCGACGGGGTGGGACCGTGGGCAGGATTCGTGGCAATTGGGACAGCGGGAGTGGTGCTGTGCCTTGCCGGGCTGTTCCTCCAGCTGCGTCGGCGCCGGATCATGACTATCGCCCAGGCCGGCGCGGGGGATCCCGCCAACTGAGTTGCGCCGCGAACGCGGCTGTGGCGCATAAACCGCCAGGATACGACGACGGCGGGCTGGCCAGGAAGGCCAGCCCGCCGTCGCGGTCTAACAGGTGAGTCCGGGTCAGTTGACCGGGCCGGTGAACTTTTCGCCCGGGCCCTTGCCTGGCTCGTCCGGGATCAGCGAAGCTTCGCGGAATGCGAGCTGGAGGGAACGCAGGCCATCGCGCAAGGGGCCGGCATGCTGTGAACCGATTTCCGGTGCAGCGGCCGTAACCAGCCCGGCCAAGGCGGTGATCAGTTTGCGGGCTTCGTCCAGGTCCTTGAGTCCCTCAGCCTCGGGGTCGTCGGCCAAGCCCACCTTGACAGCCGCTGCGCTCATGAGGTGAACGGCGCCAGTGGTGATGACCTCAACAGCCGGAACTTCCGAAATGTCGCGGATCTGCTGGCTTACTCCGGCGTCAGTACCGGCGGGCTCGTGGTGGAGGGAATTGCTGTCTGAAGTGCTCATGCTGGTAAGCTTGTCACAGACCGACTGGAAGTCGCCATTTGTCTATGGCTAACGCAGTATTCGGCCACCCATCGTTAATGTGCGGTTGGTGGACGATTTCTGTAGAATTGGTTTTCAGTTTGCAAGCGGAGTTCTCTCCCACCCGCGTCAGCCGTTTCCCTTCGGGGATGTAAGTTGCCGGGTACCTGGTCGGACACCGTTCAAGGTATGCCTTGGATGGTGCGAACGCCTCCATCGAGGGGCTGTATCCGATCTTTCGAGGCCTTCGATTGCGCCAGCAATTGGGGGCCTTCTCTATTTGCCGGTGGAATACTCATCACAACAACAGGAGCTTTGACATTAGCGAGCCAAGAATCAATGAGCGTATCCGCGTCCCCGAGGTGCGTTTGGTCGGCCCTGCCGGCGAACAGGTTGGAATCGTCCGTATCGAGGACGCTCTGCGTCTTGCTGCCGAGGCTGATCTGGATCTCGTTGAAGTTGCACCGCAGGCCAAGCCTCCGGTGTGCAAGCTGATGGACTTCGGCAAGTACAAGTACGAAGCCGCTGTCAAAGCCCGTGAGGCCCGTAAGAACCAGACCAACACGGTTCTGAAGGAAATCCGCTTCCGCCTGAAGATCGATACCCACGACTATGAGACCAAGCGCGGACACGCGCTTCGCTTCCTGGGCGCAGGGGACAAGGTGAAGGCCATGATCCAGTTCCGCGGACGTGAGCAGCAGCGCCCCGAAATGGGCATCCGCCTGTTGCAGCGCTTCGCTGAGGACGTTGCCGAAGTTGGCGTGATTGAGTCCAGCCCGCGCATCGATGGCCGCAACATGGTCATGGTGATCGGCCCGCTGAAGAACAAGGCCGAGGCAAAGGCCGAGGCCCGCCGTGCGGCGCAGCGCGCAGAAGCCAAGGCCCAGAATGAAGCCAAGGCTGCTGGCCGGATCGACCTTTCAGGCGAGGATGTTCCCTTGACGCAGTCCCTCGCGGACCTGGTTCCGGCGGAACTCCTGACCCAGGTAGAGGAAAACCAGGCTGAGGACACGGTGGCAATGGAAACCGCGCCGGAATCCGTTGAGGCCGAGGTTGCCGAAGCTGAAGAGGCTGCTCCTGTTGTTGAGGAAGCGGTTGCTGTTGAAGAGACACCTGTTGTCGTAGAGGCTCCCGTCGTGGAAGAGGCTCCCGCAGTCGTAGAGGCTCCCGTCGTGGAAGAGGCTCCCGCAGTCGTAGAGGCTCCGGTTGTCGAGGCAGTTGAAGCAGCTCCGGTTGCCGCACTGGCGCCAGTAAAGGCACCGGCACCAGTAAAGGCGCCGGCGCCAGTAAAGGCTCCTGAGCAGGCAGCTTCGAAGCCTGTTGTACCGGCTGCCCCCAAGCCTGTCGCTACACCGGTGCCGAAGCCGATGGCCAAGCCTGCGATTCCGAAGCCCGCAGCTCGACCGGTAGCCCCCAAGGCTGCTCCCAAGCCCGCGGCACGCAAGACCAACTAGTCACGCCGCAGGAGGCATCCCCTCCGCCCGGCACGAAAGCAGCGGTCACCCCCTATGGGGTGGTTGCACGAAAGAACTGCAGACCCAGTCTGCGGATACGTAAGGAGATCGGTTCCCATGCCGAAGATGAAGACCCACAGTGGTGCTAAGAAGCGCTTCAAGCTGACCGGTACCGGCAAGCTGAAGCGTCAGCAGGCCAACCGCCGCCACTACCTGGAGCACAAGTCCTCCACCCTGACCCGTCGCCTTGCCGGCGACAAGATCGTCTTCAAGGGCGATGCCAAGGTCATCAGGAAGATGCTCGGCATCTAAGTTCCAAGTTTTCTGGTTGCTGCCATCCGGTAGCCACCGACTACACCAAAGCCTTCTCAGGCCGGCCGGGTTTCCGGCAGTAGCAGCTTGGGATAAGAATTTTGAAGGAGTACGCACGTGGCACGTGTGAAGCGGGCGGTAAACGCCCACAAGAAGCGTCGGGTTGTCCTTGAACGGGCCAAGGGTTACCGCGGTCAGCGGTCTCGCCTGTACCGCAAGGCAAAAGAGCAGCTGCTGCACTCGTTTGTGTACAGCTACGGCGACCGCCGCAAGAAGAAGGGCGACTTCCGTCGCCTCTGGATCCAGCGCATCAACGCTGCATCCCGCGCCAACGGCTTGACCTACAACCGCCTCATTCAGGGCCTGAAGGCCGCTGAGGTCGAGGTTGACCGTCGCATGCTGGCAGAGCTGGCCGTTTCTGACGCCAACGCTTTCGCCGCGCTGGTCAAGGTTGCCAAGGACTCCCTGCCTGCCGACACCTCCGCTCCGGCCGCCAAGGCTGAAGCTGCTCCGAAGGCTGCTCCGGCCGTCAAGGCTTCCGTTTCCGAGGACGAATCCGCTGCCAAGGCTCCCAAGGCCAAGGCTGCAAAGAAGCCGGCCGCTGAGGCTGCTGAGTAGTACGCGTAGCCGCAGTTCAAGGGACAGTGGCGATAGCCACTAAAGTTCTCTATATGAACGAAACCGGGCGCCCGCAAGAACTTCCGATGTCCAACCCCCGAGCTGATCGGGTCAAGGATGTCGCAAAGCTTGCAGGGCGCCCGGCCCGTTTAAAGCGGGGCAGGTTCCTTGCGGAAGGCCCCCAAGCGGTTCGGGAGGCACTGGTCCTGCACCGGGAGCGGACGACGGCGGGGGCACCCGGCGTCGTGCACGAACTTTACGCAAGCGAAAGCTGCCTGGACCGACTCCCTGAACTGGCAGAGCTCGCCGATGGCGTTTCCTTGCGGCTGGCGAATGACGATGTCCTGGCCGCCATGGCGGACACAGTCAATCCCCAGGGCATTGTGGCTGTCTGCAGCTTTGTGGACGTGAGCCTTGAATCGGTGCTCGACGCCGGGCCGCGGCTGATAGCCGTCATGTGCCAGGTACGGGACCCTGGCAACGCGGGAACCGTGCTGAGGGCCGCCGATGCTGCCGGAGCGGACGCTGTGGTCCTGACGGCCTCCAGCGTGGATATCTACAACCCCAAGGCTGTGCGGTCCACCGCGGGCTCCCTCTTCCATTTGCCGGTTGTCCTGGGCGCGGACGTCGAGGAGTTCGTGGCCCTCTGCAAGGAGCGTGGCATCGGGATCCTGGCGGCGGACGGTTACGGCACCCTCAATCTGGACAAGCTTCAGGATGAGAACGCCGCACGCCGGCTGGGTGCGTCGGTAGCTCCCTCGGACTACCCGCTCGAGGCCCCGACGGCCTGGCTGTTCGGCAACGAAGCACAAGGGCTTTCAGACTCCGAACTGGCACTCGCAGACCATCGTGTTGCGGTGCCCGTCTACGGCTCGGCTGAAAGCTTGAACCTCGGCACAGCCGCTACTGTCTGCCTCTACGCCAGCGCGCGCTCCCAGCAGGCTTCCTGACAATTTCGGCAAGGTACGGTATTGCTTGCAGGAAGATGGCGCCGCGGTCCGTTCCTGGATTTCACTCACATCCCCAGAACTGAAGAAGAGGTGGAGCTTTCGTGGCTGCAAATGGCGGTAGCAAGGCAATAGTGGCGGCATTGGGTGCCAACCTGGCGATCGCTGTGCTCAAGTTCGTCGCGTTCGTCCTGACCATGTCATCGTCCATGTTGGCCGAGGCGATCCACTCCGTGGCCGACTCCGGCAACCAGTTGCTCCTGCTGCTTGGCGGGAAGCGGGCACAACGGGCGGCGAGTCCCGAACACCCGTTTGGCTATGGACGTGAGCGTTACATATACGCCTTCATCGTTTCGATCGTGCTGTTCAGCGTTGGCGGCCTTTTTGCGCTCTACGAATCCTGGGAGAAGTTCCAGCACCCGCATGCCATTGAAGGCGATTTCTGGTGGGTGCCGCTGGCTGTGCTGCTCGGTGCGATCGTGGCGGAGTCGTTCTCTTTCCGCACCGCAATCCACGAGTCCAATCCTTTGCGTGGCAACCAGAGCTGGATCAAGTTCATCCGCAATGCCAAGCAACCGGAATTGCCCGTAATCCTCCTGGAGGATTTCGGAGCTCTCCTGGGCCTCGTCTTCGCGCTGTTCGGAGTCAGCCTGACCCTCATCACGGGCAACGGCTTGTGGGATGCTGCGGGCACGGGGATGATCGGCCTGCTTCTTGTGGCAATCGCCGTGGTGCTCGCAGTGGAAACCAAGTCCTTGCTGCTCGGTGAATCCGCCACCAAAGAGGACAACGCACTCATCACGGAAGCCATTGAGTCCGATGGCACCCGCATCATCCACCTCAAGACCATGCACCTGGGCCCGGAAGAGTTGTTGGTTGCGGCGAAGATCAGTGTGGGCGCAGCGGATACCGGCCAGGCTATTGCCAAGGCGATTGACGACGCCGAACTCAGGATCCGCACCGCGGTGCCGATTGCCCGGGTCATCTACCTTGAACCGGACGTGGAGCGGGTCCAGGTCTAAGCAGTTCCACGGCCTACCCAGCTAGCGGCTTCTTGCGTTCCAACCAACCGCTGATGCCGGCGACGCCGAGGCCCAGGACTGCCAGGACAGCGCCAACGAGGGCCGGGGCCACGTAGCCCCAACCCCATGCGATGACCACGCCGCCGAGGAACGCGCCAAGGGCGTTCGCGATGTTGAGAGCGGAATGGTTGAGCGAAGAAGCCAGAGACGGCGCGTCGGGCGAAGCGTCGAGGAGCCGGGTCTGCAAAGGCGGAATGAGCATGGAGCCGATGCCGCCCACGATGAACACCATGATGAATGCCGACCACGCCCAGTGGGCCGCGATGGCGTAGACCACCAAGGCCAATGCGATTGCCGGAAGGACCCGGTAGATGGTTCCCATGACGGATTTGTCGGCGATCCGGCCGCCCAGGATGTTTCCCGCCACCATACCGAGTCCGTAGAGGGCCACCACCAGGGGTATCAGCGACTGGGGGATGCCGGCCACGGAAGTCATCGTGTGGGCGATGTACGTATAGGTGGCGAAGAAGCCGCCAAACCCGATGATTCCGATCAGCAGTGCCAACCACACCTGGATGCGTTTGAGGGCGCCAAGTTCCCGGCGAATGCTCGCCTCGGGGTGTGCGGGCTCAAAGGGGACGAACTTCCACAGCAGCACACTGGTGGCTAGGCCGATGATGCCCACCACCACGAAGAGCAAGCGCCAACCGAAGGTCTGACCAAGCCAGGTAGCAGCGGGAACGCCGATAACGTTGGCGACAGTGAGCCCGCCCATGACCATCGAAATTGCCCAGCCACGCTTGGTGGGGGCAACCAGGCTCGCTGCGATGACGGCAGCGATCCCGAAGAAGGCACCATGGGGCAGTCCGGAGGCAAACCTCGTGATCACCATGGTTCCATAGTCCGGTGCAACGAAGGACGTCAGGTTCGCTATGGACAGGAACAGCATGAGTCCCAAGGCAAGTTGCTTGCGGGGGAGCCGGGCGCCCAGCGCCGCGAAGATCGGTGCACCCACCACTACACCCAGGGCGTAGGCGGAAATCAGGTTCCCGGCCTCCGGAGTGCTGATGTTGAGTCCCTGCTCGATCTCCTTCAGCAAGCCCATCATGGTGAATTCCGTGGTCCCTATGGCGAATCCACCCATGGCGAGGGCAAAGATGGCCAGGGCCACGTGGCGGCTTCCGGTCTTTTTGGAGGTCTTGCTGACTGCAGTGGTGGTCATTGTCCTGTTTCTGGGGTGAGCGGGAGGCCGCATGAACGGGATTAAATCCGACTTTCAAGCTTAGTGGGCGACTCCGGCGAATGTCCCTGCATGTGACAACCACCATAGGCAGGATCCCTCGACTCGCGGCCAATAGACTGTTGCGGTGACTGGACTGATAAGTGTGGCGGGCGCCGCCGTCGTCGATTCCCTTGAAAACCCGAGCCGGTTGCTGGTCGCCAGGCGCAGCGCTCCACCGCAATTCGCCGGAATGTGGGAGTTCCCGGGCGGCAAACTCGAAGCCGGAGAGTCCTTCGAGGACGCGCTGCACCGGGAATTGATCGAAGAACTCGGGATCAGAGTCCGGCTCGGGGCCGAAGTGGTGGCGGACGACGAGGCCGGTTGGCCTTTGAACGAGCGTGCCGTCATGAGGGTGTGGTCCGCCGAACTGCTCGACGGCGAACCGCGTCCGCTCCAGGACCACGATGAACTTCGCTGGGTCCCGCTTGGTAGCGGCGACGAGGCGTTCGCGTTGCCCTGGATTCCCGCTGACCTGCCGATTGTCCGGGCCCTGCTGGAGCGGGCGGATTCAGGGCTGCTTGGCTAGAAGAGCGTTGACTGGCCAGCCGGTGGGAGGGAAGCAGCCGCTTCCTTGCCTGCGGCCGCGTTCCTGTGGCTGAAACCGTTGCTCCCTGAAAAGCCGTGGCGGGCCTTGAAGTAGTTGATGCGGCCGCTTAGCCAGGTCCTGTATTCCTTCGGGGCATACGAGCCTTGGCCGTAGAGACGCCGGTACTTCCCGACGAGGCCGGCGTGGTTGGCCGCCAGCCACTGCATGAACCATTCGCGGGTGCCCGGCTTCAGGTACAACGCCCCGGCGGTGACTCCTGTGGCACCAGCGCCGGACAGGGCCGCGAAGAGCGACTCCAAGGCGTCATCGCTGTCCGTCAGCCAAGGCAGGATGGGCATGGCCATGACTCCGCAGGGCAGGCCTGCCCTGCGCAGCCGGCGGATGAGTTTGAGCCGGGCGCGGGGCGCCGGGGTACCCGGTTCAACAGCCGAGGCGAGTGTTTCGTCTGTCATGGCCAAGGAGATGCCCAAATCCACGGGTACCTGGCTGGAGGCGTGCTTGAGCAGGGGGATGTCGCGGCCCAGCAGGGTTCCCTTGGTGAGGATGGAGAACGGCGTGCCGGAATCAGCCAAGGCGCGGATGATTCCAGGCATCAGTTGGTAACGGCCCTCGGCTCGCTGGTATGGATCCGTGTTGGTGCCCAGGGCGACATGATGGCGTCCCCAAGACGGCTTGGAGAGTTCCTTGCGCAAGACTTCTGCCGCGTTGATCTTCACTATCACCTGGGAATCGAAATCGTGTCCGGCGTCGAACTCCAGATAGGTGTGGCTCTTGCGGGCGAAGCAGTAGACGCAGGCATGGCTGCATCCGCGGTAAGGGTTGACGGTCCATTCGAAGGGCATTTGGGAGCCGAACGCCACCTTGTTGAGCACCGATTTGGCGGTGACCTCATGAAAGGTGACTCCGGAGAATTCTGGGGTTGAGACGGAACGCACAAGCCCGGCCAGCGGCAGCAGGGCGTCCGGAGCTGGGGCGGCTCCGGACAGGACGCTGTTGCTGTTGTCTCCGGGTGCCGGACCACGTTGTGGTGAAAGTGCCTGTGCGTCCCATCTCATAGCCTCAATTCGAATATATGTTCGAACGATTGTCAAGGCCTGCCGAATGATTGGGGCTGAGACCTGGACGCCGGGTCAGCTGTTGCTAGGGTGGGTTCATGATTCTGCTGACAGGATTCGAACCTTTCGGCGGCGACTCCAGCAATCCTTCGTGGACCGCCGTCCTCGTGGCGCGGGAAATTTTGCGCGCTGAGGGGCATGAGGTGGAGGCGCTCGAGCTACCCTGCGTTTTCGGTGAATCCGCTGCCGTTCTGCGGGAGGCCAACGCGCGGTTGCGGCCGGAGCTGGTCATCTGCGCCGGGCTTGCCGGCGGCCGGGATCGACTCTCTTTGGAGAGGGTGGCCATCAACTGCGATGACGCCAGAATCCCGGACAATGCGGGAAACCAGCCCATCGACGAACCTGTCATTCCGGCAGGTCCTGCGGCGTACTTCAGCACCCTGCCGGTGAAGTCCGCGCTCCGAGCGTTGCAGATCGCGGGAATCCGCGCGGAGGTCTCACAAACGGCTGGAACCTATGTGTGCAACCACGTGTTCTATGCCCTGATGCACGAACTCTCAGGTGCTGGAATCGCGGCACATGCCCGCGGCGGCTTCATCCACGTTCCCTACGACGAAACCCAACTGCCTCGGGGGAGTGCCGCACCGTCCATGGCGGCGCGGGACATGGGCGAGGGGATCGCCGTCGTCGTGCGTACCGCTCTCGAGACTCCCGTGGACGCGAAGCTGTCCGCGGGGGCTGTTCACTAGGCTGGCGCCGCCCACTAGGAGAGCCGGATCAGCCGGCGCTGCGCCCCGGAGACTCCAGCTCCCACTGCACCACCACGCTCGCCGAAACTGCCACGGATCCTGTTTCGATGGCCACGCCCTGGGCGGCAACGGCGCGCTTCATGTCACCCATCATTGGCACGGGCAACCCACGCTCCGGCCCCTGATCGATGGACAAGACCTGGCCTAGCCGGGCGCCGGCGAGTGCCGCAAACCGGGCGGCTTTCGCCTCGGCTTCCCGCCACGCGGCCTCCTGCGCCTGGGATGCAACGGCCGAAGAATCCGTGAATCCTTGTTCGATCCCATTGATGCGCAGGCTGTCGCCACCTGCAGCGACGGCCGCAGATATGGCGACGGGGGCCGCAGACGGCGGGCTGACCCGGGCAACCAAGGTGGTTGACGCGACATATCCAGTGACCTTTTGCCCCTGGTTTTCGGCCCAGACGAGCTCCGCCCGCAGATTGAGGCCGCTGGTCCGCAGGTCACGCTCAGCCACCCCGTGCCCGCGCAAGGCATCAGTGACCGCCGAGGCCACCTGTCCGGCGTCGTCGTAGGCCGCTCCGGCGGCATCACGCCTGACCTCGACGGCGAGTGTCAGCGTGAGAAGGTCGGGAACGGCTTCGGCTGTTCCCTCCCCGGTGATAGTAATGGTGCGGACCGGTGTCATGAGGCCATGCTAGCTGCGCCGCCAGCGAACGATGCCCCGGCGTCACGGGTTAAATCCGGGCCGAAGCCTTCAACTAGACTGGGGGTTAGTGCCCGCCGGCCGCGTCTGGCGAGCACTGCTCCTGCCTTTGCCACGGCCCCGCCTGGTGAAGACCATTTCCGACTCGTAGCTAAGAACAGTAGATGACTGACACTTTGCCGGGCGCTGCCATCCCGAACCCTCTGGATGAAGCCGCCATCACCGCTGCCGTTGAGGAAGCAGTCGCCGCGATTGCCGCTGCATCCTCCCTCGAAGAACTCAAGGCCGTCCGCTTGGCACACACCGGCGAGAAGTCGCCCTTGAGCCTTGCCAACCGTGAAATCGGTGGCCTGGCCAAGGAGCAGAAGGCCGCTGCCGGCAAGCTCATGGGCTCCTCGCGGGGCCGCGTCAACCAGGCGCTCGCAGCACGGACCGCTGTGCTCGAAGCCGAAAACGACGCCCGTATCCTCGTGGAGGAAACCGTCGACGTCACGGCAGCACCGCGGCGACGCCGCGCCGGTGCCCGCCACCCGCTATCCACGCTGCAGGATCGCGTGGCGGACATCTTCGTTGGCATGGGCTGGGAAATCGCAGAGGGCCCGGAAGTCGAATCCGAGTGGTTCAACTTCGACGCCCTCAACTTCAAGCCGGACCACCCCGCCCGTGAAATGCAGGACACGTTCTTCGTGGAACCTCCCGAGGCGCACCTGCTCATGCGCACGCACACCTCCCCGGTGCAAGTCCGTTCCATGCTGGAGCGCGACGTGCCCATCTACGTGCTGTGCCCCGGCAAGGTATTCCGCACCGACGAACTCGATGCCACCCACACGCCCGTGTTCCATCAGTTCGAGGGCCTGGCCATCGACAAGAAACTGAGCATGGCGGACCTCCGCGGCACTTTGGAGCACTTCGCACGGCAGATGTTCGGTGACGAGGCGCAAATTCGCCTGCGTCCCAACTATTTCCCGTTCACGGAGCCGTCGGCGGAGCTGGACATTTGGCACCCCGGCGCCAAGGGCGGCCCCCGTTGGATCGAATGGGGCGGCTGCGGCATGGTCAATCCCAACGTCCTGCGCGCTGCGGGCATCGACCCGGACGAGTATTCAGGTTTTGCCTTCGGCATGGGCATCGAGCGCACGCTCATGTTCCGCAACGAGGTCGGCGACATGCGCGACATGATCGAAGGCGACGTACGTTTCAGCGAGCACTTCGGGATGGAGATCTAACAGTGCGTATCCCACTTTCCTGGCTGCGTGAATTCGCGCAGGTTCCGGCCGACGCCACGGCCGAAGACGTCATGGCGGAACTCGTCAAGGTTGGTTTTGAAGAAGAAGCCGTCCACCGTCCCACGGATGAACTCAAAGGTCCCATCGTGGTGGGTCGGGTCCTGAGCCTGGTCAAGGAACCGCAGAGCAACGGCAAGACCATCAATTGGTGCCAGGTCCGCGTGGTCCCCGAGGGGCAGGAGCAGACCCTCACCGGTGAGGGCATCGACCCCTCCGGCGTGCAGGGCATCATTTGCGGTGCCCACAACTTCGTCGAGGGAGACAAGGTAGTTGTCACCCTTCCGGGCGCCGTACTGCCGGGGGACTTCCACATTTCCGCACGCAAGACCTACGGGCACCTGTCCGCGGGCATGATCGCCTCGGTACGCGAACTCGGCATCGGCGAGGACCACGACGGCATCTTGGTGCTCTCCCGCATCGGCCTGGACCCCGAGGTCGGCACTGACGCTATGACGTTGCTGGGCCTCTACGACGAAGCCGCCGAAATCAACGTCACCCCGGACCGCGGCTATGCGTTCTCGATTCGTGGGGTCGCCCGCGAATATGCCCACGCCACCGGAACTGTCTTCACGGATCCGGCCGCCAAGGTCAATGCCCCTGCGGCACTCTCCGGCGGCTACGGCGTCAAGCTCAACGACGACGCTCCGATTTACGGCAAGCCCGGTTGCGACCGCTTCGTGGCCCGCACGGTTCGAGGAGTCGACGCCACCCGCCCCACCCCGCCGTGGATGGTTTCCCGGCTGCGTTTGGCCGGCATCCGCTCCATTTCGCTGCCCGTGGACATTTCCAACTACGTGATGCTCGAGCTCGGCCAGCCGAACCACTGCTACGACCTCGACAAGCTCTCCGGTGACATCGTGGTGCGCCGCGCCGTGGCAGGGGAGAAGATCACCACCCTTGACGGCAAAGTGCGCGCGCTCGACGTCGAGGACCTCCTGATCACCGACCGCTCCGGGGCAATCGGGATCGCTGGCGTCATGGGCGGAGCCAACACCGAGGTTTCCGATTCAACCACCAACATCCTGGTCGAAGCTGCGCACTTCGACGAGGTCTCGATCGGGCGGTCGCGCCGTGGGCACAAGCTGCCGTCAGAGGCGTCCAAGCGCTTCGAGCGCGGCGTGGACTGGCAGGTTGCCAACATTGCCGCCCAACGCGTCGTTGACCTCCTCGTGGAACTGGCAGGCGGCACCGCTGACGAGGTCGGGACCGACGTCGGGACCGCTCCCGACGCGGTGACCATCGAGTTGCCGGCTGGCTACGCGGCCTCCCGGATTGGCATTGACTTCACGGAAGAACAGATCACTGGTTCCCTCAGGGACCTGGGCGCCATCGTCCTGAACGGCGAGGTGAGCGGCTCCTATGTGGTCACGGCACCGAGCTGGCGCAATGACCTGGAAACCAAGGAAGACCTCTCCGAGGAAATCGCAAGGCTGGTGGGCTATGACAACATCCCGGCCACCCTGCCCGTGGCCCCTCCGGGCCGCGGCTTGACCCGGTCCCAGCAGCAAAAGCGCCGGATGGTCCAGGCCCTCGCAGATTCCGGCCTGACAGAGGTCCTCTCGTACCCGTTCGTCTCCAAGTCGTCCAATGACACCTTTGGTGTCGCTGAGGAAGGCGCGGCACGCACCGCCCTCAAACTGGCCAACCCGATCAGCGAGGAACACGGCTACCTGCGTACCTCCGTTCTTCCGGGCCTGATCGAGGTTGCCCGCCGCAACCACTCCCGTGGGTTCCGCGACCTGGCGCTCTTCGAGGCCGGCTCGGTGTTCCTTCCCGACGGGCAGCTGGGCACGGCGTCCATCCCTCCGCTGGGCGTCAAGCCGTCCGAGGAAGTACTTGACGGACTGTACGACGGCGTCCCGGACCAGCCGCTGCACATCGCCGCTGTTTTGACCGGCCATGATTCCCCCGCTGCCGCGGCCCACGCGCCGCGTGCATGGGACTGGGCAGACGCCCTCGATGTCGCCCGGCTCATCGGCGACGTCCTCGGCGTGGAGCTCGTGGTCAGCCAAGGCAGCCATCAGGCGTTCCATCCGGGACGTGCCGCCCAGTTGGCGCTCCGCTCCGGCGACGTCGTGGGCTACGCGGGCGAACTACACCCGAAGCTGCTCGCTGCCCATGACATGCCGGCCCGCTCCGTGGCGCTCGAGCTCAACGCGGACGCGATCTTCGACGCCGCTCCGGACGTGATTGTTGCCAAGTACATTTCCGGGTTCCCGGTGGCCACGCAGGATGTTGCCCTCGTGGTACCGCGGGACGTTCCTGCGGACGCCGTCTTGGCTGCCCTCCGCGAAGGCGCCGGAGAACTCCTCGAAGACGTCGCCTTGTTCGATGTCTACGCTGGCCAGGGCATCGAGGACGGCAAGAAGTCGCTCGCCTTCGGGTTGCGGTTCCGCGCCACCGACCGCACGCTGACGGCCGATGAGGCATCGGAGGCCCGTGAGGCCGCCGTCGCCGTCGCCGCAGAGCGGTTCGGAGCAGTCCAGCGCTGACCCGCATCAACGCCGGTATCGAGGGGCTGGCTGTTCACATCCAGCCCCTCGGACCCGCGCAGTCCGCCGCCATCTCGCAGATAGCGGCGGATTTGCTGTCTCCGGCCGAGATCCTTCGCGGAAACGCCATGGCCCTGGAAGTGCGACTGGAATTCCTGGCGTCCAGGGTGGCTCAGCAGAACTTTGCTGCCGCGCTCCTGGGTGTCCCGGCCTCGAAACTCCAGGCGGCCTATGACTGCCCGGAATGCGGGGCCGGTCCGGACATTGCGCATGGCCGGCCCGGATACCTGCTCGACGGCGGCCCCGCACCCCTGGTGCTGAGCGCCTCGCGGGCGTCCGGCTGGGTGCTGTTTGCCGCCGTCGTACATCCCGAACCCGGGCTCCGGCTGGGAGCCGATCTGGAAAGCGCGGCAGGCACGGAGTTCGCCGGCTTCGACCACGTCGCGCTGACTGCGCACGAGCGTCACCACCTCGATGCCCTGGACGCCAGCCACCGTGCGCTGGAACGGGCGCGACTATGGGCTCGCAAGGAAGCCTGGTTGAAGATGACGAGTGTTGGGCTCAGGGTGGAACCGAATTCCCTCGACGTACTGGAAAGGCCAGGGCTATGGGACGTCGAGCTCCCGGCCAGCGCTGACAGCCAGGATCTTCCGGCCGGGCTGGCTGCTGCCGTCGCCCTGACAGTCCCTTAGCCGGACCGGTGCATCAGCTGAAAGCGGGAAGTCTTGCCTGGTACAGCCAGGGCTCCAGCACGCTGGCGGCGTCGAGCCCCGGAACGTAGGCGTTGGCTGTGACGATGAATTCCGCCGTGGAGACCGAGCCATGGCGCTTGGTCTCAGTCCAATGCCGCAACAAACCGAAGAACGCCGTGTCGCCGCATGCACGACGAATGGCATGGAGAGCCAGGGCTCCGCGCTTGTAGACGCGGTCATCGAACATTCGCTCCGGCCCGGGGTCGCCGATCACCAGATCCTGGGCGCCGGCGTCGAGCTTTCGCCACGCAGCCCTTGTTCGGTTGGCGAGGGACATGACGCCGGCTTCTTCGGACCAGATCCATTCGGCGTAGCAGGCGAAGCCCTCGTGCAGCCAGATATCCCTCCAACTGCTCGCGGTGAGCGAGTTGCCGAACCATTGGTGGGACAGCTCGTGGGCGATCAGGCGCTGCGCCTCCCACGATTGCTCCATGTGGTTGCGGCCGAAGATGGAGAGCGTCTGTGCCTCAAGGGGGATTTCGAGTTCATCGTCGGTGACCACGGCCGTGTATTCCGCAAAGGGATATGGACCGAAACACTCCACAAACGTGCGCATCATGTCGGTTTGCCTTGCCAGGCCTGCCTTGGCCTCGGACAACAAGCCGGAGGAGACGGCAACAAACTGGGGCACTGGAGTGTGCCGCGCGCCCTCGGTATGGTGGGCCGTTCCGGCGTCGGCCCTGTTGAGTGAGGGGCTCAGCTGGTGGAGCCGGTAGCGGCCGATCTGAACCGTGGCGAGATAGCTGGCCATCGGTTCGCTCTGTTCATAAACCCAGGTCTCACGGCTTGACTTCCGGCTGTGCGAGACGAGGCGGCCGTTGCAGATGGCGCGGTAGTTGTCGTCGGTTGTGATGCTGATCAAGTAGCTGGACTTGTGCCGTGGATGGTCGTTGCACGGGAACCACGAAGCGGCACCGTTCGGCTGGCCCGCAACCAAGACGCCGTCGTCGAGCTCCTCCCAACCGACTTCGCCCCACAAGCCCCGGCGCGGCTTCGGATTGCCGTCGTAGCGGAGCTCGACAGTGAAGGCCTGGCCAGCACGCAACCGGTCCTTTACGGTGACAACAAGGTGCTCGCCGCGAGGGCTGAACTTCGGCACCTTCTTGCCGTCCACGATGATCTTGGAAGCTTTCAACCCCACCAGATCCAGGACTACGGAGTCTGTGTCTTCGAGCGCCATGCAACGAAGCGTCGCGCGGCCGTTGAGCCTGTTGCTGCCCAAGCTGTAGTCCAGATCCAACTCATACCGCAACACCCGGAATGCCGTACTCCCGTGGTGCAGGGTATAGGGATCGGCAGCAGTTCTGGTTGTTCCTGGTTCGCTGCGGCTCATGTGCGCTGGCTGCCTCCGTGTAGCTTGCTGTGCTGCTGTTGTCATGGGCTGGTGGTTCTCACGGGTCGTCTTGCCAATCTACGCTACGGACCGGACCATGGGCTGACGGGGTTGCCCATCCAGTAGGTGCCCGCAGGAACAGTTTCGCCGCGCATGACGAGCGACGCCGGTCCAACCGTTCCGCCCGCCCCGATGCTGGCGCGCGGCAGGATGACCCCGTGCGGGCCCATCGTGGCGCCGTCTCCGAGAACCACCGTATCGATGCTCATGATGCGGTCGTGGAAGAGATGTGTCTGGACCACGCAGCCGCGATTGACCGTGGAACTTTCGCCGAGCGTGACAAGGTCGGCCTCGGGCAACCAGTAGCTTTCGCACCAGGTGCCCCGGCCGATTTTCGCACCGAGGGCCCTGAGCCACCACACCAGCGCCGGCGTGCCGGATGCCGAACGCGCGAACCATGGAGCACTGACCATCTCGATAAAGGCGTCAACCACTTCGTTCCGCCAGATGAACGAGCTCCAGAGGGGATGCTCACCCTCCTTGATCCGGCCCACCAGAATCCATTTCGCCGCAACCGAACTTGCTGCGGCCACGGCACCTGCGGCGAGGACCACGACGCCGCACAATAGGGCCGCCAGCCAGTAAGAGGACTCCGAAGCGATCCAGTCGAGGACCAGCATGATGCCGACGGCGATTGCCACTGTCAGGATGACCGGCACCAGGCGGCACAGTTCCCATAGGGCCCGTTTGGTCTTGAGTGCAAGAGGGGGATTGAAGGTGAGGCTCTGATCGGCATTGACGGCGGTCCGGCGCAGCCTGACCGGCGGGCTGCCCAGCCAGGAGGTGCCCGATTTTGCCTTGGCCGGCGTAGCCGACAGCACTGCGACCAAGGAATTCTTGGGCACGCTGCGGCCCGCGGCGGTCATGCCGGAATTGCCGAGGAACGAGCGTTTGCCGATTTTGGCCGGTCCAATCTTCATCCAGCCGCCGCCAAGCTCGTAGGAGGCCACCATGGTGTCGTCCGCGAGGAATGCACCTTCACCGATGGTCGTCATGCGCGGCAGCAGAAGCACCGTGGAGGCCTCCACATTCCGGCCTACTTTGGCGCCCAGCAGGCGCAGCCACACGGGGGTGAAGAGGCTGGCGTAGATCGGGAAAAGCAGATCCCGCGCCATGTCCAGCACGCGTTCAGTGGCCCAAACCTGCCAGCCAACCCGGCTGCGAACGCGGTAGTACCCCTCGGCGAGACCGATACCGAGCATCCGGGTGGTCGCCAGGATCAGCAGGAGATTGCAGAGGAACCAGGCCAGTGCGGCCAAGGGGATGGCAAGCAAGAGCTCCGGGAAGGCATCCTGGAGGGAACTCCTGCCTTGGATGAAGCCCAGAACCACGCAGGCACCGGCGAACGCCGAGATGTAGGGGATCAGGGCGAGCAGCGCGGAAGCTGCGGCGAACGCCGCGAACCAAAGCCGGCCGATCAGATGGTGCGACGACGGAGTCTCCGGCCATCCATTCTTGGCTTTGCCACGGCGTTCCGCAGGGGAGCCGGCAACGAGGTGTCCGGCCTTGACCTTGCCCAAGACTGCGGAGCCGGGTTCCACGCGCGCGCCGGCGCCAATGCTGGTTCCCGGCATGAGCGTGCTGCGGGAGCCCACGGTTGCGCCGGCACCTACATGGATGGCGCCGATGTGGACATAGTCACCGTCGATCCACCAGGCTGAGAGATCCACCTCGGGTTCGATGTTGCAGCCGCTGCCCAGGGAAAGCAATCCGGTGACCGGAGGCAATGAATGCAAATGGACGTTGTTGCCGATCTTCGCCCCCAGCGCCCTGGCGTAGTAAGGAACCCACGGCGCGCTGGCGAGGCTGATGGCGCCCGAGAGGTCCTGGATCTGCTCCGCAAGCCACAACTTCAAGTGAACTTTGCCCGAGCGCGGGTAGGTTCCGGGCTGGAGGCCACGGAGGAGGGTCCTCGCAGCCAGAATCGAAATGGCCATGCGTCCAGGCGGACTGACGAACACCAGCCAGGACGCCAGGATCCACCACCATGACACCACAGGGGCGGCTGAGAAACCGGCGAAGTCGGCCAGCAAATGGTTGGCGGCCATGAGGTACGTGAGCCAGCGCATGCCCACCAGGATGTTGAGGAAAATGCCCATCAAGGTCTGGAAGATCTGCGATTTCCGGGAGGTCGGGCGAACCGTGCGTTCGGCTGCCGGCCCCTGGATGCCGCCTTCCGGAAGTGACTGCCGCGCGGCGTCGATCAGGGCACCCACTCGGGGGGTCGCATAGATCTCAGCCACCGTAATGGTGGGGTAACGCACCCGCAGGGCCGAGACGAGTTGGGCCGCGGCGAGGGAACCGCCACCGTAGGCGAAGAAATCGGCGTCGAGCGATGTGACCCGGGAGCCCAGGACGCTTTCCCACTGCTCGGCCACCCATTGGGCATCCTCGGGAAGGTTGAGTGGTGCCTTGTCCGCATCGGCAGCTCCCGCGCCCGCCAGCGGCCAGGGGAGTGAATGCCTGTCCACTTTGCCACTGGTCTTCGTCGGAAGGGAATCCACCACCGTCAGCAGTGGGATCAGCGCAGCCGGAAGGCTTTCGGTGAGCAACTCCCGGGAAGCTGCGAGGTCGATGTCCTCGGGTCCCGCGGGAGCCAGGTAGCCGACAAGTATCTGGTTGCCGGCCGCCGTCGTACGAACGGCAGCGGCTGCTCCGGCAACGCCGGGCAGGGCCTGAAGTGCGGCGTCGATCTCGCCGAGTTCGATCCGCCGGCCACCAAGTTTGACTTGTTCGTCCGCGCGGCCTTGGAAAATGAGGCCGGCTTCTTCATAGCGGACGAGGTCGCCGGATCGGTACGCGCGTTCCCACCCCAGGGACGGCATCGGCGCATACTTCTCTGCGTCCTTCGCGGGATCGAGGTAGCGCGCCAGGCCTACGCCGCCAATGATCAGCTCACCCGTCTCGCCCTCCTCGACGGGAATCCCTGCGGCGTCGACGACGGCGAGGTCCCAACCGTCCAGCGGCAATCCGATCCGGACGGGACCGGTGCCACCGAGTGGAGCTGCGCAGGCCACGACGGTTGCTTCCGTGGGGCCGTAGGTGTTCCACACTTCGCGGCCGTCCACTGCAAGCCGTTCGGCGAGTTCGGGTGGGCACGCTTCGCCGCCGAAAATGAGCAGGCGCACGTTCTCGAGGGCTTCCGCGGGCCATAGCGCTGCGAGCGTGGGAACGGTGGACACCACCGTGATTCCATGGTTGATGAGCCACGGGCCAAGATCCATACCGGAACGCACGAGGGCACGCGGAGCCGGGACCAGGCAGGCACCGTGCCGCCACGCCAGCCACATCTCTTCGCACGAAGCGTCAAACGCCACGGAAAGACCCGCGAGGACCCGGTCCTGCGGCCCGATGGGATCTTGCTGGAGGAAAAGCCGGGCTTCGGCGTCAACAAAGGCCGCGGACGAACGGTGCCGCACCGCCACGCCCTTGGGGGTGCCGGTGGAGCCTGAGGTGAAGATGACCCAGGAATCGTCATCCAGGCCCGGTGCGCGCGGAGCCGGGTGCGGTGTTGGCCGCTCCCCGGAGACGTCGATCCTTCGGCTCTTTGTGACAACGGCGGACACTTTGGCTTCTCCGAAAACCAGCCGCGCGCGTTCCTCGGGATCGTCGGCATCCACCGGCACATAGGCAGCCGCAATCGAGAGGATCGCCAGGATGGCAATGTAGAGATCATTCGTGCCGGACGGGATCCGGACGCCGATCTTGTCTCCGGGGCCTAGTCCAGCTGCACTGAGCGCGGCGGCAAAACCGCGCACTTGCGCCATGAGTTCGGAGTAGCTTAGCGACTTGCGCCCGTCATCGAGGGCCGACGCTTCCGGAAACGTTCGGGCCGTGTCATCGATGATTTCGATGAGCGTGCGCGTAGGCGGCGCGGCTCCTGCGCCTTGCAACTGGGGCAGGTGCACGGCATGGAGTTCCAGGCGATCTGCCGGGATTTCATGTTCCTGGGTCACGTTCGAAGCTTCTCGGATTGAGGTGAACAAAAAGTGTCAGCGGTCGCTTTGGCTTAGCCCAATCTTAATTGAACAGACAAGGTTAATTAAAAAGACGGTGTGCCGTTCCTTTGATTATGGGATCAAAAGTAGCTTGCCCGTGGTCTTGCGGGCTTCCAAGTCGCGGTGCGCCTGGGCCGCTTCGGCGAGAGGGTACGTCCCGCCGATCCGGACTTTGAGCTCGCCGCTGGCGGCTGCGCCGAAGACCTCGGCCGAGCGCCATCGCCGTTCCTGCGGGTTCTGGAGGAAGTGGCCAAGTGTCGGGCGTGTCAGGGACAACGATCCGCCCGCGTTCAGCCGCTGGGGATCAAAGGGAGGCACCGGCCCGGAAGCTGCCCCGAACAGGACAAGCGAGCCGCGGATTCGCAGGCTCGCAAGGGAACCGTCAAAAGTATCCTTGCCGACGCCGTCGTACACCACGTTGACCCCTTCGCCGTCCGTGAGCTCACGGACCTTGTCCGCAAATCCGGCGTAACGCAGGACCTCGTCTGCGCCGGCTTCCCGGGCAAGGACTTCCTTCTCGTCCGAGGAGACTGTGGTGATGACACGGGCGCCGCGGGCCTTGAGCAGTTGCGTCAGGATGAGCCCCACGCCGCCGGCACCTGCATGGGTCAGGACGGTGTGGCCCGGTTCCACGCGGAAGGAAGAGTTGATCAGGTAGTGCGCGGTCATTCCCTGCAGCGGAAGGGCGGCCGCTGTGTGGTCGTCGACGCCGTCCGGCACCGGAAGCGCCTTGTCGGCGTCTACGAGGGTGTACCCGGCGTAGCTGCACGATCCTTCAGCGGTGGCGACCCTGTCCCCAACGGCGAAGTCCGCGACGTCCGAGCCGATGGCCTCAACGGTGCCCGCCGACTCAGAGCCGGGAGTGAACGGGTATTCAACTTTGTAGATGCCGCCACGCTGATAGGTGTCAATGAAGTTCACGCCGGCGGCTGCGACCTTGACGAGCAACTGACGTGGGCCCGGGGCCGGAACCTCTGCTTCGGTGAGTTCGAGGACTTCGGGTCCTCCGGCTTGCCGGGCGATGATCGCATGCGTCATGGGTCTCCTTCTCCGTCGAGGCACTTTCGCGCCCGTATTCACACAACCATCCTAGGGAGCGGAGTCCGTCGAGTGTCCACCCAGGGGCACAGGCCCGTGTTTCGCCGTAATGTGCCCCTGTGGTCCTCGGAGTGTCAGCCTCTGCCGTGTGCGGAAGCCATCGGGCACTCAAAGCCGCGGCCAGCGGCGAGTCCCACCTCATTGAGGTAGCGCACGATGATTCCGTATGACTGCATCAGCGTGGTTTCGGTATAGGGAATGGAGTGCTCTTCGCAGTAGCTTCGAACGATCTCCGCGGCGCGGCGCAGGTGGGGGCGTGCCATGTCCGGGAACAGATGGTGTTCTGCTTGGTGGTTGAGGCCGCCCAGCAGGATGTTCATGAATGGTCCGCCGGAGATGTTCCTGGCAGTCAGGATCTGGCGACGCAGGAAATCGACGCGGGAGTCGGCAGGCAGGACCGGCATGCCCTTGTGGTTGGGAGCGAAGGAAGCGCCCATGTAGAAGCCGTACACCATGATCTGGACGGCCAGGAAGGCGAAGGCTATGCCCATTGGGAGGAAGGTGAAGGCGAGGGCCGGGAGTGCGAGGAGCCGTGCCAGAAGGATGGGGGTCTCCACCCAGCGGTGCTTGATGGCTCCGGGCCGGAGGATGTACATCAAGGACTCCCACTGCAGGCTGATGCCCAGCAACATGAGGAGCGGGAAGAAGAACCAGCCTTGCCTGCGGGTGAGGAACGCGAAGCGTCCTTGCCTGCCGGCAGCGGCTTCAACGTGGAAAGCCAAGGCTCCGGTCTTGATGTCCGGGTCTTTGGAAATCACGTTGGGGTTGTTGTGGTGTGCGCCGTGCTTCTGCTCCCACCAGGAGTAACTGATGCCGGCAACCGAAGTGGCCAGGATGCGGGCGGACCAGTCATTGGCCCTGCGGGAGGCAAAAATCTGGCGGTGACCGGCCTCATGGGCCAGGAAGCTCAACTGGGTGCAGAGGATGCCCAGGGCTGCGGCGATGAGGAGTTGGTACCAGCTGGGGCCGATCAGCGCGAAGCCAAACCAGGTGCCGGTCAGCAAGAGGACCAGGGCCGCAAAAGTGCTGACGTAGAAGCCAACGCGGCGCTTCAAAAGCCCTTCCGCGCGGACGGTCTTGAGGAGTTCGGAATAGCTGAGCACGACGGCGTTTGGCTGCCGGACGCTCCTAGTAGGACGTTCCGTGGTGGAGGTCGGTGACATATGCAGTTTGCCCCGTAACGATAGCGGGCAACGATGCAACCGACGATCGGCTGCACGGTCTAGATCACCCTCTATTCAGCATACGCCTCCAAGTGAGCTGCGTCGGGACCTGCCCTCGACGAGGGCTTCAAAATGTCATGCATAAATATCGGCAACCATGAATATTTTTGCTGTATAGTTTTGCCATGACTATTTCTGTTGCCGTCTCCGGTGCCAGCGGCTACGCCGGTGGTGAGGTGTTGCGCCTCCTGGCAGGCCATCCGGATGTCACCATCGGTGCCATCACCGCGCACAGCAATGCCGGTTCCAGACTAGGGGAGTTGCAGCCGCATCTCCATGGTTTGGCCAGCCGGATTCTCGAAGACACCAGCGTGGAGAACCTCGCCGGCCACGACGTCGTGTTCCTGGCGCTCCCGCACGGAGCCTCCGCCGAGATCGCCGCGCAGCTGCCGGAAGGCACGCTGGTGATCGACGCCGGCGCGGACCACCGGCTCGAAGACCCCCTGGCGTGGGAAAAGTTCTACGGCTCGGCCCACGCGGGCACCTGGCCCTATGGGCTGCCGGAACTCCCAGGCCAGCGTGAAGCCCTCAAAGGCGCCAAGCGCATTGCGGTACCCGGGTGCTACCCGACGTCGGCCCTTCTCGCCCTCACGCCCGGCTTCGCCAACAAGCTCCTCCAACCGGACGACGTCGTGATTGTTTCGGCCTCCGGCACCTCGGGTGCCGGCAAGGCAGCCAAGGTCAACCTCATCGGCTCCGAAGTCATGGGCTCCATGAGCCCCTACGGTGTGGGCGGCGGCCACCGCCACACCCCCGAGATCGAGCAAGGGCTTTCCAATGCCGCCGGTGAACAAGTCACCGTGTCCTTCACTCCCACCCTTGCTCCCATGAGCCGCGGCATCCTGAGCACGGCAACGGCCAAGGTCAAGGAAGGCGTCACCGCAGCCGAACTCCGCAGTGCCTGGGCCGAAGCCTACGACGACGAACCCTTCGTCCACCTGCTTCCTGAAGGCCAGTGGCCCACCACCAAGTCGGTGCAGGGCTCCAACCATGCAGTCATGCAGTTGGCTTTCGACGAACACTCCGGCCGCGTGATTGTCACGTGCGCCATCGACAATCTGACCAAGGGGACCGCCGGCGGCGCTGTGCAGTCCATGAATATCGCCCTCGGCCTGGACGAATCCGCCGGCCTCAACGTCCAAGGAGTTGCACCGTGACCATCACCGCCCCCCAGGGATTCCGGGCCGCCGGCGTCAAAGCAGGCATCAAGGCGTCGGGCAATCCTGACCTCGCCTTGGTCGTCAACGACGGCCCCCTCAAAGCGGCAGCAGCCGTTTTCACCTCCAACCGCGTGGCCGCGGCCCCCGTGCATTGGTCCCGCCAAGTGGTCTCCGACGGGCGCGTGGATGCAGTGGTGCTGAATTCCGGCGGGGCAAACGCCTGCACGGGGCCACTGGGATTCCAAAATACGCACTCAACCGCAGAAAAAGTGGCGGCTGTCCTCGGGATCTCCGCCTCCGACGTCGTGGTCTGCTCCACCGGCCTCATCGGTGAGCAGCTCCCCATGGACAAGATCATCCCCGGCATTGACGCAGCTTTTGCGGAGCTTTCCGACGACGGCGGCCTGGCCGCCGCTACGGCGATCATGACCACGGACAGCGTTGCCAAGGAAGCTGTCTTCACCGGCACCGACGCCGAAGGCAAGACCTTCACTGTCGGGGGCATCGCGAAGGGTGCCGGCATGCTCGCGCCGGGCCTTGCAACAATGCTGGTGGTGCTCACCACGGATGCACAGGTCCCGGCGGAAGAGCTCGACGTCGTGCTCCGCGACGCCACGCGCGTCACCTTCGACCGGACGGACTCGGACGGCTGCATGTCCACCAACGACACCGTCGTCTTGCTGGCCTCCGGGGCCTCCGAGGCCATCCCGTCCGCGGAACAGCTTGGTTCCGGCATCACCCAGGTGTGCGCCGAACTTGCCCGCAAGCTGATCGGCGACGCCGAAGGCGCCAGCCACGACATTGCCATCCGTACGTTCAACGCGGCCAGCGAACGTGACGCCGAAATCGTCAGCCGTTCCGTGGCCCGCTCCAACCTCTTCAAGACCGCCATCTTCGGCAAGGACCCGAACTGGGGCCGGGTCCTGTCCTCGGTGGGCACCACGGACGCCGTCTTCGAACCGGACCAGCTCAACGTCTCCATGAACGGCATCCAGATCTGCCGTAACGGCGGCATCGGCGAGGACCGCAACCTCGTGGATCTTGAGCCCCGCGAGGTACTTGTGGAAATCGACCTGCAGGCAGGCGACGCGGAGGCCACTATCTGGACCAACGACCTCACGCACGACTACGTGCACGAGAACAGCGCCTACTCGAGCTAGACGGGGATGACCATGACTGCGCACACCCGCGAAAACACGTCCATGCGTGATGCCCAGGACAAGGCGGCGACCCTGATTGAGGCGTTGCCCTGGATCCAGCGCTTCGCTGGCACCACCATGGTGATCAAGTACGGCGGAAACGCCATGGTCAACGAGGAACTCCGCCGCGCCTTCGCCGAGGACATCGTCTTCCTGCACCACGTGGGTATCCACCCCGTCGTGGTGCACGGTGGCGGCCCGCAAATCAATTCGATGCTCGGCAGGCTCGGCATTGAATCCGAATTCAAGGGCGGCCTGCGCGTCACTACCCCCGAGGCCATGGACGTGGTCCGCATGGTGCTCACCGGACAAGTGGGACGCGAACTCGTTGGTCTTATCAACTCCCACGGACCCTATGCAGTCGGCATGTCCGGTGAAGACGGCGGCCTGCTGCGCGCCGTGCGCACAGGCACCGTCGTGGATGGCGAGGAAATAGACCTCGGCCTGGTGGGCGAGGTAGTGGGCGTTGATCCCACGGGTATTGAGGACATCCTCGGCGCCGGCCGCATCCCGGTGATTTCCACGGTTGCCCCCGAGATCATTGACGAAGGGGACGGCACAGGCTCCACCACCGGCCAGGTCCTCAACGTCAACGCGGACACGGCTGCAGCTGCGGTCGCCGCTGCGCTGGGCGCGTCAAAGCTCGTCATCCTGACCGACGTCGAGGGACTCTATGCCAACTGGCCGGACAAGTCCTCGCTCATCTCTTCGCTGACGGCCACGGAATTGCGGGAGATGTTGCCGCAGCTGGAGTCCGGCATGATCCCCAAAATGGCGGCCTGCCTGAAAGCCATTGATGAAGGCGTGGAGCGTGCGCACATCGTGGATGGCCGCTTGCCGCACTCCATGCTCCTGGAAACCTTTACGGCCGCGGGCATCGGAACCCAGGTTGTCCCCGACGAGGAAGTGAACTCATGAACGCCAACGAAGCAGAACTGGTCGAAACGCCCGCAGACGCTATAGCCGGGCACAGCACGGGAAGCGACTGGCTGGCCCGCTACTCTTCGTCACTTATGGGCGTGTTCGGCACCCCACAGCGTGTTTTGGTCCGCGGTGCAGGGGCCCTTGTGTGGGACGCCGACGGCAAGGAATACCTCGACCTCCTGGGCGGCATTGCCGTCAACGCGCTGGGCCACGCCCACCCCTTCGTCACGTCGGTCATCTCCAGCCAGCTCGCCACGCTGGGGCACGTCTCCAACTTCTTCACGAGCCCCACGCAGATCGCGCTGGCTGAGAAGCTCCTGTCCATCACCAACGCGCCCGCGGGTTCCAAGGTATTTTTCGCCAACTCCGGGACCGAAGCCAATGAGGCCGCGTTCAAGCTGGCCAGGCGCAACAGTGAAGCGCCGGCCGGTGCAAAATCAGCCAAGCGCACCAAGATCATCGCCCTAGAAGGCGCCTTCCACGGCCGCACGATGGGCGCCTTGGCCCTGACCGCCAAGGAAGCCTACCGGGCGCCCTTCGAACCGTTGCCCGGCGGCGTGGTCCACATCCCCTTCGGCGACATCGAAGCCCTCCGCGCCGCCGTCGACGAAACGACCGCGGCCGTGTTCCTCGAGCCCATCCAGGGCGAGGCGGGCGTCCGCCCGCTCAGCGTCGAATACCTTCTCGCGGCACGCGAAGCCACCACCGCTGCCGGCGCGCTGCTGATCCTGGACGAGGTCCAGACCGGCATCGGGCGCACCGGCAAGTGGCTGGCCAGCGAAGATGCCGGAATCGTCCCCGACGCCGTGACCCTCGCCAAGGGCCTGGGCGGAGGCTTCCCGGTTGGCGCGCTCATCACCTTCGGAGAGCCGACGTCGTCGCTCCTGACAGCGGGCCAGCACGGCACCACGTTCGGCGGGAACCCGGTGGCCACGGCCGCCGCCCTCGCCACCTTGCATGCCATCGAAAGCCAGGGCGTACTGGAAAACGTGCTCACCGTCGGCGCGCTGCTGCGCGCCGGCCTGTCCGACGTCGACGGCGTCACGGAAGTCCGCGGGGAAGGCCTCCTGATCGGTTTCGATCTCGACGCCGAGATCGCGCCTGCCATGGTGATCGCCGCGCTCGACGCTGGTTTCATCATCAACAGCCCCGGCCCGCGCACCATCCGGCTGGCTCCGCCACTCATCCTGACGACGGAACAAGCCGACCGTTTCCTCGAGGCGCTGCCGGGCATCATCCGGGCGGCAGCCGCCCAGACCACTGCACCCCAGACCACTGCACCCCAGACCGCTGCACCCCTGACCGCGAAGGACGCCCAGTGAACACCACCCGCCACTTCCTCAAAGACACGGACCTCACACCGGCCGAGCAAGCCGAAGTGCTGGAACTCGCCGTCCGGATGAAGGCCGCACCGTACAGCGTCCAACCGTTCGCAGCGGACGGCAACGGACGCAAGACCGTCGCTGTCATCTTCGACAAGACCTCCACCCGAACCCGGGTCTCCTTTGCCACCGGCATCGCGGACATGGGCGGCAACGCGCTCATCATCAATCCGGGCGAGGCTCAGATCGGCCACAAGGAGTCCGTTGAGGACACCGCGAAGGTACTCGAACGCATGGTTTCGACCATCGTCTGGCGCACCGGCGCCCACTCCGGCCTCGTGGCGATGGCCGAGAACTCCAAGGTTCCCGTCATCAACGCTCTCTGCGACGATTACCACCCGTGCCAGCTCCTGGCAGACCTCCTGGCGGTCAAGGAGCACAAGGGCGAACTTGCCGGACTCACCATGGCCTACCTCGGCGACGCCGCGAACAACATGGCGAACTCGTACCTCCTGGCGGGCGTCACGGCGGGGATGCACGTCAGGATCTCAGGGCCGGAGGGCTATCTGCCGGCCGCTGACATCGTGGCTGCAGCCGAGGAACGGGCCGCAGAGACCGGTGGTTCCGTGCTCATCACTACTGACGCCGCAGAAGCCCTTCGGGGGGCCGACGTCGTCGCCACAGACACGTGGGTGTCCATGGGGCAGGAAGCCGAAAAGGAAGCCCGGATGCAGCTCTTCCGCGAGTACTCCGTGAACGAGGCCGCCATGGAGCTAGCCTCACCGGACGCCGTCGTGCTTCATTGCCTGCCCGCCTACCGCGGCTACGAAATCTCCGCAGGCGTTATCGATGGACCACAGTCCATCGTCTGGGACGAAGCCGAGAACCGCTTGCACGCCCAGAAGGCGCTCATGGCCTGGCTCATGCACAGATCGGGACTCGCATTCGTCGACGGGCTTTCCCCCGTTGAAGGCGCTGTTTCTCCTGGAAGAGGCGCTGCGGAGAGCACGTTCTAGTGTCCACCCATCCGGCGTCGCATGGCGCCAGCCCCGCCACCAAGACTGCCCGGCAGGCGCGGATCACCGCGATCCTGACGGGTGAGTCCGTGCGCTCGCAGGCAGAGCTCGCAGCCCTTCTGGCGGACGACGGCGTCCAGGTCACCCAGGCGACCCTCTCCAGGGACCTGGTGGAACTGGGGGCGGTGCGCGTGCGCGGCAAGGACGGTGCACTGGTCTACGCGGTGCCCGGCGAGGGTGGTGACCGCAATGCCAAGAGCGGTGTCACCCAGGAAATCCTGGACGCGCGCTTGTCCCGGCTTTGCGGGGAGCTGCTGGTCACCGCGGAGGCTTCGGGCAATATCGTGGTGCTGCGGACGCCGCCGGGTGCCGCCAACTTCCTGGCCCTGGCCATCGACCACTCGGTGATGCCGTCTGTATTGGGTACGATCGCAGGCGACGACACCTTGCTTTTGGTTGCCAGGGATCCCGGCGGCGGGGCCGAATTGGCAGCCCGATTCCTCCAACTGGCCCAGGAAGCCGGACCGGGAAACTAGCCCGGTCCGGTAACTGAACCATTCCGGCCTTCGGGCCGGTCCCAAGCACTTGACTCAAAAGAACCAAGCAACAACAAAGGAGCACTCTCGTGACTGAGCGCATTGTTCTGGCCTACTCCGGTGGCCTTGATACTTCCGTAGCCATCGGCTGGATCGGTGAAGCCACCGGTGCCGAGGTCATCGCCGTGGCGGTCGACGTCGGACAGGGTGGCGAGTCGCTGGAGACCATCCGCCAGCGTGCCCTCGGCTGCGGCGCAGTCGAGGCCTACGTGGCCGACGCCCGCGACGAGTTCGCGAACGAATACGCCATGCCCACGCTGAAGGCCAACGCCCTCTACCAGGGCCACTACCCGCTGGTCTCGGCCATCTCCCGCCCGGTGATCGTCAAGCACCTGGTCAAGGCCGCCCGTGAATTCGGTGCCACCACGGTGGCGCACGGCTGCACCGGCAAGGGCAACGACCAGGTCCGCTTCGAAGTGGGCATCCAGACCCTCGGCCCGGACTTGAAGTGCATCGCCCCCGTCCGCGACCTCGCCCTTACCCGCGACAAGGCCATTGCCTTCGCCGAGGAAAAGGGACTGCCGATCGAGACCACCAAGAAGAACCCTTACTCGATCGACCAGAACGTCTGGGGACGCGCCGTCGAGACCGGCTACCTCGAGGACATCTGGAACGCTCCCACCAAGGACATCTACGACTACACGGCCACCCCGGAGTTCCCGCCGGCACCGGACGAGGTCACCATCACCTTCGAAGCGGGCGTGCCCGTTGCTGTCGACGGCGTCAAGCGCACTCCGCTCCAGGTCATCCAGGAACTGAACCGCCGCGCCGGTGCCCAGGGCGTCGGCCGCATCGACGTCGTCGAGGATCGCCTTGTTGGCATCAAGTCCCGCGAAATCTACGAAGCTCCGGGTGCAATGGCCCTTATCACCGCGCACAAGCACCTCGAAGACGTCACCATCGAGCGCGAGCAGGCCCGCTTCAAGGCCACTGTCGGCCAGCGTTGGTCCGAACTGGTCTACGACGGCCAGTGGTTCTCCCCGCTCAAGCGTTCCCTGGACGCCTTCATCGAAGACACCCAGCGATACGTTTCCGGGGACATCCGCATGGTCCTGCACGGTGGACAGGCCATCGTCAACGGCCGCCGCTCGGAAACCTCGCTCTACGACTTCGACCTCGCCACCTACGACACCGGCGACACTTTCGACCAGTCGCAGGCCAAGGGCTTCATCGAGCTGTGGGGCATGTCCTCCAAGGTTGCCGCAGGCCGCGACCTGCGCGTGTCAGGCCAATAATGACGTCGGCAACAAATGAAGGCGCTCTGTGGGGTGGCCGGTTCGCGGGCGGCCCCGCAGATGCCCTTGCTGCGCTGAGCAAGTCCACGCATTTTGACTGGCGGCTGGCCCGCTACGACATCGCCGGTTCCAAGGCACATGCGCGCGTGCTGCACAAAGCGGGGCTGCTGGACGACGGCGAACTCGAAGGCATGCTCGCAGCGCTCACCCAGCTGGATGACGACGTCGCGAGCGGCGCCTACCAGCCTGCCGAGAGCGATGAGGACGTCCATGGTTCCCTGGAACGCGGACTCATCGAGCGGGCTGGAACCCACTTGGGCGGCAAGCTCCGGGCAGGGCGTTCGCGCAACGACCAGGTGGCCACGTTGGGCCGCATGTTCCTGCGCGACCACGCCCGCATCATTGCCCGCGGCGTGCTCGCCACGATTGATGCCCTCGTGGAGCAGGCCAAGGCCCACCAGGGCGTTGCCATGCCTGGCCGGACCCACCTGCAGCACGCCCAGCCCGTCCTGCTGAGTCACCACCTGCTGGCCCACGCCTGGGCCCTGCTGCGCGATGTGCAGCGGTTCCAGGATTGGGACAAGAGGGCCGGCATTTCACCGTACGGTTCCGGTGCCTTGGCGGGTTCCTCGCTGGGCCTGGATCCCGAGGCCGTCGCTGCGGACCTCGGCTTCTTCTCGGCGGTGCACAACTCGATCGACGGCACCGCCTCCCGCGATGTCTTCGCCGAGTTCGCGTGGATCTGCTCGATGATCGGCATCGACTTGTCGCGGGTCTCCGAGGAAGTCATTCTGTGGGCCACCAAGGAGTTCTCCTTCGTGACGCTTCACGATTCGTACTCCACGGGGTCTTCGATCATGCCGCAGAAGAAGAACCCGGACGTCGCCGAACTCGCCCGCGGCAAGGCAGGGCGCCTCATCGGCAACCTGGCCGGCCTGTTGGCGACGCTCAAGGGCCTGCCGCTCGCCTACAACCGCGATCTGCAGGAAGACAAGGAACCGGTCTTCGACGCCGCGGACACCTTGGAGGTGCTGCTCCCTGCGGTCTCCGGCATGATCGCGACGCTCACATTCAACACTGAGCGCATGGCTTCCCTGGCACCGCAGGGCTTCGCACTTGCCACGGACATCGCCGAGTGGCTTGTCCGCCAGGGCGTGCCGTTCCGGGAGGCCCACGAGCTCTCCGGTTCCGCGGTGAAGCTGGCTGAGGGACGCAGCGTTGAGCTCTGGGACCTGACCGACGAGGAGTACGCGAGCATTTCGGAGCACCTGACCCCGGCGGTCCGCTCCGTGCTCAGCACCGAAGGTTCGCTCAACAGCCGCAACTCGCAGGGCGGCACGGCACCGGCCGCCGTCGAACGCCAAATGACGGCGCTCAAGGCTGAACTCGACCGCGTGCGCGAGTACGCAGGCTAGCGTCCCGGACGCTCCCTCAGCTTTGGCATGGTTTCGGCCAACGCTCCTTCAGCAAGTGCAGGAGCGCCGGTGATTTTCATGCCAAGCTGAGGGGGCGTTGTCAGTTAATCCTCGTTAACAGCGCGGTTAACTCTGTCGGATACTATGGCGCTATGACCGAGATCACTACCTCAGCGCTTCTTGCCGAGCTCCACAAAGCAGCCGGCACTGTCACCGAAGTCGTCTCCAAGCTCAACGACGCCGATGTCAAAGCTCCCTCCCAACTGCCCGGATGGACCCGCGGCCACGTGCTGGCGCATATTGCCGGCATCTCCAACGCCATGGCCCGGCAGCTGGAATACGCCGCCCGCGGCGAGACCATCGACATCTACGACGGCGGTTACGAGGGCCGTACGAAGGCCATTGAGCTCGCAGCCAGCCACAGCCTCGCCGAACACCGTACCGCCACGGAGACCGCACTCGCCCGGGCACTGAGGGCCTTCGACGGACTCGTGGAGTCCGGCTGGAACACCCGGATCAGCTTCCGGAACGGAACAGTGCTCGACGGCGGTTTGGCGCTTTGGCGCGAACTGGTCATCCACGCCACGGATCTGGGAATGGGTCGCGGACCGGAGACCTGGAGCGCGCAGTTTTGTGAGCACCTCTTCGATTTCCTCTCGGCCCGCGTCCCGACAGACCAGAAATTCGTGCTTCAACCCTTGGGGCTTCCGCAACTCGTCATCGGCTCGGGGCGCCAGGCGGTCGCTATCAACGGCATGATCACGGATATCGCGGCGTGGCTCGCCGGCCGCACGCCTACCCTGGGGAGCCTGCGGGCTTCTGCCGACGCGGACGGTGTTGATTTGCCGGAGTTGCTGCCGTGGCCATCGAGCGTTCCAGCGGTGCACTAGCGCTCCCGCGTTTCCTGGCGGCTGCCCTCCAGAGGTGCATCGTGGCGTAGGAACGCCACGGGCTCACATTGCGGAAGTCAGCCGGCAGTCCCTCCGCGGCCGCCAGGTTCTTGAGTCCGTTTCGGACCGCGGCGTCGTTGGCCAGGAAAACGTCCGGATCGCCGATCACCCGCATCGCCACATAGCCGACGGTCCAGGGTCCGACGCCGGGCAGCGGCAGCAGCTTGTCGGCGAGGGTTTGGGGGCCGTCGCCATAGTCGAAGTCGAGTTCCCCGCTGGCCATCGCCTCCGCCGCGGACAGCACCGAAGCAATGCGGCGCTGTGGGCCCCTCAGCAGTTCCCGGCCTGAGCGGGCGATTTCCTCCGCCGTGGGGAACAAACGAACCAGGCCAAGTGCATGTCCGGCATGCCCTTCCGGCAGGCGGGTTCCGGCGTCGGACAGCTGGGTCAGAGCCGTGCGCGCGGCCGCCACCGTGATTTGCTGGCCGATCATCGCCCGGATGAGCAGCTCCTGGGGGTCCACGGCGCCCGGGACCCTGATCCCGGGGATCTCACGCACTGATGGGCAGAGCCGGGCATCGGCCGCCAGCGCCTCGTCCACGGCTAGGGGATCGGCGTCGAGATCGAACAACCGTCGCACGCGGCTCAGAAGGACTGGAAGATCGTGAAGGTCCAAGGCACTGACGGCGAGGGTCAGCGCACCGCCGCGCGCCCCGGCGTCGTACTCCACAGTAAACGAGGCATTGCCGCGCGGCAGGCGGACGGCTCGCGCGTAGGTAGTTGGACTCGCCAGCTCGATGCCGGGAACCGCGCGGGCGGCGAGGAAATCGAAAATCCCGGTGTCGAAAGGCTCCCGGAACGGGAGGTTGAGAGCCAGCGAAGTAGTCCCGGCCTGCCTGCCCTGTTGGCCAAGAGGCTTCGCGGTGGCCCGCAGCGCTGTCGGGGTCAGGGCAAAGACTTCATTGATGGTGTCGTTGAATTGGCGGACGCTGTTGAATCCGGCGGCGAACGCCACGTCTGCGAGCTTCATCGAGGTGGACACGAGGAGTGTCCTGGCCGTCTGCGCCCGGCTGGCCCGTGCCAGGGACAGCGGACCGGCACCGAGCTCATGGCTGAGGATCCTGCTGAGCTGACGGGAAGAGTAGCCCAGCCTGGTGGCGAGTCCTTCGACGCCCATCCGGGAGATCGCGCCATCGTTGATGAGCCGCATTGCCCGGCCGGCGACGTCCGAGCGCAGGTTCCACGCGGGCGTGCCCGGAACGGCCTCCGGAAGGCAGCGTTTGCACGCCCTGTACCCGGCCTCGTGCGCCGCGGCAGAGGTTTCGTAGAACGTCACGTTCTCGGCCTTCGGCGTCCGGGCCGGGCACGACGGCCGGCAGTAGATGCCCGTCGACCGGACGGCGGTGAAGAACTGGCCATCGAACCGGGGATCCCGCGCATCGATGGCACGGTAGCGTTGCCAAAAGTCCATTGCTCCATCCTCGCAGCATCGGAAGGCCCGTTCTAGCGGAAATCGGACATTGCCGGCGGCGGATGCAGTTCGCGGATTCTTGCTAGGGTCTGGGCATGACAACGCAGGGTGCAGCTCCGGAAGCCATCAGGACCATCCTTTCCGGAGATCCGCGGGATGTAGCGCCTTTGCTCCTTGGCGCTGTGCTGAGCCACCAGACTCCTGAGGGCACGGTATCCGTCCGGATCAGTGAGGTCGAGGCCTATCTGGGTCCGCGGGACTCGGCCCAACCCGATCCTGGATCCCACACCTTTGGCGGCCCCACGGTCCGGAACGCGCCCATGTTTGGTCCGGCCGGCCATCTCTACGTGTACTTCACGTATGGCATGCACTATTGCGCCAACATTGTCTGCGGTCCCGACGGCGTTGCGTCCGCGCTGCTGTTGCGCGCAGGGGAGGTGGTGGCCGGGCACGCCCTGGCACAGTCCCGCCGTCCAGCGTCGAGATCCCTGACCGACCTCGCCAGCGGACCCGCCCGACTTGCCTCCGCTTTGGGGCTGACCACAGCAGATAGCGGCCGCGATGCCTTGGCTGAGCCGTTCGGCCTCGAACTTCCGGTTACCCCGGCCGCGCGATCAGCAGTTGCGAGCGGTCTCCGGGTGGGAGTATCAGGCGACGGCGGTTCCGCCGACTACCCCTGGCGGTTTTGGCTCTCCGGGGACCCCACGGTGTCCCGCTACAAGCCGGGCCGCAGCCGCGCCGTCTAGAAGCTCCGGAGGTATCCCTCAAGCGGCGTGTTCGGTCCGGGTTGGTTCGGCCACATACGCGCAGTGGTTGTCTGGCAGTTCGAAGGGCGCCAGGCGACCAAGCAATGACTCGCGCACCTGGGGCCATTCCTCCTGCAGGATCGAGAACACGGCCGTGTCGCAGCGGCTGCCGTCTGGAGCGAAGCGGTGCCCGCGCAGCGTGCCCTCGTAGCTGGCGCCGAGCCGCTGAATGGCCGAGGCGCTGCGCGTATTGCGCGCGTCGCAGCGGAACCCGACCCGGTGGACGTCCAGCACTTCGAAGGAGTAGGCCAGAAGCAGCTGTTTCGCCGCCGGATTGACGTGGCTGCCCCAAAAGGGGCGCCCGTAAAAGGTCCCGCCGATCTCCAGGCGCTGCTGTCGGGGACTGTAATCGCACAGGGAGGTGGTTCCAAGCAGGGCTCCTGTCCGCTGCTCGACGACGGCGAACGGAATGGTTGCGGGATCTTCGAGCCGGGCCGAGAAGAGTTCGGCCAGTTCCGCGGCGCTCAAAGGCTGTTCGGCGGCCATGCCGGACCACATCCCGGAGTCCACGAAGTCAAACAGTGGGCCGGCATGGGCGGGGGAGAGCGGAACCAGGCTGATGCCGTGTCGGGTCAGGGCAACGTCGTGCTGCATTGCAGCATTTAAGCACCACCGGGTAGGGACAGAAAAGCTCTGCAGGTTAGCTCTGAGTGAACATTGCGTGACGTACCGGCGTGCGGGCTGTTTCACACACGTCAAGCAAAACCGCTGTAGAATGGACGGTCCGTCTTTTTCGATAGGGGAACGTTTCGATGCACGACGCTGATTTGCTCCACGAACGGGAGTACGTGGCCGGTCTTTACTCGCGACTGGATGAGTTGCGGGAGGAAAAGCGCCAGCAGCTAGCGCAAGTCCGGCGCGCCGGTGCGGTAGGCACCATGCAAAACGTTTCCGAACGCGACGCCTTCGCGGCGCTTTACGAGGACCGCCTCGCCCAACTCGACGCCGTTGACGACCGTCTCGTGTTCGGGCGCCTTGACCTGGACACCGGAGAGGCGCAGTACATTGGCCGCATCGGCCTCTCCACGGCGGATCTCCAGCGGCTTATGGTCGACTGGCGCGCCCCGGAAGCCGGCCATTTCTACCAGGCGACGGCCTTCGACCGGCAAGGCGTCCGCCGTCGTCGTCACCTGATACTGCAAGGCCGCGAGGTCAAGGCAATCGAAGACGATGTCCTGGATGCCAGCATGCTGGCGGACAACGCCTCCCTTCAGGGCGAGGGCGCGCTGCTTGCGGCCCTGAACTCCAAGCGCACCGGGCGTATGTCGGACATTGTGGGCACCATCCAGTCCGAGCAGGACCGCATTATCCGTTCGTCCATCTCGGGTGCCTTGGTTGTCCAGGGTGGTCCCGGTACTGGCAAGACGGCCGTCGCGCTCCACCGCGCCGCCTACCTGCTGTACACCCACCGTGACCGCCTGAAGTCCGCGGGAGTGCTGCTCGTTGGCCCGTCGTCGTCGTTCATGCACTACATCGAGCGGGTCCTGCCTTCCCTCGGCGAGACCGGCGTCGTCATGGCCAGCCTTGGACGCCTCATGCCCGGGATCCATGCCGTGCCTGAACAGGATCCCGATGTCGCAGCACTCAAGGGCAAGCTGGACATGGCGGGTGTCATCGCCAATGCCGTGGCCAACCGGCAGCGGACTCCCGCGGAGGACCGCATCCTCGAGGTAGATTCCCGCAAGCTCACGCTGTCTGTCCGGCAGGTACGCCGCGCCCGCGACAGGGCGCGCGCCACGGGCAAGCCCCACAACGAAGCACGCGTGACGTTTGTTAAGATCCTGCTGCGCGAGCTCACGGAGCAGCTGACCGAGATCGTCGAGGAGTCGAACATCGGCAACAACGCCGATCGTTCCTACCTCGCCGAAGACGTCCGCTCGGCACGCGACGTCAGGATCGTCTTGAACCTGTGCTGGATGCCCATGACGCCCGAGAAACTTGTGTCCGAGCTCTTCAGCAAGCCCTCCATCCTGGAAGCCTGCACACCGCACCTCACACCGGCGCAGCGCGCGTTGCTGCTGCGGCCTGCGGATGCCCCGTGGACGGAAGCCGATGTTCCGTTGCTCGACGAGGCTGCTGAGCTTCTGGGAGAGCTGGATCCTGCCGCCGGCAGGGGACTGGCGCAGCAAGAGCACGATCGTGCCCGCGACATCGCCAACGCCAAGCAGACCTTGGTCAACATGGAGGCCATGGGCGTCGACGTACTGATGACGGCCGAGGAACTCGCCGATCAGAACCAGGAGCGCGAGACGCGCCTGACGGCGGCAGAACGTGCCACGACCGATCGTTCGTGGGCGTTCGGACACATCGTGGTGGACGAAGCCCAGGAGCTCTCGCCCATGCAGTGGCGGCTTTTGGTCCGCCGCTGCCCGTTGAAGTCCTTCACGATCGTCGGCGATATCGCCCAGACGAGTTCCTCTGCCGGTGCGAATTCCTGGCAGAGTGCCCTCGCGCCGTCGTTCGGGGACCGCTGGCAACTCGAAGAACTCACCGTCAACTACCGCACCCCCTCGCAGATCGCCGAAGCGGCGGTCCGCATGGCGAACCGTGCAGGCCTGGTTGTTTCGGCTCCCAAGGCCGTCCGCGAAGGCAAATGGTCGCCCATCGTGGACCGCGTGGACAAGGCGGACATGGTGGACCGCCTCGTCGCGATCCTTCCTGGGGAACTGGAAGCGATCGACGGCGGACTCCTCGCCGTGATCGCCGACGGCGCCCTCCTGCCGCGCGCTGCAGCTGCCCTACGTGGCGTCTACGGCCACCGCGTGGGCACCGGAGCGGGGAGCTACTCCCAGGACATCGTGGTCATCAGCCCGAAGGAAGCCAAGGGCCTCGAGTTCGACGGCGTCGTGGTTCTGGAACCCGCTGCCATGCTCAATCACGAGCACGGCAAGGTGGGCGATCTCTACGTCGCCATGACCCGTCCGACGCAGCGACTCCGGCTCATTACCGCCGCGCCGCTGCCCGCGGGTATCGAGCGCTGAGGGAAACAAGCAAGCTGAATGGCAATCCTGCTAACTTAGAACTCGTGTCACACGTAAACAATCTCGAGTCCCAGCACAACGACCCGGGCTTTGCCAATATCTGGCAAGAGCTCAAATGGCGCGGCCTTATCCACGTTTCCACTGATGAAACGGAATTGGAAAAGCTGCTCGCCGGGGACCCGATCACGTATTACTGTGGCTTCGACCCCACGGCACCGTCCCTGCACCTCGGCAACTTGGTCCAGCTTTTGCTCATGCGTCGCCTCCAGCTGGCCGGTCACAAGCCGCTCGGCCTCGTGGGCGGCTCCACCGGACTGATCGGCGACCCGCGCCCGACGGCGGAACGCACCTTGAACACGAAGGACACAGTTTCGGAGTGGGTTGGCTACCTTCAGGTCCAGGTCCGCCGCTTCCTCAGCTTCGAGGGCGACAACGCCGCACGCATGGTGAACAACCTTGACTGGACCGCGCCCCTGAGTGCCATCGATTTCCTACGTGAAATCGGGAAGCATTTCCGGGTGGGCACCATGCTTCGCAAGGATGCCGTCGCCTCCCGTCTCAGTTCCGACGAAGGCATCAGCTACACCGAGTTCAGCTACCAGATCCTGCAGGGCATGGACTACCTCCAGCTCAACCGCGATTACGGCTGCGTATTGCAAACCGGCGGCTCGGACCAGTGGGGCAACCTCACGAGTGGCACGGAGCTGATCCGTAAGGTTGACGGCAAGGTTGTCCACGCCCTGGGCACGCCCCTCATTACCAATTCGGACGGCACCAAATTCGGCAAGAGCGAGGGCAACGCCATTTGGTTGGACGCCCACATGTGCAGCCCGTATGCCTTCTACCAGTTCTGGCTCAACACCGCAGACGCCGACGTCGTTGATCGCCTTAAGATCTTCACTTTCCTTAGCCGTTCCGAGATTGAGGAACTTGGAGCCGCTGTTGCCGAGCGCCCGTTCGCGCGCGAGGGCCAGCGCAGGCTCGCCTATGAAGTTACGTCGCTGGTGCACGGAGTCGACGCAACGGAGAAAGTGATCGCTGCTTCCGCCGCGCTTTTCGGCAATGGCGATCTCTCGGTTCTGGATGAAGCTACCTTGGCGTCCGCCACGGCCGAGCTGCCGTCAGCCTCGATCGGCGCGGATGGCCTGGGTATCGTTGACCTCTTGGTCGCTTCGGGACTGTCCGAGAGCAAGTCCGCTGCTCGTCGCACAGTGGGGGAGGGCGGCGCCTACGTGAACAACAGCAAGGTGACCGACCCCGACGCCGTGATCGACCAGGCGGAACTTCTTCACGGCCGGTACCTGTTGTTGCGCCGCGGGAAGAAGAATCTGGCCACCGTCGAAGTGACGGTCTGACGGTTCCCTAGACTCCACAGTGGGGGCGGGTTTGTTCCGCTCTGTGCCGTGGTGCAGGCGCGCCGACGCTGACTATTGCACGCTCCTCCGCAGCCGACTTGCGCGGCTCCGGGGGAGCGTGTATCGTTTTCTGAGTTGCTGCCGCTGATGCGGACAAATTGCGACAAAATCCCATTGAATTGTGAATGATCCGGTTTGGACGAAAGTCTGTAAATCGGATAATTTATCGACCCTTTGGGGATATTCGATTCACTTTGGATGAATTTCGGGAGAAATCCTGGATTTGCAAAGTGAAAATGAATGAAATACAGTAGAAACATCGCAGCGAAGAAATGCGGAACATCGAAATTCAGTTGAATTTGTTCCGAGAAGTATTCGGATTGTGTCTGTTGTTTGAGAACTCAATAGTGTGCCAAGTTTGTTGATACCGGTTTATTTTTTATTGAATTGGTTGTTTT
>NZ_JAPFFT010000059.1 GCF_026241105.1 Arthrobacter rhizophilus | reverse complement strand
GAGGAAGGCGAGGCTTTCGGCGATGCCCTCGAAGATGTCTCCCGCGTAGTCGTCGAACTCCACGACACCCACTTCCAGGGACTTCGCGGCAGCAATGACGTCGAGCACCGGGATGGTGCCCTGGCCTGCCGGCTGCTGGGCTTTCGTGTCCGTGGTGCCCGGGCCGTCCTTGATATGGATTAATCGGACACGGTCGCCAAGGCGGGCGAGCAGCTCCACCGGGTTCTGGCCACCGACCGATGCCCAGTAGGTGTCGACTTCCAGGACGAGCTCCGGGTCGAGGAGGCCTTCGAAGTATTCCAGGGCGGTCTGGCCTTCGATGCTGGACTCGAGCTCCCAGGCGTGGTTGTGGTAGCCGACGCGGATGCCGTATTCGGCGCCCTTCTTTGCCGCCGCGTTCAGCTTCGCCGCAGTGGCTTGGATGTCGCTGGCGGACTGCCAGTGCTCGGCAGGCAGGTACGGATCGATGACCGTACTGATTCCCAGTTCCTTGGCAGCTGCGAAGATCTCGTCCTGGTCCTGGCTCAGCAGCGGCGCATGGCCGGAAGGGGCGGTCAGCCCGTTGTCCTTCAACGCGGCGCCGAGCTCCTTCGCCGTGGCCACGAAATTGTACGGCTCAACCTGCGTGTAACCGATCTCTGCGACCTTCTTGATGGTGCCTGGCAGGTCTTCCTGCATGGCATTGCGCAGGGTGTACAGCTGGATGGAGTAAGACATGGTTTTCCTTTGCGTTGTCAGTTGCTTGCGATGCGGGGCATGTAACGGCCGTTAGCGGCCGGCGAGGGATCCGCCAATGCCGCCGACGCTAAAGTACTTGTTCAGGGTGGCGAAAACGACGATGGGCGGGAGCATCATGACGACCGCGAGGGCCATGACACCGGACCAATCCGTGGCGTTTTGCTGGAAGAAGGACTGCACACCCATGGGGAGGGTGAAGATCTCGTTGGAGCGCAGGAACACGATAGCGACGAGGTAGTCGTTCCATGCCAGGAGGAAGGCGAAGATGGCCGTCGAGAGGATGCCGGGCAGGGAGTTGCGCAGCACCACCTTGGTGAACGATCCGAACACCGAGCAGCCGTCGATCCACGAGGCCTCCTCGAGGCTGACGGGGATGGAATCGAAGTATGCCGCCATCATCCACGTGGCCACGGTCATTGTCGAGCCGACGTAGATGATGATCAGGCCGAGGAGGTTGTCCACGAGTCCCAGGCCCGCGAACAGGATGAACAGCGGCACGACGGAGGTGATGATGGGCAGGGACTGCATGACGAACAGCAGCAGGGAGTAGCCGGAGACGGCCTTGCTGCGGCCGCGGGAGAGGACATATCCGGCCGGCGCGGCCACGGCCACGGAGACGATCACGGTGCTGACGGTGGTGATGAGGCTGTTCTTGAGCCAGGTGGCGGCAAGGGTCTTGGAGAAGACGTTGCTGAGGTTCTCCAGGGTCAATCCCGTGGCGGTGCTGTTGGGGCCCGGTGTCAGGGCCAGGACCACAGTGACCATGATGGGGACCAGGACGATGGCGGTGATAGCCAGGATCAGGACGAACCGCCACCAGCGTCCGCGCAGGCCTGCGTCGGAGAGGACTCGGCGGGATTTTTCCGGACCGGCGACTCCGAGGGCGGGCCCGGATGCGGGGTGTGCGTGGAGTACTGCGCTCATTATTCGACGCTCGACTTTCGGATCTGGCGGTACAGGAAGACCGACACGACGACGAGGGTGAGGGTCATGAGGAAGGCGATGGCGACGCCGGGTCCGGTCTGGAAGTCCTGGAAGACCGTGCGATAGGCGAGGACCACGAGGGAAGTGGTGGCGTCGACGGGGCCGCCGCCGGTGAGGAGATAGATGGTGGGGAAGTCGTTGACGCAGAAGATCGTCATCAGAATCCAGCTGATGTAGGTGGATCGGGCGATCAGCGGCAGCGTGATCTGGCTGAACTGCTGCCATTTGCTGGCGCCGTCCATGCTGGCGGCTTCATAGACGGTGGTGTCCACGGAGGCCAGGGCGGCCGAGATCATCATCATCATGAAGGGGAAGCTGACCCAGACTTTGAACGCCATGACCATGACCGCGGCCAGGTTGGGGTCCGCCAGGAAAAGGGGTGTGCCCAGTCCAAGGCTGCGGAAGAGCGAGGGGATGAGGCTATCCGGGGTGGCCACGAGCCAGTTCCACGCGGTGGAGGAGACCACGATCGGTACCACCCAGGGCAGTAGGAGCAGAATCTTGAAGGTGCCGCCTGCCGGGATTTTGGTGCGCAGCAGCAAGGCCAGGCCAAGGCCGACCAGCCAGGAGCCGAAGACGCCGACGATCGTGAACCACAGGGTGAACTGGGCGGCCTTCCAGAACGCCGGGGATGACAGGACGTGGCCGAAGTTCTCGACGCCGACGAAGTTGCCGGTATCGATCAGGGAGCCGTCGTGGGTAGCTTGGACGCCGGCGTAGACCAGCGGATAGCCGTGGATCAGGACGAGCAGGACGATGGAGGGCAGCAGGAGCCAGAAAAACGTCCGGCGGGTCTGGCTTGACAGCTTGCTCTTGCGATTCGAGGGCCCGCCCCCGGGCCCGCCGGGGGCAAGTCCCCGGCGGGCCCGGGCCAGGCCGGACTGTGCTGTGGTGGTTGACATGATGACTGCTTTACTTCTTGATCACGGATTCGAGGCCGGTCTTGAAGGCCTGCAACGCGGTCTTGGCATCGGTCTTGCCGGTCAGGATCGTCTGTGTGAACTGGTTGAGTGCCTGGCCACCGTCAAGGACAGCGAGGTTCGCGTTGAGGGTGCTTCCCTGCGCGGCGAAAGTCTTTGCGATGGGCTGCCATTCCTTGACGATCTTTACGTTGTTCGCGTTGCTCGCAAACTCGGGGAGCTCCGTGATGGACTTGAAGACGGGAAGGGCGGCCATGAGCTTCTGCTGCCACAGCTGCTTGAGCTGGCCCATGTAGTACACGAGGAACGCTTCGGAGCTTTCCTGTGAGGGAGTGTTCTTGTACATCATGATGTTGTTCGGGAACACGAGCGTTCCTTTGTCACCATGCGGTCCAGCGATGGGGCTCGCAACGGCGAAGTCACCTGACGTGTCCCCGATTCGTTCCGCGGCACCGGCCTGGAAGACCCCGTATCCGATCTTCTTGTCTTTCCACTGGGCGGACATGTTGTCAGTGGTGTAGCTGACCGCGGCGGGGTCGATGATCCCGTTCGAGTGGAGTTCCAGGAGGAACTCGATCGCTTCGACATTGCGGTCGTTCATGACGTCCAGTTGGCCATCCTTGGTGAAGACGCCGCCGCCGTTGTTGACCATCATCATGATCATCGAGTGGTTGCCGAAGTTGTTTCCGGCGCCCGCGCCCGTGCCGAAGCCGACGGCGCCGATCTTTTTCAGGGCCTTGCCTGCTTCGAGGAGGGAAGCCCAGTCCGTCGGCAGGGCCACGCCCGCCTGGTCGAAGAGGGACTTCCGGTACCAGAAGACGCGCATGTCCAACTGCCAAGGAATGGCAACATAGCCCTTGTCCGACTTGAAGGGCTCCAGCACGCCCGGCAGGAAGTCGTCGAACTGGCCGTTCTTCTTGAGCGCCTCTACAACCTTGTCCGCGTAAGCGATCTGGCCTTGCTGCTCGAACTGGAACGCTTGGAAGCCGCCACCGGTGGACACGGCGGGACCGGTCTTGGACGCGATGGCCGAGGAGTAGGTCTGGTAGAAGTTGTTCCACTGGATGATCTGGTAGCCGGCCTTGCCGTTGCTTCCCGTGGGCGCATAGGCCTCGGTGATCTTCTTGGCAGCATCGTTGTAGGCCGGGGTTGCCCACGGCATGTCCCAGAACTTAATGCCGCCGCCGGAGGAGCTCGAGCTGGAGCCGCCGCCACAAGCCGCGAGCAGCGGGACAGCCGCTGCGGCTGCCGTGAGGCCGAGGAAGCCCCTGCGGGAGAAATTGCTGCTGGCTTCGGACTGAACAGTCATGATGATTCCTTTCGGGACCGCTGCGTGATCTTCGCGTTTGGGGCGGTCCGGCTCGTCGTCGAGAAGGTGAATGATTGCTTTTGATGCTCTGTTATTGAGGGTCGGTAGTTGAGGAGGAGTGCGGGTTCAGGACAGGTGCGCGATGGATTCCGTCAGCCGCGCAAAGCCGGCGAGATCGGAGGGGAAGGTGCCGGCGTCCAGGTCTTCCTTGAGCCGGCGCCAGGTGGTGCGGTGGGCGGATTCGTAAAGCGTGGGCAGGAGGATTTCCCCTTGGGGTCCGGTAGCCCGGACTTCAGCCGGCCAGGCGGCAAGCGGTTCGGGGACCGCAATGCTGACACCGCCGTCGTCGGTGTAGAGGCGGAGGTCGACGCCGGCGGGCCGGGAGTTGCTCAGTACGCCCTGGAGCGAAACCGGGGCACCGTTGGGGAGCCGGCCGGAAACCGTGTAGCCGTGCGTGCCGCGGCGCAGGACGCGAAGCGCGTCCAGTTGGCCGGTGACGCGTACGACGGCGGCGAGGTGCTCAGTGAGGAGTCGTTCCGGATCGGTTCCTGCCGTGGCTGTGGCGACGGTGTCCAGCATGGCGGCACGGCCGGCTACCGAGCGGACGGCGTCTTCGGCTCCAGCGAGTCCGGGGTTGGATGCCCACCGCTGGTCCAGGACAACCGCGACGCCTGCTGTTTCAGCGGCGTCGCGCAGGGCGGCGGTGTTTTCCGGAACCGGATTGACCACGACGACGCCCAGCGCTCCGCCGTCGATCGCCTTGATGGCCTCAGTGGTCCAGCCCGGGGCGCCGTCGATGGCGGAAATTTGTGGAATGAGCGTCGGTGTCGCCTCACTGGCGGGACCGAAGCTCTCCGGCAGCGAGGCGACGGCGAGTCCTACTGCGCCGCTCTCTTCGGCCTGCGGGGTGGCAGTGACCGTGTACTGGCTACTCATGAGTGGGCTCCTGCATGGCTGTTTGCGTGCTCTGCCGCGGCGAGATCCACTGTGGCGTCGGCAATGGCGATCGCGAAGGTGAGGTCGTTGATGAGGCTTTCGGCGGACGGCGGCTGCTTTGTTCCGAGGGCCAGTTTGGCGAGTTCGCGCCACTCGCCCTCATATCCGTTGTGCTCGAACGGCCCGTACGTGGTGCTGGTGGAGCCGCGGGTGATGGTTGTGACCGCCGAGCCCGCCTGTACGTAGGAAGGAGTGAAGTCCACGCGAAGGGCTGCATCATCCGAGATCGCCTCGAAGACCCATTCCGGCTTCCAGGTCTTGTTCATGGCAGCCCGCAATTCAATGATCCGCTCGCCTGCGCCCTGTTTTCCGGCGCGCAGGGAGATTACGTAGCCGAAGGGGCGGACATGCCGTGCCTGGAGGATTTCGAGGTCTTCGAAATCCGGGGTGAAGCGGCGTACGAGCGGAAGGTCGTGGATGGCGAGCCCCATGATTCCGCCGCGTAGGGCGGTCTTGATGGTTTCCACATCGCTGTAATCGGGGGCGCCGCCGGCGGGCCGGGTGATGATTTCGGTGGCGAAGTCTTCGAAGCGGGCATTGGGCGGAAGGACGATGGAGGAACGGATGGTGTGGGCCGTTTCAGGGAGATCACCCCAGTTGGCCTCGGCTGCGAGCCAGCCGGGATCGAAAGTGTGCATGGCGCCCACGATGATCGGAACGCCGGTTTCCTCGCTGACTGCTGAAATCCGTGCAGCCTCCTCGCCGCTCATCGCGAAGGGCTTCTCGCAGAGGACAGCTTTCTTTCCTGCGCGGCATGCGGCGATGACTTGGTCTGCGTGGAACTGGTGGGGGCTGCAGATGGCCACGATGTCGACTTCGGGATCGCCCAGGAGCGCGTCCATGCTGGTGCTGTGGTTGGCGCCGACGCGGGCTGCGACCGACTCGGCGACGGTGGCGTCGACGTCCATGATGTGGCGGACTTGCAGGATGTTCCGGAGCCGGGCGAGGGAAGGCAAGTGAATTGCCTGGGTGACCGGGCCGGCGCCAAGAATGCCGACGCCAAGGGGCCGTAGCGATCCTAAAGGTGCTGCCTGTGAGTGGCTGGACAAGATCAGTTACCTCTTCGTAAACGGAGTCTCTGAGTTTCAACGTTGCTTTGTGGGCTACGTGACCCTTCTCACAAACAACCTACGGCTACTTTTGACGATGAGCAAGCAAAAGTTGAAAATCAATCGACAATCTTTTGCTGCGTGACACCCATAAGCAATCGTGCTATCACTGATGCATGACCTCAGCACCCGAAAAAGCGCCCGGCAAGGACGGCTCCGTCCAGGACGCCGGAAGCCTCTCGCGTGCAGGAGATCTGTTTCAGCTTCTTCGCGACGGCCAGGCACGGACCCGGGCCGAACTCGCCATCACCACGGGACTGGCCCGCTCCACCGTCGCCTCGCGCATCGACGCCCTCATGAACTCCGGACTCGTGGGCCCGGCCGGTGAGGCGAGTTCCAGTGGCGGCAGGCCGCCGTCGCGCTTTGCCTTCAACCCTGCAGCCCGCGTTGTCCTAGCCGTCGACGTCGGAGCGACGCACGTGATCGTCGCCGTCACCGATCTTGGCGGAACAGTCCTGGCCGAGCGCCGGTTGGCGCAGGAAGTCGCCGACGGTCCCGATGTGGTTCTCGGCAGGATTGTGGCGGACGGGCGGGAGCTCCTCGCTGAAGCGGGCCGCAACCTCGAAGACCTGGCCGGGATCGGCATCGGACTCCCCGGGCCGGTGGAACACGACACCGGCCGGCCGGTCAAGCCGCCCATCATGCCCGGCTGGGACGGATTCGACGTAGTCCGTTACATGCAGCGCTCGCTGCCGGTTCCCGTCCTGGTGGACAACGACGTCAACATCATGGCATTGGGCGAACGCACAGCGTATTGGCCGGACCACGACAACTTGCTCTTCATCAAGATCGCCACGGGCATCGGCGCCGGCATCATCAGTAGCGGCGAACTGCAGCGCGGCGCCAACGGCACCGCCGGGGACCTCGGTCACGTCAGGGTTCCCCGCGGCGACGATGTCCTCTGCCGTTGCGGGAACTACGGCTGCCTTGAGGCACTCGCGTCCGGCCCCGCCGTCGCCCGCCAACTGCAGGGCCAAGGACTCGCGGCTAGCAACGGCGGCGACGTGCTGCGGCTCGTGGCTGAGGGAAACCTCCAGGCCATTCAAGCTCTCCGGCAGGCCGGACGCGACGTCGGCGATGTCCTGGCAACCGTGGTTAACCTGCTCAACCCCTCGATGATCGTGATCGGCGGCAGCATGGGGGAGGCCGGCGAACACCTCGTTGCAGGCATCCGTGAAGTGGTCTACCGGCGCTCCCTCCCGCTGGCTACCTCGCATCTGCGCATCGGCATTTCGATGGCAGGGGACCAGGCCGCGATCCTCGGCGCGAGCCAGATGGTCACCCAGCACGTCCTGTCCCCGGCAGTGATTGAAGCCACGCTCCAAGCAACGGGCTGAGGTGCGTCACGTAGCGTTCCGCAGCGGCGCGTCGTGGTAGCAATGAAGGTGATGCCTACTTTCCCCGCCCTTCAGCGCACCCCATGACCGGCCAGTTCCTCGCCAAGGTCCCACGGGGCTGGCTGATCCTCGCATGCATCGGCCTCATCGCCCTCAACATGCGCGGACCCTTCGTTGCGGTGGCGCCGGTGGTGGATTCCCTGAAACGGGACCTTGGATTCTCGCCCGTGGAACTTGGGCTGCTGACGGGCATCCCCGTGCTCTGCTTCTCGCTCGCGGCGCCGCTGGCTTCGCTGGCCGGGCGCAGGTTCGGTGCCGAATTCGCGGTGATGCTCACGCTCATGGGCGTGCTGGCCGGCGTCGTGATCCGCTCCAGCGGCGGCGGGGTTCCGGTCATGGTGGGTACCGTCCTCATCGGCCTCGCCATCACTATCGGCAACATCGCAGTGCCGCTCATCATTCGCCGCGATTTTGCGCCTCGACGCCAGGCAACCGCGATGGGCGTCTACACGGCGGCGTTGAACATCGGGTCCTTCCTGACTTCGGTGGCCACGGCCCCGCTTGCAGAACTTGTTGGCTGGCGGCTTGCCTTGGGGGCGAGTGCGCTCCTTGCCCTGGTGGCCATTCTGTTCTGGGTCCCAACGGTCGGTGCCCGGCAAGCTTTCGTTCCGGCTCCCGTTCCGGCCGCCGACGGGTCGCGAGCCGGCAAAGCCTCCGGCGTTGGCTGGCTGACCGTCGGCCTGACCCTGGGATTCGCCGGCCAGGCATTCTCGTACTACGGCGTGACCGCGTGGCTTCCGAGCTTCCTGTCCGATGAACTCGGCATGGGCACCGCACAAGCCGGGGCAGGGTCATCGCTCTTCCAGATCTTCGCGATTGTGGGCGGGCTTGGGGTGCCGCTCATCGCACGTTTCGCCAGTACGACGGCGGTGGCGGTCACCTTGAGTGCCCTGTGGCTCACTGTACCTTTGGGCTTGTTGCTGGCCCCAGGCTGGTGGTGGTTGTGGTCGTCCCTGGGTGGAGTCGCACAGGGTGGTGGCATCACGGTCATCTTCATCGCCATCATCAAGTTCGCTCGCGACCAAGCCTCGGCAGGCAAGATGTCCGCCGTCGTGCAGGGGGTCGGTTACTGCTTCGCGGCCTTGGCTCCCACCATCGTCGGTTACGTGCACAGCATCTCCGACGGCTGGACCGTGCCACTCCTGGTGATCCTTGGTTCGGTCGCCGCATTTTGCGTCTGCACCACCCTCTCAGTGCGCTGGGTGGCCAGGCAACGCTAGGGGCGCGCCGCCGTCGTCGTACACCCAAGTAGCTCGCAGTTGTTGTCGTTATGAGCGGGGCAAAGTCAACTGGTCAGAGCAACGCTCGGGTTTAGGCTGCCTGCAGCAGCTGGTTGAGCCGGTTGGCTGGGGTT
>NZ_JAPFFT010000058.1 GCF_026241105.1 Arthrobacter rhizophilus | reverse complement strand
ACATCGCAACTGCGCTCAACCCGAACGCATCCACCCTGGCCCTGGTGGGATCCACCGAAGAAGGCCAGTTCCACTAACGGACCTTCGCCCGCGCCCCCGACCTTGCGGCCAAGGCGACCTAGTTTCACGCCTTGGCCGCAGAGTCACCCAATTTCACCCGAACCAGGAGCCGCCCTAAATGAATAGCGTCACTGACAACTTCACTATCAACGGGATTACGTTGATTGCCCCACCTATCTGCCGCCAGAGTGAAGTCCTTACTCCTGATGCTTTGGCGTTCGTGGCACGGCTGCACCGGGCAACGGAGGGATCCCTATGCGGGCTGATGCAGATACGAGAGGAGAAACAACAACAGATTTCCAAAGGTCAGGATCTCCGGTTTCTTCCCGAGACCGCGTGGATCCGCAACGATCCGGACTGGCGGGTCGCTCCCCCGGCACCGGGACTGGAGGACCGCCGCGTGGAAATCACCGGACCGGTTGACCGCAAGATGACCATCAACGCGCTCAACTCCGGCGCGAAGGTGTGGCTGGCTGACATGGAAGACTCCTCCACCCCCACGTGGCGCAACGTCATCCAGGGCCAGCTGAACCTCACGGACGCCCTGGAGCGCCGGATCGACTTCACATCCCCGGAGGGCAAGGAATACAAGCTCCGTGCCGCCGAGGAACTGCCCACCATCGTGGTGCGGCCCCGCGGTTGGCACCTGCCGGAGAAGCACATGCTCATCGACGGGAAGCCCGTTGCCGGCGGCGTTGTCGATTTCGGCTTGTTCTTCTTCCACAACGCCCGCCGCCTGCTGGCACAGGGCAAGGGCCCGTACTTCTACCTGCCCAAGATCGAGAACCACCTCGAGGCCCGCCTCTGGAACGACATCTTCGTCCTGGCCCAGGACCTGCTCGGCATCCCGCAGGGCACCATCCGTGCCACGGTGCTGATCGAGACCATCACCGCGGCCTTCGAAATGGATGAGATCCTCTTCGAGCTGCGCGAGCACGCCTCGGGCCTGAACGCAGGTCGCTGGGACTACATCTTCTCCGTGATCAAGAACTTCCGCACCCGCGGTCCCCGGTTCGTGTTGCCGGACCGCGCCCAGGTCTCCATGACCCAGCCGTTCATGCGCTCCTACACCGAGCAACTGGTCCGGGCCTGCCACCGCCGCGGCGCCATGGCGATCGGCGGCATGGCCGCAGCCGTTCCCAACCGCAAGGACGAGGCCGCCAACACGGCAGCGTTCGAGAAGGTCCGCGCGGACAAGACCCGCGAAGCCGGCGACGGCTTCGACGGTTCCTGGGTCGCCCACCCGGACCTGGTCCCGGTGTGCCGCGAAGTGTTCGACGGCGTACTCGGGGACCGTCCGAACCAACTGGACCGCTCACGCGAGGACGTCACCCCGGACGACCGCGCCCTGATCGACGTCGCCTCCACCGAGGGCACCATCACCGAGACCGGCATCCGGAACAACATCGAGGTAGGCATCCGCTACATCGAGTCCTGGCTGCGCGGCAACGGCGCCGTGGCCATCCACAACCTCATGGAAGACGCCGCCACGGCGGAAATCTCCCGGTCCCAGATCTGGCAGTGGATCCACACTAGGGCCATCACCCAGACGGGAACGGTCATCACGGCGAGGTGGATCGGCGAAACACTCAACGAGGAATTCTCCGCTCTGAAGCGCTCAAACGGGGATCGCTTCGAGGACGCCCGCGACATCTTCGAAGAAATCACCCTGGGTCAGGACTTCGTCCCCTTCCTCACAGTTCCGGCCTACGCCCGCTATCTGCGGGAGTCACCGGCTCCCGTCGTTTAGAAAGGCCGGAACCACACTTCGGTCGGAAACCCACACTCCGTCGCAACAGGAAGCCCGAAAGTCGGGCGAAGGGAATCCGGCCGTACTTCGGTGGACGTATCACAATTGCGATCCGATCCGCCGGCAAATGTTCCACGTATCGCTCGCCGATGGGCGATACGTGGAACACGAGCACACTGCGCGACAGTGCTTCGTCCGGGCTTGTCCCTCCACCAACCAAAGCCGTCCGGCCCATCTGCGCAGCGGGCAGGGAACCAGCCCGGAACCCCAAAGTGAGGCAAGCATTAGACAGCCAGATTCTGCCTCAGCGCCGAGGTAGGACCTGGTGGATAACATCAGAAAGGAATACTCATGCAACCGACAAACCCGATTGCACGCCCTCCAGGCCGTCCAGTCCCCGGCACCCGTCGGTGTAACTCAAACCACCCGGAGGTCAGTTTCGTCGCAGACTGGACGGCCCTCAAAGGAGGCGACCGGATCTGGATCCGCCGAAAGGATCAAACCATCGTGGCAGGGCGCGTCGACCAACTGACATACGACGGAAATATCCTCTGGATCCTGCCGAACGGCGCATCAGCCCGAAAAATGTACCACCGCAGCGACGGCGATGAAATTTGGAGTCACCACGGATCGTTGAGCGCCCTCCTGGGCCTCCCCGAATAGCCCGGAGCAGGCCGCGAGTGCGACGCGGCCGGCGTCTTCGCAGACAACCCTTGGTGTTTATCGCGATTCATGAACCCGAACAGCAGGGCGCGGCGGCCTGAGTTACCCCAAACCTGGGCGGACGTGACCCTTTAGCTGATGCTTCAATTCCGTCCGTTCCGCGCCTGAACCTGCAACAGCCCAGCACCCGACGTCGGGCAGAAACCTGAGCCGGTGCAGAACCGAACGGCCATACGGCCCACCCACTCGAAAGTGAGATTAAGATGACCAAGATGTCCTCCGCCTCCGTCGTGGAAGTCACAGCCGATACACCCGAAGCCCTTGAACGCGACTTGAATGCCGCCGTCGACGTCGTCTGCCGGCAAGCAATGCAGATGGGGCGCCACGGCGTCATGGTCACGCGACACAACTACGCCTCATTTACCGTCGCCATCAGCGAAGTCGTCCCATATGGACAGACGCAGGAACGACAGCAATGGCAGCCGACATCCTAGTGCTGCCGCGCCGCTGCCAAACGGGTTTCCTGGGCTCGTAAGGTTCCCGGCGGCGGGTGCGTGAAGGCGGTGCCGTCCCGGAGCATGCTAGCCAGGGGTCGGAGAATTCGCGGTCTTCCCAATTTCAGGGCGGCTTCTTCTACGTGTAGATGGCCCTCCGAGACGCGCGGCCCGGCCCATTCGCAGAGTCCATCGATCTCAGATGAGACCTCTTCAATTGCTGGTTTGGGGACCGTCGAAATGGCATTCGCCCACGGCAGAGAGACGATCCGGAGGTATCCGTGCTTCCGAACCATTGATGGACGGAGGCGAATTGATCGTTTCCTTGAACGAACCCCAGCGGACGGCAGGGGACATTACCTCCAGGAGGACCGTACATCGGAACCGAGGCGGTGGGCGCCTTCCCTGTAGCAGGATCTGTGACTCTGATGACGAGCAGGCTGGTCCGCGGACGAGAGTCATTCCCGGAAACTGGGCTGGACGGTCGGTGCAGGCCGTGAGGGTGTAAGAATCTGGCAGTTCGAGATGCCGCTGATGTCGTGAAAACGAACGATATCTTCAGATCACACACCGCAGCCGCGTGGTTGCTGGACGTTTCTGGCGTGGACACTGCCCGGCCAGGGCCGGGCTCTCCCTGATTGCTCCTGGCCGGCGGGGACCCGTGACGGATCCGCAACTCAGCGAGGGCCTTTGATTCGCAATCGCCGTGCCTTAACCCTGCGTTCGGGTCCCGCTGGTGGAACGCTTCGAGCAGGGGATCAACACCTGACTTGAGCCGAGAGCACTTGGTTTCTTCGTTGTGGACGGCGAGAACGCCAACCCGCAACGAAGAAACCAGACACGAAACGCTACGTGCACCACACATCAGGGCCGACAGTTCTCGAGGGGCCTGGGCACATGATCGCCGGGGGCTGCACGTCCGGTGCGGAGGGCGGACGTTGGGGTACGGGCCGGGACTGATCCCTGGCCCGTACCCCACCTGCCGGCCGTACATTATGGGGACAGAAAGCCCGTACGCTCCGGCATCCCTCGTTGAGCGATCCGCCAGGTGTGTGGATGGGCGGGAGGCCGTCGCATTTGATGCGTTGCCGGGCAGCGGCCGCAAGGTTTCGAGGGATGACCGGGGTGAGGAATTACCGTGTTCCTACCACTTGGATACCTCCGTCCGGAAAGGCGGAGACGCCGGGAGCGAACGGAACATAGATTTGCCCGGATGCGCTGTCTACAGCCACTGAATGCGCGTTGGCGCCGGTCGGAAGCGTATAGCTGAGAGCATGGGTGGCGCCGTCCACAACTCCCAGGGAGGACACCTGCCCGGTCGTTGAGGCGACTCCGCCGGGAACCCAGTGGCGTCCCGCCAGGAAGTACTTGTTTGACGCGGGGTCGTAATCCACTTGATCCTCGCCGGCGAAGGGAACGTTGGCAATGGTTGCGAGGGAGGTCCTGTCGAGAATGAGAGATGTCAGGGCTTTCCCGGCAGGTGGGTCGCAGCCGATCAGCATTTCATTGTTCGGACCCAGGATCATGCCGGTCGGATTGCAGTCGCCGAGGGGGGCTGACTTGCTGACGGCTGGGGCGCCGGTCGTCACGGAGCTGGCGGTAATGCCGTCGATTTGACCGTGCGGGTTCGTGGGGGTGCCGTCGTTGTTGATGTTGAAGGTTTTGGCCTTGGCGTCGTATTTGCAGTCTTCAAGGCCGGTTGAATCTTTGAAGTCGAGGTGTCCGACGATGGTTTGTGTTTTCGTGGAGATGAAGGTTACAAAGGGCGGCGATTCGCCCGGGCTGGCGATCATGATGAGGTTGTCATCGGGGTCGTAGCAGCCTTCATCAGCGCGGAAGCCGTTCGTGCTGACGGGAATGTTTTTAGTGACTTTCTGCGTGGCAGTATCAATCACCTTTACTGAATTGACGTCTCCGACGTATATCGTTCCGGCGCCAGGGACTGTCACTATTCCGTCGGGGCCGGAGGTGTCAGGGGTCTTTCCGTTCCCGGCGAAGTCGCCGGTGATCTGTGCTTCAAGCTTGTTGGTTTTGGTGTCGACAACATCAACGGACTTGTTGTTGCGGTCCGTTACGTAGTACTTGCCTGCTTCGACGGCGCCGATGTCGAAGCTGAAGGGCGGGGTTTTCGAATTAGGCACGGCAATGGTTGCAACAGTGTGGGGAGTCGAGTTCGTCTTGTCACCGACCGCACCGGCGGCAGTGTTTGCGCCGCCGCACCCAGTCAGTGCGAGTGAGCCTGCGACGAGTAGCGCGGATAGAATTCTGATCTTCAAAAGATTCTCCTTGTTCATGGATCTGCAAAAACCGTTCTTTTGCCTGCGCATTTCTTGCGGAGGCTGTATGGTCCCTTCTTCATGGATCACGGCGGGGTGAACCTGTCGTCCAACCGAGATGCCAACCCGGTCGCCACCCCTGGTTGGAGCAGGGTCGGAAGTCCTGGCCCGCGCTGGAAGACCGGCTCTCCTCGACCAGGGCTTCCCCGTTCCGGATGGTCGAAATTGTGGTGGTCGCGGGGGCGTTTTCGTCAAGATCCGGCCTGTCCAGTGCGCGGTCCGACCGGGCAGCTCGATCTCGCTGCTCCTGGTGCCGCCACACGCCCCTGGCGCCTTTGCACCGTGCTGCCTTCATGACGCGGAATATCATCGCCGGGTCGGCAGGGCGGCCAGGGGGAGGCTTGTATTGTTGCCTAGCGCCGCGGGTTGTGGCGGTGCAGGAAGGAGTTCACGCGCCAGGCAAATTCGTGCGGGTCCGATGCGGGGCCTTGCGGCACGTGCCGGGCGGGTTGCGCAACGGGGCTTAGCCCAAGATCCACGGCCGCTTTGGAGGCCCGCAGGGATGCGGCCGAAAGATCCTCCCAGCGGGCGAGGAGTTCGCCTAGTGCGCCATCGAGGTTGTCATCTGCCACTGCTGTGGTGATGAGGCCGATTTCCCTGGCTTCGTGCGCGGTGAGCAGTCGGCCACCATAGAGCAGGTCCTTGGTCCGTCCAGGGCCGATCCGGAGCGACATGCGGTTGGCGAAGGTTGCCGGCACCAGGAGGCCCAGCCGGGCTATCGGCATGCCGATTTTGGCGGAGTGGTGCATGAGTTGCAGGTCGCAGGCCAGTGCTAGTTGGCAGCCTGCGCCGGTCGCGAAGCCTTCAACGGCGGCCACGGTGGGGACCGGGAGGTCCTCGATGGCTTGTAGTGCTGCTTCCATCCCGGCGAAGCTGGCGCTGACCGCGTCGGGGGAGGCGTCTTCCCATTCCCGCAGGTCCGAGCCGGAACAGAACACACCGCCCCGTCCGCGGACGACGACGGCTCTGAGTGTTTCGTGCCCGGCCAGCGAAGTGGCTGCGCGCTCCAGCGCTGCCCATTCCTGCAGCCCCAGGGCGTTGAAGCGTTGACCCGTTCCAATGGCCAGGGTCGCCACGGACCCGGAGTCGTCGAACGTCATGGTGTCCAGGTCTGCCTGGCTTGGAGAGGTCACTGGACTGCACCGGCTTGGCGCAGGGAAGCGATGCGGCTTGTGCTGAAGCCGAGACCGGACAGGACGTCATCGGTGTGCTGCCCCAGCAGGGGCGGGGCGGTCCGGATGGAGGCGGGGGTTCGTGTGAGCCGGACCGGGCAACCGACCATTTTCAGCGCTCCCACTGTCGGATGCTGGAGTTCGGTCACCATGCCTCGCGCGATGACCTGCGGATCCTTGAGGGCCTGGTCTACGGTCTGGATGGGGCCGACCGGCACACCGGCCAGGTCCAGCGCCTGGACCCATTCGTCGGTGGTCCGGGTGAGCATGATCTCCTCGATGAGGGCGATGAGGGTTTTGCGGTGTGCGACCCTGGACGGGTTGGTCGCGAAACGCGCGTCGGCCGCCAGCTCTTCACTGTTCAGGGCGGAGGTGAAGCGTCTCCACAATCCGTCGTTTCCCACGGCGACCATGACGAACCCGTCGGCGGTGGAAAATGCCTGGTACGGGGCAATGGTGGGATGCGCGGAACCGTAGCGTTTGGGTGTCTCGCCGCTGGCGAAGTATCCGCTGGAAACATACGTCAGCCAGGAGACGGAGCCATCGAGCAGGCTGATATCGACCCACTGGCCCCGGCCGGTCCGCTTTTTCTCGTGCAGGGCGGCCAGAATGCCGATGGTCGCCCACATGCCGGCGACAAGATCGGCGCTGCTGACCCCGACTCTGACGGGCGGGCCGTCTGCTTCGCCGGTCACGCTCATGATGCCGCTTCGGGCCTGGGCGATCGCGTCGTAACCGGCACGCAGGGCGTCCGGTCCGGTCTGGCCGTAGCCGCTGATGGACGCGTAAACGAGTCCGGGGTTCTCCGCCGACAGCTCCTCGTAGCCCAGACCAAGCCGGGCGGCCGTCCCGGGCCGGAAGTTCTCCACCAGCACGTCCGCCTTCAGGGCCAGTTGGCGTACAGCGGCCAGGCCTTCGGCCGACTTCAGGTCAACGGCCAGGCTGCGCTTGTTGCGGTTGACGGAGAGGAAGTAGGCCGCTTCTTCGCCCTGGAAGGGCGGGCCCCACTGGCGCGTGTCATCACCCTGGCCGGGCTGTTCGATTTTGATCACGTCGGCGCCGAGGTCCGCCAAGGTCATGGTGGCGAAGGGACCCGAGAGTATCCGGGTCAGGTCCAGCACCAACAGGTCCTTCAGTGCTCCGCCGGACGCCTCTCCGGAGGGGACAGCAAGAGGGCTGAGGTCCCGGGCTGGTTCTTGAAGACGAGCACTGTGCGTGCCCACGTCCTGCACGCTTTCTTCCTGGAGGCTCATGCGGGTTTTCCTACGGCTTTCGGGCTTGTGGCGGCCAGGGCGTGCGCTGCCTTGGGCAGCAGGATGAGGGCGGCCATGCTGATGACGGTGCAGATGATGATGTAGATGGAGATGGCTGTGGAGTCCCCGTAGTGCTCCAGAAGGGCGGCTGCAATCAGTGGCGCCGGTCCACCGGCAATCACGCTGGCGAGCTGGTATCCCATGCCTGCACCCGTGTAGCGGATGTCCGGGTCGAAGCTCTCCGCGATCAGTGCTGCCTGCGGCCCGTACTGGATGTCGTGGAGCACCAGGCTGACGACGACGGCGATTCCGACCAGGAGCGCATTGCCGGTGTTGAGCAGTCCGAAGTAGGGGAACGCGAAGAGTGCGGTCAGGACGATGCCGATGCCATACACCCGGCGACGGCCGAAGCGGTCCGAGAGCCGCCCGAACACGGGGATGCTGATCAATCCCAGTGCGGCTGCGATGAGGGTGTCATCCAGGATGGAGTTGCTGTTGAGCTTCAGGTGCTTGACGGCATAGGTGAGCACGAAGGTGATGAAGAGGTAGAACGGCGCCTGCTCGGAAGTCCGCAACAGGGCCGAGAGCAGGACCTGCTTCGGCTGACGCCTGAGAACCTCCAGAATCGGGGACTTGACCACCTTGTTCGATGCGCGGACGGCCTCAAACTCCGGGCTCTCGACAACGCGCAACCGCACGAACATGCCGACCCCGATCAGTACAATGCTCAGAATGAAGGGAATCCTCCAACCGAAAGCGGCAAATCCGTCTCCTCCGGTGACTGCCGAGGTGAGGCGCACAACTCCGGTGGACAGAACAAGGCCGAGCGGCACGCCCATCTGCGGCCAACTTGCGGACAGGCCCTTTCTCTTCTGGTTTCCCCATTCCATGCTGAGCAGGACGGATCCTCCCCATTCCCCGCCGACGCCGATTCCCTGGATGATCCGTAGGAGCACCAGCAGGACTGGCGCGGCGACACCGATGCTCTGATACGTGGGAAGGAGCCCGATCAGCACGGTGCCGAAGGCCATCAGGAACAGCGTTGCCATCAGCGTGGTCTTACGGCCAATACGGTCACCGAAGTGGCCGAAGATCGCAGCTCCGACGGGACGTGCCACGAAGCCCACAAACTGGGTGCCGAATGCCGCCAGAATGCCGGCAAAGGCGGACTGGCCCGGGAAGAACAGCTGCGGAAATACCAGGGCAGCCGCAGTTCCGTACAGGAAAAAGTCGTACCACTCAATGGTTGTTCCAACCACGCTCGCCACGGTGGCACGCCGTACGGCCTGCTCCCGGGTCACTTGTTGAACAGTCATCATCACTCCATTGGTCTGATGTACCGGGCGTGATGCCCGGTAGGGATATTTGTGGTTTGGATAGGCGCCTAAGAAGAACTCATCACAACGGTCCCCCGGCGGGCAGCGTGGTCCGCCGGGGACCGGAAGCCGATCAGATGAATGACCCCGAACAGGAACACCATCGCCGGGACGAATATCGATATGACGGACCGGTCATCGTTGTCCCCCGAAAGGATCTGATGTGATGTCGATTACCATATCACTGGACTAGCCTCTAGTACAGTGGGTCACCTTGTCAACATTCCTCCATGTATCTTTCCCACTCAGAGGACTATGTGTGGACCCTCTGATTCATTGGCGCGTGTTTCAGGCTTCGCGGCGCTTCCCTCGTGAGCGCCGCCGCCTACGGCGCCCCGATTGGTCTCTCCACACTGCGCCTCCTTAGAAGATTCACCCCAGTTGGCCGAGCCGACCCAGGTTGGAGCGTATTACCAGCAGGGCCGGACTGGGGCGTGCTCCACCGAAAGAACAATGACTATCCGTCGTAGCAAGCAAGACCACTGGGCCCGACGATCGACATCTTCCAACAAACGCCCGATTTTGAGAAAGGGTATGACGATGGGGCCGGAGGGCCGGCGAATGCCGGATTTCCTCCCCATGTTCGTCACCACCGCCGAAGCGCGGCGACAGACCCGCCTCATTGAAATGAACCAGACCGTGCTCGGCAACCTGGACCGTATCATCGCCTCCCTCGACGTCACCGAACCGGCGGAGGCGAACGGATGAGCCGTCCCGACAACAGCCGGCACCTGGTCAAAGCCGCTCAACAGCGCGCCGCATACACCCGGGCCAAGGCCGTCCAGGCGCTGCGCACCCTGCACGCGGACGGTCGGCCGGTCACCTTCGACGCCGTCGCCAGACACGCCGGCGTCTCCCGCTCGTGGCTTTACACCCAGCCCGATCTGCGCGCGGAAATCGAGCACCTCCGCGAAAGCAGCCCCGCGCCACATGACCGCGACGGGCTCAAGATAATTCAACCCCAGGTCGGCCATTCCGACGCCTCCACCACAGGTCTTTACACATCGGTATCCTCGGACTTCAAGCAGAAAACCGTGCAGAAAATGATCGCACGTCGCATCGCCACCCAGGAGGACCAAGATGCCTGAGCAACGCCGGATCGGCTACCGCTGGAACTTGCGTGCCCTCATGGCCCAACGCAACCTTTGGAAGACCACTGAACTGATGCCCCTTCTGAGATCCCGCGGGATCAACCTCTCCGAGAGCCAGGTCTACCGGCTGGTCACGGCCACGCCGGAACGCATCCCGGCCAGGACGTTCGCAGCCCTCTGCGACATCCTGGACTGCACCCCGAACGGCCTGTTCGAACCCTTCGTCGAGATGCGTGCCGCAGCGACAGCCAACGCACCCCTGCGCAGCGAAGACCTCGGAATCCAACCAGGAAACCCGATCGCCAAGCGCATCCGCCTCGTCACACCCGAGGACGGTGAGTAGGCCACGCAAAGCAGAGGACCCGACACGCTGGCCGGTCCCCTGCAACCGCTGCGGCCAGCACCACCAAACCGTCGCGCGATGGCCCGACGGCGGAGTCTGCGGCTATTGCTACCAGCAAGCCAAACGCACCCGTGGCATCTGCGCCTGCGGACACGAAGGCGTCCTCCCCGGCCTCATTGACAACCAACCAGCCTGCCGTCAATGCTCAGGCATCCGACTCAACGTCGACTGCCGGACCTGCGGATCCGAAGACGAACTCCACAGCGGAGGACGCTGCTGGACCTGCGTCCTCGGCAATGTCGTGACCTCCTCACCAACCCCGCCACGGGAACGATCGCCAACGATCTGATCCCGCTGGCGGCGGCGCTGAAGTCGATGAAGCGGGCTGTCCCATCACGGTGCCAGAACGACAGGCCACCGTGCAGACTGCCAGCCTGTAAAAACAGTAATCTATTGATGAAAGCTCAGGCCTTACTCGTAAAAGAGTAGGGCCTAAGCCTCCTTTGACTGATTTTTGACAGCTATCGTGGAACCTCTGGAGAAACAAACAGAGTGCGGTTGGCGAGCAACTGCTCCAAGGAGAGATCCTCCTCAGGCGTGTCGTCTGGCTCAAAGCAATAATGCCTTTGGTTGAGCCCCCGTTAGCAGTCCAGCGTCTATGCGATAGCTAATTGGTTTTCTTGCGTCCAGTTCTCCCAGTAGCGTTTCGGC
>NZ_JAPFFT010000057.1 GCF_026241105.1 Arthrobacter rhizophilus | reverse complement strand
GGAAGCCTGGATCAATCAACCAACCCAAACCAACGAACTGTCACAGACAGCTTGATAAATTCCGTATTCGGGTGTCGACAGGGATTTAGCGCATCCCCGGGTAATTTGCGCGTCGCGAGGCTGTCGCTCAACCTGCGAATAGGCATAAAAAAGCAGGGCCGGTCAATGACCGGCCCTGCTTTTTGAAATCCGAAGCTTAGAGAGCCTGGATGTTTACTGCCTGGGGACCCTTGGGGCCCTGCTCGACGTCGAAGGAAACCTTCTGGTTCTCTTCGAGGGAGCGGTAGCCGCCCGAGTTAATTGCAGAGTAGTGAGCGAAAACGTCCTGGCTGCCATCTTCCGGGGAGATGAAGCCGAAGCCCTTTTCGGAGTTGAACCACTTGACGATACCTGTAGCCATTTTTTCAGTTTCCTTACTGAAGGTGGAGGTTGTCCCGACTGTCGGGCCTCCGGTGTGGGGTGTTCTCCACCGTTACTTCAGAAGGTCGCGGTTGATGAACCGCGGGAACTGCCTGAACTACCAAATGCCAAACACAACAACAGCTACAAGCATACAGGGCTTTGGGCGGATCGCTACTATTTGTCAAAACTCTTCATCTGTCGCGCGCCGCCAGATGACCGACTACGCCCGGACTGACCCGAAATTGTCCGAGATCTCGCATAGCCTAGAAACACCGATGAAGCCGCTGGAGTGCACCCAGGTATCAACGCGGCCGGCGTGGCTGGAACCAGAGGAGCAGATGGACTACTACGCAATAAATTCACTGCGTGAAAACCATGCGGGATGGGCATTGCTTCGCGCCCAGAACGCTCCCCTGGCCGTGCACTTCTTCATGGCCGCATTTACCGGTCCCAACCAACGAAACATCGGCCGCCAGCAGCTCATCGACGTCCTGGATGATGTCCTTTTCGGCGTCCGGGAATCGTTCGGAGAAGACAAGTTCCCCCGCCCGGCGTCAGACTACCTCGACGATTGGGCCGGTCCTGAGCGGGCCTGGCTGCGGAAATACTACGTTCCCGGCCAGGACGAACCGCACTACGATCTCACCGCCGCCGCGGAGGACGTAGTGCGTTGGGTCGAGAACCTCCGCGGTAGGGATTTCGTCGCCACTCAATCGCGACTGACCAGCATCTTCGCAGTCCTTAAAACGCTCGTCCAACAATCTGAGACGGACCCTGATGTGCGATTGGCCGAACTCCAGCGCCAGCGCGACGGGATTGACGCCGAAATGCAGCGCCTGCGCGACGGCAACATCAAGGTCATGAGCGCTCCGGAAGCCCTGGACCACTTCCAGCAGTTGACCACGCTGGCCAAAGACCTGCTTTCCGACTTCCGCGAAGTCGAACAAAACTTCCGAAGGCTGGACCGCCAGGTGCGCGAGCAGATCGCCACGTGGGATGGGAGCCAAGGCGAACTCCTCGACTCGATCTTCGCCAACCAGCAGGATATTGGCAGTTCCCTGCAAGGCCGCACGTTCCAGGGTTTCTGGGACTACTTGATGTCCCCACAGCTCCGGACCGAGCTACGGGAGCTGTTGCAGCGCGCTACACAGATCGAAGCACTGTCACGCATGGACAATCTCCATGCCGTAGCCAACCTCCACCAGGACTGGTTGCCCGCCGTCGAGCAGACCCAGGCCACTGTCCGCCAACTCTCCCAGCAAATGCGCAGGCTTCTGGACGACAAGGTCTTCCTTGAGAACAAGCGGATCATGCAACTGATCCGAAGCGTCGAGTCCAGCGCCCTCACTATGCGGGACCACCCGCCGTCGGGCATTTTCATGGAGATCGACGCGCCGTCGGTGGATGTGTCGCTGCCGTTTGAGCGTCCCTTGTACGAGCCGGGGAGCCGGGTCCTCGTCATGGACGACGTCGTTGCCGCCGACGACGCGGATGTTGACGCTGGTGCCCTGTTTAGTCAGTTTTACGTGGACAAGGAGCGCCTCAAGTCCTCCATCGAAGCCGTGTTGGAGGACGCAGACCAGGCCACCTTGGCAGACATCACCGCCGCCTATCCGCTGTCGCAGGGACTCGCCGAGCTGGTTGCCTATTACCAGCTTGCCGCCGAGTCTGACTGGGCGAGTATCAACCCCGAGGCAACCCAGCAGCTGACATGGTCATTGCCCGACGGCAGCGTCCGCGAAGCGACAATCGATCAAATCATCTTTGTGAGGCCTGCATGAGCACCATGACCGAACCAGCCGCACGCACTCCGGAGGAACTTCCCGGCGTCGTCACCAGGCTCTTCAAAGGCGTGATCTACGCGGAAACAGACGAGAAAACCTGGCAGTCGCTGATCGCGCTAGCCTCCCACGTCCGTGACTATGTTGCGGTCCTCGGGTTGGACCTGATCCTCGACGAGTCAGAGGGCTACGCCTTCCTCAAGTCGCGGGAGGACCCGGAAGGCACTCTCCCCCGGCTTATCCCCAGGCGTCAACTGACCTTCGATGTCAGCCTGCTCCTGGCCCTCCTGCGTGGCCGGATGCTGGAGTTCGACACCAACAGCAGCGAACTCCGCCTCATCATGACGGAACAGGAGATTACTGACATGGTTTCGGTGTTCCTACCCGAATCCAGCAATGAAGCCCGGATCCTGGACAAGCTGGGTACCAACATCAAGAAGGTGGTTGAGCTCGGATTCCTGCGGAAACTGCGCGGCGAAACCGGCACGTATGAGGTGGCGCGCATCCTGAAGGCGTACGTGGACGCACAGTGGCTGGAAGAGTTCGACGCGCGGCTGGCGGACTATCGCCGCTCGCTCACCGGGCAACAGCCCGCAGCATCGGCAGAAACGGAAGACGCATGACCACCGAGTTGCAGGACGGCCTCTTCAGCTTGGACGAGTTCCCTGCTGGGCAAAAGGACGACGACGGCGCCGCCCCGGGCTTCCGGCTGCACCGCCTGGAGCTGCTGAACTGGGGGACGTTCCACGGCGGCGTCCGCACGTTCCGTTTGGACGGCGCCAACAGCCTGCTGACCGGGGACATCGGTTCGGGAAAGTCCACTGTGGTGGACGCGATCACCACGCTCCTGCTCCCGGCCAACCGGATCGACTACAACAAGGCCGCAGGTGCGCAGAAGCGCGAACGCACGCTAATGTCGTACGTGCGCGGCTTCCACAAGAGCACGCGCAGCACAGGCGGCGAGTACTCCAAACCCGTGGCGCTGCGAGCGCCGGGGGCCCTCACGGTGGTCCTCGGCGTCTTCCACAACGCAGTCCTCAAGAAGTCGGTCACGCTGGCCATCACTCTCTGGACCATGCAGGAAGCGGGCCAGCCCAGCCGTTTCTACTCCTTGGCCGAAACCGAGCAGTCCATCGCGGAGGACTTCGCTAACTTCGGACAGGATCCGGCCAAGCTGAAGAAGAAGCTCCGTGCCGGGGGCGCGGCCGTCCATGACACCTTCGACCCCTACGCTGCAGCTTTCAAGCGCCACTTCGGCATCAGCGGCAACCAGGCCATGGATCTGTTCCACCGTACGGTCTCCATGAAGCAGGTGGAGAACATCACCCACTTTGTGCGGACCAACATGCTCGAGGAAGATGACGTGAAATCGCGCATCGACAACCTCATCCACCACTTTGACGACCTCAAGAAAGCCCACGAGGCAGTTCTGAGGGCGAAGGACCAGATCGGGTTGCTGAAGCCAATCCGGGATGGAGCCGCAGTGCATCAGCAACTGAGTGCTGAAGATGCGCTGGCCCGGAAGCAGCGCGATCAGCTGCATCCGTGGTTCACCGATCAGCAGCTGACTTTGAGCCTGGAACACCAGCGGGAGCTTGAGAACACGGGGGCCAAACTGCTGGAGGACTGCACCCAGCTCACCGCGGACATTTCGCGGTTGCGCCACGAACTCTCAGTGGTCCAGGAGGACATCCGCACCAACGGCGGAGGACGGCTCGCCGCAATCGACGCCGACGTCGCCCGGCTCGAAGAGGAGTCACGCTCCCAACGGAAGCGCTTCGAGCAGTACTCAGCTGCCGCCGTCGAACTCGGTTTGAGCGTGCCGGAAGACCGCGTGCTCTTCGACTCGAACCGGACCCGTCTGGGCGAGGTGGAAGCAAGACTCAAATCCGAGAACACCGGCCTCCAGAACCAGCGGACGCAGCTGAGCGTGGAGCACACGGACCTCATGGTGCGCGGGAAGGACATCGATGCCGAGCTGGTGAGCCTGCAGTCCCGCCAGACCCTGCTGCCGCTCGCCCAACTGGAACTCCGCCGTCGTCTGTGTGAGGGAATAGGCGTCGCGGAAAGCGCGCTGCCCTATGCTGGCGAGCTGCTGCGGGTGCGCGACGGCGAGTCGGAATGGGAGGGTGCAGCGGAACGAACGCTGCGCGGCTTCGCCCTCTCCCTGCTGGTCTCGGCCGAGCACTATCCGGCAGTGAGCAGTTGGGTGGATTCCAATAACCTCCGCGCCAGGCTGGTCTACCTGAGGGTCGGCGATTCGCTTGCTGCGCGGCCTGCCGAGGCGGGGACGCTCGCTGCGAAGATCGCCATCAAGCAGAGCACTGCCTTCCGCAGTTTCTTGCTGGACGAACTCAGCACCCGGTTCGACTACGTGTGTTGCGACACCATGGAGGACTTTCGCCGCTACCCCAAGGCCCTGACGGTCAACGGCCAGCTCAAGGGCGGCCGGGGCCGGCACGAGAAGGACGATCGCCGTGATCTCGCGGACCAGCGCAACTACGTCCTCGGCTGGGACAACCACGACAAGATCGCCCGTTTCCTCGCCGAGCGCGACGACGTCAAAGGCAAGCTTCGCAGTGTCGAGACGCGGCTGGGCAAGGTGGACGCCTCCTTGGGCGCTCTCGGACGTCAGAATCAACAGCTGGGCACCATCCGTTCAGCGGGCGATTTCGCCGACATCAGTTGGCAGCTGACCGTGCGCAGGATCCAGGAGCTCAAGGATGAGAAGAGCCAGCTCCAGTCGGCCAGCAGCGTGCTGCAGCAGTTAACAGCCAGGGAAGCAGAGGTTGCGGGGAAGCTCGGACGCCTCGAGGAGAAGTCGAACAAAGTCCAGCAGCGCCTGGGCGCCAATGAGAAGGATGCCAAGGACATCGCCGCAGCGATCGAGGAGTGCCGCCTTGCGCTGGAGGAGCATCCGTTGACGCACGACGGCGGCGTGCTGGCCGCCGTCGCGATGCTCGCGTCCGAAGTTCTGGGCGAGAAGGCCCTCACCTACAGGAATACAGGTGCGGCTGAGAGCTCCGTCCGTTCGGGCCTGACCGCTTCGATCGATGCGCTCACCAAGCGCATCGCGACGGCGGCGGCGTCCACCGTCCGGTTGATGACGGAGTTCCGCGGCAAGTACCCCAACGAAACTAACGACATCGATGCCTCGCTAGACGCAGCCGGAGAATTCAATCGACTGCTGGAGCAGCTGGAGAAGGACGATCTTCCGCGCTTCGAGGCGCGTTTCAAGGAGTCGCTGACCCAGAACACTATCCACGAGGTGGTGGCGTTCAACGCTTTCCTCGACAGCCGGCGCCAGGACATTGTGAATCGGATCGGTGAAATCAACCTGTCCCTCGCGGCGATCGAATACAACCCGGGCAGGCACATCCAGCTGGAGCACCAGGGCTCCGCCGACTTGGACGTACGCCAATTCGGGATCGACCTGCGGGCCTGCTCGGAAGGGACTATTGGGGACGAGGATCAATACTCGGAACAGAAGTACCTACAGGTGGAGAGGCTCATCGAGCGCTTCCGGGGTCGGGAGGGCTACACGGCGCTCGACGAGCGTTGGACCGCCAAAGTAACGGACGTGCGGAACTGGTTCACTTTCTCAGCCTCGGAAAAGTGGACCGAGACCGGCGAGGAATTCGAGCACTTCACGGACTCGGGCGGGAAATCGGGCGGTCAGAAGGAAAAGCTGGCCTACACGATCCTTGCGGCGGCGTTGGCTTTCCAGTTCGGACTTGCTTCCGGAAAAAATTCGGGAAAGGGCGCAGCGAAGGGCCGCAGCTTCCGCTTTGTGGTTATAGACGAAGCTTTCGGCCGCGGCTCGGACGAGTCCGCGCGCTACGGCCTGGAACTCTTCCAGCGCATGAAACTCCAATTGCTGATTGTCACACCGCTACAGAAGATCCACGTCATCGAGCCTTTTGTAGCACATGTGGGTTTCGTAGCGAACACCAACGGCAATGACTCCCAGCTCCGCAACATGACCATCACGGAATACCGCGAGGAGCGGGATCGCCGTGCCGGCTAAGAGTGGCGCAGGTGCAACCAGGTCTGCTGGCGCGTCCAGAAACTGGACCACGCTGGCAGGGCTGCGGGCGCTGTCCTCTGCGGCGTGGGAGCGCGGGCAACTGCTGCGCGAGGCGCTGGAACCAACGGAAGCGTACCCCCGCCGTCGTGCGCTCAAGCGGCCCTCGGCCACCGAACTGCGTGACGACTATGCCACCGCACGGGAGTGGGCGGCTGAGTTGTTCGCCTCGGCCGGGACGTACATATTGGAAACGGTCGACGTCGGCCGCACCACGATCGGTTCAAACCAGCTCCCCGCTGCGGCGGTATTTGCGAGGGTAGAGGACGAGGCGGCCTTCGTTGGCAGGACTCGGGAGCTGGCCCGGTTCCGTTCGTTGGCCGATGCGTTGGCGGCCCTCGATCCCGCGTTGCGGACCTGGGCATTCAAGCGCCCGCTGCAGCTTCTGGCTTTGGGCGACGCGGCCCTGACCGCCGCCCTTGTGGCGTTGTGGCTGCGGGAGAATCCCGGGCCAGGTATTTACGTACGGCAGTTGAGCCTGCCCGGAGTCCACACGAAATTCCTCGAGACCCACCGGCGCGTGATTGATGAAATGGTGGCGGGGTTGGAGGCGACGTCGCTTGAGGACGATCCGCCGGATGCTGGTGTCACCGCGGACGGTGACGAGACCTTGCTCGTCAGCCCCGTCGCCCGTACCCCAGCTGCCCGCTTCGCCGAACGTCACGGCTTTCTTCATCCGCCCGAACTGGTCCGCTTTCGGCTGCTGGACCCGGCAATTCCGCTGCTGGGCGATGCGCGTGACGTCATGGTCACCGCGGAGGCGTTCAGGAGCTTGCGGCTTCCGGTTGAGTCCGTGATCGCCACCGAGAACCTCGTGAATTACCTTTCCCTTCCGGATCGTCCACGTTCCCTGGCGCTGTTTGGCGCGGGCTATGGCTTTTCGAGTTTGCGCGATGCGGGTTGGCTGGAGGATTGCGAGGTCTTGTACTGGGGAGATCTTGACACCCATGGCTTCCGCATCCTGGATCAACTCCGCGCCGTCCACCCCCACGTGTCCAGCGTACTCATGGATGAAGCGACGCTGCTTGCCCATCGGGAGGCATGGGGTGTGGAGACGTCGCCGTCGCGAGCTCTCTTGACGAGGCTGACCGTCGAGGAGGCAGAAGTCTACGAAGCGCTGGGAAACAACCGATACGGAAACGGGGTTCGCTTGGAGCAGGAACTGGTCCGTTGGGACTGGGCGCTGGAACGGATTGCTGCCGGACCTATCGGACTCAGGCCTGCCGGAACGGATGCCGTTGATTTTCGGTCGACGCCGAGGATCGAAAGCGACATCTCGACCTCAGAAATTCTGTCCGATCTGCGGGGCGATCGTTAGCCCCTAGAGCCTTTCGAGCCCTGCAAGCGTAGAGTTCCGCCATGGAGCCGATTCGGGTGGTCCTTCTTCCGGGGAGCGTTCTTCCCGCCCAACCCGCTTATGGCGCGCTGATCGAAGCGCTGGGACCGGACGTCGACGCCGTCGCGAAGGACCTGGAGCTGTACGACGGCGATGAGCCGCCACCGGGCTGGAGTCTGGACACCGAGATCGACGGCGTGCTCCGCGACGCCGAAGCCCGCGGCTGGGACACGTTCCACCTGCTCGGTTATTCGGGAGGCGGAGCCGCCTCTCTGGCGTTCGCCGCCAAGCACCCCGAGCGACTGCTTAGCCTCACGCTTCTGGAGCCCGCCTGGGCCGGCAGTTGGGACTGGAGTCCGGCGCACGCCCAGCTATGGAAAGAATACGAAGCGCTGGAGACTCTGCCGCCTGCGCAGTTCATGGCCGCGTTCATGAGGCTGGGAGTGAAGCCCGACGTCGTCCTTCCGCCTCCGCCCGAAGGCGGACCGCCGCCGTGGATGGCCAAGCGGCCGGCCGGGATCCGGGCGTTCCTGCGGGACTTCAAGATTTACGATCTGGACCGGACTCGGTTGGCTGCGTTCAATCGGCCGGTGTTTCTTGTCCTCGGCGGCCTGAGCAATCCGGACGACTATGGCGAGGTTGCCGAGCGGCTGTCCACGGTGTTCCCGGACTTCCGCCTTGAGGTGTTCCCTAGCCGCCACCACTTTGATCCCCCGCACCGGATCGAACCCGACCGGCTTGGCGGGTTGCTGCGCGAGCACTGGGAACGGGCGGATCGGGTTGTCTGAAGCGGGTCAGGTGCGGGCTGAGCGAGTTGCCCGGCACCTGAACAAACGGCTGCCGGACCCTGCCGCGTGCACCATGCGTGGCGCTATGCTCTGACCATTGGGGGGGCGCAGTTGCTCCTGCACACGAGAAGGAGCACTGCGGATGAGTGACTACCAGCCCGACCAACGCCCGTGGCCGCCCCAGCCAACCGCGCACTACGAGATGCACCCCAGCCCCTGGCCCGATCCGCGGCAGGGCTATCCCCCGCCGTCCCTGCGCACCGAACCGCTGGCCATCGCATCCCTCGTCTGCTCTTTCGTGATCAGCCTGCTCGGCATCATCTTTGGGCATATTGCCCTCGCGCGGATCAGGCGGAGTGGCGACGGCGGCCGGGGTCTCGCCGTCGCAGGTCTGGTGATCGGATACGCAGGCCTTGCGGCCGGCACGCTCGCGGCGGTGCTCGCACTGACGCTCGTGTCCACCGGGTTAACCATGACCGCGGGGCAGTGGATCGGAAGCGGCCCCTCGCCCACTCCCCTACTCCAACTCCCCGATCGAGGGCCCAGCCCGGCGAACATGAACGCCAACGGCGGGATCACCTTGGCCGCGGGAGGCAAAGTGGTGCCTGTCGCTGCGTCCACCGTCGACACCACCACGCTCCCGTCGCCGGATCCGCTCGCGACCCCGAACGGCCAGCCCGCGCATGCGCCGGGCGTCGAGGCCTCGCCGAAAGGGCAGCCGGCCAAGGTGGTGGTGTACATGGACTTCATGTGCCCGTACTGCGCCGACTTTCACAGCTCCTACGGGCCCAGTCTCGACCGCCTGCGCAACGAGGGAAAGATCACCGTGGAATACCGCCCGCTCGCCTACCTCGACCGCCAGTCCACTAATAGGTACTCGTCACGTGCGGCCGCCGCGGCAGCGTGCGTCGCCGATGCGCACCCGGACAGGTATGCGGACTTCCTCTCCCAGTTGTTTGCCCACCAGCCGGCCCAAGGGTCCTCGGGCCTGAGCAACCAGGAGCTGAAGTCCCTCGCGGCGGCGGCGGGCACCGATTCGGCCAAGTGCATCGACAGTGGCACGTTCCTCGCGTGGGCGCGGTACTCCAACAGGCTCGCAGTGGACAGCGGGATCAACAGCATCCCGACGGCGTTCGTCGACGGCAAGCAGTGGGGCGGCGGCGCGTCGACCGGATTGGACTTTATCCAATTCCTCCAGGTCAATCTCAACGCCCGCGTGGGCGCCGGGACCTAATGGGCGTGCGGTGACGCCTGGCCGGGATCACACTGATTCGGCCTCCCACGATAATGGAGGTCACGGCATGTCCTTCAGTGAGTTGGGTGGCTTCGTGCTTTCGACTTTATGCCGGGGCCTCCCCGCCCGCTTCTCCGATCCTGACCGATCTGTTTCGCGCCTGTTCGCACTGACGGCTCCGGACTGAGTAGCTAGCGGACCGCAAAGCATGTCACCGCATTTTCAGGTAGTGACCACTCAAGTGACCGCCTCGCGCCCTGAGTAACGTCTTCCTCGTGGCCGGACCCCAGTTCGGCACGATGCGCGCGACACGTGTGCCGCCGATAGGGTCCACCCGTGCCGTTATTCAACGCAGGTCTCCGCCCGACGGGCGCCTACTTCCCGACGAACGCGACCGGCCCGACCGTCGCCCTCCACGAACAACCTCACGACATGGAGTGATCGCATGCGTAGTCTTTCTTTCCCCCGAATTGGTGCTGCAGCCGTTCTCGCCGTGGCGCTGGTGGGCGCCCCGATCGCGACGGAGGCGGCGTCTGCCGCCCCAACCGTGACCGGCACCATACCGGTCGGCATCAATCCGGTGGGGGTGGCCGTGGATCCAGGGACACACACCGTCTATGTCGCCAACTTCGGCTTCTTCGGCGGCTCAGGCAGCGGCACGGTGTCCGTGATCAACGGGACCACCGTGACCAACACCATCCCCGTCGGCAGCGGTCCGAGGGGGGCGGCGGTGGATCCGGGCACACACGCCGTCTACGTCGCCAACTACTACAGCGACACGGTGTCCGTGATCAACGGAACCACCGTGACCAACACCATCCCCGTCGGTACCCGTCCGGAGGGGGTGGCGGTGGATCCGGGCACACACACCGTCTACGTCACCAACACCGGCAGCGGAACGGTGTCCGTGATCAACGGGACTACCGTGACCAACACCATTCCCGTCGGTACCGGTCCGTCCGGGGTGGCTGTGGATCCGGGCACAGACACGGTCTACGTGGCCAACCTCCTCAGCGGCACGGTGTCCGTGATCAACGGGACCACCGTGACCAACACCATCCCAGTCAGCAGCACTCCGTATCAGGTGGCGGTGGATCCGGGCACACACACCGTCTACGTCACCAACTTTGGCAACAACACGGTGTACGTGATCAACGGGACCACCGTGACCAACACCATTCCCGTCGGCGGCAGCCCGTATGGGGTGGCGGTGGACCCGGGGACACACGCCGTCTACGTCACCAACTTCACCAGCGGCACGATGTCCGTGATCAACGGGACCACCGTGACCAGCACCATCCCAGTCGGCAGCAGTCCGTATATTGTGGCGGTGGACCAGGGGACACATTCCGTCTACGTCGGCAACTCCAACACCAGCGGCACGGTGTCCGTGATCAGTGGGAACACCAACCCGACGAGCAAGGACCAATGCAAGGACGGCGGCTGGGTGAACTATCCACAGTTCAAGAACCAAGGGCAATGCGTTGCGTACGTGAACCATAACCGCGGTTAATCAGCCAGCACCACGTGACGGTTAGTCACCATTATTGGGCCTAATCTCGGTGCACTCGTCGTCACCGGCCCTTCCAGCAGAAGCCATGCATTCAACGCAATAGTGACCGCGCCAGATGGCGCGGTCACTATTGTCTTCTAGCTAGACCATTCTTGCGCTCCCGCGATGAGCTCCTTGACCGGCCCTTCGTGCAAGGCGGGGTAAACAACGTTTCGGATCTGGTTGGCCTGGGGATCTGTCATGGTCCGGACGAGGGGACGCAGCACCAGACGGATCAGGGCGTTGGCCTGGCCATCGCGGATGCGGAGCCGCTCCCGCGCTGCCGTGGGAAGCTGAGTGGCGGGTTCCTCCCCCGACTCAAATCCGGCGCCAGGACCTAGGCGCGCGCCTGGCAGCCCACGCGACCGGAACCCGGTCGGGGGCAAATAAATCGACGCGTAGGGAGCATGGCGACGACTATACCCAACGGTGCGGCCCGGGCCGGCGGCACAAGTGCCTCCCGCCACCCTGTCCCGACGCTTGATTACGTTCGGGATCTGCCACGGACGAAGTGGAAGATCAGAACGATCACGGCAACGACCAAAAGCAAGTGAATGAGCCCGCCGCCGATGTTGCCGATAAAACCGAGAAGCCAGAGAACAGCGATAATGATGGCTATCCAAAGCAACATGAGGATCTCCCTTGTTTGTTTGCTCATGGAAATGCTGATTCTGCGCCCCGGCCGCTCTGCACATCAATCCAAGTTCGTGATCCCGGCCGAAGCCCACGCGGGTACCGTGTGGTGCGCTTCACCCTATGTCAGGATCAGGTTCTTGGAAATGGCAAAACAATAAGCGATAGTTACCATCCGGTTTGGCGGCGCAAGGCTGGGAAACGGGGATTACTTCGCCGGGGATTGGTCGCTGAAAGGGAAGCGCTTCACGGGTGGACCAGACACGTTCTGGTGGTTCTAACGTCCCAGATTCACATCGTCGTTTGATCGGCGGCGGCGAACTTGTCAAGAACTTTGACGAGCCTGTCAAGGGTGTCGTCGCCGGCGCCGTGCGCGTCGGCCTCGACGACCTCAAGAGTTGCCAGGGGCAATTGGCTGGCGACTTCGTAGGCGCTTCTCAAGGGTGATGCTATGTCCAGCCGGCCCCGCAGGAAGTACGCCGGTACGCGGCGCAGCCCCTCCAGGTGTCCGGTGATGGCATCCTCTTCCAGGAAGGCGTGGTTGCCGAAGTAGTGCGTGACCAGCCTGGCGAAGCCAAGACGCTGCCGTGGATCCAGTGAGAGTGCGCTCGGTTGCACAGGTCCGCTGAGGGTGGCAAGGCGGTCTTCCCATTTGCACCAGGCTAGTGCGGCGGCGTCGGACACCTCGGGATCGCTTGAGCGCAGCAGTTCATTGAGCGCCGCAGCAATGTTGCCGTCACGGTGGGCCGCTGGCACGGATGCCAGCAATTCGTCGTACTCCTGCGGATATATCTGCCCCATGGTATGCGTCAGCCAGGCGACGTCGCTGGCCCTGGTGGTGACCACCGCCCAGAGCACGAGCTCCGACACGCGATCCGGATGTTCCACCGCGTAGGCGAGTCCCAGGGTCGATCCCCATGAGGCTCCGAAAAGCAGCCATTGGTCGATGGCAAGGCGTTCGCGCAGTTTCTCCATGTCGGCCAGGAGGTGAGCGGTGGTGTTGTGCTCCAGTGCGCCGATGTCGTCGCATGCATTGGGTAGGCTTCGGCCACAGCCCCGCTGGTCGAACAGGACTACGCGGTAGCGTTCCGGGTCGAAGAACCGCCGCCACCACGGCGTCGCACCCGATCCCGGGCCGCCGTGGAGGACTACGGCTGGTTTGCCTTGCGGGTTCCCGCAGACCTCCCAGTAGATCCGGTGGCCATCGCCCGTATCCAGCATTCCGGTGTCATAGGGCTCAGTAATCGGGTACAGCATGTTCAGATACTACCGAGCCGCAGTTTCAAGCAGGCCCCCTGTCAGCTTCCCCCACTTCAACCTCCCGCACCCGAATCCCTGAGCGTAGAGTTCTGCCAAGATAACGCCCCTGGGGGGCAATCTCCGGCAACAGGGGAAGGGATCGATCATGGAGACTGACCCGCACGCACCCGCACCGGAGAACCGGCCCTTCGAGATAGACACCCTTATTGTGGGCGGGGGCCAAGCGGGACTGGCCACGAGCTACTTCCTCAACCGGGCCGGCGTCGAGCATCAAGTCCTTGAACGGCGAGCCGCGCTGGGTGGCGCTTGGCAGGATCGCTGGGATGCGTTCGTCCTGAACACGCCGAACTTCTCCCTGGACTTGCCGGGTATGCCGTACACGGGCCCGGACCCGGAAGCGTTTATGGCGCGGGACCGCGCGGTGGATTATTTCCGGGACTATGCCCGGAGGATCGATGCCCCGGTCCGGACTGGCACGGACGTCACGCGGATCTCGACGTCGGACGGCGGCTTTAGCGTTGAAACCTCCGACGGAACCTGGCGGGCACGCAATGTGGTGCTGGCGACCGGTGCGTACCAGACACCGAAAATCCCGGGTCTGGCCGCCGCTCTTCCAGGGAGCGTCCTGCAGCTTCACACGCACGACTATCGCAATCCGGAGCAGCTGCCCGATGGCGCCGTGCTGATTGTCGGGACCGGCCAGTCGGGCGGGCAGATCGCGGAGGATCTGCTCGCTGCCGGCCGGCAGGTGCATCTGGCGGTGGCCACGTGTCCGGAGGCGCCGCGCCGGTACCGCGGGCACGACATCATCTACTGGATCCTGCAAGCGGGCATCCACGGACCCGAATACGGAGTCAACGCTCTAAGGGTTGGTCAGCTCCCCTCTCCCGCGGCACGGTTCGCTTGCAACCCTCTGCTCTCCGGCACCGACGGCGGCCACGACGTCCACCTCCGCGCGCTCGGCCGCAAGGGCATCCGGCTGCACGGTCATCTGGAAGCAGCCGACGACGGCGAACTCACCTTCACGGACGACCTCCCCGAACGCCTGGCAACAGTCGAGGCCGGGTTCGGCCAACGCATGGGGCGGGCGCTCGACGCCTACATCGCCGCCGCGGAAATCGACGCGCCTGAACACCAGCCGGCCCCGGCGGATGACTGGCTGCCTGCTCCTGAGCCAGCGCGCCTGAACCTGGCCGCCGAGAACATCACGTCGGTGCTCTGGGCCACCGGCTACAAGCTGGACCTAAGCTTTGTGGACATCCCCGTTTTGGACGCCTGGAGCTATCCACGCCATGTTCGCGGAGTCACCGAGTATCCGGGGCTGTACGTGGTGGGGCTGCCGTGGCTGACGGGCCACTACTCGTCGATCGTCGGCGGAGTGGGCGTGGATGCGGAGTATGTTGCGGGGTGCGTGGCGGGCCGGTGAGGTCGCCGCGCCGAAGGTCTTTGGCTTCCGATTTCCGAGGCCAACACATCGAGGGTTTGCAACCGCTTTGCGGTTGACAGGAACACGGATGCGGCCTGCTGTCCGGCGGGGCTGAGCCTGCGGTTCGCGAGGTGGGCGAGGAGGATCCTCCGGGTGGGGGAACCGGCGAGCGGTACGGCGGTAATGTCGGGGCGGAGCGCACTCAAGGCGAGCTGCGGGGCCAGTGCGATGCCGATGCCAGCGGCGACCATCCCCTGAGTTTCCTGGTAATCGTTGGCGGCGAAGGCGATACGCGGCTCGAAGCCGGCATCGCGGCAGACCCGCCGGAGGACGTCGGCGACGGGGTGTTCGTCGCGGACGATCCACTCCTGGTCTTTTAGCGTGTCGATTCGCACCGAGCGGCGCGCTGAAACGGGGTGATTGCTCGGTACGAGCAGCATGGTGGGGTCATTCATGAGCCGAACGAGGTTAAGGTCCTCGTCCTCGAT
>NZ_JAPFFT010000056.1 GCF_026241105.1 Arthrobacter rhizophilus | reverse complement strand
TGGGCAAGAGGAGCTCTTCAGGCGGGTAAAGTTCCGGAAAACATCCGAGGGAACGAATGTTGCCCGTGCAGACGTCGGCGTGCTCCAAGAACTGCCAGGCATCCTTCATAGCGCGCATCACTCTGCTAGGGGGTCGATGTTGGGCCCTAATTCTGGACATGCAGTGTCCTTAAAGGCCCAAGGCATGAGTTCTTTCGATTAATCCGTGACCAGCAGCCTGCGGGCAGTCTTCCGACTGCTGGCACGGGTATGAGGGTGTCTTTAAAAATGATCGGAGTTTGTCTAAAGGACTTAGCTTCCCCGGGCACCCGTCCTGCCCGTAAGGCTATTGGTGGCCACCGTCTGTTTTGAGGCCTCAATTATCGGGCCAGCTGGCGGTTGGCGCCTTCAGTATCCGGAGTCTTTCTCGCGAGAGCCGGCGAACCAGGAATGTTCGAAGTGGCCGCTCAGGCGCACGTTGGCCCATGGGTTGTGCCCAGAAACTGTGCCACTCAAGTGGACCGTCGGCACGTGTTCCGGTGCCATCGGTCTTCACCGGACGTCAGCGGATTCCTGCACGACGGGCCCGCTGGCGGAGCCCAACCTCGTCTGGCAATGGACGTTCCAAGTGGTCAGACGCGAATTGAGGTCCACGAGTCTACGGGCATAAGCAGAGGATCCGTCAGACCGGATCGGTCGATTGCCGCATAACTCTCCTCGGTAGCGCGAGCAGTGGTTTCAACAACGTCCACCGTGAGCAGCTGACGGTCACGAACGACTATTCGTCCATCTACGATGACGGTAGATACATCACCGCCGTTGGCGGCGTAGATCAGGCGGTGAAGGGCCAGCTCCGACAGGAAAGGTTGTAAGTGTGGAGCTCGCCCGTCGACGATCACGATGTCGGCCTTCTTGCCTGGTACCAGCGATCCGATCTCCTCACCTAACCCGAGTGCCTTGGCGGCGTCGATCGTGACCATAGCAAGTGCTTTGGCGGCGGGCAGCACTTGCACGTCGCCCTCTTGAATCCGCTGCGACTGCATAGCCGCATGAACGTGGGCTAGCAAGTCCAGGGATCGATTGGGTCCTGTACCACCGGTTGCGAGGACGACGTTCGCGCCCCCGTCTAGCATTTCGACTACGTGGCAGGGGGACTTGGCGTTCTCGTAGGTGTAATGACCATGGGCAACGGAACAATGATGAGCGCCGATCAAATCCCTGTCAGTCCGAGTTTGGGTGGTGCAATGGGCCAGTAGCAGCTGCGGCCCGACGATTTCAGGGACAAACTGGACGGCTTGGGTGACCATTCCACGGAACGCTCGCGCATGAATCGGCACCTCGTATTCCTTGGCGAGTCTCGCAATGTACTCCCACACGATCGGGCTGTCCGGATGGACCTCGTCTCCGGCCACACCCGCGGGATCCATGGTGAGGTTCGCCGGAGCAGGCAGCACCATGCACATAAGATCGTCTGTCGAGAACTCGGCAACGGCTATTCTCGTGAGCTCGAGCTCGTCTGCGAGCGAGAGCTTTGCCGTGCCGTGCGGCCCGCCGTAGACATGCGGCCACGGACCAGGACCGGGTCCAACAGCGGCGACGTGGCGGAGGCCCACTTGCCGGTAAGCCCGGATTCCTGCTTGGACGGCGTGTAACTCGTTCAGGCAGGGTGTTGAGCCCGGGTAGGACAGGCTCGTAGTGACGCCGGCGAGTGCTCGTTCGGTGGCGGCAAGTAGACCGTCGGCGTACCAGAAAGACTCCGTCGCATGAGTGCGATAGAAGTTGGCGAAGGTGCTCTGCCAGCCGTCCATGGGGATGCCTTCGTACCAACCGCGGGTGAGCGCGTGCCCGCTCTGTCCGTGGCAGTCGATCAGCCCGGGAATAGCGATCTGGCCGCTCGCGTCGATCACTGACCGGGCCGCGTACGTCGCTCGAAGCTCTGTATCAGAGCCGACTGCGACGATGCGGTCACCATCGATGGCGATGGCCCCCGGACTAAACACATTGCGATCGGCATCCATGGTTAGGACTGTCGCGTTGCTGATAAGCAGCTCGACCTCGCGGGGTTTCTCACTCATGTCTTGCTCACAATCTTTCTGTTGGTGGTTGCCGGGCGATCCAGCTCCCATGGCTTGGTTTCCGTCAATGCTTGCAAGAAGTTTCCTAGCGTTGGGCAACGGCGTCCGTCTTCTCATCCGAGACGAGGAGGAGTGTGTCTGTGATGCCATCACAGCCCAGGCAGCGGAAACACTTCAGTAGATCCCTGATGCTGTCTCTGGCGCGGGAACTGGTGACCAAAGTTCCCCATAGCGCTCGAATGGGGGACTTCGGAGCTGTTAGACCTCCGGAAATGTGGCGGGAAAGAGCTCGGCCGCAGTTCGATGGCGGTAGTCACGTTCTGCGTATGCTGACTTCATTTTTTCGAACAAACCCTGAGCCCGAGCACGCAAGCGCCTCATATCGATCCCGGGGACGACTCCATCTTGAACCACTGTCCTACCGGCGACGACGGAGTGAATGACTTGTCGCGCAGTGCCGTTCAATACCAGCGTTCGGATGGGATCGTCGTGCACACCATCCCGAAGGTCGTCAAGGCGGAAAGCGACAAGATCTGCTTGGGCACCGGCCTCCAGCCGCCCGAGGTCCTCTCGACGCAGTGCCTTGGCGCCTCCCAGGGTTGCTGCCTCTACGTAGCGTTCTACCGGCGCCGCGTCGGCGCGTCCGTCGACATACTTGGCGAGATGTACGCCGACGTCCATCCCTCGTATCAGGTCCGGAGGGAAGGAATCGGTGCCAAGGCAGATGTTAACGCCTGCGTCGAGGTAAGCACCGAACGACTCGAGAACCTTGCCGCGGCGCAGCGACGTAAGCGGGCAGTGCACCACAGAAGCTCCTGAGGCAGCAAGGCGAGCGAGGTCGCCCCGATCCTCTCCATAAACGAGCCGGTTCCGATCGGTGTACAGCCCATGCGGAATGAGGAGCCTCTCGTTCAATAGCCCGTTCCGATGGAGCAGCTGGAGCGGACTCTCGCCGTACTGTTCCTGAACCAGTCGAAGTTCGACCAGACTTTGCAGAGCGTGAAGCCGCACTGGGACCCCGCGTTCTGCGGACACCTGGGCCGTCGTTCTCATGATCTCCTCGGTAAGGGTCTCGATACGACAGGGCAGAAGGGCGCCGTTCACTAGTGGGTCGGCTAGTTCCGCGCAGTAGTCGAGGAAGCGGATGGCGTCGGCGAGGCTGGCCCGGCCGAGGTCTTCGTTAAAACGGACTTCCTGGACACCATCGGCCCGGATGACGTTCACGCCTGAGCGATACGACGGACCGAGGTAGGCGCGTAACCCAAGCCCACGGGAGAGGTCCGCCACACTGGCGAGCTCCTCGTAGGTCTCTGCCCATGCACTGTGGGTTTCGTCGGCAATCGGCATATATGTGGTGACACCGTGGAGGGCGAGCTGAACCAGGGCGTACTCGCGGAGCTCAAGTCTTTCCTCGAAACTGAACACATCTCGCCGTCGGTCCTGGAAGTAGCTCTCGGACCACAGAAGGCCATCGAGCTGATCTGGAGAACCCCATGAGTCGAGAAGCATGTGGTCGATATCAGTAAGGGCGTCAAGGTCGATCAGACCAGGCATGACAAGAGACTCCCCGAGGTCGATCGTCGTGTCGACAGACTGACCGCCGCCGTGGCCGACAAAAACCACTCGATCGCCTTCGTACACCACCTCGGCATTGTGTAGCATCACATGGCGTCCTTGGCGATGCCCAAGGACGTAGGCCGCCGTAACACGTGTTCGCATTCCTTACCTTTTCTGCTTGAAGTCATGTCGAGTAGGACATGCCGATCCCCTGTAAAACCTCTGATTGCACGGTGGCGCTACAGGATCTCCAGGCCGTCGGCGACAACGCGGCCAGCGTGCAGAACCGTGCGGTCAGGTGAGCGATCCATCACCGCGGAGGTGACAGTCTCACCTTCGACGATTATCAGTTCGGCCACATCGCCGACTTCCAAACCCGGGCGGTCCGCAGTGCCTTTAAGGCGGATCCCAGTCGGATCGAGGACCGCTGCGCCACCAATCGTCGCAACGGCGAGGCAGTGTTCTATCAGTTCGTCCTGGCGATATCCATTCGTAAAGGCCAACATCCAGGTCCGATCGAGCATGTCGGCGTTCCCGTAGGGCATCCAGTAGTCCCGCTGGCCGTCCTCGCCGAGCCCGACTCGGACCCCCGCACTAGTAAGTTCAGCGAGGGGAAGGCATGTGTCGACAGACGGCGCCCGTGTCGTCATGGAGACGTCCAGTTCCGCGAGTTCCTCTATCAGCCTTCGTGAAGTCACTTCAGAGACTCCACCAAGGGCATAGGCGTGCGCGATCGTCACGTTGCCCTGCATGCCGCACGCCTTGGTGCGCTCAAGGATCAAATCCGTGGAGTAGACGCCGAGTTCGCCAGGCTCATGAAGGTGGATGTCTACGGGGACTTGGAACTTTTCGGCCAGACCGAAAACGATGTCCAGATGACGGACTGGGTCCCGGTCCAAGAGGCAGGGGTCGATGCCACCGATGACGTCGGCGCCGTTGCGCAGCGCTTCCTCTATCAGCGGAACGACGCCATCCTCGCGCAGCAGACCCGCTTGGGGGAAGGCAACGATTTGGACGTCACAGCGGTCCGAATGGGCCTCCCTCGCCGCAGCAACCCCCTCGAACCTCTCGAGCCCGCATTCGGCATCGATCCAGGCATAGGTCCGAGCGCGAGTAACGCCACGGGCGATCATCAGGCCTAGGGTATGTGTTGCCCGGCGTTCCACCGGCCACTCGGCGCTTCGCCAGTTGTTACGGTCATTCATGACCAAGTCCCAGAAGTCAGGCCCAGCGCTATGGGGCCGGAAGGGTAGGCCGAGACGCGTCGAATCCAGATGGACGTGCACATCGGAGAACGAAGGCAGCAGAAGCCGTCCCCTGCCCTCAACAACCTCACCGGACTGATGAGCGTCCGGGTCATGTGGTTCAACACTACGAATGTGTCCGTCTGAAACAGAGACATCACACATCCGGCCCCCCCAAGGCCGGACCTGGCGGATAGTTAGTTCCATGTGCTGCCTTTCAGCATGTTCTGATGATGTATGGGTCTCTGAGGGAAGGCTCTCTTAGCCCTTACTGCCAGACATGACGAGGCCGCGGACGTAGTACTTCTGAAGAATGATGGCCAGTACAAGCAACGGAATGCAGGTGAGAGACAAAGCTGCCATAAGCTCACCGTTCATTGGTTGGTTCGGTACGGACTTGAAGTAAGCCGCCGCCACCTGCGCGGTCTGCAGCCCCGGGTCCTGAACGATGACGAGAGGCCAGATGTAGGAGTTCCAGGCCCAGATGAACTGAACCAGTGTGACCGTAACCAGTGGCGCTTTGACGTTCGGCAGACCCACCCGGACAAACGAACGCCACACACCCAATCCGTCCAGACTTGCTGCCTCGAACATCGACTTCGGCAGTTCGAGAAAGGACTGTCGCATGAGAAATATCGCGAACGGGCTATACATGAAGGGCAGGAAAACGCCGAGGTAGCTATTGTCAAAGCCAAGTGCCGACACGAGGCGGAATTCCGGAAGAAAGATCGCCTCGATTGGAACGAAGGCTGCCGACAGACAGATCAGGAACAGCACATTGCGGCCTCTGAACTCCATGCGGGCAAATGCATAGCCGGAAATTGTTGCCGTCACCACCGATCCGATGACCTGACAAACCGTGATCACGGCCGAGTTAATGAGGTTCCGGCCGAAGGCGAAATTTGTCAGGATTGACACGTAGTTCTCGAACGTGGCGTGCTGCGGCACGACACTACGCCAGCTCAAGGGCATCGCGTCGGCGAGAATCTCCGGCGTTGCCTTGAACGACATGACGACCATCCAGACAATGGGCGCTCCGAACAGGAGCGTGACGAGGCATAAGCCGATGACGCGGGCCGGGTGCCCGCCGGAGTAGCGCCTCCGGCCGCGCCCGGAGGCGCTACTCAATTTCTGCTGTGTCAAAGATGCGCTCACGATTTCGACCTTCCTCGGAGGAGCACGGATTGAAGGGCCGTTACGGCGATCAGCACCACGACGAGACATACCGTCGCTGCCGAGGCGAGGCCGTAGTCCAGGTTCTGCATGCCCTGTGCGTAGATGTAGTGGATCAAGTTCTGCGACGTCCCGTCGGGACCGCCGACGGTCATGATGAGGATCGGTGTGAAGATCCGAACCGATGTGATGGTGGCTATAAACACGGCCAGTACCGTGCTGCGCCGTAGCATCGGAAGCGTCAGGTAATAGAACTTTCTTAGACTGCCCGCTCCGTCCACCGACGCGGCATCGTAGAGCTCGTCGTCGAGATTTTGTAAACCTGCGAGATAGATGAGAACGACCAGGCCCACCTCGTGCCAGACAGTAACCATGGAGACCGAGATGAATGCTGCCGGAGCGGTGGTGAGCCATCCGACGGGGGAGATCCCCACGGCGCCGAGGAGCCCGTTGACTATACCGGTGTCCTTGTCGAGCATCGTGACCCACAGGAGTGCGGTCACCGACTCCGATAGAGCCAACGCGGCGATCACCGCTGTCCGTGCGACAGAAGTAACGGGTAGTGATCTATCCAGCAGGAGGGCGATGGCAAGTCCGAGAACAATCTCGACCAACGTCGTCCCAACGGAGTACAGGAAGGTGTTAGTAACCGACTGCCAGAATGCGGGGTCCTGGAAGATCGCGTCGAAGTTATCGGAACCTACGAAACCTATTGACTGGTGGGTGACCGGATTGAACTTCTGCAGGCTCTCGCTCATGGCCCAAAAGAGGGGAGCCAATTGGAACAGTGCGACGCCGAGCGTGCTTACAGCTACCATCAGGTAACCCCAGCGCCCCTGGAGCCTGCTCCAGCGAGGTGCACCGTGATGCTGCGGCTTCTGTACTTTCTGATGTTCAGTCCGCGGTGCGGAACTCCGCATGACCGCCTGAGGCGTGGCAGACATTACTTACCGTACTTCGCTAGTTGCTGGTTTATGGAAGCGGCAGTATCGTTCAGCGTCTTCGAAACGTCAGCGCCCAGAGCGATATTGCGTCCCGCCTGGTTCATCAGGTTGTTGTATTCGGCCCAAGCTGGCGTGCTGGGGGGCGCGTAAGCATGGTTGTCCATCGCCACGCCCAGCTGGAAATCGGGTGTCGTTCTAATCTCGGGCGGAAGATTCTGCGTCACCGATTTGAAGGCCGGCACGTGGATGTACACTGCATTCCATTTGGTCAGGACGTCGACGGTATTGAGTGCCGCTAATAACGCCGCCGCCTCAGCCGGATGCTTGCTCTGCGTCGTCACGATGAAGGTGTCCGTGGCGTTCGAGCAGGCCATGACCTTACCTCGGGGCAAGGGTGTGACACCCTGCGCAAACTTCAAGGGGCGGATAATCCCGCCGAACCGCGTGGCCGCCTGACCGGACTCGAACATGTTCGGCTGGTTCCCAGTCGGCGACCATCGCTTAGTGAACAATGTCTGGTAATTGCGCATCCCCTCAACCGCCAACGCGTTGTTGACATACCCGGACACCGTTCGCCCGTCATCGCTGATCCCGGCGAACGCCTTGTACTCATCGGAGTTCTTTGGCGCATCCGGCGAGCCGAGCATCCTGATCCAGGTCTGCTCAACTTGCTGGTAGTTCGAACCTGGCCCACCATTGCCATACACCGACGGAGCAATCGGGTACATCGATTTCTGGTCGGTCCTGTCCATCCAGCTGCGCAGCTTGTCCCATGTTTCGAACCACTGATCAAGGGTCCACCCGTCCTGGACGTTGGTCGACTCGGGCGGAGGTGTGATGCCAGCGCTTTTGAACAACTCCTTGTTGTAGAGGATGCCCATGGTGGCACTGTAATTGAGCGGGATGCCATACATATGTCCGCCGGTGGACACGGCTTGCGCAAGATCGGGGTACATGTCTGCGGCAAAGTCCTCGGTCATGAAGTCCCCGACGGGCACGGCCATTTGCCCATAGACGTACGACGGAATGAGCGCGCTCTGCCCGATCGCGATGTCTGGGGCGGAGTTTGCCGCAAACGAAGTGCTCAGCTTCTGGCTCAAATCCCCGTAGGGAACCAGTTCCTGCTTGACACTAATGTTGGGATAGGCGGTCTGGAATGCGGCTACCTGCGCATCGAAAATCTTATCCGCGGCCCCGTTCCAGTTCTGCCTCATAAGACGAAGCGTGATCTGCTCGGTGCTCAGCTCGGGACCCGTGTATCTGCCGAGATCCATCTTGTAGTGACCAGGGCCCGGCCCCTTTGCCGCAACCGCTGTTATTGGTGGTCCACTGGTGGATTTTGAGCATCCGGCCGCGAGCAGCGCAAGCGAGCCGGAGGCAATAATTACCGAACGCCTGCTGATGTTGGTGTTTACATGTGACATCTGTTGCCTCCTGGGAAGGTTCGCGAAAGGTCGAAATATGCAACTTCGCCGGGAGGGACTGCATCGTCCGATACGGCGAGGGTTTCGTTCAGGGTCCGATTCAAGTTTCTGCGAGGTCGAGTCGCTCAGTACTCATCATGTGACCTCAAATGCCATAGCACAAATGACTATTTTTGATAAGGCTATGCCAAGCAGTGATGCGCATCTTGGCTACGCCTACGTACTAAAGGACTGCATAACAAACACTGATATCCCTATCCAAATTCATTCTTTGACCGTATGCATTCGTGGATCCATACTTCGAATGCAGGCTCTAGTTTTTGCCGCCGGGGAATAGGTTCCTTTACCACCTGCGCGGTCCGACCGGCCGTGATGCCGGAAGGTTTATCTGAATTCCGCTCGTTTCGCTTTAAGGAGATCTCCATGCGCATTGGCAGTGACGCCCGCCACGCCCCCTGGCCGACAAAGATGAGCGCGGCCGAGCAAGTCGATGAGGCGGCCAGGCGCGGTCTCGAAGGGTTGTTCTTTAGGACGATGCTGGACATGAGCCCCACTCTGGATCCCGGTCAACTAAGGGAAATCCGCGCACGCATCGACGGCCATGGCATGTATCTCGAATCGGGCCTAGGCAAGGTCAACACCTATGCCTTACCGGAGACGCCCGAGGTCCGGGCGCTTGGTGATGGCGACACCCTCCTAGGCTTCCGCCGCATGATGGAAGCGGCGGCCGCCATCGGCATCACCGAGCTCTGGGTCTCGACCGCAGGGCTAAAGCGATACGGTGGCCGTCTCGCGTACGACCGCTTCCGGACCGATGTGTCATGGTCTGATCAGTTAGTGGCAATCGAGAAGTTCCTCCAGAAGCTCGCTCCCATTGCACGCGATCTAGGCGTACATCTCAATGCCGAGACCCATGAAGAGATCACGTCATTCGAGCTTGTCAGGCTGGTTGAAGCCATTGGTCCCGACGTCATGGGCATTACCTTCGACACGGGAAATCCGCTGCACCGGGCGGAGCACCCCACATTGGTAGCGCAGCGAGTCGCTCCATATGTCCGTCAGACTCATCTGAAGGACTTCGCCCTATTCTTCGACCCAAAGGGACTTCTCCGGCAGAGCAGACCCCTTGGCCACGGTGTCGTCGATTTGAGGGCCGTGCTGCCGATCCTGATGGCGGTTAACCCGGACCTTAACCTATCGCTGGAAGCCGCGGAGTCAACAGGTGGACCTCGCCCCAACTTCGAGCGTCCTGCCACACCCATCGCGCTATACGACCCAGAGTGGATTGCGGGACACCCCGATCTCACCGTGCCGGAGCTCGCCGATTACCTGTCCCTCGTACAACGCTTCGCCGACAGGGTAGCGGAAGGCTCGGCGGGGTCCTGGGAAGAATTCGACCAACGCCCCTACGACCTCGAGGAAGCCTGGGCGTGGATCGGGCAGTCACTCGAGCACCTCCACACCGTGCTGGACGAGATCGGTTCACTGGAAGGAACCAAATGAGCCCGCTTGGGCCAAACCGAACGGCGCCTTTTGACCCCAATTCCGACAACACACTGACCGACCGGGGCGTTTTACTAGCTGAAGTCCTCGCCCACAGCGGCCTGGCATGGGGAATCAAGGCTCGCGATGTGCCGGCATTGTCGGGGGCCAGTGGTCCAGATGCGGTTGTATCGGCGATCAGGGATGTCGCCGCGCTTGGCTGCAAGGTGCTTGTACTGACATCAGTGCGCCAGGCAAGCCCGTCCCTTGACCGAGGAGAGCTGAGGGCGATCCGTGCCGAGGCAAGCCGGCTCGCTGTGCAGCTACAGGCAGACCTCGGGTCGTTCCACCCGGACCGGTACGACCACCGCGAGGTCGGAGCCGCGTTGGAGGCCGGCACAACCCTCGGCATCGTGGGCTACCATGTGACATTCGGGATCATGGACGATAGATTCCTAGCCTCGCCGACCTGGCCAGAGCAGCTTAAGACTGCTGTGGGGCCGCTGCGTGAATTGGTCGATAGGGCCGAGAGCACTGTGGTCATGCGTACCCACGAGGAAATGACAACCTTCGAGCTGGCTTCCCTTTGCGCCTCGGTCGGGCGGGAAGCACTGCAGGTCGGCTTTAGCCCTGTCAATGTCGTGACGAGGCTGGAGGACCCCACAGCGGCGTTCGACCGTGTGGCCGTTCGAGTCAACACCCTTTACCTCGACGACTGCTGGGTTGCGCGAACCAGGGATGGCGCTTCCCGTCGACTGTGTCCTCTAGGGCACGGGGCCGTCAACTGGGAGCGGCTGCTGGCATACCCCGACCCGAGGACTATCGCTGTACTGGATGTTCATCATGCCCAGTTCGATATGCCCTTCTATCAGCGAGAGTGGTTAGCGCATCACCCCGACCTTCGTGTTCCCGAGTTCCTCAGAGTCATGCAGAGTTCAATCGGGTTTGATCTTGGGCAAACAAGCTTTGAGGAACGCCGTATCCACGGTCGTCGTGTCTTGGAGCGTGCCACCGCGGTTCGAGAACGCGCCTCCCATTGAGTTGGCGCCCTGGCTATGATGGCAATTGATGCATAGCCCTGTAGTCTGCCGGTTCATGATGACCCCGGGGGCGCTTGATGCGGAGGGTAGAAGTGGACATTAAGCAGCTGACTGCACTCGTGACCGTTGCCGAGGTGGGCAGCGTGACTCGCGCAGCCCGACTGCTTCACCTCGTCCAGCCGGCGGTCAGCCGACAGATCCGCACCCTCGAGGACGAGCTCGGCGTCCCGCTATTCGAACGGACTCAGCAAGGCATGGTTACCACCCCGATGGGTGAAGTCATGGTGGAGAGGGCCAGACGAGCGCTCCTGGAGCTTAATCGAGCGGTCGCCGAGGTCCGTCCGAAGTCTGGCCGAATTACCGGAATCGTCTCGGTGGGAGTGCTTGAGAGCCTGATCGACCTGATTCCAGAGCAGTTGGTCGCAGTCATGAGTAAGAGCCATCCTGGAATCCAGCTGCGGATCCTCACTGCCTATTCGGGGAGTCTCCAACAATGGCTGGACTCCGGGGATGTGGATGTCTCCCTTCTCTACAATCTCGGCGACACACGTTCGCTGGCAATTTACCCTCTCGTCAAGGAGCAATTGTGGGCCATCGCCCCTCCGGATGCCGGTCTAGACCTTCACCCATCCGTCACTTGGAATACGGTTTTCGAGCAAACACTCGTACTCCCAATCGCAGGGCATGGCCTCCGAGGCCTCATAGACCAAGCCCGCTCAGCGTGCCTCCGGGGACTGATTAATGAGACGCGCTCAGGCGCTGAACGAATGCCGACCATCAGCATCGAGACTGATTCGCTCCATGTGCAGAAGCAAATGGTGCTCGCTGGACACGGCTGGACGATACTTCCGCCCGCAGCGGTGATATCTGAAGTGCGGCGGGGCATCTTCAGCGGCGCCCCGCTTGTCGAGCCCGTGATCTCACGCTCCATCGTGCTTGGTCTTCAGCGCTCGGCCAGGATTTCAGCACCAGTTGAAGCCGTGGTAACGGAGTTGACCCGCCTCGTGCGTCAGCTGGTTCGCTCCGGCGAATGGCCGTCGACTCGGTCGGCGAAGTCCTGAGCCGCAACGCAACCACAGCCATGGGGCTCAATTCACCTCAATATTCCTTTACGCGACGGGCGAGGAGTAGTGCTGTAGTTCTGCTTGGCTGACGCGCAGTGAAGCTGGCGGGAGGGCGGGCCCTCACCGCGGGGTCCGCGCTGGCCGGTCTCGGACTGGTTCCCCCTGTGGGTCGCGCTCCTGGCCGTCGTGTGGCGGAGAATCTATGGCAGTCGCAGGACCTCGAGAACGTGATAACCACCAGAACCCAATCACCTCATAGGAAAGGAAGCCGATGACCAGCGTCCCAGAGGACATCAACACCCCGGAGATAATGATCGACCGCGAGGTGCTCGGGCGGAACATCGAACGGATGGCCGCCGCTGTGCAGTCCAAGGGCCTGAAGTTGCGTCCGCACGTCAAGAGCCACAAGGTCCCCGAGATCGCCGCGCTCCAGCTTGCCGCGGGAGCCGTAGGACTTACCGTGGCAACTATCGGCGAGGCCGAGGTCTTCGTCGGGCGCGGAGCCACGGACATCTTCATCGCATACCCCCTCTGGGTGAACCCGCGGCAGGGCCAGCGGCTGCGCCTGCTCAGCACCCGAGCGCGCATCGCAGTGGGGACGGACTCGGTCGAAGCCGCCCAAGCCCTGGCCGCGAACCTCGGGGACGCCGCCAACGACATCGAAGTTCTCGTTGAGATCGACAGCGGCCACCACCGAAGCGGAGTTAGCCCGGCCCGCGCCCTGCAGGTCGCCCGGGCTGCCGCGGGGGCCGGGCTGCGGGTCACTGGCATCTTCACCTTCCCCGGGCACAGCTACGCACCCGGGATGCCCCTCAAAGCGGCCGAGCAGGAACAGCAGGCTCTCGGAGAAGCAAGCGAACTGCTCGCCTCATCCGGCTTCCACGTCGCTCGCGTCAGCGGCGGATCTACTCCCACAGCGTTCCTCACCGGAACTTCGTCCATCACAGAAGTTCGTCCCGGAGTCTATGTCTTTGGCGATGCCCAGCAGCTCGAACTCGAGCGATGCACGATGGAGGACATCGCCCTGACTATCGCGGCGACCGTCGTCAGCCGCCATGAGGGAGACGACCTCACTCCCCGCAGAGTCATCCTGGATGCCGGCAGCAAAATCATCGGCGGTGACCGCCCAGCCTGGGCCACCGGCTTCGGACGGGTTATGAACCACCCCAGAGCCCGCATCACGGCCCTGTCAGAACACCACGCCACTGTCGTCTGGCCCGACGGCAGCGACCTGCCATCCCTTGGCGAGCTATTGAGAGTCATCCCCAACCACGTATGCGTGGCCATAAACCTCGTCGACGAAATCGCCCTCGTCAGCAACGGACAGGTGGTGGATCGCTGGCGTGTCGCAGCCCGCGGCAGGAACAACTAGGACCCATCCCCGCCCCAATTTCCGGTAACACAACCCCAGGAGACAGCATGACAATGACACCTGCCTACCCCACTGACTTGAGAATCGAGGACCGTCTTCGCGAGTTCGGACTGGATCTACCTCAAGTCGCAGCCCCCGTAGGCGCCTACGTCCCGGCTCTAATCAGCGGAGACCACGTGTACACATCCGGGCAGCTCCCCCTGACCAACGGCAAGCTCGCCGTCACAGGCAAAGTCGGCGCGACGGTCACAGTCGACGAAGCTAAGAACCAAGCCGCCATCTGCGCCGTCAACGCCCTCGCAGCTATCAAGGCTGCAATCGGCAGCCTCGAACAGATCACGCAAATCGTAAAAGTCGTCGGCTTCGTAGCCTCCACCCCCGAGTTCACCCAACAGCCGGCCGTAGTCAACGGGGCCTCCGAACTCCTCGGAGAGGTCTTCGGCCCCGCCATCGGCGCACACGCCCGCTCTGCAGTGGGTGTCGCCGCTCTGCCCTTGGACGCCCCGGTTGAAATAGAAATCACCGTCCGCTTCAGGAAATAGGTGATAGCGCCCCCATAAAGAGCCGAGCATCATCTAAACAAGGTAGCCATTGCGTCTCGCACGTCTGGGCACGCGCTGGGGCGAACGCAAGTGAGATCTGGCGAAAGCCGTCATCGCGCCCGTCAGATGGCGGGAAGTCACGGGAAGAGCGCGATCGGTCTTGCTGGTCCTGGCGGCAGCGAATTGCGCGACAGTTCCAAACTGGTGGCAGGAATCTCGCATCATGGGCGACCTTAAGTACCCTGGAATGCAGGAATGCCATGAGAAGAGGGCACACAGAATTAGCGGCGGGCCGCTCTTGGTCCGCTCCGCGCCCACAGCCGCCCCTGTTAGGGTATTTCTGGCTCTGGCCTTGACTGCCCCTTTGCCCATGGTGACGGCGGCGCTGGGGTGTGTGCCCTCGCTGCGTTCGGTAGCGGTGAGTCCAGGGACTTTGGTTTCGTTGGCGCCAGTTCCTGCCAAAGATGCGGCGAAGGCTTCCTTGCGCTCCGCTGAGTCATAGTCGGCCTCCGACGGTGGATGGTTCCCCGATGTGCGGACTCAACGACAGTAGCTGCCGCATCCTAGAGGCAAGTGTTTTAGTGGACGGACAGCAGGCCCGGAAGGCACCGGATAAGCCCTCAGAAGAAACGACCGAAAACGCAGGAAACCTCACGGCAAGGCCGGCCGTCCGGGACCGCCAACCTCGTGACCGATCCAGTGACTTCGACCTCTGGCTCTTAATCGCGGACTGCGACCTTACTTGCTAACAAGAGATACCACGATATAGCGCTTGTTATTATAAGTTGTTAGAAGTTTGTATCATTGAGCCATGGATCCAGCGCTGAACCCGTTCAATCCCGGCTCTGGCGTCAGGCCTCCGGAGCTCGTTGGCCGTGACGAAGAAATTGATGCCTTCGATCTCTTCCTAGCTGGGGTGTAGCTTAATCTGGCAAGCACGGCCCCATGTCAGGAATGGCCCTCCTGAGGTGTGTCAAGGGTCCCGTTCACGTTTTCCCCGATGTATGGCGACGGGCCGATGGGCTTCGGCTGCCTGCGGGTCTCCCACCGTGCCCTCGACGAAGAGCGCTCCACCCCGGAGCGCCCCTGGCACTCCCACGCCAGCCGCGACTGGCTCGTACACGGCGTACCGGCGCCGGTCGACATCGAAATCTGGCCTAATAGCGTCGTGTTCGAGCCCGGCGAAACACTCCGTGCCATCGTCAAGGGCACCCCCATCCAGCGCTACACCGGGCCGATTCGAGATCGTCTTCGCGCCGCTGCACGACGCCGGCAACCACACCGTCCACACCGGAGGAGAATTCGACAGCCACCTCTACCTCCGCGTCGTGAAGCGCTGACAAGCCGAGGCACCATCACATTCCGAAGGCCGCCGGCCCGACCACACGTCGACGCCGGCGGCCTTCGACTCGCACCTTGCGCCGGGCCGCGTACAGCTGTCGCTTGCCTCACGGGCCCAGCAGCACCCCTGATCCCGCGACCTCGTCCCGGTAAACCAACCGCGACGGGCTTACGCCCCGCGCCCTCTCCGTTCGGCAAACGGGTTAGCAGAACCGCCACTCTGAGCTGCGATTCAACCGCCGTTCCCAACCAACAGTCACAGGCTCAATCGTCAGGAAGCCAAGATCTCACTAGACGCACAGATTGACAGTCGCGAAAATGAAACAGTCTCCTCTCAT
>NZ_JAPFFT010000055.1 GCF_026241105.1 Arthrobacter rhizophilus | reverse complement strand
CCAATTCCGATCGAATGCCTTCGTGCGGACTCTGAGGGGCAACGGGCTGAAAGGCTCGATGGGACGGGTCGGCGCGTCCCTCTTAACCGGCTAATGTGATCGTTTCCTCAGGTCAGCGACACGCCACACCACCGGATTTTCATTATGGGCTGGATCACTGCTGGTACACCTGTTCTTCATGAACAGCGATTGCACTCTTTCGCTTGAGGAGCGTGACGGTGGCTGGGCGTTGGCCGGTCAGGACGCGCCGCAGTTCAAGCTTGTGGATGAGTACCTTGCGTATCTGATGGACAGGAACTACTCGCCCAAGACGGTGCGGTCCTACGGGTATGACCTGCTGGCGTTCTGCCGGTGGCTTCTGATCGCCGGGCATCCGCTGGCCGAGGTGAGCACGGAGGTGCTGCTTCGTTTCCTGCGTGCCTGCCGCGATGCCCGGGTCCCGGGCAGGGCGGGACCGAATGTGATCAGGTTGTCGGGGCGCCGGTTGGATCAGTACGCCGCGACGACGATCAACCGTCGGCTGGCTGCGATCTCAGGATTGTTCGCCTTCGCCGCGATGCGGGACCCGGAGATGAAGAACCCGGTCCCCAGGGGCCGGGAAGCGCGTTGGGTCGCATCCGGTGAGCGCAGCGGGATGCTGGCGCATACGGTCCGTCGGCCCAAGAACCGTTCCTCGCTTCGGCTGCGCGAACCCCGTCGGCTGCCCACGGCGTTGTCCCAGCCTGACGCGGCCGAGCTGCTGGCAAGTTTTCACACCTGGAGGGACCGGGCGATCGCGGGCTTGATGCTCTATTGCGGGTTGCGTTCGGCCGAAGTGCTGGCCCTGGACGTCGCGGACGTCGACATCGGCGGCCGGTGGCTGCTGGTGCTCGGCAAGGGGCAGCGGGAGCGACGGGTGCCGCTTGACGCGGACGTTGCTTCCGTCATCCAGGTGTATCTGCTGGCTGAGCGGCCCGAATCCGGCAGTGGCCGCCTGTTTCTCGTGGCCAAGGGGCCGAACCGGGGCCAGCCGTTGACCGCGGCCGGGCTGCGCACGGTGTTCCGTTATCACCGCGGCGTGACCGGAATCGTTGGCGGTCACCCGCACGCTTTAAGGCACACGTTCGGGACCGCGCTGGCGGAGGCGGGCGTCGATCTGGCGGTGATGCAGGCCTTGCTCGGCCACGCCCACGTCGATACCACTGCCCGCTACATCCATCTGGCTCCGGCCCACGTGAAAGCAGAGTTCGATGCCGCCCGCGATCGCCTCCGTTCCCAGCACTGACCCGCACACCGCGTATCTGGACTACCTGAGGCGGACCGGTCGGGGAAACACCGCGTACTCATCAGCGGCCAGGACGTTCTTCAAGCGGTGGCCGGACCCGCAGCAATGGGCGGCCGAGCCGCTGCAGGTTCGCTTGTCGGCCGGGTCAGCTACCCGGCCGATCATCACCTTCCTGATGCTGCACCAGGGCCTGCGACCGGGGTATGACTACCTGCTTGAACGCAAGCTCTCCAGCATCTGGCGCGATGTCCAGGACTCCCCGCTGGCAGCCGACCTTGACCGGTTCATGACGGCCGCCGCCGACCTTGGATTCACCGAACGGGTCCGGTTCGCCACCGGCTCCCAGGTGCCGGTAAGGCTCCTCATCCAAACCGGACGGCGCCTGGAACAGCTCACCCTGACCGATCTGGCCGAGTTCACCGCGGCCTGCCGGGACAGACAGGGGCGCACCGGCAAGGGCCACTGCCACTACCTGGCGGCGGCAAGCAACGCCCAACGGGTGCTGTTCCACCTCGGAGTCCTTGATGAACTTCCCCGCGCCGGCGGCCCGGTCCCGTTCGCCGAGCGGCTGGCCCAGGTGCGTCCGACGATCCGGACAGCGATGCTCGCCTACCTGGAACGCAAGCGCGCGACCTGCCGGCCGAAGACCGTGTCAACGATCGCGACCCGGCTCAAGCACTTCGGCGTGTTCCTGGCCGCCATCGATCCTGATCTGGACTCCGTCGCTGCCCTGGATCGACGCAAGCACATCGAGCCTTACCTGAGCAGCATAGTCGATGCCGTCAACACCAAAAACGGCGAGAGCATCACCGTCGCTGACCGGTCGCGGCGGGTGCTCGCGCTAATGGGGTTCCTGACCGACATCACCGAGTGGGACTGGCCCGAAACGCCGCCGCGCAAGCTGCTGTTCCGTGAACTGCTCGACCTCGAACTGGACTGCGTCCACGAAGTCCCCGGCCACGGCAGCTGGCTGAAGGTCCCCCTCGGCAAACTGGACACCGAGCGGATGATCCCTCTCGATGAAGAGATCCTGGAGCTGATCGACCACATAACCCACACCAGATCGCACGGCCGGCCACTGCCACACCCTCGTTACCGACGCCCGGCCCAGTTCCTGTTCACCCACCACGGACGCCGGCTCGGGCAACAAGCGGTCCGCGCCGAACTCGACCGCGCCGCAGGTCTCGCCGGGCTCGAACACATCACCCCGCACCAGCTACGGCATACCTACGCCACCGCCCTGGTCAACGCCGGTGTCTCGCTGCAGGCCCTGATGGCGCTGCTGGGCCACATGTCCGCAGAGATGAGCCTGCGCTACGGACGGCTGTTCGACGCCACCGTCCGCAGCGAGTACGAACGGGCCCTTGATCTGGCCAAACAACAGGCACTCAGACCTCACAGCGGCAGGACCAGCCTGCCGCTCAGAGACATCACCGGCGGAAAGGACTGGAAGGACACCCCGCTACTGAAGTCCCGCATGGCCGGCGGGTTCTGCCTGCGGGCACCCGCCCAGGGGGCCTGCGCCTACGCAAATATTTGTGAGCACTGCCCCAGCTTCCACGCCGAGCCCAGCTCACTGCCGATCCTCGCCGCACAACGCGTTGATGCAGACGCACTCGCCCGCGACGCCGAACAACGAGGCTGGATCGCCGAAGCCGACCGACACAAACAACTCATCACACGACTCGACAAACTGATCAACGAGCCCACCACAGGATGACCAACACGAGCACTCTCAACCGCGTCGAGCGCGCCTGCGCCGAGCTCCTCCGGAACGGACAGGCAGTGACATTCACCGCCGTTGCCGCCCACACCGGCCTGGGCCGGACCACCCTCTATCGGGATCCAATGATCCGGGCCGTCATCGAGGAAAACCGTCACCGCGCCGCCACCAGCGGCACCGCCACCGGCCTCACCGACGAGATCGCCACCCTCCGCGCCGCACTCGACACCCTCGCTACCAACGTGAGGCGCCACGAAGAACAACTCCGGAAACTGACCACCCGAAAAAGCTGAATCCTTAACCGGCCAATCCCCGGCATACAGGGCTATTAGCCGGATAATGTGCCGACAACGCCGCCATGGAGTCGTTCTTCTCGCTCCTGCAGAAGAATGTGCTGGACAGCCAGCGATGGTCCACCAGGGCACATCTGCGCTTGGCTATCGTGACCTGGATCGAGAAAACGTACCATCGGAAACGCCGTCAGCGGCGCCTCGGTCGGCTAACGCCGGTCGAGTTTGAGATAATCAATAGCGGCCTCAAAGCCGCCTAGCAACGCTAAACCCCGAGAGTCAACGGAATCCGGGGCAGTCCCAATGGTGAGTGCGCGAGCCATGTTGCCTGTTCCGATAATGCTGATGTCAGTCACACTTCCTCTTTCCCTATACGTGCTGATGTAGAAGTTTCTTGCCACTCAAGCGGCAGGGGCGTAAGGCTCCTGGTTTCCCTGTCCCCTTTCTCGGCGTTAGGGGAAGGAACAAAACCATGGCTGCGTCTGGCCCGCAATCGGGTGACCACGCCACCTCCGACCCGCTCTCCGGCCAAAATCCCCATAAGGCCGACGAGTGCGGGCCACGGCGGTGCAGGAGAAGGCATATGCAGGAAAAAGTACAGAGCCCCTGCCACAAGGCCAGCCCCAAAAGACTGTATGTACCCCTTTATGGATCTCATGCCAGCACCCAAGCTAACGCCCCGTAGCTGATGAGCATGCCTGCCAAGCCCAGGAGCGCGATGGGTGGTGGGGCAGGGCTGCGGACCCGCATTGCGGCGTAAACCAAGCCGATGATGATGCCACCGACTAAGGGAGTGATGAGTTCCAAAGTAAACTTTCTTGTTCCGCCGGTTTCCAGCCAGGGCTGCGGGAGTGAGTGAATTCGAATCGTCATTCGTCCGTGCCTGTCGTGGGAGACCTGCGCTGTCTGGCCTCTAATGCAGGGCGCTTGTTCTACCGCTGAAGGTAAAACGTGTTTCTTTGACGAGCCGCCCAAAGGGACTTGGTGTAAAGATATACTTAATTCCGGGTCAGGACAAGAGCGTAAATGTAAACTGTGAGCATACATATGTCCGCAGGTGCTGGCGCAGACCCGCCTCTGTTGTTTTTCGGGCGATCGGCACAGCGAGAAGTTTTGTGCTGCTCGATCGGAAGAGGCAAAGCTTCCGCTGCCGTTGCCAGCTGGGCGCCTTAGGAACGAGCAGTGCAGGCTTAAGCGCGACGCCCGGAGTAAAGACGATGAACTGCCCGTCTCAGCGCATCTGCTGAGTCAAATTCGGCGGTGATGAATTGAGGGTTTCGTTGCAATTCATCACCGAGAGCCCTTGATGAACTTGCGAGGAGGTTCATTAGCGCTTGGGCATTAACCTCCGCAGAAGCATTTACTACCTCGTGTGCAGCAGCGAACGTTAGTGCGGACATGACCCTTTGTAGCTCCACTGCTCGGGTTGCGGTGCCGACGTCGCCGGTATGAACGACGAGGGTAGCTAGCTCGTCAAGGTAGGGCAGGGCTAGAGCGAACGAATCGGAAGTTCCACCAACGGCGATCGTAAGTTCACCCAAGGCCGCGAGCTTTGGCCCCCCGAGGACAGCTGCCTCAGCGTACTTGAGGCCCCGCCGGGCAGCCCTGTCGCATAGATCCAAACTCTTGGCTTTTACCGTGGGTCGCATGTCGAGGACGGTCGTTCCAGGGGGCAAGGGCGCAAGGATCTGCTCCTCGTCGTCTCCTTCTTCGGCAAGGTAGGCGGGGGGGCACAAGAAGACAACTGGGCAGTCTTGGGGCAGATTTCGGAGGGAAGCAATCCCGATCCCGCCAGTCACCTGTACCGATGACGCAAGGACATCGTTTGTCTTGTCATGCAGGTAGAGCGTCCTACCGCCTGAAAGCCGCATGGACAAGTTCTGGCCAAGTTCGCCCAACCCCACCACTGCGGCAGCATCTCGATGGTGGTGCATGGTGTAGGCTCCGAACTTCATTTGAATTGACAGGGAAGAGGCTTCGGCCCCAAATTGTGAGCGAAGCTCAACGGGTACCAAGGAGGGGCCGAGGCTGTGTGGATGTCGGATGATGAATCCAGTGGCCACGGACGCATGTCCTGGCCTGCTTTAAACCTAGGGCGGGTGGCTTGTGCTTGCTACAAGCTATACCAACTATAGCAGCCATTGGTTGCAGAATAGGGTTGGTTAAGGGCTTTAAGGGTCCCGCTTGGATGTAGGAATCCATGATTATCTATGGTGGCGCTGGCCAGACGCAAATCTGATTTCCATGGGCAATGGTATGGTTTTGAGCGTTTCCGGCGTGGCCACGTTTCAAGTCGACTCCAGATGTAAAGGGCTTCTATTCGTCCTTGGTCGATTTCGCACGAGGTAAGATTTCATCTGATCGCATCTTCTTCCTTCATGGAAAATTAGAATTCCGGTTGTAGTTCCAGATGAGCTGCCTTTGCCAAGGTGAGTATCATAGCGGCAAAATCTTCATGAATATTTCCATTCCTGACCTCCATAGCAACGAAATCACGCACTAGACTCACGTTCGACATTTCTATCTGGAGGTCCTCGGCGGAGCTTAATGCCAAGTCAAGGTCTTTGAGAAGAAGGTCGCTGGTGAACGTGGGAGTGAAGTCTAAACTGAGCAGCGCGTGGGTCTTGTAGCGACTGAAGTCAGAACCGATAACCGAATTATTTAAGAAGGACAGAAAGTCCGCCCGACGGACCCCGGCTTTCTCAGCCAGAACAATACTTTCCAGTAGTGCGTTGGCTGACACCGCAAGGTAAGCGTTGAGTGCTATCTTGACGACTCTGGCACGCTCGCCTTCACCTACATATGTAACACTCCTTCCCCATGACTCCAGGAGGGGGCTAGCGTATGTGTAGGCTTCCCAGGGCCCGGAGACGGCTACAGTAAGCCGCCCTGCGCGGACGGTCTCCGGATTTCCCGAGACGGGAGCGGCTGGGTATTGTGTTCCATGGCGCTGGGCCGACTGTCTTATCTCTGCACTAGCTTCCTGAGAGATCGTGGAGGCACCTACAAGCATCCGTGGGGCCCGGTCAGAATTGACGAAAAGTCCCCGTTTCCCCATCGTCGCTTCGCACAAATCATCCGATGTAGACACCATGCTGAAAACGATGTCTCTATTGGCCAGCAGTTCAGGTGCGTCGACGAGGGATGCGCCTAGTGCCTTCAGCGGCTCTGCCTTGGCCTTGGCCTTGGCCTTGGTGCGGTTATAGACCGCAACGCTATAGCCAGCATCGATAAGCCGGCTAGCCAGCGGGAAGCCCATTCTTCCCATGCCGATCCAGCCAACAGTAGGCTTGGTGTTATCTTGCACGGCAACTCATCTTTTATTCCTAGTGCTTTGCCGTTAGAGTAACGGCCGGGACGTCGGCCAATTTCACAGTCCTTGTAGGTGCTCGTTTGATTCCGACCCGCTGTTATGGCATTGACTTTTCGATGGGTTACCAATAACCCAGCCAAGGTTGGCCGGTCATGCCGGTACCCAGAGGCTCGAATGACAAGCTTTCTCCTGATTCGTCCTTTGTTATCTTTTGTATTGGCTTCGTAGCGGTCTCGATTTGGTTTTCCTTCTCAGCGAGGAGCAGGTTCTGTGTCGTTGTGCCGAGGGGGAAAGCTTCTTTGACTATTTTGAAGAATGCCACATCGTCATGTTGAGCCATAATCCATGTCTTTCATTGGCGGCAGCATTTGCTGCGCTTTGGGTGTGGGTAGGCGCTTAGAGCGTCGCTGACATTCGATCAGCCAGAGATAGGCATGGTCGAATGTCAGCGACAAACTCTAGCGGCCTCTTCGTCAGGTGAGAAGCACTGGTGCATTGGCCGGCCTTCGGGACGCATCATTTGTGCGCAGGTTCACCTCAGTTACAGAGTGACCGCTATCCGTCACCCACGAGGTATGGCGGTTGAAGATCTCCGGATCGTGGCCAGGGATAATGCGATTTGTCTCGCGCTTAAGCTCATGCTGAAGTGTGCGATACAAATTGATCAGATTAAAGGAGTTGCCTTGTCCGTAGCCAGGAGCCCACATCTTTTCGACATTTGAGTACCAGTAAACAGTGTCACCTGCGACCACGAACGGACCATTTTGAGTGTCAACCTTGAACCACTGCGAGCCGAATGTATGAGAATCCTTTGCAAGCCGGGCCGTCACGCCAGGCAGAAGTTCAGCATCACCTTCAACAAACCTGATCCTGCCGTCAGCAATACCCTGGGCTGCCCTGGCCAGATCCTGAGGATCGAAGGAGGAAAATACCCAGGACTGGTCTTCCTCTGGCATCTGCTTGGCATTGCTCACAGCCATCGACCAGCCGATATATTCGTCGAATTGCACATAGAGCTGAGCATTTGGAAACGCCTCGAAATTGCCCATATGGTCAAAGTGCATGTGGGAAACGAGAATGACATCAACGTCCTCGGGTGTGTACCCAACTCGGCCGAGAACTTCTCGTGGGCTTTCCCACTCTCCGAACGGGTAGCGGTCCAGCCAGTAGTCATTGCGGAAACCGCAGTCAACGAGTGCGACATGTTGTTTCCCGCCTACCTCCCCACCGACTATAAGCGTGTAGAGCATGGGGACGCGGATCGTTCCTTGATTACTGTAGACACCAGCTCCACCAAAAAAATCGTGAGGCATCTCGCCATGACAGAACTCAAGCGTCCAAATTGAGTAATCTGTTTTAAGATCTGGATAGGATGGATTTGTTGCGGCGATATCTGACAAAGTGGGCTCCTAGAGATTGTTATCGGATGCGTTGGGAGGGAAGATTCCTGAGCTCGGTCTCGTGAAGTCAGCGTTGGTTGAGCATGAGTTCAATCGCTGATTTCGCCAGTGGAGTCGAAGCGTCAGCTAACTCAAGCAGGACCTCGAAATGGTTGGCTCCCTGGACTTTGTGCATACGCCGGGCTCGATCACGAAGTGCAGCAGCAAAAGCAACGGATTGTCGTTGGAACTCCGGAGTCTCTTCTGAGCCGTAGGCAACTATCAGGGGTCCTGAAAGCGAATCGAGGTGCAGGGATGGCGAGAGTGCATCTCGTTCCTTAGCAGTGAGAGCGATGTATCCGCGCCGATAGCTGAGGAGTACGGGGTACAGGTCAAACATGCCCCCAAGACAGACGGTTCCTTTGATGACACCCTGCGGAAGCCGGCGCCCTTTCCAGTCGCGAGTCGCAGTCACCGCGGCGAGGTGTGCGCCTGAACTGTGCCCTGCGAGGAAGATCCGCCTTGGGTCGGCGCCCAGGCTGCGGGAGTTCTGGAAAATCCATTCCACTGCCCCGGCAACCTGCTCAGCCATTCGAGGCATCCCGACTGACGAGATGGTCGAGAAATCAAGTACGGCGACACTGATTCCTGCATCTACAAGTGTTGGGGCGAGGAAGGAGTACATCTCCTTGTTCCCCATCCGCCACTCACCTCCATGAATGAAGACGCATAGCGGAGAGCTCTTCTGGGCAGCAGGGAAGAAATCTAAAGTTTCGTCGACAGAGGCTCCGTAGGAATGCGTCGTGTAAGGCAACTTCTTCCGGACTTCTGTGCTGCGTTCGTTGTATGCGGCAACAACATCAAGACCGTTGGGTGCGTAATGAAGTTGGTCGTAGGCAGCATCAAGCGTTGCCTGAGTGTAGTCAAGGAAGACAAGGGCATCGCCAGCTACCGCTTTCGGCAGGCCGGGAGCCCCGGACATAGCGGCAGCTTTCGCTGCGGGCGCTGTCAATGCTGCAACGCCCCCGAGGCCTGTGGCGGTCGGTGCTGACCGGCGACCAACGGTCAAATCCTTCAAGGCTGCTTGCGGCAACTGACCATCACATCCATTCTTTACGCTGTAACCTCACGGGCGGAAGGCGAAACTGACGTTCCCTGAAAGCAGCAACTCCTGGCTTGGTCGCCGTTCGGATAGGCAGGCCCGTCGAGGAGTGGATCGCCATCCAGGAAGTGAACCGCCTTGAGCAGTGCGGCCGACCGTGAGTTACGACACCTTGTGTGACGCAGAATACAGCCCAAGTACCCGTTAATGTCAAGTGTAACTACACGCACCATTAACGATCTGACGCTCGCCGTAGCGGCGCGGGGTCCGAAAACGCCGAAATGTAGGTATTTTTTTCCTCAGTGGGTTCACCCGCGATGGCAAACGGAGTGCTCGCTTGTTGTATACGATGTTCAGTCGTGCTGTACTGGATGAGCGCAGGAGGCGTTTCAGAAAATCAAGGAGATAGCTGTGTCCGACCAAAGAATCTCGTATAACGCGGCTCCGGTTATCCCTGGGATCTCCGATTCCACGAGGGTTACGGCCGGCGGTTTGCTCTTCATCTCTGGTCAAGTGGGTTTTGAGTCAGACGGCTCGGTGCCCACCGATTTCGTCAGGGCGATTCAGCTCACGTACGCGGAGTTTGAGCGTGCTCTGGGGGACGCGGGTGCGACCTACGACGATTTGGTACGCGTCAATGTGTACATCGTCGGCCTGGATCAGGAGAAGCTCATGCAATGGCGCCAAACGAGGGATAAGCTGGTTCAGGTCGTCCGCCCACCCGCCAGCACCGTAATCGGAGTAGAGTCGCTCTTCAATGGCGCAACCATAGAGATCGACGCCATCGCCGCTATCTAGGCTCCTCAGTATCTACCGGGAGCCAGCAGGGACGACTCCACCGGTGCTCGGTATTCCTCCAGCTTCAGAGCTGTTCCAGCGTATCGGTCCGTTGAAGAGCGAGCATCGGTGCGTGGGTCCGTTCATTAGCCATGGCAATACCGTGGTTGAGGTGTCCGGTGGACTGCCGGCCTACGACGAACCATACCCCTCGCGCGGGGACAGGCTGGTCGTTGTAGAACTTGTGTGGTCTGCTCGAGTCGAACTGGAGTGAATCTCCGGGGCCTAGCTCGTAGATGTTTGTCTCCAATTGCAGGGTAATGACTCCCTCAAGAACGTAGGCATATTCAACGCCAGAGTGATGCATCAGTCGCCCATCGATAGAGCTGGACGCTCCTGGGGCATAAGTGACCAATAGCGATTCTGCTGGTCCGTCGGATGCGCCTGCCAGCCGCTCCCAGCGCACCCCGTTCTCCATGTCTATGGCTGGATTCTCGGTCGACCTCTGAATCTCGGGCACCTGGCTGGCGCTTGCATCCCTTGTCCGTTCGCCCGGGCTGGAGTCCAGCCCCAGGACATCATCCAAGGAGATCCCCAGGAGGCTGGCTATGGCGTAGAGGGTGGCAACCGACGGTTTGCTTTTCCCCGTTTCGACCTGAGATATGAGACTGGCCGATACACCCAGTTCTTGGGCGACGCTGCGAAGGCTCAGGCCGCGGGCCTGCCTTGCACGTCGTAGCCGAGGCCCAATGCTTTGTTCAGTAGACATTTTCTTCTCCGAGAGATTCCTAGTGGTCTCCTCTACAATACACTCCCCCGTGTTAAGCTAGATTGAACACTGTTCATTTTGAGATCACAGAAAGAAGGTTTCGATGAGGAATACCGGTACAACGGGAACGAACGCCATCGACTGGGAAGAGCGGATCAACTTTGACCGGCTGAGAAGTGAACGACTTGGGCGTTTGAAGGCGGAACTGGATCGTTCCGAGTTGGGAGCCGTGCTGGCGTTTGACTTTTCCAACATTCGCTATATGAGCGCCACTCACATTGGTACGTGGGCGATGGATAAGCTCATTCGTTTCGCGCTCCTGACGCGAAACACTGACCCGATTGTGTGGGACTTCGGCTCAGCAGCTAAGCATCATGCTTTGTACAACCCATGGCTCGATGTCACGACATCTGAAATGGACGCCAATCCCCATGCTCCGCATCATGGTGCCCCACGACCGCGCTTGGAGAGCGGGGCGCGGGCAGGCATCTCCACCCTTCGCGGGGCCTTCCCGCCAGACGCCAGGATGGCGGAGGACGTGGCCAAAAAGATCAAACGTGAGCTTGAGAAATTCGGGCTCGCTAACCAGCCTCTCGGTGTGGATGTGATCGAGATGCCCGTTCTTATGGCGCTGCAGAAGGAGGGCATTCGAGTCGTAGACGGTCAGCAGGTGTTTATGGAAGCACGTCGCATCAAGACCAACGACGAAATTCGTCTCCTAACGCAGGCGGCCTCCATGGTCGACGCGGCCTACGAGGAACTGCACCGTTTCCTCCGTCCCGGCGTCCGTGAAAACGAGGCCGTAGGTTTGGTCGCCAAGACCCTGTACGACCTCGGTTCCGAGTACGTCGAGGGTGTGAACGCCATATCCGGGGAACGGTGTGCCCCGCATCCGCACGTTTTCTCGGACCGGTTGATCCGACCTGGCGACCCTGCATTCTTCGACATCCTGCACAGCTACAACGGTTACCGCACGTGTTACTACCGCACGTTCGCAGTAGGGTCCGCCAGCAATGCCCAGCGCGATGCATACAAACGCGCCAGGGAATACATGGATCGGGCCATCGCGTTGGTTCGCCCCGGCGCAACTACCGCCGACATCGTCAAGGTCTGGCCGAAAGCTGAAGAGTTCGGCTTTCCGGATGAACTCGCGGCCTTTGCCCTGCAGTATGGACACGGGGTCGGCTTGTCGATCTGGGAAAAACCGATCTTCTCACGGCTTACATCGCTGGATCATCCGGAGCTCATCGAAGAGGGTATGGTCTTCGCACTCGAGACCTACTGGCCCTCTGCCGACGGTTGGGGTGCAGCTCGAATCGAGGAGGAGATCGTAGTGACGGCTGACGGGTGTGAGGTGATCACCAAGTTCCCTGCCGAGGATCTAATTGTGGCGGGACGAAAGTACTACACCGTAGACGGCCCGTTGAACCTCGAACGTGACCCTCAATCGCATAAGAATACTGTGTGGGGGCGTGGAGAAGAATGACCACCCTCGGGTTTATCGGGCTTGGCAACATGGGCTCGGACATGGCAAAACGCTTGCTGAACGGCGGCCACGAAGTTTTGGTATGGAATAGGTCCGCCCACCGTGCCGAAGAACTGGTCGAGATGGGAGCTCAGCTGGTAGGCTCCCCGGCCGAGGCACTCAATGCGACGATCTCCTTCTCCATGCTTGCCAATGATGCGGCAACCGAGGAAGTCCTTACTGATCGTGCTATCGCCGGATGCAGCTCCAGAACACATGTGGTCATGGCCTCGATCAGTCCCTCCCTGGCGCAGCGGCTTTCTAAGGCTTTCGCAGACGCGGGCGCCAGTTACGTTGCGGCGCCCGTCCTGGGCCGGCCTGAAGTTGCTGCCAAGGGGCAGCTGGACATACTGGCGGCCGGCGCAAATGAATCGATAGCCCTGGTGACTCCGTATCTTGAGATGCTAGGCAAACGCGTCTGGTACATGGGGACACAACCCTCTGTAGCAAACGCCGTCAAGGTTGCTGTGAATTACAACATCATTCATAGCCTTCAGGCTTTGGGCGAATCAATTGCCATGTCCGAGCGGGTGGGCGTTAGCCCGGAAATCTTCGTAGAGCTACTGTCTTCGACGCTTTTCCCGGGTGCCATCTATAGCGGATACGGTTCCCTCATCGCCACCCAGAACTACTTTCCTCCCAAGTTCCGGGTAGAACTGGGAAGAAAGGATCTGGCCTTGGCGGAAGAACTCGCTAAGATAACGAACCTGCAGCTGCCGACTTTGCCCGCACTAGTGAGTGTCTTTGACGAGGCTCTCTCTCGTGCCGACATCCGCGACGGGGATTGGAGCGCCATCGCGGAAGTAACGCGCAGACAGTAGTGCGAGACATCGTTCCTCTGTCAGTAGACACTCCTGGAAACATGCAAGGCAGGCTTTTTGCGAGAGTGTGTGGCTACTCGCAGCCACACACTCTCCTTATCAAACCCAACTGTTTGGCCCAACAACCAAGGTGGTTGGGCCCCCGTTAGCAGTCCAGCGTCTATGCGATAGCTAATTGGTTTTCTTGCGTCCAGTTCTCCCAGTAGCGTTTCGGCGTCATGCCGTCCAGGGATCCGTGGGGCCGTTCATGATTGTAGATAGGCTGGGCCAGCAGGTGCCAGCGGGCCTTCCGCCAGCCCCACGCCGGATGCTTGCCTGCAACCTCACGCAGGGCTGCGCGAAGCCGTGCTGTCAATGGCCAATGGTTTGTGCCCATGAGCGGCCAGCAGATGTGCCCGCTGGCGGCCATGAAAACTGCCCAGTCATGGCCACCAGATCTGCCCACCTTGTGTTCGGCGGCGTTGGCCATGTTCGGAACTCGTTTAGCTCATTTGAGTGACTCCTTTTCCGGCCAGGGCTTGGCTGAGGCGGATGGATTCGCCTGAGGTTTGGCAGACGTGGGCGTGGTGCAACAGGCGGTCGACAGTCGCCGTGGCGAGGGTTTTGGGCATGAGCTCGTCAAAGCCGGCGGGATGCAAATTTGAGGAAACCGCGATAGACCGTTTCTCATAGGCGGCGTCGACGAGGCGATAGAGTCCCTCGGCGGCGTCGGTGCCGACCGGCAGGAGTCCGATATCATCGACCACGATCAGATCCGCGCGCAGGATCCGGGCGACCACTTTGGTGACGCTGTCGTCGGAGCGGTGGGCGCGCATTAGTGCCCCGAGGTCCTCGAGCCGGAACCACGCCACCCGCATCCCGGCCTCGACGACTTGCTGCCCGAGGGCCTCAAGGAAGAACGTCTTGCCCGTGCCGGAGGGGCCGCAGACGACGACGTTCTCCTTCCGCCCGATCCATTCCAGCGTCCGCAGAGCCTGCTGCGTCGGCGCGGGGATCGAGGAGGCGGCGGAGTCCCAGGTGTCGAAGGTCTTCCCGGTCGGAAACCCCGCGGCCTTGCGCCTGGTGGCGAGCATGGACCGGGACCGGCCGGCGACTTCCTCGACGAAGAGGGCTTTGATGACCTCGGCCGGTTCCCAGCGTTGGGCGCGGGCGGTGGCGATCAGTTCCGGCGCCAATGCCCGCGCGTGGGGCATCTTCAGTTGCCGCATCAGCGCCTCCAGCTCCGCCGGCAGTATGGGCGCGGTGGCCAGGGCCGGGCTCATGCGCTTTCCTCCAGTGCGTCGGCGCCCTGGTCGGCCAAGGGTAGGCGGCCGATGGCCGCCCACCCGGCGGTGCCCTGGGTGAGGGAGCGGGTTTCGCCGGCGGCGTGGGTGGTGGTGCGGGTGCCCGAGGCGTTGAGGATCGAGGCCAAATCCCTGTTTGCGAAGCGGCCATGGATGGCCGTGGTCCCCAACGCCTGGTCGACCTCGGCCTGCCCGGCGATCTTCGCGAGGGCGACCGCTTCGGTCATCTTCACGTTCATCCGTGACGTGCCTGCAGCGGCGGCCTCGAGCAGCCAGGCGCGGGCGCCGTCCCCGATCGTCAGGAACTCCGCCTCCGCGGCGCTGCGCGCTTTCACGGTGTAATCACCCGGGATCTTCGGCCGGTGATCAGGGAAATGGGCGTCCTCGATCGCGGGGTGGCCCGGGCGCGCGCGTAGGTGCCGGGCGACTTCCACCGGGCCCTTGCTGCCGTGGTGGACGACAATGACCTGCTCGTCGATTCCGACGCCGTGGCTGCGGACGAACACCTGCGCACCGAGCAGATGCGCCGGAACGGAGTACTGGCCGTTTTCGAATGTGACCATCGGCGTGTTGTCCGGGACGCTGCGCGACAGGCCGAACGCGACAGTGTGCGCGGTATCCGGGATGCGGTGCAACCGCGGCGTCTCTTCCAGAAGCATCACCGCGGGTTTGCGGCGACTGGCCCGGTGTTCACGGTTGTTGACCTCGTCCATGAAGACCTGGCAGGCCGCTTCGATCTCCGAAAAGGAAGCGTACTCGGCCCGCAGGTTCGTGTCTTTGGGCACGATGTCGGCTTTGGCGATCTTCACCGAGGACTCCACGCCGCCTTTGGATGCAGGGTCCGCCGGTTGGCAGGTCAACACCGTCACCGCGTAATGGCGGGCGAAGTCCACCGTCTGCTGGTTGCGCACGGGCACCCCGGCTATATGGGAAACGGTCACCGTTTTCTCGTTGTCCGTCAGGACATAGGTCGGCGCGCCGCCCAACACACGGAAGGTCCGATCCAGCGCCGCGAACACGGTCGGCGCCGTGCGATCCCTCAGGGCGATGACGATCCGGAACCGGGACCACGCCAACCACGCCACGAACAGCACGGTCTTCTTTCCGCTGATGAGGGGGCCGTCGCCGAAATCGTACTGAAGCCATTGCCCCGGCTCGGTCACGCACGGTCGGTGCACCCGGACATGGCCAAGCCGCCACGCAGCACGCACCTGCGCAATGGCCCGGCGCGTCGAGCGTTCCGAGCCTTCATAGCCGAGGGCCCGGAGTTTGTCGTGGGCTTTGTCGGCGCGGATCTTGCCCTTGGAAGTCTCGACCCATTCCTCGATCTTGGGCAGGAACGGGTTTGTGACCCGGCCCCGATAGACCGGCTCGGCGATCGGCTGACCCGCATCCCGGGCGGCGACATGCCGGGCGACCGTGTGGTGCGAGCAACCGGTGAGTTCCGCGGCAGCGCGCAACGATCCGGTCAGATCATACGCAGCAAGTATTTCCATGATTTCTCCGTCAGACTTCATTCAGGGCTTCTTCCCGGGCGACTTTGGTGCGACTTAGACACCGTCATCAAACCCCGGGAAGAGGCTCCAGCCGCTTAAGCGGTCGGGTTCAGAAAAGGAAGTGGGCAGATCTCATGGCCACCGGCGGGCAGTTTTGCTGGCCGCCAGTGGGCAGTTCCGTGGCCGCCTACGGGCAGTTTTTCATGGCCGCTAACACCGTGCTTCCTCGAAGCCCATGCCGGGTTTCTTCTTACGGAACGCTGACCGATTCTGCCCGATGACCTTGCACGCGA
>NZ_JAPFFT010000054.1 GCF_026241105.1 Arthrobacter rhizophilus | reverse complement strand
CTACTGGGAAAACTGGACGCAAGAAAACCAATTAGCTATCGCATAGACGCTGGACTGCTAACGGGGGCCCAACCAACTCAGCGTCGACAACCTCAATTACTCCTACAACTCGAGAATCCAAGTACTCCATGACGTCTCGTTCAAGATCGCCGAGAACCAGGTGGTGGGACTCATTGGCCCCAATGGGTCTGGAAAATCCACCCTCATAAAGGTCATCTTGGATCTGCTTCAACTTCAAAGCGGCCGCGTCTGCATCGGATCCCACACGAGCCAGAGCCGCGACGCCAAGATGTCGTCGATCTACTTGTCTAGCAATGACTACCTTCCTGAATTCCTCACGGGGGAGGAATATTTGCGCTTCATGCATGGACTCTATGGAGAACCTCTGGATCACACCGCATTGACGGCGCAATTCACCAGATACTCAATGCGCGACAGGCACCGGGATTTGATCGAGGACTACTCACACGGGATGAGGAAGAAGCTGCAACTCATCGCCGCATTCATGCTCAGACGAAGATTCACGGTAATCGACGAGACGCTCAACGGCGTCGACATCGACGCAGTCAACGTCTTCGAACGCGATATCCGCGGACTCGCCAAAGAAGGCCGATCGGTTCTGCTTTGCAGTCATGATTTCACAATGTTGGAGCACATCGCTGACGAGTTAGCAGTTCTCATCCAAGGAGCCTTGGTGGTTCAGGCTCCTGTCGGGAAAGTCATCCAAGACCACGGAACGATAGCTGATCTTGCCAACGAATTTACCCAAGCAATGGAAACACCGTAAATGCGCCTCAAGAGCGTAGTTCTGCTGTTTCAACTGTTCTGGCTCTTCGTCGTGAGACGCGTTCTGGGACGAGGATTGTTGGCTAGCCAAACCGCGCGGCTTTCTGCCCTGTTCCTTACCCTTGCCGCGTTCGCCGGATTCAACGTATTGAGCTATGTGGTTATGCGGCAGTATCTCGGCGGAACAGGCCTACTCGAACCGGTCCTTCAAGTATCCAACGCATCCGTCGGATTCTGGGTCCTTATTGCGTACACGCTGATTCGGGTGCTGTTCATGAAGGCGGACGAACTTCTGAAACTCTCATTCAATCTGCCAGTGACAAATAAGGAAAGGACTTTGGCATTTGCGCTCTTCGAGTCGTCCTTCGTTCTCCTCATGACAGTCTTCGTTTTTGGTGCTTTCTCCATCTCAACGGTACTGATCGAGGGTCCGGACTACATTCCGAGAGTTCTGACGTCCATTTGGTTCCCCGCGATTTCAACCTACCTGCTTCTGAGTCTCGGCTACTATCTCCTCGAGCGTACGCTCCTGGCCCTCAGGATTGCCCGGCTCCGCGGTCTAGTAGTTCCGATGGTGCTGGCCCTTGGGCTGGCCGTTGTCTTTCCCCAAACCAACGAGCTGAGTACCCAGATCGCCGAAAGCTACGTTTACGGGCGTGACTATTTTGCGCCGGTCCTGCTTTACGCAAAGTTGCAGAAAGACATCGGACTCTGGCTTTCCACCCTAGTGCTGCTTGCCTCATCAGCTGCACTCATTCCAGCAGTGGTAGCGGCCGCACCCAGGAACTACGTCCCCATGCGTCGCTTCTTCGTCTTTCTACCTTCATGGCTCGCAGCACGTAAGTTCGGGGTTTACGTGCTGGTCTTGTTTCGCAGTTTCGAAACGATGGTTGCGGTCTCTTTCGTCATCGTCTATTCGGTCTTCGCTTGGATCCAGCACTTGGTGTTGCCGCCTTACGCTCTTGCTCTCATTACCTTTCAAGGAGTCTATGCATTTTCCAACTCGGAGCCCTTGCGACGCATGGTCATCTACCCGGGCAGCACCATCGCGAACTACTTGCGCCTCGTGGGTTCACAGGGTGTCCTCCTAGTGGCCGTGGGCATTCCGATCACGGCGATTTCCACGGTACAGGGAGTTTCTTTCGAAGCGTGCCTTCCGGTGGCAGGGTTCTGCGTGAGCAACATTCTCATATCAACGTTGATTGGGATCGCATTCCCTCCGGAGAAGGGAAATCCATTTACGGTGATTATAGGAATACTACTCACGACGATAATTGTCATGATTGTAGGGCTCGGCTTGAATGTCTTTAATCTCGATCCGATTATCAGTGCCGTGATTTTCGCCGCACTTAACTTACTGGTCGTCTTTTACAGCATCTTGGGTATGCAAAGAATGGAAAGGATCGCACGTCATGAAATGGCTGCTTAGATTCATCGCTGGGCTGACGGTCTCATTTATTGCCACCATGATCGTAGTCGTCGCGAGTCTCATCACCACGATGTTCTCAGCGTCAGAAATAGGCGTCAGAAAGTTCGGCCTCTTCGGCGCACTCTTCTTTGAGCCACATCAACAGGCCAACGGAGCCACGGCCTTGGAAATCGGGATATCTAACGGCCTGCCCATCGCCATGATCTTCGTAGGTTTGCTGGTTTTTTATATCGCCGTTGCCTCAGCCTTGGAACGACTGAAGCTCCACAAGGAGCGCCTTCTGCGAACAGGCCAGGGGTGACCGTTCGCCCGATCGCCCTCCGGGATGCGACCGCCAGCCTGGTACTCATGCGCCTCATGTGGTCGTGCAGATGGCCCCTTGGGGCCATGGTTCTCGGCTTCTCAACCTGCGCTGCGCTTGCTGCCAAGACGGGCGACTCGGCACTTTTCCAGGTGAGCCTCTGGCTGCTCGCGCATGTACTTTGCCTGTTAGGCGGCTTTCTGGTGCACGAGTGGTTTCACATTGTTGGCATGAGACTATTTCATGGCGTTTCCCATGTCGTTGTATCGGCAGGCGTCCTCCGATTCTCCATCATTCCCGTCGGACGTCTCTACGGGTGGCAGATCGCAACCGTGGCGTTACTGGGCCCGGGTGCATCCTGCCTGGTCGGAGGGCTGATTGCCCTGCTCATACCCAGTTCAACCCTGCAGTACTGGTTCCTGTTGCATGCCATCTTCCTTCTGCCATTCTTCGGTGATGGATGCGGATTCCTATTCGGAATCAGGAGGTGGGCCCGGCTGGTTGGCCTACGCTCCCCCGGAGCCAACCGCTGAGCTGCCGTCCGCTTCATTCGGGCTCTCAACCTTTCCGGGCAGATTCTTCCCACTCGCGGTAAAGCTCCGGGCGGCGTTCGCGCAGGTACGGCACTTGTTCCCGCGCGATCTTGACGCTTTCCGTGGAGATCTCGGCGAACAGCAGTTCGGCCCCGTCACCGGCGGCAGCCAGCAGCGAGCCGTCCGGACCGGCCACCACGCTTCCGCCGAGGAAGTCGCAGCCGTCCTCGTGCCCACTGTGGTTGGCGTAGGCCACGTTCAGCCGGCTTTCCAGGGCACGCGCACGGATCAATACCTGGGGTACGGCCTCGAAGCCTGCGGACAGGGCTGTGGGAACCAGCAGAAGTTCGGCGCCCCGCGTTGCCGCGGCGCGGACGGCCTCCGGAAATTCGACGTCGTAGCAAATCAACAGCGACGCCTTGACGCCGTTGAAGTCCACGACGGCGGGAGCTGCTTGGGCGGCAGAGAACGCTTTGCGCTCCTCCTCGCCGAAGAGGTGCACCTTGTTGTAGTCCAGGAGCACGGTTCCGCGCGCGTCCAGGAGCGTGGCGGAGACGTGCCAGCCCCCGGCGGCGGCCGGTGCGGGGAGGCTGTAGACAAGTCCGATTGCGTGTGTCCGGGCGATATCCGCAAGTCGCTGCCGGACACCGGGAAGAGCCGACGAGTCAAATTCGCTGTGGAGCCGCAGCGGCGCATAGCCCACGGGAAAGAGCTCCGGGGTCAGCAGAAGGGCGGACCCGGCTGCGGCTGCGCGTTGTGCCGCCGCATCGATTGCCTCCAGATTGGCGTCGATGTCCAGGACAACAGCGTTGGCCTGCAGGACAGACAGCAGCATCTTTACCACCTCAATAGCACCTTGCATCCCCCGGCAAGCTTTCTTGGGAGACATATACCGGGGATTCCTCGTAATTCCAGCGTAGCCAGCAGCAGACCGCTCACGAAGGACAAATGGACCTGCGGAGGGCCGAACGGGGATGGTTCGTACAAATCGGGCGCATAGTTCATGATGCCGACGCAACTTTTGGACTGTTGCGTTAACTTCTTGACTGCAACTGTGATTTGGGGCACGCTTCATTTCATGCCTGCAACATCCCGCTCGACGAAGAGCCACCGCAAAAACCCCGGCTCACAATCAGCGCTGCGCCACCTGAACCAACAGCGGCTCATCGAATGCCTGCTGAGCGGCCCATCCACCCAGGCCGAACTCGCCAGGCAAACCGGCCTTTCCACGGCCACAGTGTCCAACATCGTCAAGATCATGCAGGATGCCGGGCTTGTCTCCACCGAACCGATCACCAGCTCCGGACGCCGGGCCCTGAACGTCAGGCTCAATAGCAACGGCGCCGTGGCTGTCGGAATCGATTTTGGCCGGCGCCACCTGCGGGTCGTCCTGGCGTCGCTGGGCTATCACGTCATCGTCGAGGAAACTGTCACCCTCCCCCTTGGCCACCACGCTGAACAGGGCATCAGCGCCGCCGTCGCACTCCTTGACAAACTGCTGCTGGAAAGCGGCGTAGACCGGAGCGCGGTAGTGGGCGCCGGCGCCGGCATCGCTGGCCCCATCGACCGCCGTTCCGGCACGGTAGCGCAGGGTGCCATCCTGCCCGAATGGGTGGGAATCCAGATTCTCGAACGGCTCGAGGAAGCCCTCAATCTGCCCGTGTACGTTGACAACGACGCCAATCTGGGGGCCCTGTCCGAGGTCACGTGGGGGCCGCACAGCGGGATCAGCAACCTCATGTTCCTCAAGATCGGTTCCGGCATCGGCGCGGGCCTCATCATCAATGGCGCGCCCTACTACGGGGCGGTCGGAATCACGGGAGAGATCGGCCATGCGACCATCCACGAATACGGTGCCATCTGCCGCTGCGGCAACCGGGGCTGCCTGGAAACCATGGCCTCAACCACCACCATGATCGAGCTGCTCGGCAAGGGTTCCGGCCTGCACCTCGAACCTGCAGACATCGTTCGAAACGCCCTGGCGAGGGACCCCGCAACCCTCCGGGTAGTGGACGACGCCGGCCTCGCCGTGGGGCGTGCCCTGGGCAATGTGGCCAATCTCATAAACCCGGAAGTCATCGTGGTGGGCGGCCCGCTGGCCGGCCTGGGCGACATCCTCCTTGACCCGATCCGGCGCGGTCTCGTCCGCCATGCGGTGCCCGTGATCGGCGAAACAACGCACTTGGCCATGTCGTCCTTAGGCGCCCGGGCGGAGGCCCTCGGGGCGGCCGCTTTGGTGTTCCAGCACGCCGGTATCAAGCAGTCCTGAACATTTCGTTACCACGCTGTTATCGCCGTCTTGCGTTAAAGTCTTGACGACAAGCGGTGTGATCCAGTTTACTTTCTCATCAGGTAGGCTCGCCATCCGCGGGCCGACAACGACGTCAAACATTGGAGGCGCAAGGGTATGTCGACCCCCATAACGCACCAGGACCCGATCCTTCTCGAGATGCGGTCCATCACCAAGGAATTCCCCGGCGTGAAGGCGCTCTCGGACGTTAGCCTCCGGGTCAAGGTGGGCGAGATCCACGCTATCTGCGGCGAAAACGGTGCAGGAAAGTCCACGTTGATGAAGGTGCTTTCAGGGGTCTACCCCTACGGCAGCTACGACGGCGACATCGTGTACCAGGCGGAAGTCCAGCAGTTCAGGGACATCCGGGCCAGCGAGCAGGCTGGAATCGTGATCATCCACCAGGAGCTGGCACTGATCCCCGAGCTGTCCATCACGGAAAACATCTTCCTCGGCAACGAACCCGTCCGCCGCGGCATCATCGATTGGGCCGAGGCACGCAAGCGGTCAATCGAACTGCTCGCCAGGGTAGGCCTTCGCGAGAACCCGGATACCCCCATCAAGGAAATCGGCGTCGGCAAGCAGCAGTTGGTGGAAATCGCCAAGGCCCTGAACAAGTCCGTCAAGCTGCTCATCCTGGACGAGCCGACTGCCGCGCTCAACGAATCGGACTCCCAGCACCTCCTGGACCTCATCCTCGGCCTCAAGGGCCGGGGCATCACGTCCATCATGATTTCCCACAAGCTCAACGAGATCGAGCAGATCGCGGACGAGATCACCATCATCCGCGACGGCAAGTCCATCGAGACGCTCAACGTGAAGGAAGACGGCGTCGACGAGGACCGGATCATCAAGGGCATGGTTGGCCGGACGCTCGAGTCCCGGTTCCCGGATCACACGCCGACCATCGGCGAGGTGTTCTTCGAGGTCAAGGACTGGAACGTCGGGCATCCCCAGATCCAGGACCGTTTGGTCTGCAAGAACTCCAACTTCCATGTGCGCCGCGGCGAAATCGTGGGATTCGCAGGCTTGATGGGTGCCGGCCGCACCGAGCTTGCCCGCTCCGTCTTCGGCCATTCCTACGGCCGGTTCATCTCGGGGCAGGTGTACAAGGACGGCAAGCCGATCACCATGCGCAGCGTCCGGCAGGCGATCGACGCCGGTCTTGGCTACGTCACCGAGGACCGCAAGAGCCTGGGGCTGAACCTCCTGGACGACATCAAGACCACCACGGTGTCTGCCAACCTGAAGAAGATCAGCCGGGGAATGGTTGTGGACACCAACAAGGAATTCATGGTGGCCGAGCAATACCGGAAGTCGCTGCGCACCAAGACTCCGTCAGTGGAGGAAGGGGTATCGAAGCTCTCCGGTGGCAACCAGCAAAAGGTTGTGCTCGCCAAATGGATGTTCACGGATCCGGACCTCCTCATCCTGGATGAACCCACCCGCGGAATCGATGTTGGGGCCAAGTACGAGATCTACGGAATCATCCAAGACCTGGCCAACCAGGGGAAGGGCGTGATTGTAATTTCCTCTGAACTCCCCGAGCTGCTGGGCCTCTCCGACCGTATCTACACCATCTTCGAAGGCTCCATCACTGGCGTACTCAACAAGGACGAAGCCAGCCAGGAGAGCCTCATGAAGCTCATGACATCCAGCCGCAAAGCCGCCTGACCCCGGTCATTTCCAGAACCACACGGACACAAGGACCCAAAACAATGAACGCGCTCAAGAAGCTATTCGGTGGCAACACCCGCCAATTCGGCATGATCTTCGCCCTGGTTGCACTCGTCATCTTCTTCCAGATCTTTACCTCGGGCCGCACGCTCACCCCGGGCAACGTCATCAACCTCTTCAACGGCAACTCCTACATCCTGATCCTGGCCATCGGCATGGTCCTGGTCATCATCGCCGGCCACATCGACCTCTCCGTGGGTTCTGTTGCGGCCTTCGTCGGTATCTCGGTGGCGCTTGCCATCAGGGACTGGCACCTTCCCTGGTACGCAGCCGTGCTGTTCGGGCTCCTGCTTGGTGCCCTGATCGGAGCCTGGCAAGGGTTCTGGACGGCCTACGTCGGCATTCCGGCGTTCATCGTGACCCTGGCGGGCATGCTGCTGTTCCGCGGTTTCAACCAGTTCGTCGGCAAGTCCAACACCGTTCCGGTCCCCGAGGATTTCCAGTTCCTGGGTTCCGGCTATCTGCCCGAAGTGGGGCCAAAAACAGGGTTCAACAACCTGACGGTCCTCCTGGGACTTATCGCGGTTGCCTTCGTGATTATCAGTGAAATTCGTGCTCGCCGCACTGCCCAGGCTCTGGGTGCGGAAGTCCCGGAAACCTGGGTGATGATCACCAAGCTTGTACTCATCAACGCAGCCATCCTCTACGCCACCTACCTGTTCGCCACCGGCCGCACGGGCACGTCCTTCCCGATCCCCGGACTCATCTTGGCCGTCCTGGTCCTGATCTACGGGTTCATTTCCGCCAAGACGGTCATTGGCCGCCACATCTACGCAGTCGGCGGCAACCGCCACGCGGCCGAACTCTCCGGGGTTCAGTCCAAGAAGGTCAACTTCATGGTCATGATGAACATGTCCATCTTGGCGGGACTCGCCGGCATGATCTTCGTTGGCCGCTCCACCGCTTCAGGTCCGTTCGACGGCGTCGGCTGGGAACTGGATGCCATCGCCGCCGTCTTCATCGGTGGTGCCGCTGTCACCGGTGGCGTGGGCACCGTGATCGGCTCCATCGTTGGTGGTCTGGTCATGGCTGTCCTCAACAACGGCCTCCAACTCCTCGGCGTCGGCGCGGACCTCACCCAGATCATCAAGGGCCTCGTGCTGCTAGCCGCAGTCGCCTTCGACGTCTACAACAAGACCCAGGGCAAGAAATCGATCATCGGAATGATGATGAAGAACTTCGGCCGGAGCAGCGAAAACGCTCCGGACGAGACAACCTCAACCAAGGAAGTCATCTCGAAGGAAGCCTGATCGGCTTCAAGACGACTTGTTCCATCCACAACAAAGAAAGCGAACCAAGTTATGCGAATGTTTGGTAAAGCAGGAAAGGCAGCAGCAGTAGCTGCGATCGCGGCACTGGCGCTGACGGCCTGCGGCCGTACGGACAGCGGCAGCACCAGTGGTTCATCAAGCGGCGGTGAGGCATTCCCCAAGGGTTCCTCGATCGGCGTCGCGCTCCCCCAGAAAACCAGCGAGAACTGGGTCCTGGCGGAGAAGCTGTTCAACGACGGGCTCACGAGCGCAGGTTTCAAGCCGGATGTGCAGTTCGCCAACGGCGGCGTTTCGGAGCAGCAGAACCAGATCAGCGCCATGGTCACCAAGGGCGACAAGGTCATCATCGTCGGCGCGATCGACGGCGCACAGCTTGGTACACAGCTCAAGCAGGCCAAGGATGCCGGCGCGACGATCATTGCCTACGACCGCCTTCTGCTGAACACCGCCAACGTGGACTACTACGTGGCCTATGACAACTTCAAGGTCGGTGTGCTCCAAGGCCAGGCCCTGCTGGACGGGCTGAAGACCAAGAAGGCGAGCGGCCCCTACAACATCGAGCTGTTTGCAGGCTCCCCCGATGACGCCAATGCGAAGGTCTTCTTCGACGGCGCAATGAGCATCCTGCAGCCAAAGATCGACGACGGGACCCTCAAGGTGGTTTCCGGACAGAAGTCGTTCGAACAGGCCGTGACCCAGGGCTGGAAGGCAGAGAACGCCCAGAAGCGCATGGACACCTTGCTCGCAGGTACCTACACCAGCGCTTCGCTGGACGGCGTGTTGTCCCCGAACGACACCCTGGCCCGCGCCATCCTGACCTCGGTCAAGGCAGCGGGTAAGCCGCTTCCGATCGTGACCGGCCAGGACTCCGAAGTTGAGTCGGTCAAGTCCATCCTTGCAGGTGAGCAGTACTCCACCATCAACAAGGACACCCGCAAGCTCGTTGAGCACGCGATCACCATGGCCAAGGACCTGCAGGCGGGCAAGCAGCTGGAGATCAACGACACCAAGTCCTACAACAATGGCGTCAAGACCGTACCGGCATACCTGCTGCCCCCGGTTATCGTGACCAAGGACAACGTGAAGACGGCCTACGTGGACGATCCGGTACTCGGCCCGCTCACCAAGTAGTACTGGCGCTTCAGGCACCACAACGACGGCGGTCATCCCCTCTGAGGGGGTGGCCGCCGTCGTCGCGTCCGGCGCGGGCCAGGTGCAAAAGGAGAATCGTGAGCACCCTGGACAAGCCCACCAGCGGGGACGTGGTGGTGGACGGAGTCAGCCTGGCCGGGCTGCCCGGCAGCGGGTTGCCATTGCCCGGGCGCTGTCCAATGAGCCCAAGCTCATCCTGGCCGACGAGCCCACCGGCAATCTCGATGAGCAGACCGGTGAACACATCATCGAACTGCTGAGTTCGTTGAGCCGGGACCACAACACCACCATTCTGGTGGTCATTCACGACCGGAGCCTGGCCCAGAAAGCCGAGCGCCGCCTCCGGCTTCAGCAGGGCAAACTGAGCGAGGAAACTGTGCGTCCGAGGGTCGCCTCAGGGGCGTGATCACGTTTCGCAAACAACGGAAAAGGGCCGGGAATCGAGTGGTTCCCGGCCCGTGCCCGGTTGAGCCCCGCTGTATAACGCGTGCGGCGGAATGAGAGGATAGGGCGCATGAGTCCGCATATCGCCAAGCCGTGGTTGTTCAGCCAGCCGAACCAGGATCCTCGCGCAGCCACCGGCAAGGCTCTGAACTGGGGCGTTGTCGCCACAGGAGGGATCGCCAAAACCGTGAGCGGCGACCTCGCCCAGCTCAAGGACGCGAACCTTTACGCCGTGAGTTCCCGGCGCCAGGAATCCGCGGATGCCTTTGCTGCCGCGCATGGGGTCACGAAGTCCTACGGGGACGACGGCGGTATGCCCGGCTACCAGCGGCTACTCGCTGATGACGCCGTCGACGTGGTCTACGTGGCCACCCCGCACGCCCAACATTTCGAAATCGTCAGGGATGCCCTCAACGCGGGCAAGCATGTCCTGTGCGAGAAAGCTCTGACCATCAACGGCCGAGAGGCGGCGGAGCTGGTCAGCTTGGCGCGAGAACGGAAATTGTTCCTTATGGAGGCGGTATGGAGTCGCTTCCTGCCCAGCATCCAGAGGGCATTCGCCATCGCCGCGTCGGGCGAACTAGGCGAAATCAAGTGGGTCAGCGCTGACTTGGGATTCCCCGCCCCCTACGACCCCTCGGCCCGGATCTGGGCCCCGGCCGACGGCGGTGGAGCTCTTTTGGACCTCACCGTGTATGCGCTGCTGTGGCCTCTGGGCACCCTCGGTTTCCCGCAGTCAGTCAGCGCAGTAGGCGCCTTGACGGACGACGGCGTCGACTCCCAAAATGCGCTCACGCTGGCTTACGACAGTGGAGCCATCGCCCAACTGACCTCTTCGTTGCTGGCCCACGGGCCAAGATCGGCTTCCGTTGCTGGCTCCCTGGGATTCCTCCAGACGCAAGGGTCCATCAACAATCCGCGCGAGCTACTGATTCGAACTGGCTGGGACGAGCCCCGGACCGAGCGCTTTGACGCGATCGGGATCGGCTACACCTACGAACTGCGAGAGGTCACACGCTGCATCCAACAAGGGCTGACTGAGAGTCCGGTGATGCCCTTGGACGATTCACTGAACACGATGCGCCTCTTCGACGGGGTCCGCTCCCAGCTCGGAGTCCGGTACGCGAACGACGCCCGGTGAGCTGAATGACGAAATCGTCGTCCATCGGAGCGGTTTCCATACCGTCGGTTGGTTTTTGTCACGTTTCCCTGTCTGCGTGACAGTTGCGGTCATTACCCGTCCTAACCTCTGGACTAAATAGACCCGTCCTACGTCTGGACTAATTAACTAGTCCAGTCCTACGATGGGAGCGATCGTCAATCCAAGCGGACGCTGGGGGGTGTCGAGATGGAAGCTGTGCGAGGTAATCCGCGCGTTCTTCATGTTCTCCGCTCCGTCATGCTCGCTGGCGCCGGAGCCGTCGTTTGGCTGGCCCTCTCCTCCACAGCTGCCAATGCTGATTCCGGTAGCGCTACCAACCACACGCTTCTGGGCGGCGCAGAATCGGCCGTGACAAACGTTGTGCACAACGCGACCGCCGGAATTACCGGAACCCCGGGCAACCCCGTTTCGGCGAGTGGCGCATCCGTACCGGCTCCGGCAGTGGATTCCGCTCCGGTTCCGGTTCCGGTTCCGGTTCCGGTTCCGGTGGTACAACTACCAGCCGTCCAGGTACCACCGTCCGTTGGGCGCGAACTACCGCGGCTGACCCAGGCAATCGACCGGGGTGTGGCCAGTGCGCCGATAGTCGAGGAAATCATCCCTGAAGGCACCGTTGACGCCGTGACCGCACCCGTTTTGTCTCCGGCAGCCAGTGCAGTTGATGGGGTTGGGTCAGGCGTCGGCTCGTTGGTTGGTGGCTCTGTTGCCCCCGCCCTGCGTGCTGTCGACTCCACCGTGGAGGGGCTTTCCATCGGCAACCTGCCGGTAAGTATCCCCGGCAACCTCGGAACGGGTGCAATTCCTTCCGAGCAACCCTCGGGACTTGTGTCCGTTGCTGATACTTCGACGGCTTCCGCGATCTCGCAGGCTGTCGCGGACCCGCTGGTCGGCCTCGTTCGAACCTATGGCCCGCCTCGCCTGCGTAACGCACCTTGGAACGCGACCGTCCAATACGTTGGTTACGGGAATCCTGCGGTGCCGGCGTCGCCGTCTGATGGGATATTCCCTGACGGCACTCCAAGCAATGGCGACGTCGGAAACAGCTCAGCAGCTCTTCCCAGCAATCCTTCGGGAGCGGCTACCGCCTGGCTCCCGAGCATGAATCTGTTTTACCCATTTGCCGGGGTCCTCGTGTCCACGGCTGCTGCCGGTAGAGTTCCGGCTCCGGTGTCGTTTGACCCTGGTTCTTCTCCCGACTAGTTCCGAGCTCGCGCCGCTTTCCCAGAAGCCAATTCTGGACGGCGGCAGATGGCTAATCCGGGCGTACCCACATGCTCTTGTGGACGCCTCTAGGAACTACTCGTTCAGGAGAAAAACAAAATGCACAGCATTATTCGCAAGGGGCTGCTTGGCACCCTCTTTGCCGGTGGGTTAATAGCCCTCGGCGCAACTGCCGCGAATGCGGCAGACACTATTGCAACTGCGCAAGGCACCGTCTCAGGCACTCAAGTCGTTGCACCGGTGACCATTCCGGTAAACGTCGGGTCGACGTCGCTCACGGTACTTGGTACTTCGGGCGCCACGACCACCACCCCTGCACTCGCCCCGGCTGCGGCCCCGGCGACTAGTTCCGGCGGATCAGCTGTCCCGTCCGGAACCCAGGCGGTGGCTCCGATATCGGTCCCTGTTAATATTGGAGCCACCTCTCTGGCGGTTCTTGGCAATTCCACCTCTGGGACAGCCTCTGGCACCCAAGTCACGGCACCGGTGACCGCTCCGGTCACCGTCGGTGACACCTCCGTCAGCCTCCTCGGAACCACCCCGCCAGGCACCACCACCGGCACCCAAGTCACGGCACCGGTGACCGCTCCGATCACGGTCGGCGACACCTCCGTCAGCCTCCTCGGAACCACCCCGGCAGGCACCACCACCGGCACCGGAGTCACCGCTCCGGTCACGGTCGGCGACACCTCCGTCAGCCTCCTCGGAACCACCCCGGCAGGCACCACCACCGGCACCCAAGTCACGGCACCGGTGACCGCTCCGATCACGGTCGGCGACACCTCCGTCAGCCTCCTCGGAACCACCCCGGCAGGCACCACCACCGGCACCGGAGTCACCGCTCCGGTCACGGTCGGCGACACCTCCGTCAGCCTCCTCGGGACCACGCCGACGGGCATCACCGGAGATCATGGATCCCTCTTGGGTACCGGACTCACCGCACCCCTGGGCCTGCCGATCCCGGTCGGCACCGCCTCGGTTGACCTGGGCTTGCCCTCCAACGTCGTGAACCCGTCGGTAGTCACGCCGCCGGTCATGAACGCACCGGTCAACGCTCAAGGCTTCGTCGACCCGGCTGCCGCCCTTCCTTCAACAGGAACTGCAATGCAAGCCGGGGTCGCCGGGGCCACTGCACTAGCCGTTGTTGGAGCGGGAACCTCGGTCCTCGCTAGCACTGGCTTCAATGGCCTGTGGTTGCTGTTGGCAGCGGCCCTGCTGCTGGGCGGACTCGTCGTGATGGTGGGCAGCCGGAAGATCCGGGCGATCATTCCTGCATAATCACCGGCGAGGGCTGTTTCACCTCACTGGATCGCAGCCCGATCATTGGCTCCTCCGCAGGGCATACAGCCCCACGGAGGAGCCGATGCGTGGCATCACGAAGGCCTTGGGGAGTTGGCAACACACCCTAGGCGCGTTACACCCTCGGCGGCGCATGCGGGTGATATTCGACGCATCGCTGCTCCTCCAAGCCCCGGTGTTGGGCCGCATTCCGTGTCAGATGAACGGCGGAAGCACACCAGACCACGTTTGGATTGCTAAGATCTAAAGGCTCAACCGGCAACCCGGAGAGCCTCCCATCAACTGGCCCGGAACGGGCGTGCCCCCGCGCGCCCCGTACCGGCCCCTGCCCGACCCGAGGAGACCCCCACCCTCATGACCGCATTGGCCAAACCGGACTATTTCGAGGACTACGACGAGGATTACCGCAGCGAACTGGACTCGCGGTACGAGGAAGGTTTCGGGCACGGCCCCGAACTCGACGACGACTACGGCAGCAGTAGCGGCTACGACGAGCTCGACAAGCTGTTCAACGGTTTGTTCGACGGCGAGGATGACCTCGACGCCCCGGCCAAGGCCGAGAAGAAGGCTCCGGCCAGGAAAGACACTCCGAAGGCCGCTGCCGCAACAGCGGCTCCCGTCGCCGAAAAGACGCCGTCCGAGACCGCCGTCGAACCGGCCGTCGTCGAACCGGCAAGCTTCGAACAGGCTCCCACCGAAGAAGCCGAGGCTCTTGCGGCTCCTGACAGCCCCTTCTTCGCCCCTCACATCGCCTCGGTCAACGAGCATGTGGAGTTCCTCCGCAAGCTCCGCCCGGGCTTCGATGTCCCTTATGTGGATCCGATGCACTCGGTGGAGGATTGCCGGATTGTCACCCTGTTCTCCAACACGAGCGAGGCCTCCCCGCGAGGGGTTGTGTGGGCTGGCGACGACGGCGCCGCCACCCGGCTACTGGGCCTTCAGTTCCAGCTCGGCCTGCGCCCCGAATGGATGATGCCTTGGAACGCCCACCCGTGGTTCACCCCTGGTGAGGCGAACGGAAAGCTGACTCCCGAGCAGGTCAGCGCGGGCCTCAAGCCGCTGATCGGTTTCCTCAAACTCGTTCCGCGCGCCTCGGCGATCGTTGCCCACGGCACGGAAGCCAACCGCCTGGCGCAGATGCTCCTCAAGACTGACAACCCCCTGATCTGGCGCCGCGGACTGAAGGTCTATAAGGCCCGATCGCTGCACGGGCGCGCCTTCGCGGGTTCCAAGGAACGCCAGACGGAATGGCTGATCGACATGGGCCGATCCTACGCGGACGCCATGGCCCGCGCGGGTCTCCAGGCCGGACGGCGCTAGGGCTCCTAGCGCCGTGACTTCCGGGCCGGCTTCCCGGCAAACAGTTTCCGGTCCAGCGAGGCCGCCCCGGAACCGATGAAGGCAAACGCCAACGCCAACGCGATATACAGAACGAGCAGCTCAGCGTTGATTCCGGGACTATCGCTCAACAAGGGCTTGCCTGATTCGGTGACAAACCAGATCCCCGCGTACATCAGAGCGGCCAGGAAGCCGGCCACCCTGGTCAGGGCGCCGAGCACCAAGAGTGCGCCTAGCCCGGTCTCACCCCAGATGACCAGCCAGGACATCAGCTCCGCTTTTTGAACCCCCATCGCGGCGATGGTTGCCTCAAAAGCCGGCTGCCCGGCCACCAGCTTCTGGACTCCATGCAGCAGCAAGAGGCCGCCGAACACGACCCGCAGAAACGCGATGCCCCGCGAGGATGAGGTCTGCGAAGGAAGGAGGAATTTCACTCGGTCCAATCTTCCATGCCAACGGCACAGCTCAAAACGGCGGCCCTTTACGACGGCGTCAAGCAAGCCGCCGTCGTCGTGCTTTGTGCCTTCGCCCGCAAGAGACCAGCCGAGCAAGCCGTCGCTGCGGCGCTTGCCTTCTCACCTTGGGCGTCAGCTGGTGGGCGCAGAATGGAAGCTGCAGTGGGCCTCGCTGGGAGGCCCGGACAGGATAGGTGAATCCGGATGGATGTTGACGTCGTCGTGATCGGCGGAGGCGCAATGGGATCGGCTGCCGCGTGGCAGCTCGCTCTCCGAGGGCGATCGGTGGTTCTCCTCGAACAGTTCGAAGAGGGGCACCATGTAGGCGCTTCCCACGGCGCGACGCGCAACTTCAACACGGCATATGCGGAGGACGACTACCTTGCCCTGGTCAGCGAGGCCAGGGGTCTCTGGGATGGGCTGGCAGAAGAAACCGGAACACAACTGTTGGACCTTGTGGGGCTGGCCAACCATGGCAACGTCGCCCGGCTCCGGGAGGTCCGCTCCGCGCACGTGGAGCGGGGCATCGCAAGCCATTTCATCTCAGCCAGGGAAGCGAGAGAGCGCTGGCAGGGCATGGTGTTCCGAAGCGATGTCCTCTTCGTGCCTGAATCGGGCCGTGTTCGTGCAGCTGAGGCGCTTAGGGCCCTGCGCACATCGGCCGAGGCCCATGGTGCACGGTTCGAGTATTCAACCCCCGTTCGCGACATCCGCGTTCTCGGCGAGGATCGCGCCGTCGTCGTGACTGATTCAGAAGAGATCACGGCGCGCCGGGTAGTCGTTACGGCCGGTGCCTGGACCAGCAAGCTCATCGGGACGCACGTGCCTCTCCCCCGATTGGTGGTCACCCAGGAACAGCCCGCCCACTTCACGCCCATCAACGATTTCCAGGTCTGGCCGAGCTTCAACCACGCGCCCGACCCCGGCGACCCCCGCGACGACTTTTGGTACAGCGCCGTCTACGGAATGCTCACGCCGGGCGAAGGGGTCAAGGCCGGCTGGCACGGAGTCGGGCCCGTCACGGATCCTGATGCGCGCACCTTTGAACCCGAACCTGTCCAGCTGGAGGCTCTCCGGCGCTACGTCCGTGAATGGCTGCCGGGTGTGGATGCCGACTCGGGGGTTCCCATCAGCTGCACCTACACGAGCACAGCCAACGAGGACTTCGTGCTCGATCGTTTTGGCCCCCTGGTTATCGGGGCGGGCTTCTCCGGGCACGGCTTCAAGTTCACCCCGGCTATCGGCCGCGTGCTTGCCGATCTTGTCGACGGGATTGACGCGCCGCGCCGCTTCACCGCCCGAAGCCGCGCCTAGACGCAACTAACCCGCAGTTGTTGTCGTTATGGGCTCGGCAAAGTCAACTGGTCAGAGCAACGCTCGGGTTTAGGCTGCCTGCAGCAGCTGGTTGAGCCGGTTGGCTGGGGTT
>NZ_JAPFFT010000053.1 GCF_026241105.1 Arthrobacter rhizophilus | reverse complement strand
AGTCCACTCGAAGTGCGGCTCCCGCCATGGCGGGAGCCGCACTTCGAGTGGACTAGTCCTTCTTGAAAGCGTCCTTGACCTTTTCGCCGGCCGATTTCAGGTCGCTCTTGCTCTGATCCATCTTGCCTTCGGCTTCGAGCCTCTCGTTACCCGTCAGCTTTCCGGCGGCTTCCTTGGATTTGCCCGCAAGCTTTTCCCCGGTGTTTTGGATCTTGTCATCTGCACCCATGGACGTACTCCTTTGGTGGTAATGGTTTTACTTCTTCTCGCCTTCTCACCAAGTGGCGGAAGGCGGGCCGCTGTGGGGCCAGCTGTCGTTGGTTAGGCGCGAGACCTGCGGCCGGACATAAAGCTGAGGAGCCAGCCGATGGCCGCGACGATCAGGAGGACCACGCCGACCCAGAGGAGCCAGCTGACGGCCTGCGAGAATCCGCCGACGAGCAGAAGGATGATTGCAACAACGCCTGCAATGATCAGAAGGGTGTTCATAGTCTCACATTCCTTACTTGAGCGGGGCCACCGGCAAATGCCCGGCCCCTCGCGGTGTATTCGGTTGTCAGTTCGCTTCCGAACCGTGGTTCCACACCAAGCCCCCGGACCCCGTGCGAAGTGTTTACGTAGCGGATGCCGTATTGTTCCCGGAGTTTTTATCCGGTCAGAACCGGTACCGACTTCCTCCATCGTACTACTAAGCACCCTTATCAAATCAAGTGCTAAGTACGCTTATCAAAAATTCTGGGTATCGTCGTAGGGTGGGCGGAAGGACTGGCGCCGGTACCTGGCGCTGATCCGGCCCATTGTCAGCAGTCGTCTTGGAGGGGAAACCATGAAAGCATCGCAAGCTCTGGCAGACAGTCTTCAGCTTGTCCTGACGGACCTTATTGAACTCCAGCTACAGGGCAAACAGGCCCACTGGAATATTGTTGGCGCTAATTTCCGGGACCTGCATCTTCAACTCGACGAACTTGTTGCAGCGGCGCGGGAGTTCGCTGACGAAACAGCCGAAAGGATGCGGGCACTTCATGCACTCCCCGATGGCAGGAGCAGCACCATCTCTGCCTCGACCCGCCTGGAGCAGTTCCCCGCGGGATTGACCAAGACCAAGGACGCCGTGAAGCTGATCACCGATCGCCTGGAGCGCACAGTCCAAACCATGCGAGATGTCCACGACCAAGTGGACGAAGAAGATCCCACGACGGCGGACCTCCTGCATGCGTTCATCGCACGCTTGGAGCAGCTCGCGTGGATGATAAGCGCCGAGATCATGTCCGCCGGCGCGCCCGTGGCAGACCCACAGGAAGCTTAGGCACCGGGAAGCAGGGTTTGGGCCAGCGCATGCCGCGGCTCCGACGTAGTCACCCGGGCACGCCTGGTATCTCCCGGCGAAGGTCCGGCCGTGGTTTCAGCTACCACCGCCCGGACGGATCCCTTGTACTAGGCGATGAGCGCATGCGCCTGGAAGCTCTCGCAATTCCTCCCGCGTGGGCCGATGTCTGGATTTGCCCATTCGAAAACGGGCATGTCCAGGCAATGGGAGTGGACGACGCCGGCCGGAGCCAATACATTTACCACCCCGGGTGGCGGGCGCGCCAGGACACTGAAAAGTTCATCCGGGCAGCGCGGCTCGGGGTTGCCCTGCCCAAAGCGCGGCGGTTGGCCGCGCGTCATCTGCGCGAGTCACCTTCGGAAAAGACCAGAACCCTGGCCGCGGCTGTGCGGCTCATGGATCTCGGAGCCTTGCGCGTTGGATCAGAGGGCTATATGCGGCGCAATGGATCATATGGCCTCACGACCCTGAGATGTAAGCACGTGCATGTCACGGGAGACACGGTTTCCCTGCACTTTCCGGGGAAGAGCGGTCAAGCGTGGGAATCCACCATAAATGACCCCGCGCTGGCCCGGTTCCTCAAGCCATTGGCAGACAGGCCTGGCAAACAACCACTGCTGGCCTTCAAAGAAGGCGACGGCTGGGCCTCCCTGGATGCCGCGATGGTCAACGACTATCTTCGCCACATCACGGGCGGCGACTACACGGCCAAGGACTTCCGCACCTGGAAAGGCACTGCGGCGGCCGGCATGGCGCTCGCGGGCACGGCCGGGAAATTGCCGGCGGGCCGGCAGATCCTTGAGGCCATCAAGCAAACCGCTGAACTACTCGGCAACACACCAACGGTGGCCAGGGCCGCCTACGTTGATCCTCGCGTTGTGGAGGGTTTCCTGGCCGGTGATCTCGGACAGCTCAGGGCCACGGAGTCGGATATCGCGGACTATCTGATGTCTTTGCAGTGAAAACAAAAGAGCATGCTCCCCGTTGGCTGCGAGGAATGGACATAGTGCGAATATGTCCATTCCTCAGTGCCAAGAGGGGGCATGCTCAGTGGGTTACTCGGCGTCGTGGTCCGTTTCGAGGATCTTCACGAGGCGGTCCAGGGCTTCGTCGGCACCGGCGCCCTCGGCACGCAGCACAACGACGTCGCCGTATGAAGCTCCGAGGCTCATGAGGGACAGGATGCTGGCGGCATCCATGGCGTCATCGGCGGGCTCGCCTTCGCGGGCGATGGTGACCTCGAGGTCCAGTTCGCCGGCGGCTTCGGCGAAGATGGCTGCCGGGCGGGCGTGCAGGCCGACGCGGCTGGCGATGGTGGCGGTACGTTCGGACATTGTTGCTCCTTCGATTGTGGGCTTGGGGAAAGTCTAGAGACCCAGCTCGTCCAAGATGGGCAGCTGGGCGCGAACGGTTTGGCGCGCGGCGGATGCACTCGGGGCGGACAATGCCGCCGCCGCGAGTTTTTGGGCATGCGCAATGGTAACGGTTGCCAGGACGGCGGAGACGGCCGCCAGTGCGCGGGCACTCATGGAGAGCGTCGTGACGCCCAGTCCAACGAGTACGACGGCGAGGGCGGGGTCCGCGGCTGCCTCGCCGCAGACTCCCACGGGCCGAGCAGTGCCACCCGCGTTGGCGGCAGCAGCGCCGCCAACGGTCAACTTCACGAGCCGCAGCACGGCTGGCTGCCACGGATCATTGAGCGCGGCGAGCGGGCCGAGTTGACGGTCCGCGGCCATGGTGTATTGGGTGAGGTCGTTGGTTCCGAGCGATGCGAAGCTGACTTCGCGCAGCAGGGTGGCGGCGGTCAGGGCAGCCGACGGGACCTCCACCATGACGCCGGGGATTTTCAGGCCGGCGGCGGAGCAGAGGACCGCGAAATGTGCGGCTTCCTCGGCCGTGGAGATCATGGGTGCCATGACCCACACTTCGGCCTGGTTGTTGGCCTCCGCGGCGGCGATCGCCTTGAGCTGGCGCTCGAGGACGCCGGGGGAGGTGAGGTCGGTGCGGTACCCGCGGACGCCCAGAGCGGGGTTGGGCTCATCCGCGTTGGTGAGGAACGGCAGGGGCTTGTCAGCGCCGGCGTCGAGCGTTCGGACCACAACCTTCTTGCCCGGGAACGCCGCAAACACGGCGCCGTAGGCGGCGATCTGCTCCTCGACGGTGGGCTCGTCGTCGCGATCCAGGAAACAGAATTCGGTTCGCAGCAAACCGACGCCCTCGGCGCCGGCGTCGGCGGCTTTGACCGCATCGGCACCCGTACCGACGTTGGCGAGCAGCGGAATCCGGAAACCGTCGGCCATCTCGTTGCTGCCGTTGAAGGCGGTAACGGTAGACGCCTGGGTGGCCCATGCCTTGGCCGCAAGGCGGAGTTCCTCACCGGGATCCACCGTGATGGTGCCGGCAGCGCCGTCGATGTAGATCTCGGTGCCGTCCCCAATCTCGTCGACCCCCGGGGCCGCGACGATCGCAGGCAGGCCCAGGGCACGGGCCAGGATGGCGGTGTGGGATTGCGGGCCGCCGCTTGAGGTGACCAAGGCGATTACCTTGGCAGGGTCCAAGGTGGCGGTGTCTGCCGGGGCGAGGTCCTCGGCGGCCAGGATGAACGGAACGTCCGACGTCGGGATGCCCGGCGCAGGCAGTCCGCGCAGTTCCGAGACGATGCGGGCGCGGACGTCCAGGACGTCCGCCACGCGCTCTGCCATGTAGCCGCCGAGGGCCTTCAATGAGTCTGCAACCGTGGCGCCCGCCTCCCAGATGGCCCGTTCAGCGGTACGTGCGCCGCCCGGGGCATCGGGGGAGAGGAGCTTGATGGCCGATTTCACCAGCATCGGATCGGCGGCCATCAAGGCGGTTGCTTCCAAGACCTCTTTGCCTTCGCCGGACGCGGTGGCGGCTCGGGCACGGAGTTCCGCCTGCACGGCCTTGGCGGCATCTTTGATGCGCTGGCCTTGCGATTCGACGGTAACGTCCGCAGGCATGTTGACTGCCCCCTGCAGCCAGGCTGCCGGTTCTTGAACCGGCTTCGGCATCTGCCGCACCGGCCCCAGAACACGCCCGGGAGCAACGCCTACGCCTGAAAAGGTCTGCATGGATTAATCCTCTATTTGCTTGCTAACGGTTGGCGTCAGGCTGCGGCAACGGCCGGAACAGGCTCTGCCTCAACGGGCGTCCGGACTGCCCAGCGCTTGAGTGCCAGCAGGACCATGGCCGTGATCACGACGCCTACTGCGATTGAGCCGAAGAACAACAGGAAGTTGTTCATGGCGAAGAAGACGAAGATTCCGCCGTGCGGAGCCTGCGAGGTGACCCCGAAGGCCATGCTCAGTGCACCGGTCACGGCGCCGCCCACCATGCTGGCCGGGATGACGCGCAGCGGGTCGGCAGCAGCGAACGGAATCGCCCCTTCGGAGATGAAGGAAGCACCCAGCAGCCAGGCCGCCTTGCCGTTTTCACGCTCGGCCAGGCTGAAGCCCTTCTTGTTGAGCACGGTTGCCAGTGCCATGGCGAGCGGGGGAACCATGCCGGCTGCCATGACGGCGGCCATGATCTGCCAAGGAGCCTGATTGGCTACACTTCCGGCGCCGAGGCCGGCCACGGCGAAGGAGTAGGCCACCTTGTTGACGGGACCGCCCAGGTCGAAGCACATCATGAGGCCGAGGATGATGCCGAGAACGATGGCGGAGACGCCAGTCATGCCGGAGAGCCACGCGTTGAGGCCCTTGGTGATTGCAGCGATGGGGCCGCCGAGAACCAGGAACATGAGCCCTGAAGCAACGATCGAGGCCGCGAGCGGGATGATGACCACGGGCATGAGGCCGCGCAGCCAGCGCGGGACCTTGAAGGTGCCGATCCAGTGTGCCGTGACACCAGCCAGCAGGCCGCCTACAAGGCCGCCCAGGAAGCCTGCCCCCATGTAGCCGGCAACAGCGCCGGAGACAAAACCAGGGGCGATGCCGGGCCGGTCCGCGATGCCGTAAGCGATGTAGCCCGCCAAGGCGGGGACGAGGAAGCCAAGGGACAATGCGCCGATCTTGAACAGCACGGCGCCTAGGTATGCGCCCAATGGGCCCCAAGCGTGCGCCGGGAAATCGGTGGGAAGGCTGCCAAGCGTGTTCGCGCCGAGGATCTTGTCGGCGGCACCGGCGATCTCGTAGCCGCCCAGGAGGAAGCCCAAAGCAATCAGTAGGCCGCCACCGGCCACGAACGGGATCATGTAGCTGACACCGGTCAGCAGGACCTTCTTGACCTTGGTGCCGAAGTGCTCGCTGGCAGCCTCTGATGCGTGTTCGGCGTTTTCTTCGGCGCCGAAGTGCGGAACGCGGTGTGCACGAGGGTCGGAGGCGGCTGCGAGGGCTTCCTGCACCATCTTGGCCGGCTCATCAATCCCGCGTTTCACGGGCGCGTTGATGACGGGCTTGCCGGCGAAGCGCTCCTTTCCGCGGACATCGACGTCTACCGCGAAGATCACGGCGTCTGCGGCGGCAATGACGGCCGGGTCCAGGGCGGTGAATCCGCCCGAGCCCTGGGTCTCAACCTGAAGGTCGACCCCCATTTCCTTGGCCGCAGCCACGAGGGAGTCGGCCGCCATGTAGGTGTGGGCAATGCCGGTGGGGCAGGCCGTGACGGCGACGATGCGCTTCGGCGCCATAGCGGAAGCGGCACGGGCCGAGGCCGGTGCAGCCTCTGCGGCAGGTTCGGCAACCGCCCCCGCTGCGTGCGCCGCTGGCTTGTCGGCCAGTGCACCGTCAACCAAGTCCACGATGTCCTGCTCAGTGGCAGCCGCACGGAGGGCCGCCGTGAAGTCCTTCTTGATGAGGGAACGGGCCAGCTTGGAGAGCAGCTTCAGGTGCTCCTGGTCTGCTCCTTCAGGGGCTGCGATGAAGAAGATGATGTCTGCAGGGCCGTCCTTGGCGCCGAAGTCCACTTTCCGGGAGAGCCGGGCCATCGCCAAGGCGGGCTCGGTCACGGCCACGGAACGGCAGTGCGGGATAGCGATGCCGCCGGGCACGCCTGTGGCAGTCTTCTGCTCGCGGGCGAAGGCGTCGGCGAAGAGCCCTTCAACCTCGGAGGCGCGTCCGGCTGCGGCAACTTTGCCAGCCAGGAAACGGATGACGTCGGCGGGAGAATCGCCGAGGTTCTGGTCAAGGGAGACCAGTTGGGGGGTGATGAGCTGAGTCACTGTTAGTCCTTCTAGAGGGCCGTGATGGTTACGGCGTCGGGAGTTGTTTGGTGGACCGCCGGGACAGTGGAGCCCGGCAGCGAAGCAGCGGCGGCACCGTGTGCCACAGCCTGACGGAGGCAGTCCTGCGGGGAGCCGCCGCGAGTGGCGGCCAGCAGGTAGCCAGCAAGGGATGAATCGCCGGCACCAACTGTGCTGACGGCTTGGATCGGCGGATGCGTGGCGAGCCACGCGCCGTCGGCGGTTACCAGGACGGCGCCCTTGGAACCGAGTGTTGCGAGTACTGCACCCACACCGCTGCCGACGACGGCGGCGGCGGCCCTGGCGGCGAGGCCCGGGTCCGCTTCCAGTTCGTCAGCCGTGTGGACGTCTGTGAAGCCGGCTGCGGCGGCCAGTTCGGCCAATTCTTCAGCATTGGGCTTCAGGAGATCGGGCTTGCCGTTGATGGTGCCGGTGGAGTCGCCACTGATGGCGGCCGCCAGCGGGGCTCCGGAGGAGTCAATTGCTATGAGGGGGGCGTCGCCGTCGTTCCCGGAACGGAGCCGGCGGGCGACAGTGGCGTAAAAATCTGCCGGAACTCCTGGTGGGAGCGATCCGGCCAGTACCACCCAGCTCGCGCCACGGGAGCGGTCCAGCAGCAGCCCGATCAGGGCTTCCTGCTCGGCCAGGCTCAACTTCGGGCCGGGTTCGTTGATCTTGGTGGTGACGCCGTCCGGTTCGGTGAGCGTCACGTTGCTGCGCAACGGCTCACTGATGGGGAGCGCTGCGTAAGGGACGCCGTCGTCGAGCAGTCCCGCGAGGACGGGATCGGAATCCCCGCCCGGCAGAACGGCGACGGTGTCCAGACCCGAGGCGACCAGCGCCCGGGAGACATTGACGCCCTTGCCACCGGAGTGCTGGTGGACGGCGACAGCGCGCTGCACCTCACCGCGGGCCAGCGGGGCCGGGAGCTCCACGGTGCGGTCCAGGCTCGGGTTGGCGGTGAAGGTGACGATCATGCGATCACCACGTCGACGCCGGCCTCGGCCAAAGCGGCGGAGAGCTCCTCGGAGGGTTCCTGGTCAGTAATCACGGTGTCCACATCTTTCAGGGCAGCGAACTGGACGAGCGTTTCAGCGTCCAGCTTGGAGGAGTCCGCTAGGACGACGACGCGCCGTGCGGACGTGACGAAGGCGGCCTTGACGGCGGCTTCTTCGGGGTCAGGGGTGCTGAGCCCGAACGTGGCATGGATACCGTTGGCGCCGACGAAGGCGATGTCCGGGCGGAGCCGGGAAGCGGCTTCGACCGTGGACTGCCCGACTGCGGCCTGCGTGAGGCCGCGGACGCGACCGCCCAGGATCTGGAGGGAGATGTTCGGGTTGCCGGACAGCCGCCCGGCGATGGGGATGGCGTGGGTGATAACCACCAGTTCTTCACGCGCGGCGTTTCCGTTGGCGGAGGCCAGGTGCTGGGCCGTGCGTTGTCCCAGGAGGCGGGCCAGGGCCTCTGTGGTGGAACCGGCGTCGATCAGGATGCTGCCGGCCGCATTCTCGGGAATGAGCGCAAGGGCGGCCTCGGCGATACGGAGCTTTTCCGGTTGGCGCTGGATGGCGCGCTCAACGACGCTTTCCTCGCGGGTGCTGAGGCGGTCTGAGGGGACAGCCCCGCCGTGCACACGGCGGAGGTCGCCGGCGGATTCAAGGGCGGCGAGGTCGCGGCGGACAGTCTCCGTGGTGATGCTGAATCGGTCCGCAAGGTCCGTGACGCTGACCCGTCCGCGCTCGGCGACGAGCTCGGAGATCAGCTGTTGGCGCTCTTCAGCAAACACATACCCTCCATTGCGTACAAGCGATCAAGTACATCAGTGACAGTCATCACATGATGTGGAATTGCTTGACTCTATCTTTGTTCGTGTTGGTCTGTCAACAGAAAACAACATAAACAAAGATCTGGGATGGGCGAGAATGGCTGAGGTGTGTTGGAGGCTCGGCGGACGGGGGTTGCGGCGCGGGGGAGGGCGGGCCCGACGGGCCTCCAAAATGGCGACGCGCCGGTCCGATTGACCGGTCCGGCGCAGGGCCGGCCAGCCTGGATGGGTTGGTCAAAGTAGAGGCTGGCTGCCCTATCGCCGGACCGGAGAGTGCCCTACGGCCACTCGATCTCGCTGCGGCCGGGGTAGTCGACGGGGAGGTTGTCAGGGTCGGGAGGGTCCGGCAAGCGGAGCCGCGGAGAGGAATCCGTTTCCTTGCGATGCGTGTTTCTTTGTTTGTCCAGTTGGTCGAACTTTTGCTGAGGGTCGCCTTCGGGACGTCGGTTCTGCGTACTTTCGAGCTTCATGATGCTCCCTTTGGTAATGCTGCAAATTCTGCAATTCTGTTAGGTAGGTATTTCCCACTCGAAGCCGCATCTGCATCTCAAGATCTTGGTGAGGAGAAGGGTTTCCGGTGGAGAACTGCGAGATCGGGGCTGGCCGGACTGCGGCGTTCCGAAGCTTCGCACCGCAGTCTTCACCTCCCCGATGGGTTCGCCGCAATGGAAATAGTGGTTTCCGAACTCCAGGAGGCCATCCTGAATCCCCCGACGATTCAGGATGGCCGCCGCCTGCTGGACAGTGGCTGGGTGGCTGTAGGAAAACCCGCAGGACATACACGTGTAGAACACGGCGAGCCGTTGGGAAGGCCGCGGAGTCTGGGCCTGGATGGATTCGATGTGCAGGTGCGTGTCTGTGCTACAACCGCTACACCACAGGGGAAGGACGCCGGACTGATGAGGTTCGCGAGGTATCGGGGACTCGGAGATGGTCGACATCGATTAGCTCCGCCCCGGTATCAGGCATGTGCTCATGGGGCAGCACCTTCATGTTGAATGAAATGGCGCCCGGCTGCTTGAGCGAAACAGGCCGAAGGCTCGACCCCTGTCCGGTGGTCTGCGCGGACTTTAGAAGAAATTGTGCACTCCACATCCCCGTTGCGCAACCCCCGGCGGAGAGTTTATCCAAGTGGTGGACGCTGAATTGGGAAGCACTTTCCCTCCATTGCCGCCCCGCTGCCCCTAGACTGAGCCATGGACGAAATGAGCTTGGACGCCTCGGTGGTGGGGCAGCTCCAGGATTTGGTCATCGACAGCGAGGACGTCAGTGGCTTCCTCGAAGACCTTGCGGTATTCACGGCGTCGTCAGTGTCCGCTGCCCGGGGCCAGGACGTCTTGTGCGGGGTCACGCTGAGCCGACGCCGCCGATCGATGACGATCGCCGGAAGCAGCCACGAAGCCCGCCTCATTGACGAGGTGCAGCAAGCTTACGGAGACGGACCGTGTTTGGAAGCGATGAGGACCGGGAAGACCGTCCTCGTTTCGGACACGTCCGCGGACGCGCAATGGCCTGAATACTGCACCACCATCGCGGAGCGCGGGCATTTGGCTGTGCTCTGCGTCCCGTTGGGCCTGGAAGAGGGTGCGACGGCGGCGATCAACCTGTTCGCCTTGCAGCGCAATGCTTTCGATGAGGCATCCATCAGCAGCTGCGAACAATTCGCAAGCCAAGCAGAAAAGGCCTTGCGGCTGGCGATTCGGATCGGTGTGACGCAACAACGCGCAGAAGATCTCGAGCAGGCCATGCGTTCCCGGACGGCCATCGATCTCGCAACCGGCGTCATCATGGGCCAGAACAGGTGCAGCCAGGAAGAAGCCTTCAGGATTCTGACCAAGGCCTCAAACGGCAGGAACCAGAAGCTGAGGGATGTTGCGGAATCCCTTCTCCAATCCTTGACAAGCGAGACGCCAATTTCGCATTTCCAGCCGTAAGCGCCCAGCCCCTAAGGCGGCCTCAGCCTCCAAGGCGGCTTCAGGCCGCCGACCGGCCGGGTCTTGGGCGGCGGGTCCGGAGCTGTTGGTCCGGGGCCTAGTTGCGCTCCGCGATATTTTTGACGCTCGCAACGAGACTGTCCCACATGCCTTTCGAATGTGCGGCTTCATCGGCGCTGGCGTTGTTGTCCTGGGTCAAGGTCAGCTTGGTAACCCCGCCTTCAGGCTCCAGCGTCCACGTCAGGGTGTGATAATTCCCAGGCTCGTCGTCCTGGCCGGACAGCGGACTGAAATGGGTGTTTACCAGCCGCCTCCCCGGCTCGAATTCGAGGATGACGCCCTTGTCTTCATACGCCTTCCCCTTCCAGATGCCGCGCCAAGCGATGGGCCCGCCCAACGTCCAGTCGGTGACAACATCGGTTCCGAACATGAACTCCTTGATGGCCTGGGGGTCGGTGAGTACGGACCACACGCGATCGGCGCTTGCTTGGATCGCGAGGGATGAACTCGCAATGAAATTGCCCGTCATGTCCTTCTCCTTCTGCAGCCTGCCTGCGTCCTCGCGCCGGCCCAACAGAGTCTACGCCCGGGGTGGAGAGGCCAACGCGGAGGCTCCGGTGGACTTGCCGCTGCTGTTAAGCGCGAGCTCGCCGAAACGGTGCCGGCTCGCCGGAGCCTTTCGGTGACCCGGGCGTGTTCCGGCGATTTCGACGCCGACGGCGGCGGCACCCATCCTCGGTTAGGGCCGTCTCCCGGCGCCGCTCCTGGAAAATCACCTCGGCTGTTGGCTTGAATCGAAGTACTTGACCTCGCCGTCGAATTCCAACGCGACCTTGGCCTCGCGCCAGGCAAGGTCGAGCCGATGCTGGCCTTCCCGGCTGTGCACCTGAACCTGCAGTTCAGGCACCAGCAACTCAACCGCGAGATGAGTTCGCGGCACAAGGTTTCGCCGACCGACCTTGGCCTCCCTCAACCGGGCCCTGTCGCGGTGCTGCCACTGCATCACCAGCTTGGAAACGAAAGTGCGGCCAACCGTTGAGGAAGCCGTCAAATGGATCAACTTGGAGTACATTCCGCGGCTGGTTGCCCTAAAGGGGGGCTGGCGATGGGCCAGACGCTAACACTACGTCTGGCCCATCAAGGACAACACTTGATCCGGATCGTGGGGCCTTCCTGGGATGCCTGCGGGAGTTGCGACCTTCTTGCCAGAAAAGGGCACATAGGCTCTTTCTATGGAAACAGTCGCCTGGTCCAAACCGGAAAGCGAGCGTGCCGGAACGCCGCTGCTTGTGATGATGCACGGATACGGTACGGACGAACAGCGAATGGTGAATCTCTTCCCACATCTCCCTAAGGAATTCACCTGCGCCGCGCTCCGTGGGCCCATGCCGATCGGCGACCACTACGGCTGGTTCCTGCTGGACTATTTCCTGGCCAACGACTTTGCGGACGTCATCACCGCCACCAATAAGGTGTTCGCCTGGATTGACTCAGTCAAACGCCACCACAGTAGCGTGAGCCTACTGGGCTATTCCCAGGGCATGGCCATGGCCAGTACCCTCCTGCGGCTTCGTCCGGAAGGCTTCAAGGCGACCGTGGGCCTCTCCGGATTCGTCCTGGAAAACGAGCTTTTGGCCCTCAGTGAATCCTTCGACTCGCCACCGCCGTTCTTCTGGGGCCGGGACAAAGCTGATCCCGTGATCTTCAGTGATGCCATTGAGCACACGGCGGAATGGCTCGACAAAAACACCGCCCTCACCGCGCGAACCTACCCCGGTATGGGGCATCGGATCGAGGCCCCGGAAATGGCTGATGTCAGCGCGTTTCTGAAGTACTACGTCCTCCACTGAGGTGAGGTCCGCGTCACATTCAGTGACGCTGGAAAACAACTCTTGATTGCCAAAATTGTAAGCGCTTACACTCTTCTTCGGCGGTGCACGGATGTGCCGCCTAATCCAGAAGATGAAAGGGTTGAGGCTGTGTTGAATGGTTAAGGCTCAACGCGTGACAATTCAGGACGTCGCAGTCCTCTCAGGCTTGTCCATCTGCACCGTTTCACGCGCTCTGCGGAACCTGCCGAACGTGTCCGAAAAAGCACAAGCGAAAGTGGCCGACGCCGCCGCCAAGCTCGGCTACAAGGCATCCTCCGCCGCAGCCCGGTTGGCCGGTGGAAGTACAGGTTCCATAGCGATCATCGCCCCCACCGCCACGGCCTGGTTCTTCGCCCAGGCCGTCGAGGCAGCCGAGGAAGTGTTCGGAGACAGCGGTTTCGACACTGTTTTGATCAGCCTGCGCGGCAAGTCGAGCGTCAAACAGAAGATCTTCGGCGACCTCCTTGGCCTGTCCCAACGCGTGGACGGCGTGTTGCTCCTCAACGTTGACTTGAGCGAATACGAGGTTGCGCTCCTGGCCGCCTCCGGCCTTGCAGTTGCAAGCGTGGGGATGACTTCCGTACCGTGGGACAACGTAGGGATCGACGACGAACTTGCGGCCTGGCAGGCCACCTCGCACCTTTTGGGGCTGGGGCATTGGGATTTGGCGGTCCTTTCCGGTCGCGAAACCCTGGAGAATTCCGTGCTGACGTCCAGCGACAGGCTCAAGGGATTCGGCCGGGCATTGAAAGACCATCACCTGACCGTTCATCCGGACTTGGTCATCAACTCGGATTCCACCATCGACGGCGGCCGCAAAGCCATGAACGAACTCATTGCTCACAGAAGCCTTCCCACGGCGGTCTTCGCGGATTGTGATGAGGCGGCCTTCGGAGCCCTGATGGCCATGCGCGAGCACGGACTGTCCGCGCCGAAGAATGTCTCCGTGATTGGAATCGACGACCACCCCATGAGTTGGTTCCTTGGACTGAGCACAGTGGCGCAGCCGGTGGCGGACCAAGGTGCCTTTGCTGCCAACCTGCTCGTTGACCGCCTCCAGAACGCCGACGCTCCCAACGAACCCTCCAACCATTTCCTCGACACCAAGCTTATTGAACGCAAAACCACGCGCCGCCAACGCTGAACGGACCACTGCACACCATGACTGATACCCGAGCAACCCAGAAAACTGCCTGGACGGGCGCTACCGCGCTCCTTTTCGACCTCGACGGCGTGCTGACGCCCACCGCCGTCGTGCATGAACAGGCCTGGCAGGAGCTCTTCGACGGCTACCTGGCGGAAACCGGCCACCCGGACGCCTACCAGGAGAGTGACTACTTCGACCACATCGATGGCAAGCCGCGCTTCGACGGTGTACGGGATTTCCTCACCTCCCGCGGAATCAGCTTGCCGGAAGGACCCACCGACGACGATCCCGCCAACACGAGCGTGCAGGGCCTGGGCAACCGCAAGAACCTGATCTTCAATGAGATCGTAGATTCGCGCGGCGTCGAGCCCTACGCGGGCTCCGTCCGGTTCATCCACGCCGCCTTGGAGCTGGGACTCAAGCTCGCCGTCGTATCCTCTTCGCGCAACGCACCTGCGGTCCTGAAGGCGGCCGGACTGGATGGCTACTTCCCTGTGGTGGTCGACGGCCAGGTGGCGGCCGCCGTCGGGCTTCCCGGCAAGCCGGACCCCGCCACTTTCCGTTACGCCGCCGCGCTGCTGGACGTTCCCGCGGCGGGCTGCGTCGTCGTCGAGGACGCAGTGTCCGGGGTGCAGGCCGGCAGCGCCGGTAACTTCCGCGCGGTAATCGGGGTGGACCGCGGGGCCGGTCACCAGACCCTGCTCGACGCCGGTGCAACGTTCGTGGTCGACGACCTCGACGATCTCCTCTAACCAAGCCGTTTCCCCAGAAACAGAAGGAACCCAACATTCCATGGCACTCATCAGCTCTGATCGGCTGCGCTTCCCTTGTGAACCGTGGAAGCTCGTGGAGAGCATCCACGTTCCCGGTGACGCCGGCACGCTCGAAACCCTTTTCAGCCTCGGCAACGGCCACCTTGGCATCCGCGGCGCCCACTGGGCGGGGGCGGACGCCGAACTTCCCGGCACGTTCATCAACGGCTTCCACGAAACGTGGGACATCAAGCACGCCGAGAACGCGTATGGCTTCGCGCGCACGGGACAAAGGATTGTCTACGTTCCCGATGCCAACAACTTCAACGTTGTCATCGACGGCGAGCAGCTGAGCCTCACCGAGTCCGCGGTGCAGAATTACCGCCGCAGCATCGACTTCGCCACGGGCGTGTACGAATGCGCCATCACCTGGGAATGCCGTTCCGGGGCCACCGTCACCACGGTGGAGCGCCGCGCCGTCGGGATTGAATCCAGGGGTTCCCTTGGCATCGAGCTCAGCCTCACCACCGATCGCCTTGTGTCTGCGGACATCACGTCGCTGGTGATCAACCGGCAGGACCAGGCTGTGGAGGACCACTCGGCCCACGACCCCCGCCGCTCCGGCCGCCACGCCGGCCGGGTGCTTGTCCCGCTCCACCTCCAAGGTTCGGACGGTTCCCTCCGCATGGCCTGGGAAACCGCGGAATCCCGGCAGCGCATCGGCATGGCCGTGGACCACTGGATTTCCGCAGAAGGCCAGCCGTTCGAAACCGTGGTGGGGGAGGACGAGTCCACGGTCCGCTACGTCATGGCAGTGGGCGAGGGCGAGACCTTCCGCCTGGAGAAGAGCGTCAGCTACGTCGTGAACAGCGCCAGTGCGCCGCAGCAAGGTGAGTTGCTGGCCGCGGATGCTGAACTGGGGCTCGTGCCGTTCGACGCGCTCCTCGCCGAAGGGGCAGCACACTACCGCGACTACTGGTCCACCGCGGACATCACCATTGGTGGCCAGCCAGAACTGCAGCAGGCCGTGCGCTGGAGCTTGTTCCAGCTCGCCCAGGCCACTGCACGTGCCGGCGTCGCGGGCATCCCAGCCAAGGGAGTCAGCGGCTCCGGCTACGAAGGTCATTACTTCTGGGACCAGGAGGTATACCTGCTGCCGTACCTGACGTACACCAACCCGTCAGCTGCCAGGCAGGTTCTTGAGTCCCGCCATGGCATGCTGCCCGACGCCCGGATCCGGGCCAAGGAACTGAGCGTGGACGGTGCCCTGTTCCCGTGGCGCACCATCAACGGGCTTGAGGCCAGCGCCTACTACGCCGCCGGCACCGCGCAGTTCCACATCGCCGCGGCCATCTCGTTCGCCGCCAACCGCTACCAGTGGGCCAGCGGCGACGCCGGCTTCCGCACCGAGGTGGGCGCCGATCTGTTGATTGAGACAGCACGCATGTGGGCTTCGCTGGGCTTCTTTGGCAAGGACGGGATGTTCCACATCCACGGCGTCACCGGCCCGGATGAGTACACGGCTGTGGTCAACGACAACCTCTACACCAACGTCATGGCCCGCTTTAACCTGCGTGCCGCCGCGGCCCTGGAACATCCTGACGTCCCGGAAACGGAGCGGATGGTGTGGCAACAGGCCGCCGCGCGCATGTCCCTTCCCTACGATCCGCATATGGAGATCTACAGCCAGGACAACGACTTCATGACCCTGGAGCCGTGGGACTGGTCCACGCCACGGTCCAAGTACCCGCTGTTGCTCCATTTCCACCCGCTGGTGATCTACCGGCACCAAGTCCTCAAGCAAGCAGACACGGTGTTGGCGATGTTCCTGCAGTGGCAGGACTTCACGGCTGAGGAAAAGCAGCGCGCCTTCGACTTCTACGATCCCATCACCACCGGCGACTCCACCTTGTCGGCGTGCGTGCAGGGGATCATGGCGGCCGAGGTGGGCTATTCCGACATCGCGCTCAAGCATTTCACCGAGGCCTTGTTCATCGACCTGGACAACACGCACGGCAACACCGTTGATGGAGTGCACATCGCGTCCACCGGCGGGATCTGGAGCTCCTTGGTCTGCGGATTCGCGGGCATGCGCGACCAGGGCCAGGTCCTGCACTTCGATCCGCGGCTGCCGGCCGAGTGGGATAGCCTGTCCTTCCGAATCAAGATCCGGGGGCGGCTGTTATCCGTCGAGCTGCGTCCGGGGTCCATCAGCCTTGCTCTGGTTGCGGATTCAGGTTCAGCGCCCGACGCCGGTGCGGCGCCTTTGGAGGTCCCCGCACCTTTGGAGCTCAGCGTGCGCGGGCAGCGGGTCGTGGTCGGCGTCGAGAGCGTCACTGTGCCGCTCGACGCGGTGCCGGTCCCCGCGCCGTCGGTCTTCCCGAGTCTCTTCCCTACGGCGGGACTTCCGGTGATCGGAAACGCGCGGGTCTAACCAACCCGTCGACTGCTCCGTAACTGCCGTTTTGGGCCCTCAGAACGGCAGTGGGCCCACGCCGGCGAGGGCCCCGGCCTGAGCTTGCGAAGGCTGGGAGCCGGTGGGGAGCAATGGATGGAGGATGCTCCCTACTTAGGCGCTATGCCCCGCATGCTGTTGTTCCGCTTCTCATGGGTAAGTTCGGCGAGGCCAAGAGCCTCCAGGAGCGGTGGCATGTACATCCCGAAGCGGCCGCGGTAACCCTTGCGCAGGCCGTACCAACCGCCCACCGGATTGCCGCCGGCGCGGCCCCAGGCCTCAACGGTGCCTTCGGCGGCAGGCTTGCTCTCGTCGGCGGCCCCGAGCGGCACCCAATCACCTTGCTGGAGAAGCCACGCATGCAGGTCCTCGATGGCGCTCAAATGGTATTTGAGGGTGGTGGAGCCGACCTGGCAGACCAGCGCCGGTGGGTCTCCCGCCTCATCCCGGTACATCGTGTAGTCGGAGGAACCGGGCGGTGTGGTGAGCGTCCAGGGTCTTCCTTGGATCCAGCGGCCATGTGACGGTGTCCTTTCCTGGCGCGCGTTGCGCGGGTGTTGGCTACACGCTACACAGGGCTGGGCGACGCCGGAAGGCGGACCGCGGGGCCGCGCAGAAAGTCCTCGATGGCGGCGGCGGCTGCGGGAGCTCCCCCGGAACCGCGGACGCGGGCCGTCATTGCCTCGAGGTTGCCCCGAATCGCGGGATCCTCGCTGACTTCAATGACCGTTTCCCGAATCAGTTCGGGAGTAAGTCCTTCAAGGGGTAGCCGTCGCCCGAGTCCCAGGTCCTCCACCCGGCGCGCGTTGGCTTGCTGTTCCGGCTGCAGCGGGAAGGCCGCCAACGGCACCCTGGCCACGCCGAACATTCCGCCTGGGTGGCAGACATGACCGGCTCCGATAAGCCTTTCGACCCTGCATTCCTGGACATCGCGGCTGTGAACCTGGCGCTGGCCGAGGAGTTCTAACCCCCGGATTTTGAGGTGAAAAGGCCCAGTCCTTAACGCCAGGCACAGCGTCTTCCACGCACGCTCCCCCACCCGCTTCTCGCCGCATAACGGACGTTATGTCAAGGTGTCAGTATGTCCGGACAAATAGATCTTTGAATTAAGGTTACCAGCTATGCCGTTCCTGATGTCCGGTCTCATCTAAGTTGGCCCAGTCTCATTACAGATGGACCATTAATGGTTTCCGTCTCACCTCAGGCGGACCACCGGCCCATTACCCGCGTATTTCCTAGGAGCTGGCCTCACTCATCGGCACTTGCTGCGATTCTGCGTCGTGGGCCACCTCTGATATGTAGGTCTGGTTGTCAATAGCCATAGGTGAGCGGCTCCTGGGTTGTGGTTCCGGGGCCGCTCATCTTG
>NZ_JAPFFT010000052.1 GCF_026241105.1 Arthrobacter rhizophilus | reverse complement strand
TGGGCAAGAGGAGCTCTTCAGGCGGGTAAAGTTCCGGAAAACATCCGAGGGAACGAATGTTGCCCGTGCAGACGTCGAAGTAGACCAGGCAAAAAGAACAGATGGACCAAGGAATGTGCCCTACTAATACGCAGGTTATTGCCGAGTCCTGCGGTACACCAGCTAAAGCGGGAAGTCCGTACCATCCTTCCAACGAGCCCCTTTCCCCGCCCAAGCAGAATGGATTCTTGAAGCAATGAGTGCACAGGGCAGTGTGCCGCCAGTGTCAGCTGCACAGCGAATATTTTGGAATAAAAAAGAGTTGCGTTGCTCCTGGACTTCCCCGGTTGCCTTACAAGGGTTTCGATTCGTTCGGCTATGCCGGAAGTGCACCGCCTGGCTCCGCTTAGCTCTGCGTTGTTCCGTGTGGACGAGACCTGCAGAAGCCGGTCTCGTCCACACGTGCTCCCAACTCCGGGTTCACCGATAGCAGCGAATTGCCGGCACAGGTCCTCCCGAGCTCCCCTCCTCAGCGGTACTAGGCCGTTTCGGATGCCTCGAGCAGCCGACCTTGGGCAGCGATCACTTGGCCCTGGTGGATCACTGTCCGGTCGGCGAAACGGTCCATCACTGCAGCTGCGACTGTTTCCCCGGCTACGAGGACCAGTTCCGCGGGGTCTCCAAGTGAAAGGCCCGGCCTGTCTAGAGCGTCTGCGAGCCGGTATCCTTTCGGATCAATCACCGAGGCGCCACCGATGGTTGCGATGGCTACGCAGTGCTCGATCAGGGAATCTTTCCGGAAGCCATTGGTGAATGCGAGTTGCCAGGTCCTGTCGAGCATGTCGCAGTTACCGTAGGGGGACCAGTAATCTCTTTGGCCGTCTTGGCCGAGACCGACCCGGATCCCCGCTGCGGTGAGGGCCTCCAGCGGCAAGGAAGGCCGTCCCGCCGGCGCCACCGTTGTGATCGCAACGTCCAATTCAGCAAGCTCGGAGATGACTTTCAAGGTCTGCTCCGTTGGAGAACCAGTGAGTGCAAATGCGTGCGAGAGGCTGACCTTTCCTTTCATGTCGAGTGCACGCGTGCGTTCAAGAATCAACTGGATGCTGAAGAGTCCCAGGTCTCCCGGTTCATGCAGGTGGATGTCGACAGGGACCTGATACTTTTCAGCCAGACCAAAGAGGACATCCAAGTGCCGGACAGGGTCCTTGTCGAGGCCGCAGGGATCGATGCCTCCGATCTCGTCGGCACCGTTTCGCAGCGCCTCTTCCATCAAAGAGGGGACTCCGTCTTCAAGCAGGAGACCTGCTTGGGGGAAGGCAACAATCGCGACGTCAGCGCGGCTTTGGTGGAATTTCTTGGCAAAGGCAACCGCTTCGTAGCGTTCCAGACCGCAGTCGGCGTCGATCTGAGCGAAACTGCGGACGCGTGTGGCGCCTCGTGCGATCATTCTGCCAAGCGTCGAGGCGGCTCTGGTCTCGGCTGATTCGTTTTCCTGCCGCCAGTTTTTCCGATCATTCATGATCATGTTCCACACCCCGGGTGCAGCGGTGTGGGGCTTGAATGGCTGGCCGATCCGGGTCGAATCAAGGTGTACGTGTGAGTCTGTGAAGGAGGGCAGGAGGATCCGGCCCTCACCGTCCAGGATCGTCCCAGGAGGCGGGCTGATTTCGGCTTGCTGGTGTGGCCGGATGTCAGCGATGTACCCGTCCACGATGGTTACATCGCTCGGCGCTTTTCCCCATGGCCTTACGTTGCGGATGATCATGTCTGAGGTGTTTTCCAAATTTCTCGTCGTCTCCTAGGTGAGAATTGTGATGACCTTTTGGTCTGATATTGCATTCGTTGCCGAAAGTTTGAGGCAGGGGCCCATGCCTGCTATACCGCCGCTCGATATCTCCTACGCTTTCAGCCAAGAATGGGCACCGTCGAAAACCCGTTCCCGGCCCCGTCCTAGCTCCGAGAGATAACAGCTTGGCGCTCCACGACAGCCAAGCTCGCCCGCAAGTGCTCAGCGCTGCTCCTGATGAATGCCTCGCCGTCGTAGGGCTGTGCCTGGAATTCTTCGATGGTGGGCACCATCCCGCGCCGCGATCGCTCGTCGTAAACGCGCGCGAGCCGGAAGAGTTCCTCCGGCTCGTCGGGCTCCAGGTCGGGGTGCACCGCGAGCCAGGCCTCATCCAAGAGACCGATCGGCATCTTCATCGTGGGTGCGGCCGGTTCGATCGAAGCGCAGAGATTAGGGCTCTTCGCCCAGAGCGCCCCGAGCACGCCCTCCCAGTCAATGACGCCGAGACCGCACGGCGAGAAGACGCGGCCGAGGCCGTAATCGGTGATAGCGAGCATCGAGTCGCGCAGGTGCGCCGCCCGGACGTACGGTGCGACGCGGCGGGCTGCGGCGACCGGGTCCTCGCCGCGGGCAAGGACATTGGCCGTATCGAAGGTGATGCCGAGAACGTCCGGGCCGACGGCTTCGACGAGTCGGACTACCTCGGTAGACGTGATCTCCTCGTGCGTCTCGATGTTCAGATGGCATTGTAGGTCCCTCGCAGCCGGCGCCAGCTGGCGGAGGAACTTTTCTATCGCTGCGAGCTGGTCCGGCCACGGCGCATCGGTGCGGAACCTGTCGTTCGCGTAGTACCCCGGGAGGCCGGCCTTGTAGTTCCCGCACGCCACCCACAACTCGCCGCAGTCGGAGCCCTCACGGCAGGCCTCCATCATTTTGAGCATGCCTCGTGTATAGTCTCCGTCGCCGAGGACCCGGACTTCTGGGGCCTCAGCAGCGGCATAAGGATTGACCTTCGCGAGCCCCATCTGGAGGTAGAGACCCAAGGCGTCCGCCTGCTCGCGCACCTCCCTAAGCAGGCCCCGGTCCAAGGTCGGGGTGATGTCGAGCACGGTGCGGAAGTACACCCCGTCCATGCCGAGAGACTTGGCGTAATCGAGGATCTCGACGGGGGTGCGATCTGCAGCCCCGGGGATCTTCCGGCCGTCGACTCCAATTTTCATATCTTCTCTTCTCCTTCAGTAGGTGCCGGATCGCAGGCGTCAACGCCCGCCAGACAGTGTGAACTCGCGCGCGGAGGCCAACGCAGACGCTGATCGAGAGGTTAGTTGGTCCGCCCAGCTGCCGTTCGTTCGATAAGGCCGTGGGCGAGGTGAGCATGTTTTTATCGGCTCCAGTCCGCGAGACGGAAGTTCGGTGCGTAGGCAAAATGCTTCACGTTGGGGCGCACCACGGCGGTGAACTGGGCGCGGTAGAGGATGATCGTGGGTGAGTTCTCCAGCCACTTATGGACGAGTGCGTCGATGATCGGCTGTTGCGCGGCGGGATCGGCGGTGTTGTTGAGCTGGTCCAGCAGCGGCATCGTCCCTGGAATGCAGATGTGCTGGTTGTTGGACGCGCTGTCGCACGTGAGCTTCTTCCGCAGCTCGTAGGCACCGATCGGGATGCTGTTCTCATATAGCAGGGCCGACTGATACTTGCCCTGGTTGAACAGGGTGGTGAAGTCGGCCGGGGGCTTGGCATCGATGTTGACTGTGACTCCGATCTGCTGCCAGGCGGACTGGAGCAGTGTGGCGATCTCGGACACCCCGGGAGTCGTCGGATTGATCATGAGGTCGAGGGTCGGCGAGCTCACGCCGGACTCCGCGAGGAGCTGCTTTGCCTTTCCGGGGTCAAAGGATCGTGCCGGCTCGAGAGCCTGGTTGTAGCCGGCCATGCCGGGGATGACGGGGCCATAGTAGGAGTCGCCGTAGCCGTAGGCGACCTTCTTGATGATGTCGGAGTAGGGGACAGCGTAGGTGAGCGCCTCCCGGAACTTCGCATTGTCGGTGAGCGGTCCCTGGTAGTTCATCGACACGGTGACCGGAGTGGGGCTCTCGGCGGTGACCACTTTGCAGCAGGACTGCGTGCTGAGGTTGTTGACAGCCTGCGGGGGCAAGCCCAAGGTGACGTCGGCCTCGCCGCTCTGAGCCTGTACTTGCAGGGTCGGGACCGAGGTGGTGAAGTTCACTCGGACAGTCGGCTCCAGGGCCGGGGTCCCGTAGTAGTTGGGATTGCGCTCAAGGGTGGCGTGGTTGCCCGGCACGTACTCGGCGAGGACGTAGGGGCCGCTGCTGCTCGCAGTGTGGCTCTGCAGCCATTGGTTTGGAGTGTTCGGCTGCACTCCGCCATTCGCTTCGATCTCCTTGGGATCGTAGATCGAGCCGCGGCTCTGAGCCAGGCTGTAGAGGATTCCCGGGTAGGCCTGAGTCAGGCGGAGGACGACCGTCGTCGGGTCCGGGGCCTCGACAGAGGAGATGAGTGCTGGCTTAGTAAGGCCCAGCTGGAGAGAAGTGGCCCCGCAAGCGCCCATTTTGACTGTACGCTCAATGGAGTATTTGACCGCAGCGGCATCAAGCGGATCGCCATTGGCGAACTTCTTGCCCGGCTGGAGGGTGAAAGTGTAGGTCTTTCCGCCGTCGGAAACGTCCCACTTCGTCGCGAAGTCGGGCTCGACCTTGCTGGGGTCGGGGACTGCTGCCGTAACACCTGGGCTGATTTCACGGGTTGAAAGCTTGACGAGACGGCCGTAGAAGTTGCTCGCGAAGCTGTTTTCATCCCCGGGGCAGGTGAACGCCGGGTCCAGGCTGGTGATGTTGGCAGCCCAGTTGACCGTGAACGGCCGGCTTGCGGCCGCGCTGCCTGTCGCGCCGGAGTTACTGCAGGCCGAGGCGGCCGTGGCGAAGAGGACGAGTGTGACTCCAAGTGCGGTGCGGTGCCAGATGGGGCCGCGGGGGGGCTTGTGACGTGTCATGGGGTTTCCTTCCTAGCTTTCATGGCATTGGTGTATTCAAAGACTTGTCGGAATGGTGTTCGCGACCGGACCGGCGGCGGCCGCCCGCATCTCGCCGGGGTAGTGGCACGCGACCAGATGGCCCGGCGCGATCTCGCGAAGGGCCGGGCGCAGGCTCGCGCATTCAGGCCGGTTCACGCCCACCGGGCATCGCGGCCGCAGCGGGCACCCTTGTTCGGCCTTGCTTCCACTTGTGGTGGTGGCACTCAGGGCCGATCTGCGGTTCTCCATCTCGTCCGGGTCGGGGACTGGAGCCGCCATGAGCAGAGTGACCGTGTAGGGGTGCAGGGGATTATCGAACAACTCTTGCGAGGGCGCGATCTCGATGATCTCGCCGAGGTACATCACTGCGATGCGGTGGCAAAGATACTGTGCGACCGCAAGGTCGTGAACGATGAACAGATAGGTGAGGTTGAGCTCCTGTTGCAGCTCGGTGAGCAGGTTCAGGATCTGGGCCTGTACCGAGACGTCGAGCGCCGTGACCGGTTCATCGAGGACGACCAGCTCGGGGTTGAGCACAAGCGCCCGCGCGATCGCGATGCGCTGGCGCTGGCCGCCCGAGAAAGCATGCGCGTTGCGCTCGGCCTGCGATGCGGACAGCCCGACTCGTTCGAGCATCTGCAGCGCCCGCTCGCGTCGCAGACGGGCGTCGAGCATCCCGTGGACGAGCAACGGCTCTTCGACCAGCTCGCGAACTGAGAACCGCGGGTCCAAGGACCCATAGGGGTCTTGGAAGACGATCTGCATGCGCGAGCGCAGGCGGCGCAGCTCCGGCTTGGACAGAGCCCGCACGTCGATGCCGTCGAACCGCACGCTGCCCGAGTCTGCTTCGATAAGGCGCAGCACGCACGCGGCCGCGGTGGACTTCCCGGAGCCCGACTCACCAACCAGGCCCAGGGTCTCGCCCCGCATGACATCGAAGGAAACCTCGCGAAGCGCCTTGAACTCGGTCGACCGTCGCAGCCGCACTCCTGCGGCCTTGGCGCGGTATGACTTCGAGAGGCCCCGCACTTCGAGCAGCGGACGATCCGCGCTCTCGTCTTTGGTGGTATTCACTGATTCTCCTTCAGCTCGTGCTGTCCGGCGAAGTGGCACTTGGCCAGCTGGATTCCTTGCGGTCCCTGCACGGTGTGAAGGGACGGCTCCACGCTCTGGCAGGTCGCGTTGCCCTTGCCGAGCGGGCACCGGGGTTCGAAGGAGCAGCCCTGGAATGCTTCGGTGGGATCGGGGAGCGTTCCCGGGATGGTGGAGAGCAACCCTTCCTGCCGGCGGTCCGTGCGCAGGACACACTTGAGCAGCTCGCGGGAGTAGGGGTGGGCGGCTGAGGCAAACAGCGCGCGGCTGTCGCTCTCCTCGATGAGTTGCCCCGCGTACATCACTTTGACGCTGTCGCAGAACCCTGCGACGATCCCCAGGTTGTGCGTAATGAGCATCAGCGCGGCCCCGCGGTCGGTGACGAGACGGTCGAGCATCTCAAGGACCTGCGCCTGGGTGGTGACGTCGAGAGCAGTCGTGGGCTCGTCGGCGATGACGAGTTCGGGAGAGTTCGCCAGCGCCATCGCTATGAGAACGCGTTGGCGCATGCCACCCGAGTATTGGTGCGGATAGTCCGCCAGGCGGTTCGCCGCGTTGGCGACCCCGACCTCGCCGAGGAGGTCGGCGGCCTGACGCCGCGCGACCCGATTGCTCACGGGCTGGTGTGCCCGGATACTCTCGACCAGTTGGGCTCCGATGGTGCGAATCGGGTCGAACGCGCTCATCGGGTCCTGGAAGACCAGTGATATCCGGCTGCCGCGCACGGCTGACAGTTCGCGGTCGGTCATGCCGCGCAGGTCTGTGCCATTGAGTAGGATCTCGCCGCCGGTCACTCGCCCCGGAGGCTGGATAAGGCCGACGATGGACATGGCCATGGCGGACTTTCCGGACCCGGACTCGCCGACTATAGCGAGCCGCTGGCCCCGCCTGATGTTGAAGCTGACGTCCCGGACGGCGGCGACCCGCCCCCGGGTCGTGCGGAACTCGGTTCGCAGGCCGCGGACCTCCAGGAGGGTGTCCTCGTCAGCTGGTTTGTCCGGTGAGTCGAGCGTTATCGTCTTCACGTTGTCTTCTATCACGTCACTTCACTCCTGCTCTGATGCGTGGGTCGACGGCGCTGTAGACGACGTCGGCGAGGAAGCTCACCGTCACGTAGAGCGCGGCGCTAAGCAGGATCACGCCCTGCACGACGGAAAAGTCCTTCTGTAAAATTGCGTCGACGGTGAGCGATCCGACGCCGGGCCAACCGAAGACTTTCTCCACGAGCACGCTGCCGGTCATCGCCTCGGCAACCAGCATCGCGGTCACGGCGATGAGGGAAAGCAGGGAGTTCGGTACGGCGTGGTGCAGGAACACCGATCCACGAGTTAGTCCGCGGCTGCGGGCAACGACAATGAAAGGCTCGCGGAGGGTGTTGCGCAGTTGCGAGCGGAAGAGCCTGCTTAGGAACGCGAACGGGCCGACGGCGATGGTGAACGCGGGCAGGATCAGGTGGCGCACGGCGTCGAAGAATGTCCCGAACTGGCCGGATTTCAATGCGTCGAGCGTGTAAAAACCGGTGAACGTCGGAGGTGGGGCGATGCCCGGAGACAGCCTTCCCTCAGGGCCGGGGAAAATTCCGAGATTGACCGACAACAGGAGGATGGCAACCAGCGCAAGCCAAAATGGTGGGGACCCCATCGCGAGGGACGATGCTGCCCGCAGCAAGATGTCCGCACCGCGCTTCTTGCGATAGACGGCCACTGCCCCGAACACTGTGGCCAGGACCACTGCCGTGAAAACGCCGCTCATGCCGAGCTCGACGGTGGCCGGGAGACGCGTCTGCACCAGCGTACCCACCGACTGGCCGGTGCTGTACGAGAACCCGAGGTCGCCGTGCAGCGACGAGGACAAGTAGTTCCAAAACTGCAGAGGAAAAGGTTGGTCGAGGCCCATCGTCTGGCGAAGTGTGGCGATGGTTTGTTCGTCGGCAAGATCGCCGCCGATCAGGCGTGCCGGGTCGCCGGGAAGCTTGCGCAGAAGGAAGAAGGAGAACAGGCTCGCACCGAGGATGGTGGCGGCCGCGAGCCCGAACCGCTTGAGAATCATCTTGATCATTGGTGGCTCCTAGTCAATCCGCAACGATGTATTCGCCCCGCGGGTCCAGCAGCTCGCGGGCGCGGTCGGCGATGATGGTGGTCAGGGTGACGGCGACCAGCAGGACGAGGCCGGGGAAGGCCACTAACCACCACTGGCCGGTGAGGAAGAACTGCTGTCCTTCAGTGATCATCGCGCCGAGCTCTGCGGTGGGAGGCTGAGCCCCCATCCCGAGGAAGCCCATCGCAGCAAGTGAGAGCACCGCGGCTCCGAACACGGCCGCCATCTGGAGCACGATGGTCGAGACCAGGTGCGGGAAGATGTGCCTGAACAGGATGCGCATTTGGGTCGCACCGATCGCGTTGGTGGACTTGACGAAGTCCTGCGCCGCGATGCGCATGACCTCACCCCGAATGGTCCGCATGTACCAAGGAAAAGAGTGGATCGAAAGACCGATGACCACTGCGGGTATTCCGGGTTTCAGGGCCATTACCACTGCCATCGCGAGCATGATCGACGGAAAGCACAGGATCGAGTTCGTCAGCCAGGTCAGGACCGAGTCGACCACCCCGCCAAGGGCACCGGCGAGCAGGCCCGTGACCGAACCAAGCACCGCACCTGCCAGAACGACCACGAGACCGGCCCCAAGAGATGTCTGCGCTCCCAAAAGCACCCGCGCGAGCAGGTCTCGGCCGAGATTGTCCGTTCCGAGGGGATGGTCGATCGACGGGGGCGACAGCTGAGCTGCCAGATCGACTGCATTGGAGTCGTAGTGCCACAGCCATGGCCCTACCACCACGGCAACTGCGATGACAGCGAGACCAGACAGGGCGGCGACCAGAACCCGATCGCCCTTGACAATGCGCCGACGGGACACGGCTATCGGCGATTCAGCAGCAACCGCGACCATGGTGACCTCCTGAAATCGTGGCGAGAACCTGACGTAGGTAGATCGCGCTCTCCGCGAGCTGATCGCGCCGGGCAAACGGACCTGGGTCAACGTCAAGCTCGGCCAAGGAGGGCAGGTCGCCTGTGGCCACCCGCCGCTCGCACTCCAACGCGGCACCAAAGAGCACGGCGAGCTCCGGCGCGGCGACGTGGGGCTCGGAGCCGAACCACACGGGGTCGAAGATGTCAGCGTCGAACCGGCCGAGATGCTGCTCGAGCGTCAGATGCTGCGCCGGGGACTGATCGACAAGTGTGCGGACAATGGAGAACCAGTCAAGAACACCTGCGCCGCACGGCCGCAGCCTCCGCCGCAGCCCGCGCTCAACGACATAGAGGACCACGTCTTCTAAATGTGTCTGATAAACGTGCGGGGCAAGTCTCCGGGTCGCCTCCACAGGGTCCTCACCTCGGACAACCAGGTTCGCGACGTCCAGGCTGACGCCGATGACGTCCGTCCCACAGGCTTCGACCAGCCGGAGCACCTCATGCGAAGAGAGGTCTTCATGGGTCTTGAGATTCAGTCGCAGACCCTCCGAACGCAGTCGTGGCGCGAGGGTCTCGATGGTCCGCTGGACGGTGGCGAGCTGATCGCTATGAGCTACCTCGGAGTGCTGGCGCTCAGTGCGCGTATAGGCGAAGAACTGGCGACAGCCCACGGCAACAGCCGCGTCGATCATAGTGTTCAGCTCGGTGATGCGCTCCCGCGCGTCGCCGAACGGACCCAGGCCGCCAATACCTGTTTCCAGAAAAAGGCCCAACTCTGAGGCCAGCTCTCCGGCCTCCTTAAGGGCAGTCTTGTCAAGCTCCGGGCTGATGGCTCGAGGCGTAGCAAAGAGAGCTCCTTCATATCCGCTGGATTGAACATAAGTTAGCGCCTCTTCGGGTGAACTGTCGGAAAATCCTTGGGGAGGGCCGCACATCACCCCCGTCCTCATCGTCCGCTGGCCGTTCGTGCGGCCCAGATTCACGTTGGGGAGTCGCGTCAGGTCGATAGTCATGCCATAGTATTATCAGATCATCCGATGTTTAGGGAAGGGGTTTTGATGAATGAAGGTATTTGCCCTCCTGACTGGTTTGTTCGCGGCTTGAACGGTTGCGTGGAGGAGCACATTGTGGGGCGGCTCAGTCAGTGAGGTCGCGAGCGGGCTGCAAGGCCTGATTCAATAAGTTCCGTGATAGAGAAGAAGAGGGCTGAGAAGGTGCTGAAGATCAATCGGGTATCAACAGTCGATGCAGTGACTGAGGAGATACGGGGCCACATCCAGGGCGGCGAATGGGCGGTCGGGGACCGGTTGCCGTCTGAAGCTGAACTCACAAAGACTCTAGGCGTCAGTCGTGCATCCCTTCGCGAGGCGACCAGGGCCCTAGTCCACGCCGGCCTCCTCGCGATCAAGCAGGGCGATGGCACCTATGTCGTCGCCCTGGATGAGTCCACAGTGGCCCTTAACCGCAAAGTGACAAACAGCAAGACGGTCGAGGTTATTGAGGTTCGCAGTGGTCTGGATGCGTTGGCGGTCTCGCTTGCAGTCTCGCGTCGGACCGAGGATGATCTTGTTGCCATTCGTAAGGCGCTCGACGACCGAAATGCAGGAGCGGACAACGCTGATTTGGACGCCTTTATTGAGGGGGACCTCCTTTTCCATAAGGCCATCGCCAGCGCAGCCCACAATGAGTTACTCGCCGACCTTTACCAGAGTCTTAGCCTCGAGTTTCGTAAGTCCATTTACCATGCGGTGGGCGAGGGCACTGAGGATCATGAGGCGCTTTACCGGGCTATCGACGAACGAGACACCGCAACCGCGACTAAACTCTCGTCGGCCATCATCGCGAGAATGGAAGCTCAGCCCTTCGGGAACCCGTCGAGCGCCCCCCAAGGGCGCTGACCACGTATTGCCGGGAACACCTGGGGTATCCGGACGCGGACTCCGGGGGTCGACTCACCTACGAAACTGGAGGGCGCTCACTGCTACTGCGACGCAGCTCGCCGAGCGCCTCAGACAATGATGATTTCTAGCTAAGTGATAGCTGCGCCTTATCGTCGCAGTCGAGGACATGGAAGGCGGAAGGACGGCGACGTTCGTCATCGTCCAGAAGAGGTGCTAGTCAACTTCATTGGCGCATGATGCCGGCCTTTCAACGAGAGCAGGGAACTGCAGCACCGGTATCCGGGTATGGAGTATCTTGTTTTGGTATACCAAAAACAGTATACTCGTAAGGGCTGAGAGGCAAATCACACCTTGCAGCGCACGATACGTGAGGGGAAATAGCCTATGGCCGGCACAGGCCGCATGGACACTAAGGCGCTCAATCACGCAGGATGCAAGTCGTGCCCGAAACATGGCGGAAACCGACGGGACTAGGACCACCGGTCAATCGGTATACCAATCTGATGTTGCGACGGTTTCGGATCATCGATGTCCTGCCAGGCTACGTGCGCTCTCCTGTCGGCGTTCAGCATCACAATCCTAGGGTGGTCGGGTCTTCAGGGAATACCCGTTTAGCGGCTGCCGCCCACCGAAAGCTGTCAGCCTTCCCAGTGATGCGGACTCACGACAGGAACCTCCTGCGCTGGCACGAGAGCAGCGGAGAATGATTCCGGCTGCCTCTGGCACGCCACTAAGTGCAGGACCACGCCGGCCCTCGCGCCAATAGTTGATGGCGAAGTCGTGACCGGGACCCTGATGGCCCGATTCGGGCAAGTTCTTTCCTATAGAGCTTGTCAATACCTAATTGTGCATTACACAACAGGCAGCAGTTCAAGAGTGAGTGCTTACCGAAAAACAAGAGAGTAAGGATTGAAACCTTGCAAATAGAACCCAGTCGCCTGATCGTGGCGGTTCAAACCCGAAACCAGCTGGACGCAGCCCTTGACCAGGCGGTGAATCTGCTGAAGCCTGCAGCCACGATCCAGGGAGCCGGGATTTCGGTAACTCGCCTCGCCCCGGGCCAGTACGAGGCTTCTTTGGATTGTGATGTTCCAAGTGGCACAACTGTGGAGAGGTGGGGCACCTTCGCTGATCCTCGGTAATGGCAGGCGTGTGGGGCGTGGCCCATCAACGTCGTCCCAATGGCGCGGACGGCGAAAATGCACCTAGGCTTCCTCGCCGTCTTACATCTGATGCCGTCTTTCGGGCCCGCTTAACGTTCGGGTAGGCGCCCGGCCAGTCCCTGGAGGGACGGTTCGCGGCCCAGTTCCACGTGTGCAAAGGCGAGGGCGGCGGCCAGGTCGGCCTGGCCGTCATAGATGGCTTTGCAGAGGCTCAAGTGCTCCGCGCATTGAACTTGGGGGTCGCGGTGCCCCGTCATGGTGAACAGCCACTGCATCCGGCCCAAGAGTGGCTTCATGGAGTACTCCAGCAGCGAATTGCCTCCCATCGAGACAATCTCTGCGTGCAATGCCGTGTTGCTGAGTGGTATCTGCGCGTGCTCGTGTCGCCGGGTTACTTCTTCCGCAGTATCCATCATCTGCCTTAGGCGTGACGTGGGCTGGCCTCGTGACGCGGCTTGGGCGGCCAGACGCGCAGCAAGGACTTCGAGGCTGAGCCGCACATCAAAGAGTTCGTTGACGTCGCGCAGGGTGATTTGCTTGACGGTGGCGCCGCGACGGGGGGAGGTGTCAATAAAGCCTTCGGCTTCCAGCTGCTGTAGGGCTTCCCGGACAGGTACCCGAGAAACATCCAGGGCTTGTGACAGATCACGTTCCCTGAGCCGAGACCCTGGTGCGAGGTCACCTGAGATGATCAGTTCTCGAATTCGTGCACGGGCAGTCTCAGCCGAGGAGATGGTTGATTCCGCCTGAACTGTCATTGGTGCCTCTCTTTATAGCTTCTTGTAGCTGCGATGTCGTAATGACGGCGCCCTGTCAGTTATTCAGCTCGACCTGTGTGCCGATCCCCTGGATTAGCGCAGCGTCGTACAGGAGCCGGCCGATGGCAAGATCCTGCAGACCGATACCTACCGAGTTGAATAAGGTTACGTCCTCGTCCCCTAGACGTCCTTGTTTTGTCCCAGCCGCCACGTCGCCAAGTTCGGCTTCAACGTCTTCAAATCGCATGGCACCTTCGGCAACCGGGATGATCAGTGCGCCAGACTTTGCCCTGGCCGTTGCCAGGCTGTCCACGAAAACCCTCGCTCTCACCATTCCCGCTGAGTCAATTTCCCGGTGGTCCGGCCGGGGACGTGATCCGACGGCGTTCACATGCAGTCCGGGCCTGAACCATTGGCCCTTGACCAGCGGTTCGACTGCCGGGGTCAGTGTGCACAGCACGTCAGCATCCTCCACGACTTCCTGAACGCTGGCCGCCACCTTAATCTTCAGTCCGTGGTGGGAGATCCCCTCACAGAAGGCCGCGACGGTATCAGCGGAACGGGACCACACAACGACATTTTCAAGCGGTAGGACGGCGAGCATCGCCTCGACGTGTGCCACAGCCAATGCCCCGGCGCCTACCAGTCCTAAGGTGGTGCTGCCCGGCCTCGCAAGAAGCTTCGTCGCGACGGCGCTGGCTGCAGCAGTACGGACCCGGGTCGGGACTTTGCCGTCGAGAATGGCCAAGGTTTCGCCGGTCAACTGGGACACAAGCACGATGGTCGACCGTTGTGATGGCAGGTTGGATGCCAGGTTGGCAGGAATGTCCGCCAGCAATTTCACGGAAGCCAGCTCCTCCGCGCCGGAAAGAGCGGTCATCGGCAGAAATCTGGCATCCGAGGTCGGTAGGAAAAGGGAATCTGGCGTCGGCTGAACAGCGGTGCCTTGACTTAGACCGGCAAAGACGCGTGCGATGGCCGTAATAGTCCTCTGCATGTCTGCTAGCGCCTCAAGTTCGGAGGCCTTAAGAATCAGTGTCATGGATTTTCTTTCTATATGTAATGAGGAGTTCTCGGGCGGGGGGAGAGCCGCGGGAAACTTTGCCGCATCTAAAGTGAATCTGGGATTGCTGCGAAAAGAACTGCGGGCCACCCTTGGTATACCAAAGTTTAGATAGGCGGTAGGCATGGTTTATCAACTCCCCCCGCCCTCTCCGATTACGCGACTCTCACGGGGTGATAAGCGTGAGATGTCCGCGCTCAACAGCTAGTCGAAATTGTGGCCATCTCCACCTTGGGGTAGGTAGGCGGGAAGAGCTCGTCCGGCTGCCGGTGCTGGACGTCCCGTGCCGAATAGGCGGCCCGCATCTGTTCAAACAGCTTTTGCCCCTCAGCCCTCAGTGCACCGAGGTCAACGCCGGGCAGGTTGCCGCCGACGACCACCGGACGTCCGGCCACGAAGGTATCGGTCACTTGGCGTGCGGTGCCGTTCAGCACCAAGGTGCGCAGGGGGTCTTCGACAACGCCATCCCCGAAGTGACCGAGCGAAACAACTGTGATGTCGGCCTGCATTCCGGCGCCAAGCCTCCCCAAATCGCCGCGTCCGAGAGCCCTTGCTCCCCCCAACGTCGCAGCATCAAAGTACTCTGCCAGGGTCCCCGCATCCGGCCTCTCCTCAATCAGTCTGCTGAGGTGCATCCCGACGTCAATCCCGCGTACCAGATCGGGCGGGAAGGAATCCGTACCCAGGCACAGGTTGACGCCTGCCTCGCGGAAACGATCAAACGATACAAGCGTCTTCTGGTAACGGAAGGATGTCAGCGGGCAATGAACAATGGAGACACCATGCCTGGCCAGCAAATCCAGCGGACCTCCGGCTGCGGACGCAGCCGGATCTTTGCCGTTGATTACCACGCCATGAGGAATGAGAAGGCGGGTGCCGAAAAGGCCCGTAGATTCGAGCAGATCCAAGACGCCGCGTCCAGCGGACCCGTCGAGGAACTCGTCCTCAAGCGGAGACTGGAGGCAATGGAGCCGCACGAGCGCGTCCCGCTCTTGAGCGATGCGAGCAGTCTCCCGCATAAGATCTTCCGACAGCGTCTCAATGCGGCAGGGCAACAAGACGCCGGTCAGAAGAGGATCAGCGAGATCGCTTGCGTAGTCCAGGAAACTCTCTGCGTCGCGAAGACCTGCAAGGCCCTCGGACTCATCGAAGTGGACTTCCCGGCCGCCCGCAGCGGTGGTGACATGTACACCAGACCGGTAGGCCGGACCCAGGTAACCGCGTAACCCGATGCGCCGACTTATGTCCGCCATATCCACGAGCTCGTCGAACCCCTCGGCCCAGGAACTGTGGATCTCCGAGGCAATGGGCATATAAGTCGTAATGCCGTGAAGGGCCAGCTGCGCCAGCGCGAATTCACGGACCGTCGAACGCTCGGACGGCGTGAACACATCCCTGCGCCGGTTGGCGAAGTAGTCTTCCGACCATAAGTGACCGGCCGCGACGCCCGGGGAGGGCCACGAATCGAGGATGAGGTGATCGATGTCAGCCAAGGCATCTAGATCTATAAAACCAGGCATGATCAGGCTCTGGCCATAGTCGTGCTCCTCGTCGACCGGGCCGCCGTAGTTGCGCCCCACGAAGACGATCGAGTCTCCCTCAAAAACAACGTCACCATCCTCAATGAGCGTGTGCTGCTTTCCGTCAAAAGCAAGAACGTACCGAGCAGAGATCTTCTTGTACAACGTGCCTCCTTGCACAGGGGCCAGGGCTTAACCCCGGGCGTTCAAAAAAGTGACTTGCCTCTCATTGTTTACGAGTATACAGTCATTTGGTATACCAGAACAGCCACTGCATCCTTCGGATATCTGTTCTGCATCCTCCCTGATCCTCTTTGAAAGGCTTGCGTCATGCGCAATGAAGCGAAGACCACAGTTGGCTCCGCGTCCGCCTTATTGGACGCCTCACCCTCGCGTTCTTTCCATGCCCGTCCGTCGCTGTGGCTCGCGATGATCGCGGTCTCCACCGTTGTCTGTGCGGCGGCTATCACGATCGGGACTCATAAATTTCACCTCGGTCCGGCTGCCATCGTTCTGATGCCCATCTTGTGGACCGTTCTCATCGGAGGGTTCCTTGGAGTCCAGAGGTGGAAACCAATCGGAGGGCGTGCCCGTGCGGTATCCACGCATCTGATGGATGTCTCCATTGTCTTCTTCCTAGCAGGCCTCGGCACTCAAATTGGTCCTTCCCTAACTAAGTTCGCCGGCATCGGCCCGGCGATACTGCTGCAGGAGGTCGGGCACGTGGTCGGCACGGTGATCCTTGCTCTTCCCGTCGCAGTTGCGCTTGGATTGGGTCGCACGGCAATCGGGGCCACATGGTCAATCGATCGTGAGTCCTACCTGGCCTTCGCGATCCAGCGCTTCGGCGTCCGCTCCCCGGAGTACCGTGGGGTGTTCGCGGTGTGGGTACTGGGCAGCGTCTTTGGTGCCGTGTTCATTTCCCTGTTGGCTGGCCTTCTCGGCGGACTGGACTTCTTTGATCCCCGAGCCTTGGCCTTGGGCCTTGGGCTCGGGTCCGCCTCCATGATGCTTGGCGGTGTCGGCGCACTGTCCATCCTGTATCCGGAGATGTCAGGGGAAATCATGGCCCTAGCTGCTCTGTCCAACCTCGTCACCAACATCGTCGGCTTCTATGCCGGCGTCTTTATCGCCCTGCCCCTTTGTCAAAAGCTCTACAAGATGTGGTCCCGCCTGTTCGGGCGTGATGACCTTGGCCGCCGTGTTCGTCGCGACGCGCTGGCTAGTCCTGAGATTTCAGCTCGCGAAGGGAGCCCAGTTTCGGCACGCCAAGGCCGGGAGGAGAATGACTCCCAGAAGGGCTCAGGCGTCGATGCTGTCGACGTCAATGGCATCGAAGAGGACCCCACCGTTGTCCGCACGCCCAAAACGTGGCTCATTGCGTTTGCCGCGACCGGCGTAGCCGCCGTCCTGCTGAATGCTCTCGGCACTGGTTCGTCGCGGTCGCTGGACGTCGTCGGGGTGCTCATCTTGCTGGCCCTCACCGCGGTCGCGCTCGTACTGGCGAAGCTGGTCCCTATGGTCCCGTCCAGTATTTGGGTCCTGGCCCTGGCCACCGTCACGTCTGCCGCGTTCCTGCCCATCGGGTCTTTCATCGCCTCTGCCACCCAGAACATTAACGTCCTCTTCGCAGGCCTGCCCATGATCGCCCTGATCGGCATGTCACTTGGCCGCGACGCCAAGGCTCTGCGATCCCTAAGCTGGAAGATCATCATCGTTACCCTGATGACGTTCACAGCGAGCTTCGTCGCAGCAGCGACCATCGCCGAACTTGCCTTCCACTTCTAGCATGCGCTCCCGCGGGAAAGGTCCGGGAAGCGGCGCCGTCCCGCGCTCGGCCACCGTACCAGCTACAACCCAATCGAAAGTATTTGAATCGTGATCATCACCAATGTCCGCCCGTGGGGCGGGGACGCCGTAGACCTCGAGGTAAAGGATGGGCGGATTGCGACCATCCACCCTGCAGGGGCTGCCCTCGTTGGCGCGGCTGCGGCCAGCGAGAAGGTGGACGGCCGGAATCGGATCGCTTTGCCCGCCGTCGCTGACGTGCACGTCCATCTCGACTCGTCCCGGATTGGAATGCCGTTCCGGGAGCACACCGCCTCGCCCGGGGTATGGAACATGATGTGCAACGACCGGGAAAACTGGCGCGATACTCCCATCCCTTACCGGGATGTGGTGGCGGGAACGCTGGAACGGATGATTGCGCGAGGGACCACGCGAGTCCGTTCCTATGCCCAAATTGACGTGGACTGCAAACTGGAACGCTTCGAGGCAGTGATGGCCGCCAAGGAACAATTCGCTCACGCCGCCACAGTTGAAGTGATAGCCTTCCCTCAAGCGGGCCTCCTCTTGGAAGAGGGGACCGTGCCGCTCCTTGAGGAAGCCCTACTTGCAGGTGCCACGACCATTGGGGGCATTGATCCATGCCAGTTGGACCGTGACCCCGTCCGCCACCTGGACATCGTTTTCGGCCTGGCCGAGAAATACGGGGTCGACGTCGACATTCACTTGCACGAGCCGGGCCACCTGGGCGCCTTCAGCGCGGAACTCATCTTCGAGCGCACCCGTGCCCTGGGCATGGGTGGACGTATCTCGCTTTCCCACGCCTATGATCTGGCCAACGTCCACCCCGACGTGACCGCCCGGCTCGTAGAGCAGATGGCCGAGCTAGACATTGTGCGGGCCACAGTCGCCCCGGCCAGCGGCGGCACCCAGTTCGATCTGGCCCAGATGACCGAGGCGGGAATCCGTGTTGGTTTGGGGGAGGACGGTCAACGAGACTACTGGAGCCCCTACGGCAACTGCGACATGCTCGACCGTACCTGGCAGTTTGGCCTTCACCCACCGGCTGCGCAAGGACCGGTTGATCGAGCACTGCGCAGCTATCGCCACCATCGGAGGCGCCTCCATCATGGACCGGAGCATCCCGCGCCTCACCAGCCTTGACGACCGACCCGGGCTGGTGCCCAGCGAGAACTCCTCGGGCCAGTCCCGGCACCAGGGTCCGATCACCAAGGCCGGGAACACCTACG
>NZ_JAPFFT010000051.1 GCF_026241105.1 Arthrobacter rhizophilus | reverse complement strand
AAACAACAGACACACCCGACACCACCCACACCCACAAAGGGCCCGCGATCGCTCCGGAGCAACTTCCCAAACTTACCGGCTGCTTACCTCCTAGTCAAATCGGCGTTCTTGACTTGATTTTCACGAGGAACTCAGTCAACTTCACCGATCTCCACTGGGGAGCAGCGCGGGTACTAACTATACCACCACTTTTCCGGGGAGGCAAAACCCCCACCAGACGGCTTCCTGCGCTTCAGCAGTGCCCGCGAGATCTACGCAAAGGTCCGGAAACTCAAGGCTTCCGGACCCTTTGCGTTCGGCTAAACAAGAACCACTAGGCCAAAGGCGTGAACCAGGAGGCACCAAGCGGCGGCAGGGTGACGGTCAATGCCGCAGGTTGTCCTTCCGCCCCGGGTGCCGTGGCAACAAGTTCACCAGCGTTGATGACGCCCGATCCGCCGTACACCTCGGCGTCGGTGTTGAGAACTTCCTGCCAAGCGCCGGCAGACGGAACGCCAAGGACATAGTCCTGGTGCGGGCCGCCGGAGAAGTTCACGGCACAAACCAAGGGGTTGCCGTCGTGGTCCCAACGGATGAACGTGAGCACGTTGCGATCCGCGTCCGCCCCGTTGATCCACTGGAAGCCGCCCGGCTCGTTGTCCCTCACATGCAGGGCCGGCGTCGCGCTGTATAGCGTATTCAACTCGCGGGTGAGCAACTGCAGTCCGCGGTGCGACGGGATGTCCGCGAGGAACCAGTCAAGGCCGTGCTGTTCGGACCATTCGGCCTCCTGGCCGAATTCGGTGCCCATGAAGATGAGCTGCTTGCCCGGGTGCGCCCATTGGTAGGCCATGAACGCCCGCACGTTGGCAAGCTGCTGCCAACGGTCCCCAGGCATCTTACGCAGCATGGATCCCTTGCCATGCACTACCTCGTCGTGGCTGATGGGCAGCAGGAAATTTTCCGTGAAGGCGTAGACCATGGAGAACGTCACGGTGCCGTGGTGCCAGCGGCGGTTTACCGGGTTTTCGGAGATGTACTTGAGGGAGTCGTGCATCCAGCCCATGTTCCACTTGAGGCCGAATCCCAGGCCGCCGTGGTTGGTCGGGGCGGTGACGCCTGGAAACGCCGTGGATTCCTCGGCAATGGTCACGGCCCCAGGGTGGGTCTTGTAAATGGTGGCGTTGACTTCCTGGAGGAAGGAGATGGCTTCAAGGTTCTCGCGCCCTCCGTGAACGTTGGGGAACCACTCCCCTTCCTCGCGGGAGTAGTCCCTGTAGAGCATGGAGGCGACGGCGTCCACGCGAAGGCCATCGATGTGGAATTCCTCGAGCCAGTACAAGGCGTTCGCCACCAGGAAGTTGCGAACCTCGGTGCGACCGAAGTCGAAGATGAGAGTGCCCCAGTCCGGGTGTTCGCCAAGCCGGGGGTCCGAGTGCTCGTACAGTGGTTCGCCGTCGAAACGCGCAAGGGCCCATGCGTCCTTCGGGAAATGCGCCGGGACCCAGTCCAGGATGACGCCGATGCCTGCTTGGTGCAGGGAATCGACCAGGAAACGGAACTCGTCCGGATGCCCGAACCGGGAGGTCGGAGCAAAATAGGATGTGACTTGGTAGCCCCATGAACCACCAAAGGGGTGCTCGGCCACCGGCATTAACTCGACGTGGGTGAAGCCAAGCCACTTCACATATTCCACAAGGTCCTTGGCCAGCTCCTTGTATCCGAGGCCGAGGCGCCAGGAACCGAGGTGGACTTCGTAGACGCTCATAGGCGAATTATGCGGATCTTTGTTGGCGCGCGCCGTCATCCAGGCGTCGTCCTTGAACCGGTAGCTGGACTCCACCACCCGTGATGCCGTCAAAGGGGGAACTTCCGTGCCGAAGGCGAGAGGGTCGGCTTTCTCCACCCAATGGCCAGCCTTCGTGAGCAGCTCGAATTTGTAGCGCGCCCCTGCTACAACACCTGGGATGAAGACTTCCCATACACCGGAAGAGCCGAGCGAGCGCAAGGCGTGCTCACGTCCATCCCACGAGTTGAATTCGCCCTTGACGCGGACTGCTTGAGCGTTGGGAGCCCAGACGGCGAAGGAGACGCCGTCTACATCGCCCAGTGAAGAGCGATAGTGCTGCACGTGGGAGCCGAGTGTGTCCCAGAGCCGTTCATGCCGGCCTTCTCCGATGAGGTGCAGGTCCACCTCGCCGACAGTTGGAAGGTAATGGTAGGGATCATCGAGCGTCACCGGGGCGGAGTCGCCATACACCACTTCCAAGCGGTAGTCCGGCACATGGCCGTGCTGCAGCGGCTCGAGAACCGCTACCCAGACGCCGTCGGTCTCATGGGTCATCGCTGTGGAGCCGGCTTCGGTGACTACCGTGACGGACTCCGCCAGGTGCTTGACGGTGCGGATGGTGACGTGGCCGTGATCGTCAAGGTGGGCGCCCAGTACAGAGTGCGGGGCGTGATGCGCACCGGCGCCCACCCGGCCCAGGGTAGCGGCGTCCACATACAGCGGGACTCGGGGCCGTTCGGTACGTGCTGAGCCTGTCATTTCCTTACCTTCCGATGTCGCCGCGGCATCCGTGCCGGGGCTCGTATTTCCGAGTAGCTTCCGTGAAGCGTTGACCGGAATGGGTAACCAATCCGGCCTGTTCCGCAACTCGTAGATCACCTCGTACAAGGCCTTGTCCAGCCACAATGCCACAAAGAGCGGCGAGCGGCGGTCAATGGTTCCGGGGGTGATGTCGCTGTAGCCGGCCAGGAACGCTTCAGCGCAGTCGTCAACCCATGTCACCGGGACAGTGGCCCCGGTATTCTCGCGGGCGGCTGCACCGGCCGCATAGTCAAAGGACCGCAACATTCCCACGACATCGCGCAGGGGAACGTCGGGAATGTTACGGAGTTCGATCGGCCGAAGGGGCTCCCCTTCAAAGTCGAGGATCGCCCACCGCCCCGGTTCTCCCCCGGCGCCGGGCACCAAGAGGATCTGGCCCAGGTGAAGGTCCCCATGGATCCGCTGCAGCGTCCCGGCTTCCTTGCCGGACAATTGCGTCAGGAGTGCCTCGAGCTGCTGCTCTTGGGGCCCGACGGCGGTACCCGCTTCGGCCCACGACTGGCGGACCCGCCGGGCTACTTCGGCGGCAATGTCCTGGCCCGGAACCCCTTCCCGGGCCGTTCCAAGGGTTTCCGCGAGCCGCAGATGCACGGTGGCCGTCGCCTGGCCCATCTGCCGGGCCTCGGCGGTGAAGTCCGTGCCGGATGCGGCGGCGGTGACGGCTAAGCGCCAAGCGTCTTGCCCGCCCGCAAGGAACTCGTGGGCCACGGCGAGGTCCGCTGAGGCTGTGCCATGCCGGCCCAGGGGTGTCCTTGCCTCCCATGTTCCCGTAATCCAGCCGAGCGTGGAGGGCACCTCCTTGGTTCCTCCCGAGGTCAAGGCCGCACCGACCTCCACCTCAGGGTTCTTACCGATGGACAACACCCGGAAGATCTTCACGATCGCCGCAGACACGCCGTCGTCGACGATCACCGAAGTGTTGGACTGCTCACCGGATGAGACCCGCACGGATCCTGAACCGCTGGGCAGGCGCAGGCCGCCAGGCACCGAATGCCCGCTCGCGGTACCTTCGCCTTCTCCGGGTTCGGCCATGGCCAGACCCTGGATGAGTTCGAGCCACGCGGTCGCGAAGACCGGATCGTGGGGTGCGTCGTATACCCAGACCGGCCTATCGTCGTCGAGCTGGCCCACCAAAGCGGCCGCCAAAGTGGCTGCCGGAGTAGAGCGGTAGCTGAGCGGTACCTGGACAATGTCAGTCTGCATCCCGCCGTCGGCCGTGGCGTAGCGGATGGACAGCAACCGGACTTCCAAGCCGATCCCTGCGTCGGGTTGCTGGAGTTGGAAGGAGCCGACGAAGTCCAGATCGAACGCCCCTGCCTTGACCGGAAACCAGCGCTGCCGGGGCAGCCATTCCTTGAGTAGGGGTGCCAGGACCGTGGTGGGTGCCGAGAGACTCATATCAGCCTTCAATGGAGAGCACTGGGATGGCCTGGGTGTAAGGCGTGGATCCGGTGGAACCCGCCGAGCGTACGCGGAGCCAGAAGAAGTCATGGCTGCCGAGCGTGATGGTCAGTGAACCGTCGTTGCCTATCCCTGGGAACGGCTGGCCCCCGAAGACGTCCCTGAGGCCTCGTCCGGCGTATTCAGGGATATCCAAGGTGGTAGCCACCGGATGCTGGGACAGGTTGAAAACACACAGGATGGATTCGGCTTCCTCGCCCTCCGGATTGTTCTCCGGAAGCTCGCGCAGATAGGCAAGGACAACTTCATGGTCTGCCGGAACGTGCCTGAAGCCGCCCAGCCCGAAGGCCGCATGGTTCTTCCGGACACTCAAGATCTGGCGGGTCCAGCGCAAGAGCGAGCCCGAGTGGGCAGCTTCGGCCTCGACGTTGGCCATGCTGTAGTTGTAGACCAGCGACTGGATGACAGGCAGGTAGAGCTTTCCAGGATCAGCGTTGGAGAAGCCTGCGTTGCGGTCCGGGTTCCATTGCATCGGCGTGCGAACGGCGTCACGATCGTCAAGCCAGATGTTGTCCCCCATCCCGATTTCATCCCCGTAGTACAAGAAGGGGCTGCCCGGCAGGGAAAGCAGCAAGGCGTTGATCAGCTCGATCTCGGAACGGGAGTTGTCCAGCAGCGAGGCGAGCCTGCGCCTGATGCCGATGTTGGCGCGCATCCGCGGGTCTGGAGCGTACCAACCCAGCATGGCGGCACGTTCGTCGGCGGTGACCATTTCCAAAGTCAGCTCGTCATGGTTGCGCAGGAAGGTTCCCCATTGCGCACCTGCCGGGATTTCCGGAGTGTCCCGCAAAGTTTCGATGATGTGGGATGCTTTCTGGTCGCGCAGGGCGTAGTACAGGCGCGGCATGATGGGAAAGTGGAAGGCCATGTGGCATTCCGGTTCTTCCTCTGAGCCGAAGTACTCCACGACGTCGTGGGGCGGTTGGTTGGCTTCGGCGATGATCACGCGGCCCGGATAGTTCTCATCCACCATTTTGCGAAGGTCCCGCAGGAAACCGTGGGTGGCGGGCAGGTTTTCACAATTGGTGCCCTCTTCTTCGAAGAGGTATGGAATGGCGTCCGCCCTGAACCCATCAATGCCTTGGTCCAGCCAAAACCGGACAACATCGTGGAGCGCTTCGATGACCTTGGGGTTCTCGAAGTTCAGGTCAGGCTGGTGGCTGAAGAAGCGGTGCCAAAAGAACTGCCGGCGTATGGGATCAAAGGTCCAGTTCGACTCTTCTGTGTCCACGAAGATGATGCGCGCGTCCTGGTACTTCTCGTCGGTGTCACTCCACACATAGAAATCGCCGTACGGACCATCCGGGTTCTTGCGTGATTCCTGGAACCATGGGTGCTGGTCCGAGGTGTGGTTCAGCGGGAGGTCGATAATGACCCTGACACCCCTCGCGTGCGCTTCGGCTACGAGCCGTTTGAAGTCGCTGATGGTGCCGAACTCGTCCAACACAGAGGTGTAGTCGGAAATGTCGTAGCCGCCGTCCCGCAGGGGAGAATCGAAGAACGGCGGCAGCCACAAGCAGTCCACCCCCAGCCACTGAAGATAGTCCAGCTTTTCGATCAGACCATGGAAGTCGCCCGAACCGTCGCCGTTGGCGTCCGCGAAGGCCCTCACCAGCACTTCGTAGAAAACAGCCTTCCGATACCAATGAGGGTCATGTTGAAGACCCGGGGCGTTCAGCTCGAAAGTGTTCTTCGGCGTGAAGTACTGACTCTGACCCTGCGGATTAAAGCTCACTAAGGCTACCTCCGGATATTGAGAATGTGTGCCGGTTCTTTGTGGGCGTCCAGTCGAACGTAGTTGTACTCGCCCCACTCCCAGCTTTCGCCGCTGACCAGATCATCCACCCAGAATCTTCCGTTTGCGGTGAAGTCGGCTGGATCCAGCGAAAGAGCGGACAGATCCAGGGTCACGGTGCTTTCCCTGGTGCCGTGGGGATCGACGTTGACAACAATGATCAAGGTGTCTTTGCTGCCGTCAGGCAAGGTCTTGTGCTTGGAGAACACGATGGTGGCGTCATCCGTGCTGTGGTGCAAGGTCAGGTTCTGCAGATCACCCAAGGCGGGGTGGGCCTTCCGGATGGCGTTAAGCCGCGTGATGTAGGGGGCGAGACTGTGCCCGGACGCTGCCGCGGCATCCCAGTCCCGGTCCTTGAACTCGTATTTCTCGTTGTCGATGTACTCCTCGGCCCCCGGACGCGCCACGTGCTCGTACAGCTCGAATCCGGCGTAGACGCCCCAGAGCGGGCTCGCCGTCGCAGCCAATGCTGCGCGGATGCGGAACGCAGCCGGACCGCCGTATTGCAGATACTCGGTGAGGATGTCAGGGGTGTTGACGAAGAAATTGGGCCTGAAGTATGCGGGGGAAACGTGGCTGACCTCTTGGAAATACGACTCCAGCTCGGTTTTGGTGTTCCGCCACGTGAAGTAGGTGTACGACTGCTGGAAGCCTGCCCGGCCAAGGGCGTGCATCATCGCCGGGCGAGTGAACGCCTCGGCGAGGAAAACGACGTCGGGGTGCTTCTTGTTGACCTTGCCGATCAGCCATTCCCAGAACCACACCGGTTTGGTGTGGGGGTTGTCCACACGGAAAATCTTCACGCCGTGGCTCACCCAGAGTAAGACAATCCGCAGGATTTCCTTGGATAGCCTGGCGGGATCGTTGTCGAAGTTCAGCGGGTAGATGTCCTGGTACTTCTTGGGCGGGTTTTCGGCATAGGCGATGCTGCCGTCCACGCGAGTGGTGAACCATTCCGGGTTGGTCTTCACCCAGGGATGGTCCGGGGCGGCCTGCAGCGCAAAGTCCAGCGCCACTTCGAGGCCCAGCTCATTGGCGCGGACCACAAAAGCGTCGAAATCCTCGAACGATCCCAGTTCCGGATGGATGGCGTCGTGGCCGCCAGCCTCGGAGCCGATGGCCCACGGCGAGCCCGGATCCTGCGGACCCGGAGTCAGGGTGTTGTTGCGGCCCTTACGGTGCTGGAAGCCAATCGGGTGGATGGGCGGCAGATAGATGACGTCGAAGCCCATGTCCGCAACGGCGTCGAGCCTCTTGGCCGCCGTCGTGAAGTTGCCTGAAGTCCACGTTCCCGTGGCGGGATCCAAAACGGCGCCCTCGGAGCGGGGGAAGAATTCGTACCAGGCTCCGCGGCCGGCGAGGTCACGCTCCACCAGGAGCGGGTACTGTTCCGAGACGGTCACCATTTCGCGGATCGGTTGGCGCTCGAGGACGGCGGCGACTTCTGTGCTGAAACCGGCAGCCAGGCGCTCCTCGGCAGTCTTCGAAGTATCGGCGAGGCCCTCAGAGGCGGCGCGGAGGGTGCGCTTGTCTGCCCCGCCTCGAGTGCTCTCCCCAGCCGCTTCAGCGAGCAGAGCGACGCCTTCAGCGAGCATCAGCTCCACGTCGATGCCGGCTTCGACCTTCACTTCGGCGTTGTGATGCCATGTGCCGTAGCGGTCGTGCCAGGCTTCGATCGCGAAAGTCCAGACTCCGGGCGACGTCGGGGTCAGCAGCCCCTCCCAACGATCGGTTCCTTTGCCACGCTCGCCCGGGGCCGGGGCGAGACGGACACGCTGGCGCTCTTTGCCTTTGGGGTCCAGCAGGATGGCACTCACCCCAAGCTGGTCGTGGCCTTCACGGAAGACCGTGGCGCCTACCACCAAGTCTTCACCAGACAACGCTTTGGCTGGGAACCGGCCTTCCTCGATCACGGGCTGCACGGCCGTGATCGGGAATCTGCCGAATCTGAGACCTTCGGTGATACCGGTCTTCTGCTTGGGCTTGGATGCTGAGCTGGATCGCGGAGTTGCAGTAGTGGTCACAACCTCGACGTTAGCGAGAAAAATCACATTTTGCGAAGAGGTGCCCCAGACTCTTCGGCGCAATGTGTCATTTACCTAAAAGAAACCGAAAGCTGTTCCTGCTGTCCACCGAGTGGATTAGTGTGGCGCTCGTGAAGGCAATTCGAAGGTTTACAGTCCGTACCCTGCTCCCCGAGCCGATCCGGCCACTGGCGCGTCTCGCGACGAACCTGCGTTGGTCTTGGCACCGGCCCACCCGCGAACTCTTTGCGAGCCTCGACCACGAATTGTGGGAGGAGAGTCGCCACGATCCCATTAGTCTTCTCGGGTCAATAGGCCGTGAGCAGCTGTACCAACTTGCCTCCAACAACGATCTTGTTGAGCGTGTCCAGCACGCGGCTGCGGATCTTGACCGGTACCTGAGCGAGCCGCGCTGGTACCAGGGCCTGGGTCCGGACGCCCCGGCGTGCATCGCCTACTTCTCGCCCGAGTTTGGTATCACCGAGGTGCTTCCGCAGTACTCCGGGGGCCTGGGGATCCTGGCCGGGGACCATTTGAAGGCTGCCTCGGACCTGGGTGTGCCGCTGATCGGCGTCGGGCTGCTCTACCAGGCCGGCTATTTCAAGCAGTCCCTTTCGCGGGACGCCTGGCAGCAGGAAACCTATCCGGTGCTGGATCCTGACGGACTGCCGCTGACGTTGCTGCGCGAACCGTCCGAGGACGGCACCGGCAAGCCAGTGTTGATCTCGCTGCCGCTGCCCAACGGACGCAAGCTTAACGCGCACATCTGGCGTGCCGACGTCGGGCGCGTTCCGCTCCTGCTGCTCGATTCGAACGTCCCCGCCAACGATGACGCGGCGCGCGGGATCACTGACCGTCTCTACGGCGGGGGCGGTGACCACCGGCTGCAGCAGGAGCTGCTGCTGGGCATGGGCGGGGTGAAGGCGCTGCGCGTCCACCAGCGGCTCACGGGCACCCCGGCACCGGAGGTGTTCCACACCAACGAGGGCCATGCCGGTTTCCTGGGCATCGAACGGATCCAGGAGCTGATGTCCTCCGAGGCCCCGCTGACCTGGTCCGAGGCCCTGGCCGCGGGGCGTGCGTCCACGGTGTTCACCACGCACACCCCCGTGCCTGCCGGGATCGACCGGTTCGAGGCCGTGCAGATCAGGCACTTCTTCGAAGCCGGCCTGGCACCGGATGTCCCGGTGGACAAGGTCCTGGAACTGGGCCGTGAGAACTACGAGGGCGGCAACCCGGCGGTCTTCAACATGGCCGTCATGGGCCTGCGCCTGGCGCAGCGGGCCAACGGCGTGGCCAAGCTGCACGGGGTGGTGTCCCGGGAGATGTTCTCCGGGCTCTGGCCGGGCTTTGACCACTCCGAAATCCCCATCACCTCGGTCACCAACGGCGTGCACGTGCCCTCGTGGGTGGATCCGCGCATCTCCGCGTTGGCCCGCCAGCAGTTCGGAACCGAGGCCGAGGCCTTGGGCCGATGGGACCTTGCCTACAACGTCAGCGACGAGGACGTCTGGCGACTCCGCCGGGAGCTTCGGGTGTCACTCGTGGAAGACGTCCGACGCCGGCTCCGGGCAGCGTGGAAGAAGCGCGGCGCCGCGGATGCGGAACTGGGCTGGACGGACACCGTGCTGGACCCGGACGTGCTGACGATCGGCTTCGCCCGGCGCGTGCCGACCTACAAGCGGCTTACCCTCATGCTCCGGGACCCGGCCCGCCTCAAGGCGCTGCTGCTGCACCCCAAGCACCCCATCCAACTGGTCATCGCCGGCAAGTCCCACCCGGCGGACGACGCGGGCAAGAAGATGATCCAGGACCTGGTGAAGTTCACCGACGACCCCGCCGTCCGGCACCGGATCGTGTTCCTGCCCAACTACGACATCGCCATGGCGCGCACCCTGTTCCCGGGCTGCGATGTGTGGCTGAACAACCCGCTGCGGCCCCTGGAGGCCTGCGGCACCTCCGGGATGAAGGCGGCCATCAACGGTTCCCTGAACCTGTCCGTGCTGGATGGCTGGTGGGATGAGATGTACGACGGCGAGAACGGCTGGGCGATCCCCACCGCCAACAACGACGCGTCCCCTTCCGAACGCGACGACATCGAGGCCGCCGCCCTCTACGAACTCCTGGAGACCCAGGTGGCCCCGCGCTTCTACGGTTCCACGGTCTCCGCAGATGCCGGCGCGGCGGGTCCCTCCCAGTCCAGCCCGGAGGCCGTCCCGACGCACTGGGTCTCCATGATCAAGCACACCCTGGCCCACCTCGGCCCCGCGGTCTCGGCCGACCGCATGCTCCAGGACTACGTGAACAACCTGTACCGCCCCGCAGCGGAGTCGGGACGCCGTGCGGTAGCCGGTTCATTCAAGGAAGCGAAGGAACTGGCAGCCTGGACCACCAAAATCCACAACGCCTGGCCGCAGCTGATCGTGGAACACGTCGACTCCGTCGGTGTCACCGAGGAGCCGCAGATCGGCGACACCTTGCAGGTCAACGCCTACATCGCGCTGCATACCCTGACACCGGACGACGTCAGCGTTGAGGTGGCCTACGGGAGGGCCGAAGAAAGCGATGAGCTGGAGGACATCGCCGTGGCCGAACTGAGCTCGTTCGAGGACCTTGGCAACGGGCGCCACCTGTTCACCGGCTCCATCCTGATCAACCGCTCCGGATCCTTCGGCTACACCGTCCGCGTGTTCCCGAAGCACCCCTCCCTGGCCTCGAAGGCCGAACTGGGGCTGATCGTCAACGCGTAGCGGTCCACGCACCTGCCGGGCGGGTCCGCGCCCACCCGGCTGGCTCGGCTTGGTTCGCTACTGCTGGAAGACCGCGATGACGGCCAGGTCCCGCCCAGCGTAGGATTCGGCGTCCTGGAGGATTTCGCAAACCACCCCGAAGGACCGGTCCGTCCGGTAGGCCGCGGGGACCTGCCAAATCAACGTGACGGGTGGCTGGTCATCCTCAGAGACGCTGTCTGCGAAATCGTGGAGTGAATCGTTGAGGGCGTCCAGGTCCACGCCGTAGTACTCGGGAAAATCGAGCACCTGGCCGAAGACTTCCAAGACGGCCTGCTTGCTTGCTGCTGGGGGCACCATCACGGTGCGGCGGCCGGCGTCGGACACCTGTTCCTGCAGTTCTTCCAGCGTCCACGTGTCAGCGGAATAGATCTTCATGGTGTCCCTAGGTGCGGTAGACGTTGATGGTGTTGCCTTGGACGACTTCCCGCTCGCCCGCGGCAACCAACGCTCCCTGCCTGCGGTCGTTGAGCTCGGAAGTAGTCAGGCGCAGTTCGAACATACGGCTTCCCGCGCCGGATTCGGCAATCAGTTTGGGCAGGACGACCTTCTTGTCATCCTTGTTCCCGTTGATCACGATCAGTCCGCGGTAAGAGCCGCCCTCCGAGCTCATCATGAGCTGCACAATCCGCAGGGAGGGGTCGTGCCAGCGGGCCGCCGTCATGGGCTGGCCCTTCTCGTCAAACCATTCCAGGCCAGTCCGGCTGTCCGGGAAGCCTGGATCCTGGGCCTGCATGAACTCCTTGCGGAGCCGGATCACCCGTTTGGTGCTCCGGAGCATCTCATGGGATTCGGGTGTCTGGGTCCAGTCGATCCACGTGAGCGGGTTGTCCTGGCAGTAGGCGTTGTTGTTGCCCTGCTGTGTGCGTCCGAGTTCGTCCCCAGCAGCGATCATGGGTACGCCGATGGAGAGCATCAACGTGGTCATGAGGTTCCGCTTGGACAGGGCACGCGCGGCGAGAATCGTCTCGTTTTCCGTGCGGCCTTCGAATCCGTGGTTGTAGCTGCGGTTATCGCTGTGGCCGTCACGGTTCTGTTCGCCGTTGGCCTCGTTGTGTTTGCGGTCGTAGGACACCAGGTCGGCGAGTGCGAAGCCATCATGGGCGGTGATGAAGTTCAGTGAGGCGAGCCGGGAGCGTCCCGAGGGCTCGAAGACCCGGGTGGAGCCCGTCAAGGCGTCGGCAAGGACTCCTACACTGCCCCCGGACATCCCGGCTTCGGCAGCGCCCCGGTCCGAGAGCCAGAAGCGGCGTACGCCGTCGCGGAAGTGATCGTTCCAGTCCACCCACCCTTTGGGGAACCGCCCAGTCTGCCAGCCGCCGTAGCCCACATCCCATGGTTCGGAAATGAGCTTCGATTTGGAAAGCACCGGGTCCTCGGCGATCCGTGTGAGGAAAGGGTGCTGGGGGTCGAACTCATTGCCCGCGTTGCGGCACAGGGTCACGGCAAGGTCGAAGCGAAAGCCGTCGATGTGGAATTCGTCCACCCAATAGCGCAGCGAATCAATAGCCAGGTCCACTACCCTGGGTTCGGCGAAGTTGAGGGTGTTGCCGCAGCCGGTCGTGTCAAGGTAGCGGCCGTGGGCATCGTGGCGATAGTACTGTCGCTCCCCCAGACCCCTGAAACTGAAGGTGTCGCCGTCGGGCCCGCCCTCCGCCGTGTGGTTGTAGACGACATCGAGGATGACTTCGATCCCGGCGGCATGCAGGAGTTTCACCATGCCTTTGAATTCGTCCTGGACGGCATGGGGCCCGGCCTGTTGGGCGGCTTGCGTGGCATAGTCCGCGTGGGGGGCAAAAAAGGCGGCCGTGTTGTAGCCCCAGTAGTTGGTCAGGCCCAGGTTCTGCAGGTGCTGTTCATCTACATGGAAATGGATGGGCAGCAATTGAACGGACGTCACACCCAACGATTGGAAGTGCTCAATCATGGCGGGGTGTGCCATGCCGGCAAACGTTCCGCGGAGGTGCTCGGGGATATCCGGATGCAGGATGCTTTGGCCGCGGACATGTGCTTCGTAAACGATGGTGTCCCGCCACGGGGTGCGAAGCGGGCGGTCGTCACCCCAATCAAAAGCCGAGTCCATGCGTACGGAGCTCAGCAGCTCTCCGCGCTGGTGCACCGCCCGGCCGTAGGGATCGAGCAGCAGCTGCTCGGCGTCGTCGGCGTCAAAGTCCGGGGCGGGAACGGAGAGTGGCAGCGCATCCCCAACCGGCGCGGCGCGGAAGCCGTACCGGGTGCCAGGCGGCAGCCCATCCACGATGCCGTAGTGCACGCCATCGGCGAACCTGGGCAACGTGTGGACTTTCCAGGAATCGCCGGGGGCCTTGTAGGCGATTTCGACTCGAGTGAGACCGGGGGCCCAGACGGCGACGTTGACCCTGTCTGCGGGGGTGTGTCCGTCGAGGCTCCCAGACCGCGGAATACTTAGCCCGAGCGGCGACGGCCGCGAGGCGTCCACTGTAGATGCTGTGTCAAAAATCGGCATAACCATTAGTTGAGAGTTTAGTCTCCGACGCCAATTCTCCCCTGCCCGCGCCTCATATGACAGTGCGCGGGCCCATCAGTCGTAGAGCCACTGGCAGCTTGTGCGAAGGCAAACATGCCGCTCACCTGCTGAAACGTCGTATCGTCCGGCTTCCTGGTCATTTCGCGAGCCGGACGCCCTCACCTGATTGTGTCGAATGGGCCGAATGCGCCCGTCCAAAGGTGGATGAGTTCGTATCCTCCCCACGGTCGTTGCATACTTTGCCTATACACCAATGTGGAGGTAATTGTGCGAATCGCTCTTGCTCAAATCATCAGCGGCCGCGAGCTGGCGGACAACTTGGGCCTGTTGGAAGACTATGCCCGCCGAGCCAAGGAAGGCGGCGCTGAACTGGTGGTATTCCCGGAAGCGACCATGCGGGCGTTCGGGAATTCCCTGCTCGACATCGCCGAGCCCCTGGATGGGCCATGGGCCAATCGGGTGCGGGAGATTGCCCGGGAACTTGGGATCGTGATCGTGGCCGGGATGTTCACCCCGGGGTTGTCCTCCGACGGTAGTAGCAACGTCAAAGTCCGGAACACCCTGATCGCCACCGGCCCAGGAGTGGACACCAGCTACGACAAGATCCACCTTTTCGATGCCTTCGGTTTCGCGGAATCGGACACCGTTGATGCGGGAACCGATCCGGTGACGTTCGACGCCGGAGGCCTCACCTTCGGACTGGCCACCTGCTACGACGTCCGTTTTCCAGCCCTCTTTACCGCCAATGCCGACCGCGGCGCCGACGTGAATATTGTGTCCGCGTCCTGGGGCGCAGGCCCAGGCAAAGCCGAACAGTGGAAGCTGCTTGCGCGTGCCCGGGCGATCGACACCACAACCTTCGTGCTCGCATGCGGCCAGGGCGACCCCGCGAGCCAAGGCATCGAGTCCAAAGGTGCCGCACCCACCGGAGTGGGGCACTCGGTCGTCGTGTCCCCCTTGGGAGCCGTCCTGGAAGAGCTCGACGCCGAACCTGGCCTCTTGTTCGCGGAGCTGGATGCCGACGTCGTCGAGGACGCGAGGGTCAAGCTCCCGGTCCTGGCCAACCGCCGCGACTTCTGACGAGACTCTACGGGCAAACAGCAGCGCTCGCTCACTAATTCAGCAGTGAGCGAGCGCTGCTGATTAAGCGCTCAAAAGTGAGCGGGCGTCGGCTACTTGGTGGCGCGCTGCCTTGAGACTTCGTACAGGGAAATGCCCACTGCCATGGAGGCGTTGAGCGATTCCATGGCCGAGTCGATCGGGATGGAGATGATCTGGTCGCAGTTTTCGCGGACCAGGCGGCTGAGGCCCTTGCCCTCGGAACCCACCACGATGCAGACGGGATCGGTAGCCAAGGAAAGATCCGGCAGTGAGACATCGCCGTCGCCATCAAGGCCCAGCACGAAGATGCCCATTTGCTTGAACTGCTTGAGGGCGTTGTTCAGGTTTGCCGCGCGGGCCACGGGGACGCGGACTGCCGCGCCGGCGCTGGTCTTCCATGCCGAAGCGGTGACCCCGACGGAGCGGCGCTCCGGCACAATCACGCCGTGGCCGCTGAAGGCCGAAACTGAGCGGATGATGGCGCCCAGGTTGCGGGGATCAGTAATGCCGTCAAGTGCAACGAAGAGGGGCGCGTTGGGGATGTAGCCCTTCTTCCACTTGGCGACCGTCTGCTCGGCGAGGTCGTAGGCGTCCTGGTATTCGTACGGCGGGATCTGCAATACGAGGCCCTGGTGGACAGCGTCTTCCGTCATGCGGTCCAGCTCGGGCTTACCGGTTTCCAGCAATGGGATGCCACGTTCGGCGGCGAGCTTGAGGGACTCCTTGACGCGATCGTCCATCTCGATCCGGATGGCAACGTGTAGCGCCTTCGCGGGGATTCCGGCGCGCAGCGCCTCCACCACGGAGTTGCGTCCGGTGACTACTTCCTCAGTAGCGCGACCCTTCGGGCCCGAGCGGGCGCCGGGGTTGGAACGGCTGGTACCCCCGGCCGAGCGCTTGGCTGCCGAGCGCTCGGCAAGCTGCCTGCTCTTGAATGCCTTGTGGTATTCACGGTCCTCGGCTTTGGGGGTTGGACCCCTGCCTTCCAAGGCCTTTCGACCGTGGCCACCGGTTCCAGTGGTGGGGCCCTTCTTCTTTTTGACAGCCCGGCGACCGTTGTTGGCCATGAAATCCACCCTTGATTGTGTTGAGTACGTCTGCAACCAAGTCTACTGAATCAACTTAAATCGGGACGACGGCCCCTCCTCAGTCCTTTTTGAGGCTCCAGCTAGCGCCATCGGCGCCGTCCTCGACGGCGATTCCGGCGGCCGCTAGAGTGTGGCGGATCGCGTCGGAAGCGGCCCAGTCCTTGTTGGCGCGCGCCTCGGCGCGGGCCTGCAGTTGGGCTTCCACAAGGACTTCAAGGGCTTGGGCCGTCTCGGAGTTTTCCTGGACTTCGCCGCGGACATCGTTGAGTCCAAGAACGGTGGTCATAGCCAGCACGGCCTGGAGCGCCTGCTCGGCACCGGCATCGTCCCCTGACGCCAGCGCTGTGTTGCCGGCCCGGACGGTCTCATGCAGGGCGCCAAGCGCCTGCGGCACGTTGAGATCATCGTCCATGGCGGTAGCAAAAGCGTCCGGCACGGGGCTCGACTCAGGGTGGGCGGCGAAGTCGCCACCGAACTTCTTGGACGCCTTCGCGACGAAACCGTAGATTCGCTCCACGGCAGCCGCAGCTTCCTGGAGGGAGGTGGGCCGATAGTCCAGGATGGAGCGGTACTGGGCCTGGCCGAGGTAGTAACGGACCACGCGCGGACTTGCGAGCTCCAACATTTCCGCAGGGCTCACCGTGTTGCCTACGGACTTGGACATCTTTTCGCCCTCATAGGTGACCATGCCGTTGTGCAGCCAGAAATTGGCGAAGTCGTCGCCAGCGGCCTGCGACTGTGCCATTTCGTTCTCGTGGTGCGGGAAGCGGAGGTCCAAGCCGCCGCCGTGGATGTCGAACTGCTGGCCCAGGTACTTCGTGGCCATCGCTGAGCATTCAAGATGCCAACCCGGCCGGCCGGTTCCCCACGGCGAAACCCAGCTCGCCGTCGTCGGCTCCCCGTCCTTGAAGCCCTTCCACAGCGCAAAGTCGCGCGGGTCCCGCTTCCTGTTGCTGAATTGAGGCTCAACGTCCGCGGCGCCCTGCATGTCGTCAATGTTTTGGCGCGTCAGGGAGCCGTACTTGCTCCAGGAGCGGACGTCGAAGTAGACGTCCCCGGAGTCGTCCAGCGCGGGGTAGGCATGGCCACGGTCGATGAGCCTTTGAATCAGGGCGTGCATCTCCGGGATGTGGCCGGTGGCGCGCGGCTCGTAGGTAGGGCGGGAAACGCCGAGGACTTCGTAGGCCTGCTCGAATTCCTGCTCGTAACGGTAGGCCAAGGCCCACCATTCCTCCTCGGGCTTGGCAGTGGGTTCCTCAGCCCAGTCCGGCCCGAACGACTGCGAGGACTTGGCGAGGATCTTGTCGTCGATGTCGGTGACGTTGCGGATCACCGTGACGCGCAGCCCGCGGTATTCGAGCCAGCGGGTCAACTGGTCGAACGCGATCGCGGAACGGACATGTCCCACGTGCGGCATCCCCTGCACCGTGGCACCGCAGTAGTAGACGCTGGCCTTGCCGGCTTCAAGTGGAACGAAGTCGCGGACTTCGGCGGATGCAGTGTCGTAAAAGCGCAGGGTCACCGCTCCAGATTAGCGGATGCGCCATCTGGCTTCGTTGCACAGCATCCCATCGCCGTTCAGGCGCTATCGCCTTGAGGCGCTGCTGGCACGGCGTAGACGAGGGCCGTGGCGACGGCGGAGATGCCCTCACCCCGTCCAGTGAAGCCGAGGCCGTCGCTAGTTGTCGCCGTTACGCTGACGGGAGCGCCCGCGGCGTCGCTGAGGACGCGCTGCGATTCTTCACGCCGCGGACCGAATTTAGGCCTGTTGGCCACGAACTGCACCGCCACATTGCCGATCTCGAAACCGGCGTCGCGGACAATCCTGGCTGCCTCCCCCAGCAACTTCGCTCCGGAAGCGCCTGCGAATTCGGGACGGTCGGTGCCAAAATGTGTGCCAAGGTCACCTATGCCGCAAGCGGAGAAGATCGCGTCAGCGGCCGCATGGGCCACGCAATCGCCGTCGGAATGCCCAGAGAGCCCCCGCTCCCCCTCCCAAAACAGGCCTCCCAACCACAGCGGTTGCGGGTCGCCCTCAGGTGCGTAGGCGTGCACGTCCACCCCGATGCCGGTGCGCGGCATCGGCATGGCCGGGCTCCCAGGCTGCGCGCCCATCAGCCTTCCACCCAGCGGACTCCGAGCGGACCTTCGAGCAGGCCTTCGGCAATGATGAGGTCCAACGGCGTGGTGATTTTCAGCGACTGGCTGGCGCCCCGAACTGCGTGGACGGGGACGCCGAGGAGTTCGACCAGCATGGCGTCGTCCGTGACAGCCGCGGACTGCGCGTCGTCGAACTCTGCCGCCGCCGCGTGGGCACGCAGCAAAGTCTCATAGTCGAAACCTTGCGGAGTCTGCACGGCGCGCAGCTGCTCCCGCGGAGCCGTGCCGGTGACGATCTCCGGCGCGATTCCGGCGTCGTCCCCGTCTGTTTCCACAACCATCTTGACGGTGTCCACGACCGGTATCGCGGGAATGACCGCCTTGGCGCCTGCGGATAGCGCGACGGCAACGCGGTGGAAGACCCGTTCGGGAGTCAGCGCACGGGCAGCGTCGTGAACCAGCACAGCGCGCGTTCCCTCGAGTACCGCGGCAAGGGCCGCCCGGACCGAATCAGCACGCGTGGATCCGCCGTCGACCACAGTGACCAGAGGCCCGTCCGTGCCGAGCTCCTGCCGGAATTCCTCGCAGAGTGCGCGCAGCTCCAGGTCCCCTGGGGGAACCGCCACGCAGATCTGGCGGGCAACGTCTGCCGTGGCGACGCCGCGAAGGGCATGGGTGAGGATGGCTTCGCCGCCCAGCGGCACCTTTGCCTTGGGCATGCCGTAGCCAAGCCGCTCGCCCGAGCCTGCCGCAACGACGACGACGGCGGTGGCCTCGCGCTGGGATGGTGTAGTCATGCGCTCAAGCCTACGTGGTGCCCACCCCGGGCAACTAGCTGGCAGTAGGTGTCGTTTTGGGCGCCCAAAACGACACCTACAGCCGGGGGCCACGCCGCCGGGGTTGCCGGGCCGAGCTTGGGAGGCGGGGGGGGCGGGAGGGG
>NZ_JAPFFT010000050.1 GCF_026241105.1 Arthrobacter rhizophilus | reverse complement strand
ACATGAAAGCCGTCCCGGACCAGATCCGCCAATTCATCCCCAACGAATTCGCCTCCCTCGGCGCCGACGGCTTCGGCCTCTCCGACACCCGCCAAGCCGCCCGACGCTACTTCAAAAACGACACCCACTCCATCGTCACCAAGGCCCTGCAGTTGCTCGCGGCGAGGGGCGAGGTAGACCCGAGTGCGCCGTCGTACGCCATTGACCGCTACAAGCTCCTGGACGTCACTGCCGGCACCACCGGCGGTTCAGGAGGCGACTCCTAAGGTGCCCTAAAACTAATCGGCGGCAGTGCTCCTATGAGCACTGCCGCCGATTTCTTATTGCGCTCCGAGCGAGCGGTGATCCACCACGAATCCTGTGGCGGCACTCTCCCTGACTGCATTGATTCCGGCCACGAGGGCCGCGATATCCGGGAACTTGGGCGACACTGCCACGACCGTTCCATCGTCGGCCTTCAACCGGAAGTGGAACGATTGCTCCCCTGCTGCCAAGATTTCGAAAATGCCAGACATAGACTCTCTTTCCACCGCGGATGCGTCGTTGCATCCCTTCCGATGACCACCGACTCTCGTGAAGTCCCTAAGAGAATATCCGCCATCGGAGCGTCCCAGAAGGCCTACCCATGGGTAATATTCAACCTTTTTCGGTAGACCTATACCGGAATCAGAGGTGAACCGGAAGACACGGAGGCACCCAAGGTCTACGCCCGGCTAGCCGTGTCCCGGAACCTCGGCGCCATCACCGGCCCCGTCGCCGCAGGCATCTTCACGGCGGCCGATTCGGTCCAGCTGGCACTCATCCTGAATGCAGCAAAGCAATAGCCCTGCGGTCGGCGTCAACGTCCGTTGGACAATGACAGAACCCACGACGTAGTTGGCCTTTGACTTCGACTCGTCAACGAAAACGTGCGCACCGGGAGGGATCGGTGAACTGGCGCCCAAGACATAGGGGCGGCGCCGTCTTGTCGGGGACGCTCCCGGCCTTCGTCGGAGCTCTTCTTGAATTACGGCGCGAAGACCGACCGTCCGCGGAAGTTTGATTCACTGTGACCGTTCCTGCAACGGTACGCGACAATACCGCTTGAGTTCTTGGCACGGCTGAACAACTTCGCATAGACTCCGGGCCGGTTGTCTTCAACGCAATCAGTGCATTCGGCGAAAGGATAGGCGCGAAAGAACAACCCCGGTACTGACTTCGAAGGAATCAGCGCTTTCCGGAACGAGAATTTCCCTCGGTAGACCGGCCAATTGCGAACCCTAGCAACGCAGAACTTCCAGGATCCAACGGTTAGGAGGAAAGAAACAAATGTTGCGAGAACCAGAGGAAAGCCCGAGACGATCGTATCTCGCAACGCAAGTTCGAATGTTTGAACGTCTTTGACCGAGAACCATACATGCCAATCGATCGGTCCCACCGCTGTCAATACACTCATTGCAGCACTTACCACGGTCGCTGCGAGAGCGATGAACTTCGCTCGGGTCGAAGTCACCCAGCTCAGTTTGCGTTTTCTCAATTCGACAGTTGTTCGTTTACCGTTTTCGGTCGACGCGTGGGTGATGTAGATGTCTCGCCCTGCGATGTGGCTGTTTTCGCCGAAGGTCCGCGCCTTGGACTGGTCAATGATCGAAGTGTCCTCAATAGAGCCAGAACCATGATTTTCCACATAGTTCTTCCTATTGGAATCGATCTGATGATGGGTGTCTTCGTGGTCCAATTCTCATACTCCCGTTGGCAGTTGTACGTGTACATTCTCATTGGGCGCCGGTTCTTTTCTGACAATTAGTCACCGAGCTGGCGGACGGCTTTGATGTTTAGGGCGATTGCGGCGGTGAGGATCATGATGATTCCTCCTCCGAGGAAGGTTCCTCGGAGGAACCCTGCATCAGCGAGGGCTCCGAGCAGGACGGTTCCGACGGGCTGGAGAAGCAGCCCTCCCGTCATGAGGAGGGACATGACCCGCGATTGCATGTCTTTGGGTGCTGCCCGTTGAACGACGGAGATGTAGTACGTCATCGCTGCGGCGTTCAGGATTCCACCAGCGGCCAGGGAGGCGACCGCGCCTGCAAAAGGGACGAACGGCAGGATGGTCAGGAAAGGGGCCTGGATGATGTTTAGCCACAGAACTGCCCTGACACTGCGCAGGAATTCGTTTTTCAGGTAGGCGCTTGCTACCGATCCGATCACGGCGCCGGCTCCGTACCCGGAGAGCAGGATCCCCATGAACAGGCTTCCGCCGGACTGCTGCGCCAGCAGGGGCAGGCCCACGTAAAGCTGCCCGGCGGTGACAAGGTCGGTGACCGAATCAACGCAGAGCAGCGCAAGCAGCCATGGGGTGGCGAGTGCATATCTCAGTCCGGCCATGGTGGACGCGAGCAGACCGGCGCGCTTCTGAAGGTCAGGTAGTTGGCTTTTTGTGGTTTTGCGGGCTGTCGCGAGGACGGATGCAGAGGCGAGTGCACCGAGAAGGAAGCTGGCGCTGTTGATGGCGATCGCCGCTGCAGCGCCGAGCAGGGCGACGGCGATACCGCCCAACAGAGCCCCGAAGAGTTGCGATGAACTTGTTATCGCGCCAAATACGCTGTTTCCCTTTTCGTAATCCCTTTCCGTCAGGAGTTCCGGGGTGAGCGACCGCAGCGCGGGACTGAAGACCCCGGAAATGATGCTGCTGCAGAAACTGATGCAGACAATCGCCGGATAGCTGTACCCGGCTTGCAGAAGGACAAGAAGGGCTATGGCGCCTGAAAGGAAAAATCTTGCGAGGTCACATCCGAAGATGGTTTTCGACGCTCCGTACCGGTCTGCGATTGCCCCGCCGAAGACGGTGCCCGTGAGGGTTCCTAACAGTCCGGAGGAGGTGATGACAGAAACGCCGATGGCACCGTGCCCGCTGTTCAGCGCCCACATGGCAAGTGCGATCATCTGGAACGGGCCGGCGAACTTCGAGACTGCCTGCCCGCCCCAGGTGAAGTAGAACTGTTTCCACAGGGAGACCTCGACTCCCGCGTGTTCGGCAACCTCGGCGGTCGACATGGGTTTATGCCGCCGCTTCCTGGCGGCGCTTGTCCAACACGGTCTCTATGTGCTCGAACAGGCCATAGAGCGTTTCGCAGTGCACGGTCTTGCGCGAGAACCCGTCCTTTTCCGAGTAGCGGGTACTGATGCGCCCTCCGCCGCAGATGTCCAGAAACTTACAGCCGGAACATTCTTCCGGAACGAGCAGTTGCTGGTCCCGGCAGAGTTGGAAGAACTCATGATTGTAAAGATCATCGAAGGAATCGCGGTAGATGCTGAGCCCGAGCTCAGTCATCCCGTCGGCGCACGCCCGGAAGTTGTCTGTCGGCTGCATGGAACCATCCGTTTCGAGGACCGCAACGTTGACCGGCGCGAAGCCGAACTGGTCGCTGTAGCTCGGAAGTCCGGCGACGGCCCGGATGGCGTCCTGGAAGAACCGGATACTTACTTCGGCGTTGTCCTCCTGGATCCACGCATCGAAAATATCGATCGCCAGGTCCTTGTGCGCGTAGCCATCAGGCGGGGCCTCCAGAGGCTGGACGTAGTTGGCCTCCGGGAGGACAAGGTTGATGGTTTTCACGCCCAGGCCACGAAGGTGCTCGTAGATCACACTTCCGTTTTCGAAGGGGTTCAAGACGCTGATGGTTCCGACCTTCAGGCCTTTGTCACCGAATTTTTGTGCAGTCTTCAGCCCTCTGATGACTCTGTCGTAGGAGCCTCTTCCGGCCAGATCGACTCTGGCCGAATCGTGTACCTTACGGGTACCGTCCAGACTAATGCCGACTTTGACCAAGAATCTGGCCAGCAGCTCGGCCCACTCGTCGTTGAGCGTGACGCCGTTGGTTGTTATCTTTCGGTGCGTGGTGATGCCTGCAGCGTCGATCTTGTCGAACTGCGACATCATCCACACATAGTCGTTCTTGGGCTGAAGAAGTGGTTCGCCCCCGTGAAGAGTCAGATGAATGTCGGAGATTCCGTTGGCCAGGCAGTGCTCAATGATTTTGGGAACTGCGTGATCGACGGTCTTGCGCGGCATGAAGCGAGGCCGGTTTTCGAACGAGCTATCCTGCCCGTGGTAGAAGTAGCAGTACGAGCAGTTCAAATTGCACCACTCCACTGTCTTGATGATGAATGTGTCGATTCCGCTGCCTGCACCCATGGATTTCACCTTGCTAGTTGGATGTCCGGCCCGGGCGGAAGACTCTTCGACTCCCCCGCCGAGGCCGGACTAGGACTACTGCCGTGGAGGATTACTCGCTTGAGAACGCCCAGGCGGTGATCTTGTCGTTGGACTCGCCGAGTGCCTTGGTGATGATTTCCATGTGATGCTCCGTTTCTTCATTGATTTTGATGACTCGCCGAGGCCAGCCGCTTTGGTACCGGCATCTGACCCGGACCCAGGACAGCGCCCCGGGTCCGGGTCATCCTTCATCGCATTCCGGCCACGAGTGGCCGCCTCCAAATCCAGCATCGACGATGCCTGCAAACAAATATTTGCATAGATTCCTTTGCAAGCCAAGCTTTGCAAAGGAATCTACTTTGGAATGGTAAGTTGTGTCTCATGGACGTCTCTGGCATGGATCAAGAAAGCTTTGTCGCTGGCCAGCGACAGAGCCGGATCATGGGTTCGGCTTCCCTGAAAGCCCTCGCGCACCCGCTAAGAATCGAGATTCTCGAAGTGCTCACCGTCCAGGGATCCCAGAATTCCTCCAGCCTGGCAGCAATCCTCGGCGAGTCCAGCGGCGTAACGAGCTACCATCTTCGTCAACTTGCCAAGCACGGATTCGTGCACGAAATCGAGGGCAAGGGATCCACTAGGGAGCGGTGGTGGGAGCGTTCCCGGGGCTCGGTGGGGTTGGATACAAGCGAAAGTTCCGAGACGCCGGCCGACGACGAGACTGTCCGGATGGTCGCCAAAGAATTCGCACAGCGACGCACAGAAGCCCTGATGGACTTCCTCGACAATGCCTGGCAGGTCACCGAAGGCGAGTGGAAGGATGCCGGGGTCATCACCACCTTCAACCTGCGGATGACACCGGTGCAACTGGAAAGCCTTGCAACAAGAGTCCGGGACCAGATCGCAGGTCTGGCTGCGGAACTGGACGAAGAAGGCGAGCAGGAAGGCTCCCGCCCGGTCCAAATACATTTCAACGCCTTCCCGTTGCTCCCCAGTCAGCAATCCGCATAGCACTGGACCCGGAGCCCGAAGCGTTGCTGTCTGCCGGTTCCTTGTTGTTGGGCACTGATCGCACAAAATGAGCAAGAGCCGCCGAAATTCAATAGCGCTGTCTCATAACGCCGATGAGACGGCGAGGCTCATCCTCGGCGCCAAAACCGAGTCACTCCGTCACGATGTGGTCTATGACAATGTTCATATGATCATGTACGAGGCGAAGCGCGAGGCTTGGATTGCAAGCATCGACGCGGTCGCCGGACATAACCACGACGATTGTGCAGTTTCGGACTAGCCATCCGATCACCAGCCCCAGCGAGTCGGTCCCCGGGTTAGTACGACAAGCACCCGCCAAGGAGGAAGAGCAGCTTTCGTTCCTTCCTTTAGCGGCTCCCTGTCCAGGGCGCACGGTGGACTGCCTCAACAAGGACACCGTGACCAGATAACCCTCGAAGAGCCGACTGTCGAGCGCACCGGTTTGACTTGACTAGTTGCCCTCGTCGCAGATATTTCGCGGCACTTGCAACATGAATCGTCTGCACGCGCCACAAGGTAGGCATGAAGATTCAAACAGTGCCTTCCGTGACCGTTGAGAATGGCATGTGGCAGCTTCTGGACCGGTGGCGGGACCAGAGCCTGCGCGATGGCTGGCGGTATGTCCGGGACTGGTTCGTACCGGAAGTCGAAGGCATGGCCTTCTCGGTGATGGACGGGATTTCCTCTCATGGTGCAGCCCGACATCTGGGCGCATCGCGTTCCTTCCACGGCGTGGGCATCGCTGAAACGATGACCGATCTGCGGTCCCTCTTCACAGCTGCCGGACAACCGGTCGATCAAGGCGCAGTGCAGGAAATCGCGGTCGGATGGGCAGAGGCCAGAGAGCAAGACCAACAGCCTTCGTCCTGCACGGATGTCACAACGGGCCTGGCAACCACAGCCCATTTCGAACGCGCATTTCAAGACGCGCGTCGGACGGCGAACGGGCCCGACAAGTTCATCTTGGGGGCTTTCCTTTTTCCTCTCATGGACAAACAACTGAAAGACTCCTGGACCCTGTCCGTGGAAGTGGGTCGAATCTGCGCCCAGGAATTCACCGGCGAATCAGCGATACAGGTGTACCGCCATGACAGGGTGGACTTCCTCATCCAGGGTTCAACAGGGAATCTTGCCGATGCGCTGAGGTGCAAGAGGCGCCTTGAAGCGCTCCGTAACGGGGCCCTCGGCCCCTGCAACCTCCGGTACCAGCCGATCCCGTCAACCGATGCCGAAGCCATGAGCCTCATGGCGCAGCTCCGAGGGATCCCGGTAAGGCCGCAGTCGCGATGACCTGCCACGAAAGTCCGGCAAATCTGTTCACTTCAACCACGGGACCGGCCCGACGCGCTAGCGAGGGCTCGCTAAGGGTCGTTGCCATCATCGATGCCGTTCTCAGCCTGCCGGGCCACAACACCGCCAGTGAACGGGACACCGCCACCGGCACACGGCGGTTCACCTCATCGATGGTCACCATCCCGGAACCGATGGCACCTCCCGGCAAAGACGCCACCGGCCAAGCACCCGTCCGCGGACGCCGCCGAGCAGAAACGCCGAGAGCCCGATGGCTGAACACACTTTTCCCAAGGAGGTCCTAATGCGGCAGATCCCAGGCAACCCGGCCAAACAAATTGAACGGCAGCCCCATGAAAGACACACGATGGTCGATTCCGCCCTCCCCACGGGCCGCCTTAAGCCCCCCTTCCCTGGAACGGGGCATCCATCGGATCCCAGGGCGCCGGGCGCCTTCTCTGCGTGCCCGCTGCCCGGCGCCGGGGTGCGCTTGGTTCACTACGCAAACAAGGCCAGCGCGGCTCCTCACGAAACCTTGGCCTACTCCGCCTGGATCATCAATGATTCAGGGGAAGAGCTCACCAATGCCACCCTTGTCCTGCGGTCCTTCACCAACGCAGGAATGGAAGAACTGCACTACACGACTGCCCCATCCGCCTTGAGTGTCGGCCCGGTACCCGCCGGAGGGGAAACCGAGCTGGTCTTCACGTATGTCGTCACTGAAAACGATCAAAGCCATGCGGGAGAGCTCGTCAGTGCCATGGCTGTCCAGGCGGTCACCGTCACCGGGACGAAACTCTGGGACGAACACGATGCCATCACGCCCATTTCCTTGCCTTCATAGCCCTTGAATTCACCCCGGTCCCGCTCAGGTTGTACAAGGCAGTTCGGCCGCCGTAGACCTTCCGGCCAGGAGCGATGCGGCCCTGCCGCGCCGTTTTGCGTATTTACATGGCTGATCTCAGGTGCCCCTGAAAAAAATTTGAGAGTTTCCTACCGGAATCGCCGTCACGTTCTTCCGGATACCGATACATACCTGTCAGATGCAAAGTTCCGGGCGTGGGCCTGGTCGTTACTACTAGTGAGGTGTCCGGTGATATTGAACAAATTCACCACAGCAAGGCCTGGGATCAGGGGCGGTTCCTGATGACCGCCAAGAGTTTCCCTTGGGTCTTCACGAAGGCCTCAGCCGGGCTGCCCCCGAAGACACACCGCTCTCTGCCAGCGCTGATCCTGCACCTTGCCATTGTCTTGGTCCTTCTGCTTCAGCTCGTGGCGATGCCGGCGGCTGCGAACGCCGCCGGGTCCCCGCGGAGTATGGCCGGGCAGTCTGTGCCGGCGAATACCGGAATGGCGTTACCAACGGCGTTGACTGTGTCCCAGGTGTGTTCACCCAACGTCTTCTACGCGATCGGTAGATCCGGGGGGATATACCGATCGCACGTAAATGCCAGCAACAACCCGGTGCTCGACTACCAAATGGCAAACACCAATACTCCTCTCAACAATGCAAATTCGCTGGGTGTCAGCGCCCAGACGGGAATCCTTTATTACGTCGATAAGTTCACCAACGGCGCCACGGGCCCTTCATCGGTCAACATCTACTCCTACGATGCCACCGCGACCAGTCCCGCACCTGTTCTCCTCAAGACCAACGTCGACACCTCAGTCATCACTGACGGCATAGTTGCCGGTGCGGTCAACCCGGTCGACGGCGCATACTACTTCGGCGGCTACGCAGACATCCCCGTGGCCGGGAGCAATCCGCCGCAATGGACCGTCACCCTGTACATCTGGCGCTACGATCCGGCAACCGGGGCCGTGGCCCTGGTCGTCAACGGCCTTCAGGTCTCCTCCTCCGCCTACCTGGGCTACAACTTCAACAACACCACGCAATCCTGGGACCCGGTCCCGGCCAACCGCAATGGCGACTTTGCCTTTGACAGCCAGGGAAACCTTTACGCCATCCTTTCCCAGGTCGACAACGCACAGACGCAATATCCCGGAAGCGTCCAGATCTTCACCATCACCGGGGTGGGCGCCACTCCGGGCGGCACGGTGGCCAATGCCACCGGCAGCATCCTGATCGGCAACTCAACCAACGATCCCGGTTACAACGGCATCGCCTTCGATTCCAACGGCTCGCTCATCATTGAGTCGAACAACAGCGGTACGAGCACCAACGTCACTGTCTACGACCCCAACACCTTCCAGCCCTTAGGGACCAGGACAGCACTGGGCTACGGCAGCGGCACCGACCTGGCCTCATGCCAGCCAGCGCCACCCCACGTGAAATTACAGAAGGAAATCGTCGGGGGCAGGGTCAGCGCCAGCGATCAGTTCAACCTGTCCATCAAACGTGGTGACACCGCCGGCAACGGAGCCGTCCTGGGAACCACCACCACCAATGGCAGCGCATCAGGACTCCAGAGCCGCCAGGTGGGCCCCGCCGCCGTGCTCGCACAAGTGAGCGGGGTCTACTACACGTTCTCCGAGAGCCAGACCACGGCCACCGGCGGATACACCACAACATGGAAATGCTGGAACACCCCGGACCTCACCGCCGCACCATTCCTGAGCGGCACCGGGACCTCATTCAACGTCAACAGCACAAACATTCCGGTTTCCTCGGGCACCGTCTCAACCGAAGTCACCTGCCGATTCGTCAACACAGCTCTCCTGCCCAACCTGGTGGCCTCCAAGAGCGTGGATCCTGCGGCTGGAACCATGGTCCAGCCCGGACAGGTCCTGACGTACTCGCTGACCTTCGACAACACAACCGGCACCGCCCCGGCCACCGTCAGCTACACCGACTGGCTCGGGAACGTCCTGGACGCCTCGACCTTCGTGGCCAATTCCATCACGACGACCACCACGAGCGGGACTCCCCTGGTTGTCACCAACAACTCGGGTGCGGCAACGAAGACCCTGGGCATCACGGGCACGGTGGCCGCAGGTGCGAAAAGCGTGGTCACCTATCAGGTGAAAGTCAACAACGCCGGCAACCTGGGCGATGCTTCGCTCGAGAACTACCTGACCCCCTCGACCATCGTTACTCCCCCGACTTCCTGCCCCGCCGGCAGCACCACCTGCACGGTCAATCCCGTGGGCGTGTGGACGCTGGGCAAGACCGCGTCCCCCGCTTCGGGAACCTCCATCAACCCGGGCGACCCGGCGGCGAGCAGGGTGATCACCTATACGGTGACGGCAAGTAACTCAACCGTCAACCCGATCACCGGTGTCATCGTCACCGATGACCTGAGCCAGGTGCTGAACAACGCCACGTTCACTGCCGGTTCAGCGAAGCTGACCATCAATGGCGGCGCCCCCGTCGCGGTTCCGGATCCTGGCGCCGGCAGCAAGCTCGTCACTCCCTCATTCATTCTGCCCGGCAACGGCACGGCGGTTTTGACCTACTCGGTGACGGTCAACTCCAATGCGTGGCTGGTCGCCCTCAAGAACGGGGCAACCGGCAATGGGGTCGTCCCGCCGGCACGATGCGTCACGGGCAGCGCGGCGCCGCTTGATCCTGCGTGTTTCACCACGAACCCCACCACGGGCCACCTGTTCCTGCAAAAGGCAGGGCCCGGTCCAACCCAAGGTTCCACCATCCCGCTGACCGGCTCGACCTTTGAGATCCACAATGATGCCGCCGGGCAAATGGGCACCACGGTGATCGGGGTGAGCAGTGCCGTGTCCGGGTCGCCCGGACTGGTCGAGGTCAGGAACCTGCTTCCAGGGACGTACTGGCTGCTCGAGACCAAGGCCCCGAACGGCTACTCGCTCCTGGCTACTCCCGTGAAGTTCACTGTTGGGGCCAACGGCAGCATCACTTTGGACGCTGCCACTGCTGGCACATCAGTGACGGCAAACGGACTGACCATCACCGTCCTGGACATGGCGGCCGTCAAGCTTCCAGCCGCCGGCGGACCAGGCAACGCCGGCCTCTTCGGAGGCGCCCTTCTCGGGATCCTCCTCCTCATGACTTCGCTCGCCCTCATCATGACCAGGCGGGCGGACAATACCCCACAAACCCAGATTGCTGAGCGCAGCTCCGTGCATCTCCCTGGGGACAACAAGAAAGGAAAACGATGAAATCATCGAAGGTGAGGCGCAGAATAGTAGCTTCCCTAGCGGCAATTGCCTCAGCAGCAATGCTTGCCCTCGGGGCAGGGGGCGCGCACGCGGCGAACATCGCCAACATCGATCCGTCCAAGACGGCAACGCTGACCATCCACAAGTACCAGCAGCCGGCCACGCCGACCAACCTGCCCAACAACGGAACGGCACTCACCCCTGCCCAGCTAGCGGGCCTGACGCCCATGGCTGGAGTCACGTTCACCGTTCAGAAGGTCAACAACATTGACCTGACGACCAACGCGGGCTGGACTGCCGCGGCGGCCCTGACACCGGCCCAGGCCGCCGCGCAGGCGGCCACCCCGGGCACCGCGGTCACGACTGACGCGGCCGGAACAGCCGCCCTGGGGAACCTTCCCCTGGGCCTGTACCTGGTGACGGAGACCGGCTACCCAGCCGGCGTCACTCCTTCGGCTCCGTTCCTGGTCACGCTTCCCATGACGGACCCCTTGAACGAGAACAACTGGATGTACAACGTCAACGTCTACCCCAAGAACGCGGTGACCGGCGCCACGAAGACCGTTACGGACGCCCCGGCCATCAAGCTTGGTGACAACGTGCAGTGGACCATCACCGGCGACATCCCCAATGTCAACCCGATTGATGGCTACCGGATCGTGGATCAGCTCGACCCGAAACTGACGTACACAAACTCGTCGGTAGCGCTCTCCAACGGCGCCACACTGACGTTGAACACGGACTACACCATCGCGTTCAACGCGGCCACGAACACCGTCACGGTCGACTTCACCGCCAGCGGCCGGACCATCCTTGCCGCCAACCCCACGGCCAAAGTCGTCGTGACTGTGAACACCACCGTGAACACGGTCGGCCAGATCTCAAACACGGCCCTCGTCTACCCGAATGCGGCCAGCTTCACCATCACTCCGGGCCAGCCCGGCGGTCCGGTCGTCACTCCACCGGTGGTTACCAAGTGGGGCGACATCGTCCTTCACAAGCAGGACTCCAAGACCTCCGCTAGCCTCGCCGGCGCCACGTTCTCGGTCTACCCGACCCAAGCTGACGCCCTGGCCGGCACCAACGCGATCACCATCGCCGGTGTCAGCTCCTGGACCACCGATGCCAGCGGCAATCTGGTGATCTCCGGACTGCGCTACTCCAACTGGGCCAACGGGGTTGCGGTAAGCCCTGGCCAGCCCGGCTACCAGTCGTACTGGCTGGTCGAGACCAAGGCCCCGGCCGGCTACGAACTCCTCGCCCAGCCGGTCCAGACCACGGTCACCAGCTCGGACCCGACGGTCGTCACCGTGACGATCAACAACGTCCTGCACAACGCCGGATTCCAGCTGCCCCTCACCGGTGGTGTGGGAACCTGGGCCCTGACCGCCGGCGGGATTCTTGTGCTGGCAGGTGCCGGTCTCTTCATGGTCACCGGCCGTCGGAAGCGCAACGAGGCAAAGTAACCATCCCTCGGTGACCTGTGTCCCGTGATGCAAGGTGTGGGGCATCCGCCAACCTGGTGGATGCCCCACACCTCTCCCGTCAATCAAAGCAAGAGGCTCCAATGACTCAAACCCTCGAAGAATTCATGGAGGGTTCCGAACCCGGCCCGAAAGACCCCAATCGTCGCCGCAGAACCAGGAGACCGGCAGCCGGGCGCAACGGCATCCGATCCGGTCCTGCCGACCGGAGGTTCGTGACGATGATGATCATCGCGGCCATCGGGCTGGGCCTGATCCTCTACCCACAGGCAGCGGACTGGTTCAGCTCGATATCCCACAACAGCCAGCTCTCCGGATACGCCCAGGAAGTCGGCCAGCTCGAGCCTTCGGCCCGGACGAAAGTGCTGGACCGCGCACGCGAATACAACTCCCGCATTCCCCCAGGGCAGCTACGCGACCCCTACTCCGCACAAACTCCCACCCCGGCCGTGGAAGGCCAGCTTCGGGACTACCAGAGCCAGTTGAACGTGGCCAACGACGACGTGATTGGCAGACTCCGATACCTCTCACTAAACATCGACCTGCCTATCTTCCACGGAACCAGCGACGACGTCCTGGCCAAGGGAGTTGGCCATCTCTACGGATCCTCCCTTCCTGTAGGAGGCCCCGGCACACACAGCGTCCTGACGTCGCACTCGGGAATCCCCAACGCCGAACTCTTCAACCCCCTCCACAGCGCCAAAACAGGCGACATCTTCTCCACCGAAGTCATGGACCACACGTTTCTGTACAAGGTCAACAAGATCGAAGTCGTGAAACCGGACGACATCTCATCCCTCAAGGTCACCGCAGGCGAGGATTCCATCACCCTGATCACCTGCACCCCCATCGGAGTGAACTCACACCGACTCCTCGTCCACGCCTCCCGAATCGCAGACATCCCCAAAGACGCCCCCGAACAAAAAACCCTCGCAGGACGCCAAACCAACACGGGATTCCCCTTCTGGGCCATCTACTTCATCGGCGGCCTGCTCGTCTTCTACCTGGTCGCCACCGCCCGGAACCGCCAGCGAAACCGATGACCCCTTGGAATCCCGGTAAGGACGGGAAAGGACCGTGATCCGTGCTTGGCAAGTAGCGGCGACTCGGCACGCAAGCCAGGGGCTGGCGCCGCGAAAATGCGGTGCCCTTTTCGCGGCACAAACGGCGAATAGGCACCACTTTGAGTATGCCAAGCAAACCAGCCGCACCACGCTGCATACTCAAAGGAGCATCATGCCTGTTCGCAACGAAAAATGGCCCGAGGGAACCCCGAACTGGGTGGACGCCCAAGTGGATGACGTCAAAGCCGCCGCAGACTTCTATGCCCGCTTGTTCGGCTGGGATATCCAGGATGCCGGCCCGGAAGCGGGCGGCTACCACATGGCCTTTCTGGGCGGTTCGCCCGTAGCCGGCGTCGGCCCCAAACCCGAGAACGCCGGCCCCCTGCCGTCCGTGTGGAACACCTATCTCGCGGTCGACGACGCCGACGCCACCGCAGCGAAGATCACCGAAGCTGGCGGTCAACTCATGATGCCGCCATTCGACGTCATGGACCAGGGACGCATGACCGTGGCCCTCGATGCGGCAGGGGCCGTCTTCGGCATCTGGCAGTCAACCGGCCACAATGGCATCGGCCGTTACAACGAACCCGGGGCCGTGTGCTGGAATGAGCTTCACACCCGCGGCTACGAGCCCGCGCGTGAGTTCTACGCCAGCGTCTTCGGCTTCAGCTATACGGACATCGGAGAGGGCTCGGAGTTTGTCTACTCCACCGTCGAGCGTCCCAAGGACGGCCAGACCGTGGGCGGAATCTCGCACGACACCAACCTCCCGGATGGCGTTCCGAGCTACTGGCTGACGTGGTTCCAGGTCGAGGACCCGGACGCGACCCTGGAGGCTGCTGCAGCGCTCGGCGCGGCCACGATCTTCCCGCCCACGGACAGCCCCTTCGGCCGGATGGCCATCCTCCGGGGCCCGCAGGGCGAAACCTTCGGAATCATCAACCCGCCGGCTGAGGCCGGCAACACACAGGAACCATAGAAAACGGCGGCTGCGAACAAGGTTCGCAGCCGCCAAACCGTGTTTGCCAGGTCACAGATCGGACCGGCAGCTTGAGAGGAGAACAATGAGCTTGAATGCGATCGCGGCCTCGGCATTGAGCCTGTCGATCTCTGAAACCGAGGGCATCCACATCATGGTCATGGCAGCGCTGATTACGGTGTCAGGTGCCCTGGCTGTGACCGGAGTCGTCTTTGTGTTGCTGACCGCTCCGCTCGTAGCGGTGGTTTTCCGGCGCCAGCGCACCACTCACCACCCCGGTTCCAGCCAGGAGAACCGCCACCTGCAACCACGCCTGCTGGTCCGGGAAGGACAGCACAACACCAAAGCCGCGATCATCCCGACGCGAGAGCCGCCGTCGTTCTCCTCAAACGGTGAGGCGTCCTGAACCTGCCGATAATCGATGATTCTCGCATCCCGCAATGACGGAATCGGGTTCCCGACACGAATGGTCCCCGGCTGGCACTCATAAGTATGAAGATCCAAAAATCGGCTCCGCTGCCGACCAACAGCGGCGCCTGGAAGCTACTGCTTCGGTGGCGGGAGCAAAGTCTCAAAGACGGTTGGCGTGTTGCCGGAGACTGGTTCGTACCTGAGGTTTCACCTCTGGCAAGTTCTCTGCTCGTCGGCCTGCCGTGTGCAGAACACGCCAGGAGATTGGGAATCAGTCGGTCGCACCGAGGGGTCGGTCTGGCGGAGAGCATGACGGATTTGCGGTCGCTGTTTGCCATCTCGGGCCATCCGGTCGATGGTGACGCCCTCCAGGAACTCGCTGTCGGATGGGTTGAAGCAAGCGAGGAGGCTCAACCACTTTCCTGTACTGATGTCACGACTGGTTTGGCGACATCGGCTCACTTCGAACGTATGCTCCATGACCTCTGCCTTGCGGGAGCGGAAGAATCCTCGCGATATGTGTTGGGGACAATCCGGGTGTCGCTGTTGATCAGAGGCATCAAAGCGGAGTGGACTGTGTTGGCTGATCTAGGCCAGGCCTGCCTCGAAGAGTTCAACGACCACAGTTTCCCCGCGGCCTACATTCGCGGTGCCGTGCGATTCCTCATGCCGCGCTCGCCGAAGAACTTCGCTGACGCGCTCCGCTGCAGGCGCCGGCTGGAAACCCTTGGAAACGGATTGCTGGGACCATGCCGACTTAACTACCGGAACGTTCCGACGACACCGACAGAAGCGGCGCGGCTCCTCTCGGAACTAAAAAACGTCCCAACGCCATAGATCGCGCCCGCCCTGCAGGCTTGACCGCCGCGATGGGCCGACCCACCCACTGCGGGAATTGCGAATCGACGAGCCGGAAATCTTGGCAGGCTGACTCATTTCAGAATCCATACGTGTATGAGTTGGTTTCGATGGCTGGACCGTTGAGGCTGTATTGAAGCACGTGACCGTGGCCGCTGTTTGTGGTTTTGACCGTGAAATGGAACTCTGCGGTTCCGCCCTTGAGGACGTCGGTAGTGCATGTGAGTGCGCCGAGATGTCCTGCGTTAGCGTTAACGAGGCAGGTCCATCCTGAAGGGGCGATTACGGATGCAGGATCTACCGAGGCGTGTTTCGATAATGAGAAGGCTGCGGTTGCAGAGCCGAGATCCGCGCCGCCGGTGATCGAAAAAACAACGCCCATGCTCCGGGTCCTGGGATCGCCGTTAACATCCGACGTGTAGGCACTGCCCTGGACGCCTGCGGTCTGTATCGAATCAGAGACGATGCCCGGTTCAGGCCCAGGCGGCGGGGCCTTGGCCGGCGACGGAACTGGGGTGGGCTGTGGGACCGGGTCCGGCGCAGTTTCGAAAGGCCGGGAAGGCGAGGGCCCGGAGGGCGGGACGGGGCTGGAGGGCTGTTGAGCCGCCGGCGTTACCGAGGTCTGGGGCCGTGATGGAGCAGGCGCAGGCAACACCGGCCCTGAGGGCATGTCGTTACGTGAGGTCCCGCCACCAAGCGCGTCAAGCTGGTCCTGCGTAGTCAGATTCGCCGAGTCACTGACCCCGCCAAACATGATCGTTGCCACAAGAGCACCAGCGGCCGTCATCACCACGGGGTTGACCAGGGCCGTCCCGGTTGAGGTTCCCTGGAGTACTCCGGCTGCTCCGAGTTCCTTGGACCTGTCGTCCCAGGCCGCCAATGGGATGCCTGTGACCAACGGCAACAGCACGGCCCGCATGGTTCCGCGAACGTCCTCAAGTTCGAGCAGGACCGCTGTGCACGCCGCGCAGCCATCCAAATGGCTGCGGACACCAGAGGCGTTCTTTTTGGAAAGCCCGCCACGAAGATAGGCCCCCAGCTGGGACCTGAACTCCGCGCAGCCTGCGCGCTCCGGGTCATTGATATGGGACTGCAGGTACTGGCGGCGCAATCCCTCACGGGCCCGTACGCCGAGCGCGGAAACGGCGTTGGGAGAGAGCCCCATGATCGGGGCGACCGCTGCCGGCTTCATCCCTTCCACGTCCAGATACCAAAGCACCGACTGCCACCGTTCAGGCAGCGCGCGATAGGCGCGCGCGACGGTCCGCGATTCAAACGCGCGAATGACCGGGTCCTCCTCCACCACATCGTGGTCGAAGTTCGCTTCTATGTCTGCCGGGGTGGTTCGGCGTGCCTTTCTGTTGGTGTGGTGGGCGAGCCTGGTGACGGCGGAGAGCAAATATGCGCGGAAAAACTCCCGGGGACCACCGCCGGATTTGAGACTTTGAAGCACGGCCTGGAATGCTTCCGCGACGACGTCGTCCGCGTCACTTGGGTTATCGACGTTCCTCCGTGCCACAGAGGATGCGATGGATACATGCCTCGTGTAGAGCCCTTCGTATGCTTCCGCGTTCCCGGCGCGAACCATCGCGATGAGCTCACGGTCACTGGCGACCGCAGCTGCCCGAAACCTACCTGCCATGACTTCCCCTAGAGCTTCAGAATTCTTGGCCATATGTGTTGTGTGGCCTACGGACGCGATAAATGACGCCTAACCAGGAACTTCCCCGCAAATTGAGCAGGTGGATGCCGGGAACCCAGTGCCGCTGCACTCCTGGCTGATGATCGTGTTCAGCCATGTGCCAGCTTCTTCGGTCTGGTCATGATGAGAATGTTGGGGATGATGATCAGGGCGGCGCCGATGAGTGTTTCCAGGGAGGGCGGGGCGGTAAAGAGAAACGCGCTGATCAACGCCGACCAGACAAAAAGAAGATAGTTGTAAGGCTGCAGCGATTGTGCAGTGGCCCGTGAGTAGGCCTGGATCAGCAATATTTGGCCGGCCGCTGCTGCCACGGCTGCCAGCACGAGCATCGTTCCATCGCCGGGAGCCACATCGGTCATGGAAGGCGTCTGAACAACAAACAACACCCCGGAGAGCAAAGCACCGATCAAGGTCATGTAGGCAAACGAGGTTTGAGGGGTATCGGTGTCACTCACCCTCCGGGTCAAGGTCCCATACGACGCATACAACACGGCGGATACGAGAGCGAACACCAGCCCGAACACGGTCGACTCACCGCTCGGCCGAAGAATAAGGACGACCCCGACCAGGCTCAAACCCACCGCAAGCCAGGTCATCCATTCAACCCGTTCCGCCAGGAACAAGCGCGCGAAGACCACCCCGATGACCGGCGAGAGCGCGAAAACCGCATTGCTGTCGGCCAGCGTGGCGTAGGTCAAAGCAACCACGAACGTGACAGTCTCCACGAACATGATCACTGATCGCATCGCCTGCAGATACGGATGCCGGGTCCGCAACACGGGTAGCCCCCGCCAAGACCGCCGCCAAAAACAGATCAGGACAATGAACGCCAAGTAGCGGACCCCGATGATCAGGCTGAGCGAAACCTCACTCGACAAACCTTTGCGCAGCCCGTCCAGTGCCGCGATTGCCACTGTCGCGGCAACCATCAACCAGATACCTGCCTTCGATTCCTTCATCAAACGAGTGAACCAAGGCAACATCCCCCGTGTCCGGGCCTCAAACAAAACGTGGTCTGACAGCCCAGACAGCGGCATCCGATGCATAGGGCAGCAGCCTGAGTCCGCCGGTTCAAAGGCTCCGCAGACGTCGGTCGCGGAACCGCGACATGTTTCACCGGGAGGCAGCACTTGTATGTCGGGAGGTTCCACGATATCCGGCGCATCCTGTGCCCGGAGCAGATCCCGTTTCGTACACGTTGAAGCATTGAGAGGCAGACATGTCTACAATCCCCTACGCCACAACGGACGCGGCACTCCCGTCCGGGGCTCCTACCGGTTCCTCTACAGCGCGCTCTTTGATACTCGACTATTTATTCAAGAATGGCGCCAGTAGAGTGGCCGATATCTGCCATGCCGTGAGGTTGTCCAGAAGCACGGTCCATGGACACCTTCTCAGGCTGGAATCAGCAGGGACCGTCCGCTCGAACATTCCACCCGGGGCCAGGGCCCGCTTTACACCCTACTTCTCCCTTAGCCCGGGCCATGCCCGCTGATCAGCAGAGACGCTCGGGCGCATAAGTCTGGGGACCATGGGTAGTGAGAGGCTCCTCGGTTGTGAACATCGACGGGAAAGAAGAAGCGTGCGGCCAGGTCCGGACCTGGCCGCAC